>CAWFNG010000013.1:0-506050 GCA_963817135.1 uncultured Alphaproteobacteria bacterium | reverse complement strand
GTCCGCTCCCATCAGCGCCTTGATGTTTTCCACCAGCGCCGCGGCATCGTGAATGTGGGCGAAGACATTGGTGGCGGTCACGACCCGCGCGGCGCCGTAGCTTTTGCGGATCTTGTCAGCGGTGGCGCTGGTAAAGTACTCCTGCAGCGTCTCGATGCCGGCTTTGCCGGCATCCTTGGCGGCGTCGGTCGGCTCGACCCCGAGCACTCGGGCCCCGCGCGCCGCAAACGGCTTAAGCAGCGAGCCGTCGTTCGAGCCGATATCGACGACCAGATCGCCGAGCGAATAGGCTCCCGCTGCAGGGAGGATTGCCGCAAGCTCCTCAAAATTGCGCAGGAGCATATTGGTAAGCCCCGTGCGATACGGGTAATCCCGCGGGAAGACTTTTTCCGGCTCGATGGTGTAGCTCAATTGCAGGGGCCGCAATTTCCACAGCGCATGAGCACGAGCGGATACATGCGTTCGGGTTCGCGCAGCTCCTCTTCGGTGAGGTACTGCTGGACGATAGGCTGATGCCCGAGCGACACGATCTGGCCGAGCTTTGCACTCGCGCATATCTGGCAGTGGGTTTGAACGCCGGTTTTTGCTCTGCATGGATTTTTTTGATGCCGCCCCGCTGACCTCGATATCGTCATTCCCGTATATCACGAGGGAGAAAATATCGTTGCAACGCTGCGCGGCATCGCGAACGAGGTGCGCACGCGGGCGCGGGTGCTGCTCATCTACGATAGTTCCGAAGACAATACATTAGCAGCCGTCGAGGCGCATCGCGCTGAATTTGCCGGCCTGAACATAGAATTTCGACAGAATAAGAGCCGCGGCGCGCATGCCGCGGTGATGACGGGGTTTGCCGCGAGCAGGGCTCCCTACGTGATCATGTTCCCTGCCGATGACGATTACAATGCGGGCATTCTCGATGCCATGGTGGCGCGCGGCAAGGATGGTGCCGACATTGTCTGTGCGAGCCGGTTCATGCCGGGCGGCTCGATGGTCGGCTGTCCCGCGCTCAAGGCCGTGCTGGTGCGGGCGGGCAATTGGTTCCTCCATCGCGTGGCGCGCATTCCGACGCGCGACGCTTCCAACGGCTTTCGCCTTTTTTCCCGGCGCGCGATCGAGGGGATAGAAATCGAGTCGACGACCGGCTTTTGCTACAGCATCGAATATCTCGTGAAGGCACATCGCCTTGGCTGGCGCATCGACGAGGTGCCCGCGCAATGGTTCGAGCGGCGCAGCGGAAAGAGCCGCTTCAAGGTCCTGCGCTGGCTCCCCGCCTACCTGCGCTGGTGCTGGTACGCTTTTGTCACGGCCGTGAGGCAGGTTTACCTCCCCCTGAAAGGGGGAGGTCGGCTCGCGTAGCGAGCCGGGTGGGGGTCAACTGCGCGATCAATAACCCCCACCGACCGCCTTCGCTTCGTCGACCCCCCCTTTCAGGGGCGGGTATTGCGCCGAGTTAACACCTCAACCCCGCTGGCCGTAGGTCAGCACGAAGGGCCGAAACGGCGCCATGAAGAAGGGCGCGAAAAGAAGCGCGTCGAGCGCGTTGTAGACCGGCAGCAGGCGGCTCGCCGTGGACGAAGCGACGTAGCGGTAGGACAGCCCGCCCAGGCCGGCGCTGAATACGCGCAGCCCCGCCGCGGAGAAAACGCGCGCGACTTCTTTTGCCAGGACCGGGCGCTCGTTCTCGGTCACCCCGACCGCGCTGTAGAACGGCGAGCTGCGGTCGCGGTAAAGGTACATGAACGGATTGAGGCGATTCGGGTCGAAGGCAAAGAACCAGCCGCCCGGCTTGAGGATGCGACGCACCTCCGCGGCGCAGCGGCTCGGGTCGGGCAGATGGTGCACGATGCCCGACAGGAGGACGCCGTCGAAGGTGCCGTCGGGGAAGGAAAGCGCCTCGACGTCGCCTTCGCGAAAAGCGATATGCGGGTGCATGCGTCGCGCCAGCGCGACAAGGCGCGGGCTGAGGTCGACGCCCTCCGCGGCAAAGCCCGCATCGCACAGAAGCCGGGTGAATGCCCCTGAGCCGCACCCGAGATCGACCACGCGCGCGGGCGGGGCGAGCCCTGTGCAGGAAACGAACGCATCAATGATCTTGCGGCTCGCCGCACCCGTAAAGACGTTGTAGTCGCCCTGCTCTGCGTGCTTGTCGAAAAACTCTATTTCGGCAATTTTTTTCTGCCCGAAAGTAGTATCGATCATTCGCGCGGCACTCCCTTTCCGCTTTAGGCGCCCTACCTTGCGTTAACCGCGGCGAGGATCGCATAGAGTTCTGTCGTTCGGCAAACTTGGCGCACGGCGCACTCGAGCATCAATTTGCATCAATTCGACTCTCGACCCTTGAAATTCGGCAGATAATGCCGCATATTTCTTGCCGGGACGGCGCGATGCCAACAATCAAAGACTTTGGAGCCTACAAGATCACCCTATACGCCGAGGATCACAATCCACCGCACGTCCACGTAATCGGGCCTGATTTTCAGGCCAAGGTCCGCATTGCCGACGCCGCGGTTCTTGCGGGTGTGATCCCACCGCGGCACCGCCGTGAAGCGTTGGCATGGATAGCAGCGAACCGCGACGCGGTTGATGGTCAAGTGGAATGAGCTCAGATAAGGAGCGATCAGTGGACACACTCCCACGCATCAAATCTGTCAGCGCCGCACGTGCGCCGTGGACGCTCAATGTCGTTTGGACGGACGGCACGAAAGACCGGATCGATTTGACCGGCTTAATCCATCGGTCGCGACTTTTTCGGATCTTCCTCGTTGCGCCAGCTGCCTTCCGCAGGGTTCATGTTGCGGATTTTGGCGGCGGCATCGAGTGGGAGAACGGCCTCGATTACGGTGCCGACACGCTCAAGATAATGGCCGACGAGCAACGCCCAATCAGCGGAGCTGATCTGGTTGCATTTGAATCGCAGCTCAATCTGAGCAGTGGCGAAACCGCGGCCTTGCTGGGCGTGGCCGAGCGTACCGTGCGAGCCTATCGCACGGCAAAGTATCTGCCGCAGTCGGTCGCCATTGCCCTTCGCGCGATTGGGGGAGCAATACGTTGTTCGCCGCGCATTATCGGCCGGTCGGCCATCGTGCGCGCGGTCGTCCGACGAAGGAGGCGGCTTTAATGCGTCTGCGCGCGCTAAGAGGCCGACTACCGTCCGGATTCAAGTTCAACCGAGAAGAGGCAAATAAACGCTAAATTGTTCTTCTGAGATCCCAACTTCAGACCTTGCCGAAGTGGCTACCGGTAGCTATCCTCAGGCTCATGGCCACAGTATCCATTAAGGAAGCGAAAAATCGCCTCACCGCTCTGGCGCGACTGGTTGAGAAGGGCGAGACAGTCGTGGTTACCCGCAACGGAAAGCCCGTCTTCGATCTAGTGCCGCATCAGAGCAAGGGAGGGCTAAACTTCGAAGCTGTGCGCGAATTCAAGCGCAAGCATCGCCTGAGCACCATTGTGACGTATGTTGCCGATGATTTCGACGAGCCTTTGCCCGAGGATTTCCTCATTCGCCCACTTGCTTGAGCCATGCCGCTCTTGCTCGATACCCACGTTCTGATTGCCCTCCTCGACGCGCAACTCGACGCACTTGATCAGGAAGACATGCGGCAAGCTCTCGCCGCGCCGGAAGCTATTCTACATGCGAGCGTGGCCAGTCTTTGGGAGATGGCCATCAAGGTACGGTTGCGCAAGCTTACCCTTCGCACCGCCCTTGCTAATGTTCCTGATCTCTTGCAGAGCATGCGCCTCGGGCTTCTCGTGATCAATGAACGGCATGTTCTTGCGGTCGTCGAACCCGAACCCGACACACGCGATCCGTTCGACCGCCTTCTGCTCGCTCAATGCATGGTCGAGAATTTTCGTCTCGTCACGGTCGATCGCGTACTCAAGCATCATCCGATGGCTTGGCGGCCAACCCTGTAGCGTCGTAGCCCGCATGGAGCGCTATGCGGGCGCTGATCCCGGATTGCGCGGCTCATGGCTAGCAACACAAGCAGAAGCCCCGGGCACTGCCCGGGGCTTCCATTCGTTAAGCGATGATCGCGGACGATCAGTATTTCGTCACGACCGGAGCAACCGCCGCGTAGCCGAAGCGGTAGTTGATGCCGACGCGGATGATCTGCTCGTAGACGTGGTTCGTGCTGTGGAAGTTCGTGGTTCCCGTGGCCGTGCAGGGACAGCGGTTGCGCACTGCCGAAGCCGACAACGTTTACCGGCACCAAGGCGGTTGCCGACGGTGTTGTCCACGTTGCCGAGGTCGACGTAGAGGTATTCGAGCTTCATCGACCAGTTGTGACCACCCAGGCCGAACAATGCGCCGATATCGGTCTCGACGCCGCCGCCAAGCACCCAGCCAGTCCTGGTGGTGCTGAAGTTCGCCGCCGCAACGCCCCACCGGCAGTCCCCACAGTACCTGCTGCCGGTGCCTGAACGACACCGCCACCAGTGCGCCCGGGCGTCGAGGAAAAGAGTGTAATTGGTTTCGATCTTGGCCCAGGCAACACCGCCGGTGATGTACCAGAGGTAGCAGTCATGCGCCCAGCCCAGGCGGGCCCGCCACGTGGTCAGCCACTCGATTTTCTCCTCGCTGCTCCAGCCCTGACAGCCCGTTTGAAGACGGGACCGGTAGAAGTAGCCGCTGGGCCAGCGAAGTTGATGGCGTGGACTGGGCTCCGCCGGTCGTATGGGTGTCTTTCTCGTTGCTCCAGTTCCAGTCGCCTTCGAAGCCGACCAGCAAGCCGCCGACCTGCCAGTTGTAGCCCCATTGCAATCCGCCGAGGAAGCCCATGGAGGCGTGGCGGTAGGTGCTTCCATAGCCGCGTGTTAACGACCTCCGACGAAAGGGCTCCGGCCGTGCTCGTTGTGAGAATGTTGGCGGGATAAGCGTAATTCCAGTCCCACGTCTCCTGGGTGCTCGTCCAATCCTTGCTCTCGCCGACATTGAAGCCGACATAGAAGCCGGTCCAGTTGCAGGTCGGGCACACGACAGGCGCCGGCCTGTAGACCGGCATACGCAGATCCGCCGCCGATGCCGACCCGACGGTCAACGTCGCAAGCGCGCACAGCGCACTAGCAGAAAGAAGTAGCTTTTTCATCGCAAACCCCCCGGTTGCCCTTGGTTCTCAAGGCCGCTGCTCGCACTGAGACAGGCCCGAACCTGCATGCATGCAACGCGCGTACTCCTGCGGCACTTGCATACTCGGCAGGCAACATAGGACAAACCGGCGCGCATGGCTGTAACCTATCCGCCACAGTCCGCGTTTATCAGGAGCGCTGGGGATACGCCGTATGGTTAGTGAGTGGATAATTTTCTCACGCCTCTCCACGTCACGGCCGGGCTTGTACGACGGCTCGCCACGTCTCTATACGTGACAAGGGCCTTTAAGTATAATGGCCAGACCCGGGCGTCGGATGCCCGGCGCAACGGCCGGGCATAGAGGCGGAGAAGCAATGCATCAGCCTTCGATTCAATGCTCCCGCACCGGCACCGATTGCGTCTCGGTGTCGGCCGTTTGCGGCGCAAGCGCGCGCTTGCTTTGCCGGCCTGGCTGCGCATGAAACGATAGAGCCGCTGGCCGAGCGTCGGCACCGGATAAATGCCGGTGCGAAAAATCATTCCCTTGAACGGCGCGGTCTCTCTGCCCGGGCGATATTCGCCGATGGCGCGGCAGTCGAGGCTGTAGCGCGGCGTTGTCATTTTAGACGTGCGATAGGAGCCGTGCAGGATGCAATGCTCGAAGAGGACCGCGCTGCCGAGCGGGACCGGCGGCGCATAGCAGCGATGCTCGCGATAGATGCGCTCGAACTGCTCATCGAGCGATCCGACCTTGGCAAGATACTGGCCCTCCTCGCGCACCTGGCGCGGCTTGAGCTGGATCGGGTCGAAACCGCCGGTCTCCTTGGCGGCAAACTCCACCGCGTCGCCTCGATGCAGCAGGAGGAGCCGCGGCGTCTGGTCGTCGACGCACGGAACGAGCGGCGTCCACAGCGTGAACTCGCGCTGGCTGTTTAATCCGCGGCGCGCACATGAATGGAGCTGGCCGTCGTAATGCAGCCCCGTGAAGCGCACGGGATAGCGCGGGTCGGTGCGCCGCACCACCCGCTCGCTCCTGTCAAGCACGAAGTGCCCGCGCAGCAGGTGCCGCAGCACGGCGGGCATGCCGGTCCTTTCGAACTCGGAATAGAATTCCTGGTCGAGCGCTGCGAAATTCCTGCCGGTGATGTCGGCGATCTGCTCAAGCGTGCTGTGGCCGCCGAGATACATTTCCACGACCTCGGTCGGGAATTGATCGAAGCGGCCGTTCATGCGCGCGTCGTCGGCCTCGAACCGCGCTTTGGCGCCCGCCTGCAGCCGTTCCAGATATTCCGGGTTCCAGGCATCGTCGAGGACCACATGGCCGAGTTCGGTCAAGGTCTTCTCGATGTCGGCGAATGCTGCCGTGCGCAGCGAGAAGCGCGGGCTCTCCAATGATAACGCCATCAATATCTCCCACTAGCACAGTCAGCGTGACCGATTATCGGCGGGTTACGCCTGCGGCTAACGCCGCCCTACCATCCGAGCCGTTTGTTGTAGGGCGGATTAGCCGCAGGCGTAATCCGCCATTCTAGCCGCGGTCGGAGAGCAATTTCTGCTCGGGCACCGGCGTGGCGGCAGCCCAGCCCAGCCGGCGCGCGAGCAGGCGCGCGAACAGGCCGGCAACGTCGAAAAAATTCTTCAGGCTGAGCGCCGTGGACGTCCCGGAGCTGCGGTCGTTATAGAGGACCGGCACTTCCACATAGGTGCTGCCGTCATTGATCAAGCCAATGATCATCTCCGCCGAATAGGCAAAGCCCTGCGGGATGTCGCTGTGCCGGAGAAACTGCTCGCGCAGATAGATGGAAGACCCGTTGAAATATTTGACCGTCGAACCGGAGACGAGACGAACCAGCGTCCCATAGCTGTCGGAGAGCACCCGGCGAAACATCGTTCGCCCCTCGTAACGCGTGACATAAGGAATGATGATGTCCGCCCGGCCAAGCTGCGCAAACAAGGTGGCACAGGTCTCCTCCGGCACCGGGTTGTCGCCGGCGACGCACCAGAAATACCTGCCGCGGGCAAGCCGCGCCGCTTCGAAAATCGTCGCGCCCAGCCCCTGGTTGACGTCATGACGAACGAGACGAATGGGCAGCGCGGGTTGCGAACGCATGAATTCTTCGACGACGGCGGCAGACCCATCCTGCGAGCAGTCGTCGATGACCAGCATTTCCCAGTCGATCGCCAACCGCGTGAGCGCGCGAGTGAGCGTCTCGATGGTCGGCACGATGGAATCGCGCTCGTTGTAGCAGGAGATGAAAACCGTGATGTCCGGGGTCATGGGAACTCCTCGACTACATCGTCATGGATTGCCGGCGCGCGGCTCAGGGTTTTCGGAGAACAGGAGCTGCGCCTCGTGCACGAACGGGCGCCAGCGCTCGACGACGGTATGCAGGTTTGCCAGGAGCTCCTGCTTCTTCGCAGCCGACATTTCGCTCTCCGGCTCGGCGGCACGCGCAAGCTGTCGCTCGAGCGAAGTCCAAAACGCCGCGCCCCCGATCTTCGTCGATTGCCGGAACTCTTCCATGCGCCGATCGAATACCCGGCCGGTATAGACCACCGCGACCATGAACACCACAAGGAGGATGAGCATCTTGGCGGAAAACAGCACCAGCGACGCGATCGTCCCGCGCTGCTGCGGCGACCAGGGAGCGGATATTTCGTCCAGCGCGCCGGCCTGGCTCAGCTCCTCGCGCAGGCTCTGCTTCTTGGCCTCGAGCGCTTCGATGGCCTTGGGCAGGCTGTCGGCGGTTGCGTAAAGTCCGATGTGGGGGATTTTTGCAAGGTAGCGCCCATTCCTGTGCCGCACCACCACATCCAAATCCTCAAGCTTGACGCGCGGCTCCATGATGCGCTCCCTCCCCTTGTTTCTGGCCGAGCCAATCGGATGCGACCTGGCCGAAAATCATGCAGCTGACGATCAACGGCAACAAATAAAAGTTTGCCTCGTAGCGCGCCGATCCCCAGGGCGTAAACACGGCAATGGAGAGGACCTGATACGCATAATCGAGGAGCAGCAAAAGACAGGCCGCCGTCGTCGCCGGTCCGCGCAGGAACGGTAGCGCCGCAATCAGCAGCAGCAGGAACAGCGGCGCAATGAAATAGACATGGGACTGCAGCGTGACCATGCTCTTCTCGACTGCGCCAACCTGCAACACCGGTGCGAGCCCCTTGGCAAGGCCGGGCGTGAGGTCGCCGGTCATCTGAACCTTTGGCTCGAAACCTATTACCGACCAGGATTCCATCGGGCGTATCACCGTCAGGTGCAGGAGGTTATCGTATTTCACCAGCATGAGCCTGGGATAGCGTACATGATCTCCAAAGCGGCGCGCGCATAAAGCGCTCCGGCGAGGGCCGGACCAAAGTACCAGTTCACTATCGTGTAGATGAAGCCATCAGGCTCAAGTCCCCGAGGCAGAAGCTCGCTCCAATCGTCCCGCACGATGAGCGCATAAAGCGCCTCGGGCCGGTCACGGTAACGTTCTCTTATCTCCGCCGGCCAGTATTGCGGGTAGTCATGGATGAATTGCCGCACCGTGCCGAGAATGTGCGCGGTCGCCGGTCCAAGCTCGGGGGTGAGCAGAGGATCGGGAACAGGCCCCGCCGTGTAGAGGCGCTGATGCCTGGCCTGGAAAAACGAGCTGAACAGGTTGCGCCCGCTATAGTTCGGGACGACGCCAAAGAGGAGCTGCGCTGGCTTGTCCAGATAGTATCGGGCGAGCCCGCTCAAGCCTGTCGTTCCGTGCTCGGCCGCTGCATCGTGGAGCAAGGCGAGCCCGCGCTCCGGGCCCAGCGCGTTTTTGGCCGCCGCCACGACGAAACCGAAATAGAGGGAGTTGCGATCCACAAAGAGCGCATCGAGAAGGTTTGCCGGAGCCGTTCCGCTCGCCGGCATAGCGGCCGAACAGGCTTGACGGCGTGAACAGGGTATTGCGCTGCCACGCTTCCGGATGCGCAGCAATGAAATTGCGCAGCACGCTTCGCAGCGCGCTGCTCGACGGATAGCTCTCCGCCGCTTCATCGCTTTGCGCATGGACGAGGCCTTGCGGCGAGAAATAGGCTTGCGCCAGGCGCCGCTCCGCGACGGTCGCGAGCCCGCTGGCCAACGGGTAGCCCAGGCCCGGTCCGGCGCCGCCATTGGTGCCGTAGTCGCGGTCCCACAAAACCCAGACGGCCATGATGGCGACATAGACGGCGCTCGCGGCTGCCAGCCGGCGCCAATCGCGCGGCCGCAGGAGCACGGCGAGCGCGATGAAGATCCAGAAGAGGACGGCCCCCACCGGCCGAACCATGTGCGCATAGGCAGCGACCACGGCGATGCCGATGGGAAGCGCGAGATTGCGGTCGAGCCGGCGATGGAAATAAGACACGCACAGCAAGAGAAGAAGCGCATGCAGAAAGAAGAAGACCTGATCCGACCCGGCGCTCGTCGCGTAGATGTAGGGGGTCATGGAAAGAATGACGGCGAGTGCGGCAAGCAGCGCGAAATTGCGCGAATGCGGCCTTACAATGAGATAGAACAGGACGGGGATAGCGGCGCCGAAGATCGCAAACAGCGCAATGAAGCCTTTCCAGCTGTCGAAGATCACCGTTCCGGAAATGATGTGAAAAATCCCCATTCCCGGCGTGCGCCAGCTGGGAGGGATGGTGACGTCCGGCGGTACCTGTCCCAGCAGAAACCGGCCGTACCAGTAATAGTCGCTGTGGTCGCTGCCACCGTACCACAGCGGAACGTTGTATTGGATGACGGCCATCACCACGGTGGAAATTGCCGCCACCGTCCAGAATTGCCATTCCCGCGGAAGGAGAGCGAGAGCACGCGTTGCCGCCGACCAGGCCGCGCGCAGCGTCGAGCCGCGCTGCGCGACCCGCCGCCACAGCTTCGCCATGAGCGACCGCAGCCCTGACCTCATTGCGAGCGCGCCGAACGCAAATGCGGCGCGCGCACGCCAGCGATCCGCCCGCCATTTCAGCTTTGCATGCATGAACGATAGCGGCATGCGTCCCCTCCAGGCATCGGACAGGCGTTCTGGCGCTGCATAAAGTCCAATTCGGAGGAGTATTGCAAGATGTTGTCGCCGGCGCACCATCAACAGGCAACCGTACGTGGCACGAGCGAGAGGCTGGATACCTCCCCCTGAAAGGGGCCCTGAAAGGGGAGGTCGACCACCGAGCGTAGCGAAGGTGGTCGGGTGGGGGTCGTTCTTAAATTACTAGCACGCGCTATTTGACCCCCACCCGGCGCTTCGCGCCGACCTCCCCCTTTCAGGGGGAGGTATCCCGAGTTTGCGGCGCGCTGCACTGCATCCGGGACGCTGCAACTTGGCCGCAGCGCCGGCGCCGCCAATCCGACGTGAGCTGGCCGAAGATCATGCAGCTCACGATGAACGGCAGCAGATAGAAGCTCGCCTCGTAGCGCGGCGCCCCCCAGACGTGAAGACGGCGATCGATACGAGCTGATAGGCATAGTCAAGGATCAGGAGCAGGCATGCGCGCCGTGGTCGCGGGGCCGCGCAGAAACGGAAGCGCGAGGAGGAGCAGCAACAGGAACAACGGCGCCATGGCATACACCGCCATCTGCAGCGAGGCTGCGGCCTTGAAGACATCGTTCGTGGCGATCACCGGAACGAGTTCCTTGCGCAGACCCGGCGTGAGGTCCGTCGTGCACCTGCGTCTTTGTCTCGAAATAGGCGTCGGAACCGGGATAGAGCGGTTTGCCATCAAAGAGCGCGGCGAGCGCGCGATTGGGCATGATGGTGAGGCTCAGGAGACTATCGTATTTGAGCATGATCAGCTTGGGATGGTTGCGCAGAATCTCGACGACGGCGCGCGTATAGAGGCTGCCGGCCTGCGCGGGACCGAAATACCAGTTCAGAATCTCGTAGATGAAGCCTTCGGGGTCGAGACCTACCGGAAACAGGTCAGTCCACTCATCGCTTCCCACCACCATGCGGTAGAGCATCTCCGGTTGCCCCGGATACCGCGCCAGCACTTCCGGTGGCCAATATTGCGGGTAGTCCGTCGATGAATTGCCGCACGGTGCGAGAATGAGCGCGTTGGCCGGCCCCAGTTCGGGGGTGAGCAGCGGGTCGGGGACATGGTCGATGCTGTAGGCGGGCTGATGCTTGGCGCGCAGGAATGAGGCCCACACGTTGCGCCCGGTGAGATTAGGCACGACGCCGAACAGCAATTGCGCCGGCTGGTTGAGGAAATAGCGCGCCAGTCCGCTCCAGCCCGTGGTCCCATGCTCTCGCGCCACGTCGTGGAGCAAGGCGAGCGCGGCATCATCGCCGAGCGCCTTCCTGGCGCTTGCGACAATGAAGGCGAAATAGAGCGTGTTGCGCTCGGCGAACAGCGCATCGAGAAGCTTCCCGGCGCCGTCGGGATCGCCGGCATAGCGGCCGAACAGGCTTGGCGGCGTGAGGAACGCAGCCGACTGCCATTCCTGCGGGTGCTGATCGAGGAACGCGCGAGCAGTTCGCTGCGAAGCGTCCTGCTTGCGGCGTAGTCCTTTGCCGCCGCATCGCTCTGCGCATGCACGAGGCCTTGCGGGGAAAAATATGCCTGCGCCAGGCGCCGCTCGGCGATGGTCGCAAGCTGGTTGGGCAATTCATGGCCATGCCCGGGCCCAAGGCCTCCATTCGTGCCGTGGTCGCGGTCCCAGACCACCCAGGCGGCCATAAGCGCCACGTAGACTCCGCTCGCCGCCGCGAGGCGCCGCCAGTCGTGGGGCCGCAAGAGGACGGCAACGAAGACGAAGATCCAGAACAGGACCGCGCCCACCGGCCGCACCAGATGGGCGCAGGCGGCAACGACGGCGATGACGATGGGAAGCGTGAGGCGGCGGTCGAGCCGGCGATGGAAATAGGTCACGCACAGGCAAAGGAGAAGCGCGTGCAGAAAGAAGAACACCTGATCGGACCCCGCCATGGTCGCGTAGATGGTGGGCGTCATGGAGGCGATCACGACGAGCGCCGCGACGAGGGCAAGGTTGCGCGAATGCGGCCGGACGATGAGATAGTAGAGGACCGGAATGGCGACGCTGAACAGCGCGAACAGCGCGATGAATCCCTTCCACGTATCGAAGAGCACGGTGCCGGAGAGGATGTGAAAGATGCCCATCCCCGGCGTGCGCCAGTTGGGCGGCAGCGCGTAGCCGGCAAATCCCTGCCCCAGCAGAAAGCGGCCGTACCAGTAATAGTCGCCGTGGTCGCTCCCGCCATACCAGAGCGGGACATTGAACTGCATGACGCCCATGACGGCGGCGGCAACGGCTGCAACCGTCCAGAAGCGCCAATCCCGCGGCAGCAGGGAAACAAGGCTGGCAAGCCTGCGAAAAAAACTGCTGACGCGAGAGAGCAAGAGCGCCGACACGCGATTTGTAGCGCGCAATTGAAGCTGATAGCTCTTGCGGAAGCGACCGCAGCTCTTCGCCGATTGCGTCGACCAAGGCAAGGCCGGGTGCAACGCCAATGCGCGCGCGAGAAGTCATCTGTTGCATCCGAGAAGCCGCCATTATGCATGCTAGTGCGGTGAATTTGAAGTTCCTATCATAACTGGCCGCAAGCTCGTTTAGGAACTTCAAATTCAAAACCGCACTAGAAATCATAGAGTTGCTAGTGGTCCTTAGATTCCGAAGTTCGCATCTGAACGTGCCGCGAGTGGTGACGAACTTCGGAATCGGACCACTAGTGCGCGAGCTCGGCTTCCGATCGGTTCTCTCCCTCGACGACCGTGGCTGAATGACGAAGCAAAGAGCGGATGTTGTTTACGACAGTGGCGAGACAATAGAGAGTCCAAATCTTTTTTCGAAAATCGCGCTTTCCTGTTTGATGCATGCACCAAAGATATTCCATGTACTTGCCGTCAAACCATTCTCGCAACGGCGAATCCCGGTCAAGCAATGTCTCGCCGACCGCAGATTTCAGCTGCTCGCGCAGCAGCCGGGCAAGCGGCAGGGCAAAGCCGTGTTTTTTCCGATTGACAATTTCCGCCGGGATATAGCGCAAGGCCAGTTTTCTGAACAGCTGCTTGGTTCGCCACACTCCAAGCTTGTCGGAGGAAGGAAGACTGATCGCATATTCGGCGAAGTTGCGGGCAAGGAAGGGTGAGCGGACCTCCAAGCTGACATACATGGACGCCCTGTCGACTTTCTGCAGGATGTCTTCCGGCAGATATGTCTGCATAAAAGACAAAAGCAATTCAGCAGTCGACCAATGCTTCCGATCCCGCTTGTGGGTAAATTCCGCGATTGCGTACAGCTCGGCGGCAAGCATGTCCGGCGCCTCGACATCATGCCTCCACAGCCGCAGATGCTCCTCCGGCGCAAAAGGCGCCATGCAGGCGATCCATTGGCGCTCGGGCGGAAGTCCGCAGCCGTGGCTTAGCTGCCGCAGCAGGAATTCCTTGCTCATGTACGAGGAGTTGCTGGGAACGAGATTCAATCCCGCGCGCATGGCTGCCCCTAGACTATTCGGCACAAGCGCCAGAAGGCGAGCCAATCGGTTTGCCTGGAAACTGATATAGCCGGCGAAAAGTTCGTCGGCGGCGTCGCCACCGAGTGCAACTGTGACCTCCTGCCGTGCGGCCGTGCACAGAGCGAGCGTCGGCAAGAGGGAGGCATCGGCAAGCGGTTCGTCCATTTTGGCGCTGATGGTGGCAAACGCCGCGCCGATATCGGAATTGCCGATTGGAATAACGCGATGTTGAAGGCCGAGACTGCCGGCGAGGACTTTTGCTGAATGAGCTTCGTCGTAGCTTTGGTCCGGCAAGGAAATGGTGAAGGCGGTCAGGCCGCCAGCATACTTTCCGACCAATGCCGCGACCAACGAGGAATCAATCCCGCCGGATAGAAACACTCCCACCGGAACATCGGCAACCAGCCGTTCCCGTACGGATTCGCGCAGCAGGTAATCCAGTTTTTCGAGCTTGCCCGCTTCATTCTCGAGAACCGATCCCCGCTCCTGCGGACTTGGCTGCCAATAACAGCTGATTTCCGCCCGACCGGATTGATAGGTCAGGAAGGAGCCGGGAGGTAATTTTCGCAAGTCCCGATAAAGCGATCGGCTGCCGGGCAAATATTCGAAGTGCGTGTAGGCAGCGACGGCATTCAGATCGATGGGAAGATCCTGTGCCAGCGGATGTGCCAGAACAGCGCTCGGTTCCGATCCGAAAACCAGGCCTTCATCTCGCTCGCAATAATAGAGGGGTTTCTCGCCGAAGCGATCCCGCACAAGATAAAGCTTGTCTGTTCGCGCTTCGTAGAAGGCGAAGGCGAACATTCCGTCGATCTGGTCGAGCGTTCGCTTGACGCCGTCGCGCTGCAAGAGATGAAACAGCACTTCGGAATCGGAATGATCGACGAGATGCGCTCCCTCGCGCCTGAGCTTTGCCGCCAATGCGGAATGACCATAGATCTCGCCATTGAAGATCAGCGCGTCTCCGGTCGGCGGGTCCACCCGCGGCTGGTGCCCTCCCCTCACATCGATAATTGCCAGCCGCAGATGACCGAATGCGATGCCGCCGCGAACGTGAATGCCGCGGTCGTCCGGCCCCCGGTGCGCTATGGGAGCGAGCATTCTGCCGACAATGGCGGCATCCTGTTGCTGCGACCGCGAAGGGTCTCTCGTGAAGCCGGCGATACCGCACATTCGGTCAGTCCAGATTTCTCGTTTGGCGCACGATATACGCCCGCTTGTCTCGGCTTTCAAAATAGGTTCGCATCTGTACTTCCGCGAGCACGCCGAAAAACAAACAAAGCAGAGCCGCTATGGTGAGGAGAGACACCAGAAGAGGCAACGGCGTCTGAATGAACGAGGTCCCCTCAAGGAGGCGCAGTGCAATTGCATAAAGCCCGGCAATAAACGCTGCCCCCAGCAGATAGAGACCTGCCTTGCCAAAAAATTGCATCGGCCGATCCATCGCACGATCCAAGAAAAAAATGACCAGCATGTCGAGCAGCACGCGCGACACTCGCGAAAGCCCGTATTTCGATTTGCCGTGCAGACGAGGGCGATGCGCCACCGGCAGTTCAGTCACCCGCGCTCCCTGCCAACTTGCATAGATTGGGATGTAGCGGTGCATCTCGCCATAGAGCCGCACGTTTTCGATCGCCCAGCGCCGATATGCCTTCAGCGTACATCCGTAGTCGTGCAGTTGAATTCCCGACATCCTCGAAATGAAACGGTTGGCGACTTGCGAGGGCCATCGTCGTCCCCATTCAGCATCCTGACGTTGCTCCCGCCAGCCGGACACAACGTCATAGCCCTCCTCCAGCTTGGTCAGCAGAATGGCGATATCATTGGGATCGTTTTGCAGATCGCCATCCATGGTAACGATAATTTCGCCGCGCGAGTAGTCGATCCCGGCCATGATGGCGGCAGTCTGGCCGAAATTGCGGCGGAAATGGATGACGCGCGTGCGCGGATCGGCCGCTGCGATCTCGTCGAGCAATTGTGTCGATCCGTCGTTCGAGCCGTCGTTGATGAAGATGATTTCCCACTCTTGCGATGCGGCGGCGAGCGCGGCTGCAAGTTCCCTGTGGAGCGGCTGCAGATTTTGCCGTTCGTTGTAGATCGGGATAACAACCGACAGGTTGATCATGGAGCTTTACTTGGTGGTCTCTGGACAATGTTTCCGCAAACCGTAAGATCGAAACGTAGAGGGATAAGTGGTCGGCAGATCAAAAGCAAAACATCCTGCGGATGGGATCGCTACACGCATTGCGCGCGGTAATTAGAACAGCAAGATGATCCGACCGCGCCTCTTCATCGGCCTGCAGCTTACATTGCTCGTCCTCGTCATTATCATCTTGGCTGGACCTTACATAGGGCTCGGCGAGAACGAAAATTTTGTTCTTTACCGGCTTTTCGGCGTCAAACGCCTTGAGGCGTTCAATGCGCTTTGCCTGCTGATCTTTTGCAGCTGGGGCTACCAGGTGCTTGCTTTCGCGTTCTTGCGAGCAGTTCAGTCGTCGCGAGAAATGCAGCAATCCGTCCCTCTCGCACTGGCACGATCGATATGGGAAGCAGGAATAGCAGCGGGAAAATCTCTTTTCATACGCGTCCCCGCCGCCAATGCTGCCCGCGAACGCATCCAGACAGGCATTTTGGCGGGTTTTTTTCTCATTGTATTCCGACTTCTCTCCACGCGATCGATTGTTGCCGTCTCGCGGGCCCCCGACCAGCATTATCATCAGGCCTTTGTCGATTACGATATCGATTGGCGCACTCCGGTATTTTCCCTTGCCGGCAATCTTCTCAACAATTTCGGTATCCAGGTTCCGCTCAACGGCAATGCCGCCCCAATTCTCGGATTGGCGCACGTCCTTTCCCCTGCGCGTGAATTCGAGATTGCCCTGACGCTGTTCTTCCTGTGCACCGCGCTGTTGCTGTGGATTCTCGGCGGCGCCTTCGGCTTGCGTCCGGTTGCGCGGGTCATGGTCGCCGGCACGACTGCCCTTATGGTAACAATTCCGATTGGCCTCGAGCGCATCGTCTATGTGGTCCCTCCCTACCTTCTCACGCAACAACTGATACTCGGGTTGTGGTGGTATGAGGCGGGCCTCTACTCCTTGGCGGCGAGTGCCCTCTTCTTTTTTCTTGGACAGGCCCGTGCCGCGCCAGCAAACCTGGTCCTCGCTGCCGGCTTTGCTGTCGTCTCCTGCCTGTTGCTGCTGGCATTTCCCGCGGGAGCTGTCTTCGGCATAGCCGTCACTGTGCTCTATTGCCTGGCATTCCTGATCACGTCGCGAAGCCGATCGGAGCTTGGCTGGAAGCTCGCCACGGGTGCCGTTCTGGGAGCAGCATTGTTAGCGGCAGGAGTCCCGTCTTTCCTGCTCGACCTTTATGGCTATGCCTACAGTTCGCACTTCCGCGAAACGGTGCCAATCGACGTCGGACACTACGTGCGCAGTTTCGCCTTCCTGCGCGAGTTTCTCGGTTCTTCCATGGCCGAGACCCTTGGCCGATACGATTCGCGTGTCACCTTTATCTGGGGCGCGTCTCTCATCATCGCCTGCCTCCTTGTGCTTGCCGGTCCATCGCCACGGCTGAGGCGATTTGCATTTGCGGTGATTTTCCTGGAAATCGGCATGCCGATTTTCTCCATCGTCAACCATCTCACGATCCAGCAGGGCATATCCTGGCATTATGCGGAAATGTCCCACGGCCCCTTCCTGTTCTGGTTCTTCGCTGTTCTCTGTATGACGTTGCTGTTTTTTGTCGACCGCGCCTTTGTCAGATATCTGTACAAGGCGGCTACCGAAGCCAAGGGCAAAGCGGCGAGCTGGTTCTTCCTGCCGCTCGCGCGTTACCGCCTCGCGTTCTATTTCCTTCTCGCTGCCTTCGTTCTGCGCCCTTATGTGCTCGGTATCCCCCCCGACCAGCATGCGCTTTTTCCCGCGGAAGAACCGCCGTCTGTCGCGCTCCTGAAAGCGGATCTCGCCGTGCAAGCCGGAAAACCATTCCGCGGCCGGACGCTGGTGCTGGGGGGAACCCGCGCCGAGGCCGGGAACCAATGGCCTGACGCACCGCTAGGCACCTACGATGTATTGGTCGTTCACTACATGCTCATGCTCGGCAACGATCATTATATCGATCTGCTCGGTCTCGGCATTCCTGACGCTACCGAATACGGCCATTGGACATCGCCGGTGACATTTACTTTCCTGCGCGCATTCTTCGCCCATCCGGACGATGTTGCCTTCAAGGCATTCTTCCCGCTCCGGGTGTTCAATCCCCGCATCGCACGGCTAATGGGGATTCGCATGATCGTCACCGACGCCGAACAACTCCCAGACACCACGCTCGTATATCAGACGCAAGCGGGAGAAATTCCGCTCAGAATATTCCGGCTTGACGGAAGCAACCTGGGTCAATATTCGCCGGTCCACCCAAGAGTGGCAGCCACCGCCGCCGAAGCCATCGGTATCCTGGCCGGAGATTCCTTTGATCCTGCGCAGGACGTCGTGATCGAGCATGACCTTCAGACCACGCTCGTTCCGGCGACGGAGGTTGCGGTCGTCACCGATCTCGGCCCGACCCTCACCGTTCGCGCAGCATCTTCCGGTTGGAGCCTTCTCGCGCTGCCGTTCGAATACAGCGCGTGTCTGCGACTGAATTTGAACGGAGGCGGGTCTGCCAAGCTTCTCCCGGTAAACCTGCAGCAGACCGGACTGTTGTTTCAGGGGAATATAAATGCATCGATCACCTACCGGTTCGGCCCTTTCGATCAACCTCGGTGCCGCCGCCAGGACATCGAGCGCGCCGAGCGATTGCGCCTGCGCGACCTTGTCCGAAAAGAGCGCATGCAGCTGTGAGCGGCGTAATGGCGCGCTCATTTTTGCGGGCGATAGACGAGGTTTCTAGATGATCGGCATATCGAGCAAATCTTTTAATTCAAGATCAGCCCACGCATCGGGCCCCGGAATTGGAAAGGCCTGATGATCCGACCGCGTTTCTTTATTGGATTGCAGCTGACGTTGTTGGCGCTGGTCGCTATCACGCTGGTCGGGCCTTATATCGGGCTCGGCGAGAATGAGAGTTTTATTCTTTATCGGATTTTCCGCATCAAGCGCTTGGAGGCGTTCCACTGGATTTGGCTGCTGATTTTTTGCAGCTGGGCTTATCAGGTGCTTGCTTTCGACGATTGTGCGATCAGTTCGGTCGTCACGAGAAATGCAGCAATCCATCCTCCCTCCAGCTCCGGCAAGATCGCTATGGAGAGTGACTGCGACCGATGCTGCCAAGCTCCTTTTTGAGAGGAAAATTCAACGCAGAGTCGACCGAGAGTATGTACAGGCCGGCCTGATCGCTGCCTTTTGTGTCCTGGCGTTCGCGTTGTTCTTGGCTCGATCCAAGTGGCATCTCTCCGGCCAATTCGATCAACACTGGCATCAGGCAGCCATCGACTATGACATAAATTGGGGCACGCCCTTCTTTTCTCTTGCCGGCAATATCCTGAACAATTTCGCAATGCAGGTTCCGCTCAACGGCAACTTGGCGCCGATTTTAGGCCTGTCTCATGTTATTGCTCCCGGTCGCGAAATCGAATTGGCAGTCGCCTGTTTTTTCCTGATTACATTTCTCATGCTCTGGTTCCTTGCCGGTTGGGTTGGATTGCGTCCCATACCAAGAGTTCTCGTTGCCGGACTTAGCTCGTTGATCGTTACAGTCCCTGCCGGACTCGATAAAGTTCTGTACGTAGTTCCGCCTTTCCTGTTTACCAACCAGCTCATCCTCGGATTGTGGTGGTACGAAGTCGGGCTTCTCTGTTTATTATGTGCAATATCATTCTTGTTTTTGGGGCAGCGCCCGACTGCCTCGGCGAACCTCACCTTGGCTTTCTGTTTTTCATTTTTGTGCGCGCTCGTTCTGCTGGCGTTTTCTCAAGGTGCAATTTTTACTATACCCGTAATTCTCCTTTATTGCGCCGCTTTCCTTGTTACATCCACCACCAAGACAGAATTCTATTGGAAGCTTGCTTCTGGCGGAGCGCTCGGGCTGGTGCTCGTCTTGACAGGTTTTGCAAGCTTCTTGCCAAATCTATACTCATATACATTTAGCTCGTACTTTATTCATCTGTTCCCCCCTGTTCCAAGCAAGCAGCTCTTGCTTGGATCTTCGATGGCGGGCGCTTTCCTGCGCAATGATTTGCGTGCCTGCGCCGTTATGATCCTCTCCATTATTACATTAATAGTGTCGATAGTTACAGGGCCAGCCTCATTGAGGCGTTTTGCGATTGCGGTAATTGTTTGCGAGATCGGAATATTAAGCCTGGGTGCGATGAATGCCCTGACTATCCGGTTCCCCATTTCGATGTTCTATTCCGAGGTATTTCATGAGCCATTTTTGATTTTTTTCTTCAGTCTTTTCTGTGTTTTTCTATTTGCGTGCGTAGATCGTTGGCTGAAGGCGTGGTTACAGGGCATCAGTGCCATAGCCGCAGTCGGATCACCGCAGCTGCTCCTTCCGTTTAGGCCGTTGATTTATTGGAGCGTAGCGGGAGTTGCCCTCGTCAACTACATCCGTGTTACACCGCCAAATGAAGGTGTTCTATATCCGCCGGCAGAGCCGCCTTCCGTTCAGCTGCTCAAGCGCGAGGTCGGCCTGCACGAAGGCGGACCGTTCCGCGGGCGGGTGTTGGTACTTCCGGCAATCAATGCACCGCCTGGCGTGCAATGGCTGGGCGGGCCCGGTTCGATCTCGGACGTGCTCATAGGACACTACCGAACGTTCCTCGGTAACGACCATTATATGGATTTACTTCCTTTTGACATTCCCATTACTAACGAACACTGGCACTGGACATCGCCCGTGACCTTTGCGTTTCTTCACGCGTTTTTTGCCAACAAGGCAGATCCGATCAACGATAAATCCCACTTCCCCCTACGGGTCTTCAATCTGCGCATTGCACGGCTTTCCGGTGTTCGATTGGTTGTTACCGACGTTGAGAAAATTCCAGCCGGTGTTTTGATTTATGAAACCAGTGCCGGGACCACGCCTCTGCGAATTTTTCGTCTCGATGGCGTGAATGTTGGCCAATATTCCCCGGTGCACGTAATGCCGGTCACGACTGCCGTGGCAGCGCTCGAACGTCTCAGTCAAGATTCGTTCGATCCGGAGCGTGACGCGGTCGCGGAGGAGCAATTAAGCTTTCCGCTTGTTCCGGCAACAGCAGTCGAGGTTGTTGTCGATCGAGGACCGACACTGCGCGTTCGAGCAGAGAGTGCCGGCTGGAGCCTTTTGGCGTTGCCATTCGAGTACAGCGCATGTCTTCGCTTGCAGTCGATGACGGGCGACACGCGTCTCCTTCCAGTCAATCTGCAGCAGACCGGGGTTCTCTTTCGAGGCCGTCTCGACGCGCGAATTGCTTACAACTTTGGACCATTCGACCACCCGCAATGCCGTCATCTCGATAAAGAACGCGCAGATAAGCTGCGCTTAAGGGAGTTGGTCCAGACAAACAGCGGGCTGATCGATTAAGAACTGCACGAAGTGGCGAATTGAGTGATCATAACGCCGCGCAGCAGCACTTGGGTTAAAAGGGGATGCGGAGTGCCGCCCATATCCCCCGTTCCACGCGGTCCCGCAATTTAACGATCTGTTCGGCGCTCACATAGTTTGTGAACACAAAAGCCCGGTAGCCACCGTCCGGGTCGCCTTTATAGTGGTTTGCCGATCTAGCGTAATCGTCCTCGTAAGCGTGAAGGCGGTCGCCGGTTTTTGGCTGAATAAAAACCGCATCGCCGTCCACAATGAGCAGTGCAGCGTTTATGCAATTTTTATGCCCGCGGTAATCTGCTTGTAATGTTTCGGAAAGGTTGACAGAGATAGCGTTGTTTTGCCGGGGTTCGTAAGTCGCACGCAGGATACCGACAATTTTGGACAAGGGCGTATGAAGATTGCTTGCATCGTCAACCCGCTCGTGCATCAGCGCGGTCCTTGCCAGGGACTGTCATGGAGCGAGATCCTTGCCAGGCTCCTGCAATCCCTGCACCGAGAGGCGTCGTGTGAGTGCATGCTCATCACAGGCGCCTGGTTCAAGGACTGGGCGATCGGAAGCGGCAAGGTCCGGCTGCTGACTGGGCTGCGGCTGGTATTACTGGATGAGGTGTCGCTATATCGAAAGATAAGGGCGACAGGCGTCCTTCCCACAGCATTGGACAGCATCCTCTATGAAGCGAGTGGGGAGGATTTCCCGGCCCTTCACGTCATCGCGGACGCTATCGCAAGCCAGGCTGCTGGCTTCGAGCCCGATGTCGTCATCGGTTTTGCTGGGGAAGCCGATTACGCGTCTGCATTGTGGCCGCGTGCGCTTCGGCTACATGTCGACCGCGGTCATTTTGCAAAGGATCCTTATCCGTTCAGCTTGTATTTCGACCATCTGGGCACACATGGCCGATCGGCCATTGCGCAAGTCAACGGGAAGGATTTGGCCTACCCAGTCACGCTCGAAGGACGTGCTCTGGTGTCGGCATTTCGTTCGACCATGGCGGCGCGTCTGAAATTGCTGGATCCCTTTGCCGCGTTGGATTTGCGACGGCATTTTGATCGGGTCTTTCTGCTGCCATTGCAGACATCGAATGAGGTCTTCTTCGATGCGCAATCAGATTATCGCACCCAGTTTGAGTTTCTGTACGACGTTCTGGCAGCCGCGCCTGCAGATGTCGGGGTCATCGTCACCGAGCATCCATTTTTCGAGCCAGTTCTGCTGCGAACCGGCCCTTGCGCGAACCTCGATCAGTTGCGTCTGTCATTTCCAAACATGATATTTTTTGAGGAATCCAGGGTGTATCAGACGCCTTCGCAGTTTCTGCTCCCGCGGGTCGACGGCGTTTGGACTGTTTCATCGGGCGTCGGCCATCAGGCGTTGTTGTTCGACGGCATTGTTGGCTCTCCAGCCGGGACGGAGATATCCCATTTTGCAGATGCCCCGACGTTCGAAGCGTTCTTCGATCGGCTCGGGCAACGACAATTCGGCAAGTCGGAGGCGCTCCTGGCTTGGCTGCTGGAGCGCTATCTGGTTCCCGCGACACTGTTTACCGACGGCCGCTGGCTCAAGGACTATCTGACGCGGCGGATTGAGGCAGCGCGGTCCGCGGTCAAGCCGATCGATGGATTTGTTGAAACTGCGGACGCCGATCGTCTGATGATGGCGTGGACGGCGCAGAGCGCGGATAGTCCCCTGCAAAAGACCGAGCAATGGGAGGAGGACGTGCTGCGCGCTGACATGCTGGCCGAGCGAAACGCGCTGCGCAACGAACGGGACGCGATCCTCAATTCGACGAGCTGGCGCGTGACAGCGCCGCTGCGTGCCCTCAAGCGTGCCGCAACTGGCCGGCGCGTGGATGCTGCCTGAATGATTGTCGCCATCTTGCCCACTCGGCGAGGCAGCGAGCGGGTTTCTCAAAAGAATACGCGGCCGTTTGACGGCATTGAAGGCGGCCTGGTTCGAATCAAGCTGTGCTGCGGCGTGGTCGAAAGGCCACGCAAAAGTCGTGACGCCTGAGATGGAAAGTTTATTTGAAGATATCTCGACGAGGCACCAATCAACATGTCAAAGCTAGGTGCGGTCGCTTACATCCCGGCGCGCCTAGGAAGTGAACGCGTGGCTCGAAAAAATCTGCGGCCCCTGGGAGGGGTTCCGCTCGTTACGTATGTAGCCAAAACGGCTCATCGGTCGACTTTGCTCGATCGGGTCTATGTGAATACCGAGAGTCCCGAGATTGCGGAAGTTGCTGCTTCGACAGGCGTTGCAACTTATATGAGGTCCCCAGTCCTCGCTACGTCAGACGTGACGACCGACGAGATACTATACGATTTTGCGAAACATATTAAGTGTAGCACTATCGTTGTGATTAATCCGACGGCTCCGTTTCTGAAAACAGCAACGATTGATCGTGTGCTGACTGCTTATGCATGCGGCCCTTCCGATGCGACGCTATTCACGACAACGCGCCTGCGAAGGCATCTAATCTTTGACGGGCAACCAAAAAACTTTGATCCTGCGGGAAGGTCGCCCAGAACCCAGGACCTAAAGCCATTCGACTACGTCAATTTCATTATTTTTGTTATTTCTCACTCAAAGGTGCTCACGGAATATGAGCACAAAGGATATTGCCTTTATGTTCCACCGTTGGCCTTCGTTCCGATGCTGGGTCTGGAATGTCACGACATCGACGACGAAGATGACTTTCTTCTTGCTGAAGGGCTTTTGGCAAAACAGGCGTTAACCAATCCGCCTTGACCGGGTCTGCTACCGATGTGCGCCGTGAGAAGGTGGCGCTACCCAATTGGCTGCAAGTGTCCCACATGTAATCGAGCTGACCGCTGTAAATCGGTGGCGATAGACCTGGTGGCTTGAATACGATCTGGTAGCGCTTGCACTGCTGGTTTTCGGAATTCAGCAGTTGAATTCCTCGCACTCAATTTCCTGATTCAATAAATTACTCCGTCTCTCGGTAATTCGCCGAGCGTCCGCAGATTGTCTGCCGCAGATCTCGATGCCAAGCGCATTAAAGAAAAGAATTATGACAATTCCAATTAGGAATAATTTGTCCAATATCTAGCCATAAGGAAGGTCACATTTGTTGCATAGTGGCATGTCTTTTATGTTTCTCATCATGAAAGCATTCACCATCTTCTTAAACTTGGGACTATTGCGCATTTCAAATAGAGTTCTGTGTTTTGATGTTGCCGATGTTCATGACGTTTTCACTGTCGCGGCAGGCACAAGCCGATACCTCACATCGTCATAGACCACGATTTGGTCAATAAGGATTGAGCATAAGCGAAGCGAACGAAGCTTGAATTGTTCGTCTGTCCGGTATGAGTTCCGCCGGCGATCAATCTTGATGACGCCTGCAAAATTATCGGGATAATGGATATGCGTGAGTTTTTCTGGAACCCCAAGCGAGGCTAAATAATCCAGATGCTTTTGCTTGTCGCCTTGACGGATGATCCCATGAACGAAAAACTTATCCGTTACGCCAGCGTTTGCAAATGCTTCGTAACAGGCTTTGAGTTTGCGGGATGTATCCTCAAACTTTGATCCCACATAAATGTTTTCATGACTAATTTTATCATAGCCCGAAAAAGAAGCCTGTATGCGGAGTTTTCCGCGTTTAGCAGCTTCAACCAACGTTTCAATATTGCGCTTGCCCAATGTAGTACAATTGGTATTGAGAATAATACCAATCTCGGCATCCATTGCCATTGCGATAAAATCTTTAGCGCGTGGATTTAACAACGGCTCGCCCTGGGCGGCACTGAATTGCATCAACGGGATATTAAAAGCCTTCATCTGTTGGATCACGCGCCTGAATATCTCAAGCGACATGGTGCCTTCATTGCGTTGCCAAATTTCCCAACCACACATGGAACAGGTCAGATTGCATCTGCGGGAAATTTGCACCGACACACTTTTTGGCCGAAAAGCATTGGCAGCGAGTTCATTGTAGATTTTGATGTCCTGCTGCATCCCGTGTGCAAGGACCTGGTGGCGCCAATGGGAACGCTTGATGTAGTTCCTGATCGGCCGATGCAGTGGTTGTACGCTGGCGCGCACGCCAGCCGGAAGCATCTTCCATAATTCGATGATCATTTAATACGAGCCTGCCTTCTAGTGCATCTGCCATCACATTGGGCCATAACTAGCCAACAGCCGTAAAATTGCACCGCCCGTTTTGACATGTCAATCTGCGAGCTTGTCTTTGGTGTCCTGTAGCCCACATGCCGCCCGGTATGGTGCGAGCAGTAACTCCAGTCGCGGTTCTAAACTCAACAATATCCGCCTCAACAAAGCTGATAGACATACTGGACGTCCAGACCTAGTCTGACCGCAACTTTCCCTGGCATGCAGCTCAACAATCTCGCAAGGTCTGGATACGCAGTTATTGCTTCGAAGTTATTCGAGCCATTCCTCACGAGAAACCTCCTTGCTCCGGGAACCGGCAGAAAACTCATCACGCAGTGTCGTTCGCAATGCTCACGGGCTTGGGACTTGGCGGCCCAGCATGTGAAGATAGACCGCCTCTTCTGACACTTTCGGCGCGCCAATACCATGGCGCGTGATCAAAGCTGGCGCATTGTGCGCCATAAGTAGCCCCCACGCGATAACACACGCGGTCGGCGGCACACGAATTCGCCGCACGAAGTCAGCGGTCAAGAATGCCAGCGGAGCGAAGACATGCAGCATGTACGTCGCTTTGATGGTATCGCCCGTCCCGGGACTGGATATCTGATGAGGAACCACAGATAACCGAGCGCCGAAACGCCGATGACCAACACGGCCATGACCGGGATAATCTCGCGGGGCGTGACCGGCGCGCCGCCCCTTAAAAACGCCGGGAGCCTGACTGCAGCTGTGCCAAACGCGACCAGCGCCAACGCGGTCGGCAGCAGCCCGACCAGGTTCACGCGGCCCAGATAACTCCTGCTGGGATTTGCGGTGCTGGGGTTTGCGACGTCCAAGAAATAATGCCAGTAATCGCCCCACGTTTCGGCATAAAAAATAGGGATCAATTGATTGGGAAACGACGGCTCAACGGGATCGGTGAAAAGGCGCCCATTGCCGGTCCCAATGTAGAAATCAACGGGCTGATTGTAGAGCACCCACTGCGTGGTCGGAGATGTATTAAAGGCGATCGGGCTGCCATGACTTATCCATAACCAGCCGTAAAACCAGCCGCTCACTAATAGCGCGACCAATGGCGCGATCAGCCCGATGGCAACGTCATGGCGGCTCCGCTCCCGAAGTGCCGTCAGCCATACGCCTATCGCCAGCCCTGCTGCGGCCAGCGCGCCCCACTGCCTTGCCAATAACAGCAGCCCCCAGCATAACCCCGGCACGACCGCATCGCTTAGCGAGCGTCTGCTGGCGGTGAGGGCACGGGAGGTCGCCGCTATCGCGGCTAGCGTCAGGAAGGCCACGTAGGGCTCGCCCGCGCATGAAAGCCATGGTCCTATAGTAGACGGGCAGCATCCCGAGGCACATCAGCGCGATCAGAGCTAGGTCACCGTCATCCGGTTTCGCAGAGCGACAAAGGACGATCAGCAAGCTGGTGATGCCTACCGAGAGCACGACGTTGAACATCTGGCCGAGCTTTATCGCCCACCATAGGCTCAGCCCGGCGGCCTTGGCGAGAGCCGGTAAGGCATAGGGCAGCGGTGCCGAGAAAAATTCAGTCGATTCACTGGACGTAGGTAGATGGAGCTCAGCTAAAGCGAGCACATACGCGATATGCCCACCAGCGTCATACTGGACGAATGGGTCGTGGAAGACGGCATTAAACAACACCAACCCGTTGACGATCAGAAAGACGAAAAACAGGCGGAGGTCGAACCGGCCGAATTGGTCGGTAAAAAGTTGATCCGTAAGAGCCCGCACTTTATCCCTGATGGTCGCAGAGACCCCCCGCAGCCTTATCAGCAGCTGCCGTATTAGCAACTTGGATTGGCTCTTATTCCAAGCAAGCATTGCGGCGTCGACTTGCTAGCGCTGCTAACCCAAATTCAGCCGAAGCATGAACGGCGATCCCAAGCAGAACTCCGGCCAGGAAGACCAAGCGCAGCTGTTGCCTGTCATGCAGAAACACAAGGATAGCTCCCTTGAGTTGGAATTCAAGTTCGTTGTTCAGAATTTCAATCGGCTAAAGTAGGGTAAGCACTTGGGATATCGACCGCGCGGGCCCACATCACTTTTGAGCTTATGCTCAGTCAAACAGCAGCTTTTTGCATTTGTATTTCCACAGCATGCAAGACCTCCTCCACCCTAATGGCTTGCATACAGACGTTATTTGTACAAGGTGTTTTGCGATGATTTGCTGCGCTGACGCAGGGTGAGCATGCGAGCCCGGCGAATACTGAAATTGAATTACCTAACGAGCCATAGAGCGCAGGTGTTTCTGGTCCTAAAAATACAACCGTTTTTAGTCGGGTAACGGAAGAGAAGTGAGACGGCCCGGAATTATTCGTCACCATCACATCTGATAATGCATATAAGGCAGGCAGCTCGGCGAATTTTACTTGTCCGGCGAGTTAAGTGTATTGGCTGTAGTCTGGTTGATTGCGTCTGCGTAAGCCGCTTCATCTGGTGAGCCGGTAATGAGAACTAAGGCATGGGGCCAACGTGAGTGGATTCCTTGGATCAGTTGCGAGAAGCGTTCTGGTGGCCAGCGTCGCTGAACCAATAGCTCGCTGGCATTGGGGTTGACCAGGATTAAGGGTTGCGCTCCATAGGTATAATCAATATCGCTTTCTTTAGCCATTTGCTCGATGCGTTCTTTAACAGATTGTACGGTGCTTTCATCAATTGTTGCTTGCGCGATTTGTATTTCCGAATCTAATATCTTTTGCTTGGTAAATGGAACCTCCTGCCTTTCAGAAAACGCTGCCCTCACCAGGGCTAGGAAATTTTTTGCAATATGGATATGCGGATTAAAGTGAACATTATGGGTCAGCATATTGCCGCGCCAGAGACCTTCGCCATGAAAAATATTAAAGCCGACGCGCCGGCGTGCGCCGCTGAGGCTACTTAGAAGCGCAGTGAAGCGGGAAAAGAAAGCTCTAAATCAATAACAGTGTCAATGCCGCGAGCGCGAGCCTTAATCAAGAAGCCAATGGTGTCTCTGGCCAAGGTAAATAAGTTTGCTGAATGAATAACGATGACGTTATCGAGCTTGACGGTGTTGAGGAGACTCTAAGCTTTGATGATTTCTTTTGAAGATTAAAAAATAAATCTCAGCGCCTTTCGCGATTGCCTCCCGCATCGCAGGATCGACGAGGACAGCACTACCCATTTCGGACAACTCAATAAAGAGAATATCTTTTGGGTGCACCAATTTTGCCTTTGAAGGCACTCCTCAAGCAATCAGAAACCAAGACGAAAGGACTTATTATAGAACACAGTGGGACGCCGGCCCAACGGTCGATCATGCGCATGGTATCGACGTTCATGACGAACCTCGCCAGAGTGATGGTCTCAAATGGTAATCTGATGGTCTCAAATGGCAATCGAAAGTATCCCGCTGCGGCCATGCACAATTCGAACGTTCTGTCGGGTTCGCCTCAGAGCATCCCCCGGTGTGCATATCTCTGACGCGCCATCCCGCCGAGCGTCAACGTGCGACGCTGGGGTTTGCGACGTCCAAGAAATAATGCCAGTAATCGCCCCACGTTTCGGCATAAAAAATAGGGATCAACTGATTGGGAAACGACGGCTCAACGGGATCGCTGAAAAGGCACCCATTGCCAGTCCCAAAGTAGAAACCAGCGGGCTCATTGTGGAGCGCCCACTGCGTGGTCGGAGATGCATTAAAGGCGATCGGGCTGCCATAACTTATCCATAACCAGCCGTAAAACCAGCCGCTCAAAGCAGTTGTCCCATCGAAGAACCATCATCGACGATGACAATTTCCTTTTTAATCGCCGGTAGGGCGTGGCTGACGCGAACAATCACTTGTCCGAGGGCGCAAGGAACCGTCATGCACAAACAAACATTCCCTTTGTTGCAACGCTTCGGAATCTTCGATCGAATCGGCGGTCTGGCCACGGTAGCAAATGGGTTGCTATTGCTCCTCATCATCGTCAATGTCATTCGTACTCTCCGCCACGCGATGTGGCGCGACGAGATGCAGCCCTTTCAAATCGCGGCAAACAGTTCGTCAATATGGGATATCTTTGCCAACATCAAATATGAAGTACATCCGGGGCTCTGGTACTTGCTGGTCTGGCTCGTCACTCGCTTCTGGAACGATCCCGTGGCCATGCAGATACTTCATATCGCAATCGCCATCGGGGTTTGGATCATCATTTACCGGTGGTCGCCGTTTGGAACAGCTGAAAAGTTTCTGTTGATAGTTGGCTATTTCCTGTTCTGGGAATATTTCGTCCTTAGTCGTAATTATGCGCTAGTCGCCCTGATCGGTTTTGCTTTTGTCGCGTTGCGCCACCAACGTCCACGGCAGAACTTCATTCCATGGCTGCTGCTGGGATTGCTCGCGAACGCGCACGTGTATGGCGCCATTTGGTCCGTGGCCATGGCTAGCACACTGATAATACGACGGCGCAGTTTCACTCCGGCATTTCTTGCTGGGGGCGTAGCGTATGTCGTTCTCTTGATTTTCGCATTCCTTACTGTAATTTCAGCAGCCGATGTTGATTCCGCGACCGCAGCGTCCGGGTGATATTCGACTCGATTGGGCAAGAGTTCCCTCTCTTATTACGATTCCACTTGCTGCTTTCGTTCCCCTCAACCTGGACTGGCTCCTGGAAGCCTTTCGGTTTGTGGCGCATCCGGGCACTGCGCCCGTCCCGCATTTCTGGGAGCCTACTCCAATCCAAGATTTCCTGGCAGTTACGCACGCAGACGCCGAGCATCCAGCGAGGCTGATGCTCACATTGGCCGCGCCAATCGCGCTGTGCTGGCTTATCTCGCGCTCGTCGATTCGCACCGCCGAATTCGCAATCGCATACATTGGAATTCTGTTGTTCGCGAACATGTTCAACCATCCTGGCACCTCCCGCCACAATGGGATCGTGTTTCTCGCGTTCATCGCCAGCACTTGGAGGTCTTTTTTTTGGCGTTACCGCAGCTTGTCATTATGGTTGTTCAGGACGCTCGTCGCCGTCGGCGCGCTCGGCGGCATCTTGACTCTCTCCTCCGAGCTGTTGCCTTTTTCGAAGCGCGTAATACGGCCGAATGGATTAAGAAGAGTAATTTTGCAGATGCCTTCCTCATTGGATCAGAGGACGTCATAGTGGTGCCTGTGGCGGGTTACCTTGGGCGGCCGATCTATTATCTGGAATGCCAGTGTTTCGGAACGTTTAATCTTTGGGACAAGAAACGAAGGCAATCTCCGCTTTCTGTCCTCGAGCGAAGAGACCGATTATTGCGAGCCTTTGAATTATCCAACAGAAGCGAAAGCATTCTCATCCTCAGCACGCCAATGACATCGGATGACGCGACGTCGCTCGCACCGATGCTATCCCTCAACTTGATGAAGACTTTTCCCGGCGCTAATTTGGCCGGTGAAAACTACTGGATTTATCGCGTGAGCAGTCCTGATCGGCTTTAATTTTGCCCATCGGCACATTTGGAGTGATCTGAAGCGGCCCATTTTTACTCTCAGTGTCGGGGCGAACATCTTCAAACAGAGCTGGTGTTGTCGCTGGCCTATCCCCCTCATGCTGCCGCGCGTCCCAGGCTGCCGTTGCTATCCAGCGCCACCGCGATCCCAGGTGAACACTCCACCGCGTTCGGCTTAAAGCCGGATCAGTCCGCCATTCGGCGGACTCACGTCACACATGCGCCCTTGCGGTCTCGCGCAGCAATTCCCGGCACCGAATCCCGACGTCCCCACCAAGGACGGGGTAACGATAGTTCGTGACCCACACCAAGTGGTATTTGCAATCCCAAACAATATGGCTGCCTCGCTTGTACGCTTCCATCCAAACAGTTTACATGGGAAGCGCTGCGATCCCAGCCGCCTAAAGGCGTGGGGTTTCCTGATCCCTATCGGGGACTCTAAATCGAAAGTCCAATATGCCGACGCACTTTGCGAGCTGCTCGGTAACTGAATCGACTCACCGTGCCTGGGACTCCGGGTAATGACGGGTGGAATAACAGGGATCGCCAACCGAGTTTTATTTTAGCAGGAGAGTTACTTTGATGAGCGAGCAAGTAATAATCCCCAATTGCAACTTTCATCAGGCGCTCAATTCTGCGCTCTTCCTTATTCCAGACTGTGTCCAGATCATTCAGATGCCATCGCACCGGCACGCGAAAAAGGTCCCGCCTGATCCAATCTTCTTTTTGGAGAGCGTAGAACTCCATTGATCGGCGAATACTGCACAGTTGTTGATAATGTTTCTTCAGACTAGGTCCTCTTTGACTACTCGATGCAGATTTCACCACATCAATCGCTCTAACGTTCTCTGGTGTGAGGCTCAAAATCGAAAACTCGTCGGAATCGCTCATTATGTGAATGCCGTCACAATTCTTGAAATTGGCGCTAACGTAGACGTTTTCAAATGCATCCTGATCGAGATGTTTCGTGTGATCCGGCGGAACGACGCTGAAGTCCATGAGTAGCGGTTCTGCGAAGAAGGTGTGCAACACGATGCCGCGCGATCCCGGGACCCGCCAGTATCGGAACGGAGGAACTGATGGTTGGCTGGGAGCACCCTCCTCAAATGCTAAGACGTCGGGGTGCAGGTGTTGGACTGCCAGTCTCGCGGCCACTCGCGGCGGAATAGTCAAATCTTTGGCCGTCGCCGAACATTGGCTATGCTCAGACAGCAACCCTAAGGCTATGCAATTCGGAGAGCACGCCTTCCTGTGACTGGCGCAGGACAGGACATAGCAGCAAACGATGGCCCGCTCGGATATGTTTTAGCAATGCGGCCACCATTCCATCTGAGACAATATGATCAGGAAAAAAGAAGCTGCCGTAGCAAGACGAATCGTAACCCGCTTCGAACAAGGTCCTGATGCACTCCTTCATATGGTGCAGGACACCTACATAGCGAGATTGCGCGTCACCACTCATACTCGCCGAGGGCGGATCATTCACCTCGACCCAAACCGGAGTCGCATGTCGGGCCACCCTCTTCATGATCGGGAGCGCTCTTATGGCTTCCCAATCGTCCTTGGTTGTAGCGAGGAAAAATCGATGTCCATTGCCGGCGCTTAACAGCGGCAGGTTCCGGGGAGCCAACATCGTCGGAAGAAACAGGTCCGCAAAATATTCGCGATATCGTTCTCCCCAGAACGTCACCATGAAATGAATTGGGCGCGGGCTTTCGCCCGGATTAGCCAAGCTCATGAACGGGGCTCCGCTTTAGAGTGAACATTCTATGAGCTTCAGGAAAGTTGAAAAGGACACAAACTTACTCCTGATATCCACAATCCCTCCGAAGCTGGATCATCCGCACACGCGCGACGGTTCAGTGTTCACTCGCGTCCTCGCTGTTCGGGCCGTCCTTCGTCGATTCGCGGGCCATGCCATGCGCTGCTCATTCGCGGCAGCAGATACGAGAATGGCCACCATTGGGCAAGCCAGCCGAAAAAATTCAGCGGCGGCGGCTCGGCCGGCGGCGGGTCGGGCGCGACCGGCTGATACTCCGGCATCAGGCGGGCGATCTGCGGAAGCCTGTCGTCTTCAAGCCGCGGCACAGGCTTCGGCTCCGGCAGCGCCGGAACCGGCTTCTGATAAAACACCGTCAGGCACACCTCGTGCTTCCAGCCTGTCGCACACCAGGCGTGCACATCGAGGTGACAATCGGACGGTCGCCCGGGGAACAGGAACCCCGTTCCTTCCGGATACATGATCTGCGCAGTTCCAGAACCGCTCACGTGACAGAGAATGTCTCCGTCAATGGCGGAAGAGCCCGCCATGGCGAGTGCATCGTCGGTGGGCGGGTAGACCCGATGGGTCAGGGCTATGCCGCGAATAAATATCGGCTCGTCTTCCCATGGTCCGCGCGCGAGCAGGAGCTGGTCGACGCCGGTGCATTTCTGCGCGTAACCCCAAAAGGTCCGACTATAGAGCAGGTGCATATTCGACAATTCGACGGTCGTACCGATGCGGAATTTTCATTTGAGAATCTTTGAAGCTTTACCCGCTGACGTCCGGCCGCGGAGGATGATCGACATGTCCCTGCAGGCGTCGCCATGCCACCTGCGTTCGCCAGATCAGCCAGCGCCGCGCAGCGGCGTCGCCGCGCAGCGCAAGAAAGAGTCGCCGCGCAGCTTCACGGAGTTGACCGGAAACGATGCCGCACCGTGCTTTCAGGCTCGCATGGCGCTGCAGGAGGGAGGCTCTCAGGGCATAGGCCGCCAACAGCAAATCCAGCCAGGTGCTTCGCGAAGGAAACCGAGCCTTGTTCGGTGGCGTACTGACTTTGTAGTAATCGCCGACCGCTCGGTTTATCAGGCGTCCGATGCGTTGCTCTTGTTCAAGCCATGCGGGACCCAGTTCACCGCCGCGCCACCGGATGGGCAGTCGAAACAAGTCGCGCCTGATGACGTCGTGATTAGCGGCCGCGTAAAACCGCATCGATTCACGAATTGTCGCCAGGCGCCTCAACTCCGCTGCCCAGCGCGGCAAGTGCTCCGCTTGCTCGGCAGCCGGCGCCCAATTCACCGCTCTTGGAGTCAAACTAACCAAAATGAACTCGTCGGAGTCCTGAACGACATGCACGCGCTCGCAGTGGGAAAAGTTGTCCCTGAAATAAACGTTTTCCACAATGCCGTGGTCAAGACACTCTGTGTGATTGGCCGGCAAGAAGGCAAAATCGATCAATCGGGTATCAGCTTGGAAAGAATGTAGAATTAGGCCATCGTCAGCCATGGGCCAGTAAAGAAATGGCATTGCAGTCGGCAGGGAGGGAGCCTTGTCTTGATTGTAGGCAGCCATTTCAGGATGCAAGTGGCGAACCGCCAAGTCCGCCAGAACTCGCTGAGGAATGCTTAACGGTTTGCCCATGACCGAGAGCTCGATTCCGTGCGGCAAAAATCCTAAATTTGAAAGGTCATGCAGAACGTCTTCTTCCACTTGGCGCATCGCCGGCATTATTACTAACTGATAACCTGCGGCTACCCATTTTTTCAGGCAGGCCACCATAGAATCAGAATAAATCTGATCAGGGAAAACCAGAGAGCCATAACCGCCCCCGGCGAACCCCGCATCGAGAAGCTTCTTCTGACAATAATTTTGGTGTCGTATCGTGAGTACATACCGTGCGTAGCCAGCTGTGGCCGAAGCCTGCACCGGATCCGCTACTTCGATCCAGACGGGGGTCGCATGTGAACGCAACGTGAGCATGATCGGCAGGCGCTCAATCGCATTCCAGTCCTCGACCGTGGTTGCTATCAGGAACCGGTGCCCATCTTCTGCCCGCAGCAAGGCCAGATTGTTCGGCGCCAGCAGGGAAGGAAGACAGAAATTGACAAAATATTCGCGGTAGCGTTTGCCCCAAAACGGCACCATGAAATCGAAAGGCCGCATCGTACTCATCCAGTCATCGGTAAAAAAAATAAAGAGGCAGCACCTAATTGCTTATGCTCGAAACTTGGGATTTGGATAGCTGACCAATGCGTGGCTGCCAAGGTGCTATCGAGGCACTACACCCGCTGCTGCAAGGGTTTGCAGTCGCGCGCGACGGCGTGCTGATCGTTCATAGCGCCATTGCGGCGCTCAGCCGGCAAGGCGTTGCGGCCGAGGCAATCATCGAATCACTGCTTGCCTACATGGCCGACGGCAATCTCTTCATGCCGACCATGACCTGGCGCACGGTCACTCCCGCGCAGCCGCGCTGGGACGAGATGGAAACGCCGTCGCATACCGGCGTCCTGAGCGAAATTTTCCGCACGCGTTATGCAACGGCGCGCAGCATCCACCCCACCCATTCGGTCGCCGGCTGCGGCCCGCAGGCCAAACTGCTGTTGTCGCGGCATCACCATGACGTCAACCCCGTATCGGGCAACAGCCCCTATGGCCTCATGCGCGACTTTGATGCTTTCATTCTTCTGCTCGGGGTCGGGCTGGAAACTTGTACGGCAATCCATCTAGCGGAAGAAACCATCAATCCCGACCTCTACCTGCTGCCGCCGGAAACTGCCGAGCGCTACGAGTGCCGTGACCGGCACGGTACCGTCCACGAAGTTTGGACCCGACGCCACCGGCGTCTCGACCGCGACTTTCCCAAATTTGCGCCGCGCCTTGCCGCGGCGGGCCGCCTCGCCAGCGGCTCGCTTGGCGATTGCCCCTATACGCTCGTTTCGTTGCGCCACCTGCTGCGCGAAGTCTTCGCCGCGCTGATTGAAAATCCCCGCGCGACGCTGCGCGCCTAGGCAAGCGATTCCATGAAGCTGCTCATTACAACGTCCTCGTCATTCCGGGGCGCGCGAAGCGAAGCGGAGCGGCGAGCCCGGAAACCATAACCACGGCCGGGCTTATGGATTCCGGGCTCTCGGCCTTCGCTGCGCTTCGGCCTCGCCCCGGAATGACACTGGCTATGATTCAACCAAGGAAACGCTGACCTAGTTCAGCGCTCGGCGATTGATAGCAAGCGCGAGAGCTGTGAACCAAAGGGAAACGTGGCGTTTATTGCCTTCAATATCAAAGTGGCAACCAGCGTTCCTTTCGTTGATACCAATGACGTCTGTGTCGGGGCCAGCCAGAATGCCGCGAGCGGGATCAACAAGTGCAGCTTGGGCGGCTCTGATAGTTCCTCTATTGTCGAAATGAGGTGACGGTGAGGTCTGATAGGGCCACGTCTCACATAGAGTGGCCCGCGGAACAAAAATCGGCGCATCGATGCCAAGTGCGCGGATACCGCTAAGCATGTTGTGAAAGCGGTTCATGTATTCCTCTTTTGACATTTGGGTGTTATTGGCTTCCGCCTCGCCTTGATGCCAGAGCAAATATGACGGCACGAGATTGGCATCGACGGCATGCATCAGCGCCGTCTTCAGATGCGGAAAGTTGCGGCCGCTCGGCTCCCACTCGCTGATATAACTACCGGATATTGCCGCAGCGAGGATTACCACGGCGTCTGTCAAGTTAGCTTCGATCAACTTTTCCCCGAGCCGCACCCATGGGCCACCTTCGGTTCCATCTTGGTTAGGCAACGGGTTTTGCGCGCGAAGACACTTTTCAGCCGCCCAGTCAAATGCGAAGACATTTTTATTCGTTTTATATTTGTCTCCAAATACGCTGTCTGCGGCGTTCGATTGTCCGAACGTAAACAGTGTTATCACTCGCCCAAGTGATTTCGGATACGCGCATGGAATCGTTCCCGACGAGTCCGGGCGAGCCGTCTCACTCTGCATATGCACAATGGTGCCGATGCAAACCAAAACAATCACGGCGATGGCCGGTTTTAGATTATTAGTCATTTGACGGCCGCTCTATGAGGGCCGAGAGAGCTTCCGCCCGCTACTCCGCGGCGATCTGCCGCGCCGCCAGTTCCTCGGCGGTCGGCGGCGTGGGGATGGCCGCCCACCAGCCGGCCGGTCCAGCTGTTGAGGCGGTCGATGCGGTTGTAATAGACGAACTGCGGCGAGCGGCGGATGAGAAGCCCGTCGCGGATCTCCTCGACGAATTCCTGCTGCGCCCAGCCGTTGCAATCGCGGCAGAACGGGACTTTGTCCCACTGTTCCGTCTCGTGATAGTAGCGGACCTTGGCGAACTCCTCGCCCTGCCACACCGCCTTCACCCCGTCGGTGAAGACGTTGCCGACATTGGTCATCTTGAAGCCGTCGAGGCAGCAGATGGTCACGGTGCCGTCGTTGTGCACCGGCATGGTCTGATAGAGCGTCGGGCACGGCACGCGCTTCTCCGGCGGCACCATGTCGGGATAGGTGCCGTTCTCGAAAATGAGGCTGGTGCGCACGCAATCGACAATGCCGGCCCAGCGGGCGACGAAGGCCTCCTCCTCGTGCAGGTTGCCGTCCTGCTTGGTCATGGTGACGCCGATGCGCGGAAGCTCGTCGTCGCCGCGCGCGGCCAGCAGTCGGAAAATCGCGGCCTCGATCTTCTCGATCTTGTCGACGCCGCGGATCTTCTTCAGCGTCTCGCGGGTGACGCCTTCGAGGCTGAAGAAAACCGAATCGACCTCGACCTCGACGAGGAATTTGGCGAGGTCTTCGTGCAGCGTGAGACCATTGGTGTTGAACGCAACGGTTATGCCGCGCGACTTCATGTCGGTGAGGCGCGCGCGCAGGTCGGGAATGAGCAGCGGCTCGCCATACATCGACGGCTGCACCAGCGGCTTTGCCGCCATCATTTCGTCAAGCACACGACGCGCCGCATCGACGTCCATGATGCCTTTGACGGCATCGATCGCCTCATCGTCCTCCGAGCCCCACACCGGGCACATGGGACAACGCAGGTTGCATTTGGTGGCAAAATCGATGAGCGCGCGCTCGGGAAGCTCGCTCACCGGGCGCGGCTTCCAGCCCAAACTGGGGTCAACCCAGGGTGCGTTCGACCAGTCCTTCATGGCAAATCTGCGCGATCCCCCGCCTGGCCGGCCCCACGGCACCAGCCTTAACCCAAGCTGCTGAAGACGCATTGCAATTTCGCGCAGTGCGCCGCTTCACGCAACAGCGCTGCTCATAGCCGCAGCAATTAGGGCGGTTCAGGCGAAAGCTCCGGTGCCTACTTTGCAGACATGCGCGTCCGCGATTGGCGCACGCGAATTGCGGCGCATTTGCGGATCTAGTTCCGCACTCGGCGGGCCACACCTTTATGCGAGCTTCGCGACGGCGAGCAGGTCATCGCGCAATGAAATTCTCCAGCATTTTTGTCGATCGAGTTCGAAAACACGAGCGGATGGCTATCGTGATTTGCACGGCATCATGCGCATTTGCCCGGGCGCGCGCATTTTTCGCTCGACCATCGACGGACCTTTGTACCTGAGCAAGAACACCCAGCTTGGTCCCGACGTCGTCGCCGGCAAATATACCGGCCTGAATGAAAGCTGCTTCATTGCCCGCGGAACCATCGGCTCCTACTGCTCGATCGGCGCGCGCTCCTCCATCAACCCGTTCAATCATCCGACCGATTGGCTCAGCATCCACGAGTTCCAGTATCACGCCGAAGGCATATGATTGGGTCGAGGAATACCGGGATTTTGCGCGGCTCGAGCGCAGCGCCCGACATGTTCCAGAAGGTGACGATCGGCAACGACGTGTGGGCCGGGCCATCATGTCAATGTCATGGGCGGCGTCACGGTGGGCGACGGAGCGATGATCGCCGCCGGCTCCGTCGTCACCAAGGATGTTCCCCCTTACGCCGTGGTCGCCGGCGTGCCGGCCGTGATCAAGCGATTGCGCTTTCCCGATGCCATCATCGCGCGACTGCTGCGGGTGAAGTGGTGGGAGCTCGACCTCTCCGATCTCGAGCGGATTGCCGTTTCGGGATATCGAGCGCTGCCTGGATATGCTCGAGGCGATCAAGGCGCGGAAAGCGGCCGAGCGCAAATGCCGCAGCCATCTGACACGAACGCGTAGAGCAGCATGATGGACGTCGCGCATAAGCAGGTCAGGCCCGCGTTCGATCAGCAAAATTCCGCGCCTGTCGGCGATGCATTGACGCGCATCGAAAAGGCGCGCTCGCTCGCCGATCTGATCGCCGGGATCAGGCGCCACAATCGAGGTTTCGATCCCGATCGCATGCAAACGATCGCGATCCTCGGCGCCGGGCCGGAAGGCCAGCGGCTCGCTGCGATATGCCGCGCCGCGCGGCATCACCATTGCCACGATGGTCGATGACGATGCCGGCAAGCTCGGGGCAATCGTGCATGGCTCAAGGTCGAGCCGACCGGCGCCCTGGCAGAAGCTCGATCGGCACTTGCCCATCGTCATTGCATCGCACCGCGCGCTCGACCCTACACGGCGCCTACGCGCGCTCGGCTTTGCCACGGTACTGCCGTTTGCCGCGCTGCAAGCCCTCGCGCCCGCGCAGTTCAAGCCGCACATGTTCTATGACGGATGGCTGCAGGACCTCCTGGAAAACCGCGATCAGTATCGATGGCTCGACGGCGAACTGGCGGATGATCGCTCGCGCCAGGTGCTCGATGCGGTCCTGCAATACCGGCTGACCGCCGACCCTGAAATGCTCGGCCCCGTCATCGACAAGGGCGCTCATCACAATGGCCTCTATCATCCCACGGGACTGTTCGATCTCGGGGATGACGAGGTCTACGTCGATGCCGGCGCGTTCGATGGCGACAGCATCCGCTGGTTTAAGGAGCGGGTTGCGGATCGCTACGAGCGCATTCTTGCGTTCGAGCCTGATCCGCAAGACCTACGCCAGGCTGCGAGCAGAATTTCGCCGGCGAAAAACGCATCGAGGCCATCAATGCCGGGCTGCACCGCGAAAAGGCGGTACTGCGATTTCGCGACGACGCAAGCCGCGGTGCCATCTTTACGGATGAGGGAGCGATCAGCATCGAGGTGGTGAGCCTCGATGATGTGCTCGATGGCGACCGCGCGTCATACATCAAGATGAATATCGAAGGGGCGGAAATCGATGCGATCGCCGGCGCCCGCAAGACCATCGAGCGCTGGCTGCCGAAACTTGCGCTTCTCGGTCTATCACCGCCCGAGCGATCTCTGGCGCATCCCGCAGCTCGTTCGCGAACTGAGCCCGCAATACCAGTTGTTCCTGCGCCAGCATGACGGCGGCGTCATCGAGACGGTGCTCTATGCAGTCCCGCGGACCAATGCCGGCGCTTGAGCAACACCCATCGCGTGTCGAGCCGCCCATGCTCGACCGGCCTTTCTATTTCATTCTGGTTCTCTGGGGCGAGCGGTTCCGCAACTATTTTCTCGATCTCTGCCTGCCCACGCTCCTGTCGCCGCGCAACCTGCCGGCGCTGGCAACCCGGCCGCGCAGCAAGTTCCTGATCTGCACGCGCCCGCATGACTGGGCCGCCATGACAGGCAGCGCCGGTCTTCAAGCTGCTGGAACGGTACGTCGAGCCCGTTTACATCGAGATTCCGCCCTGCCCTCCCGGCGCGAGCGGCTGCGTGCACATGGGCATCGGGCATCGCCGCGGCTGCGAGCTTGCCTACGAGGCAAAGGCCTATCCTTTCGTGCTCACGCCCGATTCCATCTTCTCCGACGGCACTATCGCGCGGCTTCAGGAACTCGCCCGTGCACGGCGTGCAATTGGCCCTGGTGCCGGCGCTGCGCTTTGCCGAGGAGCCGCTGTTCGAGCAGCTTGCGCGAGGCCGGCATATCGCCCGAGGCGCGCAACGGCGCCGCCGACCCCATCACGCATCGAGAACCGCGAGCTCGTGCGCATGGCTCTCGCCAGCATGCACAGCGAGACGAAGACCTACGAGTGGGATGCGCCGTACTTCCACCGGATTGCGTCCGCGGCCTGGTGGCGTGTGCCCGGCGAGGACGGAATTGTGGTGCACTGCCTGAGCTGGGCGCCTCTCCTTTTCGATTTTACCGCCGTTCCGCAGCACGATACCTCGGTCTTCGACGATTGGACCTTTGACGGCGATTACATCTATCAAGAACCTCGGCAACATCAAGCGCATCCATCTGGTGCTGGATTCCGACGAGATCTTCCTGGCGAGCTGGGCGCCGCATATCGGATCGGCCGCACGACCTGACGCCGCAGCCTTTTCTCAGAAATCAACTCGTTGGAAATCTCGTCAAGAAGATGCGCTTCCACCAGGCGTTCTACAGTGGCTTTTTCGACCCGCTCAAGCAGAGCATTTTTTTCCAGACCGCACGCTGGCATGCCAATCCAATCAACGAAAACTGGGCTGCCGTCGAACGCCGTGCCCTCAACACGCTCTATACCTGCGTGGCTCCGCCGCGCGGCGATGCGGCTCGCGTGGTGGAACGGCTCGAGGCGACGCCGACCTCGATGCACGGCGCCAGCTCTGGCGCGCGACCCGTCGCGGTCGGAACAGGTGCGCAGCCGCCTGACCATCCGCCTGATGAACAACGTCATCGTCCCCATCGTGCGGGCAACCAGGGTCATCTACACGTGCTGGGTCTATCGCGACGTAATTTCCAAACGGGTACGCGAGGTCGCCTATGGCGATCGGACGGCGCTGCGCCAGGTGACATGGCGAATGCGCCAGGTAGGACATCAGCTGATCGGCCGCCCGTTTCGCGATCCGCGACCCGGTCCGTCCAACCCCTGAAATCAGTCGGGCGGCGAGTGTTGCATGTCGGACTGGGGATGACTGGCCAGTTGACGGCGAAGGCGCCACATCACCCTGCGCCACGCTGATCTGTCGCCGCGCACGACCTGACCTATCCGGCGGAAAATCACCTGGCGATCGGTCCATAGCGAGCGAAGGACCGGGCCGATGCGGAAATAGGCGACGTATATCGCTTTGTCGCGCAGGCTTCCGCCGCGTTCGATCCGGGCGACAAGTTTCGCCGCCTGCCTTTCCACTCGGCTCCAGCGACTCGCGGGCGAGTTCCCTCCCCGAAACCACACCGGCAACCGGAACTGATCCTTGGCAAACCACTGCGGCGACTGCGCGTAGAGGTAATAATGGGCGTCGATGACCTTGAGCGAGCTGCGTATGAACGGCACACGGTAGCGTGGCTCGCGCGCCAGCGAATAATGCACATTCGCTTCCGGCGAGAAGCTGATCATTAACAGCTCATCGGTATCTCGCGCGAAATAGATTTTGCTTTTGTCGGTAAAATTCTTCGCCACGTAATCCCCATCGAGCGTCCAGGAATCAAATGTGCTGTCGTCGTGTTCCTCGATCGCGCCGTAATCGATCAACAGGGGAATCCAGCTGCCGCAGTGGAATAGCAAATCCTGCTGCTGCGCGACCGGCCAAAAATAAGCGGAGCAACCGTAATCGTCGTATCTGTTTTCGAAGCCGCATCTCTGCAGTTCAGAATGCATATGCCGGATCGTCATGCGCACCAAGGCCTTGGTTGACAATGCAAGCGCTTTGCCCGGCTGACATAATCCCTGCTCTTTTATTTCCCGGATTATCCCTTCGTTCGCATAGCGAACATTCATGAACATGACGACGGAAAATCCCCGCTGCCAGAGCTCCTGCAGCTTGGCGATCATCCCATCGGCGGCGAGCATGTCTGGATAGGTGAAGACGCCATGCGCCTTGTCGTGAAACATCCGTCGCGCAAGCTGCCTGTGCCCATCAGACATGAGCTGCATTTTCTGGCGTTCGACAGATTCTGTCTCGCTGCGCAGCGGCACATGCTCAACCGAGATTAGTTCTTTTGCCGCCTTGAACGTGGGTTCGACCTGGAGAGCTTGCCAGTCGCGATCCGTTGTCGCGATCAGCAGACGCGCGGCGGGCTTGTCGACAATGGCGGGAATGTTGCCGGGCGCGAGCAGCGAGGCGAGGCAGAAATCCAGGAAATAGCGCCGATATTCTTCACCCCAAAACGTGACTGCCAGGTAAATCCGCATGCGCAACCTTCGCAAGCTTCAGCGCATCAAATTCAGCCGGTCACGCCCGCGCGAAATGCTTTTCCACCTTGGTGAGTGCGGCAACGCAGTCGCTCGCCTCCGAGAGCCCGTAGTTCTCATTCAGGTAGAGGCAGAATGACCGATCGCGGATGTCGCGGGCATTGGCGGTTTCGAAATCGTCCGCAAGATACGGTTTAAGCCATGGCCAATCCACCACCAGGTATCGGTAGTGCGGATTGAGCCCGATCCCTTCCGCCAACACCGCCTCGGCAAATTCGATCTTGCTGCAGGCGATGCGGTCGACATCGACGATGACGGGATAGATGAAGGGAGAATCGCTGGGTGAGTAGCCGTAAGGGTGGCAGAGCTTGCAGCGATCGCGGATCCTTCCCGTGACCTCGGCGACGAAGACCAGGCGACGCAGAATGGTATCGTGCAGTCGCGAGAGGGAAACGAGCCCGATGCCGCAGGAAATCTCGTCCGTGTGCAGATTGAGCGCCGGGAACAAGAAGCCGTTTGGATCGTAATCGCTGAAATCCTTTTTCCAGCGCGGCTTGCCGCGGTCCGCGTGCGCCAGCGCCTGGTGGAAAAGGTCCTCGTTGCGCGAATAGACAATGCCGCCGCTGCCGCCAGCGATATGCGCTTTGCGGTACATGGCGGAGAACGCGGCAATGTCGCCGAACGTGCCGACCGGACGCCCGTTGACCTTGGCGCCATGCGACTGGCTGCAGTCCTCGATCACGCGAATGCCGCGCGCGTGCGCCTCGCGCACGATATCGCGCACATTCACCGGCTGTCCGATGGAATGCACCACCATGACCGCGCGCACCTTCGGCGTGATGCGGGCAACGAATTGCTCCACGCCCATGCCGTAGCTGCCTGGCGCGGAATCGGCGACGCGGGGAACAAGCCGGTTGAGAATGATCGCGGACAAGGGAGCCGGGATCGGTAATCGGCGATACGATCACTTCGCTTCCTTCCGGCAGGCCGAGCGCAGCAACCGCGACAAACAGGGCAGCGGTGCCGGTTGCAACAGCGTCCGCGTAGCCGCCGCCCATCTGCGCTACAAACGCATCGGTGTAGCGCTTCTCGAACTCGCCTTGATAGCCGGGATCGAGCCTGCGCTCGCGGTAATGGGCAATGACGTCCCCAATGATCGCCTGTTCGGCAGTTCCCAACGCCATCCTTCCCGGCATCGGCTTCTTGCGAACGGGTTCTCCACCCAAAATCGCCAGTAGCGCATCAGTCGGAGGCGCAACAACTTTGGCTGTGGAAAGCATCACGACTACCTTTGTCCCAGGAGCGCCCCCGGGGGGCCATGGCCATGCAATTACGCTATTTCCCCGGCGAAGTACACACGCTCCCGCTCTGTGCCAGCGCAATGACTTTAGGCTTCATTGCCAATGACATACGTCCGCATTTGTTGACTGGCACAATTCCCCGGAGGATAACGGCGCATGATCGAGCGGCCGTTCTACTTTATTGTCGTCCTCTGGGGCGAGCGTTTTCGGAACTATTTTCTCGATCTCTGCCTGCCGACGCTGTTGTCGCCGCGCAATCTGCCCTGCCTCGCGACCAGGCAACGCAGCAAATTTTTGATCTGCACGCGGCCGGAAGATTGGCAGGCGATCAAGACTTCGCCGATTTTCGCGCTGTTGCAGCGCTTCGTTGACCCCCTCTATCTGGAAATTCCGCCGCATCGGTCAGGCGTGCTTGCCTGCATGCATATGGGCATCGGGCACCGGCGTGCCTGCGAGTTGGCCCATGCAGCCAAAGCCTATGGCTTTGTGCTCACGCCCGACCTAATTTTCGCGGATGGTGCTATCGAGCGACTGCAGCAGCTTGCAAGCCAAGGCGTCGAATTGGCCTTGGTGCCGGCATTGCGCTTTGCCGAGGAGCCGCTTTTCGATCACCTGAAAGAATGGGGCATAACGCCGGATGCGCACGGTGCAAGGGCCACGCCGATTGCGATCGACAATCGGAAGCTCGTCAGCGCTGCGCTTGCCAGCATGCACAGCGAGACCAAGGCATACGAATGGAAATCTCCGCATTTCCACGCCACGCCCTCTGCTGTTTGGTGGCGAGTGCCCGGCGAGGACGGGATCGTCCTGCACTCGCTGAGCTGGGCGCCTCTCCTCCTCGATTTCGCAGCGATTTCCAATCACGACTTGTCGAACTCTCGACAATTGGACAATCGACGGGGATTACATCTACAAAAATCTTGGCCACACCGATCGCATGCACCTCGTGCTCGATTCCGATGAGATTTTCATGGCCGCTTGGGCGCCTTCCTCCGATCGGCCAGCAGCTCTGAAATCACGCTGGTACCTGCAATCCAATCCGATGGGAAGCCTGATCAAGAAACAGCGGTTCAATGCCGCCTTTTACGGCGGCGCCGTTGACCCGCTGAAGCAAAGGATCTTCTTTGCAACGGCGCGATGGCATGCGCGCCCGCTCACCGAGAGCTGGCGCGCAATTGAACAAGACGCGATGCAAACGCTTCTTGCCTGCGTGGAATCTGCGGCGCCTCTCGAGCAACCTTCGCGCTGGTCAGCAAAGCTGCAAAGCCGTAGTTTGCGGCTGGCCAACGTGGCGCTGCGGCCGGCCGTGCGCTGCATTGTTCTCATTCGCTGGATGTGGGCGCACCGTTCGAATGGCCTAGAGCAAGTCATGCAAGTCGTGCAGGGCCAGCCGCTTGCGCGGCAACGGCTGAACTGGCGCATGCGTCAAGGCTTGCATTTTCTGCTCGGACGGCAATTCAGCGAGCCGGAACCGAGATAGCAGAAACGACAGCGCCAAGCGTGCCCTCGGTTGACAGCTTTCGCCGCGGTATGGGAAATAGCGCCCGCCGTCACTAGTATTTGAAGTTCCTTTACGACCTCGCCGCTAGCGCTGTAGGAACTTCAAATCGGCGGCACTAGCCCGGGGGAACATTGCATCCGTGACATATTCGGGCTCATTTTTTACCGAAGCGGGGCGCATTTGTACGGCAATGGATACTTCTCGCGTCGAGGCATTGGCGCAACAGCTCGTTGCGCTGCGCGAGCGCGGCGGACGCCTGTTCATCCTCGGAGTGGGCGGCAGCGCCGGCAACAGCAGTCATGCGGTCAATGATTTTCGCAAGCTGTGCGGCATCGAAACTTACAGCCCGGTCGACAATGTGTCGGAACTCACCGCGCGTACCAACGACGAAGGATGGGAAACCGTATTCGCGGCCTGGCTTGAAGTGAGCCGCCTCAATGAGCGCGATGCAATCCTCATTTTCTCCGTCGGCGGCGGCGACGTCGAGCGCAACGTGAGTGTGAACATCGTCAAGGCAATCGACTTTGCCAAGACACGCGGCGCAAAAGTGTTCGGCATCGTCGGCAAGAACACCGGCTACACCGCCAAAGCGGGCGATGTGGTGGTGGTGATCCCGGAAGTGAGCCCCGAACGCGTAACGCCGCATTCGGAAGCTTTTCAAGCAGTTGTCTGGCATTGCCTGGTCAGCCATCCGGCATTGCAGATCAAGCGCACGAAGTGGTAGATTGAAGGGTGGGCCGTTGATTACAGGGAAAACATCACGGAAAGCGGTTTTCCTTGATCGCGACGGGGTTATTGTCATACCCGAATTCCGGGATGGCCGCAGCTTCGCACCCCGGTCGCTCGATGGTTTCAGGGTCTACCCTGAAGCCGCCGCGAGTTTGCAGAAGCTCAAGCAGGCGGGCTTTCTGTTAGCAGTGGTCACGAACCAGCCGGACGTGGGGCACGGATTGATCGCTCGATCGGAAGTGGATGCGATGCATGAAATCATGACGCGCGACCTGCCGGTCGACGCGATAAAGGCCTGCTTTCACCGGCAGGGCGAAGCATGCGAGTGCCGCAAGCCCAAACCCGGAATGATCCTTGAGGCGGCCGGCGAACTCGGCATCGATCTCAAGCAGAGCTTCATGGTCGGCGATCGGAAGACGCGATGTCGAGGCCGGCCGCGCCGCCGGATGCGCCACCGTGTTCATCGATCTCGGCTATGCGGCCCTACCCGCGCCCGATGCACCCGACTACATCGTGCATTCGATCGCGGAAGCCGCCGACATCATCATCACACAAACCACGCAGGGGGCGACATGAGCCGGCTCAGCAATCTCAAGGTCAAGATTTTTGCCGACGGCGCCGATTACGACGGCATCGTCAAGATGGCGCGCAATCCGTTGATCAAGGGGTTCACCACCAACCCTTCCCTCATGCGCAAGGCCGGCGTCGACGATTACGAGGTATTTGCGCGCAAGGTGCTCTCCGCAATTCCCGACCGGCCGGTATCGTTCGAAGTGTTTGCCGACGACTTCGGCAGCATGGCGGAGCAGGCGCGCACCATTGCCGCATGGGGCCGCAACGTTAACGTGAAAATCCCGGTCACCAACACCAAAGGCCTGCCTTCCACCGAGCTCATCCGCGCGCTTTCGGCGGAAGGCGTGACGCTCAACGTGACCGCGATCTTCACCCTCGATCAGGTGCGCGCGGTTGCCGACGCGCTCGATCAGGCAACGCCGGCGATCGTCTCGGTGTTCGCCGGCCGCATTGCCGACACCGGTATCGATCCGGTTCCGCACATGCTCGCGTGCAAGCAAATCCTGCGCTCGCGGCCGAAGGCCGAGCTTCTCTGGGCGAGCACGCGCGAGCTGTTGAATATCTTCCATGCCGAGGAAAGCAGCTGCGACATCGTCACGGTGCCGAATGAGTTTCTTGCCAAGCTCGATCTCGTCGGCAAGGACCTGGCGGAATATTCCCGCGAAACCGTGCAGGGCTTCTATCGCGATGCGGCGGCGGCGGCCTACACCATCAAGACCACACGGATAGCGGCAGAGTGAACGAGAAAGGAAGAAGAAGCATGCAACGGTTGTTCGACAAGGTCCTCGTCACCGGCGGCGCAGGCTATTGCGGCGCGCGGCTTGTGCCGCAAATGCTCGCCAGCGGCTACAAGGTCACGGTCTACGACATCATGTTTTTCGGCAGCCAGTTCCTGCCGCGCGACAACCCCAATCTGCGGGTCATCGACGCCGACATCCGCGAGACCGCGAAATTTGCCAGCGCGGTTGCCGGCCATGATGCGGTCGTGCATCTCGCCTGCATTTCCAACGATGCGAGCTTCGAGCTTGACGAAGATCTTTCCACCTCCATCAACCTCAATGCTTTCGAGCCGCTGGTGCAAGCTTCCAAAAAGGCAGGCGTCAAGCGCTTCGTCTATGCGTCGTCAAGCTCGGTCTATGGCGTATCCGACAAGCCCGACGTCACCGAGGACCATCCGCTCGTTCCGCTCACGCTCTACAACAAATACAAGGGGATGTGCGAGCCGATCCTCAAGAAATACACCGACCCGAGCTTCACCGGCGTGATTTTCCGCCCGGCCACCGTCTGCGGCCACTCGCCCCGGCAGCGGCTCGATCTCTCGGTCAACATTCTCACCAATCACGCCGTCAATGCCGGCAAGATCACCGTGTTCGGCGGCTCGCAGCTGCGCCCCAACCTGCACATCCAGGACTACTGCGACGCCGTGCAGCTGTTCCTGACCGCGCCTGCCGACAAGATCCAGAACGAAACCTTCAATGTCGGCTATCAGAATCTCTCGCTCATGGAGATCGCCGAGCTGGTGCGGCGGGTGGTCGGCGAAGAAATGCCCGAGCGCAAGCGGGTCGAGATCGTCACCACCCCGACCGACGACATCCGCTCCTACCACATCAACTCCGACAAGATTAAACGCGTGCTTGGTTACGCGCCGCGTCACACCATCGAGGACGCGGTGCGCGAGCTCTGCCGCGCATTCCTGGCAAACAAAGTCCCGAACAGCATGGAGGACGACCGCTACTACAACGTCCGTCTGCTCAAGCGGCTCAAGGCGGCATGACCGGCAAACCTGCCGCCGTCGTCACCGGGGGCGCCGGCTTCATCGGCAGCCATATGGTGGACCTGCTCATCGAGCAGGGTTTTTCCGTCCGGGTGATCGATAATCTCGCGGGCGGCCACCGCAGCAACCTCGAACACCTCAAGGGCAACTCCGACCTTGCCTGCTACTGGCAGGATGTCCGCCAGCTCGAGCCGAGCTCGCGCATTTTCGAAGACGCCCGCTACGTGTTCCACCTTGCCGGCATCGGCGACATCGTGCCGTCGATCGAAAATCCGACGCCGTATATGGACACCAACGTCCAGGGCACGGTGCGGGTACTGGAATGCGCGCGCGAGGCAGGGGCGAAAAAGTTTGTCTATGCCGCATCCTCGTCCTGCTATGGGCTTGCCGGGGTGCCGACCGCCGAGGATCACCCGATCGATCCGCAATATCCGTACGCGCTTTCCAAATATCTCGGCGAGGAAGTGGCGTTTCACTGGCATCGGGTCTACGGCCTGCCGGTGAACTCGATCCGCATCTTCAATGCCTACGGCCCGCGCGTGCGCACCACCGGCGCTTACGGTGCGGTATTCGGCGTGTTCTTCCGGCAAAAGCTCGCCGGCAAACCTTACACGCTGGTGGGCGACGGCACGCAAAGACGCGATTTCATTTACGTCACCGACATCGCGCGCGCATTCCTCGCCGCGGCGCTGACAGACGAAAGCGGCGAATGCTACAACGTGGGCGCCGGCAATCCGCAAGCCGTCAACCGATTGGTGGAAATCCTCGGCGGCGACGTCGTTCACATTCCCAAGCGCCCGGGCGAGCCGGATTGCACCTGGGCGAATATCGAAAAGATCACGCGCCGGCTCGGCTGGCGACCGACGGTCGCGTTCGAGGATGGCGTCCGGCGCATGCTCGCCGATATCGAATTGTGGCGGGATGCTCCATTGTGGGATCCGGACTCGATTGCCCGCTCGACGGAAAAGTGGTTTCGTTACCTCGGGCAGAAGCGCGGGTAAAAGGCGTGGGGATGGCGGGATGCTCGTTTCCTTAACCGAACGCTATCGGCACAAAATCAAGACGCCGCAGGAACTGCGGGCGATCTTGGGGGCGCCTCCGCGCGCCAAGAAAGTGATCATGTGCCACGGCGTGTTTGACGTGGTCCACCCGGGGCACGTGCGCCACCTCGTCTATGCCAAGTCGAAAGCCGACATTCTCATCGCCAGCCTCACCGCCGACCAGCATGTCACCAAGGGCGTATACCGCCCGCATGTGCCGCAGGATTTGCGCGCAGTTAACCTCGCCGCTTTCGAGATGGTGGACTACGTGCTGATCGACGAGCGCGACAAGCCGCTCGAAAACATCCGGCTGATCGAGCCCGATTACTTCGCCAAAGGCTTCGAATACGGCGGCAACGGCCTTTCCGCCAAGACGGCGGAAGAACTCGCGATCGTGCAGTCCTATGGCGGCGAGCTGATCTTTACCCCCGGCGACATCATCTATTCGTCGAGCGCCCTCATTCGCGAAGACGAGCCCGACGTTCGCCATGCCAATCTGCAGATCCTGATGGAGCGCAACAACATCGATTTCGCCATGCTCCGCGGCGTGCTCGATGGCATGCGCGGCCACCGGGTGCATGTGGTGGGCGACACCATCGTCGACAGCTACACCTATTGCGCGATGATCGGCGGGCAAACCAAGACCCCGACGCTGAGCGTCGCCTTCGAGCGCAAGACCGATTTCGTCGGCGGCGGCGGCGTTGTCGCCAAGCATTTGATGGCGGCGGGGGCGCACGTCACGTTCTCGACCGTGCTGGGTAACGACCCGCTCAAGGATTTCGTCGTCGATGACCTCAGAAGCGCGGGAGTTGACCTCAATTACGTCGTCGACAGAACCCGCCCTACCGTGAACAAGAACGCCGTCGTGGTCGGCGGCTATCGTCTCCTGAAGATCGATACCCTCGACAATCGTTCGATCTCCGACGATGTCCTCGCCAAGATCCAGGCCCGGGTCAGGGAACAGCCCGTCGACGCCGTAGTCTATGCCGACTTCCGGCACGGCATTTTCAACAAACGAACCATCCCAAAGCTCGTCGGCGTCATCCCCGACGGCGTTTACCGCGTTGCCGACAGCCAGGTCGCGAGCCGCTGGGGCAATATCACCGAATTCACCGATTTCGACCTGATCACGCCGAACGAGCGCGAAGCGCGCTTTGCCGTCGGCGATCAGGATTCGGGCGTGCGCCCCCTCGCCTCCCTGGTCTACGACCAGGCGCGCTGCAAGCTCCTCATTCTCAAGCTCGGCGAGCGCGGCGTGCTCGCCTGCCGCGACAAGGAGCATTACTCGCTGGACAGCTATTTCGTCATCGACAGCTTTGTCGACCGCCTCGTCGATGCGGTAGGCGCCGGCGACGCGCTCCTTGCCTACGCAACGCTGGCCATGCTCACCTGCCGCAACGATGCTGCGGCGACCATTCTGGGAACGATGGCGGCCTCCTGCGAGTGCGAATTCGACGGCAATGTGCCGATCACGCTGGAGCATGTGCGCGCCAAGATCGACGCGGTCGAGCGCGACCTGAGCTTCGGGTAAGACTTTACGCATGCGTGTCGTTGTTGTGGGGCTCGGTGTCCAGGGCTACAAGCGGCGCGCCGTCGCGGGAGCCGACTTTGTCGCCTCGGTCGATCCGGTCAACGGCGAGGCGGACTTCCGCCGCCTCGAGGAGGTTCCCCTCGAGAGCTATGACGCGGTGCTCGCCTGCATTCCCGATGCGCCGAAGATCGAGCTTCTGAATATCTGCGTGGCCAATAGGAAGCACGTGCTGGTCGAGAAGCCGCTGGCCGCCGATCGGGAGGAGGACATCAGCGCCATCGAGGCACGCGCCCGCCGCGCCGGCGTCGTTTGTTACACGGCGTACAATCACCGGTTCGAGCCGCACTACATGCGCATGCGCGAGCTGATCGCAAGCAGGGAGCTTGGCACGATCTACAGCTGCCGGATGTTCTACGGTAACGGTACCGCCCGGCTGGTGCGCGATTCCGCCTGGCGCGATCACGGGGCCGGCGTATTGCCGGACCTTGGCTCGCACCTCCTCGATACCTGCCGGTTCTGGTTCGGGGATATTGCCGACGATTTCTTCATTGTCAGCGCGCGCGCGTTCGAGAACCGCTCGCCCGATCATGTTGTGATTGCCAGCGAGGGCGGCCGGCTGCGCATCGAGCTGGAAATGACGCTGCTGATGTGGCGCAATCATTTCACCTGCGACATTCTCGCTGAAAAAGGCAGCGCGCATATTCAATCTCTGTGCAAATGGGGACCTTCGACCTTTACCCAGAGGAGACGCGTATTTCCCAGCGGCCGGCCGCCGGAAGAAAGCGTGACCCTGGTTCAGGATGATCCGACCTGGGCCATGGAATACGCGCATTTCAAGGAGCTTTGCCGCAAGGCAACCCCGACCAATCTCGCAAACGACATCTGGCTAAACCGCGCGCTCAAACGCATCGGCGGCGACGCGATCAAGATCGCGGAGAAGGCGGCGTGAGCGGTCCGGCGGTGGGATTTGCCGGGATGACCCATCTCGGCCTTGTCTCCGCGGCCGCGGTGGCGGGCCGCGGCTTTACCACGGTTTGTTTCGATCCCGACGCGGCGCTGGTCGCGAGATTGAAGCGGGGCGAACTGCCGGTGAGCGAGCCCGATCTTGCCGAGCTTCTGCACGACAACGGCGAGCGTCAGTCATTCACCGCGGCTGCTGCCGATCTCGGACGCTGTGACGTTGTCTATATATCGCCCGACGTGCCGACCAACGATGCAGGCGAAAGCGACCTTGGCGGCATCCGTAAACTGATCGACGGCGTATTGCCGGTGCTCGCACCGACTGCGACGCTGGTCGTGCTTTGCCAGGTCCCGCCCGGCTTTACGCGAAGCCTGAGCGCACCGCCGCTGCGCCGCCGCTACTATCAAGTCGAGACATTGGTGTTCGGTAGCGCGGTGGAGCGCGCCGCCAAACCGGAGCGCTACATTATTGGCTGCGCCGACCCCTCCGAGCCTATCGAGCCCCGCTTGCGGACTCTCCTCGAAGCTTTCGGCTGCCCCATCCTGCCCATGCGCTACGAAAGCGCCGAACTCGCCAAGATTTCCATCAATATGTGCCTCGTCGCCTCAATTGGGGTCGCCAACACCATGGCGGAGCTTTGCGAGGCTACGGGGGCGGATTGGTCGGAAATTGTGCCTGCCCTGAAGCTCGACCGGCGGATCGGGCCCCACAGTTACCTCACGCCCGGGCCTCGGGATCGCAGGCGGCAATCTGGAGCGCGACCTTGCCACTGTGGAGCGTCTGGCAGCCGCCTACGGCACGGACGCAGGCATTGTACGGGCGTGGCTCGCCAACAGCCGCCGGCGCCGCGACTGGGCCGCCCAGACCATCCGCAAGGCGCTCCTTGAGGCCAGGCCCAAGGCCACGGTCGCGGTGTGGGGGCTCGCTTACAAGGAAAACACGCATTCGGTGAAAAACTCACCGTCACTCGCAACGATTGCGCAGCTTTGCGACGCCAATCTCCGCATCCACGACCCGGTCGTGCCGGCAAGTGCTGCGGGTCACCCTAACGCCCAGGGCTGCCGTGATCCCCTGGGCGCAGCGAAAGGCGCCGACGGGCTCATGATCCTCACCCCCTGGCCGCAATATCGTGCCATCCCGGCTACGCGCATTGCGGAGGTCATGGCCGGCCGGACCCTGGTCGACCCGTATGGGGTCATCAAGGCGGACGCCGCCGAGGCGGCTGGGTTCGAGTACCATACCCTCGGACGGCCGGCTCAAGAAACGCGCATGAGCTGAGCCATGCTGGCGCACTTGAACCAGGTACCGCAGCTGCCCGAGCGGGTGGTGGTCATCGGCGCGGCAGGATTTGTGGGTGGCGCACTCACGCGGCGCCTGCGCGCGGCCGGCGCATCGGCGCTTGCGCTCACACGCAATGAGGTTGACCTGCTCACCCCCGACGCAGCAGATCGGCTGGCAACATTTCTAAAACCTGGCGATGCCATCGTCGCGGTCGCCGCCCGCGCGCCGTGCAAGGATATCGGCATGATGATCGACAACATGATCATCACGCGTGCCATGGTTGAGGCGCTCGCCCGCGTTCCGGTCGCGCATGTCGTGAACATCAGCTCGGACGCCGTCTATGCCGACGGCCCGGTCCCGCTCACCGAATCCACTCCCACCGCGCCGACGAGCCTGCATGGGGCCATGCATCTCGCCCGCGAGCTTGCCTTTGCAAGTGCGATCAAAGCTCCGCTTGCGAACCTGCGGCCGACGCTCCTTTACGGTGCGGACGACCCACACAACGGCTATGGCCCCAACCGTTTCCGCCGGCTGGCGAGCGCCGGTGACGATATCGTGTTGTTCGGGGACGGCGAAGAGCGCCGCGATCATGTGCTGATCGATGACGTGGCCGAGATCATCCTGCGCGTCTTGCAACGGCGCAGCACGGGAGTGCTCAATCTCGCAAGCGGCGAAGTGCACTCGTTCCGCGCTGTCGCGGAAGCGGTTGTTGCGGCGGCCCCCCGCAAGGTCTCCATCAAGGCAAGCCCGCGCAGCGGCCCGATGCCGCATAACGGTTATCGACCATTCGACATCGCCGACTGCCGCGCGGCGTTTCCCGATTTCAGCTTCACGCCGCTCACCGCAGGCATCGCCAAGGCGCAGCGCGAGAGCGCGAGGATGTGATGGCGGAACTCGACCTTTTGCGGGCGCTGCCGCACACCAAGCGCAACATTGCGAAGCGCAAGGAAGCCAAGGATCCGGCCGTTGTCGCCATCTCCAGGCAATATGGCGAAATGTATTTCGACGGGCCGCGCGAATACGGCTACGGCGGCTATCGCTACGACGGCCGCTGGATCCCCGTCGCGCGCGATATCATTGCCCATTTTGGGCTTAAACCGGGCAACCGCGTGCTTGATGTCGGGTGCGCCAAGGGGTTCCTGGTCAAAGACCTTATGCTCGTTTGCCCGGGCCTCGAAGCGTTCGGCCTCGATGTCTCGCTCTATGCGCTCATGCACGCGGAGAAGGAGGTCATTGGCCGGCTGCATCTCGGCACCGCAGAGAAGCTTCCCTTTCCCGATGCAAGCTTCGATTGCGTATTGTGCCTCAACACGGTGCATAACTTTCCGCGCCCCCGCGCAGTCAAGGTCATGCAGGAAATCCAGCGCGTCTCGGGAGGTCGCGCCTTCGTCCAGGTCGACAGCTATCACACGCCTGAGCAGAAAGAGATTTTCGAGAGCTGGGTGCTGACCGCCGAGTTCTACGATTACCCTTCCGGATGGGTCGAAGTTTTCAAAGAGGCGGGCTATACCGGCGACTACTACTGGACCATTATCGATTGAGGGACGCCATTTCATGGCCGGAAAGACTTACGCAATTCTCGGCGGCGGCGGCAGCTTCGGCATCCATGCCGCCTTTTATCTGCTTGATCACGCCAGCCCGAAAAAAGTCATTGGCATCGGGCGCAATCCATTGCGACCCGATGCGTTCTCGCTCGGCATCGAAAAGCGGCAGGGATACGTCTATCACGCGCGCCATGTCACTCACGAGCTCGACCTGCTTCTGGAATTGCTGGATCGGGAAAAGCCGGAAGTCATTGTGAATTTTGCCGCTCAAGGTGAAGGCGCGGTGTCGTGGAAGCACTCCTGGCGCTTCTTCGAAACCAATTCCATGGCGCTTGCGCGCCTTGCCGAGGAACTCATGAAGCGCGACTGGCTTGAGCGCTTCATTCAGATCGGCACTTCGGAGATGTACGGCTCGGTCGAGCACGCGGCCAAGGAGGACGAACCGATCAAGCCGTCCAGCCCTTATGCCGCATCGAAGGTCGCCTTCGACATGTATCTCGAATCCGTTCACCGCTTCCTGAAATTTCCGATGAACATCATCCGCCCGTCGAACGCCTATTGCCCGGGCCAGCTGCTTCACCGCGTGATCCCGAAAGCCATCTGGTGCGGGCTCACCGGCAACAAGCTGCCGCTGCACGGCGGCGGCCGCGCCGAGAAATCCTATATTCACGCCCGCGACCTAGGCCGCGCCATTCATCTCGTCGCCGAGAAGGCGCCGTTGGGAATTACCTATAATGCCGGGCCGGCGAGCCCGACTTCCATTCGCGAGGTCGTCGAGCGCTGTGCCAAGGCGCTCGGCATGCCGTTCGAGCAGCTGTGCACCGTCACCGCCGACCGGCTTGGCCAGGATTTGCGTTATTGGCTGGATTCTAGTCGCATTAAAAAAGATGTAGGCTGGGAACCGCAGATCGGCTGGGACCAGGGATTGGCGGAAATGGTGGAATGGGGCAAACGTTATTTCTCCGCCATCAAGGAGTGGCCCACCGACTATGTGCTAAGGGCATGAGAATGGGTTTGCAGGCGCCGCGGCTCGACGGCAATCTGCGCCGCAACCGCATCGACTTGGCGGCCGCGCGCGCACGATGTCTGGCCTATCGCAGGCGCATCCTTGACATTTCACAGCAGGTGAGCGCGCTGCACGTTGCACCGGCATTCTCCTGCATGGAGATTACCGACCTGCTCTACAACAACCTCATGCGGCGCGAGGCAAACGGCGAGTACCGCGACGTCTTTCTGATGTCGAAGGGACATGGCTGCATGGTCCAATACGTGATTCTGGAAGAGCAGGGCGTCCTCTCCAGAAGGGATCTCGATCTCTACTGCAAGCCCGATGGCCGCCTGGGCGCGCATCCCGATTTCGAAACGCCGGGCATTGCTGCCTCGACCGGATCGCTCGGCCACGGCTTGGGGATGGCAACCGGTCAGGCCTATGCCGAGCAGCTCAAGGGCAGCGATGTCCTGGTCTATTGCCTCCTCTCCGATGGCGAATTCCAGGAAGGCTCGACCTGGGAGGCCATGATGATGGCAGCCAACCTGCGCCTCGATAACCTGATTGCCTTCATGGACTACAACGATTTCACCGGGCTCGAGCGCCTTAGCGAGGGGCACAAGGCGTTTTATCCGCTGGTCCCCAAAGCAGAGGCCTTCGGCTGGGAATCCGCCGAGGTGGACGGCCACGACGAGGAGGCGATGTTCGACGCGGTGATGGCACGACGCGGCGGCCGGCCCCTGCTCCTGATCTGCCGCACCGTCAAGGGCAAAGGCGTGTCCTATATGGAAAACGTAGCGATCTGGCACTACCGATCGCCCAACAAGGAAGAATATCAGCAAGGATTGCGGGAGCTTGCTGCAGGACGATGAGAAACCGGTTCGCCGATACTTTTTACGAGCTGGGCAAGGCGGACCCGCGCCTGTGTGTTGTCGTCGCCGACATCTCTCCTGCCGGCTCGATCGCCAAGTTCCGCAGCGAATTCCCGCGCCGCTTCATCAATACCGGCGTCTCCGAGCAGATCATGATCGGGATGGTGGCCGGAATGGCACAACGGGGACTGCGTCCGTTTGCCTACACCATCGCGACGTTTACGCTTTATCGTCCCTTTGAAATGGTGCGTGACGATCTCTGTTATCAGAATTTGCCTGTCACCGTCGTCGGGATTGGCGGTGGCGTCACCTATTCCACCCTCGGTGCCACCCACCACGCCCAGGAAGACGTGGCCATCGCATCGGCTATCCCCAACATGTCCGTGATCGCGCCTTGCGATCCGGCTGAAACGGAAGCCGCAACGCGCTGGTGCGCGACGCAGGAACGCGGTCCGGTTTACCTGCGCCTGGGCAAGGCCGGCGAGCCCGATTTCAGCAGCAAGGTTCCGCAACCCTGGGAGTTCGGCAAGGTGCGCCAGCTGCGCCCGGGCAGCGATGTCGCAATCGTTTCCTACGGACCGATCATGAAGCGGGCGATGGCCGTCGCGGATCGATTCGAGGCCACCGGCAAGCGCACGGCCGTATTTTCCGTGCACACCCTCAAGCCGCTCGACTGCGAGACCCTGGCGCAGGTTCTGCAGACGTATAAGCAGGTCGTGGTGATCGAGGAATGCGCTCCCAATGGGAGCCTCGCTATGCGCATCAAGGAGCTCGCCTGGAACACCGGTGCCAAATGCCGGCTCGACAGCTTCACCCTCAAGGACGCGTTCATTCATTGCTATGGGTCGCATGACGATATTCTCGACGCGCATGGACTTGCGGCGGCGGAAATCTGCGCGCGGCTCGATCTCGCGTGACGGTGCGGTGAAGAGCTCGCGCAACCGAGCACGGATGTACCCAGCAAGGAATGGCCGATTTTCTCCTCAATGAGGGCCGGTTGCGGCCGGCGGATGCGGCTGCCGCCCTGATCCTTGTCGGAGAAGAGAAACGCTATTTGCTGCAGCTGCGCGACCAGAAGCCCGGCATCTTCTTTCCTGGCCATTGGGGCCTTTTTGGCGGTGCCACCGATCCCGGTGAATTGCCGGAAAGGAGCTTACGACGCGAGCTTGCCGAAGAACTCAAACTCGCGGCGACTGAATTGCGGTATTTCACCGAGTTCGAATTCGACTTCGCGTTCTGCGGGCTCGGCCGTTTCAAGCGTCTTTTCTATGAAGTGCGCATTCTGGAAAGCTCATTGTCAGGGCTGGTCCTTTGCGAAGGAGCTGAGATGCGCGCCTTCACCGCGCCGGAGCTGTTTGACGAATGCCGGCTGGTGCCATTCGACGCATTTGCAATCTGGCTGCATGCGGCACGGCACACCGCGCTAAAACCATGAACTCAGGTGAGCGCCGGCGCTGGCTCGGCTACGCTTAATTTCGGCGGCTGCGGTCGCGTGAGCATCTCGTGATACTGCGCAAGGACCTCGTCGGGGCTGCCGTCCGCCACCAACCGGCCGTGATCCAGCAGGATTGCACGGTTGCACATCTGCTTTATGAGAGGTTCGGAATGCGATGCCAAAACAAGAATGTTGGTACGGTGAAGTAGTCTTTCGATGCGAATCTTCGCGCGTTCTGCGAACCGTGCATCGCCCGCACCCAGGCCCTCGTCCAGAAGCAGGATTTCAGGATCGATCGCGGTAGCTACGGCAAATGCGAGGCGCGTCAACATGCCGGTCGAATAGGTGCGCACCGGCAGGGCGAGGTAGTCGCCGAGTTCGACAAATTCCTCGATGTCGGGCAGTTTGCGCGCAATCTCGTCCCTGCTCATGCCGAGAAACCGGCCGCACGTATAGATGTTCTCGTAACCGGTGTCCTCGCTGTCGAGCCCGGGCGAGGAGTGAAACAGAGTTGAGATGCGACCCTCCATGGTTATGCACCCGCTGGTCGGCGCGTAAATGCCGGCGAGCACCCGCAGGAGGGTGGTCTTGCCGGCGCCGTTGTGGCCGATGAGCCCCAGCCGATCGCCATCGCCAATCGACAAGGACATGTGATCGACCGCGCGCACCACAATGCGCTGCGCCGCCTCGTTTCGCCGCGTCAAGGCGCTGAAAAGCGCTTTGCGCAAGCTCTTTTGCATTCCATAAACGGGAAAGTCGACAACGACGTTTTCAAGCTTGATGGACGCCATTCGGTTTGCGCGCCTTATAACCAATAGGCGATCCGACGGCGAAAGCGGCCATAAAGAAACAATGCAAGCCCCCAACCTGCAACCGTCGCAAACCCGACCATCATCCAGCTCCTGATCGAGGGCGGCTGGCCGAGCAACGGATCGCGCACAATCTCCACGTAGTGATAGAGCATGTTGTAGTCGACGAGCACGGTCAGCCGCCCACTCAGTTGAGCTGGCGACCAAAAGATCGGAGTGACGAATATGGATATCTGCAGCAGAGCCCCTACGACCTGCTGAATGTCTCGGTAACGTGTGCACAAAATTCCGAGCACCAAGGCGATCCACATTCCGTTGATGCAGAGAAAGACCACGCCGGGAACCGCCCACAGAACGTTCGCGCTCAGCGGCAGCCCGCCATAAATGTAGATAGGTACGTAGACCACGAAATTATGCGCGAATGCGATCAAATTTCGCCAGATCATCGTACAAAGCAGCATGGTGTAATTAATCCGCAACTGCTTGATCAAACCCTCCGCTGCAACAAAAACCTGGCAGCCTTCTGTAATGAAGGCGCTCAACAACAGCCAGGTCATCATTCCGGAAGTGAGAAAAGGAAGGTACTCTTTCGGATCCAGGTTCCACAGGGCGGCAAATGTGGTCCCCATTGCAAGAACGAAGATCGCCAGGCTCACACTCGACCAAAATGGGCCGAATATGGTTCGCCGGTAACGGCGCTTGACATCCGCCCAGCCCATGCGGCCCCACAGATCGACGAGGCCGACGCCCTCAATCAGCTCGGCGACTGCTTCCCCGTATTGGGGAGTCATTGCAATCGCCTGCCTGGCCACGCTTTGTTGGAATCGTCCGCCGATCATCAGCCGCCGTATATTTCGAAGTTGGGGAGCAATTGCCGAAATGATGCAGGTTTGATAGCCATCAACATCGTCCAGTCAAGCACAATGCGTGAGGATCGTGCCGCAAAATAACCGCAACCGTCGTTCAGCAGGCGCGAGCGCGATGGGAATTCACGCTATCGTTTCAATCGTTTACCGCTGTGCCAGTGAGCGAAATTTGCCCGAGCAGATCAGCTCTCGCGTAGCGACGCGGATTTAGTGAATGCACCGTGACAAAATTCTTGTCCTCGGCAGCCGCGGTACGGTGGGCTCCGCCATTACAGCTGCCGCTGGCGAGCGGGCCTTAACCGCTGCACGGTTGCCGGTAGCGGCAGGAACATTTGCTTTTGATGCCGCGACGAATGATGTCGTAGCCGCTGCTTGATCGCCTGAAACCGCAGGCCGTGGTGCTGGCGTTTGGTATTTCCGGGACCCATACCTGCGCCAGCATTCCCGACGAATCCCGCTTTCTCAATGTCACGCGCGTGCTGGCCATCGCCAAGGCCGTTGCACAGAGCGGGGCGCTGCCGGTTGTGCTCTCGACGGATTGCGTTTTCGATGGTTCGCCCAGAGTCTGGTCGGAACAGGACGAGACCGGTCCGATCTGCGAATATGGGCGGCAGAAGCGCGACGCAGAATTAGCCGTTGCGAAACTTGGCCTGCCGTACCTTTTGCTGCGCCTGTCGCGCGTCATTGCCGATCACTCGTGCCGCCGCGACCTGCTCTATCAGTGGTGCGCGCTCATTCACGCGAGAAAACCGATCCAGCTCGCGCAGGATCAATGCTTTCGGCCGATTGCTGCAGCCGATCTCGGCCGCATTGTCGTCGAGCTCATCGACTCGCAAGCGCGCGGTCTGTTCCATGTCGCCGGTCCCGAGCAGGTCTCTTCGCCCGAACTTTTTGAGTTGTTGCATGCCTCACTCAATGAATGCGGCGTGCAATTCACAGTCGAGCGTGAGCTGTGCCGGGTTGCCGACCTGCCCGGCCTTGAATTGCGCCCCGCCTACACGCTGCTTGCGATCGAGCGGCTCAACCAGCAGATCAATCCGCAATTTACACCGCTGAAGACAACCGTTCGCAGCGTTGCAGAGCGTGCATTTGCCGTAGCGCCGAGCCAGCAGCACGCCGCCGCGAACGTAGGCTGAACGATTTTCATGAGTGGGATCGTGAGCAAATTGGAACAGACCAGAGAACCCCAGTACCAGATGCTGCTCGACATAAAGGAGCGACATGGACTTACCCCGCTCGGGCTGATGATCAATCAAGCGTGGCGCGATGATCCCAAACGGCTTGCATTTACATTCGCTCGCTACAAATTCGTGGCAAAAATGCTCTCAGGACGAAAGAACGTGCTGGAAATCGGCTGCGCCGATGCGTTCTGTACGCGGATCGTCCAGCAGGCGGTGGAAAGGGTCACCGTGACCGACTTCGATCCTGTATTCATTGCCGACGTCAAATCCCGCATGGATCCCAAGTGGCCGTTCGCCGACGCTTTCGTCCATGACATGCTGGCTGGACCGCCGCGGGGACGATACGATGCGGCCTATGCTCTCGACGTGCTTGAACATATCGATCCGAAACGAGAACACGATTTTCTGCGAAACCTCGTTCTGTCCCTGACCGACGAAGGCGTTGCCATCATCGGTATCCCTTCGGCTCGAATCGCAGGATCATGCATCGCCTGCGAGCAAGGTTGGCCATGTCAACTGCAAAACTGGAGATGCGCTAAAGATCACCTTGCAGCAGCACTTCTCTACCGTCTTCATGTTCTGCATGAACGACGAAGTCGTGCACACCGGGTTCTTTCCAATGGCGCAATACCTTCTGGGCGTTGCCTGCCAGCCGAAGAAGCCTCGATGATGGGCGGCTCCTTTCCCTGTCATGCCTGCGGCGACCGGGCGTCGGAATTGGCTGCGCCGGCGCTCGAGTTTCTGGTCGGCTCCGACTGCACGCCGGCGACCGGCGATGTGCAGGTCGGCGTGTGTCGCGCATGCGGACTGCTGCAAAAGAACAATTCGCGCGAATGGCAAGCGCTCTGCAGCAAGATCTATGGCGACTATCGGGTGTATCACCAGGCCGCGGGGAAAGAGCAGAAAGCGCGCGGCATCACTGACGGGCAGCTCGCGCCGCGCTCGGAGCTGATCGCGAATTTCCTCCGCAGGGCCGGGAAGTTGCCGCAACCGGCTTCGATTCTCGACATTGGCTGCGGCAATGGCCCGTTTCTGCGAGCTATCAATAGTATCTTTCCAGACTGGCGCATTACCGGATCGGACATCAATGAAAGCTTCCGCAAAGACATCCTGGCGATCGGCCCACGCGCCGCTTTCAAGAATGACAGAGAGCTCAAAAGCGGCACCGAGAAATTTGATGTCGTATCGCTCATTCATTGCGTCGAGCACATTTCTGCGCCGGTGGCTTATCTCGCCGAAGCTCGCCGACACTTACAGTCAACCGGGCTATTGCTGATCGAAGTGCCCGATGCCGAGGTTAATCCGTTCGATCTGGTCGTCGCGGACCATGCGAGCCATTTTTCCAAGGCTACGCTTGCGCGCGTGATAGAGAGTGCCGGTTACCGGCTGCTTGCTTGCGGGAACATGGTCCTCGGCAAGGAGATAACCGCGCTGGCAAGCCCCCTTTCCGGCGCCGTTAGCGCCGCTCTGCAGAATGGAAACAATAATGCAGCGGAGACGGCGCGCCGGAACTTATCGTGGCTTGAGCAGATACTTGACGAGGGACGCGCGCTGGCAAGCGCGAGCAGGCCTTTCGGCATTTTTGGCACCTCCATCGCCGGCGTCTGGATCGGCAGCGCGCTTGGCGAGAGCATCGATTTTTTTGTCGACGAGGATGAAAATCGCGTCGGACGCGACTACTTCGGCGCGCCTATCCTGGCCCCAGCGGACGTTCCCGCCGGCGCCACTGTTTTTGTATGCCTCGAGCCCAAACTGGCGCAGACTATTGCCGCGCGCCACAGGGATGCGAGCAGGCACTACATTGCCCCGCCGCAGCTGTAAGCGGGCTTGTACCCACTACTTCGATGGCTGTGCGACTTGCCGCGCTGAGTCGACGGGCGGCACGCAGCACCAGCCGCGCGCCCCTGCGCATCGCGGGATTTCCTCTAATTCTCGAGAACACCGCTCCGAGACACCTGTCGGCGAAATTTGGTCCGCGCTCGACGACGCCAACGAGATGCGCCGTTTGGCGCATGACTTCCGCCGGAATCGCGGGTTCGCATGATCCGCGTATCAGGATCGGTCTTGCAAAGAATTCGCGGTGGAGTGAATTGCTGTGCAGCGCCATGAAGCGGGAAAGATGACGCGGGGTAAGGCGCCCGGTCCTGCTGTTGATGCGTTTGGCACTTGGCGACAGTTCGAGGCAAACGAACTCGCCTGAATTTTCGCAGACGTAAAACTGATCAGGATGGACATCCAAACTCGAAAGGTAGTCGCCATCGATTGTCGTATTGGTGTCGATTACCTTCGGAATCCCCAGCACGGCCATCGGATGGAGATGAAAGCAGTGCGCAAGCAGCCAGCTGCGGTCCTGGGCAATCCAGTAGAGATGCGCCGGCCAACCCACCCAGAACTCGCTCGATGCCGTGTCGCAATGCAGGGCAATCGGGTGCAGATGCTGCAACGCCAGTTGGCATAATTCGAGTTCGCTCGTTGCATCGGCACCGCGCGCCAGAAGCCTGTCCAGCGCTGGACGGACGCTTTCGAGGTCGAGCCGCAGGCCGCACACCATGACCGCCCGCCAACCGGCTTCAATGCGCTGCTTCATCACCCGCAGCGCATTGCGCGACAGAATGCAATCGGGGGTGGGAAAGAAAGTAACCGTCCTTTCCGGCAATGGAAGCCTTCGCAGCACGTGCAAATAACAGTGGGTCATCGCCTGGTACGGAGCAGACAAATCAATGAGTTCATCGATCTCGGTTTCAATCAGCTCCGTGAGATGGCGTAGATGCCGATAATTCTCGTTCTGCCGCATACGAACGAAATCTGCCCGTGTCGATGTTACGTGGACTTGCAGGCGGCGCCCGGGAAAAGCCCCCATATTGCCTTCGGTCAGGAGAAAAGGCAGGCAATACCGTAGAAATACCCCGACGTGGTGATCGCCCCACACCGGCATGATCAGCACATAGCGAAGCTCTTCTGGCGCAAAAGGAGCTTGTTTGAACTCTGTCACTCTGGAATGAATCCGCGCTCAAGTGGGTAAGTCAGGATGGAATCGGACGCTGGCAGTCGTATCTGAATGAGTTTCTCGGTCGTCATTCCCAATTTCAACCACGGCAAGCTGTTGCCGCGGGCCGTCCATGCGCTCATGGCGCAACGGCCGCTGCCGGCTGAGATTATCATCATCAATGACGGCTCAAACGATAATAGTCGCTCCGTCATCGCCGCGCTGGAATCGCGCTTTGCCTGCATTCGCAGCATCGACCATGCGGTAAATCGTGGCGTGGCCGCGGCCATGAACGAGGGTCTGCATGCCGCAACCGGCGAGTTCATCTATTTTGCCGCGGCCGATGATTATTGTCTTCCCGGCCTGCTGGCGAGGGCAAATGCTGCGCTGGTCGATCATCGCGAGGCCGCCTTTTTTTGCTCTCGCGTGGTCCTGGTAGATCCTCAAGGCGCGATATTGGGCTTTCGGCCCTTCATGCAGCCTTCACGCAAGGCAGCCTTTCTCGATCCAAGCCGGGTGAGAGAACAGCTCGCCCACAGCGATCACTGGTGCGTCGGTCCTGCGGTCATTTACCGGCGCAGCCGGCTGCTTGAGGCAGGCGGGTTCGACCCCGCCATGGGCGCTTTCACCGATGGGCTGATCGTTCGCAGGCTGGCATTGGAATCCGGCTTCTTCTTCGACCCGCAGCTTCTCGTCTGCTGGGAAATTTCGCCGGCCGGCCTTTCGGCGCAAACCGCGCTTTCCGTCGCTGAGAATACCCGGCTGATTGCGAAGGCAGTGGATGCGGTCAGGTCGACTTTTCCCGCCGATATCCGAACGGCCTATGCCGGATGGTTGAGCAGACGCCTGCGTTTCAACATGGCGCGGTTGTGGCTGGTGTTCGGAGGAGGCAAGGTCGACATCGCAGGATTGGCCGAGGTTCTGCAATTCAAGGGTTATTCCCGCAAGATCCTGCAGCTCGCGGCGCGCTTTCCCTGCGCGCCTTACGCCATGTTGACGTGGATGACCCTTGTGCTTCGGCCGTACAGCATTGGTGCGATTGCCGCCGGCTGTTATCGAGCACTCAAAGCCAGGCTGTTCGAGACAAGCACGGCTGAGCGTGCAATTGCGCAAGCGCGCACCCTCGCCGCGAATTACCAGCCCGATCCGGGTCCCTGCCTGCAAAGGGAAAGAAGGGCGGGGGGCAGCATTCGGCTCGATCGTTTGCCTCATGTTTGAATCGGCCGCTGGGCGCCTGGAGATACTAGGCCCGGTCGCCGTCATTGCGTTTCTCGTCAGCTTGCAATTGATCGTCCTGCTGCGCCCCTGGCTCGCGCGCTATGCGCTTGCCCGTCCAAATGCTCGCTCCTCGCATCGCAAGCCGACGCCGCAAGGGGGCGGCATTGCGGTCATTATAGCGGCGCTCGCGGTCACCTGGGGCGCTATGGCCTTGGCGCCAGGTGACTTGCGGGGTCAGACCCTGCCGCTCGCCGCCGTTACGGCGGCAGCGCTCCTCCTGGCCGCGGTCGGCATGATCGACGACCTGCGATCGCCTGGCCGAGGCGCCCCGCCTGGCCATGCAGTGCATTGCTGTCGGCATGGTCATCGCCCTCCTGCCCGGCGACTTGCGAATCGTTCCGCAACTCCCCTGGCCGATCGAGCGCGCCTGCCTGTTCATTGGCTGGCTCTGGCTGGTGAATCTGGTCAATTTCATGGATGGCATCGATTGGATGACCGTGGCCGAATTCGTGCCGGTTACGGGCGCCATTGCCCTTTTGGGATTGGCGGGCGTCGTAGAGCTGGCGCCCGCGGTCCTGGCAGCAGCCCTTCTCGGCGCGATTCTTGGCTTTGCGCCCTTCAACAGGCCGGTGGCGCAGCTGTTTCTTGGGGATGTCGGAAGCCTGCCCCTGGGGTTGCTGCTCGGCTGGATGCTGCTGGACCTCGCGAGCAAGGGATTTTTCATATCGGCGCTTATTCTGCCTCTTTATTATCTGGCCGACGCCACAATCACGCTAGGCCGCCGCATTATACGCGGCGAGCAGTTCTGGCAGGCTCACCGCAGTCATTTCTACCAGCATGCCGGCGACAATGGCATGAGCGTATTGGCCATCGTTACCCATGTCGCGGCCGTCAATGTCGCCCTCGCCGCGCTGGCCTGCGTAGCTGTTGCCAAGCCGGGCACTCGCGGGCATTGGGCTCGCCGTCGGCGCGGCGCTTGTAGGCCTCTGTCTCCTCAAATTCCGGCGCGGGAACAGGGAGACGCTCCCATAAGGGGGCCGAATCGATTGCCCTCTCGGCTTTGCGCGACCTGATCGAAGCGGCAGACTTCAGTTGCACAAAAGCGACAGTGGGTGGGATTTCAGGGCGAGCTTCTGTCGACAAATGACGTGAAAGACCGGTCTTTTCCGCGGCCATGCTGTCGATGCGCTTCGCAGCGGGTCGGAATGCCCAAAAAAGGCCCGCAGTTCCGGCCGTTCATGCGATCCCGCAGGCAGGATTGCCGCCGCCTCCCAGCTCACAATGTGTGGCCGCAAAAGTTCGATTCATGGGGGTTGTGGCGGAAAGATCACAGCAAAATCGCTAGCGATCTGTTAAAGAAAAACTTACCTGCAAATTCGGGCAACCGGGGGGTTTGACAATGAAGAAGCATTTACTTGGAAGCGTTGCGCTGCTCGCGCTTGCGGTGAGCGCACCTGCGGTCGCGGCTGACATGGCAGTTAGGCCCGCCGCTGCCCCCGCGCCGTTACGAATTGGTCGGGATGCTATGTTGGCGGCTTTGTCGGTTACGGCTATGGCCACAGCAAGCATCGTTCGGATAGTCCGTACGGGACGACAGACGTCATCGTTCAGTCCCGATACCATCCAGTCGACAGCGTTTTCGTTTCTTGCCGGCGAGCAATTGGCGGCGGGTTCCACGGCCGGATTTGACATCACGCCTCGCTTCAACGAAAGCGGCATGGAAGGCGGCTTCGATATGGGCTGCAACATCCAGACCGGCTTCTGGGTGTGGGGCTTCGAGACTCGACATCGCCGGCAAGAATTCAAGGATGGCCAGGCGAACGATCTCGCTCCGATCTTCAACCCGGCATTTATCAGCCAGACAACCGAGCGCTGGTCCGGCACCGCCCGCCTGCGACTCGGTTACGCCGTCGACAAATGGATGTTCTACGTCACCGGCGGTTATGCGTATGCCGCAAGTGGAAGCGACCGTATGGAATGACCTCCAAGGCGGTGTCGCGTGCCTAACTCAATTTGGTCCGGCCCGGTGTATCGCCGCTTCGGCCGGTCAACCTCGTGGGCTCTCCGTCTGCGCACGACAAAAAGATCATCGGCGGCTATGCCGTTGGCGGCGGAATGGAATATGCGCTTGGCTATGGCTGGTCGGCCAAGAGCGAATTCCTCTACATCAACTACGGCTGGCACCAGTTCTTCAATCCGCCGGCAGAGCTACTGGCCGGGCATCACCACCTTCGTGGCACCGCGTAGCGTCTATCTGGACAACTGGTCGTTCAAGTGGGGACTGAACTACAAGTTCGATTGGGGCAAGGCCGCACCGGTCGTGACGAAATACTGATCAACCGAAAACTCAGCGTAAAAAGCTCCGGGGCGCCCGACCCGGAGCTTTTTCGTTGCGCAAATTTCTGTGCTTATGCCGCCTTGCCGCTGAAATCGGGAACGGCGTCGCGCAGCACTGCAAAGATCACCGATCGGTCCTCCCGCGCCAATCCCTGCTCCAACGCCGCGAGCCAGCCGCGCATGGCCTCAAGCGACGGACATATGGGCTTGGCAGCGACAATTCCCTCGATGCCCACCGGCACGGTCGGCTCCTCGCGCGCAAACAGGATCTCGTTGAAGCGCTCGCCGGGCCTGACTCCGGTAAACACAATCTCGATGTCATGGCCCGGCTCGAGACCGGAAAGCCGGATCATCCGCTCGGCAAGATCGACGATCTTCACCGGCTGGCCCATGTTGAGCACGTAAATGGCGACGCCGTTCGCCCTGTTTTCGAGCGCGTGGCTTGCCGCCGTAATCACGAGATCGCAAGCCTCGCGGATGGTCATGAAATAACGCACCATATCGGGATGCGTCACCGTGAGCGGTCCTCCGGCTTCGATCTGCGCCTTGAACTTCGGAACGACGGATCCGTTCGAGGCCAGCACATTCCCGAACCGCACGGCGATCAACCGCATCGGCCGCTTGTCGCTGCGCGACGCAAAGCCGTTATCGAGCGCCTGGCAATACATTTCTGCCAAGCGCTTGGAGGCGCCGAGCACCGAAACCGGCTCGATCGCCTTGTCGGTCGAGATCACCACCATGGCGGCAGCTCCGGCGGCGACGGCAGCGTCGGCGACATTGACCGAGCCGAACACGTTGGTCTTTACGCCTTCACCCCAATCCTGCTCCAACAATGGAACATGCTTGAGTGCCGCAGCATGAAAGACGATATCGGGATGAAAATCGGCGAGCAGTCGAAAGATCCGACCGCGATCACGGATATCGGCGAGGCGCCCCACGATCTTGGCGGCGGACTTTTTCGTCGCCAGCGTTTCCAGCACCGCGTGCAGTGCAGGCTCCGAGTTCTCGATCACCAGCAAGCGCGCCGCGCCGAAGGTCACGATGCGATCGCAAATCTCCGCCCCGATCGAACCGCCGCCTCCGGTAACGACAATCGACTTGCCTTTGACGAAGGATTCCAGCCGCCGATAATCGATCTTCACGCCGGGCCGCAGCAGCAGGTCCTCGACGTTCACCGGCGCCAAGCGCAGCGCTTCGCCACCGTCTTCCAGCGACGGCAGCCGGCTGGTTGTGAGCCCAAGCCGCCGCGCGCGCATGAGAAGCGTTTCCGGTTTCTCTTCCGGCGCAAGCACGCTCGGCGTCAGCACCAGCCGCGTGATATTGGTCCCGCGGTCTGCCAGATCGGCAACAATGCGCTCGATGTCATCGGGCCCGCCCAGCACCGAAACGCCGCGAATGGTCTGCCCGCGATCGGCGGTTGAAGGCGAGAGGATTCCGACCGGATGAATTTTCGAAACCGCGCCGCTTTCGACTGCGCGCAGCAGGACGTCGGAATCGACGGTGCGGCCGACGATCAGGGCAGGATTGGCATCGGCGGCCTTGGCCCGCTGCAGCGTGCGGGTATAGCGAAAATAGCGGTAGGCGATGCGCGGGCCGGCGAGAAATGCAGCTTGCAGGAGCCAGTAGAGCAGGATGGTGATTTTGCCGAAAAAATACGTTCCATAAAAGTTGGGCCCCAGCAGCACGTAGTCGATCGCCAGAAGCGTTCCGGCCAACACCGTCGTCGCGCGCACGATATTGAAAAGATCGGGCAGCGAAGTGAACCGCCACTTCGACTTGTAGAGGCCGGACACGACGTAAACCACGCCGGCGAAGAGAACGAAGGGGGGCAGCAGAGTCGCGAGCAGCTGCCAACGTTCGATGATGCCAGCTTCCTCGAAGCGGATAAAAAAGCTCGCAAGCACCGCCGCCGCAGTCACGACGAGGTCGTGTGCCAGAATGAGCCACATGCGCGGCGTGAAATTCGAAAGCCGGATCATCGCACCATCATCGCCGTGTCACTCACCTGCAGCGGCACTGAAAGGCATCCATAGCCGGCTTTTATGGCAGGCGCCACTCGCGACGAGAACGCGCAGCCGAAATCACTCGATCGCCGTATTGTGGCCCTGTAACAGTCAATCCGGGCAGCAACAAATTCCTTTCTCCTGAAACGAGATCTGATGCTCTTTCGCCGGCTAACGTCGTTGGCTACTGTGCAGAAGGAAAAAGTCGGACAATCGCGATGTTTGTGCGTACCACGAGGTCGGTGTGCTGTCCGAGCGGTTGCGCTGGCGTCGCTGCTGGCCCTCGGTGGCTGTACCACGAGCGAGCTCGTCCAGAACTGGGCCCCGGCCGCCGCGCCCGAGCTTTCAGAGCCCGATTATCGGCGCATCATAGCAGAGAACCTGAAACTCTGTTCCCGCAAGCATCGCTTGGCGACCTGGAAATCTCCGCCGTGCGCATGGTCGACCATTTCAAGGGCCCGGCCTGGCTCACCTGCCTCAAGCTCGACGCCCATGGAACTCCGCAGTACTACGCTATTTTCATTCAGGCTGACAAAGTCATCGATTCACGGGCGGGAGTTATCGCCGATCAATGCTACAAGCAGAACTACTTCCCGTTCGAGATAACCCCGGCAGCACCCACCATCCCTACGAGATCTGCATCGGCTCCGTCGCGCTGATGTCAACACGTCATGGCCGGGCGTGTCCCACGAGGCGGCCTCTCTGCGTCGTGGCGGCGTTCAGCCATCTACGTCTCGGCGCCAGGGGGGCTCGTCTTGATCGCCCTGGCGGCGCCCCCGGTTGAATGAAAGCCTCACCCCTGCTGGCGCCGCAATCGTCGACATTTTGCCGCGGTCGGGGTGGAGTGTCCGCACGCGGCGTATCCAGCTGGCCTCTCAAATCAAGCCAATGACCGAGCCAGCCAGCATTGAAATGCTTGACCTGGGCCCAGCACAGGATGACCAGCGCATTCGACCGCCTTGGTAATGGGAGGAATTCGTGACGCACGGGCTCAAACATCCAGCTCTTGAACTGCTGCGCCAAGGAATGGCCCTTCATCAAGCCGGTCACTTAGGGACCGCCGCCGAATATTATCAGCGTGCACTCAAGAGCAGTCCTGCGGATTTCCATGTCTTGCGCATGCTTGGAATTTGCCGACTGCAGCAAGGAGATCTCGATCAAGCTGAAAAATTTCTATCCAAAGCAGTCAGACGCAATGAAGCTTCGGGGGATACCTATTATTACCTCGGACGAACATTTTGGGAGAAGAACAACAAGGACCGGGCTGTCTTTTGTCTGAACAAGTGCATCTCGCTTGAGCCTCGCCACGATACTGCGCTTGTCATGCTGGGTTGCGCTAAAGTCGAGACAGGAGACCACAAACAGGCTCTGGAATTATTCCAGCGAGCGCTCGCAACCAATCCGGGTGCGGCCGACGCTTGGTACAATTGCGCCAAATTGCTGCAAGACTTGCAGCGAAATGATGAAGCACTGCATCACTTCGCTCAAGCCATCGTCGTCAAACCTGACTTTTGGGAAGCTTACAGGGCTCGCGGCGTGATTTTGCAAGCGCTCAACCAACACCGAGAGGCGCTCACAAGTTATGACAAAGCTCTGGCCATCCGACCCAACCAACCCGAAGTACTCAATTGGCGCGGCAACACGTTATTCGAGCTCAAGCAATATGAGCAGGCGCTCGCCAGCTATCGCGGGGCGCTGGCCGTTCGCCCCGATTATGTCGAAGCGCTTACCAATGCTGCGAGCGCCCTCAACGGACTTGGCCGTTACGAGGACGCGATCACGGCGTGTGATCGAGCGCTCGCAATCAATCCGTCTTTCGCGCCGGCATTCAACAGCCGCGGTATCGCGCTCTGCGAACTGGGACGTTACGATGAATCGCTGGCAAGCTATGACCGGGCCTTAGCCATCGAGCCTGGCTTTGCTGTGGCTTGGTTCAATCGGGGCATGGCGTTAAGGGATGGGCCAAATCGCCGCGAAGATGCGATTGCAAGTTACGAACAGGCACTTTCAATAAAACCTGACTACGCCGAGGCAAAGTTTGCCGCCTGCGTCTCGGAGCTACCCATTTTATACATTTGCGAGCGGGATATTTCGGTACGGCGCCAAGCTTATGCGGAAAAGCTGAACAAGCTATGCGACGATATCGATCGCAGTAAATCCATGCAGATTGGGCCCCCGGGGTCGGTGCGCGGCATCCGTTTTTTCTCGCCTACCAGGGGCTAAACGACCGCGACCTGGCCCGGCGCTATGGTTCTCTTGTTTGCCGGATTATGGCCGAGCGCTATCCCGCGGTTCATTTGCCGCAGGCAATCGGGCCTGAAGAGGCCATTCGAGTGGGCATCGTCAGCGGGTATTACCGCTGGCATTCGGTCTGGAAGATTCCAACCAAAGGCTGGGTAAGCCAGCTCGATCGTCGGCGCTTCCAAGTGTTCGGATATCACACCGGCATGCAAACCGATTCTGCCACCGCAGACGCCGCCCAGCTGTGCGATCGCTTTGTCCAGGGCCCGCATTCGCTGGAGGCATGGCGCGAGGTGATTTCGGCGGACGCTCCCCACGTGCTGCTCTATCCCGACATTGGAATGGACCCGACATCGGCCGCTCTGGGTGCAATGCGGCTCGCCCCGATCCAATGTCTTTCATTGGGGCATCCCGACACTACCGGATATCCCACGATGGACTATTTTCTGAGCAGCGACTTGATGGAGCCGCCGGACGGTCAGGATTACACCGAGCGCCTGGTCCGGCTGCCCAACCTCTCGGTCTATTATGAATATCCGGACAATATTGCGCCGGTCTCGATGAGCCGGGACAAGCTCGGGCTGCGCCCGAATGCGATCGTATACTGGTGCGGCCAATCACTTTTCAAATATTGCCGCAGTTCGACAACGTCTTTCCGCGCATTGCAGAACAAGCCGGGAATTGCCAGTTCGCGTTCATCGAATCAATTACGGACCGGCTCTGACAGGCGACTTTAGGCACCGGCTACGTGTTGCATTTGCCGCGTTCGATTCAACGCCGATGAATATTGCGTCATCGTGCCCAGGCTTCCTTCCCAGTCAGTTCGTTGCAGCCGCAGGACAATGCGACGTTGTGCTCGATAGCATCGGCTGGTCAGGTTTCAATTCGGCCATGGAAAGCCTCGCCCATGACCTGCCGATTGTGTCCATGGCCGGGCTCTTCATGCGATCTTGCCATTCGAGTGCCATTCTTACAATGATGGGAACTCAATCGAGTTGATCACCAAGGACATCGATAGCTTCATTGCTGAGGCCGTGCATCTAGGCTGCGATCATGAATGGCGCATGAACGTGAAGACGCTCATTGCGCGCAATAAGCACCGTCTCTACCGCGATCGCAGTTGCATCTCGGCACTGGAAGACTTTCTGGAGCACGCGGTGCGCAACCTTGGGGTTGACGCTCTTGGCAATGCGTCGGCTGCCGGACACGACTGTTGAAGCGGGACGATGCGCCGGGCCGCGGCTCTGCTCCACGCTTCCCTGATTATGAGATCAAGGATACACTTGCGCTTCGCTCAACTACTCGTTGGTCACCAGCAAGCTCATAGGGCTCGCGGCTCCAAGCTGTCGGTTATGTTCGGCACAAAAAACCCCCGGCGGGGGTTCCGCCGGGGGTCTTTGTTCGAGACCGCCTAGCCGATCATGGCACGAAGTCGCGGTGGAAGCGGACCGTGAAGGCCACGTTGTCCTGGTCCTCGATCTTGTATAGACCGGTGGTACGAGGCGTGTCGGCGGGAGCGCGATAGAAAGCGGTGCCGGCAAAGGCCGTGTACAGCCGGGTGTAGACCACGTCGAAGCCCATGTAGAAGAAGGGCGTGACGTTCCACTGCGTGCGCGAACCCACATAGCCGAAGGCGAAATCCGGATCGCAGTTGCTCATGCCCTGGAGACCGCCACCGCTACCGGCAACGCTGGCGTTGGCTATCCCGGTTGGCGGTTAAGGGTGCCCAGCGCTACGGTTACGGTCTAGTTCGGGGCAAGACTGGAAGTACCGCAAGTGGCGTTCTGAATGAGCACCCTGGCATTGTCATTATAGAACACCTTGAGGAAGCCGCCGTAGAGCGAGGTCCGCCAGGACTTGTTCCACACCTGGTCCCAGGAGGCATCCATGCCCCAGCCTTTGGTCAGCTCGACTTCGGTGCCCTGGCTGAACACCGCATCGGTGGCATAGCCGAAGCCGAGCGAGTTGCCGACCCCGAACTTGGCCGGGCGCCGATGCCGAACTGGGTATGGCTGAGATAGCGGATGGCGCCTTCGGTATAGTTGCCCTGGGCCTGGAAGAAGCTGCCGTTCTGGGCATTGAGCCGAATGCCGCCGGTCGCGACCCAGCCGAGCTTGTCGGCAGGGTGGCCGCAAACCGCGTCGGCACGTCAGGGTCGATGCCGCCGAGCACGTTGCCGCCGTTGCCGCCGATTTGGCGGCATTCACAGTCGCCACGTCGCCAGGAACGCGCGCAGGTGAGCTGCGTGCCGCTGACGGTGCCGTAATAGCCTGCGCTGGCATCATGCAGCGCGCCGCCGATCATGATCGCGCCCCAGGTCTGGTCGAGACGCCAGTTGTACACGATGTCCGGGTTGCGGATGTTGGCATAGTCGTTTGTTGCAAACGGCGTTGCCGTGCCGACCAGGAACGGGTTGTTGAATGCTGCTGGAAGTTGGTCCGGCGGCGTGAGAAGCGCAGCGGTGTCTGCCCGGCGAAGGAGGTATTGATTATCGACGTGCGGCGCGGCTCTTCCAGCGACACGGTGCTGCTGATGCCGTTGCCGAAATTCGCGGTGAACGCCGCCACGCGCCAGCCGCCGTCACCGGTGTCTTCCGAGTGGGTCGCGAAATAGGTCACGATCGGCGAGGAGTAGAAGTCGAAGAACGACTGGGCGAGACCGACGGTGAAGCCCGCGAACTGGATGAAGCCGCGGTTGGCATAGAGGCCTTCCGCCGTCGGCGAGTCGCCGGTATGACCGATCAGGAAGTAGGTCCGCAACACGCCGTATTCCGTCTGCTGGCGGGTATCGACCGTGATCACCGAGCGGGTGCGCATGGTGAAATCGGTGTTCGCGACGCCGTCGGTGGCCACAGGAAGTTGGGCGTGAAGAACGGCGACGCGGTCGCGTTCTGGCCGTAGTTGTAATAGAACTGCGCCCGCACATATCCGCCCAGCTTCAGGCAGATGTCAGTGCCGGGAATGTAGTAGAACCCGTCCCCGTACAGGCTGCAGATCTTTACGTACTGCACCGCCGGCCCTTCACCGGCATATCGGCAGCCTGCGCCCCTGCGACCACGACCAGCCCCGCGGCAGACCCGAGGAGAAGACTTTTCACCATCTTCATCTCAACCTCCATTTGTTATCCTGGGAGGGATCGGTCTCCGTCGGGCGCTGCTCACCCTGGAAGGTCCCCTTACGCTCCCCTCACCGTCCGGTTTCTTCCTCTGCCTTCTTTCCCCTGGGCATTGGATTAACCGGAAGGAGGCGACCTAGGGTGCCCCCCTCCGTCGCACGCCCACATTAACTCACTTGTTCCCGCTGGCAACGACGAAGAGGCATTTTGAACAGCGCGAAATGCAGTTTTCAAACCGGTGTTGCTTAAAGAACACTTGCACAGGCGCGGGCGACGGACCGGAATTATCAACAAGAACCCGCAAAAATGCTGAAAGCTTTCGCGTGCACAAGCCACTGAAATATTTTGTTTTTTTTCAAAGTCTGCGGTCAAGATCGCGTAGACTTCTTCAGCAGAATTGGGCTCGATCGGAGCGTTTCAAGAAGCAAGTCGCCGATTTCCATGCGAGCGCCGCGCGGGCGCAAGTGCACGCTGTTGCTCAAATGATTCTGCTCACGCCGGCAATGGCACGCGCCTCTCCACTTATCAACGAAACCATCAAACAACCGCTACAATTTGCGCATTAACAATGGCGGTGCCACGCCATAGGGGAAAAGAAGGCCATGAAAGTATCCGCCACTACTGTGGTTCTCTCCGCACTCGCCATCATGCTCTTGATGCTCTTGGCCTCGCCCGCTTTTGCGCAGGTGCAGGCAGACAAATGGGCGCAGGATCCCGAGACAGGAAGAGGAAGCCAAAGAGCAGAAAAAAACCGCCAAGGACATCGAGCGGGAATATAACGCCACGATGAAACGGACGAACTCGCGAGCCGCCAGCGCTGCATCCGATCCGTGGGCAAATATACGGCCGTCCAGCCCTGCAAAAGCGAAGCAATAGCCGCCCTTTGGGATCATGAACCGCAGGGAGCGGCGCGCGGCACAAAGCGGCAAGCAGCACAAGAGTGCCGGTTATCCCCCGCTTGCAATGGGAATGACCGATCAGCTTTTCTCTTCGGCATTCCAGCATTATCGGGCCGGTCAGGCACGCGAGGCCGAGCGCTTGTGCCGCGATGCGCTCTCTTTGGACGGAAGCCACTTCGATTCGCTGCATCTTGCCGGCATCATCGCTCTGCAAGCGGCGCGGCACGCAGAGGCAATTGATCTTTTTGGTCGCGCACGTGCGAGCAATCCGCGCAGCCCCGAATGCCATTTCAACATGGCGCAAGCGCTGCGCTCCCTCGGTCGCCTCGATGAGGCGGCAAGCCATTTGCGGCAAGCGATCGCCCTGCGGCGCGACTACGCCACCGCGTACCGCAGCCTCGGCGATCTGCTCGCCCAGCAGGAGCGATTTGCCGATGCGCGTGCAGCGTTCGACCGCGCGCTCGGCAATCGAGCCAGGCGGCGTCGATTCTCACTACGGACTGGCAAATCTGCTGCTCCGGGAAGGCCATTTCGCCGACGCGGTGACGGCGTATCGGCGCGTGCTTGCGGCGCGCCCGCAAGCGGCCGAAGTCCACAGCAATCTCGGTGTGGCGCTCGCCGCATGCGGCCAAATCGAGGAAGCCTGCACGCATTATCGGCGCGCACTGGCGCTCAAGCCGCAGCTCGTTGACGTTTATCGCAATCTCGGGCGGCTCCTGCTTCGGCAAGGCGATAGTGTCGAGGCCCTCGTGCTGGCGCGCCGGGCGCTTGCCATCGCAGAAACCGACGAGAACAAGGCGTTTTTCGTCCTTTGCGCCAAACAATTGCCGGCGAGCCCGGCTGAGCCCGAACTGCGCAACGATATCTGCAATCTGATCACCCGCGCCTTATTGGAGGCATGGACGCGTCCCGCCGAGCTTTCCGATTTGGCCGCAATGCTGTTCAAGTCCACCGATACCGGCGCCGCATTGGTCGCGCGCGCGATGGCGGCCTGGCCGCAGCGATTGAGCGCAAAGGAATTGTGGGCGGATGATGCGCTCGCCGGGGTGGCGGGCGATCGATTGTTGCATGCGCTTCTGCAGTCAGCGCCGGTGCAGGACATTGCGCTGGAACGATTCCTGACCAACGCGCGATGCGTATTGCTCGAGCGGGCCGCTGCCGGTGATGGCGAATGCGTGACGGATGCAAGCGCGATCGATTTCTTCTCTGCCCTCGCGCGCCAGTGCTGCATAAACGAATACGTTTTTGCGCTCTCGGAAGGCGAACTCGATCAGGCGCACAGGCTGCGGGATTCCGTGCTCGCCGCGCTCGGTGCGGCTGCATCCGATTGCGCCGCTCTCGCTGATTGCGCTTGCCGCTTATTTTCCGCTGCATTCGCTCGCCGGGGCCGACCGGCTACTTGAGCGCAGCTGGCCCGATGCGCTCCTTCGGCTGATCGAACAGCAGATAAGGGAGCCGCAAGAGGAGCGGCGGCTGCGCGCAACCATTCCGAGCTTGACGCCCATCACGGACGCAATTTCCCTGCAGGTGCAAACCCAATATGAGGAAATGCCCTATCCGCGCTGGGTCACGGCGGCGGCGGTCGGTCAGCCCACCACGCTCGCCTGGTATTTGCGCAGTCAGTTTCCCACCACACCGCTCAAAGCGCGGCCACAGGTTGAGCGTCTCGACATATTGATCGCCGGCTGCGGCACCGGCCAGCACACGCTGGAAACTGCCCGGCGGTTCGCCGGCGCCAACGTCCTCGCCGTCGATCTCAGCCTCACCAGCCTCGCCTATGCCAAGCGCAAGACGCGGGAGCTTGGGCTCGGCAATGTCGAATATGCGCAGGCGGATATTATCGAGCTTGGCTCATTTACCCGCCGATTCGACCTGATCGAGGCGAGCGGCGTGCTCCATCACCTGCGTGACCCCAGGCAAGGCTGGCGGCTCCTCCTGTCGCTGCTGCGCCCCAAGGGCTTCATGCATGTTGCCCTTTACAGCGCCTGCGCAAGAGAAAGCATTCGCAGCGTCCGCAGCTTCATTGCCGCGCGCGGCTATCGACCGGAACCAGCCGGAATAAGAGAGTTCCGGCAGGAGATTCTGGCCCTTGCCGACGACAACCCGCTCAAAGAGGTCGCAAGGTATTCGGATTTCTACACAATCAGCGAATGCCGGGATCTCCTGTTTCACGTGGAGGAGCACCAGTTCACGCTGCCGGAGATCAAATCGTTCCTCGCCGAAAACCATTTGCAATTCATCGGCTTCGACGGCGAAATCGTGCCGAAATTTCGCCTGCGCTTTCCGCAGGAGGACGCGCTTCTCGACCTCGATCGCTGGCATGAATTTGAAATGGAGCAACCGAGAAGTTTCGTGAACATGTACCAGTTCTGGCTGCAGAAAATGTAGGGTGGGCAAATTCGTCCGTTCGGTCTTTCTGGTGGGCACGGCGCTGCACGGATTTGCCCACGCGGAAAATCGGTGCACAGCGCCTTTGCCCACCCTACAAGCCGACGGAACTGCGCGCGGAGGCGCTCGCCGAGGATATCGCCTCATCCACCGCCGACAAGACTTGCTTCACCGACAGTTCATCGAGACATTGGCTGCGGCTCTCGAGGTGGCCGTCGCAGCCGAGCTTCTCGCAAGGCAGGCAGGGTAGCGGGTTCTGCACGACCCAGACATTGCCGCGCCGCTGAATGGTTCCGGCAGGCTCCCATGGCCGCTCAAGACCGCCGACCGGCCATGGGCCGATCAGGCGCGGGCTGGTCGGGCCATAAAGCGCGATGGTCGGGCAGCCGCTTGCCGCCGCCAGGTGGGTCGTCGACGTATCGGGCCCCACATAGAGCGCAGCCCCCTTGAGGAGCTGCGCAAGCGAGGGCCAATCCAGTTGCGTCCGGGTCACGGAAACATCGATCTTTGCCCAGAGCGCATCAAGATAGGCGCGCTCGGCGGGATCCGGGCCTTCGGTCGCAATAATGCCGAGGCCGCGCGCGCTAAGCTCACGCACAAGACCGCGCCAGCCCGCGTCGGTCCATCGCTTGTAGCGATAAAACGGGCTTGCGTGCACCACCGCATAGGGCTTCGATGGCGCGATCTCACACGCGGTTAGCGCTCGTGGACAGACGATCTGCGCGGTGGAATCGAGACCCAGCACATCGGCAAGGCGCATCAGCTGCGTGACCCGATGGCAGTCGGGCTCGAGCATCACCCCGATATGATAGCAGGTGCCGTTTCCAGGCCATACCGGGCTCCCCGGTGGGCGGCAGGAAGCCCACGCGGCGGCGGCCGGCAACAAGAGCGAAAATGGTCGGCCGGTCGCCCGGTTGGGTCGAAATCGCAAGATCGTAACGCCGCCAGATGCGCATGACCAAGGAAAGCGTCTCCGCCGCAGAGGGGCGCTCGGCCATTGTCAGTACATCGTTGATATCCGGATTGCCGGTGAGGATGCCGTCGCTGCCGCGGAAAACCAGCACGTCCATCCGGCTCGCCGGAAAACCTCGCCGGATGCTGCGCAGGAGCGGCGTGGTGAGCAGCACATCGCCCAGCCGCCGCAAGGTGATGACCAGGATGCGCGGCCGCTGCGGCAGGTCGAGGTTAGGCTTTTGCACGGCGCTTGATCGCATTTCCGGCCCTTGAAGTGCCGCGGTACGCAAGGCTATCCACAATGAATGGAAAAGATATCGGTCTACATCCTTGCCTTCAACGAGGAGGCGAAGATCGCCGACGCGATATCGAGCGTGCTCTGGGCAGACGAGATCGTGATAGCCAATTCCGGAAGCTCCGATCGCACCAGCGAAATTGCCGAGAGTCTCGGTGCCCGCGTGGTGCAGATCCCGTTTGCCGGCTTCGGGGATTTACGCAACCGCGCCTTGGCCGAATGCCGGCATGACTGGGTATTCAGCCTCGATTCGGACGAGCGCTGCACGGCGGAAGTTCGCGACGAGATTCTTTCCATGATTTCCAGCGGGCCGACCCATGACGCCTACCTCGTGCCGCGGCGCAACTTCATGATGGGCCGTTGGATCAAGGGCTCCGGCTGGTATCCGAACTACCGCCAGCCGCAGCTCTTCCGCAAAGGCGCCATGCGCTACGACAGCCAACCGGTGCACGAAGGCTATGAGCTGCTCACCCAGCAGCCCCTCGGCAAGCTGCAAAACGCGATCTGGCAAATTCCGTTTCGCAATCTCGAGGAGATTATCCGTAAGATGAACCGGTACTCCTCGCTCGGAGCAGGCAAGCTTGTCGGGCGGCGGGTATCCATGGCAGGCGCGCTCGGACACGGCGTCTGGGCGTTCGCCAAGCATTACATTGTCAAGCGCGGCTATCGCGACGGTTGGGCGGGTTTCATGATCGCCTTGGGAAATTTCGAGGGAACGTTTTATCGCTACGCCAAGCGCTACGAAGAGGACCAGGGGTGGGCTCTCCCACCGCAACAGAGGTTGATGCGGGAGCCGAAGTCGTAATTACCTCCGCTGGTTCGTCGTGGCCGGACTTGTTCCGGCCATCCACGTCTTGCAACAAGAAAGGCGTGGATGCCCGGCACAAGTCTGACAAGGCCGGGCATGACGAACTTACCAAATCTGCCCCGTCAGCCGCTCTCTGATGCGCTGGCGGACCTTGCGCTTGAAATCGCGCGCGTGCCGAAACGGCGTTCCGAGATAGTGCTTGCGAAAGAATTGCCATTGTCCGAACAGGCCTGCCTGTTCGGGCGCATGTTGCGGAACGTACCAGCCGTTGACGCCGGTACGGCGCACCCAGCGGTATCCCCGCGCCTTCAGCTCGTGGTGTATGCGCAGGTTTTTCGCCAGATCCTCGATCATGATAAGTCGCGGGCGCCAGCGCGCAATGTCAAACCCGGCGAGCACTTCGAGTTCATGGCCCTCCACATCGATCGATAGATAATCGATGGGCGCCGGCGCCTGCGCATCGGTGAGAATCTCGTCCAGCGTCCTTGCTGCCACCTCGATCTCACCCTGGCTGCGGCTGCCGGCGACGAAAAAATTCGGGTCGAGCGAGGAGTGAATGCCGGCGAGCTGCAGCGTCAGTTTCCTTCCCGAATTCTGCGGCGAAGAGCAGGCGAACTCATAGACCTTGGCGCGGCGGCGCCGGCGCAATTTTTCTGCAAGGTCCGGCAGCGGCTCGATGAGCACGCCGGTCCAGCCGCGCTGTTCAAGATGCCAGGTCTGCGAATAGCGCTGCGGGTCGTTTGCCCCGACCTCGACGAAATAGCCGCAACTTTGTTGCGCAAAGTACGCCTGCAGAAGGTCGAGCTCCTGCTCGTAGGGAAATGTCGCCGATGGTCCGATGCGGTCGAGCAGGGAGGCCACTTATTGCGCCCTCCCCGCGCGCGACTTTCCCACGATTGCGCTCGTGCTGACGTCGGGTACGAGGTCGACGAGGATGACCTCGCCGCCCGCCGCTTCGACCATCTCGCGGCCGACAACTTCCTCGCGCCGGTAGTCGGCGCCCTTAAGCAAAACCTCTGGCCGCACGTGTCGAAGCAGTTCGAGCGGAGTGTCCTGATCGAAAACGACGACCAGATCGACCGCCTCCAAGGCAGCGAGCACTTCGGCCCGCGCATGGACGTCCTGCACGGGACGGCCGCTCCCCTTCAGGCGCCGCACCGAAGCGTCGCTGTTGAGGCCTACGATGAGGCAGTCGCACGACGCATGCGCCTGCGCCAACAGCTTGATGTGTCCGGGGTGCAGTATATCGAAGCAGCCATTGGTAAAGCCGATGCGCAGCCCGCGGCTGCGCCACAGGCCGAGCCGCTCGTCAAGCACCGACCAGTCGAAAACGACCTTCTCCTCGGCCGCCAGAGAGGCCGGCGGCAGCAGGCGTGCGCGCAGCTCCGCTAGCGACACCGTAGCGGTGCCGCGCTTGCCCACGACCACGGCGGCAGCAGCGTTGGCCGTGCGCATCGCCTCCTCGAAGCTTGCGCCGAGCGCCAGCATGACGCCCATCGCCGCAAGCACCGTATCGCCCGCCCCGGACACATCGCGCACCTTGACCGGATAGGCGGCCAGGTGCACCGGCTGCCCGCCATCCGGGATCAGCGACATGCCGCCTTCGCCGCGCGTTACCAGCACGGCTTGGCTGCCGACCGCGCGATTGAGCGCTGCGGCACCCGCGGCGATATCGTTCTCGTCGCGGATGGGATGCAGCGTGGCCTCCGCCAGCTCGTGCCAATTAGGCGTGATCAGCGTCGCCCCTTTGTAGGCGGAGAAGTCCTTGCGCTTGGGGTCGACAATCACCGGCTTGTCGAGTTTCTTTGCCGCGGCGATCAGGCTCGCAACGACGCGCGGCGTAAGCACGCCCTTGGCATAGTCGGAAAGGACAATGCTGCCCGCCCGCGGCAACATTTCCAGTGCTGCATCGAGCACCTGCTGTTCGGTCTCTCCAACAATCGAATTCGCCTGTTCCCAGTCGGCACGCAAAAGATGCGTCGAATGCTGCTCGGAGACAAAGCGGACCTTTCGCGTGGTGGGGCGCGACGGATCGGTAATGAGCCGATGCTCGATCAGGCTCTCGCCGGCGAGCTTTTCTGCAAGTACGTCGGCGGCATCATCCCTGCCGACGAGGCCGACGAAGGAGCAGCGCGCGCCAAGGCCGGCAATGTTGCGCGCGACATTGCCCGCGCCGCCGACAAGGAGCTCGCGCTTGCGCACGGCAAGCACTGGCGCCGGCGCTTCCGGCGAGATACGCGCAACATCGCCATAGACGAACTCATCGAGCATCAGGTCTCCGACGCAGAGCACGGTCTGGCCGGCGATGAGCTTGAAATCGTCCTCGAACTTGAACATTCGGATTGCGGTGCTGCCAGAATTCGCTACGCCGCTATTGCGGCGGTGTTCGCGCGGATATGGTCGGGATTGATGCTGCCGAAAATCAGCGTCGTCACGCCAGGCGTTGCGGTCACGAAGGCAATGTGTTCGGCCGTCTTGCGCATGTCGATATGGCCGGAAGCGAGCCCCTTCTTGACCAGCACCGATCTCCCTTTCGCGCGGGCGTAATTGATGACGGGAAGCTCGGCTGTGTACCGCATGTGATAGGACACCATGACGCAATCTGATAAGTCGGTAGCGAGCCTGCCGCCTTCGACGGTGTGAGTGGAAGCACCGAAACTGCCGATTTTGCCGTCTTCTTTCAGGCGCGACAGAATTTCGAGCGCGGAGGAGTTGGCGAGCACGTTCACGTCGTCGCGGCTGCTGTGCACGAGCACGCAGTCGAGAAAATCGGTGTTCAGCCTGCGTAGGCTGCGCTCGACGCTCATGCGGGTATGCTCGGCGGTAAATACATATTTCGACCCGGACTGACCAAAATCCTCGCCGGTCTTGGTAACAAGGAAAAATCGTTCGCGCCGAGGGCCAAGCAGCTTTCCGAGCCGCTCCTCCGAGATTCCATAAGCCGGCGCCGTATCCAGCAGATTGATGCCACATTCGAGCGCGACATCGAGAAGAAACTCGATCTCTCTGTCCTCGGGAATCCTGAATCCGTCGCCCCCCGGATACTTGACGTCCCGATTGCGCCCGAATTTGACCGTGCCGAGCCCGAGCCGGCTCACTCCCTGCCAGGAGATGCGCGGCTCGTGCGCATGGCATTGCCGATAACCGTGGTTCACCATGTTATCCAAATTGCCGTCAGACCGAAGTTGCGGAGCACGGATCAGCCGGTCCTATGCCATCTGGCCAATTCCCATGGATAGGAGCCGACATCGACGCTCGGCAGTGCAGGCAGAGCCGAGGCGGCACCAGGTTCCAGATCCTTGACCTCTTGGAAAACGCGATCCGAAAGTCCTGGAAGGAAAGTAAGCTTTGTCGGCCAAGTCGCCAGAACACGGCCGCATCGGCGCACCACCGGGCCGGGAGGAAGCTCGCCCTTTTCGTCGAGCGGTTCGGCGCGATCCCCATACCAGGTGGCCCATTCCTTATCTTCCCAGCTGGTCGCGGGAAATATCTGCTGCATTTCGTTGCGGGCATATGCAAGCGCAAATTCTTCAGCCATATGCGCTCCCTTCTCTGCAATCCCGCCGCCGAGGTACCAGACATGGTCGTTCTGTCCAATAAAATGGCTGGTCACCGTAACGCGCGGCTGAAATTGATTGGCAATGCCATGGCCGAACAGCGCGTAAGGCAAGGGTCGTACCATAATCTGCCGCAAAGGACGACGCTGCGTCAGCCGCTCTTTGATCTGCAGCATTTCAAGCAGTCGCTCGTTTCCTGCGCCGGCGGCGAGGACGACACAGCGCGCTCGCAGCTCTTGGCCAGAAATGACCACTTCGCCTTGCGGCGTGACAGCAGTGACGTCACCTCTGAAAAGGCGGCCACGAAGATTGCTCGCAAGCGTCATGAGCAGGGAGCGAACGTCAAGCACCTTTTCCGGCAGGGAATAAACCGGCCCCTTGAAAGTTTCTTCCTGTCGCAGGGCCGGCGGGAAATCCGACCTGTCGAGCCTCTTACAACGAGAACTCACCAGTCGTGCTGCGGCAGCGACCGCCGGTGCAAAGAGCCGCGAACCCGCCGGCCACATGACCTGCGTCTCGCTCAGGAATTGCACGGCCGAGAGATCGATCTCGCCCTTGCCGGCAAAGTTTTCCTCCCATTTCCCCAGCATATTTGACGCAGCGACCGCATGCGAAGTCAGCGTTCCCCGCAACGCGTATTTTTGTCCGCCATGGATCATGCCCTGCGACGCCAGGGTCTGCCCGCAGCCGAGACTTTCCTTTTCAATGACGATGACGTCATAGCGGGCGCGCTGCAGGGCATTGCCGATCCACAAACCGGCAATTCCACCGCCAAGAATGATGACGTCATGGCCCTGCATCACGCCACGTGCGGAACAATCGATATGATATGCACCCTCCCCGACCGTTTGCTAAAATACTTCAACGCTCGCCCGAGCGTACTTGCCCAAGACGTACTTGCCCAAGACGTACTTGCCGAAGACGTACTTGCCCAAGACGCGCCCTCGTGCAACGTGACGGCTCGCTCGCTTCGCGGCGGGGATGCGCAAATAATGGAACTTCGTTCGTTTCTAGCATGGATGCGATGAGCGGGAATGCACGCCGGAATTGATCACGACGGGTCGGTTCTCATTGTGCCTTACATGTGGATTGGCGACTTTGTTCGCTGCCACACGGTGGTAAAGCTGCTGCGGGAACGCAACCCTTCCCTTGCGGTCGATGTGCTGGCAACGAGTATGGTCGCGCCGCTAGCCGACTATATGCCGGGCATTCGCCGGGCCATTGTCGCCGACCTGCCGCGCAAGAGGCTTGCCTTCGGACAGCATCGTTCATTGGCCGACCGACTGGCAGCCGAAACCTACCGCGAAGTCCTGATTATGCCGCGCACGTGGAAATCGGCGCTTGCGCCTTACCTCGCCGGCATCCCCAAGCGCACCGGTTTCGTCGGCGAGATGCGCTTTGGGCTCATCAATGACCTGCGCTTTGGCGAACGCCGCCTGCCGCGAATGGTCGACCGTTGTGCGGCGCTTGCCTTGGAAAAAGGTTCTTACCCGCCGGCGACCTGGCCCAAGCCGGAGATCAAGGTGCCCCAGCGTGAGGTTGCCGCGTGGATTCGCAAGCTTGGCGCGGATCTCACCCGCCCCATCGTCGCCTTCGCGCCGGGAGCCGTCGGACCGTCCAAGCGCTGGCCGGCAGCCCATTACGCCGAATTGGCAAAACGTCTGGTGGCAGCGGGTCAGTCCGTTTGGGTGCTCGGAGGACCGGACGAAAAGCCGCTGGCTGCTCAGATCGTATCCGCCGATCCCATGCATATTCGCGAATTTACCGGTCCCGATTTGCGCAACGCCGTTCTCGCGCTCGCGGCTGCACAGGCAGTCGTCTCCAACGATTCCGGCCTCATGCATGTCGCTGCAGCCTTAGGCAAGTCGACGATCGGGATTTTCGGACCCACGAGCCCGTGGCATTGGGCGCCGCTAAATCCCCTTGCCGGCGAAATGCAGGCGTCAGGCGAGTTGCCGTGTCGTCCCTGTCATAAGCCGGTCTGCCGGGTCGGGCATCATCGCTGCATGCGCGAGATCGGAGTCGAGCAGGTCGCGGCGGCGACCAGGCGCGCCGTCGCTATGGCCACCCCATAGAACCATCGCGGAAGCGAAATCCATTGCAAAGTCCTTGCCCCTCCCCAAGCGCGTCCGTATATAATGGTAATATACAAGAATGCTCGATCTAACGCGCATCGAAGGCTTTCAATGGGATGAAGGCAACCAGCGCAAGAGCGGCGACAAACATGGTGTGAGCCAAGCTGAGGCTGAGCAGGTGTTCTTCAACCAGCCGCTGCTTCTATCAGAGGATGTGAAGCACAGCATCAGCGAGCAACGATTTCATGTCTTAGGTCATACTGACGAGGGCCGACTTCTTCACATCAGCTTTACCTTGCGCGGTGAGGGTCGGCTGGTTCGCGTGATTTCCGCCCGCGACATGCATCGCAAGGAAAGGAATCAATATGGTCAAGAAGCTTAAGCCGATCCCCGCCTTCCGCAACGAAGCGCAGGAGCGTCGTTTTTGGGAAACCCACGATTCCTCCGACTATATTGATTGGAGTAGCGCGAAGCGCGCTCAATTCCCAAATTTAAAGCCATCCACTACATCGATCTCCGTACGACTGCCATTGACATTGCTGGAACGTATCAAAATTGCCGCACACAAGCGCGACATGCCGTATCAGTCCCTGATAAAGGCCTGGCTGGCTGAAAAGGTCGACGCGAAATGACCCGTTCGCATTTGTCAGCCCATTGGTTGTGAATGAGTGACCTGATTTCCGTTATCGTAACCACGTACAATCGTGAGGACGCGCTCGATGCCGTCCTTCGCGGTCTTGCAGCGCAATCGGATCGTCATTTCGAAGTCATCGTCGCCGATGACGGGTCAAGGCCAAAAACCCTCGAAGTCATCGCCGCCCGGCTTGGCCAGTTCAGCCGCCTCGCCCATGTGTGGCAGGAACACAAGGGTTTTCGCGCGGCCGAGGTCCGCAATCGCGCCATTCTCCAATCGTTCGGCGAAATCTGCATTTTTCTCGATGGCGACTGCATTCCGCGCCCCAATTTCGTCGCCGTGCATCGCCGCCTTGCCGAGCCGGGCTGGTTCGTGGCCGGTAATCGCATCCTGCTGTCGCGGCAACTGACCGAGCGGGTGTTGCGGGAGCACCTTGAGCCGGAGCGGTGGACGCTCGCGCAATGGCTCCCTCACCGGGCAACCGGCGGGGTCAATCGAATCCTGCCGCTTTTGTCCCTGCCGCCGCTTCATTCATTGCGCCGCCGATTAGGCGGCGCCTGGCGGAGCATTCGCAGCGCCAACCTTGCGATCCGTCGTGCCGATCTGCTGCGCGTCGACGGCTTCGATGCCGCGTTCAATGGATGGGGTCGCGAGGATTCCGACATCGTGATCAGGCTGATGCGCAGCAAGATACGCCGCAAGGACGGCCGTTACGCGACCGCCGTGCTGCATTTGTGGCATCCGGAGAATGATCGTTCTCGTTTGCCGCGCAATGACGCGTTGCTCAAGCAAACTCTCGAATCAGAGCGAACCAGGGCGACTGTCGGATTGTCCACATTGAACCATGAGTCAGTCCGGCCCCACCCTTCCCTCCCCCCGCAAGCGCGGGAGGGAAGGGCTGGGGTTGCCGTGACAGAGTGAACCCGTGACCGCGGCGCAGCCTGTCTCCGACGATGCAATCGAGCGCGTTCCAACCGAGTTGGCAGGGCGCTGGACAACCACTGTCGTGCTCAAGAGCGACCTCTTTTCCACGGTTGAGCGCGGCCGCTTCCTTACTCCGAGCGGCGAGATGGAAGCAGTCCTGCGCCGCATTGATCGGGTCCCCCGCTGGAGTTCCATGGTCGCACGTCATCTGTTTGCGCGCGAAAAGCGGGCGCTTGCCGCCGCCGGGGACCTTGGCGTGGCACCGCGCCTCCTCTTTGCCGGACGGCAAGTATTGGTGCGCGCATGGATCGACGGCGTCGCGCTGCAAATCGCAAAACCCTACGGCGATCGCGCTTTTTTTCGCTCAGCGAAAGCGGCACTGCGCAAACTGCACCGTGCCGGCATATGTCACAACGACCTGTCCAAGCAACAGAACTGGTTGCGCGGCCATGACGGCCGTGCCTATCTCATGGATTTCCAGCTTGCCTCCTGCTTCTCCCGGCGCAGCCGCTGGTTTCGACTGCTCGCCTACGAGGATCTGCGTCACCTCCTCAAGCACAAGCATCGCTACTTGCTGGAAGAGTTCACCCCGGCCGAGTGGAAGCTGCGTTCACGCAAGAGCAGGCTGGCAGAGGCGTGGCTGCTGACGGGCAAGCGGCTTTACCATTGGGTCACGCGCGGTTTTTTCGGCTTTGTCGATCAGGAAGGCGGCGGCACGCGGCTCTCCCACGACGCGCCGCGGATTGCCGAATGTCTGAAGGAACATCCGCAGGTCCGCGACGCTGCCGTGGTGGCGTTCTACGATATCGGCGCCAAGCACAACCTCTACGCGTTTGTCGAATCGTCCGCCGACGTGTCGGAAACGACGTTGCGCAACCTGCTTGGGCGCGTTCTGCCCGGGGTCTCCCCACCCCCGCACATCCAGTTATGCAGCGCACTGCCGCGCCGGCCGGGCGGCGAGGTCCACTGCGAACTATTGCAGCTCGTTGCCTCCAACCAGATCGATGAGATCGAACATCTGGCGACGAGCGATCGCGAACGAGAGATTGTCGGGCGTATCGTTTCCGAGCGTCGCAATCTGAAAGATCGTTTCTGATGTTTGATCTATGCCGGCACTTGCGCCGGTTTTTTTGCTGTTGCCCGTTCTGCCAGCGTTCTTTCGATTTTTCCGATCACGGCCGCAGCTGAGACCTGCTGCATGCAGGCATGGCCATGCGCACAGCGGCTCAGAACGCGCAGATAGCATGGCGCGCAGGGCAGATTTGCCCGCAGCACCGCGTCGGGACGGCCGTATGGGCCGATCCACAGCTCATCGGTGGGTCCGAAAATGCTGACCACCGGCCGATCGAGCGCGACCGCCATGTGCATCGGACCCGAATCGTTGGTGAGGCAGATGGTGGAGCGGCGTATCAGATCGGCCATTTCGCTCAGCGTCGTCTCGCCCGCGAAATTGACTGCCCCAGGCGCAAGGGCGGCCACCGCCTGGCATGCCGCGCGCTCACGGCTCGATCCGAACAGCGCAACCGAATGGCCGCGCCGCATAAAGTGGCGCGCCACCTCGGCAAAACCCTCCGTCCTCCAGTGCTTGGTCTCCCAAATCGTTCCGGCAGCGATTGTCAACAGATTTGCACCGACACCATGCCGCTCCAGCAGGTGGGCGATGCGATCGCTTGCCGCGCGCGGAATAGGAAAGGAGAAGTCGGCGGGCTCCTCGTCGAGGCCCAGCATTCGGCCTACGCTCAGATAACGATCGACCGCGTGCAGGTCGAGTGTCGGCACCGTCAGATGATGCGTATAAGCGAGCCAGGATCCCTCGCGGGCTCCCTTCCAGGCATGCCGGCGCGCGTTCGCCGGCAACAGCCGCCCGGATGCCTGCCAGACTTTGGCGCGCGGCCGGTCGAAACCGATGCGTACTGCGGCACCGGTCACAAGTGCGGGCAGCGCGGTTCGCAGCTGCCCGTGCATATCGACCACCAGCTCGTAGTCGTTCGCCTTCAGCCTGGCGGCGAGTTGCAGGGAATTCGCATAGGTTGACCACCGCCAGGGATGCATCCAATCGCTGCGCGTGAACTCAACGACATTGCTGATTGCCGGGTGATGTCGCAACAACTCGGCAATCGCCGGCGTCACCAGCCAGTCGATGCGCGCATCGGGATAGCGGCGGCGCAACTTGTTGAGGACGGGGATGGTGTGCACCACATCGCCGACCGCCGAGAGCTTGATCAGCAGGATTCTGCGGAAATTCCGGGTCCGCAGTTCTTCAAGATGCAAGGGCACCGACACGCGACCTTGTCGGCTCAGTGCCGGGTGGGCAAAATCATTGCGAGCACCCGCTTGAGAGCAGCGGAAGCATGATGGCGAAGCAAAGCGGTCTGCCGGTTGCTTTCCGAAGTCACCCAGTTGAATTGGATGACGCGCCGCTCGCCGACGAACGGCTCATGTCCGTGCCAGGAATTGTCTGCCCGCTTGAAAGCGAGCAACGTGCCCTCGGTCGGCGGCACCTCGACAATGACATCATTGAGATTCTTTCCAGATCTCAGGAGACGCAGACGCCCGCCGGGATTCTCCCACGATGGGTTCATGTAAATGAGGACGGTGATGATCTTGCTCAAGGAATCAGTATGGATTTTGCCGTCTCCGCGCCCGCACCAACCGCGTACTGTCGTCGTGGTCGGCCGGCCGGTGAGATTAACCGCGAACTTCTCCTCAAATGCCCTGCGAAACGCATCGCTCTCGAGTTCATCGAGAAGGCGCGCAAAAGCAGGCCCGTAACTGAGCCCACTGACCGGAAAGCTTCCCCGCTCGGAAATAACCGGGTAATCGGCATTGATCTGACGTAATGCCTCACCCCGGATGAACCGCGGTACAATCAGGTACTCGAAGGGTTCGTGCAGCAGAGGCGTTGCCCCGAACTTTACGAGATCCATACTCGTCGGCATTGCCGGATGGGCTTCTGCATCGGAAAGAGTCGCGAGAGACTGCATGGAGATTCCTGCACTTTGGGCTCGTCTATTAGCATGAAGCAGCGGCTCGCCCAAGGCAAGACACGACAGGCAAGACACGAGCTTGCCGCCAGTAATGATAGGAACTTCAAATTCACCACACTGGAACCAAATGACAACCCCTGAAATTCCTCCCTTCACCAGATTTCTCGGCATTGACGTGCTTCATCGCTCGCCCGAACGCAGCGAGGCGAGACTTCTGGTGCGCGAGGAGCTGTGCAACCGCCGCGGCATCTTGCACGGGGGCGCCATCATGGCTTTGGGAGATACGCTTGGTGGAATGACGGCAAGCATCAGCCTGCCGAAAGGCGGTCGCACGGCCACGATCGAGAGCAAGACTAATTTTTTCGCCGCGGTTCCCCTTGGCGACACGGCATTCGCCGTCTGCATGCCGCTGCATCGCGGCCGCACCACCGTCGTGCTGGAAACGCGCATCACGCGCGGAGACGGCAAGCTCGCGGCAATTGTCACTCAGACGCAGCTGATCTTCGAGGAACAGCCGCAAGGAACCGAGGGAACGGCTCGCGGCGTCGGGCATTAACGTAGATTAAGCGACCGGAACCCAGCAAATGAACGCGAGACTTCTTTCATCAACGCGCCCGCGATTGCCTGCGGCTCGCAAAAGATTGCTCCGACGCGTTCGCCCGCGAGGCGTTGCTGGAACTTGCCGCCGAATTCAGGAATATCGCCCGCGAAATCGAAACCGACCGCCGTGCGCAAAAGAAAAACCGTGCCCTGGCGAGGGATACGATTCAGCCGCACCGCTGAAGCCTATAGCGGAAGATTGTCGTGCTTTCGCGCCGGCAGTTCCACACGTTTGTGCCGCAGCATGGCCAGCGCCCGCGCCACGCGCAGGCGCGTTGCGTGCGGCATGATCACATCGTCGATATAGCCGCGCTCGGCCGCCGCAAACGGTGACAGAAACCGATCCTCGTATTCCTTGGTGCGCGCCGCGATCTTGTCGGCATTGCCGAGGTCAGCGCGAAAAATGATTTCCACCGCTCCTTTTGCTCCCATGACGGCAATTTGCGCGCTTGGCCAGGCATAATTGACGTCGCCGCCAATATGTTTGGAGGCCATGACGTCGTAGGCCCCGCCGAAAGCCTTGCGGGTAATGACGGTCACCAACGGCACCGTGCATTGGCTGTACGCAAACAACAGCTTGGCGCCGTGTTTGATCAAAGCGCCATATTCCTGATTTGTGCCAGGCAGGAATCCGGGCACGTCGACGAACGTCACGATCGGCACGCCAAATGCGTTGCAAAAGCGCACGAAGCGCGCCGCCTTGCGCGACGCGTCGATGTCGAGCACGCCGGCAAGCACCATCGGCTGGTTGGCCACGAAACCGACGGTGCGGCCGTCAATGCGGCCGAACCCGACAATGATATTCTTTGCGAATGCTTCCTGCAGCTCGAAAAAATCCCCCTCGTCCGCAACTTTCAAGATCAGCTCCTTCACGTCGTAGGGGCGGTTGGGGTTGTCAGGCACCAGGCTATCCAGTGACTTTTCTTCGCGCGCGATGTCGTCGTGCGAGGGCCATTCCGGGACACCCAATTCATTGTTGGCGGGAAGAAAGTCGAGCAGCCTGCGAATTTGCAGGAGGCACTCGACATCGTTCTCGTAGGAGCCATCGGCTATACCGGATTTGCTTGTGTGCACCGAGGCACCGCCCAGTTCTTCGGCGCTGACCACCTCGTTGGTGACGGTTTTCACGACATCCGGACCGGTGACGAACATGTAGCTCGTATCGCGCACCATGAAGATGAAATCGGTCATGGCCGGCGAATAGACATCGCCGCCCGCGCACGGGCCCATGATGACGGAGATCTGCGGAATGACGCCGGATGCGAGCACGTTGCGCTTGAACACCTCGCCATAGCCGCCCAGCGCGGCGACGCCTTCCTGGATGCGTGCGCCGCCGGCATCGAACAACCCGATGATCGGCGCCCGCGCTTTCATTGCCATGTCCTGGATCTTTACGATTTTCTGCGCATGCGCTTCCGACAGCGACCCGCCAAAGACGGTGAAGTCCTTGGCGAACGCAAAGATCGTTCTGCCGTTGACGCTTCCCCAGCCGGTGACCACACCGTCGCCGGGTATCTTGCTTTTCTCCATGCCGAACTCCGCCGAGCGGTGCTCGACAAACATGTCGAATTCTTCAAATGAACCCTTGTCGGCGAGGAGTTCGAGGCGTTCGCGCGCCGTGAGTTTGCCGCGCGCGTGCTGGGTTTGAATGCGGGCCACGCCGCCCCCGGCGCGCGCGCGCTCCCGGCGCTGTTCGAGCTTCTCGAGGATGTCCTTCATGGCGCGCTCCCCCGCCCCGCTGGATGGTAAAATCCATAGCACGCGTCGGCGTTTGAGGCGAAATTAGCCGGTGCTATGGTACCTTCCGCGCGCTTACGAGCTTCGGAATTGGGGCACTAAAGGCTTACGAAGGTCGTAATCCGGGCCTAATTTTCCCGTGCCGGTTTCGAGGGGAGTGGAGCAAATGGTGAAGACGTTGCGTATCTGTGCAGCCGTAACCGTGATCGGAATGCTGGCCGTCATCGCGCCCGCGACGGCGCAGTTTCCTCCCGGTCCGGATGATTCCACCGATCAAGCCCAGCAGGGCGCGCCGAAAGCCAAACGTGCCGCTACCCCTACGGCAGTGGGGCCGGTCATCAGCGGCAGCTGGACTGGGCAGCTCAAGCAGGTGGGCCGCGAGACGCCCTATGGGTTGGAGCTTACGATCAATGCGAAGGGCGCTGAAACCAAATATCCGGATCTCGATTGCGCCGGCAAGCTTACCCGCGTTGGAAATTCAAAATCCTATGCCTTTTATGTCGAGGTCATTACCAAGGGCCAGGCCGATAAGGGCGGCAGCTGTCCAGATGGCACAATCACATTGACGCGGCAGGGCGATGAACTTGCACTTGGTTGGTTCGCCAGCGTGCAGGGCAACACCATCGTCGCCTATGGGATGCTGAAGAAGAAATAAAAGTAGGTCGGGTTGGTGCGGCCCCGGCCGCGCGATGAAATGCTGATTCAAACTACGCATAACCCGACAACTTGACCTCGTCGCGCAGCGTCGGGTCACGGGCGGAACAATGCTTCGCTCAAATGCACGCGCTGTGGCCGCGCTGACCCGACCTACAGCGCCAACTGCAAGACCATCGCTGCCGCCTGCATTTCCGCAAAACGAGCCGCGCGGCGATCGAGGGCCATCTGATCGCGACCCCATAGGGCCATGTTCCAGTCTTCATCCACGTGCGCGGCCGACCACACTTGCTCAAGGGAAAAGCCGCCCCTTGCCAGCGCGAGCGCGAGCAATGCGGAGCCCGTGAGCGTCGTTGCTGTGTGAACTGCGCCCAGCCGCCAGTGATCGCCCGGTATGACTGCGCGTGCAGCTCTCAGCGCGGCATCCGGCTGGGCGACGAACGTCATGCCGGAAGTCGCGATGAAATCCGCACGCAATTCACTGCGTGCCCAGGCAAGCATCGGGTCCCAAGCCTTTGCCTGCCGCTCGACCAGTCCGGCCGGGCTGTCGGCTCGATAGAACACAAGATCGGTCGCCAGATATTTCTCGATCTCCGCCGCGACTTCCTTTGCGTGGTTTGCCACGCCATCAATAACGGTGTTGGCGAGCCGGGTGAGCGGCATTGCCGCGGGATCGATGACGTCGCGTTGCGCAGACCACTCCGCCGCGATGCCTTGCGCAAGCGCGGCGGTCGGAGCCATGAGCAAGCGGCGCCCCGGCGTTCTTACCGGCCTCCCATCGAGGACAACGCGAAACCCATCCTTGCTCTCCTCTACGTCGGCGCGCTCATAAAACCGCTTCCGCAGAGGCGGGCGCATGGCGCGTTGCGCCGCCTGCATCGGATCGAGCGGCTCGGCTTTCAACGCGTCGTTCAGGAAATCGCGCATGGCATTAACATGGCATTAACATGGGTAAGAAGCTCGTTGCGCCAAATTTCAGCCGTAGTGCAAACAGGACGCCATCAGTACGCGCAAGGTGAACCAAGGCGCGGCCCATGCTGGATATTGCATCGCAGCATGAAAAATCGGCATAAAAATTGCCTATAATCAAATGCTTAGATGGGGAAATTGATTCGATCAAAACCTCCGCGACTTCGCCTGTCATTATCTATCCACCATTCGCATTTAACGATGAAACGACGTTGTCAAAGCCTGTCGTGACCATGTATCCATGGAATTTCAGGGGGTCCTTCACTAGTGCGGTGAATGTGAAGTTCCTATCATTATGGCCGCAAGCTCGTTTAGGAACTTCAAATTCAAAACCGCACTAGAAGCCTAAAGTTGCTAGTGTCCCTTTGATTCCGAAGTTCGCATCAGAGGTGCCGCGAGGGCTTGCGAACTTCGGAATCGGGACACTAGTATCCGCGCCGGATTCGACGGCGGCTGCCCGGCCGCGCATCGTGGAACGCTTGCTGACGCTCGCCCGCGCAAAGACGATCCCCGGCGCGTTGCGGGCCTGTACTGAGGAGTCAATGAAACCTACCGATATTTCGGCACCCGACTATTTCCATAAGGTCGTTGACTGCCAGTGGGCCTGTCCGGCGCACACGCCTGTACCCGAATACATTCGCTTGATCGCCGCCGGGCGCTACAGCGACGCTTACATGGTCAATTGGAAATCGAATGTGTTTCCGGGAATTCTCGGGCGCACATGCGATCGCCCATGCGAGCCGGCCTGCCGCCGCGGTCGCGTCGAGAAGGAGCCGGTGGCAATCTGCCGTCTCAAGCGCGTAGCGGCCGATTTCAAGGACGACATTCGCGATCGCCTTCCCTCCCCGGCTGCCGCGAAGAACGGCAAGCGCATCGCGCTCATTGGCGCGGGACCTGCATCGCTGACCGTGGCGCGCGATCTCGCGCCGCTTGGCTATCACTGCGTCATTTTCGATCAGGACCCGAAGCCGGGGGGCATGATCCGCACGCAGATTCCCCGTTTCCGTCTGCCCGAATCGATCATCGACGAAGAGTGCGGTTACATCCTCAACCTTGGCATGGAATTTCGCGGCGGCAAGCGTATCGACAGCCTCAAAGCATTGCTTGCCGAAGAATGGGACGCAATTTTTGTCGGCTGTGGTGCGCCGCGCGGGCGCGACCTCGACATTCCCGGGCGGCAAGAGGCCGCCGCCAATATTCATATCGGCATCGATTGGCTTTCCTCGGTTTCCTTCGGCCACATCAGCAAGATCGGCAAGCGGGTGATCGTGCTCGGCGGGGGCAACACCGCCATGGATTGCTGCCGGTCCTCACGCCGCCTTGGCGGCCAGGACGTCAAGGTCATCGTGCGCTCCGGCTTCGAAGAGATGAAGGCATCGCCCTGGGAAAAAGAAGATGCCATGCACGAGGATATTCCCATTCTCAATTTTCTGGTGCCCAAGGAGTTCACCCACCAGAACGGCCGCCTGACCGGGGTTCTGTTCGAGAAGGTCAAGGCCGAGTACGACGCAAAGGGCCGTCGCAATCTGATCCCCAGCGGAGAGCCCGACGCGCATTTTGCCTGCGACGACGTGTTGATCGCGGTTGGCCAGGAGAACGCCTTCCCCTGGATCGAGCGCGACATCGGCATCGAGTTCGATAAATGGGGGATGCCGAAGGTTGACAGCACAACCATGGCCTCCACCCATCGCAAGGTGTTCTTCGGCGGCGATGCTGCGTTCGGACCCAAGAACATCATCTGGGCGGTGGCGCACGGCCACGACGCCGCGCTGTCGATCGACAAGCTTTGCTCCGGCCTCGACATCAACGATCGTCCGCAGCCGATGGTCGAGATCATCAGCCAGAAAATGGGCATCCATGAATGGAGCTACGACAACGATATTGCGCTTGACCGCCGCTATCGGGTGCCGCTGCGCGATAAGGTTGTGGCCTTGCGCGATATCAGGGCGGAGGTTGAGCTCGGCTATGACCCCGATCTCGCACTCAAGGAAGCCGAGCGTTGTCTCAATTGCGATGTGCAGACCGTCTTCACCTCGTCGCTGTGCATCGAATGCGACGCTTGCGTCGACATCTGCCCGATGGATTGCATTACCTTCACGCAAAACGGCGACGAGGCCGAGTTGCGCACCCGCCTCCAGGCTCCCGCCCGCAACGTCAGCCAGGACCTTTATGTCGCCAACGATCTCAAGACCGGGCGCGTCATGGTGAAGGACGAAGATGTCTGTCTGCACTGCGGCTTATGCGCCGAGCGGTGCCCCACCGGCGCCTGGGACATGAAAAAATATCTCATCGACATGACTTATCCGGATGACCTATGCCGAGCAGCAGTCCGATCAGCAGCGTAAACGACTTCGTCGTCCGTTTCGCCAACGTAAACGGCTCGGGCTCGGCGAGCGCGAACGAGTTGTTTGCACGCGCGGTGCTGCGCATGGGTGTGCCGGTCGCCCCGCGCAACATTTTCCCCTCCAACATCCAGGGCCTGCCGACCTGGTACGAGGTGCGCATCTCGGAAGCCGGCCACCTCGGCGCCCGCGGCGGCACCGACTTGATGGTCGCGATGAACCCGCAGACCTGGGACAAGGATGTCGCCTCCATCGAGCCCGGCGGATACCTGTTCTATGACTGCACCAAGCCGATGCCGGGCTCGAAATTCAGGAGCGACATCACCGTCATCGGCGTGCCTCTTACCGCCATTTGCAATCGCGAATACAGCGATCCCCGTCAGCGCCAGCTGTTCAAGAACATCATGTATATCGGCGCGCTCTCGGCGCTCCTCGATATGGACGTCAAGGTGATCGAGCAGCTGATCGGCGAGCAGTTCAAATCGAAAGACAAGCTGATCGGCGCGAACGTCAATGCGTTGCATCTCGGCAGGGACTGGGCGCTGATGAACCTCCCCTGCCCGCTCGGGCTGCGGCTGCGGCGCGCCAATAGCGTAGGCGATCGCATTTTCATCGAAGGCAATTCGGCGGCGGCCTTGGGCGCGGTCTATGGCGGGGCCACCGTGTGCGCCTGGTACCCGATCACGCCTTCCTCATCGCTTGCCGACGCCTTCACCGGCCATTGCCGGCGCCTGCGGCTCGATCCGGCCACCGGCAAGAGCAAGGTCGCGATCGTGCAAGCCGAGGACGAGCTTGCCTCCATCGGTATGGTGATCGGCGCCGCCTGGAACGGCGCGCGCGCATTCACCGCCACATCCGGTCCCGGCATTTCTCTCATGCAGGAATTCCTCGGACTTGCGTATTTTGCCGAGATTCCGGCGGTCGTTTTTGACGTGCAGCGGGCCGGCCCATCGACCGGCATGCCGACCCGCACGCAGCAGTGCGACTTGATCTCCTGCGCCTATGCCTCGCATGGCGATACCAAGCATGTTCTGCTGTTTCCGGAGGACCCGGCCGAGGCCTTCGATTTTGCGGCCGATGCGTTCGATCTCGCCGACCGGCTGCAGACGCCGATCTTCGTCATGCTCGATCTCGATATCGGCATGAACCATCGACTGTGCCGGCCGCTGCGCTGGGATGACAATCGCAGATACGACCGCGGCAAGGTGATGACCGCCGCCGATCTCGAAGCCGGCAAGGATTTCGGCCGCTATCTCGATGTGGACGGCGACGGCATTCCCTATCGCACCTATCCCGGCACCCACCCCAGCAAAGGTTCGTACTTCACTCGCGGTACCTCGCGCGATCGTTACGCGCGCTATACCGAGGAGGGCGCCCCCTACGCCGACAACATGCAGCGGCTGCTGCGCAAATTCGACACCGCCAAGGACCGCGTGCCGCGGCCGCTCTTATCGGCGGCGAGCAGGCCCACCAAATACGGCGTGATCTATTATGGCTCGACCTCTCCCGCCATGGACGAGGCCATTCATATGATCGAGGCGCGCGGCGGGGCGCTCGACCGGCTGCGCGTGCGCGCGTTTCCGTTTCATTCCAGCGTGACGAGCTTCGTCGCCGATCATGATTTCGTTTTCGTGGTGGAGCAGAACCGCGACGCTCAGATGCGTTCGCTGATCGTCAATGAATGCAGCATCGACCCGGTGCGGCTGGTTCCGATCCTGCATTACGACGGCACTCCCATCACCGCCCGCTTCATCGCGCGCGCGATCGGCGAGCACCTTGATGCCCTCAAGGTCACGCCGCTGCGCAAGGTAATGTCATGACCTACATCACCAAACCCAAATTCCATCATCCGGCGCTGCCGAAGAACGCCCTCGGCTACACCCACCGCGACTACGAAGGCTCGGTTTCCACGCTGTGCGCAGGCTGCGGGCATGATTCCATATCCGGGGCGATCATCGAGGCCTGCTTCGAGCTCGACATCGAGCCGCATCGGGTCGCCAAGCTTTCCGGTATCGGCTGCTCGTCCAAGACCCCGACCTATTTCCTCGGCAACTCGCACGGCTTTAATTCGGTGCACGGCCGCATGCCGTCCGTTCTCACCGGCGCCAATCTCGCCAATCGCGATCTGATCTATCTCGGCGTCTCCGGCGACGGCGATTCCGCCTCCATCGGGCTTGGTCAGTTTGCCCATGCGATCCGCCGCGGCGTCAACATGGTCTATATCGTCGAGAACAACGGCGTGTATGGGCTCACCAAAGGGCAGTTCTCCGCCACCGCGGACCGCGGCTCGAAGTCAAAGCGCGGGCTCACCAACAGCGATAATGCCATCGATCTCATCGCCCTGGCGCTGCAGCTCGGCGCGACCTTTGTCGCGCGCTCGTTCTCCGGCGACAAGACCCAGCTCACTCCGCTGATCAAGGCAGCCATCGAGCACGAGGGCGCCGCTTTCATCGACGTGATCTCGCCTTGCGTCGCGTTCAACAACCATGCCGGCTCAACCAAGAGCTTCGATTATGTGCGCGAGCACAACGAGGCGGTGAACCGTCTGGATTTCATCACCGGGCGCGCCCCGATCACGGTGTCGTACGAGCCCGGCACGGTCGAGATGGTGGAGCAGCACGACGGCTCCAGGCTCGTGCTCAAGAAGATCGCCGCCGATTACGACCCGCACGATCGTATCGGCGCCATGAACTTTTTGCAGAAGAACGCCGCCATCGGGCAGGTCGTCACCGGTCTTCTTTATGTCGATCCCGAACCCGAGGATCTGCATCGGCACTTCAATACGATCGATGTGCCGCTCAATTCGCTTGCCGAAAACGACCTGTGCCCCGGCTCGGCGGTGCTGGAAAAAATCAACGCAAGCTTGCGGTAACGCCGAAGCGTTTTCGACTGTTTTCTCATCGTTGCGGGGGCGCGAGGCCAGCACTTTTGCCGAGAATGCGGCGAATATTCTCTAGGCGCTCTGCGAAGGCTGCGGAATGTTTGTGTTCGCTTTCGAAGTTACGGATCAGCCATTCCAGTCTTTCGCGATTGTCGATCGTTCCTTTTTCATACTCTCGCGCCAGTTCTTCTATCCATTCCAGCTCGCCGTTGGCATCTGCCTTCTGTGCGCGATACTTTTCAAATTTGCGCCAGCGATACCACCCGTACAAAAGGAGCACGATGGCGATACCGACGATAATAAGATAGTTATTCACGGCAGTGACTTGTTTGTCCCAAATCTGCAAGCAAGGCGCGTTATTTATTCAAGTTACAGATTTCAAAATCGGCAAAAGCGAAAAATCAAAATTAACCGAGCGCCTCGGATAAACCAATCAGAACCGGCATGTCTTGCTAATTCAAACCAAAAACTTGCTAATGCACGCCAAAATTATCGACATGCAGCGGATCAGCGGACCTGTCTCGCGCGGACCATTTTGGGACTACTCGATGTCCAACGCTGGAAGGCGTGGTTGAAGGATGTGACCTCCGAATATCCCAGGAGCCAGGCGATATGACTAATCCCCAAGGTCGAGTCCTCGAGGTAACGCATCGCAAGGTCACGGCGGAGTTCATCAAGAACCGCCGTATAACTCGTTCCCTCATCAGCCAAGCGTCGGGCTAGACTGCGAGGGCTCATCGTTATGGCGCTCGCAACGGTCGCCAAGGTGGCTCTGCCATTCGGCAGAAATTCCAAAAGCGCCTTTTCTACGCTGGAACGGGTCGGCGTAGAAACAGTTTTACGTCTGCCGATAGCCTCTTCACAAAATTCTTTGAGAAGGTTGAGCAGATATTTATCGGCAGTATGAATCGGAGCTGAAAGGGCGTTTTTTGCGAATGAAATACATTGCCGGTTCGCGCCAAATCGCACCGGACAGTCAAAAAATGCAGTGAAATTGTCAACCGCCGATATCCGTTGATGGATGAAGGTCAAAGAGCGCGGAACGATGTGAGTCCCTGTGAGATAGCGCAGCACGGCTACAAATGTCGTCGGACCCCATTCAGCAATTTGTTTTTCAAAACCCTCCAATCCAGGTCGGAACTTTACCTCGATGGCGATCTGTTGATTGGATTCTTCGAGGACGAGTGTCGTCGTCGAGTTCACCAGATGATGATACCGCACCAGGTTCTTGATCGCATCGAGCGCATTGTCTGACGACGCAAAGACATAATGAATGATGCCTAATTCCCTTGTGTCTGTGCCCTTTCCTAGATTGAACCCGAAGCAATCGTCACCGACGAGCTTCGCGGCTTCATCGAGAAATCCAATTCGATACAACTGAAGTTTGACCCCTGCGTGTCGCGGGTGAGTGCCCTGAGACAGCCTCCTCGCTGCACGGTCCGCATCCCGATTTTGCGACGGCGTTAATTTCTGCGCAGCGATCCTAACGGCCACCGCGTGGATGTCTTCGAAAGTCGTTGCGCGTGGTTGCACGAAAAGCGCCGCCCCCGGAAACACTCACTGCAGGGTAATGCAGATTGGCGCAAAATAGCAACATTTTGGCCGGACGTAACAGGAATAGCGCCGAGAAGGAGTTCTGCCCCCGGCTCGGCCGTGCTCGCTGCAGATGGAAGAGGAAGCAGAGGCAGACCGGCCTGACTGAGTAACTGGAAGCCGTGCGCCAGACTTCATGCTTGCTGCGGGCCCGTGCGGCTGATGCGATAGTCTTCGAATTTCAACTCGCCGTCGAGAACCGCGTGCATGCGCTTGACATCGAGCTCACCTTCGAATTTGGCCAGCACCGCGGCCGCCAGCCCGCTCCCGATCATGTTCATGAGCGCACGTGCTTCGCTCATGATGCGGTCTATGCCAAGAATCAATGCCATGCCGGCGACCGGAATGGTCGGTACAATCGCCAGCGTCGCAACCAGCGCAATGAAGCTCGCTCCGGTCACACCGCTCGCGCCCTTTGAGGTGAGAATGGCCACCGCGAAAATCGCGGCTTGCTGCATGAAGGTGAGCTCGGTATTCGTGGCTTGTGCGACGAACAGCGCCGCCATGGTCATGTAGATGCTCGATCCGACCGTGTTGAAGATGTAGCTGGTCGGGACGACGAAGCCGACCACGGATTTCGAGCAGCCGAGATATTCCATCTTCGCCATCAGGCCCGGCAAGCCGGAATCCGACGAGCTTGTTCCAAACACGATCAGGATCTCTTCCTTGATGTAGAGAAGAAACTTGATCAGGCTGAACCCGGACAAAGCGGCGATTGCTCCGAAAACGATGACCAGAAACAGGAGATTGGTGAGATAGAAGACGATGATCAGCTTGGCGAGAGGAGCGAGCGCGGCAAGACCGTAGCGGCCCACAGTGAAAGCCATGGCGCCGAATACCCCTATCGGGGCTGCCCACATCATGACATTGATGACGCCGAATACCCATTTTGCTCCTGCATCGACGAGTTCGCGAATGAGCTTGCCGGAATCGCCCATGCGGGCGAGCACGCAACCGAACAGGACCGATACGAAGATCACCGCAAGGATATCGCCTTTGGCGAAGGCGTCGATCACCGTGCTCGGGACGATGTTCATGAGAAATTCGACCACGCTCATCTTTTTGGCCTCGCCGGCATAGCCGGTAACCGCCTTGGCATCGAGCGTAGCGGGATCGACGTTGAAGCCCGTGCCGGGCTGCGCCAGGTTGCCCACGACGAGGCCGACGAGCAGCGCGAAGGTCGATAAAGCCAGGAAATAGATGAGCGCCGCGCCGCCGAGCCGGCCGACCTTGGTCATGCTCTGCATGCTGCCGATGCCGGCCACGACGGTGAAGAAGATGACGAGACCTATCACCGCCCGAATCATCTTGATGAACACGCTGCCGAGCGGTTGCATGGCAATACCGAGCGCGGGATCGGCAGCGCCGAGGGCCGTGCCGACGCCAATCGCGATCAGCACCAGAATGGACAAATCCTTGTAGAACGGCTTGGTCTTGCGGCTCACACCGGCGGTCTCGGCCATTGATACGGACATCATCTGCTTCCACTGCTGCGACGCTCGGCCGACAGCATCGCCGCCGCGCCCGCGCCCGCATTGACATGGGTCAAAGCGCGGATGTCGGCGGCCGGGCGCCATGGTGCTCTTCCGGCTCAGATCGATCAGACGGCTTTGGCCGGCTGGTTGCGTCCGCAGTGCATCAGTAACCGGAATTAGTTCCGGCGCTAAGAGTTCTTCCGGGTAGTGCCAAAACCTGCTGTTACCGCACCGCAAGACTGATGACCGCTCCGCCTCAATGAGCAGCCGTTACCTGATGACGAGTGCACCTGATGATGACTTGCTGAGTGCGGCCGCAAAGCGAGGCTACAGCAATCGCTGTTGACCGAGACAAAACCGGCATCAACTTTTCGACTGCTTAGGGCACTGCCGCACTGAAGCTCGGTGGAAGGTCGCAGCTCTCAGCAAGATTTTGCTTTGGACACAAACATCCTGACCTTGTCTAGGTCCTTAGTGTGAGTGCCATCCCATTTGTCTGTTTTAGTCTTCAAATCAACTCCAGCCGGCTGTATAGCCTTGATGGCATCACAAACATTATCGGGGCCGAGACCCCCCGCAATAATCACTGGCACGCTGACGCTTTCGATTATTCGTCTGTCGAGCTCCCAGCTGTGGGTTTGACCCAAAGCACCTATTTGTGCATCGCCCGGTGCATAACTATCTAGAAGAAGGATGTCGGCGATGCCGTCGTAGCTCTTCGCAATTGCGATGGATTCATCGCCAAATACCGGAACACTTCGCGCTATCATCAACGAAGAAAACTTTTCCTTTAATTGCCCAACGTGCGCTGGTGTCAAGAGGCTAGTTGATGCTCCAAGATACTCCAATGTGATCCACACCCAGCGTGGCAAGGGCCTTTGCTTCTTCTCGGTGTCGATGTCTCGTAAATCTGGACAAGCATGATGCTCTCATCGGTGATTCAATAACGCGCCTAAGCCGAATGCTCGCGGCCTTCAGAAAACGCGAAAGGAAAAGTTGATGGTGTGGTATATCAATCGAGTTCTGGCACTGATATTGGCCCTTGCGTTGCCTGAACCGGCCGCTGCCCAACGGGTCAAACTCGGCGTGCTGACCTGCGATGTTTCAGCCGGAATCGGTTTCATTATTGGCTCACATAAGTCAGTTTCGTGTTCATTCGTACCGGAAGGCTCCGGCCGACGTGAGGACTATGATGGCGACATAACCAAGTGGGGGCTCGACATTGGCGTCACCCAAGGAGGTGTGATGATCTGGGCGGTGTTCGCCAACACAATCGCCGGTCCGGGATTTCTTGCCGGCGACTACTACGGAGCAACAGGTGAAGTGACCATCGCAGCAGGTCTCGGTGCCAATGTGCTTATCGGCGGCTCCAATCGAAGTGTCGCATTGCAGCCGCTATCAGTCAGCGGGCAGCTCGGACTGAATTTAGCGGTCGGTGTTGCCGCGCTTCATCTCGGATTGCCTCGCTGACCTGAGTCCACCTGATTCGCCGATGGAGTGACGAGGACCCTTCAGGCTTTAGTTGTAGGAAGGCCCCCAATGTTTGGTGATAGTGGCCGAATCGGTTTAACGTGGCTGTTGCTTACTGCTTGTCGGACTCGTGTCCGACAACCTTAGCCCCGGCTTCGCGCCGGGGTTTTTTTGTCGAGACAATGGCTCCCTTTCGCGGGTTGCTGAGGAACGGGAAAGCCTACCCAGGCTTCTGTCCGTTGCAAAGGAAACAGCCGGCAGCGGTGCTTTTCTTGTCGTTAGCAAAATGGCAATCGCCGCCGCGTATTGTTTCGTGTTTTGTAGTGAGGGAGTCGATAATGAAACCCTTTAGCTTCGGACAAATCTTGAAGCCTCGCGAGCTTACCAAGGCTAAAAAGCTATACGCGAAAACGGCTCCGGGGAAATTTGCCGAGATCGCCGCGGATCAGATATTCGCGCCAGCGCTCAGGCGAATCCAGCGGGCATTAGGGCCAGAAATGTACCCACTATATTTGGGATATGCTCTCGAATACGCATTGAACGAAACAAGAGCCGCGCAAGCAAATGTTGATTTCCCCGCTGTTGTTATAGGAGCAGCGGGCTATGACTAACAAAGACCTCATATTTCGTCCGCAATATCCTGAACTGCGGACTTGCTGAGTACCAGGCTGGCACGTCGCGTTCATGCCACTGCACAAACTCGGACATTTAATCATTTTTCCGAGAAACCGTACTTGCGCGTTGACGGGATGAACCAATGTTAGCACAGCCAGTACGATCCCGATCCAAATAGCTTGCACGGACATATCTAGTAATATCCGAGCGACATCGTCCAGTCCTGGACACCAGGACGCCCTCACCTGAAAGCGACACGAAGGCTTATTCGCCCAGCGGTCCGGCTGTCCGAGGCTGTTCGACAACGTACACTGGAGATCGTCATCACCTAATCTGCAGTGTGGGCTGCACGACCTTAAGCCGTCCGGCCCCGTATCGCCCTGACGATCCAGATCAGCAAACTCGCGCCGACGAAGCCGGCAATCAGGTAGCCGAGCCATCCGCCAAGAGCGATCCCGAAGAAGCTGAAAATGGCGCTGGCAATCGCCGCCCCGACGATGCCGAGCACGATATTCATCAGCAACCCCATATCACTCTTCATGAACTGCTCTGCTAACCAGCCGGCAATCCCGCCGATGATAATGGCTGCGATCCAGCCTATTGCTGGGTCTCCCATGGCCGTCTCCCTGGAAAAGGGCGCAACCTGCACCCGGGTGGACATTCTCTAACATGAGAGGGCCGATAACAAGCGGTCTATAAGATGAACCCACAAACAGCGCCACCGCTAGCTAATTTCGGGCAGTTCGACCGCAGCCGCTCGGCTATTCACTGGCGGCTTTTTCCTTGCCCGTAGATATCCTCGCAATCGCCCTCGAAAGCTCAGCGGTGAGTTCCTTTCCGCTAAAAGTGCTTCTGAACCGGTTCTGATAATAATCGAGGACGAACAGGCGAATGGCCGATGACAGATTGCGGTGCTGCCTGCCGGTATCGATCGCGGTAACTATTTCGGATAACCGCATATCCCGCCTGGCTGCGATCTCATTGAGGGCCTTCCAGAAGGCATCCTCGAGGCTGACACTCGTCGTGTGTCCAGCAGTAACAACGGATCCGTTTGACCACCAATGATTTCATGCCACCCGCGCCCAAGATCAATTCAAGCAATGAGGATTAGGTCTGCTTCACCTCAGTTAGCTGATGATGGCGGTGCTCGTCGGCAATTCTCGTTCGTGTAAAGTCGAACGCTCCCCCGCAAAAATTTACAGGAAGTCCAGGTTACTCGCTTTTCAGCAAGGAGCCACGCAAGTATTATCGACTGAGGGCTTGAGCTTCGCCAAAGCCCAACGATCTGAGCGCCAACTCACAAAGTTGTTCGGGGTCGCACTCGCCCTTTTGCGCTACCTCAATAATTCGCCTGGCGATAATCTCTTTGATAATTTCCGGCTGCCCCCAGTCGGACATAGACTGACAGGCTTTGTCGTAAGCCTTTCCCATTGCGGTCGTTGTCCTGCAATCAAACACCGCACCAGAGGATAGAAGCTGCGCATTATCCATTTGTTCACCTCGGGAATGGTGTGGACATGGCACCCTGAAACCAGCGCGTCCAGTAGAGCGGGCGAAACGCCCTCACTCCTCGTCGGTATTCTGACGATACCTGCCGATTGTGTAACTTGGATGACAGGGAACTGCCGAGCTGTGGACGAGAGGCAAAAGTCCTCCAAACTACTGGATATGGAGAGAGTATTTCTTGTCCGCAGTGCATCGGTAACCGGAATAATTCACAATTGAGCGCTGGACCACGGAATGCTACGGCACGGGGCGTCGCAATGGCTGCCAATGGAGAGTTCTTTGGGTGAGCCATTCTCATGACTTTTTTTCTCGCGCATTGATCCAGGTCAATGAAGACTCCCTCTCACACTTTGTGCCAGGAGCCGACATAAATCCGGCCGCCGCAAGGGTTCCTTTGTACCGGATCGTCGATCGATGTTTCTGCCAGAAGTCATGCAGCGCCATGCCTGCGATCATTGCTATGACAAATAGGGCCGATCAGGGTTCATGTCCGTGCCGTAGCTCATCACGCCGCGCGCTTCCACATGCTCCCTGGTATTGAACGTCCCAGGCAGGCGGTGCTTCAGTGGAGTTCTGCGACTGGGCGCCGTAGCGGTTGCGCTGTGGTGGAGATGTATCCAAGCCCGGAAGGCATGAGGCCGGTCTCGGGAGTTAAAGAGCATGCCGTACACCGATTATGATCCATCCAGCCGCGATCAGTTCACGGCAACCTGGGTTGAGCCGACGATCCGCCTCGGTGTCCTCGGTCTCTTACTATATTTGTCTTTCCTCTTAGTTCGTCCCTTCATCAGTATCGCGACCTGGAGCGTGGTGCTAACAGTCGCGCTCTATCCGGTGTACGATTGGATGGTTGGCATGCTTGGGGGACGGCGCCGATTAGCGGCCGCCCTACTTACACTTCTCAGCCTTCTGATTGTGATCGGGCCGGCGACGTGGCTCGTGTTAGGCCTGATCGATAGTCTTCGAATCCTGTCCGAGCACCTTGATCTGTCGGCTTTGGCGCTGCCGCCGCCGCGCGAAACGGTGAAAAACTGGCCGCTGATCGGTGATCAAATCTACCAGTTCTGGGAACTCGCTTCGAACAATATTGGGGCGGCATTAGCCAAGATCGCTCCGCTCCTGAAACCGATTGGCAGCAGCCTGATTCACATCGCGGCCGGTGCTGGTACCGGCGCCATCAAGTTCTTTATCGCTATTATCATTGCAGGATTTCTCTATTCGCCAGCACCCTCCCTGGTGGATGCCATCATAAAGTTCTCACGCAGGCTCGCTTCGCGTGGCGAGGAATTCCTCCAACTCGCTGGGGCCACCGTTCGAGCCGTGTCGCGAGGCGTGATCGGTATTTCGGCTCTACAGGCGCTCTTTGCTGGATTGGGCCTGGTGGTGGCCGGAATTCCCGGCGCCAGCCTGATCACCTCCGCGGTCCTTATTCTCGGAATCATTCAGATCGGCCCATCGATCGTTCTGATCCCACTGATCATTTGGAGTTGGATGGTGATGGAAACAACATCGGCCTTACTGTTCACGGCCTACATGATTCCGGTCAATCTACTGGATAACGTTTTACGACCGCTTGTCATGGGGCGGGGACTGGAAACGCCGATTCTAATCATTCTGATCGGAGTGATTGGGGGCACCGTTTCCTTCGGCATCACCGGCCTGTTTCTGGGCCCAATCATTCTAGCCGTGATTTGGGAAACTTCTTGTGGCCTGGATTAAAGATCACGGGAGTGTCTAGGCAACTATCGCGGCAGCGGAGAAATACTCAGGTTCCCAAAAAGTGACGGTCAGGCGTGCATTGTCAGATGGTCCACACGGTCAATCGGATGGTACCGTCAAATTCCTGTCTCCAAGCCTCCGTTCAGATAGCCGCTTCTATTGTCGCACGAGGATTTACACCAGCGAATTCGAACGTCGAGGCGTTTGTACCCGCTTCCATTCAATCAGTGCCGTTCAAGCTTCGGCCGAGGAGTGCCCAAGACAGCGATCGCCCCAACCACCAGCAGCCAGAATGGAAGCACGCACCAACGATGGGGCTGGATGAAGAACAGGCGATCGCTATTGGTGAACTGGACGCGACCGCGCACCTTACGTTGCAGTACAATCAGCTGTTGCCTCCCGCCGAACACGGCGGTTGAGAGCCATCAGCGCCACCGTCATAGCAAGCGGGATGACCGCGCCGAGCCAGCCAAGAATACCCACTGCGCCCAGCATGGTGACGAAGCCACCAAACACATAGAGCGTGATATGACCGGCAAGGATGTACCCCGCACGCGGTCCCCTGTCACCCCGCGCGGTGAGGCTCTGGCCCGTGTCACCGCACTGCTTTGCTTGGCTGATGGATCGTTCAATCGCGAGATGCGTACTATCGTCGAGAGAGAGGCGATGACCGATATGCTGACAGCAACTTATGCCGTAAACAATTCGAGGCGGCCACTTTGGAAATGAGGCGCCAAATGCAAGAATGGGCATCATGAAATTTCTCCGCCGACAATTTCTGCATCAGGCCTCGGGCGCTGCGGTGCTGATGGTCATTCCCCGCAGGCGCAGGGTTATTTCTCACGACCGGTGCGCATTCTCGTCGGATTTCCGGCAGTCTCGCTTGGCCTGAGACAGCTCGGGAGGGGATACGTGCTTCTTCTTGCGAGATAACTGCGGACGCCGAGCCGATTAGTTCAGTGCGAACCAGAACTTCGCGACGAACGTGGCGCTACACCAGCGTGACCTGAGGCCTTCCGGATTTCTTACCGGATCGACGCCTCCACCGGGCGTCGCGCCAGGATCGCCAGTGAGGACGAAACAGTTCTCCTTCGACAGATCGGTGTCATAGTAACGCAGGTCGAGGTTGAGGTTCTTGCGGGCGAAGGTCACACCCGCATTCCAATTGAGATAGGCCGGCAACGGAAAGCCGCCCAGTTCGACCGATTGGTTCCCGAACCAGGAGTACCCCACGACGCTGGTCATCGACACGGAGACCTCCGGCGGCAGCAGTCGGTGCGGCACGTCGATGCCCAGGCCGAACGCCGTGTACTTGCTCCAGGCGCCGGCGTTCGAGACGTTCGGCGAATAGGCAAAACCACCAGCCACGCGCAACAGCTCACCGATCTTGGTATCGGCACGGGCGGCGGCCTCCCAGTACTCGATGCCTGCGAACGTGCCCGGCGGGGGCGACTCGCCAGGATAAAGAAAGCGGGTCCAGCCGAAGTCGAATGTGACGTTCCCCAGCGTCGGACGGACCCCGCCGCTCATCGTGATTTCGGCCGCAGGCTGGCTTGGCAGCTTGACGCTGGCGATCGTGCTACCGGCGTAAAAGAAGCCGAACGCCGTTGCTTCGAAGGCGGCACCGGCCGCCGGTCTGTGGTCGGAAAGCGTCGTGCCACGGTAGATATAGTCCGTTGCAAATCCGCCGCGGGCGCTAAACTCGAAGGGGTTGGCCGCACGATCCTGGGGTGGGTCTGTGCGGGCCGGCGCGCCGGCGACAACTCCCCCGCGGGCGCCAAGATTGATCCAACCGGCCGCATTGCCATCGCTCGTTTGCGCGCGCACCGAACCGCCGATCGCTAGCTCGAACGACAACACTGCAGCTGAGGCAATCGCGAGCGCATACTTGCTTGCGCAATCGAGCTTAGCCGTCGCGTCCGATTGCATTTGTCAGCCCCCCAGCTCGGCAGATGCCCCGGCAGCAGAGTTTGAAAATGAGGCCGTTCTCGGGCAGGTATCGTTTCGAGATCACTCAGGACAGCCGTGAGTCTGATTATTCTTGCGTTGGTGGCTGAGCGCGAGTGGTGTCCGGCGATTGCTTTTCAAATAAATTCGGCGCCCTAGCCTCTCCAGCTAGAGCGCCAACTTTGTAGCCATGAACGACGGTTCTCGTTGAAGAACCGTTCGCTCCTAAATGGATGGTTCAGTAACAGTGCCGGCCAGCGCAACGACCAGCGCGATAGGGCACGGCCACGCGCGGTCGTGGTGGCAGTGCAGCAGCCGCAAAGGCTGATCGTGGTCCACTGTAGTAGCGCCGGTTTGCCACAGCGGGTCCATATCCATAACCGTACCTGGGCGCCAAGTAGGGGCGTGGTCCATATCCGTAGGCGTACCTGGGCTCAACATATGGGCCCGGTCCATAGCCGTAGCGGTAGCTGGGCTCTGCGTACGAGACTGTTTCGTATCCATAGTCGTAGTCGGGCTCTGCGTACGCGACTGTTCCTCCATATCCAGGGCCAGGCTGCACGTAAGCGGCGGCTGCTCCATTATTCGGCACCCCCGGCGTCACGTAGACTGTCGCTCCAGGGGCAACGTAGATACCGCCTGGCGCCACATAAACGGACTGCGCCGCAGAGTTGGCGATGTGCATCATTGACAATGCTGCCACTGCTCCGCCGACAGCAAGGAATCGGTAGCTCATTTTGAAGACTCCTATACACCAAGCCTCCCCGATCCAATGACAGCAGTATGCCGACAATGGCTCCTGACTCATTGGTCGGCCTGTGAGGTCAGATAGTTCAAGTGCGCAGGCGCATGGTTAGCAAAGGGGTGTTATATTACTACACGTCCACCTTTTCTGCCGTGCATGGGTCAGCTTTGGCAGCGAGAAGTAGCACGGAGGCACTTCGCGCCTTGACGCAGGCCAGCCTCCCTTTAAAAACCGTTTGGACTATTCGCGCCACGCCCGCCAACCCTCAATTTGATAAAGATCAGGCAGGCCGAACTCTCTTTTCAGAGCCGCTAACCGAACCAACAATTTCCTCTCGCCTTCTTTCAGATTTGCCTGATCTGAGCGCTTTTCATCGACGGCGCCTTGAAAGGCTGCGATAACCAGTGAGTATAGCTCCGCGCTGCGCATGAAATAATAATCGCCTATTTCTCGTATGCGGTTACCGAGCTCGTCAGCAGACATTTCGTTTTGGAAGTATCTCTTGAGGAGTTCCCTTATCAGTAACCGTTTGGTGTGACGTCGACGGTGCAGGTGCGCAAAGTAAAAGGATATGAGGATTCCGATGAGAGCCGCCGCCCATACGATGCTGCTAAATGTGTCGCTGTCTATCGACATAAATCCCCAGCCAGCTAGCTCTTGCGTGCCTGCTGCCGTTCCGTGGTCACCCAATCGCGGCGCGACTACTTAAAGGCTTCAGTGTTGACGATAGCGCGACCTTGCTTTGCCTTGGTTTCCACCATCGCGGATCAGTTCCCGAAAATGACTCGCCGGAAGCGGCGCATGGCGAACGCAAAATAGACCGAGCCGATGATGAGCATGGCCAGAAGCGGCCGCCAGACGAGGGTGATATCAGCGTCGCGGAACAGCACCGCCTGCGCAAAGGCGACGAAATGCGGCGTCGGACTGATTGTCCTCATCACATATTGCAGCCAGACGGGCATGCTTTCCATCGGCGTGCTGCCGCCGGAAAGCAGTTGGGTGGCTGCGAGAATCGGCATTGCCAGCAGTCCAAACTGACCCATGGTCGTCGCGAGTGTGCCGAGGAGAATCCCGAGGGCGGCAACCACGAGGGCGTAGAGAGCCGCACCAAGGAGGAAAAGAAAAATCGACCCGGCAATCGGCGCGCCTATCCACCAATGGACGACGAATTGCAACGACAGCATTGCTGCGACGAGGATTACCAGGCCATTGGCGAACATCTTGGCCAGCATGATTTCCGCCGGCACTACCGGCATGACCAGGAGATGCTCAACGGTGCCTTGCTCGCGCTCACGGATCAACGCAGCGCCGGTCAAGATCACGGTCAATAGTGTGATCTGATTGATGACCTGCGTCATTGCGGAGAACCACGCGGTCTTCAAGTTCGGATTGAACGCGGCGCGAACGATGAGGTTCACCGGGTCGGTCCGCTGACCTCCATGCTGGGTAATGAAGTTTTGCACCTCGTTTGCAATGGCGGTCTTGAGATAGTTGGCGCCATTGCCGGCCTGGGCTACCGCCGTCGCATCGACGTTGAGCTGAATCTCGGTCTTGCGTTGGGCGAGAACATTGGCCTGGAAGTTTGGGGGAATCTCGACGACCAGCAGCAGCTCGCCCTTATCCATTTTCGAATCAATCTGGGACGCGGTTATCTGTACGGCGGGTTGGAAGGTCGGCCTCACCAGCCCCTCCGCAATCTGTCTAGAGAGATCCGAGCCGTCTTCATCCGCAATTCCGACTGACAGATTGGTTGCTTCAGTGACAGCTCCGGTCGCAACCGTATTGACGGAAATGCTGAAAGCGTAAATAACGAGTATCAGCATGGTTGGATCGGAACGGATGCTTCTGAGCTCCTTGATCACCAGCCGAAAGACATTGAGGACATGATCGCGCATCGTCATTCTTCTCGCCTCGGCGAGCTTTGCTGTTCGATGCGCGCTGACCGCAGACATGTCACGCCTCCTGCTTGCGAAGGAACGCGAGCGACAGAACAAAGTAGGCCGCGGCGATAGCCACGATCGCAGCCACGCTTCGCCAAAGCTCCGGCATTCCCAGTGCCTTTGCGAAGACCCCGACGGTGACAGGTTGATACCACGCCGACGGGAATGTCAGGCCCATAATCCTTGCTCCACCGGACAATGACGAAACCGGAGCGAACAGCCCGGAAAAATTCACCGCCGGCACGATGGACAGGATCGCAGTAGCGAAAACTGCGGCAACCTGCGTGCGGGTGAAGGACGAGATCAATTGTCCGAAACCGGTTGTGGCCACTACGTACACGATTGTTGCGATCAGCAACGTAAGGAACGATCCCTTGAGCGGCACATGGAAGAGGAAAACCGCCATCAGGAACAAGAAGACGAAGTTCACCATGGCGACGCCGATGTAGGGAAGCTGCTTGCCGAGAAGGAACTCAACCCTGGTAATCGGCGTCGAGCGGAAATTAGCGATCGAGCCGGTCTCTTTCTCGCGCACGACGGCGATAGCCGACATGATGGCGGGGATCAGACAGAGCATGAGCATGAACACGCTCGGCACCATCGCGTTGACGCTAAGAAAAGCCTGGTTGTAGCGAAAGCGCGTCTGGATATCGTTGTCGCTCCAGGCATTCGGACTGCCTGCGCGCCGCATCTGGCGGTTGAGCTCCTCTCCCTGCTTCCTGACAACGTTGGTGACGTAGTTTCTCGAGGTTTCGCCGCGGAAGGTCATAGCGCCGTCGACCGTCGCATCAACTTCCGGCCGGGCGCCGTTGAGCAGATCGCGGCCGAACCCGCTTGGCACTTCAACCACGATCTGCGTATTGCCGCTTCTCAGGCGCCGTTCCGCCTCGGCCGCAGAGCTAATCGGCGCCTGTACCGAAAAATACCGGGACCCGGAAAAGCCATCGAGCAGCTCACGGCTTTGCGGCGTGTCGTCCTGGTCGAACGCCGCCACATGCAGGTTTTCGATATCGAAGGAGATGCCGTAGCCGAAAGCCAACATCAAAAGAATCGGGCCAAACACGGCAAACGCCAGCCGGATCGGATCCCGCAGGAGCTCCACAGTCTCGCGCCGGGCGTAGGCCCACAAACGAGCCAAATTGAACCGCTTCGGTACGCGCACAGGCTCGGGTTGGGTCGGCGCTGCCTGCGGCGATAGCGCTTCAACTTTCTTTGAGCGGTCGATACCAGAAGCGTCGGCAAGGTAACCCACGAACGTGTCTTCGAGCGAATCGCTGCCGCGCTCCTTGACCAGATCCAGCGGTGCCCCCACCGCCAGCACCTTGCCCGCATGCATCAGCGAGATGCGGTCGCACCGCTCGGCCTCATTCATGAAATGCGTCGAGAGAAAGATCGTCACGCCATCATCGCGGGAGAGATCAATCAGCGTGCGCCAAAATGCATCGCGCGCGATCGGATCGACACCCGATGTCGGCTCATCGAGGATGAGAATGGCAGGTTCGTGGAGCACGGCCACGGCGAGTTGCAGCCGCTGCTTTATGCCGAGCGGGAGGCTCTCAGGCTTGGCGTTGACGACGGCTTCCAGATCGTAACGCTTCAACAGTTCTTCGATGCGGCTTTCAATCTTGTCGTGCGGCAAATGGTAGAGCTGCGCGTGCAGCTCGAGATTCTGGCGGACGGTCAGCTCGCCATAGAGCGAGAACGCCTGCGTCATATAGCCGACGTTGCGGCGCATCTCCATGTCGTCCGATCCCATCGGCTTCCCGAACAGCTTCGCCCAACCTTCTGTGGCGGGCAGGAACCCCGTCAGCATCTTCATCGTCGTCGACTTGCCGCAGCCGTTGGAGCCGAGGAAGCCGAAGATTTCGCCGGGCGCGATGCGAAAATTGACATGGTCCACGGCGACAAAGTTACCGAACCGCCGGGTCAGCCCTTCGGCCTCGATCGCCGGCACTTCGTCCGCAGAAGCGATGCGCGGACGCACGATCACCTTCTGATGCAGCGAACGTTTTTCCTCTGGCAGCAGGGCGATGAAAGCTTCATCGAGCGTCGTTTCGCCCGCTTTATCCAGCAGTTCCCGCAGAGTGCCATGGGCGATGATCTTGCCGTCGTCCATGGCCATGAGCCAGTCGAAGCGCTGCGCCTCGTCCATATAGGCGGTCGCCACCACGACGCTCATTTGTGGACGGCGCGCCCGAATCGTATTGATCAGGTCCCAGAACTGTCCGCGTGACAGCGGATCAACGCCGGTCGTGGGCTCATCGAGGATCAGCAAGTCAGGATCATTGATCAGCGCGCAGCATAGGCTGAGCTTCTGTTTCATGCCGCCGGAAAGCTTGCCGGCGGGACGGTCCTCGAACGGATCGAGTCCGGTAGCGGTCAGAAGTTCAGTGATGCGGGCACGCCGCTCGGAGAATGACTGTCCGAACAACCGACCGAAAAAGTCGATATTCTCGAACACGCTGAGCGTGGGATATAGGTTGCGACCCAGCCCTTGCGGCATGTAGGCGATGCGACCGCGAATATTCCTAAGATGGCCTCTCGCGGCCAAATTGTTGTCGAAGACGAAGACCTTTCCGCTTTGGATCGCACGCACGCCGGAAATAAGCGCAAGCAAGGTGGATTTGCCAACGCCGTCGGGCCCGATCACGCCCACCATGATTCGCGACGGGATATCGATTGTTACATTGTCCAACGCTATCGTCGCGCCGTATCGGTGCGATACACCCTCGATATGGGCGACGGGCGTGTCGCTCATTGCGGAAGCTTGACTTGCAGATCGTCGGGCCAGGGCGTTGCGGTGTTCGTGCGTACGATTCCAAGTCCGCGTATGCCCGTCTTCACCCGCCGGCTATATTGTTTGAGAACAGCTGTATCCAGTTGCAGCTTGACGCGGAACATCAGCTTTTCGCGTTCCTCTTGGGTCTCGACGGTCTTCGGCGTGAACTGCGCGTCCGCAGCGACAAAGCTGACCGTAGCCGGTATCACATATTGCGGGACCGGATCCAAGATAATGCGAGCTTCGCTACCGAACTCGAGTTTGCCAGCCGTTGCCGCGGGAAGGAACAAGGTCATGTACACATCGTGCAGGTCGAGGATGGTTAGAACCTTGCCGCCGGCGGCGATCACTTCGCCATTGCGGGCCAACTGGAACTGCACACGCCCCGATCTGGGGGATACCAGAACCAGGTCGTGCAAAATCGACTCGATGCGCTCGACCTCGGCCTGTGCGCTCTTGATGGCGCGGTCGGCTTGCTCGCGTTGCGCAATCGCTCCCTGGACGCTTGCCTCAGAGCCTTCGAAGTTACGGCGGCGCTGGTCGAACGTCTGTCGGCTGATGATCGACTTTTCTACGAGTTCCTGTCCGCGTTCGAAGTCGGATTTAGCCGCTGCCAAGACAGCTTTGCGTTGATCGATCAGCGATTCCGCCTCCGCCATCGCCTGTTTGGCCCGCTCCACGTTGAATTGTGCCGATCTGAGCTGGGCTTCATATTCCGGCGACGATACCCGGCCGACGACCTGGCCCGCTTTGACTTCGCTGCCCTCCTCGACGGTGATGTCAACCAGCCGGCCGGGGTATTTTGCCGCGACGTCAACCTGCGTGGCTTCGATGCGGCCATTGGTTTTGACAATGCCCTCGGGCATCGTGTTGCCCATCACCCGGTCGAGGAGGCTGCGTAATCTCGACTGAGCCTCCGCGGTGGGCGAAACCAGCCGGGCAATCACAGAATGCATGTAGGCGGGCGGTAGCGGCAGGGCGCCAGCTACGCACGCCAACACAAGCAGGGCGCCGACAGATAGGCGAAACTGCATGACAGAGCTCTCCTTCCAACGTTGGAAAAGAAGGTTATTCGATCTCGAAGGGATTACCAATCGGCATGCGTAGCGGATCCGGACATATGGGCGACTTTTGCAACAAAATCGGCACATTGCCGCCATGTGATGCCTGCTCGACTTTTCAGTCCGCAATCGGAGCGAGGCGGAATGTGCAGGTACTTGGCAGCAGTTCAACGGGGCAATGGGTCGGGTGGTGACCGCGGACACCACTCGACTTGCCAACTACCATGGCTTCGCACAAGCCCGCAACGCCTTCTTTGCAAATGACAATCCATCCGGCAGTCAAAGTTGCAGGCGCTGTCGTGACCACGTGGGGGTTCTAAACGGGCGTCACGTGACGCCCGTTTCTTCCTGCTGCGGAGGTTCTAATTGACCGTCACGTGACGGTTGTTTCCTTTTGCTGCGGAGGTTCTATGGGCGCTACGTAAATCCGCGCCGCCACCTAAGAAGAACCGATTGTTTTCTTCGGCCTGTAGAAGTCGAGCCTGCCACCCTCAAACGAAGGTTCTGAAAAAAGCCGTTTTGCTTCTTGTGGCGACAATGGCGGAGCGTGTATAAATCGCGCCAGCCACTCAAATCTTTCATTGATCGCAGGGTTTGGAGGATCGCAATGGCGGGAGGCCGATTTCTTGGGGCAAAAGAAATGGGTGCGGCGATCAATCTTGATATCGCTGTTGTTGGTTGTGCTCCTAGTCTTGTTCGTGGGCACTGTTGTGTGGGCACTGTTGGGACTTGGCCCTGGATGAAGACCAGCGTTCCAGGCAGTCCGCTTCTATCGAGGTTATCGAAGTGACAGACCAAACACTATCCTCGGCTTTGCGCAGGGTCGGCCGCTTCGTCGGTCACAGATCGATTTGAAGCATGCGGGCGGGATCGAGAGTGTGCACCCGCTACACGGCCGCTGCGACCTGATCTGCACCAATCTGCTCGGACTGGTGCGATTCGTGGGCAATTCTACAGTTCGTGTAAGCGATCGCTCCCCCGCAAAAATTTAAGGTTGTCCAGGTCACTCGCTTTTCAGCAATGAGCAACGGAATTATTATCGACTGAGAGCTTGAGCTGCCAACCTTGGCGGAGCTATCGCAATCGACGTGAAGAGCGGCCCTGCGTGATGGCGAAGCTCGCTCGGAGCTTCACAAGCGCATGCCGCCTCCTGTCACCGGGAGCATCACCGGCAGATCGGACGGTTTCTGGCCTTTGGAGATTCGGCCCGTCCAAACCACTTTCTCACGAGCGCAAGATCCCTTGACGTTTTTGCAAGAAAATTGTCCTTGCAGACTTGGCGGCAGAAGCGCAGGCCCCAGTGATGGTGGCAGACCAGACCGAACTTTCCTCCACAATTTGCGCAGCAGTTTTCCGACTTGGTCATGGTATTCTCCGCCGATAAAGTGGTTGCCACGCGTCAAGCAGCGTCTGTGTGTTTGGCTGAACCGCACTTCGGGACGCGGCTGTTCCAGGTCAGACCCTTGCGCGCGGTCCGTTGCCACTATGTACGTGACTGCCGTATGCTGAGGCTTGCTCTGCGCCGCCAATTTTTTGCTATTTGGAGCCAGGCGACCGAGGGTCGGATTCCGAAGTTCGTGACCGTGCTAGGGTCTGCTGCAGTTCAATCGCCATCGGTGTCGGAAATGGCTACACGCGTGAAGGTTCCTACCAGGGAGGCGTTCCTCACGGCCGATGGCGTCGCAACACGATTGGCGATTAGGGAATTGAAGAACGCGAAGATCGATCCGAGTCCCCTGCTCGCGCAAGCCGGTATCTCGCTGCTGACATTTGGAGAGGAGCCGAAGCGCGTTGGGGCGGAAAACCAAATTCGTTTCCTGGAGATAGCAGCAGAGGCACTCGATGATCCGGCGTTAGGCCTTCACCTTGCTCAGCATTTCGATCTCCGCGAATGTGGTATGCTCTACTATGTCTTGGCCGCCTCTCCGAACATAGGAGAAGCTATCCGCAATCTGGCCCGCTATCTCGCAGTTTCCAATGAGAGCATTCGTCTCTCTGTTTCCGAAAGAACAAGGACTACGGCTCTCGTCGTCAACTATAAGATCTCGCGGCACAGCGACAAACTGTTCGCGGAGTTCGGTTACGCCGTTGTCCTGCGTGCCTTTCGGGAATTGACGGGCAGAAATGTTTCTCCAAAAGCTGTCACCTTCGTTCACGGTCGCAACACCCATAGAACTGAGTTCGACCGTTTCTACCGCTGTCCAGTGACGTTCAATGCCACAGCTGACACCATGGTCCTTCCAACAGAGCAGCTGCAGACGCCGATTCTTACATCCGACAAATATCTGCTCCAGATCCTGAAAAATGCCTGTGACGAGGTACTCGCCAAACGCGCTAAGAGCTCCGGCACCCTGCGGGCGATGGTCGAAAACGAAATTGTTCAACTTCTGCCGCACGGAAAGGCGCAAGTGGAGAAAGTTGCAAGCAATCTGGGCATGAGCAACCGGACGCTCGCGAGACGGCTATCTGTGGAGGGTACCAGTTACGCCGCGATTCTCGACGAGCTTCGTCGTGACCTTTCGACGCGGTACTTGAAAGATCCGGCCTTGTCGCTGAACCAGGTCGCCTGGCTGCTTGGTTATTCGATGGTCACATCCTTAAATCACGCGTTTCGCCGATGGACTGGAAATAGCCCGAAGACTATGGGTATGCGAATCGCGAACGCGCATTAGAGAGCGGCTACCAATTGAAAATCAACTTATTCGGGCGCACAGTGACCGCCGGACAAGTTGGAGGACGCAATGAGTATTCTCTGGACCATCGTAATCGGATTCGTGGCAGGCGTGATCGCAAAGTTCGTCCATCCTGGTTCGACGAATGAGCCTTCGGGGTTTGTGCTGACGACCCTGCTCGGAATCGCGGGAGCCTTCCTTGCCACCTTCCTGGGCCAGGCTGTCGGGTGGTATCAAGCCGGCCAAGGCGCTGGTTTCATTGGAGCAACCGTTGGCGCAATCCTATTCCTGGTGGTATGGGGGATTTTCGCTCGTCGCACCAAAGGCGTCTGACAAATGGTTGTGGTAGTTTTCGGGTCAACGCTTGGTCGGCGCCGACCGTAGCTGAACAACGAGCCAAGGGTGAATATTATGAGTAGTCGCGGATATCCTTCCATGACGGCGCTGCTGGCGCTTCTCGCTTTCGCGGGGTACCAAAACAGAGACAAGCTTGCTGAATTACTGCGTGGAGCGCAGCGCAGTCCTGGTGCTGCGCCGCAGGTACCGCAAGGCGGCACCGGGGGCGCGCTACCCGGAAGCTTGGGCGGCGCGCTTAGCGGCAAGAGCATCGGCGACCTGCTGAGCGGTGGGCTTCGGGATCTGATGGATGCCTTTACGCAGAAGGGCCACGGTGACGTGGCGGAGTCGTGGGTCGGGCGCGGCCCGAATAAACAGATTGCTCCTCCTGACCTGGAGAAAGCAATCGGAGCAGACATGCTCGAAAACTTGTCTAAACTGACCGGCCTGTCGCGCGAAGACATCCTTTCGCGACTTTCGAAACACCTTCCCGAAGCTGTCGACAAATATACGCCGGACGGTCGAGTCCCAACCGCTACGGAGCTCTCGAAACCATAGGGCGACTGCAGAAGCTTTGCCTCGCGGAGCCCCGTCGTTCGTGAGCGCCGCGTGCAGGAGTTAACTCAAGCCAAATTCGGCCGGGCGCTTTCAAATCCGCGCCCGGCTGCAGAAAGATCAGCTCGTGAAACGTAGCGTTTGCGTCACCACCGACGCCCGCGCCATCCGATCCAGAGCGGCCGGCGGAATCCGGCATAGGCGTAAGCTCGGTACGGCCGGTGGGCATAGGCGTACGCTCGGTACGGTCGATAGGCATACGTGTATGCGCGGGGCCGATAGGCATAGGCGTACGAGTAGGAGGGCCGATAGGTGTATGCGTACGAGTAATAAGGCCGATAGGTATAGGCGTAGGTGTAAGAGGGCCAATAGCTGTAGGCGTAGGAATAATAGGGCCGATAGGTGTACGCGTAGCTTGGCCAATACGTATACGTGGAATATGGCCGATACGCGTAGGCATAGTAAGGCCAATAGGCATAGCTGTATCTGCGTCCACAGCATTGGACCTGTTGTGTGACGTTCGCTTCTTGAATGGCTGCGCTAAGCCCTGCCGGTGTCGCGATGGTCATGGCTTGCGCAGGAGGTGGAGCAAAGAGGGTCGCGGCTGCGAGCGCGGTCGCCGCCGTGCCGTAGGAAAGCAACATACTTCGCATGGCATTTCTCCATGAGGCCTCCCCCTTCTCAAATATCCCAGAGCCCCTCCCAACACAACGATCTCAGGCGGCTGCATGGTTAGTTGGTACCAACGGAGCAGGGCTATGGTTAATGCTGGAGCGCGCCGCGCCGGGGTCACACCGCGGTATCCTGATCCGGAGCGGGGTATCTAATCGATCAGCCGAGCGACGTCGTGAGAACGCTCCGCTGTGCACGCTCGGACAGCAGTGCCACGGTATGTCGCGCAATCATCAATTCCTCGTCGGTCGGAATCATGTAAAGCGCTACGCGGCTGTCCGGCTTGGAGAGCAGCGTTGCCTGTGCCTCGTTCGCTACAGGATCGATCGCAGCCCCCAACCACCCGAGTCTTGCGGCGATCCGAGCACGCATGCGCGGCGAATTCTCGCCGATTCCGGCGGTGAATACGAACGCATCCACACCATCCAGGGCGGCTGCCAGCATGCCGGTGTAAAGGCCGATGCGATAGCAGAAATATTCCAAGGCAAAGGCGGCCCGCGGTTCCGCGCTCGCTTCGAGTTCGCGCACGTCGTTGCTGATGCCGGACAAGCCCTTCAATCCGCATTCGCGATAGCAGAGATCCTGGACGGCCGCCGCGCTCATTCCCTTCTGCTCTATCAAATAAAGCACAACGCCGGGATCGAGCTGCCCGGGACGCGTGCCCATCGGCAATCCATCAAGCGCAGTGAAGCCCATGGTGCTTTCGACACTGCGTCCGTTGCCGAGCGCGCACATGGAAGCGCCGCTGCCCAAATGAGCGACAATCACGCGCCCGGCTGCGATCTTCGGAGCAACGTGCGGCAGCCGGCTGGCAATATATTCGTATGACAGACCGTGAAAGCCGTAGCGACGCACCCCTTCGGCATAAAAGCGCTCCGGAATGGCGTAGTGATCGGCAACCGCGCTGTGGCCGCGATGAAACGCGGTATCGAAGCAGGCGACCTGCGGCAGATGCGGAAAGCGCGCGAGAATTGAACGAATGGGCGCGAGATTGTGCGGCTGGTGCAGCGGTGCGAGCGAGGTATAGCGCTCCAGCCGCGCGAGCACGTCGGCGTTGACAACAACTGGCCGATTATAATCGGGGCCGCCGTGCACGACCCGATGGCCAATCGCGCTCGGATCGAGACGCTGTTCTTCGCGCAGCCAGACACCTGCCGTTTCCAGTGCCGCGGGAACGTTGGATATATCTTCCTTCTTGTATTCGCGATCAACGATGCTGGCGGCATCGGAGCCAGTTGCCCGCAGCCGCGGACGTGTACCGATCCCGTCCACTTGACCTTTGATCCTGCGCGTCAGCTCCCCGGAGGGTTCGACCGCGAACACCTGAAACTTGACGCTGGAAGAGCCGGCGTTGACAACGAGGATAGTGTCCATCGCCGATCAGGCGGCCGGTAGCGCAGCGGTACGGCGGCGGGCATTAGCGTAAAGCACGGCTACCGCGCAGGAGGCCATGCGCGAGCGCACCGAATCGGCGCGCGAGGTAAGAATGACTGGCACGCGCGCGCCGAGCACAATCCCCGCAGCGTCTGCCTTGGCGAGGAACGTGAGATTCTTCGCCAGCATGTTTCCCGCCTCGAGATCGGGCACCACCAGGATTTGCGCACGGCCGGCGACCGGTGATTTGATCCCCTTGATTTCGGCGGCTTGCGGATCGATTGCGTTGTCGAAAGCCAATGGACCATCGAGGACGCCGCCGGTTATTTGGCCGCGATCGGCCATCTTGCAGAGTGCGGCCGCCTCGATGGTCGACGGGATTTTGGGGGTCACCGTCTCGACCGCCGAGAGGATGGCAACCCGCGGCGTGCCGAGGCCGATCTGGGTGAACAGATCGATCGCGTTCTGCACGATATCGCGCTTGGCCTCGAGATCGGGAAAGATGTTGATCGCCGCATCGGTGATGAAAAGGGTATCCGAATAGGTCGGCACATCCATGATGAAGACATGGCTGATGCGCCGCGCTGTGCGCAGGCCAGTCTTGCTGGAAGTCACCGCGCGCATGAGCTCGTCGGTGTGCAAGCTGCCCTTCATCAGCAGCTCGCCCTTCAACTCGTGGATCAGCTCGACCGCCTTTTCCGCCGCCGCCTCGCTGTGCGGCGCATCGACGATCTCGACACCGCTAATGTCGATGCCGTGCTGTTGAGCGACGGCAGAAATCTTGCCAGCCGGTCCGACAAGGATCGGAACAATGATCCCGAGGCGAGCTGCCTCCATTGCACCGCGCAACGAGGTCTCGTCGCATGGATGCACTACCACGGTCTTCGCAGCAGGAACTTGCTTTGCTAATGCGATGAGCTTTTCGTATTTGGTGTGCGGTGGATGGGCCGCGGGGCTGATTGCCGCCATGTTGCCGATCTCGTCGTCCTTGAGCATAGTCAACCTCGTATCCTGAGGGAATTTGAGTCAGGAGGCTTTCGCCTGCGGGTCTTGCCGAGGCGAGGAAATAAGCGTGAGGTTTCGAGTGGCAGCCGATTCCTCTTCGAGGCCGAACAGGCGAGCCACCCGCACCGTCCGCTCCTTATCTTCGGCAGATAATTCGCCGCGGACGCTCATCACCTGCTTGATGAGATCGAACGCCTTGCGCCGGGTGTCGGCCTCGGGCGGCAGCATTGACGGAATGGCGGCGAGGGCAGCTTCCTCGTCGGTGAGCAGAAGGAGGAATTGCTCGCGGACGAGCGCCTTGAAATCCGGCAAGGGCATATCGCCATGCGCACGGCGAATGTGGCGTACCGCTTCGAAGCCACGTTCGTCGACCGCGGCCCGCCCCATTGCCGCATACAAGAGGGCGCGAATGAGCGCAGTGCGCAGCCCACCCGCCGGAATGCGCGACTTGAGCTCCGCAATCCGCTTCTCCAGAAGTTCGTGATGCAGAGGATTCTTCGCTGCCCTCCGCAAAGGGCGCGTTGCCGCCGGATCGATCCCGACGGCTGCCTGGAGCGCCGGTGCGCCGTAGACAGTCAGGAACATTCGTTCGGCAAAAGCTTCGCTCATGTCGCGCCACGCATCGAGAGCAGCAACGATCTGGCGCGAGACATTTTCCTGCATGGCGATAAACGGATTGTCGGCGGTCACCGGCCTTCGATTGTTGCGAACCTGCTCGGCCATCGCGGCTGTCGACGACATCATCGGGTTGGCATTTGAGAAAAGCTCATATTGCAGCCGCAGCGGGTGCAACTGCTGCATCCCCTGCGCCAGCGGGGATGTCACCATCGCGCGGACGATCGGCTGGGCAAACGTACGATAAAGCGAGAGATTAATCTCGGAAACACGCGCCGCTGTTGCGAAGCGGCGCTCATCGGCTGCGTCATTGCCGCCGAGCGCGCGAATGTCGTCGAGTGTCCTTGCTTCACAGCGCATCACCCAGTTGCCGGTTGTAAGCTCTGGGCTGGCTGTCTCTTCACTCTTTTTTTCGAATACTGCCTCGTAAAGACCGGGCGGCAGAGTATCGATCAGGTCTATGTTGCTGGAAAATTCTCCGTGCTCTTTGCGGGCAACCCCGCCGGAAACGAAAATTCCCAAGTGACCGACACTTTCGTGAATGGTGTAGACAATGGTTTGTCCGTAGGACCGGATTTCGTCGACATTCTCGTAGAGATCGAGGATCCATCCGAGCGCCTGCTGCGGCGGCGTAACATTGTCGCCCTTCGAGCAGAACGCCACGATCGGAGAGCGGATGTTGCGAAGATCGATGGTATTGCCGGTGGAGGTCTGAATTCTGCCGGCGGCGAGATTGTTGCCGATGAACAACTCATCGACGATGAACTGGATTTCCTCGGCATTGAGGTTGACGTGGCCGCCCCACCAGCGCTCGAAACCGAGGTAGCGCGGGGCCTCGGTGTCGATCTTGGAATAAAGATTGTACGGCTTGGTCCAAAGCGTGTTCGCCGGGTTCTGATTTTCGAAATTCTGCACCAGCCAGGCGCCGTCAAATTTTCCGTGGCCAAGGTCGCTCGCGAAGGCGGTCAACCAGCTGCCTCCCAACAAGCCGCCGCTGTAACGCATCGGGTATTTGCCGCGCACGCCGGCCCAATAGGAGAGCGGCGACCCGGCAATGATGATAGGACCGAACAGTTCGGGGCGGATGGCGGCGAGCATCATGATCGCCCATCCGGCCTGGCAATTGCCGATGACGCAGGGCTTGCCGTCGGCCTGCGGGTGCAAGGCGATCACCTTCTCGAGAAAAACTGCTTCGGCGCGGGCGATGTCCTCGATTGTTTGCCCGGGCATGGGATCCGGCAGGAAGCCGACGAAATAACACTGATGCCCGGCGCCGAAGGCGACGCCGATTTCGCTGTCGGCCTTGAAACCGCCGATCCCCGGCCCGTGCCCGGCGCGCGGATCGACAATCACGAAGGGACGGCGCAGCGGATCGACCTCGACACCCTTCGGCGGAAGGACTCGCACGAGAGCATAATTGACCGGCCGCTCCAGCGTGCGGCCGTCGATGACGAGCTCCACTTCGTATTCCAGTACATGCGGGGCGGTCTCAGCCAAGTGCTCGCGATACTGATTGCCACGCTGGCGCATGACATCCCAGAACAATACCGTGCGTTGGGCGGCGTCGGCCATGTACTCCATGGCCGGCGCAAATAACCCGAACATGGGCATCGCCGAAAGCGATGAAGCCTGCTTGGTGGGCAGCGATGAGTTCTGATTCGACGGCATTTGTTTGTCCCTCCGCATTGGAGCGAGTTTGGCGCTTAATTCCAGCTCAACGTCATGCCGACGTCACCCGGCATCCCACCGGGAAAGTCGATGATCTGTACGCGCAATTTGTAGCCGCGCTCGCGAAAATACTTGCGCCATAGCTCGTAGATTTCTTTCGGCACGCCGGTCAGCGTCTTTTCCCAGCCCGGCTCCAGCTGATTGATGGCGCGCCCCTTATCCGTACACAGTTGGTTGGGGAAGCGATATACCTGCACTTCGGTGAGCCGGCTCCCTACCGCACGCTCGATGATGGCGGTCGCTCGCCGGATGGCCTCCTCGTCGGAGATACCGGACGGTTTGCCAAGTTGATCCAGCAGCGCTTTTTTCTCGGCCTCGGCCTCGGTAAGGGCGCGCATCTGCTGCTTCCTCAGCCTCGGCAAGCGCTATTTTTTGCATGAGGTCTGTGGCGCAAGGCAGCAATTCCTCAGGTTTGGCCATCATTCGCTCTTTCAGGCATCCTGCTTTCTTCTGAACTACATCGCATTGCTCTCGCACAAACCCGCAGTTTGCGACGTCTCATGAACTATCATCATACCTGACATGCAGCTCTGTAATAAGACCGATTTTACCGGGTATAGTGAGGTGCCGTCGGACACAAACGGGTGATCGGAATCCAAAGCGGGCGGCTTTCCCGTCCATCAGATTCTTTTGATAGGATTATCTTACCCACGCCGGAAAAACTGATTTCAGCCATGAGTTCCTTTCCAGCCGCCTCTGCTTCGAATCGCCGCATGTCGAGCGGATCTTTTGATCGAGATCAATGTAAACCGTTCGCAACAGGGGCGTAGTATTCGATTCTAAAGGGAGATAACGACCATGGTCAGCAAGCCCCCCGACGGAATGCTCGACGTGCAAAAGGAATTGCTCGAAGCGTACGAGCAAGCAAGCCGCGCGTGGCTTGCCCGCGTGAAATCGGAAGTGGACCTCTGGTCAGAATTGGCAGCCAAGCTGACGGCAACGCACTCCGTTCCGGAAATCCTGCAAACCTATCAGAAATGCGTGGCGCAGCGCATGCAAATGGCCGCTGAAGACGGGCGACAGCTGTTCGAGGAGTGCCAAAAGATCACGAAGAAAATCGGCGGGTCGATGTCCAATGGATGGCCCAAGGGAAGTACGTAAAACCCGACTCCCATTCTCCCAGCGAGTAAAGTAACGGCGAGATCGGTAAATGAAATAAACAATCACGAGCTAATGGGAGAAATGTCCATGCAACAGGCAAACGAGCGTACAACGATATCGGGAAACGAGCGAACACCGCGGGAATGGGCAAAATTGATACGCAAACTGCGCTGGATTGGTTTGGAGCAAGAGGCGCGGAATCTCGAACTGGCCGTGCGAACGCTTCCCTCGGACGAAAGGGGCAGCGTGTCAGCCGAACCGTTCAGCACCGATTAGAGCGCCGAAATGAAATACTGCTGCTGAGAGGAAAGTTGCAGTCGATTTGAAGAGTGGCAACATTGAGCTTGGAACAGCGGGCGATCTCGCAGCTGTGAAGCGCTGAAATGCGAACAGTCTCTCTCGCTCAGTCGGTTGCCATGATACCGGACGGCGCAAGCCTGATGATCGGCGGGTTCATGGCCGTGGGCACGCCCGAGCGCGTTGTCGACGAGATCGTGCGACAGAAAAAGCGCGATCTCACCGTGATCGCCAATGATACCGCGGCGCCGGGCAAGGGCATCGGCAAGCTCGTCGATGCCAAGCTTCTGCGCAAGGCTATCGTGAGCCACATCGGTCTCAACCCGGAAACCCAGCGGCAGATGATTGCGGGGGCGCTGGAGGTGGAACTCGTCCCGCAGGGTACGCTCATCGAACGCATCCGCGCCGGGGGCCACGGTCTCGGCGGCATCCTGACACAAACGGGTATCGGCACAACGGTCGAGGACGGCAAGAAACGCATTGAAGTAAACGGCAAGAGTTATCTGCTCGAGACCCCGCTGCGTGCGGACTTTGCGCTGCTGCAGGCTTTTCTTGCCGATTACCTCGGTAATCTGAGCTATGCGCTGACGGCTCGCAATTTCAATCCGGTGATGGCGATGGCTGCCGAAACCGTCATCGTTTGTGCCGAGCATATCGTTCCGGTCGGCGTCATCTCGCCTGACCACGTCGTAACGCCTGCTCCGGTCGTCGACTACCTCATTGCCAATCTGTGAGATGTCCATGGACGCGCAGACCATCATCGCCCGTCGGACTGCCCGGGAACTTAAATCGGGCATGCTCGTGAACCTGGGCATTGGAATTCCGACCTTGGTCGCAAATTATGTGCCGGAAGGAATGCATGTGTTTTTCCAGTCCGAGAACGGACTGATCGGAACCGGCGCGCCTCCGGAGGAAGGCATGGCGCATCCCATGCTCACAGATGCCGGCGGCCGCCCGGTAACCGCTCTGCCGGGTGCCAGCACATTCGACAGCGCAATGTCATTCGGCCTCATTCGCGGTGGTCATCTCGATCTCACCGTCTTGGGCGGCCTGCAGGTCGATCAGACCGGGCAGTTGGCAAACTGGACGATACCCAAGAAGCTGGTGCCTGGCATGGGAGGCGCCATGGATCTTGTTTCCGGAGCCAAGCGGGTCATTGTGGCCATGACGCACACCGCCAAGGGCGCTGCGAAGATCGTCAAGAAATGCACGTTGCCTCTTACCGCGACACGTCAAGTCGACCTGGTCGTGACCGAGCTGGCCGTGATCGCATTCCCCGATGGCCGTGCAACGCTGCTCGAGACCGGCCCTGGCGTTTCTACGGCCCAGGTGGTGGCGGCCACGGAAGCCGAGCTCGTGATCCCGAAAGACGTTCCGCAAATGGCGCTGTGAGGCAAACGAGGGCTGGTGAGATGACGTCAAGAAAACCGGATTGGAAGGCGAACGAGAAGCTGCCGGTCGGCAAAGGTGCCACCTTTCAGCAGTGGATCGCGTCCGTCGGAAATCACAAGCTTGAGATGGATGTCGCCCCCTGGGGTGAAGGATATTTGAAGGTGAACGGCCGAGAAATAGCGCACATCAACGATGCCAAGGATCGACGCCGGGCGTTTCAGAATCTCAATACTCTTGCCGAACGCTACCTGGAGGGGCAGGTACTCCAACCAGAAAGCAAAAGGTCTTCCCCCATGATTCCTGCCGTAAAAGCCAAACTTCTCGAAGGCAAAAGAGGTCTCATCGTTGGTATAGCCAACGATCAGTCGATCGCCTGGGGCTGCGCCAAGGCTTTCCGGGCACTCGGCGCTGAGTTGGCGGTAACCTATCTCAACGACAAAGCAAAAAAATATGTCGAGCCGCTGGCGCGAGAACTCGAGGCGCCGATCATGCTGCCGCTCGATGTGAACACGCCCGGGCAGATGGAGGCGGTGTTTGAACGCATCACCGATGAATGGGGCAAACTCGATTTTGTCCTGCACTCCATTGCGTTTTCGCCAAAGGACGCCCTGCAGGGTCGAGTCGTCGATGTGTCGCGCGAAGGTTTTCTCACCACCATGGATGTTTCCTGCTGGACGTTCATCCGCATGGCGCATCTTGCGGAACCACTGATGCGCAAGGGCGGGACGCTCTTCACCATGACCTACTATGGCAGCCAGATGGTCGTTAAGAACTACAACATCATGGGCGTGGCCAAAGCGGCGCTGGAAAGCGCGGTGCGCTATATCGCGGCCGAGCTCGGCCCCAAAGGCATCCGCGTCCACGCCATCTCGCCCGGGCCGCTGGCGACGCGAGCCGCCTCGGGAATTCCGGAATTCGACGCATTGCTTGACAAGGCGAAGGCCAAGGCCCCTGCACGCAGCCTGGTGAGCATCGACGACGTGGGCGTCGCCGTCGCTTTTCTGGCGCACGATGCCGCGCGCCTCATTACCGGCGAAACCCTTTACATCGACGGCGGCTACCACATCATCGATTAGTTTAGCGCAAATGTCCGCTGCTTCCTGGCAGCGAGCCGCCATCGGAACTCTGAACCGCGCAAAAATTCTCTCCTGCGAGAGGAGCGACTTCATGGCACGCGAAAGACGAGACAGCACTGCCAGGATGAAACGAAAAGCCTATGAGAAGGAGCTGCGCAAGCTGCAGGTCGACCTTTGCGATTTGCAGGACTGGGTGAAGGCAAAAGGCACGCGGATCATCATCCTGTTCGAAGGGCGCGACGCCGCCGGCAAGGGTGGAACCATCAAGGCGCTCACCGAACGGGTAAGCCCGCGCGTATTTCGTGTCGTGGCTCTGCCGGCTCCCTCGGATCGGGAAAAGACCCAGATGTTCCTGCAGCGCTACATCGAGAAGTTTCCGGCAGCAGGTGAGATCGTGATCTTTGATCGCAGCTGGTACAACCGCGCCGGCGTCGAATATGTCATGGGATTTTGCGGCGCAGACGAGCACCGCCGTTTTCTCGAGCTTTGCCCGCAAATCGAGAAATACATCGTGGACGCCGGCATCAGTTTGATCAAGATCTGGCTGGAAGTCGGGCAGGAGGAGCAGGAGAGACGATTCGCTGCTCGCATCGACGATCCGCTGCGGCAATGGAAGTTGAGCCCTATGGATATCGAATCATACAGCCGCTGGTATGACTACTCGCGCGCGCGTGACGCGATGCTTGAAAAAACCGACAGCGAGCACGCGCCATGGTACATCGTTCGTTCCGACGACAAGCGGCGGGCGCGGCTCAACTGTATTTCCCACATCCTCGACCTGATCCCGTTCGAGAAAGTGCCGAAGGCGAAGGTCAAGCTCCCCAAGCGAGCGAACAAGCACGAATACGACGATCAGGCGCCCTTACAGGGAAAGTCCTTCGTTGCCGAGAAATACTGATCAAAGCAGATTGTCATGGCAGATGAGCCCCTCACGCGGGCGACGCTAAAGACCCCGAAGGCGGCCGCTATTGCAGGAATGCTGTTTTCACTGCTGTTGATCATCGTATTCTCGCTTCTTCGCATTTCAGTGCCGGCCGACCCTCAGGAACCGGGCGCATGGCTGCAGACCGATTCCGGCACTGTTGCGCTTGCACTGAATCTGGTGCCGTTCGCCGGCATCGCATTTTTGTGGTTTATCGGAGTTCTGCGCGACCGTTTGCGTGAGCTGGAGGATCGTTTCTTCGCCACCGTTTTTTTCGGCAGTGGTTTGTTGTTCCTGGCGATGTTGTTTGCTGCAGCGGCACTAATCGGAGGCATCCTGGTCGCCTTTGCTGCAAAGCCCGAACAGCTGGCGAACTCAGCCACCTTCCACCTCGCCCGCGCCACTGCCTACAATCTGGTGAACATCTACATGATAAAAATGGCAAGCGTGTTCATGATCGCCACCTCGACGCTTGCTATTTACATTCGGTTTGCACCGCGTTGGCTGGCACTTGCCGGGTATGGGCTGGCGGTGCTGCTTCTGATCGGCAGCTACTCCTTCAGCTGGAGCTTTGTTGTTTTCCCATTGTGGGTCGGCCTGCTCAGTATGTTCATTTTGATGGAGAACATGCGACGACCGGCATAATGCCGGGGCATCCTGAGAGCACAGTCTTGCAAACGTAACCGTAGGGCTATTGCAGATGCGTCTTTGGCTCATTCCAATGATCTATGTAGGGGCCAGCGTCGTGTGTGGCCTCGCCGTGCCACGACTCGAGCAGGCATACTTACCTTCCTATACTTTCAATGTTTCGGTTTCCTCGGCACAGGCATATTTATCGGCGACCGCCTCGGGAATGATGGCCCTCACCGGCGTGGTTTTTGCCATGGCCTTCGTCATGGTGCAATTCAGCGCCATCGCCTATTCCCCCCGCTTGGTTCTCTGGTTTGCCCGCGATTACGCGCTCTTTCATTCACTTGGTGCGTTTTCCGCTACGTTCGTATACGCGCTCTTCACTCTGGCATGGATCGATCGTGGTGCATCAGGCAACGTACCGCCGTTTTCCTGTCTGCTGGTTGCGGTAATGCTGATCTTGAGCATGCTGCTTTTCGCCCGGCTGGTACAGCGCCTGACCGATCTGCAGGTTACCAACGTACTTCAATTGATTGGCAACAAAGGCCGCGAGGTCATTCGCGCCATGTTCCGAGATCTAAACAAATGGCCGGCTGGCGGATTGAATTATGCAAGCGAACCCGCCGCCGCCAGCCATCTGCCGCCGACGACCCAAACCGTCGTTTACTCGGGATATCCGCAAGTTATTGCCAGTTTGAACGCTAATGCTTTGGTTGCGCAGGGAAAGCAGAGCGGTTCGATTATTGAGATGGTGGCTGCCGTCGGTGATACCCTCCTGGAGGGTAATGTTGTTCTGCGCGTTCGCGGAGGCAATGCTCCATTGGCAGAGAACGAGTTGATGCGATCAATCCAGCTTGCCAGCGAACGCACCTTCGAACAGGACCCAAAATATCCAATTCGCCTGCTTGTCGACATCGCCATCAAGGCGCTTTCTCCCGCCATCAATGATCCGACCACTGCGGTGCAAGCCCTCGACCAGATCGAAGATCTTCTCGGCCGTCTCGGCCGGCAGGAATTGCATCCCGGCTTTGTCCAAGACTCCGATGGAATGCTGCGTCTCATCATCCGCGTGCCGACTTGGGACAACTACCTGACGCTTGCCTTTGATGAAATCCGTCAATTTGGTGCGGGTTCGATACAGGTTATGCGCCGACTGAGAGCGGCACTCGTCGCGCTGGCAGACACGACAACGATCCCTGCGCGCGCGGAAGCGGTACAGCGCTATCTCAAGCACCTCGATCTGTTCATCGAGCGGTCGCCCTTCGATTTCGAGGACAAAGCGATGGCACTCCAGGAGGACCGGCAGGGGCTCGGCCTTTCCCGTCCGCGTTCGGAAAGCTCGCGTTCCTGAACGCGTTCAGCGACCGCTGTGGCCGCTCGGTGAAGCGGGTGCCCATCTGGCAGCGGGAACCACGAAAGCGAGGTCAGTCTGCCCGAACTATCTTTCATCGCGTGGGCCTCATTTTACTGAACTTGTGGCCCCGGAAGCGTTTACTGCATAAGCCCTATCGGCGTTTGTGTCATCGTCGCATCTGGCGGTGCAACCACTGGCCCAGGCCCGAAACCGCCGTGTACGGAGCCTTGAATGAAATCGGCTACGGGTTGCTGACCATGTCGGAAACAGCCACCTATTTGGCGATCGAACGGCTAAGCAATGGGTGCGAGGTCGAGATCCGCGCGCTGAGACCGGACGACCAGGATGAACTCGTCGCTGCGATCGGCCGCGCCAGCGCGCAGTCGCTGTTTCGCCGTTTCTTCGCTGCAAAACGCGGCTTTACGGACCAAGAAATCGCATTCTTCCTGAACGTCGACTTCGTAAACCACGTCGCCTTGGTTGCAGCGGTGGACGAAGGCGGCCGATCTGCGATCGTCGCCGGCGGGCGATATATCGTAGTGCAGCCGGGCAAGGCCGAGGTGGCATTTGCCGTTATCGATCAATACCAGGGTCAAGGCATCGGTGCCGCGTTGATGCATCATCTCACCGCGATTGCTCGGCAAGCGGGCATCAAGGAATTGGTCGCGGAGGTCCTGCCGGAAAACATTGCAATGCTGAAAGTGTTCGAGAAAAGCGGCTTACCGCTCAGCACGAAGCGCGAACCTCAGGTTGTGCACGTCACGCTTCAGCTCCCTTGATCCATCGGCACGATGAATTCAACCGGAGCATCGGGCGTGACGCCGGGGGGAAGCACGCTGCCGCCTATTTCCAGATCGCCCCAGCGCAATGGTCCATGGACACCATTGAGAATGAGAACCACGCGCCGCTTCGACCGTTCGACCCGCACCTCCATGAAGCTCTGGAAAAATGGCGCATGATTGAAGTCGAAAAGTCCGGAAAAGGCCTCCACGCTGAACGGCCACGCTTTGAACCACTTAACCCAATACCAGAATGGTTGCTTCCAGACTGCCGTCTCGGTGTCCATCTTGGCACGAAGGTGATCGGTCCTCGGATAGAAGGCCCAGTCGCCGACGGCGGGTTGTTTTGGAAAATCAAGCGCCGTGCCAATACTGAGGTAAGCGCCCCCTCCCCCATTGACGAAATGGTGCATCACGCGCGCCGTACCATCAATGCCGAGACTTTCCCTGTAATACTCGAAATCGTGCGTATCGCCCGCCATGGCGATTTTCACATCATGGCTCGCCAACAGTCGATAGAGCGCAGCAAATTGTCCCGCCGATTCCGTTACATCATGGCCTTCTGCGAAGCCCGGAGTTTCGTGGCCGCCGGCAAAGCGAGGATGGCCGACGATCGCCATGGTGAATTTTCCCCGGCTGCGTTCGAGTGCGCGCGCAAGCCATGCCCATTGGCGTTCGTCGATCGTGCGCAGGATACCGGTGTCAATAGCCAGCAGCGCAAAGTCTGCGGTCTGCAGCTCGAAGAAGGGCGCCCGCTGAGTTGCAACCTGGACCGCATAAAGTCCGCGCAGACGTGCTGCTTCCGCGAGGAGCCTGTCAATCCTGTGGGCATTCGTGCTGGTAAGTCCGAGATCGGCTTCCACGCGAGCTTCCATTGCGGGCCGTGCAGCCTTCGGCTCAAGAAAATTTGCGTTGAATCCTTCCAACGCATCGTACCAATCGTGGTTGCCGGGAATTGCATAGATGGGCTTGGCGAAGCCCTGGAACGGAAGATAGAAGTTCGTCTCATAGTCCTGCATGGATCCTGCGGGATAGATGACGTCGGAGGAAACGACCAGGAATTTCACCTCATCGTTGAGCCCGAGCTGCAGATAGCGCGCGATCAACGAGTATTGCGAAGCATCGCCTTCACCGGGATCGCCGATAACGAGAAAGCTGAAATCGCCGGTTCCTTCCACGCCGCTGGGATTGATGCGAAAAAGATCATCGCCAGCACCGCCATACGCGCGCGTCACGGCATCGATCATGCTGATACGCCAGGGATCGACCCGCAGCTCGGTCATTTTCTGATAGATGCCGGTCGCCCAGCTTTCCGTGTTGAAGTACCAGGTGAACCCCCAGATCGGGTTGAACGCCACGAAAAACGCCGTCACCGGCAGGCCGAGACGCAGCAGAAGCAGCAGAGTGACCGGCAGCGAGCGGCGTGCTTCGCGCAGGCGCATATCGAACGAAAAACGGGCTGTGAGCCAGCGGCCGGTGAGCCAATCAGCCGCCCGATTTATCGGTGCAACGCCGGCTTTTTCGCCGAGGTGCAGCGACCACGCCAATCGTTCGACCGGCCTCGTCAATCGTCGCCAGAAGAGACGCGCCGGAAGCATGAGAGCCATCGCAAAAGCGAGAGTCATGAAGAGATCGCCGACAGTGGCAACCACAGGCGAAATGACGCCCAGCAGGCTATCCGCTATAGGCATTCGACCAGCGTGGATTGCCAGGAACACGCCGCCAAGCGTCGCCATCCACATGAGATCGGCAGCGCGTACCGGCCGCGACGCGCTCTCTGCTTCGGCGCGCAGGCGAGCGAAGGTCTCGTTCGTTGCGAGGCCGAGACGGGAGTCGGGGTGAGCGGAACGTCCCGCAGCGGCCATATCAGGCAGCGAGGCTTCGAGCGGTGACATAAGCAGTCGCCAACCAGCTGCTGCGATATAGATGCCGACGATGATCCCAATGGCCTGGCCAGTGCCGATTATGCGGCCGAGATACCAAAGCAGCGCCGCACATCCGAAATCGACCAGGCCGTTGACGATGGCAGGAAAGCGCGCAGAATCTGGTTCGCGCCAGATCCTGAGAACCTTGCTCAAACCGTCGGCAGCGAGAATTCCGATGAGCAGAAAGAGAAGCCCGCTGAAAACGAGTGCGGAGCTCAGCAGCAGAACGTTTCCGGCAAGCAAGGCGAACAGGCTTGGCAAATAGCTGCTCAGCTCCGCACGACGCGGCGAATTGAAGGCGGCATAGGCCTCCATAGCGCTCAATGCGATCAGGGGAATCCCCAGGACTGCCAATGACCATCTGCCCGCAGCCAGCGGAGCAGAGAGCGCGAGCGCCCCCAGGGTTATCAGGAAGATGCCGGCGAACCGCTTCTTTAACCCTGCGGGAATCGTAGGCATTCGGTGGCAAACTTCGGGTTTAAAGGACGCCAGAACCTTGATTTGCTAATTAGTATGCCTATGAGTTTGAACTGCGGCCTCACCACCGGCTTGAGCACTCTATTTGTTGCGCCGGTTCGGCAGGTACCTCCAGCGATCCGGCCAGAACGCCAGCACGCCAACGACCAGAACGATGACCAGCAGGGCAGTCATCCCCTGAATGAGGCTGAAATTAGGGGCGTCTTTTGCAACAAACCAGCCCGTGATTACACCGGAAACAAAATGGGCTGGCGTTGAGCAACGACGGTACCGACAGGAATGGCCGCGGGCGCTCCTTGCTGCGAATATGCGCCAGAAGAAGCCGCGCAGATCAATAGCGAAGCCCAGATTGTGGTGCGCATTCTGGTCTTCTTCCTGCGCAGGCCGTCTAGCCGAAAGGTAGATAGCTGGTCTAGCGCGTCATAAAGAATGTTTTTGCAAAACGCGATTCACCGATCGAATTAGGGCTGAAATGTATCAATTTATGCGTTCCGGCGTGCGTCATCTCGTCGTGCACCTAGACCTGGTTCCGCCCGCGCGCAATGGGATACCAACGCGCTGAGACTCATGTCCTCCAGCGCACCCGCCCCGATCGCAAACTCCCGCAAAAAAAAGCAATGGCGATGCAACCGGCGGGATTATCGCCGTTCTCGGCAAGCCGCATCGCAGTGAGTGCCTCTTCGGCGGGCAGCGCGGCTCCCGCAGCGGTATTTAGGCTAATGCGGCTCGATGGCGGCGCCGATAACAATTTCTCTTTGTTTGTTGATATCAGCTTTGATGTACTCATCGAACTCCGTCAGGGCCAACGTCCGCGGTACGATTCCCAAGCCCGATAACTTGTCCTTGACTTCCGGGGTATTTGCAGCGCGCTGTAGAGCCTGTGCCAGCCGCCCGACAACAAGGGTTGGCACCTTGGCCGGCGCAAGAAACCCAAACCACGTCGTGTACTCGTAGCCGGGTATCCCCTGCTCACTCACGCTCGGGATTTTCACGGGCGTGGTTATGCCTTCGCGGGAAGTGACTGCCAATGCCAGCAGCTTGCCTTCCTGTATCTGACCGAGCAGGAAAGCCACAGGCGCGAAAGTTGCCTGAACGCGACCGGCCAGCAGGTCGGCAATGACCTGGGAAGAGTCCCGATACGGAACGTGCACCATGCCGATTCCGGCTTGGCTGGCGAAATAAGCACCGGCAAGATGTGTCTGGCTGCCGATGCCTGACGATGCATAGTTGATCGTATTTGGCCGCTCTTTTGCGAGCGCGATGAACTCCTTGATTGTCTTGACACCGAGCTGGGGGGAAACAACCACCGCGGAGGGGGCTTCGGCGACCAATGCAAGTCCGGCGAAATCCTTCACTGTGTCATAGGGCAATGTTTGATACACCGCCGGGTTGATGGAGTGCTGCGAATTGACCATCATGATCGTGTAGCCGTCCGGGGCAGACATCGCGGCAACTTTTGCAGCGAGGGTCCCCCCGGCGCCTTGCTTGTTTTCCACAATCACCGACTGACCAAGTTCGCGGGAAAGCCGGTCGGCAACCGTGCGCGCCACGACGTCCGTTGTCGTGCCAGGTGAAAGCGGCACGATCAGCCTGATCGGTCGAGACGGGTAGCCATCCGGCGCGTTTTGCGCGCCGGCAGGCACGGCAAACACCAGGGCTGCCATAAGCGCGATCATTGCAACATTCTTCGTTATCATAAGGTCTTCCTTCAAATTCGGATCCTGACGCAGCCGCTGCAACAAGAGCGATCAGGCCGGCGCCTCGCCCTTGAGCGTAATGCGGTTGAGCACACGCTCCTGCTCCCCATAGTCATGGACGGCGTAATGCATGGTGCACCGATTGTCCCACATCACGACGTCGCCTTTGCGCCACATGTGACGGTAGATGTTGTCCGGCTGGGTAGAATGCTCATACAGGAAATCAAGCAGCGGCCGACTTTCCTCGGTAGTCATGCCATCGAGCTGCTGCGCAGTCTCCTTGTGCCCGACGTAAAGCGCCTTGCGTCCCGTTTCCGGGTGAGTGCGCACGACCGGGTGCACGGCACTCGGAAGGTCTTTCAGGTCTGCGCCCATCATTCGGCCGAGCCGGAGACCCACGAACTTCACGCGAACGCCCTCAAGCATCCGCTTCATGCCCGCTGATAGCCGCTCGTAGGACTGATATTGATTGCACCACATGGTGTCGCCGCCCGGCGGAACGCAAACCGCTGCGAGAATTGAGATCTTCGGTGGCACGGGCGTGTACGGGGAATTGTAGTGCCAAGCCTCTGTCGAAGCCGTCTCCTTGGGAATCTTTGTGACCTGAATGAGCTCCGGATACCCGGAAGCGCCCTTCAGCAGCGGGTTCTGCTGAACCAGCTCGCCCCAGCGCTTTCCGAATGCAATCTGCGCCTCCGGCGCAATCCCCTGATCGCGAAAGACGAGCACACAGTGATCGAGGAACGCTTCATGCAGCTCATCGAAGGTATCGTCATCAATCGGATCGTTGAGATTGATTTTTCTGACTTCCGCACCGATCGAGCCGGTGAGTGGAGTGACTTGCATGCTCATGGACGTCTCCCTTGTTTTCAGTCCCTGTTTCAATCCACGGTCAACACGATCTTTCCGAAATGCTGATCGCGTTGCATATACGCGTGCGCCTCGGCGATCGATTCCAACGAGAAAGTACGGTCGATCGGCCATTTCAGTCGACCAGCCCTGAGCGGCTCCAGCAGATCGCGCGCGCAAGCCTGCACGCAGGCAAGCCGCTCTTCCTCGCTGCGGGTTCGAAACGTCACTCCGATCAGCTTTAGCCGCTTGAGCCAAAGCAGGGTGAGATCGATCTTGGCAGTGCTCGATCCCAGCCGTGCGATATGCACCAGCCGGCCTTTGACTGCGAGGCTTTGCAGGTTGGCCTCGAAAAGCGTGCCGCCGACAGAGTCGATGATGACATCCACACCTCGTTTGCCGGTGGCTGCCATGACGACATCGACCTGCGACTTGCGCGACGTGTCGATGGCGACGTCGACGCCGAAGGAGGCAAATCGCTGGATCTTCGAAGCGGATCTTGAAGCGGCGATCACAGGCTTTGCGCCGAGCAGCGAAGCGATCTGAATCGCCGCCAAGCCAATCCCACTCGACGCGGCATTGACGAGGACCGCCTCGCCAGCACGCAGCTGCCCGTTCGTCACGAGTGCGTCGTGCGCGGTGATGAACACATTGGGAAACGACGCCGCCTCAACCCACGACATGCCGGCAGGGACAGGCATGATCGCGCGCTGATCGGCGAGCACGTACTGCGCCTGGCCTCCGCGTCCATGACCCATGACGCGATCACCCTCGCGCCAGCCATTGACGCCGGTTCCGACGGCCGCAATCTCGCCGGCAAACTCTACGCCGATCGGCGCAGGATCTCCGGAAAGCATCGCCTTGACCTGCGTGATCTCCCCGCGGTTGAGACCTGACGCCTTGCACTTTTACGAGCACCTGACCTTCGGCAACGACTGGATCGGGCACCTCCCGAAGCTCTACCTTGCCGCCCTCAGGCCCCGGGATAATTCGAACTGCGCGCATTGTTAGTCTTCCTTCTTGGTGGCCTTGGCGCGAATGATCGCCAGAAACTCGAGGGCGCGATCGGCAGCGCCTTCACCTCCGGCCAAATTGCCGCGGACGAACGGCGGGCGCATATCCTCGATCTGCGCAAGCGCGTTGATCAGACTTTCATCCATGACACTCAGCCGGCGATATTCGTTCACCGTCAGCAGGTAGGTGTGAAAGACGTCGTTCTCAGGCGTGGTGACCGCCATGCGATGCAGCGCGGCGTTGAGCCAGTGCGTACCCGCAAGCATGGCGCCCTCGATTTTCATCTCGAAGTCGCTCGCAGTGCATTTTGCAAGCGAACGCTCGATCCGCTCAGCCTTTGCACGATGCTCTGCGATATTCACGGCGCTTGACCCGGGATTCGTTGGCGAAGCAATTGCAGGCAGTGACGCAAAGCGCCTTCGCACGCCTCGACGATTTCTCGGGTCGGCTCACGCCTGTCGCGCACGCAGGGATCGCGATGCTGCTCCACGATTTCCATCTCGTGCATCATCGCCGCTATGTCTGCCGGAACCGGAGCATCGATTTTTGGGCGGCCGACATGCAGCACATCGCCGAGCGCATGGAAGGCAGGCTTAAGCGAGCCGTCGGGCTGCTGCACGAGATAGACGCCGGGCTGGGTCGGGAAAATGTCGTCGTCGCTGGTGACATGCGCATGATGCAGCGCTGCATTGACGGCGTGCGTTCCGGCAGTCATGCCGGCCCAAAACCACAGCTCGAAGTCCACAGACGGATCAAGTCGGTCCCGCAGCGCCTCGAGCTTGGCAATCTTATGCAGATGACAAGCGGTTTTCATTCGTTTGCTATCTCGATTGGCGGATGTTGAGAACATTTCAACCCGGCGATCGACCCCCGTACACAATCATTCCCGCCGCGATTCCGATCATGTGAAGCATGACCAGGTAAGTCAGAGCCGTCATCATCGCAGTCATGTTCAGTCCCCCAATTGGAAGCCGCCTCGGTACATGAGCGCTGTTCGCACACGGGCTAACTTGCCTGGGCCATCGTCATGCTGAAGCCTGCGTCCCGGCATAGGGCCTGACATTGGAGCTCGCCGCCCATAGGCAATCGAACCACCCTTTGCGCTTTCCGGCTTGCGCTCGCAGCCACGCAGTATGCTGATCGGCGCAACTCTGCGAGCAGAAGCTTTTGAACGAGCGTCGGTGCCGCACCAAGCCGAATTTTCCGCGACAGTAGGCGCAATGATTATCGCAATGGTTTTGCTGCATGGCTTGCTCCTGGGATCGCAATTTGAACGGTCAGATCCTCGCTTTCGAGACCTTGATTACCCCAACGCAACGAGAGAGTCAAGCACTCCTATATAGGACTTTTCGGAGGAAAGCTTGACAGTATGGGTGATAATGGCTTATTGCTATTGCAATTCCTATGTAGGAATGGAGAAAATCATGCCCCGCGCCATCGTCCTTAATCCGATCGACAATGTGGCCACGCTCATTGATTCCGGACGCAGCGGTGAGTCCTGCACTCTCCAGGGAGATGCATCCGGGCAAGTCAAGCTCGCGCAGGACATCGCATTTGGCCACAAGGTCTGCACCGTCGATATCCCGCAGGGCGCGGATATTTTGAAGTACGGTCAGGTGATCGGGCGGGCGAGCCGTGCGCTGAAAGCCGGAGAACATGCGCACGTTCACAACGTCGAATCTGCCCGTCTGACCCGTGACCTTGCAAGGGCAATGACCGCCTGATGTTCGAACAGTTCATAGGCACCAAGCCTGTCGACAAGAGACTTTGCTTCGACACCGGCGCCTTGGAATCTTATCTCGGGGAGCACATAGACGGCCTTAAAGGCCCGCTTCAGCTTGCGCAGTTCAAGGGAGGACAATCGAACCCGACGTACTGCATCACTGCGGCGGACGGCAGGCGTTTCGTCTTACGGCGCAAGCCACCGGGGATGTTGCTACCCTCGGCACACGCCGTCGACAGAGAATTCACGATCCTGCACGCGTTGCACGCAACCGGCTTTCCCGTGGCGCGGCCATATGCGCTGTGTGAAGACGATTCGATCATAGGCACTGCGTTCTACATAATGGATTATGTCGAAGGCCGGGTGCTCTGGGATCAATCGCTTCCCAGCATGTCCAAATCAGAGCGCTTCTCGATCTGGAGCGAGCTGAACCGTGTCATCGCGCTGCTGCATACCATCGATTACCGCGCCGCCGGGCTTGAGGGTTTCGGCAAACCAGGAAACTACATCGAGCGCCAGATCGCGCGCTGGACACGGCAGTACCAAACATCGCAAACCGAGCAAATACGGGCGATGGACGATCTGATCGCCTGGCTGCCCGAAAACATTCCGCCGCAGACCAGCACTACGATTGTGCATGGGGACTTCCGCCTCGATAACATGATCTTTCATCCCAGCGAGCCGAAAATTCTCGCCGTGCTCGATTGGGAGCTTTCGACATTAGGTGATCCGCTCGCTGATTTCGCCTACCACTGCATGAGCTGGCACATCCCACCGGGTCAATTCCGCGGGGTTGCCGGGCTGGACCTAGGGGCACTCGGCATCCCGGACGAGAGCGAATACGTGGCCATGTACTGCACGCGGACCGGCCGGTCCGGCATCAATCCCGATCACTGGAACTTTTATATCGCGTACAACCTATTCCGAATTGCCGCAATCCTGCAGGGGATCGCGAAGCGCGTAGTCGAGGGCACGGCTGCATCCGATCACGCGCGCGACGCCGGCAATCGCGCGAGACCGATGGCCGAGCTTGGCTGGAGCCAAGTTGAAAAGATTCTCAGGAGGGCAAGTTGAACTTCGATTACAGCCCGAAGGTGCAGGAGCTGCGGCACAAGCTCACCGCCTTCATGGCTGAGCACGTCTACCCGGGCCAGGAAAACTGGCACGCTCACGTTACCAGCGATCGGCGCTGGGAACCGGTGCCGATCATCGAGGAGCTCAAGTCAAAGGCGCGGGCTGCAGGCTTATGGAACCTGTGGCAGCCGAAGACGCACGGTGGCAGCTTGTCCAATCTTGAATACGCGCCGCTCTGCGAAATCATGGGTCGCGTGCTGTGGGCGCCCGAAGTTTTTAATTGTTCGGCGCCGGATACCGGCAACATGGAGACCATTCTTAAATACGGCACACCTGAACAAATCCACACATGGTGCGAGCCTTTGCTTGCCGGCAGGATTCGATCGGCGTTTCTCATGACCGAGCCCGATGTGGCTTCGTCAGACGCCACCAATATCCAGACCCGCATTACGCGGGACGGTGAACAGTATGTCATCAACGGCGTGAAGTGGTGGTCGAGCGGAGCCGGTGACCCGCGCTGCAAGATTTACATCGTGATGGGAAAGACGGATCGGGACAATCCTTCGAAGCACCGCCAGCAATCAATGGTGTTGGTTCCCGCCGATGCGAAGGGACTAAGGGTGGTCCGCCATCTGCCCGTGTTCGGATATGACGACGCACCGCATGGCCATATGCAGATCGAGCTCAATGATGTCCGGGTGCCGATGTCAAATGTGCTGCTCGGGGAAGGCCGCGGCTTCGAGATCGCACAAGGCAGACTCGGGCCGGGGCGCATCCATCACTGTATGCGCCTGATCGGGCAGGCCGAGGTTGCGCTGGAGAAGATGTGCCGGCGCGCCTCCGAGCGCGTGGCATTTGGCCGTCCTATAGCGGATCAAGGAGTAACAAGACAGCGCATTGCGGACGCGCGGATCATGATCGATGGTGCCCGCTACATGGTGCTGAGCGCGGCGTGGAAGATGGACGTCGCCGGCAGCAAGGCTGCCCGAAAAGAGATCGCCATGATCAAGGTGCACGCGCCAAATGTTGCGTGCCAAGTGATCGACTGGGCGATCCAGGCACACGGCGGCGGCGGCGTCTCGGAGGACTTTGGCCTGGCGCACGCGTATGCGCATGCGCGCGCACTGCGTCTCGCCGATGGCCCTGACGAAGTGCATCGAAACCAGATCGCAAAAATCGAGATCGGTGAGCAAACTTCCATTCCCGAAGGGTTGTCGAGAGCGGTTGGTTGAAAATGGCGACGCACACCTCATTGGACGACAAGTATACGCTTGATCGCGGGCGCGTCTTCATCAGTGGCACACAGGCGCTCGTTCGACTGCCGCTTATTCAGCTCGAGCGCGATCGCACGGCAGGAACTCGATACGGCCGGCTACATCACCGGTTACCGCGGTTCACCGCTCGCAGGCTTGGACCAGCAGCTGGCAGTCGCAAAGAAATTTTACGCGAATAAACCGATCGTTTTTCAGCCTGGCCTCAACGAGGATCTCGCGGCGACGGCGGTGTGGGGAACCCAGCAGGCTGGTCTGCACGGTCCGGCGAAATACGCCGGCGTGTTCGCAATGTGGTATGCGAAAGGCCCCGGCGTGGATCGCTCGGGTGACGCTCTGCGGCATGGCAATCTTGCCGGTTCTGCCCCGCTCGGCGGAGTGCTTCTGCTCGCCGGCGACGACCATACCTGCGAGTTTTCGACCACTTGTCATCAGAGTGAATTTGCCTTCGTGGACGCAATGATTCCGGTTTTAAACCCGGCCGGCGTCCAGGAAATCGTCGATTATGGGCTCTACGGCTGGGCGCTGTCGCGCTATAGCGGATGCTGGGTGGCGCTCAAATGTGTCAAAGACAGCGTCGAAGCAACCGTGTCTGTTGAGATCGACCCGGCAAGAATAAATTTTCAGTCTCCACTTGGCCATGCAGTTCCTGAGAAAGGACTAGGCATCCGCTGGCCGGACTCGCCACAAGAGCAGGAGCTTCGTCTACACGAGCACAAGCTCGAAGCGGTGCGCGCATTTTGCCGCTCCAATATTATTGATCGTGTCCTAATCGATGCTCCCGCTGCCCGGATCGGAATTGCGACTACCGGAAAGTCCTACCTGGATGTTCGTCAAGCGCTCGACTCCTTGGGCCTCGATGATGCGGCTGCAGCATCGGCCGGGATACGTCTCTTCAAAGTCGGCATGTCTTGGCCGCTGGAGCCGCGGGCGGCACTCGCCTTTGCTCGTGGTCTCGAACTCATCATGGTCGTGGAGGAAAAGCGATCCCTCATCGAGACCCAGCTTAAAGAACTGCTCTATGGTCGCCCGGACGCTCCCTGCGTGATCGGCAAGCAGGACGAATCAGGGCGCGTTCTTTTTCCTTCGGTCGGAGCCCTCGATTCGAATCAGATCGCTATTGCGATCGCTGGGCGCCTCGGAATGCGAGCGCCCTCAGGAGAGCCGATAGCAGCGGAACAGGACCTGTTACAACGAAGCTTCTATTTCTGCGCCGGCTGTCCGCATAACAGTTCGACGCATATCCCTGAGGAAAGCCGCGGCTATGCGGGCATCGGTTGCAGCTGGATGGCCCAGTTCATGGAACGGCGAACGGCTGGGTACAGCCAAATGGGCGCCGAAGGGGCGTCCTGGGTTGGAGAGTCGCCGTTCGCGAAGGACACGCATGTTTTTCAAACGATCGGCGACGGTACTTACTACCACTCCGGATTGCTCGCCATCAGAGCCGCGGTAGCTGCGCGAACCAACATAACCTTCAAGATCCTCTTTAACGACGCGGTAGCGATGACCGGCGGGCAGGCTCATGACGGTCCTCTCACCGTTCAAGCAATTACACGCCAGGTCCATGCTGAAGGGGTCGCTCGTGTGGTGGTCGTAACGGACGAACCCACAAAATACGGAGCACGTGAGGATTTCGCGTCCGGTGTAACCGTGCACGCGCGCGAAGAGCTTGACGAAGTACAACGAGACTTGCGCAAGCTCCCTGGTACGACCGTTCTCGTTTACGACCAGACATGCGCTGCCGAGAAGCGCCGCCGCCGTAAACGTGGGCTGTATCCGCAGCCGCAGCGGCAACTCTTTATCTATGATCCGGTTTGCGAGGGCTGCGGAGACTGCGGCGTGCAGTCCAACTGCACCGCCGTCGTGCCGCTGGAAACCCCTCTGGGACGCAAGCGCGCCATCGACCAATCGAGCTGCAATAACGACTATTCCTGCGCGAACGGTTTTTGTCCGAGCTTTGTTACCGTGACTGGAGGTCAGGTACGCCGCGGGAGGCCGGAACTCGTCAATTCGCCGTTCTCCGCGCTTCCGGAACCGCAACTTCCTCAGCTGGAAACGCCATACGCAATTATCGTTGCCGGAATGGGCGGCACTGGGGTGGTCACGATCGGCGCTTTGATCGGAATGGCAGCGCATCTCGAAGGCAAGGGTTGCGGCGTTCTTGACATGACCGGTCTTGCTCAGAAAGGCGGCTCCGTTTGGACACACCTGAAGATCGCTCGCACGTCGGATTCGATACGCGCCATTCGCGTCCCAGCCGGCGGGGCCGATCTCGTCCTCGGTTGCGACCTGGTGGTCGCAGCCGGCGCGAAGACCCGTTCGCTCCTGAATCCGAAAACGTCTCGTGTTGTGCTCAACACTCACGAGGTCATGCCAGGGGAGTTTACGCGCAAGCCCGATCTTGCATTTCCCGGCAAGCGCATGCAGGCCATGCTTGAATCCGCCGTGGGTGAGCGGAACCTGTATGCCGTTGATGCCGGCGCCATCGCGCAGGCCCTGTTTGGTGACACGACTGCCGTTAATGTTTTCCTTCTGGGATACGCCTGGCAGCGTGGCTTCTTACCGGTAGGGGCGCAAGCACTCGAACAGGCGATCGAGCTCAATGGCGCGGCAGTCAATCAGAATAAAGCCGCATTCCTCTGGGGTAGACGAACTGCCCATGATGCTGCTGCCGTCATGCGTCTTCTCGCCGTGTCGGAGTCGATACTGCAGACCCTCGATCAGCTCATCCGCTATCACGTCGCGTTTCTCACAAATTATCAGAATGCGGGTTACGCCGAACGGTACCGCTCGCTGGTTGCCGCAGTCACGGCTGCCGAAAATGCATGTGCTCCCGGTCGCACCAAGCTTACGGAAGCGGTCGTTCGCAGCTATTTCAAGCTGTTGGCGTACAAGGACGAATATGAAATTGCACGACTGTACAGTACTCCCGACTTTGCACGTAAGCTAAATGAGCAATTCGAGGGGAGCTACCGCATCGGGTTCAATCTTGCGCCGCCGCTCTTGGCGCGGCGCGACCGCCAAACCGGTGTGCCGCGAAAGATGGCTTTCGGACCCTGGCTGTTATTGGTTTTCCGACTTCTCGCGCGGGCGAAGCATTTGCGTGGAACGCCGCTTGACCCATTCGGGTGGACAAAGGAGCGGCGCAGTGAACGAGCGTTGATTATTGAATACGAGAAGCTGATCGCAGAAATCATCGAAGGACTCCAGCCAGTTCGCTATGAAATAGCTGTCCAACTGGCTTCGCTTCCCCAATCCATCCGCGGGTTCGGACACGTGAAGGCGAAGAACATATCTAAGGCAAAAGAGGAGGAGCTTCGCCTGCGAGAAGCATGGCGGGCGGCGCGGCCGCCGGAGCAAGTCGCGGCATGAGCGATAGCCGCAAGAAACAAGCGCTCGTTACAGGAGCGTCAGGCTCGCTTGGCAAGGCACTTCGCTAAAACGCTGGCCGGCGCTGGAATGCGCGTTGCGCTTGCGGGCGCGACGCGTCGATGCTCTGAAATCGACGGTGCACGAAATAGAAGCGTCCGGCGGGGAAGCAATTCCAGTCGAAATGGATGTGACAGTTCCGGCAAGCGTGACAGCGGCCTTGGATCTTATTTGCGGCACATGGGGTGAACTCGACGTATTGGTGAATAATGCAGGTATTGCCACAACGGGTCCGTTTATCGAGCAAACTGAGGAGGATTGGAATCGGGTTGTGGAGGTAAACCTCACCGGCTGTTGGCGTGTGGCTCAGGCAGTGGCGAAAGCAAATGGTAGCTTCTGGAAACGGCGGGAGCATCATTCATATCGCTTCAATTCTGGGTCTTCGGGTCGCCGCGCAAGTGCCCGCCTATTCCGCCTCAAAGGCTGGTCTTGTCCATTTGACGCGCGCCATGGCGCTCGAGCTTGCAAGACATCGGATTCGCGTCAACGCCATCGCTCCTGGCTATATCCGAACCGATATCAACCGCGAGTTTTTCAAGACGAAAGCGGGAGAAGGCCTCGTGCATCGAATCCCGCAACGCCGGCTCGGCGAGCCGGAAGATCTTGATGGTCCGCTGCTGTTGCTTGCTTCGGAAGCGTCACGATACATGACCGGAACGGTCCTCGCCGTCGATGGAGGCCACTTGTGTAGCTCCCTGTAGGCTCATGGGAACGCTTTGGGCTTATGGGCACGTTTGCATATCCTATATAGGTTTATACTTTATGGGGTTGACGGATGCGCATTTATCACATATAACTACTCATACTCCTATATAGGAGTTGCGTCACACCCACCAGGGAGAGAAACCCCGTGTCACAGACCTTTCTCGGATATCACCGCGAGAACGGCACAGTAGGCGTGCGCAACTGGGTGGCCGTGGTATCCATCATGGACAATTGCAACCCGGTCACGCGGGCCATTGCGCAAGCCGTCGACGGCACCGTTCCGGTAACGACGCTGTTCGTGCGCGGGCAGATTGGATGGGACTTGGAGCTGGCTTTTGATTCACTCGCCGGCATGGGACGTAACCCCAACATCGCCGCGGTGCTTCTAGTGGGCCTGGAGGAGGAATCCACCGAGGAGGTGGCGCGCCGCATCAGACCGTCCGGCAAGCTGGTCGATGCAATTCATCTGCAGCCGAATGGCACCGTCAACGCTGTTGCCGAGGGCACCAGGCGGGCGGCACGGCTCGTCGTTCGAGCTTCCCGCGCGCGGCGCGAGCCTGCCCCGGTTTCGGCGCTCGTTGTCGGCGTGGAATGCGGCGGCTCGGATACCACTTCGGGTCTCACCTGCAATCCCGCAATCGGACGTATGTCGGACCGCCTGATCGATGACGGCGGCACCATCGTCATTTCCGAAACAGCCGAGTTTGTCGGCGCAGAGCATCTCTTTGCTGCGCGTGCCGTGGACAACTCGGTAAGGAAGGCGTTTGTGGATGCGGTGCATCAACTGGAACGGGAAGCGGTCAGATGCGGGGTAGAGCTCACGAAAACCAACCCGGCGCCGGACAATATTCGCGGCGGGCTCACCACGCTCGAAGAAAAGGCGCTTGGAGCCATGGCGAAAGCCGGCTCGCGTCCGCTCGCCGGCGTGCTTCGCTACGGTGAAGCGCCCAAACGCAAGGGCTTGCACTTCATGGACGCACCGGCGCCTGCCGTCGAGAACCTCACCGCATTCGCCGCCGCCGGCTGCCAGTTCATCGTTTTCGGCACCGGCGTCGGCAATCCAATCGGCAACATGGTGGCGCCGACGGCGAAGGTCTGCGGCAATGTGAACACCTTGCGCACAATGGCAGACAACATCGACTTCGATGCATCGGCAATCCTTCAGAATGGCGCAAAGGTTTCCGATGTGGGCGACCATCTCTACGATTATGCCATGGAGCTTGCCTCCGGGACCCTGACGGCAAGCGAGGTGCTCGACGTGCGAGAAACCGCGATCAGTCGATTCGAGCGCAGTCTCTGAGGATCGCGTTGACCAAGCTCGACCGCATCTCCGACACCATCGTCGCCGATATCGAATCCGGCACGCTGCGCGAGGGAGATCAGCTGCCCTCCGAGGAAAAGCTGGCCGCCACCCATCGTGTAAGCGTGGGTACAGTTCAGAAGGCGCTGGCGCGACTAGCGCATTCCGGTCTCATTTCACGCGAGCACGGCCGTGGCACATTTGTCAGCGGTACGAGCGTTGCGCCGGCGGAAGTTCGCTATCTGCGGTTTCGCGATGCCGACGGCAACGAGCTGCCATCGTTTGTTCATGTCCGCTCCATTCGGCGCACCACCCGCAAAGGACCATGGTCGGATTTCCTGGGAGGGGAAGCCTTTGTCCGCATCGAGCGCACTGTCAACGTTGGGGGACGCCTGGAGCTCTACAGCGAGTTCTGGCTGCGGGAAGAGGATTTTGCGCAATTGGGCGGGGTCAGCCGTCGCGCGCTGGAGAAAAACCTCCGCGTGCTCCTGGGCAAGCAGCTGGCGCTGCCGACACTGCGTGCCGACCAATGGATTCGCTTTGTGCCCCTGCCCGCAAATGTTGCCCGCGTGCTCGGCCTCGAAGCCGGAGAACCGGGATTTTTGATGGAGCTGCGCGGCTATACCCTGCGCGACAGACAACTTTATTATCAATGTCTCTATGCCGGGCCTTTTTCCGAGCGTCTCGTCATCGTCAGATAGTCGCCATTGCTCGATGCGAAGATACGCACCTCGCGCAATTCAGCAATGGACGGCCGGCATCTTTCAGAGCTGCGGCGTGCCGGAGAGCCATGCCGTCGAGGCGGCAGCAATGCTCGTACGCAGCGAGGCACGTGACTACAAGAGTCACGGGATGGCGCGGCTTGCGTCATACGTCGAGCGCCTGCAGGCGGGGGACTTTAACGCGCGTCCAAACATGCAGCATCAGGCCGTTGCCGGCGGCCGTGTGCTCGATGCCGATGGTGCCATGGGGCATGTCGCCGGCCCGCATGCCGTGCGTCTGGGGATCGAGGCGCTTGGCGCGAGCGCCTCGGTATTCATCGCGATACGCGCGTGCGGGCATCTCGGCGCGCTTGGCATCCATGCCTTGCTGGCCGCCGAGGCTGGCGCATGCAGCATCGTCGGTCAGAGAACGCCGCCACTCCTCGCCATGCCGGGCTTCGCACGCCCGGCGATCGGTCACAACCCGATCGCCTTTGCGTGCCCGGTACCTGATGCCGAGCCCATCGTCATCGACATGGCGTGCAGCGTGGCGGCGCGCGGCCACATTCTGCTGGCTGCGCGCGATGGGCATGCGATCCCGGAGAGCTGGGCTTTGGACGAACGAGGGTCGCCCACCACCGACCCCAATCGCGCGCTCAAGGGCGCGCTACTCCCCATGGGAGGACACAAGGGAATTGCCATCGCAATGATGATCGAGTGCCTGGCTGGCGCAATGAGTGCGACGGCAGCCTCGCTCCAGCCGGAAAGGAACAGCATCAGGGAGGGCGGCGCAGTCGGGCGTCAAGGAGCGTTTCTGTGGATGCTCAAGCCGGGTGCCTTCGCTGAGCACGACCACTTCGCAGCCTATATGTCGCAGTGGATCGATACCTACATCGCCGCAGGCGGCGAGCACGCTCGCCTGCCCGGCAGACGCGGCAGCGCCCTTGAACAAGAGGCCTGCGCGCACGGGATCGAGCTAGCCCCGGCAACCGAGCAGGAATTGAAAGAACTTGGCACCCGACGGGGTGTCCGGTTTCCCGATACTTTATAAAGCCTACTCCTCCGGCGCCTCGACGATCGGGTCGTAGCGCGCGGCGTCGAGGCCGAGCAGGTTCCACGATTGCGCCATATGCGGCGGCAGCGGCGCGCTCACGTCGATCGTTCCTCCGCGCGGATGCGGCACGACAATGCGGCGTGCCAGCAGATGCAGCCGGTTCTGCATGCCGGGCGGCAGCTGCCAATTCTCCTTGGTGAAATATTTCGCATCGCCGACGATGGGATGGCCGATATGCGCCATGTGGGCGCGTAATTGGTGCGTGCGGCCGGTGACCGGCTTGAGCGAGAGCCAGGCAAGCTGGCGGGCCGCCGTATCCACTACCGCGTAATAGGTCACGGCATGACTTGCTCCTTGCTCGCCGTGGCGCGCAATGCGCATGAAGGATTCGTCCTCGCGCTCCTCCTTGCTGAGAAAAGTGGAGATGCGCCCCTGCCGCGGCTTGGGAACGCCGGCGACCAGAGCCCAATAGATTTTTCTTGCCGCGCGGGAGCGGAACGTCTTGGCGAGCGCCGAAGCGGCAAAGCGCGTTTTCGCGACAATGAGGCAGCCGGCGGTATCCTTGTCGAGCCGATGCACCAGACGTGGCCGCTGCCCTTGGGCATCGCGCAGAATTTCCAGCATGCCATCGATATGCCGCGTGGTGCCCGAGCCACCCTGAACGGCCAGCCCCATTGGCTTGTTGAACACCAGCACATCGTCATCCTCAAAGAGCGTAATGGATTTGAGGAAATCGCGGGTCTTGCGCTCCGCCGCGTTTTCCGGATTTGCCGGCTTATTCTCTTCGAGCCGCAAGGGCGGGATGCGCACCATCTGGCCTGTTGCAAGCCGCTGGTTGGGGCGCGCGCGCCTGCCGTCCACGCGCAGCTCGCCTTTGCGGATGACGCGTTGAATGTGCGAGAACGCCAGCCCCGGAAATCTCGCCTCGAGAAAGCGATCGACGCGCATGCCGCCCTCGTCGGCTGTAACCGGAACGGTCTGCGCAGCGTTCGGCGGCCGTTCGCCTCTCATGGACATCGACGGAGCTCCTGCGGCGGCGCGCTTGCCCAATCGAGCAGCAGCCGATCCCCGCGTACTTCAAGTTTGATGGGAATCTGGCTGATCGCACCATCGGCCGAACAGCTTGCCCCGATGTGCCAGGTGTCTTTCACCCGGTAGCTCGTCTTCACGGCGCAGAAAGCATCGCCCCATCGCAGCGAGAGCGCATCCACTACCAGGAATGACGCCCCGCCGCTGCAATTTTTCGGATCATCCGCCCAGCGGCCTTCGATCGCCTCACCTGCTTGCGCCGAGCCCGTGCCGATGGAGCACGCAATGATAAACACGCTGCGTTTCCCGAGGATCATTCGCATTCGCTTGAAAATTGATTGGACCGAACGTGCCGCTTCGCGTGAGCATCTAACCCATGTGTCCCGGGTGCGCAAACAAATGTGCGGGCAGCGTAGATTTTTGCGCCGTCTCCTCTTATCGCTGGCACGAACGCAAAACTCTTCCCAACCACCAAGCACCGCCGGAAACAAGATCAGCATTACGAGCCAGCGGCAGCACCGGCGACGAACTCGCCGCGCGAATGGCGTCCGAGGTGCAGCGATGGAGTGCCGTGGTCAAGTCCGTGAACATCAAATTCGAGCAGTAATCGAGGCGCGCGAGGAAAGTCGTCATGGCCGTGCTCGTCACGGCCATCCACGTCTTGCTTGCTGCAAAAAAGTCATGGATGCCCGCGACAAGCGCGGGCATGACGAAAAAGGATGCTCAATCCACCTTGGTCCCTGATACCTTGATCACCCTCTCCCACTTGTCGATCTCCGAACCAACGAAGGTCCAGAATTGCTCCGGACTGCCGATGATCGGTGTCGAGCCAAGCTCCACGAGCTGCGCCCTGATTTTGGGCAAGGCGAGACCTGTGTTGATTTCCTCGTTCAGCCTGCGAACGATACTTGCCGGTGTCCCGAGCGGCACGCCCGCACCGTACCAGATCACTGCTTCATAGCCCGGCACGTCCTCGGCAATGGTCGGAACGTTTGCCAGCACATCGGAACGCGCAGTCGTGGTGACCGCAAGCGCGCGCAGCTTGCCGGACCGGATATGCGGCAGCGCGCTCACCATGGCATCGAACATCACTTGTGTCTGGCCGCCGACAAGATCGATCAGCGCTGGAGCCGATCCGCGATAGGGCACATGCACGAGGTCTACGCCAGCCATACTCTTGAACAGCTCGCCCGCCATGTGACTCGTCGTCGCCACGCCCGCCGAACCCATGTTGATGCGACCCGGATTGGCTTTGGCATAGGCAATGAATTCGGCAACGTTCGTCACCGGCAGCGAGGGATGCACCACCATGACGCTCGGGCCAAACGCGAGGCCGGCAACCGGCATGAGCTGCTTGATGAGATCGAATGAGAGCGAGCGCCTGTTCACTGTCGCGTTGATGGCATTGGCGGAGGTGACGCACATGAGGGTATAGCCGTCCGGCAGCGCATTGACGACTGCTTCGGCTGCGAGATTGCTGCCGGCGCCCGGACGGTTTTCCACCAGAACAGGCTGTGCCAGCCGTTCTTGCAGCCATTCCGCCATGATCCGCACAAGAATGTCGGTCGATCCCCCAGCGGGAAAGCCAACCACCCAGCGCACCGGCCGAGCGGGATAATCCTGTGCCGCCGCCGCGCCGGCGAGCCCGAGAAATGAGAAAACGGCTAAACCCAACGTCAATCGCAGTGTACGGAGCATGGTTATTTGCACTATGAAATTTCTGGCGCGAACGCAACACGACTTGGACCGCTTGACCGGCGTGGACTCGGCGCCGGATAATCGCGCCAGAATTGGTCCGCAGGGGTCCCGCAATGACGCGCGCTGTCGAACTCGACACGGAGGTTCGCGAGAGCAAAAAGAAGATGATCAGCGGAACCTACCTGCGCAATGCATGGTACGTGGCTGCCTGGTCCGACGACCTCGCCGAGGGCCAGTTGCTGGGCCGCACGATTCTCAAAGAGCCGGTGCTGCTCTACCGCAAGGCCGATGGCAACGTCGCCGCCTTGCAGGATCGCTGCCCGCATCGTTTCGCGCCGCTGCACATGGGCAAGGTCGTTCACGGCGACCGCGTTCAGTGCCCTTATCACGGCTTGGAGTTTGATGCCTCCGGCGCCTGCACGTTCAATCCGCATGGGACCAAGAACATCCCGCCGCGGGCGCGGGTCAGGAGCTATCCGGCAACCGAGAAGCACAAGGCCGTCTGGATCTGGATGGGGGACCGTCCGGCTGATCCGGCCAAGGTGCCGGATTTCAGCGTGCTCGACAACGTGCCGGAGCTGCACGCAACCAAGCGCGACCGCATCACCATCAACGCCAATTACGAGCTGATAATCGACAATCTGCTTGATCTGAGCCACACCTCATTTCTGCACGACGGCATCCTCGGCAATGCCGACACGGTCGATTCCGAGATCATCGTCGAGCACGACGGCGACGACGTGATCGTGGGGCGGCACGCCGGCAATGCCACCGCGCCGGGATTGTTCGCCATCCTGATGCCGGCAGGTCCGGAGAAGGTCGACAAGTTCACGCGCATGCGCTGGATGGCGCCGAGCAATCTTCGCCTCATCACCGGCATCTGCATGCCCGGCGCCGTGCCGGAAAGCGGCACCGGGTATCATGCCATCCACATGCTCACACCGGAGACCGACCGCACCACGCATTATTTTTTCACCGCCGTGCGTTTCAACGTCCTCACTGCCGACGACGGCCTCAACCGCGAGATCCAGGACAAGATCTCGACCACCCGCCGGTTCGCCTTCGAGGAGCAGGACGCACCGGTAATCGAGGCGCAGCAGGAAATCATCGAAGCATCGGCGACCTCGATCGATCCGGTCATTCTCGCCATCGATGTCGGGCCCGTACGCTACAAACAGATCCTGCAAAAGCTCATCCGCCACGAGCAGGCCTCGTAGCCCGCATGGAGCGCCGGCGCGCCGGCGCATAATGCGGGGGAGGCTTTCGCCATTTGCACCGGCCTGCCCCGGATTACACCCATCGCGCCAAAGGCGCGATGGCTTCCATCCGGGCTACGATCGAAGTTGCCACTCCAATGGCTCGCGATGTGGTATCTTTGGGCGCAGGCGGTTCGATCCCCGGCTTCCGGAGAAGCTTTCGTGAAACAGCGAGGCTCAAGGAGCGCGACCACGGCTAGAAGCCGCGGCCGGAAGAGCGCAAAGCGCAATGGCGGCCGCAAACGCCCTGCCCTGCCCGGCCGCATTCCCCGCCCCAATGACCTGCGAGAACAGTTAGAGCAACGTGATCGCGAGCTGGCCGAGGCGCTTGAGCAGCAGAAGGCCACCTTGGAGGTGCTGCAAGTCATTTCGAGTTCGCCCGGCGAGTTGGACCCGATCTTCGCGGCCATGCTGGCGAACGGAACGCGGCTGTGCCAGGCCAAATTCGGTCTCCTCTTTCTCCATGAGGGAGGCACACTGCGCATCGTTGCGAGCCACAATTTGCCGCCGGCGCTTGCCGAAGCCCACTACAGGCGCGGTCCGTTCCAGCCGCCCCCGGATAGCGCTCTTGGTCGGGCGATCACAACGAAGCAGACGGTCCACCTTGCCGACCTCGCAGCGACACAAGGTTATGCCGAACGCGATCCAGCGGCCGTGGATGCCGTCGAGCTTGGCGGCATTCGGACCACAGTCGTTGTTCCGATGCTCAAAGAGGGCACGCTTATTGGGATAATCAGCATTTATCGCCAGGAGGTACGCCCCTTCACTGACAAACAGACCGCACTGCTCAGCAATTTCGCCAGTCAGGCGGTGATCGCCATCGAGAACGCGCGCCTGCTCAACGAGCTGCGCGAATCCTTGCAGCAGCAGACCGCGACCTCGAAGGTCCTGCAAGTGATCTCCAACTCACCTGGAGAGCTGCAGCCGGTGTTTGGCGCCATGCTGGAAAACGCCACGCGCGTCTGCGGCTCCAAGTTCGGCACTTTGTATCTGCGGGAGGGTGACGCATTTCGCGCCGTCTCCATGCACGGCGCGCCGAAGGCTTATGCGACGGCCCGCATGGGCAAGCTGATCAATCCTGGGGCGGGAACGGGGCTCGGCCGCGTAATACAAACCAGACAGGTGGTGCACGTTGCCGATGTCATGGCCGAGCCGGCATATCGGGAGCGCGATCCTATGCGCGTGGCGGCGGCGGATTTGGGGGGCGTTCGAACCCTTCTCGTCGTGCCGATGCTCAAGGAGAGTGAGTTGATCGGCGCGATCGCCATCTATCGCACCGAGGTGCGGCCGTTCGCCGATAAGCAGATCGAGCTTGTGAGCAATTTTGCGAAACAGGCCGTCATCGCCATTGAGAATGCGCGCCTGCTCGACGAGCTGCGCGAATCGCTGCAGCAGCAGACGGCTACAGCCAATGTTCTCAAGACCATCAGCCGCTCGACCTTCGATCTGCAGAGCGTGCTTAATACCCTGACCGAGTCGGCGGCACGACTATGCAATGCATACGACGCGGTGATCCGCCTGCGAGAGGGCGAATTGCTCGTGTTTGGGGCTCACCACGGGCCGATCCCGCTTGATTCCAACAAATGGCCGATCACGAGAGGAACGGTCACCGGACGCACGGTCATGGAGCGCAAATCGGTTCATGTGCACGATATTGCCGCCGAGCGCACCGAGTTCCCGGAAGGCCAGGCCATGGCTTTGCAGACGGGCGCTCGTACCATGCTCGCTGTACCGCTGCTGCGGGAGGACGAGGCCATCGGATGCCTTGCTCTCCGTCGCACCGAAGTGCGGCCGTTCACAACCCAGCAGATCGAGCTTGCCACCACCTTCGCCGACCAGGCGGTGATCGCGATCGAGAACGTGCGGCTGTTCGATGACGTGCAGCAGCGCACGCGCGAGCTTAGCGAATCGCTGGAGCAACAGACGGCCACATCGGAGGTCCTGCAGATAATCTCAACCTCTCCCGGCGAGTTGCCCCCTGTGTTTCAAGCCATCCTGGAGAACGCAACACGCCTCTGCGAGGCGAGTTACGGCGTCCTCTGGCTCAGAGAGGGAGATGCTTTCCGTAACGTTGCGCTCCACGGCGCGATGCCGAAGGCATATGCTGCGGAATTCGGGGTTGGAACGCTGTTCCGCCCGAGCCCGCAGGTCCCTTTTGCCCTCGCCGTCACCAGCGGACAGCCGGTCCATGTGGCGGACCTGCGCGCAAGCCCGGTTATCTCGCCGGCGACCCATTGCCCGTTTCTGCCGCTAACACCGCCGGGGTACGGACACTGTTTGCTGTACCCATGCTCAAGGAGAACGATCCATCGGCGTGATCGTTATCTTCCGCAAGGAAGTGCGGCCGTTTACCGAAAAGCAGATCGAGCTTGCGAGCAATTTTGCAAAACAGGCCGTCATCGCCGTCGAGAACACGCGACTGCTGAATGAGCTACACCGGCGCACGGATGATCTCACCGAATCGCTGCAGCAGCAGACCGCCACCGCCGACGTGCTCAAGGTCATCAGCCGCTCGACCTTCAATCTGCAGACCGTGCTCGACACATTGGTCGAATTGGCGCATCGCCTGTGCGAGGCCGACAAGGCATTCATATTCTACCGCGAGGGCGAGGCCTATCGATGGGGCGCGGGGTTCGGATTATCACCGGAATACAAGGAGTTCATGCAGCGGGAGCTTCCGCGGCTGGCACCCGGCCGCGGATCGCTCGCTGGACGCGTCGCCCTCGAGCGAACAACGGTGCAAATCCCCGATGTGCTTGCCGACCCGGAATTCACCTGGATTGAGGCGCAGAAATTCGGCCAGCATCGCACCGTTCTTGGCGTGCCGCTCATGCGCAAGAGCACGTTCATCGGCATGCTGGGATTGACGCGCGACATCGTGCGCCCATTTGCGGACCGGCAGATCGAGTTATTGACCACTTTCGCCGACCAGGCGGTGATCGCCATCGAGAACGTGCGCCTGTTCGACGAAATCCAGGACAAGAGCCGCCAGCTTGCCGTGGCGAGCCAGCACAAGTCGCAGTTCCTCGCCAATATGAGCCATGAGCTGCGCACGCCGCTCAATGCCATCCTCGGCTATACCGAGCTGATCCTGGATAAAGTCTATGGCGACACGCCGGAAAAGATGCGCGGCGTGCTGCAACGCATCGAAAGCAATGGCCGGCATCTCCTCGGCCTGATCAACGACGTGCTCGATCTCTCCAAGATCGAGGCGGGCCAACTCGTCCTCGCGCTCGGCGATTACTCGCTGAAAAACGTGGTGCATACCGTGTACAGCGCGGTCGAGCCGCTGGCTAAAGAGAAAAAGCTTGCCTTCAAGATCGAGCTGGCGGGAGATATGCCGAGCGGGCACGGCGACGAGCGCCGCCTCACGCAAGTGCTCCTCAACCTCGTGGGCAATGCCATCAAGTTCACGGATGCGGGCGAGGTTGTGATCAAGGCGGCGAAGGTGAATGGCGCTTTCGAAGTTGCGGTGCGCGACACGGGCCCGGGTATTTCCGAGGTCGATCAGGCGAAGCTGTTCCAGGAATTCCAACAGGCCGATAATTCAATCACCAAGAAAAAAGGCGGCACCGGCTTGGGACTTGCAATATCCAAGCGTATCATTGAGATGCACGGGGGAAAAATCTGGATCGAATTCGGCTGTGGGGCAAGGCTCGACGTTTTCCTTCACGCTCCCTATCATCGCAGAACAACAGGCAAAGCAGGCATGAGCAAGCGCATCCTGGTGGTCGAGGACCAAGAGGACAACCGGCAGATCGTGCGCGATCTGCTCACCGCCAACGACTACCAGTTGACCGAAGCCGAGAATGGCGAGGAAGCGCTTGCGGCAGTGGCGAAAGAGCGGCCGGACCTGATCCTGATGGACATCCAGCTCCCCATCATGGACGGTTACGAAGCAACCCGCCGCATCAAAGCTGATCCGTCGCTGAATTCGATACCCATCATTGCGGTTACCTCCTATGCGCTCAGCGGCGATGAGGAGAAAGCCCGCGCCGCAGGCTGCAACGACTTCGTCCCCAAGCCCTACAGCCCGCGTCAGCTGCTGGCAAAAATCCGCAAGTTCTTGCCGTGAGGTTTGGCCTGCCGTGTCGGAGAATCGGCTTTGACCTCACCAGCACACCTAACAGCTGGCTGGCAAGGATTTTGCCGGCGCGCCGGAATAGCCGATCCATGCGATGGATAAGAAACCGATGAGCCGAAATCGGCAAAATTACCCGGACATCTCGGACATTCTCATGCGCAAGAAAGAGCGACGCCACGAGATCAGCAGGCGCTCATTCGGTGAGAAGATTGCCATGGTGGAACGGCTGCGCGAACGTCTCGCGCCTCTCAAGCGAATGCGCGAGGAGCGGCGCGGCAGACGGGAAACCTTCCCGTCAAACGGGTCGAAAAAGTGAGACAAGTTACCGTTTGCGACTCCCGTTGCTTTCAGAGCGTTATCGTTCACGGATAAGACTTCTGGTCCCAAACCCGGAGGGCAGGAATGACACGACGCAGCGTTCTCGGCATGGCCGCAATGACTGCGACCGGAGTTGCCTTCTCGGGATCGCGCGCCTTCGCGTCGTCCGCTCCAGGGCCGCAGATGAGCGCGCTCAGCGACTATATGAGCGCGGCCGCAACGCGCGCCCTTCCCGCCGAAGTTACCGAGCACGCCAAGCAGCATCTCATCGATACGCTTGCTTCCATGGTCTCCGGCTCGGAACTCGTCCCCGGTCAGGCAGCGCAGCGCTACATCCGCGCCCATGCCGGCAAAGGCGAGCGCACGATCGCCGGCACCATGCTTACGGCATCGGCGGGCGACGCGGCGCTCGCCAACGGCGTCATGGCGCATGCCGACGAGACCGACGACTTGCACAACGCCTCGCGTTCCCATCCGGGCTGCGCGGTGGTGCCGGCGGCGCTTGCGGCCGGCGAGGAATTCGGCATTGCCGGCGCGCGCTTTCTTCGCGCGGTTACGCTCGGCTACGATGTCGGTACGCGCGTGGTCATGGCCTTGGGCGGCTTTGAGTTCAGTTACGAAAGCAGCCTGGCGACGCACAGTATCGCCGGGACGTTTGGCGCCGCGGCCGCCGCGGCCTGCGCCGCCGGCCTCGATGCACGCCAGATGCGCTGGCTGCTCGACTACACCGCCCAGCAGTCCTCCGGCATTGTCGCCTGGCGGCGCGACACCGACCACATCGAGAAGGCGTTCGTGTTCGGCGGCATGACGGCGCGCAACGGCGTCGCTTCCGCACTGCTCGTGCATTCCGGCTGGAACGGCGTCGACGACATCTTCTCGGGCGCGGACAATTTTTTTCAGGCCTATGCGCCCAAGGCGCAGCCCGCGCAGCTCATCGACAAGCTCGGCGAGCGCTACGAGATCGCGCGGAGCGATGTCAAGAAATGGACCGTGGGCTCGCCGATTCAGGGCCCGCTCGACGGCCTCGAGGCGATCCGCACTAGGCAGCCGTTCGAGGCCGATCAGGTGGAGCGCGTGACCGTGCGTCTCGCGCCTTCGGTCGCCAAGGTGGTGGACAACCGCGATATCCCCGATATCTGCCTGCAGCACATGATGGCGGTAATGCTTATCGACAAAACCGTCTCCTTCCACGCGGCGCATGACAAGCCGCGCATGCAGGACGCAGCCGTGCTGCGCCAGCGCGCCAAGGTCAGCCTGGTGCACGACGAAGAGCTAGCCAAGCTGTTGCCGGTGCGGGTTGCCGTCGTCGAGATCGACCTCAATGACGGAAAGCGCCTTTCCGAGCGCGTGACCGCCGTTCGCGGCACCCCCCGCAACCCGATGACGCGCACCGAAGTGATCGACAAGGCGCGCGACCTGATGGCGCCGGTCCTGGGACGCGAAAAGTCGGACCGCCTGATCGAGACGGTGTTCGCGCTCGACGAAATTGCGGACATTCGCCGATTGCAGCCGCTCCTGCAGCGGGGATAGCCTTCATGTTTCGTGTGTCCCGGCCGAGCGAGCGCCAGGTGATCGAATCAGGTGATCGAATAATGAACATCAGCATGCAAGGCCGCCTGCTCGGGATTGTTTTTATTCTGGCCGCCATGGCCATGGTCCTATCCGATACAAGGGCGCAGACGGCACCGAAGCTCGACTTTGCATTTTTCAAAAGCCGCGTTGAGCCGATCTTCCTGACCAAACGCCCGGGTAATGCACGCTGCACCGTCTGTCATGTCGAGAGCAACAACGGCTTCCGCTTGGAGAAGCTTCCGCCGAACGCGCAAACGTGGACGGAGGAGAAATCACGGCTGAATTTCGAGATGGCGTCGAAACTCGTCAATCCTGGCGATCCCGAGACCAGCCGATTGCTGCTCCACCCGCTTGCCCCCGAAGACGGCGGCGACGTGTTTCATTCTGGCGGCCGCCAGTTTCCATCAAAGCAGGATCCAGCCTGGCGGACGCTCGCTGCTTGGGTCAATGGAGCGAGGCTCGATCCGGCGAAGAACTAGCCGCCGCCCGTCGTCATGGCCGGACTTGTTCCGGCCATCCACGTCTTCGTTTTGCTTAATGGACAGACGCTCTCGGAAACCTGGATGGTCAGCGTATTGATGCGTTTGGGGACCTCCCCGACCGGCACAACGGCGACAAGCTTCATCGAAGCGGTGTCGATTGCCGACACCGAGCGCAGGCCGGCGTTCGAGATGTAGATCGTCTTGCTGTCGGGCGTGAAGGTGACCCAGTTCGCCACGGCTGAAATCGGTTCTTCATGCCCCGGGAGCTTGAGGGACGGCAGCGCGACCTCGCCAATGAGACCGAGGTTCTCGAGCGCATAGGCATATACCGCATTGTTGGGAATGCTCGTGACCCATAGCGTCTTGCCGTCGGGCGCAACGCCGATCCCATGGGACGGCGCTGTGGCGCGTCCGGCGTCGGTTTCAAACGAGGTCTTGGCCTGGGGCAGCTCGATGCGCGCTATTTCCTTGTGCGCGGCAAAATCCACCACCGCGAATCCATTGAGGTCCGAGAGTTGCACGAAAATACGCTTGGCGGAGCCATCGGGCGCTGCTTCGATCGCCATGGGACGAACGCCCTTGTCGAGCTTGAGCTCCCAGGCGGGCTCATTGGTGGCGAGATCGATGACCGTGATGATTCCGGTCCGGATCGAGCCGGTGACGACATATTTGCTGTCGGGCGTCACATAGACGTTGTGGAGCCGACCGTTCACCGGCACGCTCTTGCTGCGGGCGAGCGTCGTCGGGTCGATGATATCGAGAGCGCCGGGGTCGCGGGCGATCCCTACCGCTATGCGGCCGTCCTTGGCTACCGCGATATTGTTCGGGTGCGCGCTGAGCGGCACCTTGTGGGTGAGCCTGCCGCTCTTGCGGTCAAACACGTCAAGCGTCGAATTGGCCTCGTCGCTCACATAGACCCTGGAGCCGTCGGGAGAGAATGCGATCCCGTGCGCGCCCTCGATGCCTTTGATCTCCTGCACCACCTTGTTGCCGGCAGGGTCGATCACATGGATGCTGTCGCCGGCGCTGTTCGTGACGTAGACGCGGACCGCGTCCGCCCAAGCCGGCACGGGAAGAAACAACAGCAGGAGCCATATTCGTCGCAGCACGCGGTAGCGGTTCATCGGCATCAAGCTCCAGCAATCCCTGACGCGTAGGGTATGGAGCAATGGTCTAAACATCAAGGTGGCGCCGACCGCCGCCCGTAGCCCGCATGGAGCGAAGCGCAATGCGGGAAGGTCGCCTAAGGAGTGGATGGCCGGGACGAGCCCTGGGACGAGCCCGGCCACGACGCCCGGTAATTCTTCAGCACCCGCTTGGCGTACCAGACAGCAACCGCAATGCTCGCGGATATCGCCGCCGTGACCAGCGGCTCCGCCCATTGCGGTGGAAAGTGCGAGGGATGGGCGAAAATATCGCCAATGAAGGTGGCGATGGCGCTGATCGTCGCCTGCCGGCCGACACTGTCAACGGTGCGGTCCATCTGCAGGAGAAGGAGCACGGTAACCACTGCGCCGACACTGCCGCAAGTGGAGGCGAGACCGATATGCTCCCAGCTGAATGCGCCAAGGACGTCGCCGCGAGTCATCACAAGAAAGCAGGCAAGCCAGGCGCCCGCGAACTTTTCCAGCGCAGGACGCGCAAGCCCACGCGCGCTTAGATCGCCGATCCCCTCAAGGACACTCAATTTCAGGCTTGGCATTGGCGCGGTCCTTTTTGCATTCGGCGTGTTGGCGCCTCTGACGCAATTCGATAGGCGATCTACCTGCTAACACGTGATGAACTTCGCACTACAAACAATCAATTCCGGTTGAGATTTTACTTGATATTCGAAACGCTTCACGTTAGAACAAACAGTGAACACAGGGACAATGTCTCACGCGCGTGCGGCACGCGCGCCTTGCTCTCCTCGAAGCCGCAACTCCCGAAGCCATCCGGCGCCTTGCAGCCATCGACCGCTACGAGCGGCGCGTGCGCACGCGCCGCAAGTTCGCCATGCGCGCTTTCGCAGCGATGCGTCTCGAACCATTGAGGCCGCCACCACATGGGTCGCCTCCTTCTTCGAGACGGGCGCACACAAAGCTGCAGTTGTTGAAAGGCTTCTCCACTCGCCCTCCTCAGAATGAGGCGGAGGATGGTCGCAAACTCTTGTCAATTCCTCGCCGCGCGGCCGCGCAGATCGCTCTGGATGGTAAGTGGCGCGTTGGTGCCGAGGCGGGTGCGATAGACCTGCATGTTCTCCATCACCCGCTGCACATAGTTGCGCGTTTCCATGATCGGAATGCGCTCGACCCAGTCGATCGGATCGACTTTCGGGTCGCGCGGGTCGCCGAACGTCTTGATCCACTCCTCAACGCGCCCACGTCCGGCATTGTAGCCCGCGAAAGCCATGATGTAGTTGCCGCGGTATTCGTCGATCACGCCGCCAAGCTCGGCGGCGCCGAGCTGAAGATTGTACGGTGAATCGTTCTTGAGGCGCTTGACATCGAACTTGCATCCGAAACGCTTGCAGGTGTCGCGCCCGGCGGGGGGCGTCACCTGCATCAGGCCCATGGCATTGGCGGCCGAGAGATCCGCCGGATTGAACATGCTCTCCTGGCGAATGATGGCAAAAACCAATGCCGTATCGATACCAGGTCCGATCGGAGAATAACGCGGCACGCCCACCGTCGGAAACGCGTAGTAATCAAGCGGCAGGCCGCGCGCCAGCGCAGCCTTGCCAAGATGCAGCATCCCGCGCGCGTCGTGATATTGCTCCGCCAAGTGGCCGAGCGCGGAGAGCACACCGACATCGTCGTTCTTGTCGCCGAGGTCGGCCATGAACGGGATCACCAGGGAGCGCTCGTTGAGCGCGTAAAGGATCTCCAACGCGCGCACGAGTTCCAGTCGTTCCGGGCTTTCGCCTTTATCGACAGCGGGTGGCGGCGGCGCCAGGGCGAGCCCGCCGAGACCGAGCCGCGCACGCGCAAGTTGCCCATAATACGCAGCCGAAGAGCGAGCTGCCGCCTGATACTCGGCATTTGCCTCCGGCCGGTGAAGGGCCTCCGCCGCGCGACCGAGCCAATAATGCGAACGTGCCAGCGAAGTGGGATGGGCGCTTACTTCCTGGATATGCGCAAAGTGCATTTGCGCGGCGGTTGGATCGTTGAGAAACCGCAGCGCGATCCAGCCCGCCATGAAAGTGCGTTCCACGCGGGAGTTTTCCTTGGTCGGCTCTGCCGCGTCCCGCACAACCAGATAGGCCGACCGGACATCGCCGATATCCAAAAGCTTGCGCGCCAGCATTCGCCGCTCGACCCACCATTCCTCCGGATCGTGAATCTGGGCAAGGTCGTTCGGCGCAGACAGTATCACCTGCGCAGCTTCAGATATCTTGTTCTGGTGGCGCAGAACGTGGGCGCGCGCGAAGAGGTAACTCGGGTCCTGGCGTGCTTCCGCCGGCACCGATTCGAGCACTTTCGCGTTCTTGCCGCCCTTGCCGTTGAGCGCAATGCGCGCACGCGCAATGGCGAGGTCGGCGCCCCCGAGCCGTTGCGCAATGCGCATCGCGCTTGTGCTGTCGGCAGCGAACAGCCGTTTTTCCATGCGCGCCTTGTGATCGGCGCGGGTCAGGAATTCGGAATAGTTCTTGAGCACCTGTTGTTCGAGTTCGGCACCCATCGGATCGTAGCGCCAGGCCTCGCGGATGAGGGCTCCTGCATTTTCGCTGTCGCCTTGCGCAATGAGCGCGCGCGCGAGCGCAAGGCGTCCTCTGGCCGCTTGCGGCGGCGTATCTTTGAAGAAGGCAATCACCTGAGCGGGCTTTACATCCTCGCCCCAGAGCCGCTCCTCTGCATAGCGGCGGAAGAGTGTGGCGCTGGGCCAGCTCGGATTGGCAGCGATGAACGCGCTGTAGCGCCTGCTCCCGATGCCGCTATTGCTGCGCAAGACGACCCATTCGACAAGCTTGCGCGCCGCCGGGTCGGAAATCGTGGCCTCGATCTGGGTCGCGCTCTCGATGCCGCCTTTGCGCACACTCTCGATTGCTTTGCGAACCAGCGCCACATCCGCCTCGGATGCTTCCGGAACGGGCCGCGCCGATTGTAGTGGGTCCGCGCTCGTTTCGACCAGTTCTGACGTTGCCGGGATCGCAGCTTCCGGCGCTTCGGAATCAGCCTGCCGCCGGTGCAGCAGCGCCGCAGCCTTGCGGGACAGCTTTTCCTTGATCTTTGCCGCCGCCTTCTTGACGGTTTTCAGTTTTTCCGCGGCGGCAGGCAGGCCCTTTGCCTTCTCCTGTGTTGGCTGAGTTTCCGCTGCGGCACAATGGATGATGGCGAACAGAGCCGCACAACTGAATACGCCAAGAAGCGTCGATCGCTGTTGTCGTGTCAAATTGGTTGCCCCCGGGGCCGGCAAACCGGTTTAGTCCCATGGCTTTTGCAGCAAGATTAGGGCGGAAACGCGCCGTTGCGAAAGACTATCCTGGAAGATGTAGTTAACTTTCCATTGTCATGGCCGAGTTTATCAGCGCAAGCCGCGGTTTACCCACGCCTGCGCTCCAAAATCGCCAAATTTCTTTCCGATCTTGACACCGGCCTGTTGCCCCGATGCGCACCTTCGCGTCGGTTTCAGAAATGCGCGGTGCAGCTGGGCTACTCGGGGGATACCTGCGAAAACAGGTCCATTACATATTGGGAGACGAAGCATGAGCGGCCCCTGTCGCGACCGCATCCTGGCGGGCACGGCTCTTATCCTGATTCTCGGCGCTGCCCCGTTCGACCTCCGCGCGCAGGAACGCGAGGCAACGGCAAAGGTGCCAGCGAGTGCTGTGGAAAACGTTGCGACTCCCGCCCCGCTCAAGAGCGAGCAGCCCGCCGCGACGATTGACGGCACCGCCACCACCCCAGCGCCGGCTGCTGCAACCGAGCAGGCTGCGGCCCCGGACCCGCTCGCTTCGGTCGATCCCGCCGATCGTCCAGTAGCGGAAAAGATTCGCGATCTCCTCGCGGCGAAAGCGGACAAGATTTTTGCCAGCAAGAATGAACGAACCGCGGTCGAAACCTTTTATCAAAATCGCCACTTCGTTGCCGTTTGGCTCGACAAGGGAGCCGAGAACGCGCGTGCGCGAGCGGTGATTGCTCGTCTCAAAGCCGCCGATGCCGACGGGCTTGTCGCCGGCGAATATCCCACGCCCCGTTTTTCGGGCCTCGATGCGCAAGCGCTCGCCGAGGCCGATGTCAAACTCACCCAGACGGTGTTGACCTTTGCCCGGCACCTGCAGGCAGGTCGTTTCCCGTACAACCGCATAACCAACAATATCCAGCTGCCGCAGCTCCCGCCCGAGCCCGCTGACGTGCTGGCCAAGATGATCGATGCCGCGGATGCCGGCAAAGCGCTCGACGAATTCAGCCCCCCGCATAGCGCCTATCAGAAGCTCAAGGCCAAGCTCGCGGAAATGCGTGGCAAGGCCGCCGGCCCCGAACAAATTGCGGATGGGCCGCTGCTCAAACCGCTTGCGAAAACCCCGATGCAGGATGCGCGCGTGCCTCTGTTGCGTGCCCGCCTCGGGCTGGCCGGCGACGCGTCCGATCTCAACTACGATGCCAAGGTGGCCGCAGCGGTGAAGAAATTCCAGGAGGCCAATGGGCTTCCTCCCACTGGCAATCTCGATGCGCGGACCATCAAGGACCTAAACGCCCCGGCGACCGACCGGCACGTCGATCTCGTCATTGCCAATATGGAACGCTGGCGCTGGTACCCGCGCGATCTCGGTGCAGACCATGTCATCGTCAATCAACCTGAGTTTATGCTCAAGGTGATGCACAACGGCTCGCAGATCTGGACCACCAAGGTCGTGATCGGCGACACCGCGCCGAACAAGCAGACGCCGCTCCTGAGCGAGACGCTGAAAACGATCACCGTCAATCCGACCTGGAACGTGCCCCCATCGATTGTCTATGGGGAGTACTTGCCCGCCCTGCAGAAGGACCCGTGGGTCCTGCAGCGCATGGGCTTGAGCGTCACCTACGGCCGCGACGGCAGCGTCGCTCACATCTCGCAGCCTCCCGGGGGCGCCAATGTGCTGGGACGCCTTCGTTTCAACTTCCCCAACAGGTTTCTCGTCTATCAGCACGACACGAACGAGAAGTTCATGTTTGCGTACGACGTGCGTGCGCAAAGCCACGGTTGCATGCGCGTGCAGGATCCTGCGAAATATGCCGAGCTTCTCTTGAACCTGGCGCGCCCGAACGAGCACTGGACCGTCGATAGGGTCACGCGAATGTATGCCGGGGGCGAGCAGGACATTTCGCTGCAGCCCGCGCAAATCTGGTTGCATGTGACCTATCAGAGCGCGTTCGTCGACGACGGCGGGAAACTGCAGGTGCGGCGCGACGTTTACAATCTCGACAGCCGCACGCTTGCAGCCATCAAGAACGAGCGGGCGATCATCGAGACGGCGCCGCCTGAAGCCAAGCCGGCGCAAGAGGTCGCGTCCGCAGCTTCGCGCCGCAACGTTGCGCCGCAGCGCTCTAATTCGTTCTTTTCGTTTTTCTTCGGCGGACCTTCCCAGGCCAGGCAGACGCGGCCGGCCCAGCGCGGCAGATATTACTGATGATCGGCACGAACGTGCGGCATGTTACCTCCCCCTGAAAGGGGGAGCAGAGGCGGCCCTCGAAGGCAGTCGGGTGCGGGTCGAATGCCGACTTCGCATGAAACGCTGGCGAGAATCGCTCTTTTCCGATCCCTCAATGCTGCCGAGAGGGAGGCGCTTGAAGCGCGTTGCCGCTGGCGCCACGCGCACGCCAAGGAGTGGCTGTTCGAACTCGATGACCGCAGTACCGATGTCTATTTCCTAACCCGCGGTGCCGTTCGGGTCCTGATAACGCCTTCTCCCGATCGAGCGGTCATTCTCACGGATATCAATGCAGGCGGTTATTTCGGCGAGCTGGCGGCCATCGATGGGCAGCCGCGCTCAGCCGGAATCCTGGCGCTCACCGACGCAACAATAGCCTCCATGCCCGCTGCGGCCTTTCGCGAAAGCCTCGATAAATATTCCGACGTACGCGGGCAGGTAATTCGGCTTCTCGTCGACCGGATACGCGCACTCACGCAACGGGTGAACGAGTTCAGCTCCATGCAGGTCAAACACCGTATCTATGCAGAACTCTTGCGGCGATCGCGCGTCGATCCTGCTGACCCGCGTCAGGCCACGGTATCTCCGCCTCCTGTGCATTCGGATATTGCGGCACGGGTAAGTACCCGGAGGGAGATGGTTGCGCGCGAGCTCAAGGCCCTCGAGCGCACGGGCCTCTTAGTGAAACGACGGGGAGCGCTGGTGATCACCAGCGTTCCAGAACTGGTGCAGCAGATCCAAAGCGCGACCCAGTAGTCCGCGATCCTGATCAGGCATCAGATACCGGCAGCGGCTATCGAGGTGACGCTCCGGGATATACGCGGCACCTACCACAGCAAAAAACTGAGTGGGGTTCCTTGCGATGCTCGGGGACATTTGCGACCTCCTGCAGCTTCCTGATGGACGGCAGCATCGGCCGAATGCATGCAATCGTGAAGTGCGAAACGTCACACCATGGAAAATGCAGGTTTTTCAAAGGATTAGCCGGAACATCTGAGCGTTTTTCCCGACCCGCGCTCGCTTGCGAGCGGTAGCGCCTGCGACTACGGTCCCCCAGATCCTCCCCGGGGGAAAACATGCTGTCCCAAGCAAAGCCGCCGTTTCGCGCGGAGCACATCGGCAGCCTCCTGCGCCCGCAAACGCTGCTCGAGCAACGCGCCAGATTCGTTGCCGGCGAGATTGACCGGGCCCGGCTAGCCAGTGCCGAGGACGCAGCCATAAAAGACGCGATTGCGCTGCAGGAGCGCCTCGGTTTGAAGTTTGCTACCGACGGGGAATTCCGCCGCCGCTCCTACCACAGCTTCTTCTATCGCAAGCTTGGCGATATCAGCATCGATACCGTGGGCGGGGAAGAAGCTGGCGCCGGAACGCCCGGTCAGCGCGCTCCCCAGCCGGTGGCGCTGATCAACAGCCGCGTTCGCTGGACCGCGCCGATCAACGTGCCGGATTTCCAGTTTATCAGGACAAATACAGGCTTGGTCCCGAAGATTACCATCCCCGGGCCCTGCGCGCTGCATTTCCGCGGCGGCGATGCCGCCGTTTTCCGCGCGTATGGCGATATCGAGCATTTCTGGGACGATATCGTTGCAGCATTCGGCAAAGAGCTCGCCGCTCTGGCGGCTGCCGGCTGCTCCTACGTGCAAATCGACGAGACCGCCTTTGCCAAGTTTGGCGATCCCGATGTGCAGGAGCAGATCAAAGAGCGCGGCGAAGATTGGAGCGCGCTGATTGACAAATATATCGCGGTAACCAACCGCATTCTCAGGAATGCACCGCCGCAAATGCGCATCGGCATGCATCTCTGCCGCGGCAACCGGGGCGGCCAATGGCACGCGGACGGAAGTTACGACGACGTGGCCGAGCGGCTGTTCAACGCGCTCAACATTGCCTTTTATTTCCTCGAATACGACACTCCGCGCGCCGGCAGTTTCACACCGCTGCGCCTTGTGCCGCGCCACAAGAAAATCGTGCTGGGCCTCGTCTCGACAAAGACAGAGGCGATGGAAAGCAAGGACGATCTGCGGCGCCGGATCGATGATGCCGCAAATTATCTCGAACTCGATTGCATCTCGATCAGTCCGCAGTGCGGCTTTGCGAGTCTCGACACCGGCAACCCGATCAGTCGGCAAGTGCAGGAGCAAAAGTTGCGGCTGGTCGTCGAGCTGGCGCGGGACGTCTGGGGCCAAACCTGAATTAAAGGCACCAACATGCGGCTTGGTTTAGCCATGGTGATAGCCGCGATCGCGCTATTTGCGCCGCCCGCGCGAGCGCAGGACGAATATCCAACCCATCCGGTGCGGCTCGTTGCGCCTTCCGGTCCCGGCGGCAATCCAGATGTGCTCGGCCGCCTGCTGGCGGAAAAATTCACCGCCATGTTCGGCAAGCCGTTCATTGTCGAAAACGTGCCCGGCGCCGGCGGCATTGTGGCCGCGAATATGGTGGTCAAGGCATCGCCCGACGGTCACCTGCTGATGTTCGGTGATTCGGGCAACATGGCGATCAATCCGGCGATCAATCCAGGCCTCGGATACGACCCGATCAGGGACTTCACGCCCATAACGGCGCTCGTCAGCCTGCCGACAATCCTGGTGGCAAACCCGTCACTGCCAGCCGGGACACTCGACGAGTTCATCGCGCTTGCCAGGAAACAGCCGGGCAAATTGAGCTTCGGTTCCGCAGGCGCCGGATCGATCCACCACCTCACCATGGCGATCTTTGCCGAGCGCGCCGGCCTGGAACTGCTGCATGTGCCCTATCGCGGCGGCTCGGCAATGGTGAATGGGCTGCTTACCGGCGAGATTCAGGTCGGGTGGTCGGGCATTCCCAACGTGATGAACCTGATCGATGACGGCAAGCTGCGCGGCTATTGCATAAGCGTGCTGCAGCGTTCGCCCTCGACCCCTTCTATTCCAACCTGCGACGAACTTGGCCGGAAGGGCTTCGACATCGCAACCGTAATGGGATTGCAGGCGCCGGGCGGAACCGCGCCGAATATCGTCGCGCGCTTGCAGGCGGCAGCCGCGGCCGTGATGCGCGAACCGGCAATGGCGGTGCGAATGAAGCAGCTCGGCATGGTGATGGAGGAGAACGGCACCGCCAATTACGTTGAGTTCATGAAATATGACATGGAGCGCTACGCCCAGGCGGTGAAAAAACTCAACCTGCAATAACCCTCACCCGATTCGTTGCTTGCGCAGCTTCTCCCAATATTGCAAACGCTTTGCGAGTTCGCGCTCAAAGCCCCGGTCGGGCGGATCATAGAATTTCTGCCGGCCGAGCTGCTCCGGAAAATAATCCTGCCCGGAAAAAGCCTCAGGCAGATCGTGGTCGTAGGCATATTCCTCGCCGTAACCCTCCGATTGCATCAGCCTGGTCGGCGCATTGAGTATATGCTTGGGCGGCAGGAGTGAGCCGGCGTCCTTGGCAACGCGCATGGCGGCTCCATAAGCCTTATAGGCAGCGTTCGACTTCGGCGCGGTGGCGACATAGATCACCGCTTGTGCCAGCGCGAGTTCCCCTTCGGGCGAGCCGAGAAAATCGTAGGCGTCCTTGGCGGCGTTGCAAATGACCAGTGCTTGCGGATCGGCAAGACCGATGTCCTCGACTGCCATGCGCACGACCCGCCGCGCGATATAAAGCGGATCTTCGCCAGCATCGAGCATGCGGCAAAGATAGTAGAGCGCAGCATCTGGATCGGAGCCGCGCACCGATTTGTGCAGGGCGCTGATCAGGTTGTAATGGCCGTCCTGCTGCTTATCGTAGATCGGGGCGCGTCGCTGCACCACTTCCTGCAGTTTGACGGCATCGAAAGTCTCGCCCGGTCGCGCCGCCCGCCAAATCTCCTCGGCCAGCGTGAGCGCGGCCCGACCATCGCCATCCGACATGCGAATGAGCGATTGGCGGGCCGCGGCATTTAGCGGAAGCCGGCGGCCTTCAAGAGCCTCGGCGCGCGCAATAAGCTTCTCCAATGCCGCCGCATCGAGCGGCTTGAAGACAAGCACGCGCGCCCGCGAAAGCAGCGGCGCAATCAGCTCGAAGGACGGGTTTTCGGTCGTAGCGCCAACCAGAACAATGGTGCCGTCCTCCATTACCGGCAGAAACGAATCCTGTTGGGCGCGGTTGAAGCGGTGAATCTCGTCGACGAACAACAGCGTCCCCTGGCCAATTTCGCGCCGCGCGCGCGCCGCCTCGAAGACCTTCTTCAGATCGGCCACGCCGGAAAAGATCGCCGAAATCTGCTCGAAATGCAGTTCAGTCGCCTGCGCCAGCAGCCGGGCAACCGTCGTCTTGCCGGTGCCTGGCGGTCCCCAAAAGATCAACGAGCCGAGACTGCGGGTATCGAGGAGGCGCGTAAGCGCGCCGTCGGGGCCAAGCAAGGGATCCTGCCCCACCACGTCAGAAAGTTCTCTGGGACGCAGCTTGTCGGCAAGCGGACGCGGAGCATCGCGATCGAGCCCTGCTGCCGCAAATAAGGTCTGCCCTGTACCCCGCTTTGCGCGGGGCGTCATCCCCGCAGCTCCACCGACATCTGCTGGCCCCCGCGAACAATGGTGATGCGCCACACGCGGCTCTGTTGGCGGGCGATGCGATCGAGATCGCGCGTCTTGCCGATCTTGGCATTGTTCACGGAGAGCACGAGGTCTCCGCGTTGAAAGCCCAGGGCCTGGGCCGGTGACCCACTGGCAAGGTCGACAATCACCACACCTTCGCTTGTCGGGTCGAGCCGCAGTTCATCGGCTATAGCCGGCGATAGGTTGGAAACCTTGGCGCCCTGAAATGGGGACGGCGCGGTAATGACCAGCTGTTCGTCGGGCACCTCGGGCGCGGTTTCAAGCGTCACGTTGAGCGTGAGCTCCTTGCCTGCACGAATTACCCCGAGCCGTGCGCTTCCTCCGAGCGGCTTGGTGGCAAAGCGGTACTCGAATGCATTCGGGTCTTCGATCGTCTGCCCGTCGATACCAATGATGAGATCGCTGGTCTTGAGGCCTGCGCGTCCCGCCGGGCTTGTCGGACTTACGCTCGCGATGAGTGCGCCCGCGGGACGCTTGAGCCCGAGGCTGTCCGCGATCTCCGGCGTGACCGCCTGGAGGCGGGCGCCGAGCCATGGCCTCCGCACGCTCGATCCGCCGCCTTTGGCCGAGGCGACCACAACCTTCACCATATTGGCGGGGATGGCAAAGCCGATGCCTTGCGAGCCGCCGGAGCGCGAGAAAATGGCGGTGTTGATGCCGACCAGTTGGCCGTTGAGATCGATGAGTGCACCGCCGGAATTACCGGGATTGATCGCTGCATCGGTCTGGATGAAGAACTGATAGTCGGTGATGCCCACTTGCGTTCGCGCCACCGCCGAAACAATGCCGTGCGTTACGGTCTGACCGACGGCAAACGGATTGCCGATGGCAAGCACGATATCGCCGACCTGCAATGCGTCGGAATCGGCAAAGTCAAGCGCCGGAAACCGCTCGTTTTGTCGCTTTAATCGCAATACCGCCAGATCCGAGCGCGCGTCCTTGAGCACAATCTCGGCCTCGAATTCTCGCTTGTCGGCAAGCGAAACCTTGACTTGATCTGCCCCTTCGATGACGTGGTTGTTGGTAACCACGAGGCCGGCCGCATCAATGAGAACGCCGGAACCGAGAGAACGCTGTTGTTGCTCGCCGCCGTCCGGCCCTCCAGGCACCCCGAAGAAGCGGCGGAAGATCGGATCATCGAGCAGCGGATTGCGGACTGTCACTGTCTTGGCGGCATAGACATTGACGACTGCCGGAGTTACCCGCTGCACGACCGGTGCATAGGAGAGGCGAACATCGTTGGTCGAGACCGGAAGCCGGCGCTCCTGCGCCCCGGCGGCGCCGGTTGCAAGCGGCATCGCGGTCGCGGCCAACACGATGACACCAGGGATGGCAAGCAAATGACTGCGCTGAAACATGGGCAATCCGGGACTCGTTTTCGAACCCGCGCATATAAACGCGAGCACGCGTCAATATAAGGGCAAAGCCCTCAATAAGGGCAGAGCCCGCACAGGCGAAAAGCCGGGATCTGTCCGGCGCCTGCGGCTGCAGCCACTAGGCCGGAGCCGGCGCTTCGCTTTCGGGTTTCTTCTCGGCCACTGGGCCCGAATCAATGCCCTTCGCCGCAACGTCGCGATCGACGAACTCGATCACGGCAACAGGGGCGGAATCGCCGTAGCGAAATCCTGCCTTGAGCACCCGGGTATAGCCGCCGCTCCGCTCCTTATAGCGCGGACCAAGCACGTCGAAGAGCTTCTTCACCATCGCAAGGTCACGCATTTGCGCAATCGCCTGCCGGCGTGCGTGCAGATCCCCGCGTTTGCCGAGCGTGACAAGCTTCTCGACGATGGGCCGCAGATCCTTTGCCTTGGGCAAGGTGGTGACGATCTGCTCGTGTTTGATCAGCGCCGCGGCCATGTTGGCAAACATGGCACGACGATGTTCGGACTTGCGGTTTAGTTTGCGATGGGCGTTGGCGTGCCGCATGATTCAGATGTCGGAGGACGGACGACTGAGGACGGAAGGAAGCGTTTGCATCATCTGTCCTCTGTCATCCGTCCTCTGTCCCCCGTTTTCAGTAATGATCCTCAAAACGCTTGGCGAGCTCATCGATATTGTCCGGCGGCCAGCCCGGCACTTCCATGCCGAGATGAAGCCCCATCTGCGCAAGCACTTCCTTGATTTCGTTAAGCGACTTGCGGCCGAAATTCGGCGTGCGCAGCATCTCGGCTTCGCTCTTCTGCACGAGATCGCCGATATACACGATATTATCATTCTTCAGGCAATTGGCCGAACGCACGGAAAGCTCGAGCTCGTCCACTTTCTTGAGGAAGGCCGGGTTGAAGGCGAGGTCGGGAATGGCCTCCGCGATTACTTCCTTGCGCGGCTCCTCGAAATTGACGAACACGTTGAGCTGGTCCTGCAGGATGCGGGCGGCATATGCCACAGCATCGTCGGGGCTTAGCGCGCCGTTAGTCTCGACCTGCATGGTCAGCTTATCGTAGTCGAGAATCTGGCCCTCGCGGGTATTCTCCACGCGGTAGGAAACCTTGCGCACCGGCGAATAGAGGCTGTCGACGGGAATGAGCCCGATCGGTGCATCTTCCGGTCGATTACGTTCGGTCGGCACATAGCCCTTACCGGTATTGACGGTGAACTCCATCCGAATCTCGGCGCCCTCGTCCAAGGTACACAGGACAAGGTCCGGATTGAGCACCACGATGTCGCCGACAGTCTGAATGTCGCCGGCGACGACAGTGCCGGGGCCTTGTTTCTTCACCACCATGCGCTTGGGGCCATCGCCTTGCATCCTAATGGCGATATCCTTGATGTTCAGCACGATGTCCGTCACGTCCTCGCGTACGCCTGGAATGGACGAAAACTCGTGCAGCACACCGTCAATGTGCACCGACTGAACGGCTGCGCCTTGCAGGGAGGACAAGAGAACACGGCGCAGCGCGTTGCCGAGCGTAACGCCAAAACCGCGCTCGAGCGGTTCGGCAACCACTACGGCCTCGCGTTTGGGATCGCCGCCGGGGGAAACCTGCAGCTTGTTGGGTCGGATCAGTTCCTGCCAGTTCTTCTGAATCGTCACTTTGGCACCCATCGCATTGAGCGGCGCGGCCGTGGACCGCGCACCCCACTCCGCCCCGTGGGAAGATTTGGCGGCAACGGGCTCCTCGGGAGTCCGTCGGATGAGAACATCGTCTGTCATACTCGGCGCCTCTTTCGCGGACGGCAGCCGTTGTGTGGAATCGGCGTCACGTCTCGGATGGAAGTGATGGTGAACCCAGCCGACTGCAGCGACCGAAGCGCTGACTCGCGCCCGGAACCGGGACCCGCCACCTCCACTTCGAGGGTGCGCATTCCGTGCTCCTGGGCTTTTTTGGCAGCGTCTTCGGCGGCGACTTGGGCTGCATAAGGCGTCGATTTTCGCGAGCCTTTGAAGCCCATTGTGCCGGCAGACGACCAGGCGATGGTATTTCCTTGCGCGTCGGTTATGGTGATCATTGTGTTATTAAAGGTCGCGTTCACATGCGCGACCCCGGAAGCGATATTCTTGCGTTCGCGTCGTCGGACGCGGGCGGGCTCTTTCCCCATTCTCCATCCTCTAAGGCGCGGCGCGCTGGCCGCACGGCCATAAGCTGTGTTACTGGAGCAGCGAAGCTTCTCCGCTGCCGTTTGTCATTGGTTCGCGAGAACCCTTACTTCTTCTTGCCCGCTATCGGCTTGGCCGGCCCCTTGCGTGTGCGGGCGTTGGTGTGGGTGCGCTGACCGCGAACCGGCAGTCCGCGACGGTGACGCAGGCCACGGTAACATCCGAGATCCATCAGGCGCTTGATGTTCATGGCGACCTCGCGTCGCAGGTCGCCTTCCACCATGTAGTCGCGATCGATGACTTCGCGAATTTGCAGCACCTCCTGATCGCTCAGCTGGTTCACTCGCCGATTCTCAGGAATTCCCACCTTATCCATGATTTCATTGGCTTTTCTCGGCCCGATCCCATGGATATATTGCAAGGCAACTATGACGCGTTTGTTGGTTGGTATGTTGACGCCGGCGATGCGGGCCACGGCTTCTGTCTCCTATTGCCGGCTCAATCAGGGGTGGCCGGCGATCGTTCCCGTGTAGGGGCCGTTCGCAAACAGTAACACGACACCCTCCCCTTGCCCGGGGCTCGGCATCGTTTGACCTCTCGACTAGGATGCGGCTTATTAAGGGATTCATCGGCGTTTCGTCAACCTCCTCGGGCGCTTGCTTTTTCGGCCGGAGAGATTGCGAGAGGAGCGTCCTGGCCGGCCTGATTTTGTGGTTTTTTCCTTTCTTTGCAGTGGCTTACTGGTAGATTTCCCTCGCAGGGGGCCCCCGCCCCCGGCGCCCGTTTGTCCCCCTTGCTGTGCCGGCCGGCAGTTGGTGCCTTTACAGAGTGCTAGGCCGAGCCGCTCGACTGGCCTCCCTGAAGAAGACGATCAATCGCGCTCGACACTTCCTCGATGGGCGCCATGCCGTCAACTGTGCGCAACACGCTCTGCAAACGGTAATAGGCGACAAGCGGAGCAGTCTGGTCATGATAGGCGAGCAGTCGTCGTCGCAGCGTCTCCGGATTGTCATCAGCTCGCAAAGTTTCGCCGCGCGCCTTCATATCCGCGGTTCGTTTTTCGATTCGCTTGAGCAGGATGCCGTCATCGACCTTGATCTCAATCACCGCGTCGAGCTTAAGCCCTTTCTCCTTGAGCATCTGGTCGAGCGCATGCGCTTGCGGGACCGTGCGCGGAAATCCATCAAGGATGAAGCCTTTGCGCGCATCTGGCTGATCGATGCGGTTCGAAACGATGTTTACCACCATGTCATCGGGCACCAGCTCACCGCGCGACATGATCTCCTTGGCGCGCAGCCCGGTCGGGGTGCCGGCTTTGGCGGCGGCGCGCAACATGTCGCCCGTCGAAAGCGGAAGCAGACCATGTTTGACAACAAGACGCCCGGCCTGAGTACCTTTGCCCGCCCCCGGGGGGCCGAGCAGTATCAATCTCATCGCCGCCGACCCCGCAACTTCGAACGCTTGATCAACCCTTCATATTGATGGGCGAGCAAGTAACCCTGAATCTGCGCGACGGTATCCATGGTGACGCTGACCACGATCAAAAGCGAGGTGCCACCGAAGTAGAAAGGCACCGCTGCGTACGAAATCAGAATCTCAGGCAATAAGCAGACAACCGCGAGATAGGCGGCGCCGATGACCGTAATGCGCGAGAGTACGTAATCGATGTATTCCGCGGTCCGCTCTCCCGGTCGTATGCCCGGAATGAAGCCGCCGTGCTTTTTTAAATTGTCGGCGGTCTCGGTCGGATTGAACACGATCGCGGTGTAAAAAAAAGCGAAAAAGATGATGAGGCCTACATACAGAATGAGAAACAACGGCCGTCCGTGTCCGAGCTGCGTGGTGATCGCAACAAACCAATCCGGCCCTTGCCCCGCGTTGAAATTGGCGACGGTTGTCGGCAGCAGCAACAGCGACGACGCAAAGATTGGCGGAATAACGCCGGAAGTATTGAGCTTGAGCGGCAGATGTGAAGACTGGCCTTCGAACATGCGATTGCCGACCTGACGCTTGGGATATTGAATCAGCAATCGGCGTTGCGCTCGCTCCATGAATACGATGAATGCAATCACCGCGACGGCCATCAGCAGAACCAGCAGAATGAGTCCGGTCGAGAGCGCGCCCTGGCGGCCCAGCTCGAGAGTTCCGGCAATTGCGGAGGGCAACTCTGCGACAATGCCGGAAAGAATTATCAGTGATATTCCATTGCCAATGCCGCGCGATGTGACCTGTTCCCCAAGCCACATGAGAAACATGGTACCGCCGGTAAGGGTAATTACGGTTGCGATGCGGAAGAACCATCCCGGATCAGTCACCACATTCCCGGCGCCTTCCAGACCAACCGAAATCCCGTACGACTGGAACGCTGCCAACAACACGGTCAAATATCTTGTATATTGGTTCATCACCTTGCGGCCCTGCTCCCCCTCCTTCTTGAGCTGTTCAAGGGTGGGTGAAACTGTCGTCATCAGCTGAATGATGATGGAGGCAGAGATGTAAGGCATTATGTTCAAGGCGAAGATCGCCATGCGATGGATGCCGCCGCCGGAAAACATATTGAACATTCCGAGAATGCCGCCCGCCTGCGAGCGAAATATCTGATCCCAGGCGGAGGGATCGATTCCCGGCAGCGGGATATAAGTGCCGAAGCGATAGACAAGGAGCGCACCGAGCGTAAACCAGATGCGTTTCTTCAGCTCTTCCGCCTTGGCCAGCGCAGAGAAGTTGAGATTGGCGGCGAGTTGTTCTGCTGCTGAAACCATGCTTTCGAGCTCCGGTTGGCTAGTGTCCCGATTCCGAAGTTCGCAAGTACTCGCGGGACTCTGATGCGAACTTCGGGATCAAAGGGACACTAGCAACTTTAGGCTTCTAGTGCAGTTTTGAATTTGAATTTCCTAAAAGAGATTGCATCCAGGTAGGGACTTCAAATTCACCGCACTAGCTATCTCGTCATCCGACTGACGGTTCGCTCACCTCCCGCGCCGGCGCCAAAATGGTCACCGAGCCGCCGGCCTTCTCGACCGCTACGACCGCCGACTTGGACGCTCCCCATACCGAAAACGCAACCTTGGCCTTGATTTCCCCCGAACCAAGTAGTCGGACACCATCTTTCGGCCGGCGCACGATGCCGGCCTTGACCAGGGCTCCGACATCCACGGGAGAAGCAAGGTCAAGCTTTCCGGCATCGATGGCGGCTTGGACTTTGTCGAGATTGACCTCGTTGAGCTTGCGAGCAAAGGAGGAATTCTTGAAGCCGCGCTTCGGCAGTCTTCGATGTAGCGGCATCTGGCCGCCTTCGAAGCCTTTGATGCGCACGCCTGAGCGTGCGGTCTGCCCTTTGCCGCCGCGGCCGCCGGTCTTACCCATCCCAGAGCCGATGCCGCGGCCGATTCGGGCGCGTTTCCTACGCGCCCCATCGCGATCGGCAAGCTGGTGAAGCTTCATTGCTCTATCCTCTAGTGCATCATGCCCTGCCATTTCGGGCATCGATGTCTTTCTTTGCATAAAATCAGGCAGACGCGGGTGATCGAAACAACCGCGACATGCTGCCTTCCGTTATTTCGTTTCGTCTACGCGAATCAAATGCCTCACCTTGGCAAGCATGCCTCGGGTCTGTGGTGTATCCGGGAGCTGTGCAACACGGCCGATCCGATTGAGCCCGAGCCCGATTAAAGTCTCGCGCTGGCTGTGATGGCGACGGATTGCGCTGCCGATTTGTTCGACTTTGATCATTTTAGCTGTTTTGCCGCTCATTTCGATCTCGCTCGCTTCGGTATCATTTATCCGTCGGCAGCCTGTTCGCTCTCGGCACCTTCACGGCGGCGCGCCTGCAGGGTGGATACTTTTACATTGCGGCGCGCGGCGACCGCGCGCGGCGAATCCTGCCGTTTGAGGGCATCGAACGTCGCCCGTACCATATTGTAAGGATTGGATGAGCCGAGCGACTTCGCCACAACGTCCTGCATGCCTAAGGTTTCAAAAACCGCACGCATGGGACCGCCGGCGATGATACCGGTTCCGGGAGGGGCTGCCCGCAGAAATACCCGGCCCGCACCGTGACGACCGGCGACGTCGTGATGCAACGTACGGCCTTCCCGCAACGGCACCCGGATCAGAGCGCGCTTGGCTGCGTCCGTCGCCTTACGGATCGCTTCCGGCACTTCGCGCGCCTTGCCGTGGCCAAATCCGACGCGCCCCTTTTCGTCGCCGACCACAACGAGGGCGGCAAATCCGAACCTGCGGCCGCCCTTCACAACTTTCGCAACGCGATTGATGTGCACCAGCTTGTCCGTGAATTCGCTGTCGCGTTCTTCCCGGTCGCGGCGCTCGCGCGATTCACGAGCCATGATTACGTGCTTTCTCTGTCATCGGTCCTCAATCCTCAGAATCTCATTCCACCTTCACGCGCGGCATCAGCCAGCGCCTTCACCCGACCGTGGTAGAGATAGCCGCCGCGGTCGAACACAACGTCCTTGATTCCCTTGGATGCGGCCCGCTGCGCGAGCTTTTTCCCGACCGCCTTGGCCGCATCGATATTCGCGCCCGTCTTCAGGCTGCTGCGCATTTCTTTCTCCAACGAGGAAGCGGAGGCAACCGTCTCGCCCTTGGCATCGTCGATCAATTGCGCATAAATATGCTTCGATGAACGAAATACCGAGAGCCGCGGGCGATTGCCGGCCGCGCGGCGAACATTGCGCCGGACCTTCGCGGTGCGTCGTTTTGTCCGGTCAGCGACTGTGGCCATCGCAGGTTCCTATCACTTCTTCTTGCCTTCTTTGCGGAAAATGTATTCCCCGGCGTATTTCACGCCTTTGCCTTTATAGGGTTCAGGCTTGCGGAAGGAGCGGATCTCCGCCGCCACGTGACCGACCTTCTGGCCATCGATGCCGGTAACGACGACCTCGGTCGGACGCGGAGTCGCGATCGTGATCCCCTCGGGAATGGGATAGACGATGTCATGGCTGTAACCGAGTTGGATCTGCAGGTTTTTACCCTGCACCGCTGCGCGATACCCGACGCCGGTGATTTCGAGCCGGCGCTCGAACCCCTTGGTCACGCCGGTAATCACGTTAGCGAGCAGGGAACGATAGGTTCCCCACATCGCGCGGGCGCGCTTGGTATCAATTCGTGGATCGACCTTGAGTTCACTGCCTTCCAGCTTTGCCCCCACGTCATCGTGCAATGTGACTGACAGGGTACCCTTCGGGCCTTTCACCTGCACGACTTGGCCTTCCACGCTGGCACTGACGCCGGAGGGAACTGCAACAGGTTTTTTTCCGACACGGGACATCGTTTTCTCGCCTCAAAACACCGTGCAGAGGATCTCGCCGCCGACATTGTTGTCGCGGGCATCGTGATCGGCCATTACGCCTTTTGGCGTGGAGACGATTGCCACTCCCAATCCATTGTTAACCCGTGGGAGGCTCCTCACCGAGGCGTAAACTCGCCGCCCCGGTTTCGATACCCGGCAAATCTCGCGGATTACCGGCGCCCCGTCGAAATATTTCAGTTCGATTTCGAGCTCCTTACGACCGCTGGAATGTTCGACAGCCGCATAACCGCGGATGAAACCCTCACTCTTGAGCACGTCCAGCACGCTCACCCGCAAGCGCGAAGATGGCGTCGAAACCATGGATTTCTTCCGCATTTGCGCATTGTGAATGCGCGAAATCATGTCGCCGAGAGGATCGTTCATTGCCATTCTCCGATCCTCCTCACCAACTGGATTTGACCAGGCCCGGAATCAGGCCCTTCGAACCGAGCTCACGCAGCGCAATGCGGGAGAGCTTGTGTTTTCGGTAAAAACCGCGCGGTCGACCGGTCACCTCGCAGCGGTTGCGGACCCTGGTTCGCGAAGAGTTGCGTGGGAGTTCGGCAAGTTTGAGGGTGGCAGCAAAGCGCTCCTCCATGGGCTTGCTCTTGTCGCGCGCAATCGCTCGCAGTCGGGAACGCCGCCCTGCATATTTCTTGCTCAGCCGCTGTCGTCTGTTGTTTTTTTCGATTGAACTTTTCTTTGCCATCGATGTCTCCTGCCTTTCCGCGTTTGAGGACCTATCCTCACTGCCGGAATGGAAAGTTGAATGCGCTCAATAGCGCTCGCGCCTCATTGTCGTTCTTCGCGCTAGTGCAGACCGTAATGTCCATCCCCCAGATATCGGCCGCCTTGTCGTAATCGATTTCCGGAAAGATGATGTGTTCCTTAATTCCGATTGAATAATTTCCGCCCCCATCAAAGCTTTTCGCCGATAGTCCACGAAAATCACGCACGCGCGGCAATGCAATGTTGATCAGCCTGTCCATGAATTCATACATCCGGCTCTTGCGTAGCGTCACCTTGCAGCCAATTGGCTGTCCATCCCGCACCTTAAAGGTGGCGATCGACTTTCTCGCCTTGGTTATCACCGCCCTCTGTCCCGCAATCAGGCCGAGGTCATTGGCAGCGGCCTCGACCTTCTTGCGATCGGCAACACCTTCACCAATCCCCATATTGATCACGATTTTCTCAATCACCGGGACTTGCAGCCGGCTCTTGTAGCCAAATTCCTTCGCGAGCTGCTTGCGTACCACATCTTCAAAAAAGAGCTTGAGACGCGGCACGACACGAACGTCCGACTTCTTTGGCGCCGGCGCCTTGTCAACCGCCTCCTTCTGCTTTTCAGCTGGCTCGTTGTTTTGCGGCCTTTGCGCCTTCTGAGCCTGTTGCGGCTTTTCATCCTTTACGGATTTGGCAGGGCGGGCGACCTTTTCCGTCTTCGCGCCCTTGCCCGACGATTTTCCTTTGCCTTTGCCTTCGTCAGCCATCGATCTCCACTCCTGAACGCTTGGCGATCCGCACCTTGCGGCGGCTTTCGCCTTCGCCGACGAACTTGAATCCGATGCGGGTCGGCTTGCCGTCCTTCGGATCGGCAAGCGCAAGATTTGACAAATGCACGCTTGCCTCCTTGGAGATGATGCCGCCTTCACCTTGTGCGCTCGGCTTCTGATGGCGCTTGACCATATTGACGCCGCGCACCAGAGCGCGATCAAGTTGCCGCCGCACTTCGATAATTTCCCCGGTGCGACCTTTGTCGCGCCCGGCTAGCACAATCACCCTGTCGCCCTTACGGATTTTCGCGGCCATTAGAGCACCTCTGGGGCAAGCGAAATGATCTTCATGTGGTTCTTGGCGCGCAGCTCACGCGGCACCGGCCCGAAAATGCGGGTGCCGACAGGCTCCATTTGCGGGTTGATGAGAACAGCGGCATTGCGATCGAATTTGATGATGGAGCCATCGGGGCGCTTTATGTCTTTCGAAATGCGCACCACTACCGCCTTCATGACCTCGCCTTTCTTCACGCGTCCGCGCGGTATGGCTTCCTTGACCGACACGACGATAACGTCGCCAATTGTCGCGTATTTGCGTTTCGACCCGCCGAGCACCTTGATGCACATGACGCGACGCGCGCCAGAGTTGTCGGCTACGTCGAGGTTTGTCTGCATCTGAATCATGACGCTGCCTCTCCTCCTACGCTCAGACGGCCCTCTTTTTCTCGCTCTGCACTACCTGCCAGCGCTTGAGCTTGGAGAGCGGGCGGCTTTCCTGAATTCAAACTATATCGCCCACATGATGTTCGTTCGTTTCGTCATGGGCGTAGTACTTTTTTGTGCGGCGCACGGTCTTTTTCATTACTGGATGGGTAAAGCGGCGCTCGACCCGCACCACGATTGTCTTATCCTGCTTGTCGCTCACCACAACGCCCTGTAGCGTGCGCTTCGGCATTTTTCCCTACTCCGATCTCGCCGGCTGTCCGGCGCGCTTCTGCGCGGCAATTGTCTTGATACGCGCGATATCGCGCCGAACTTGACGCACGCGTGCGGTATTCTCGAGTTGGCCGGTCGCTCGCTGGAAGCGCAGATTGAAACGCTCCTTCTTGAGCTTGAGCAGTTCGTCGTCGAGTTGGTCCGTCGTCATGACACGGATATCGCCGGGTTTCATGGCCAACTACTCCGCAATTCGCTCGATGAAGCGGGTCTTGATCGGCAGCTTGGCGGCGGCCAGCGCAAGCGCTTCTCGCGCAAGCGGCTCGCTCACGCCATCCACTTCGAACAGGATGCGTCCCGGCTTCACGCGGACAACCCAGTATTCAGGTGCTCCTTTGCCGGATCCCATGCGTACTTCAAGTGGCTTCTTGGATACCGGGACGTCCGGGTAGATGCGGATCCACACTCGGCCGGCGCGCTTCATGTGACGGGTAAGCGCGCGACGCGCCGCCTCGATCTGTCGTGCAGTCACGCGTTCCGGTTCGAGCGCCTTGAGACCGAAATGACCGAATGCAAGCTCCACGCCCGAGGTCGCAATTCCCTTGATGCGGCCTTTGTGCGCTTTGCGGAATTTGGTGCGCATCGGTTGGAGCATGGCGGCGTGCCTTCTTTATTCCTTTTGCATCTACTCAAGGCGCGTCCCGTCGCGGACGGCCTGCTTCGCTTTCCACCAGTTTCTTGTCCTGCGCCATCGGGTCGTGTTCCATGATCTCGCCTTTAAAAATCCAGACCTTGACCCCGCAGGTGCCATATGTGGTGAACGCGGTTGCGACGCCGTAATCCACATCGGCGCGCAGCGTGTGCAGCGGCACGCGACCTTCGCGATACCATTCCATGCGCGCAATTTCCGCGCCTCCAAGTCGTCCCGAGCAATTGATGCGAATGCCCCCCGCGCCAAGTCGCATCGCCGATTGTACTGCTCGCTTCATGGCCCGACGGAAGGCCACTCGCCGTTCGAGCTGCTGCGCAATCGACTCGGCGACTAACTGGGCATCAAGCTCCGGTTTTCTGATCTCCACGATATTGATCACAACATCGGATTTCGTGAGCTTGGTCACCTTCTTGCGCAGTTTTTCGATGTCGGCTCCTTTCTTGCCGATAACCACGCCCGGTCGCGCGGATTGTACGGTGACGCGACACTTTTTGTGCGGCCGTTCGATCACGATCTTTGAGACTGCCGCCTGTTTAAGGTCCTTCATAAGCTCTTCACGAATTTTCATGTCCTCGTGCAGAAGCTGCCCGTATTCATTTTTTCCGGAATACCACCGCGAATCCCAGGTTCGGTTGATGCCGAGCCGTAAACCGATTGGATTGACCTTTTGGCCCATGCTTTTTCTCCTCAAGAGCTCGCTGCTGGTCGCTCGCGCACGACGATGGTCAAATTCGCAAACGGCTTCAAAATGCGAGACATGCGACCGCGGCCGCGCGGATGAAAACGTTTCATGACAAGCGCCTTGCCGATATGCGCCTCGGCAACGATGAGCTCGTCGACGTCGAGCTGGTGGTTGTTCTCGGCGTTTGCGATCGCCGACTCCAGGCACTTGCGCACTTCGCGCGCCATGCGCTTGCGCGAGAATTCCAGATCAGCAAGCGCGCTAGCAACCTGCTTGCCGCGAATGAGCTGAGCAAGCAGGTTGAGCTTCTGCGGGCTTCCGCGCAGCATCCGGGCAACCGCCTTGGCTTCATTATCGGCAAGCGCGCGCGCGCGCGTCTTCTTGCTCATGACCCGGCTCCCGGTGCGGCGGCCGTGGTTGCAGCAGCAGGCGCGGCCGGACCCGCTGCACGCTTTGCCTTGCGATCGGACGAGTGTCCGTAGAAAGTCCGGGTGGGCGCAAACTCTCCGAATTTGTGCCCGACCATCTCCTCCGTCACTAATACCGGGATATGCTTCTGGCCGTTATAGACGCCGAAAGTCAGCCCCACGAATTGCGGCAAAATCGTCGAACGTCGGCTCCAGATTTTGATCATCTCGTGCCGTCCGGACGCACGTGAGGCTTCCGCTTTCTTGAGCAGATACCCGTCCACAAAAGGACCCTTCCAAACTGAACGTGTCATCAAGAGGTTCCTGTCTACTTCTTCTTCTTGCGCGCGTGGCGGCTCGCAATGATGAACTTGGTGGTGGATTTGTTGCGTCGCGTCTTCTTCCCTTTAGTAGGGAATCCCCACGGAGTTACCGGATGCCGGCCCCCGGATGTGCGGCCCTCGCCACCGCCGTGCGGATGATCGATGGGATTCATCGACACTCCGCGATTATGCGGCATGCGGCCCATCCAGCGTTTGCGCCCGGCTTTCCCGATGGAAATATTCATATGATCCGGATTGGAAACCGCTCCGATTGTGGCCATGCAGCGCCCGTGCACCAGGCGCTGCTCTGCCGAATTGAGGCGCAGGATCACATACTCACCGTCTCGCCCAACGATCTGCGCATAGCTGCCGGCTGAGCGGGCAATCTGTCCGCCCTTTCCGATCTTGAGTTCGATGTTGTGCACTATGGTCCCGATCGGAATGTTGCCGGCCGGCATGGCGTTGCCCGGTTTGACGTCGACGTGCTCGCCCGCGACCACCGCGTCGCCCGCGGACAAGCGCTGCGGCGCCAGAATGTAGGCGAGCTCTCCATCGTCGTATTTCAGCAAAGCAATAAAGGCCGTGCGATTTGGATCATATTCGATGCGCTCGACCTTGGCCGGAACGTCATATTTCCGACGTTGAAAATCAATCGTGCGATAGGCCTTCTTGTGCCCGCCGCCGCGAAATCGCACCGTGATGCGGCCATTGTTGTTGCGCCCGCCAGTCGAACTCTTGCCAGCGGTCAAGCTCTTGACCGGCGCCCCTCGATAAAGCGCGGATCGATCGACCAGGACGAGTTGACGCTGGCTCGGGGTCACCGGATTGTATGATTTGAGTGCCATGGCGCCGATTTTCTCTAGAGACCGGTGGTCACGTCTATCCTGTGGCCCTCTTCGAGGGTCACGACGGCGCGCTTGACTTCCGATTGCTCTCCCACTGTTCCCTTGAACGCCTTGATTTTGCCTTTACGCACATGCGTGTTGACGCTCTTGACCTTGACGTCAAAAAGTTTCTCCACCGCTTCCTTGATCTGCGGCTTGGTCGCGTGCTTGGCGACCTTGAACATGACCTGATTGCGCTCCGAAGCGATTGTCGCCTTTTCGGTAATGACCGGCGACAAGATCACATCGTAATGGCGCGGATCGTTGGTGCTCATTTGAGGCGCGCCTCCAACGCCAGTAGCGCTGACTTGGTCAAAACCAGCACCGGCCGGCGCAGGATGTCGTAGACATTGATTCCCTGTACCGGCAGCACATCGATATCGGGAATATTGCGCGCGGCGAGTGCAAAATTCGTGTCGACTTTGACGCTGTCGACAATAAGCGCGCTGGTAAGCCCGAGTTTGGCCAGGCTTGCCTGCAAAGTCTTGGTCTTGCCGTCCTTCGCGCTGGCACTTTCCAGCACAATGATGCCGCCATCCTTCGCTTTTGCAGACAAAGCATGCTTGAGCGCGAGGATCCGTACCTTCTTCGGCAAATCGATCGCATGGCTGCGGGGCGTCGGTCCGAATGAGCGCCCACCGCCCCGGAACAGATTGACCTTGGCAGGACCATGGCGTGCCGAGCCTGTGCCTTTCTGCCGGTATATCTTCTTGCCGGTTCGATTGATCTCGGCGCGATTCTTAACGTCATGAGTGCCGCGCTGACGCTTGGCCAGCTGCCACCGCACGCAACGCTGCAGGATATCGGCACGGGGCTCGAGGCCGAAGATCGCGTCCGGCAAATCGACCGAACCCGAAGCCGCACCATCGAGCGAGCTGAGCTTGAGTTGCATTTCAGCCACCCTTCTGCTCGACCGGGGCGGCATGCTCGGCGGGCTTGCTGGCTTGCGCACTGCCGTTTGCCGAAGGCTCGGACAGCCGGAACTTGCCGGGCCGGGGAATGCCGTCCGGAAGCTTTTTCTTCACTGCATCGCGCACGGTTATCCAGCCACCCTTACCGCCTGGCACCGCGCCTTCCAGCAAAATGAGCCCGCGCTCCACGTCGGTCTGCACCACTTTGAGATTGAGGGTGGTGACACGCTCTACTCCCAAATGGCCGGCCATCTTCTTGTTCTTGAACGTCTTGCCCGGATCCTGGCGACCTCCGGTCGAGCCATGCGAACGATGCGAAATAGAGACACCGTGTGAGGCACGCAGCCCGGCGAAATTCCAGCGTTTCATTGCGCCGGCGAATCCCTTGCCCGTGGAGATGCCGGTCACATCGACGAATTGGCCAACCACGAAGTGATCAGCCGTAATTTCTGCGCCGACCGGAATGAGGTCGTCCACTTCCACGCGAAATTCAGCAAGCTTGCGCTTGGGCTCGACGTTCGCGATGGCAAAATGGCCGCGCTCGGCTTTGGTCAGATTTTTGGGCCTGCGCGTGCCGGAACCCAACTGCAGTGCAACGTATCCATTTTTTTCCTTGGTGCGATGGGCGAGTACTTGACAATTGGCAAGGCGCAACACCGTCACCGGGACATGCGCGCCGGCCTCGGTAAAGACGCGGGTCATTCCGACCTTCTGTGCGATCACCCCGGAACGCATCTTCTTCTTTCCTTCTGGCAGGCGCTCAGAGCTTGATTTCAACGTCGACGCCGGCGGCAAGATCAAGCTTCATGAGTGCATCCACGGTCTGCGGCGTCGGATCGACAATATCGAGCAGGCGTTTGTGAGTGCGCATCTCGAACTGCTCACGGCTCTTCTTGTCAATGTGCGGGGAACGATTGACGGTGAATTTCTCGATTCGAGTCGGTAGTGGAATTGGACCGCGCACCTGCGCACCAGTGCGTTTCGCGGTCGCCACGATCTCGCGCGTCGAAGCATCGAGAATGCGATGATCGAACGCCTTGAGACGAATCCGTATATTCTGACCGTTCATGATGCTTCAGACGACGGACGACAGACGACGAGAACGGATTGGCCCGTTTTCAGCACATCGCATCTATCTGTCATCTGTCCTCCATCCTCTGTCGTGCGTCCTCTGTCACTCGGTGATTGAGACCACCACGCCGGCACCTACGGTTTTGCCCCCCTCGCGGATGGCAAAGCGCTGTTTTTCCTCCATGGCAATGGGGGTGATCAGCTCGACATCCATGGCTGCATTATCACCCGGCATGATCATCTCGGTTCCGGCCGGCAAGGTCACTTGACCAGTGACGTCGGTAGTGCGGAAGTAGAATTGCGGGCGGTAGTTATTGAAGAAGGGCGTATGCCTGCCACCCTCCTCCTTTGTGAGGATGTAGGCCTCAGCCTTGAACTTCTTATGCGGTTTCACCGATCCTGGCTTGCACAAAACCTGGCCACGTTCGACCGCGTCTTTGTCGATGCCGCGTAGCAGACATCCGACATTGTCGCCGGCGACGCCCTCATCCAGGAGCTTGCGGAACATCTCCACTCCGGTCACTACTGATTTCTGGGTGTCGCGCAGTCCTACGATCTCCACTTCTTCACCGACCTTGATCTTGCCGCGCTCGATGCGCCCGGTGACGACGGTTCCGCGGCCGGAAATGGAGAACACGTCCTCGATCGGCATCAGGAAAGGCTGATCGATTGGCCGCTCGGGCAGCGGAACGAAAGTATCGAGGGCCTCGTACAGCTTGAGGATTGCCTGATCGGCGAACTCGCCCTTCTCCCCGTTGAGTGCCTTGATAGCGGCGCCGCGGATGACCGGCGCCTTGTCGCCGGGGAACTGATACTTGGTGAGAAGCTCGCGGACTTCGAGTTCGACCAGATCCAGGAGTTCAGGGTCATCGACGACGTCCACCTTGTTTAGAAAAACCACGATATAGGGAACGCCGACCTGGCGGGCGAGCAGGATGTGCTCGCGCGTCTGCGGCATCGGGCCATCCGCTGCGGATACCACAAGGATGGCGCCGTCCATCTGCGCAGCGCCGGTAATCATGTTCTTGACGTAGTCGGCGTGACCAGGACAATCGACGTGGGCGTAGTGACGCTTCTCAGTCGAGTATTCCACGTGGCTCGTCGCGATGGTCAGGATCTTGGTTGGATCGCGTCTGCCCTGGCTTTCCGACGCCTTTGCCACCTGATCATAGGACACGAAGTTCGGCGTCCAACCCTTGTCCGCCGATACCTTCGTGAGCGCGGCAGTCAAGGTCGTCTTGCCGTGGTCCACGTGACCAATGGTCCCCACATTGCAATGCGGCTTGGTACGTTCGAATTTCTGTTTGGCCATGGGACTCTCCGTTGCGGTCCTCGCGTGAATTTACCTATTCAATTTCAGGCGAATTTTGCCTGAATCTCGGCGGCGACCGCCGAAGGAACCTGCTCGTAGTGATCAAATTGCATTGTGAAGGTGGCGCGCCCCTGCGACATAGAGCGCAGATTGCTGACATAACCGAACATGTTGGCGAGCGGCACCATCGCATTCACGACGTTGGCGTTGCCGCGTCTATCCTGTCCTTGAATTTGCCCGCGGCGCGAATTCAGATCGCCGATTACCGAGCCGGTATAGTCTTCGGGCGTTACCACTTCGACCTTCATGATGGGCTCCAAGAGCACGGGGGAGCCCTTCTGCAGGGCTTCGCGCAGCGCGGCACGCGCGCATATTTCGAATGCCAGTGCCGACGAATCAACATCGTGATACGCGCCGTCGATCAGCCTCACCTTGAGATCGACGACGGGAAAACCGGCGAGCACGCCGGAACCCAAAACCAATTCAAGGCCCTTCTCGACGCCGGGAATGTATTCCTTCGGCACCGTACCGCCGACCACATCGTTTTCGAACTCGAAGCCACCAGCCGGCGGCAGCGGCTCGGCAATGATCTTGACGCGAGCGAACTGGCCGGAACCGCCGGTCTGCTTCTTGTGCGTGTGGTCCACTGTAACGGGTTTGGTGATCTTCTCCCGGTAGGCGACCTGCGGCGCCCCGATATTCGCCTCTACCTTATAGCTGCGCTTGAGGATATCGACCTTAATGTCGAGATGAAGCTCGCCCATTCCCTTGAGAATAGTCTGGCCGGATTCCTGATCGGTGCTGACGCGGAACGAAGGGTCTTCGGCCACCAACTTGGCGAGCGCCACTCCGAGCTTTTCCTGGTCCGCCTTTGATTTCGGCTCGATCGCGATCTCAATGACCGGTTCCGGGAACTCCATCTTCTCCAGGATGACCGACTTCTGCGCATCGCAAAGCGTATCGCCGGTGCGAACGTCCTTGAGACCGGCAAGCGCCACAATGTCCCCGGCATAGGCTTCTTTAATATCCTCGCGATTGTTTGCATGCATCAACAGCATGCGCCCGATGCGCTCTTTGCGATCCTTAGTGGAGTTTATAACCGTAGTGCCGCTCTCGAGTTTGCCGGAATAAATTCGGGAAAAGGTAATGGTCCCGACGAATGGATCATCCATGATCTTGAAAGCGAGCATGGCAAGCGGCTCGCTATCGGAGGGCTTTCGCACCACCTCATTTCCCTTTGGGTCGATACCTTTTATCGGCGGCACATCGAGAGGAGAAGGCAGATAGTCGACCACCGCATCGAGCAGGGGTTGCACGCCCTTGTTCTTGAAAGCGGAGCCGGCAAGCACCGGGAAGAATGCTCCGGTGATCACCGCTTTACGTATAAGACGTTTCAGGGTTGCTTCGTCCGGCTCGTGACCTTCCAGATAAGCGGTCATTGCCTCGTCATCGAGCTCGACTGCAGCCTCGATCATTAGCTCGCGGTATTCCTTCGCCTGCTCGAACATGCCGGCGGGAATCTCGACGTCGTGATACTTGGCCCCAAGTGACTCATCATCCCACACCACGCCCTTCATTCGGACGAGGTCAATAATACCCTTGAATTGCTGCTCCGCGCCGATTGGGAGCTGGATAGCAACCGGCTTGGCGCCCAGTCGATCGACAATGTCCTTGAGACACTGGAAGAAGTCGGCGCCGACCTTGTCCATTTTATTGCAGAAGACAATGCGAGGAACCCTGTATTTGTCGCCTTGTCGCCAAACCGTTTCGGTCTGCGGCTCCACGCCTTGGTTGCTGTCAAGGACGCACACAGCTCCGTCAAGCACCCGCAGGCTTCGCTCCACCTCGATGGTGAAGTCGACGTGCCCGGGCGTGTCGATGATATTGAGCCGCTTGTTATTCCAAAACGCGGTGGTAGCCGCCGACGTGATGGTGATGCCGCGCTCCTGTTCCTGCTCCATCCAATCCATGGTGGCCGCGCCCTCATGGACTTCGCCAATCTTGTGGCTCTTGCCGGTGTAGTACAGGATGCGCTCGGTCGTAGTAGTCTTGCCGGCATCGATATGGGCCATGATGCCGAAATTGCGGTAATCCTCGATGGGGTGGATGCGGGCCATGGGCGTAGTCCTGCTCTTCGACCCTTACCAACGATAGTGCGAGAATGCGCGGTTGGCCTCGGCCATGCGATGGGTATCTTCCCGCTTCTTGACCGCGTTTCCCCGGCTGTTGGACGCATCGAGCAACTCGGCGGAAAGACGCTCGGTCATCGTCTTCTCGTTGCGTTCGCGAGCTGCCGAAATGATCCAGCGGATCCCAAGCGCCTGCCGACGGCTGGTGCGCACTTCCACAGGGACTTGATAGGTTGCCCCACCGACGCGCCGCGATCGCACTTCGATGGTCGGCATAACGTTCTCGAGCGCCTGCTCAAAGACGGAGACCGGGTTCTGCTTGGTCTTACCCTCGATCATTTCCAGAGCGCCGTAGACAATTGTCTCCGCCACCGACTTTTTGCCGGCGCGCATAATTGAGTTCATGAACTTCGAGACCACCAAGTTTCCGTATTTCGGATCCGGGTTGATTTCTCGTTTTTCGGCACTGTGACGGCGGGACATCGTTCGGTTCTCTGTTTCGCAAAGGCAAACGACCCAATTACTTGGGTCGTTTTGCCCCATATTTGGAGCGTCTCTGTTTACGGTTCTTCACCCCCTGGGTGTCGAGCACGCCGCGCAGAATGTGGTAGCGCACCCCAGGAAGATCCTTTACGCGGCCGCCGCGGATCATCACCACTGAGTGTTCCTGCAGGTTGTGACCCTCTCCCGGAATGTAGCCGATCACCTCGAAGCCATTGGTGAGCCGTACCTTGGCGACCTTGCGCAATGCCGAATTCGGCTTTTTCGGCGTCGTGGTATAGACGCGAGTGCACACCCCGCGCTTTTGCGGGCTCTGCTGCAGGGCCGGTACCTTTTTCTTCGCATGCTGCGTCACGCGCGGCTTGCGGATCAACTGGTTGATGGTAGGCATTGCCTGTCGCTTCACCTTTCCTCGTGCCTCTTTCTCGCCAAGGCAGAGCAAAAAAACCGGATATCGCCAGCGCGCAAAGCGGAAGAGCGCCTTGCGCTCACATTTCGCGTTTGGCGCTCGCCCGTTTCACAGAGGACCGCCCCGCCGATTGCGAGACGGTCATGCACTTCTGCGCTGACCTTGTAGCGTCAGAGGCAGCGTCTGAGCTTCATTCGTCGAGGCTGGTGAGGCCCCTCCGCAGCCGTTCGAAATGCAAGCATCTCAACGGGTTAGCGGAGTTCGGGCACGCCGTTCCGAGCAAGCGAAGCTCACCGCCTGCCGAAAAGTGGGCGGTATGTATCGGCGGGTTGTCGCGAAGTCAAGACGAAGAGCCCTGAAAAATCGGGCTTTGTCCCTCTACTGGCACCGTGCGATGCGTCCAATGGCGGCTAAGCTGTAGACGGTCCGGCTCGCTTATCGCCTTAGGCGGCCAGACGCGTCCGGTCGTGCGGCAAAGTGAAATCGACAGGCGTTCCCTTAGGGATAATACCGCTCGGGTTGACGCGGGCAATCGACCAGTAATTGATAACATAATAGCGCGGCTTCACGGTGGCAGCGACACCGGGTACTTGATAAAGCTCGCGCATGTAATTCGACAGATTGGTAAAGTCGGCAATTCGCTGTCGATTGCACTTGAAAATCGAGAAATACGCGACGTCAAAACGCACGAGAGTCGGGAACAAACGCCAGTCTGCTTCCGTAAGCTGGCGTCCAACCAGGTAGCGCTGGCAGCCTAGACGGGCATCCAGCTCATCCAGCGCCGCAAACAGCGCATCATAGGCAGCCTCATAGGAGCCTTGGGAGCGCGCGAACCCGCAGCGATAGACGCCATTGTTGACGTTGGCGTACACGAAATCGTTGACGCGATCGATCTCGGAACGCAGCCTCGGCGGGTAAAAATCGAAATCATTGGCGATGCCTTTGAACTCACTGTTGAGCATCCGAATGATCTCGGACGATTCATTGTTGACCACGCGCCCGGTCTTCTTGTCCCAGAGGGTGGGCACCGTAACCTTGCCGGTGTAGCGCGGATCGCTCGCCGTATACGCCTGATGGAGATAGCGGAAGCCATTGACGGCATCCGGCGTACAGTCCGGAAAGGCTGGATTATCTTCAAACATCCAGCCTTGCGATTTGAGCCCCGGGACTGCGTAGGCAACCGAGATCGCGCCTTCAAGTTGCTTCAGTGCACGAAAGATCAGAGTGCGATGCGCCCATGGGCAACCGTGCGCTACGTAGAGATGATACCGCCCGGTCTCGGCTTTGAAACCGGAGGAGCCGTCGGCAGTGATCCGGTCGCGAAAGCAGCTCTCGGCACGTTGAAACTCGCCGCTCGATCCAGTCTCCTGCGGCAGCTCCTGATCGCACCACACGCCCTCGATGAGTACACCCATTTCGCGATCTCGGAATTCACTTATTCTGTAGAATGGCGGCCATGGCTTTCATCTGATTGCGAGCATAGACCGGCAGCCCTGCGCTGATGGAGTTACCGGTATTGAACGAACTCTTGCCGGCGAGCACCTGCGCCGGAACAAGATTCCGCAGCACCGGCACTTTGCTGAATTCCTTTTTCTTTCCCAGGATGCTGCTTTCGACCGCAAGAACCATGAATACCGTTACGACAGTCTGTTTCGCGTCCTTGGGATGCGCTTGGAAAACCGCCAGAAGCTTGCCGAACTGCATCACCTGGTTGACGTAGAAGATATTTTGCTCAAGTGCTCCGATAGGGGGCGTGTCGAGGCCGGTAAGGCTGGCCAGCCCCAATTCGGTGACCTCCGCCGGCGAGCGCAACGTAAGCTCGCTTTCAAATTCGAGATAATCGGCAATCTTTTTCGAGCTGTCTCTAAGCTTGTTGGCAATCTTAATGCCCAGCGGCAGCTTGCCTTCCAGTTGATATCGCGAACGAATGCAGATGGTAACGGGCCGCGCTTCGCACCAGCGGCGAAGCGGATGCTGATTGTGCACGGCACGTGGATCCTTCGGCGAGACTGCCTCCGCCGATGAGATCAATTGATGCTTGATAGCGGGATCGGTGCGTTCGATGAACGGCAGAGTAACGAAGCTTGCGAGATCGAGCGATGACGGCGGCCGGGCGAGCGAAAAGCGCGCTTCCGCGACATACATGTAAAGCTTCTCCTTCACACGCTTGCGCACACCATCGACAGTGACCTCGAGATTCGGTTCCACATAGCTGGCAAAGGGCGTCAGGAACTGCTTCTCGATCGGGCGGGCCTGCGCCCAATCCTCGAAACGCATCAACCCGGCATCCGGATCGACCAGCTCGTCGCTCGGACGATCGGAGAATGCAATCGTGGTCGGCTTCAGCTGGTCGACAGCAAAGCCGGCCGGAGACGGAACCTCCTCAATGCGGAATTCCGCTGGACCGCCGTGAACCGCAGTCGCGGCTGCCGCCAGGAAACACAGCAGAGCAACGGATTTGCAGCTACGCTTGAAGATCGGCGTCAGTAGTATCGCCACGGATTACCCCAGAAATAGCCGGGATCGATTCGCCGGCCGTAAGGATCGCGCGGCGGAGGTGCCTGAACGCGCGGATCGCGTTGCTGATAAACCGGCGGGGCGAGTCGCCACCCGTCGCGCTGCGCCGGAACCACGCGCCCGTATTGATCGCGGTAATAGCCCTGATAACTCGGCGGACGCGGATCGTAATAGCCATCATAGCTGAAGGGATTTGGGTTGACACCGTAATAGCCGTCGCGCGCGACATAGGCGTCCTCGCGCGAGACGAGCTGATATTGCGTATCGATGACATGCCCGCTGCCGTCGATGCGCAGGCACTCGGTGATCCCACGCCCACCGTTTTGCGGCTCGCCGGAATTGAGATCGATCGATGTGCATGCAAGGTAGCGCTTGGCTTCGGGTGACGGCGGCGCCAGTGCTGTCTTTGGGGCGACATGATTCCACACCGCCTGCATGACAGGCTCGAAAATGGGCACCGCGATATGGCCGCCGGTGGAGCCTCCGCCGAGCGTGCGGCGCTTGCCGTCGGCATTGTCGTAGCCGATCCAGACCGCAACGGTAACGTCGTTCGTGAAGCCTACGAACCAGGCATCGTTCTCATTATCGGAAGTGCCGGTCTTGCCCGCTACATAGGGTGACAAACCTGCAATCGTACGAGCGGTCCCGCGCGCCAGCACCCCCTGCATCATGGTCTTGAGCTGATAGAAGGCGGCACGATCGACCGAGCCGATCCGGCCGGCAGTTTTGGGGTCATGGCGGTAGACGACGAGACCATTGCGCTCAATGGAATCGATCACATGCGGCGATGGGCGCAGGCCTTCATTGGCAATGGCGGCATAGAAGGCGGCGAGATCGACGGGGCGCACCGGCTGCGCGCCCAAGACGAATGGATAATAACGCACGCAGTCGCCGTAAATGTGAGCCTCGACCGAGAGATTGCAAAGCCGATCGAGGCTTCCCTCCGGCGTGCTCTCGATGCCACCATCGAGCAGATGCACGGTGGCGAGATTGCGCGAGTTCTCAAGGGCCCGCCGCAGAGTGAGAATACCGCCCGCCCCGCCGTCGTAGTTTTTCGGTGTCCAGTAATCCTGTTCACGCACGCGGCCGGTGCCGGTAGTGCCGATGGGAGGCAAGGTGATCGGATCGTCGCTGATCAGCGTGTTCGGCTGCAACCCTCTGCCGAGGGCGGCGAGATAGCTCAACGGCTTGATGGCGGAGCCGGGCTGGCGCACCGCTTGCGTGGCGCGGTTGAGCTGGCTCAACGGGTAGGAGAAGCCTCCCGTCATCGCCAGAATGCGCCCGGTCTTGTTCTCCAGCACGACGATGGTGCCTTGCACCACCGGCCGTACCCGCAACTCCGCACGCGCGGAAGCCTTGCCCTTGCCTTCCGTGACACGCACCAGCACCGCATCGTAGAGCGCGAGCTTGCGCGCCGCCGCCGCATTGTCGAGCGAAAGCGGCAGCACCCGCCCGTCGGCAAGCCCCACCTTCCACGTCTCGTTCTTCTTGCCGGAGGGCTTCTCCACAACCACCGCCGCCGTCCAGTGCACGTCATAGAGCGGCAGCCGCGCAGTCGCGAGCGCCTGTTGCCAGGCCGGCCGCTTGTCGCTCCCCTTCTTGTCCGTCTCGACGCGCTTTACCGCGCCGGCAAGGCTTGCCTCGGGCCCGCGAAACTGCACGCGCCCGGCGCTGCGCTCATAGCGCCACAAGCCTTCCTGCAGCGCCTCCTCGACCGCACGCTGCAGCGGCGGGCTGATGGTCGAGCGCACGGTATAGGAATTGGCGGTGATCGCCTCGATCCCGGCAACCGATTTCGCCTCGCGTCCCACCTGGTCGACGAAATGAAAGCCGATGTCGCGGCGCGGGCGCTCATAGGCCACCATTTGCGGCAGCGCCGGCAGCCCCCGGTTCGGCTCGGAACCGGTTGCCACACCGTCCTCCTGCAGGCGGCTCAATACATAGGCGAGGCGCTCCTGCGCGCGGCCGGGATGGCGGTCGGGAGAGAAATAGTTCGGGCCCTTGGTGAGCCCGGCAAGCAGCGCGCCTTCAGTGAGCGTGAGGTCCTTGGCGTCCTTGCCGAAATAGCTGCGCGCGGCAAGCTCGATCCCCCAGGAGCCGCGGCCGAGATAGACCGAGTTGAGATAAAGTTCGAGAATCTCCGCCTTGCTCAGCGTGTGCTCCACCCGCGAGGCCACCACCATCTCGCGGATCTTGCGCTCATAGGTGAGGTCCTCACCCACCAGCAGGTTCTTGACGATCTGCTGGGTGATGGTCGAGCCGCCCTGCGGGCGGCCCGATTGGGCAAGGTTGCCGATGAAGGCGCGGATCAAGCCGCGTTCGTCGATCCCGTTATGCTGATAGAAGCGCTTGTCCTCGGCCGCGACAAAAGCCTTCTGCACGCGCTCGGGAATCTCGGCGAGTACCACCCATACCCGGCGCTGGTTCTCCTCGAACACTTCGGCAAACCGCTCGCCCTTGCGGTCGAGCACCACGCTCGCCCCGGGGAGCTTGAGCCCCTTGAGCTTGTTGTGATCGGGAAGGTCGGTGAGCGCCTTGTTGTAGAAATCGATCACCTCGGCGAGATCGACCGCCGGAACGGCAACTTTCTCGTTCTTGCAGAACTGCCGGTATGCGGTCACCAGGTCGGCAAAATTGATGCCGCGGAACACCTTGCTCTCGCTGGGCAAGGCCTGCGGGTCTTCCATGGCGGTGGCGATCAGGTCGTCGAGATTGATGTCCTCGATATCGAAGGCCTTGCGCATATGGGTGCAGCCGGCGCGCAGAAGCTCCGCCACCCGCGGCTGATCGAGCGTGCGGTCAAACCGCGTCTCCAGGCGGTCCGCCGCCGTCGTCACCTGGCTGAGCGCAAGCGCCGTGGCAAAGATTTTGACGAGGAGCGTTTCCATCGAAGGCTGCAAAACTAGAAGCTAAAGAGAGCAGACATAGCTAGGTCTGGCATACAAAATGGCTTTTTGGCGGGCCGAGTTCCTGCGCGGCCGAAAAATGGCGACAAGCGCTATTTGCGACACAATACGCTCCTTCGCAGGCGACCGCGATGTGCGGGCGTCAGCGACCTGAAAGTACTGAATTCTCGTTAAAACTTCCTCCGCCGCTCGCGCACAGCAAGACCGATTTGTGACGCGTCGTCGGTAAAAAAAGGCCGCCTCTTGGGCGGCCTTTTTGCAAACCCGAGCAGGTTGACAGCTCGGTTACTCGGCGGCCGGTAATTGTACCGGCTCAGCGGCTTCTGCCGCAGCTGCTTTGGCAGCTGCTTCTTTCTCGCGCTCTTCGAGTATGAGGGCGTCGCGTTTGACGGCAACTTCGCGCAGTCCGTTCATCATCGCGCCGGTACCGGCCGGGATTAGCCGCCCGACAATGACGTTCTCCTTGAGACCTTCGAGCGTGTCGATCTTGCCATTGACCGAAGCTTCGGTGAGCACGCGCGTTGTCTCCTGGAAGGATGCCGCCGAAATGAACGAGCGCGTCTGCAGAGAGGCCTTGGTAATACCCAGAAGGACCGGATGGCCGGCCGCCTCCTTCTTGCCCTCCTCCCGGGCCCGGGCATTGACCTCCTCCAGCTCGATCTTGTCGATCTGCTCGCCCTCGATCAGATCGGTCTCGCCCGTCTCATCGATTTCGACCTTCTGCAGCATTTGGCGCACGATCACCTCGATGTGCTTGTCGTTGATAGCGACGCCCTGCAACCGATAGACATCCTGGATTTCGTTCACCAGATATGCGGCCAGCTCCTCCACTCCCTTGATTGCCAGGATATCGTGTGGCGCCGGGTTGCCCTCCACGATCGCGTCGCCCTTCTCGATGACATCGCCGTCCTGCAAGTGAATGTGCTTGCCCTTGGGCACAAGATACTCCACGGGCTCTTCATCCTTGCTATTCGGCTCGATGATGATGCGGCGCTTGTTTTTGTAGTCGCGGCCAAAGCGGATGGTGCCCGACGTTTCGGCGATTATCGCCGCTTCCTTTGGCCGGCGCGCCTCGAACAGCTCTGCCACTCGCGGAAGCCCGCCGGTAATATCACGGGTTTTGGCGCTCTCGGTCGGAATGCGGGCGATGACATCGCCCGCCCTGACATGCGCGCCCGGGTCCACGGAGATGATGGCATCGACCGCCAGCTGATAACGCGCTTCCCCGCCGCGGCCGAGCTTGAGCATCTTGCCCTGCTTGTCCTTGATGACGATTGCCGGACGCAAATCTGCTCCGCGATGGGTCCGCCAATCGATGACCACGCGCTTGGCGATACCGGTCGATTCGTCGAGCGTCTCGGTGATGGACTGGCCTTCGACCAGATCCTCGAAACCGACAGTGCCTTCTACTTCCGTCAGGATCGGCCGGGTATAGGGATCCCACTCGGCGATCCGCTGGCCACGCTTGATCTTGTCGCCCTCGTCGACCAGCAGCCTCGCGCCGTACTGAATGCGATGCACCGCACGCTCGGTGCCGTCGGGGTCGAGCACGGCAACGATCATATTGCGGACCATTGCGACGGTCTGGCCATCGGAGTTCTTCACGATGCTCCGATTCTTGAGCTTGATTTTGCCGTCGAAATTCGATTCGATGAACGATTGCTCGGAAATCTGCGCGGCTCCGCCGATATGGAACGTACGCATGGTGAGCTGGGTGCCGGGCTCGCCGATCGACTGCGCGGCAATCACGCCGACCGCTTCGCCCATGTTGACCGGCGTGCCGCGCGCAAGATCACGCCCATAGCATTTCGCGCAAACGCCTGAACTTGTTTCGCAGGTGAGCACCGAGCGAATCCGCACTTCCTGCACGCCGGCTGTGACGATCGCTTCAACTTGCGGCTCTTCCAGCAAGGTCCCGTTCTTTACGATCACCGAATGGGAGGACGGATCGCGCACGTCCTCGGCGGTCGTGCGCCCGAGGATGCGGCTCGCAAGTGAAGCCACTACCGTTCCCGAGTCAATTATGGCACGCACTTTGATGCCCGACGTCGAGCCGCAGTCCACGGTGGTGATGATGCAGTCCTGTGCCACGTCGACCAATCGGCGCGTGAGGTAACCCGAATTCGCTGTCTTAAGCGCCGTATCGGCAAGGCCCTTGCGGGCGCCGTGCGTCGAGTTGAAATACTCGAGCACGGACAAGCCTTCCTTGAAGTTACTGATGATCGGGCTTTCGATGATCTCGCCGGAAGGCTTCGCCATCAGGCCGCGCATGCCGGCGAGTTGACGCATTTGCGCCGGCGAGCCGCGCGCGCCGGAATGGGACATCATGTAGATCGAATTGACCTGGGCAGCGTGGCCGTCTTGCACCCGCTCGACGGACGAGATTTGCCGCATCATCTCGTCGGCGATTTGATCGGTTGCCTTCGACCAGGCATCGACCACTTTGTTATACTTCTCGCCCTGCGTAATCAGCCCGTCGTTGTATTGCTGCTCGAATTCCTTGGCCAGCGTGCGGGTTTGATCGATGATCTTCCACTTGGTGCTCGGGACCACCATGTCGTCCTTGCCGAACGAGATGCCCGCCTTGAAGGCGTGGTGGAAACCGAGCGCCATGATGCGGTCGCAGAAGATCACCGTCTCCTTCTGCCCACAGTGGCGGTAGACCTGGTCGATCATGCTCGATATTTCCCGCTTGGTCATGAGCTTGTTGACGACGTCGAAGGAAACCTTCGGGCTTTTCGGCAGGACCTGTCCAAGCATCACCCGGCCGGGCGTGGTGTCGAACCGTTTCCGAACGGTGTTGCTGTTCTCGTCCAGGCCGATCCAGCGATACTCGATCCTGGTGTGCAGATCGATGACCTTGCTGTGCAGCGCGTGTTCGATCTCGGCTATGTCGCCGAACACCTTGGGTTTCTTCTGCTTCTCATCCCCCTCGCGCATGATCGAGAGGTAATAGAGTCCAAGCACGATGTCCTGCGACGGCACGATGATTGGAGAACCGTTTGCAGGGTGCAAAATGTTGTTCGTCGACATCATCAGCACGCGCGCCTCGAGTTGCGCTTCCAGCGACAGCGGCACGTGCACAGCCATCTGGTCGCCGTCAAAATCCGCATTGAAGGCCGCGCAAACGAGCGGATGAAGCTGAATGGCCTTGCCCTCGATCAGCACCGGCTCGAACGCCTGAATACCGAGGCGGTGGAGCGTGGGAGCGCGATTGAGCAGCACCGGATGCTCGCGAATGACTTCGTCGAGGATGTCCCAAACTTCAGGCTTCTCTTTTTCGACCAGCTTTTTCGCCTGCTTGACGGTCGTTGAAAGGCCCTTGGCATCGAGCCGCGAATAGATGAAAGGCTTGAATAATTCGAGCGCCATCTTCTTCGGCAGACCGCACTGATGCAGCTTGAGCTCGGGACCGACCACGATCACCGATCGGCCGGAATAGTCGACCCGTTTGCCAAGCAGATTCTGCCGGAAGCGGCCCTGTTTGCCCTTGAGCATGTCGGCAAGCGATTTAAGCGGCCGCTTGTTGGCGCCGGTGATGACACGACCGCGCCGACCATTGTCAAACAGCGCGTCAACCGCCTCCTGGAGCATCCGCTTCTCGTTGCGGATGATGATGTCGGGCGCGCGCAGCTCAATAAGGCGCTTCAAACGGTTGTTGCGGTTGATGACGCGACGATAGAGATCGTTCAGATCGGAAGTTGCGAACCGACCCCCGTCGAGTGGCACCAGTGGCCGCAGATCGGGCGGGATCACCGGTACCTGCGTCAGAATCATCCATTCCGGACGGTTACCGGATTGCTGGAATGCCTCAACCAGCTTGAGCCGCTTGGCGACCTTCTTTTTCTTTGCCTCGGAATCGGAGCCGGCGATCTCCGCCCGCAGATCCGCCTGCATCTTGTCGAGGTCGAGCCCTTTGAGCATCTCGCGAATGGCTTCGGCGCCGATGGCGGCAGTGAAGCTGTCTGCGCCGAACTCTTCCTGCGCCTTGAGATACTCATCCTCGCTCAACAGCTGACGATCCTCGAGCGGCGTCAATCCCGGCTCAAGAACCACATAGCTCTCGAAATATAGAATTCGCTCGAGCGACTTGAGCGTCATGTCGAGCATCAGCCCGATGCGCGAAGGCAGCGACTTGAGGAACCAGATATGCGCGACCGGCGCCGCCAGCTCGATGTGACCCATACGCTCGCGCCGCACGCGTGAAAGCGTGACTTCCACCGAGCACTTCTCGCAGATAATGCCCTTGTACTTCATGCGCTTGTATTTGCCGCACAAGCACTCGTAATCCTTGATCGGGCCGAAGATGCGGGCGCAGAAAAGACCGTCGCGCTCCGGTTTAAAAGTCCGATAATTGATAGTCTCCGGCTTTTTGATCTCGCCGTAGGACCACGACAGAACCTTTTCCGGGCTCGCAATCGAGATCCGAATCTGGTCGAAGACCTGAGCCGGCACCTGCGGGCTGAAAAGATTCATAATTTCTTGATTCATTTCGCGCTCCGTTGCAGAGAACGAACGACGGAGGGAGCAGGGCGGACAACCGCCGGCCCTGCTCTTTTCCGTCCTCTATCCTCTGTCATCTGTGTCGTCTGTTCTACTCCGCCGCCTCGGCAGGTTCTCCGCCCGGTCCTTGCCGCTGCTGCTTGGAATTGTGCAGGTCGACGTTCAATCCTAGCGACCTCATCTCCTTGACCAGCACGTTGAAGGATTCGGGAATGCCCGCTTCGAAAGTGTCGTCGCCGCGGACGATTGCCTCATAGACCTTCGTGCGGCCGGCGACGTCGTCCGACTTCACCGTCAGCATTTCCTGGAGTGTGTACGCGGCGCCGTAGGCTTCGAGCGCCCACACTTCCATTTCGCCAAAGCGCTGGCCCCCGAATTGTGCCTTGCCGCCCAGCGGCTGCTGGGTGACCAGGCTATAGGGACCGATCGAGCGCGCGTGGATCTTGTCGTCGACGAGGTGATGAAGCTTAAGCATATAGATGAAGCCCACCGTAACCTTTCGGTCGAAAGGCTCGCCGGTGCGGCCGTCATACAACGTGACCTGACCGGAATGTTCGAGCCCGGCAAGATCAAGCATGTGCTCGATATCGCTCTCCTTGGCCCCGTCGAATACCGGGGTTGCAATGGGCACTCCATGCCGCAGATTGGTACCGAGCTCGATCAGGTCCTTCTCGCCAAGCGATTTGATGGTCTCGTCGTCGCCATAGACCTTCTTCAGAATATCCTTGAGCGGCCTTGTGTCGTGCTTGGCCCGGTAGGCATCGACCGCCTGGCCGATGCGCAGTCCTAATCCGGCGCAGGCCCAGCCAAGATGCGTCTCCAGGATCTGGCCGACATTCATGCGACTTGGAACGCCGAGCGGATTGAGCACGATGTCGACCTGGGTGCCGTCCCCGAGGAAAGGCATATCCTCGACAGGCACGATCTTCGACACCACCCCCTTGTTGCCGTGGCGACCCGCCATCTTGTCACCAGGCTGGATCTTGCGCTTCACGGCGACGAAGACCTTAACCATCTTCATCACGCCGGGGGGCAGTTCGTCACCGCGCTGCAGCTTCTCGACTTTATCGAGGAACCGCTGCTCAAGGCCTTTTTTGGATTCGTCGTACTGTTTGCGGATGGCCTCGATCTCGGCCATCAGCTTGTCGTTCGGCGAGGCGAACTGCCACCATTGCGAGCGAGGATATTCTTCCAACACCGCGCGCGTGATCTTGGAATCCTTCTTGAAGCCCTTCGGCCCGGCGATTCCTTGACGTCCTTCCAACATTTCCGCCAGGCGGCCGTAGACGTTGCGGTCGAGGATTGCCTGCTCGTCATCGCGGTCCTTGGCCAGCCGCTCGATCTCCTCGCGTTCGATGGCAAGAGCGCGCTCGTCCTTGTCGACGCCGTGCCGGTTGAACACCCGCACCTCGACGACGGTGCCCTGCACGCCGGGCGGTACCCGCAACGAGGTGTCGCGTACATCCGAAGCCTTTTCTCCGAAGATCGCGCGCAGCAGCTTTTCCTCAGGCGTCATGGGACTTTCGCCCTTCGGAGTAATCTTGCCGCACAGGATATCGCCTGCACGCACTTCCGCACCGATATAGACGATACCCGCCTCGTCGAGATTCTTGAGCGCCTCTTCCGAAACGTTCGGAATGTCGCGCGTGATCTCCTCCGGCCCAAGCTTGGTATCGCGCGCCATCACTTCGAATTCCTCGATATGGATCGAAGTGAACACGTCGTCCTTGACGATACGCTCTGACAACAGGATGGAGTCTTCGAAATTGTATCCATTCCACGGCATGAACGCGACGAGCACGTTGCGGCCAAGGGCAAGCTCGCCAAGCTCGGTGGATGGGCCGTCGGCGATAATGTCGCCCTTCTTGACCTGATCGCCTACCTTCACCAGGGGTCGCTGGTTGATGCAGGTGTTCTGGTTCGAACGCTGGAATTTCATCAGTCGATAAATGTCGACTCCGGGCTTGGTCGGGTCGGATTCCTCGGTGGCGCGTACCACGATACGGGTGGCGTCCACCTGATCGACGATGCCGGTTCGCCGCGCTCCGATCGATGCGCCGGAATCTCGGGCGACTACCCCTTCCATACCGGTGCCGACGAAGGGAGCCTCCGAACGCACGAGCGGAACCGCCTGGCGCTGCATGTTCGAGCCCATCAAGGCACGATTGGCGTCGTCGTTCTCGAGAAATGGAATGAGCGCCGCGGCCACTGAAACGAGCTGCTTCGGCGACACGTCCATGAAATCGACCTTGCCGGCGGGCACCAGTTGCACGTCGCCGGCATGGCGACACACGATCAAGTCCTCGGTGAAGCGGCCGCGGTTGTCGATCGGCGCGTTCGCCTGCGCGACGGTGTAGCGGCCCTCCTCCATGGCGGAGAGATATTGCACGTCGTCGGTGACGCGCCCGTCCTTGACCTTGCGATAGGGAGTCTCGACGAAGCCGTACTTGTTCACGCGCGCATAGGTGGCGAGCGAATTGATCAGTCCGATGTTCGGCCCTTCCGGCGTCTCAATGGGGCAGATGCGCCCGTAATGCGTGGGATGCACGTCGCGCACTTCGAAGCCGGCACGCTCGCGCGTGAGGCCGCCGGGGCCTAGCGCGGAAAGCCGGCGCTTATGCGTGATCTCAGAAAGCGGATTGGTCTGATCCATGAACTGCGACAGCTGCGAGGAACCGAAGAACTCGCGCACTGCCGCAGCGGCCGGCTTGGCGTTGATAAGGTCCTGCGGCATCACGGTATCGATATCGACCGAGGACATGCGTTCCTTGATCGCGCGCTCCATGCGCAGCAGGCCGATGCGATACTGGTTCTCCATGAGCTCGCCGACCGAGCGAACCCGCCGATTGCCGAGATGGTCGATGTCGTCGATTTCGCCCTTGCCGTCGCGTAAATCGACCAGGGTTCGAATCACCGAGATGATGTCCTCTTTGCGCAGCACGCGCATGGTATCCGGCGCATCGAGGTCAAGCCGCATGTTCATCTTCACCCGACCGACTGCGGAGAGATCGTACCGCTCGGAATCGAAGAACAGCGAGTGGAACATGTTCTGTGCGGTATCGATGGTGGGCGGCTCGCCGGGACGCATCACGCGATAGATATCGAACAGCGCGTCCTCGCGCGTCATGTTCTTGTCGACATTGAGCGTGTTACGGATGTAGGCGCCGACATTCACATGATCGATATCGAGGAGCGGCAGCTCCTTGTAGCCGGCCTCGTTAAGGAGCTTGAGGTTTTTCTCGGTGATCTCCTCTCCCGCTTCCGCGTAAATTTCGCCGGTCTTCGGATTGACCAGGTCTTCGGCAATGTAGCGGCCGACCAGTTCCGGATCGGTCATGCGCAGCGCCTTGAGCCCCTTTTCGGCGAGCTGGCGCGCCTGCCGGACTGTGAGCTTCTTGCCGGCTTCCAGGACAACCTTGCCGGAATCGGCATCGACCAGGTCGTTGATCGCCTTGTATCCACGGAAACGGGCGGCATCGAACGGAACGCGCCAGCCGTCCTTCTGCCGCTTGAACTGCACCTTCCGATAGAAGGTGTTGAGGATTTCTTCGGCGTCCAGGCCCAAGGCGTAGAGTAACGACGTCACCGGGATTTTTCGGCGCCGGTCGATGCGGGCATAGACGATATCCTTGGCGTCGAACTCGATGTCGAGCCATGAGCCGCGGTACGGAATTATGCGTGCGGCAAACAGGAGCTTGCCCGATGAATGGGTCTTGCCTTTGTCGTGGTCGAAGAACACGCCCGGCGAGCGGTGCATCTGTGACACGATCACCCGCTCGGTACCGTTTACGACGAAGGTTCCATTGTTGGTCATGAGCGGGATGTCGCCCATGTAGACATCTTGTTCTTTGATGTCCTTGACCGATTTCGCTCCGGTTTCCTCGTCGACGTCGAACACAATGAGCCGCAGCGTCACCTTGAGCGGGGCGGCATAGGTCATGCCGCGCTGGCGGCACTCATCGACGTCGTATTTGGGCGGTTCGAACTCGTATTTGACGAATTCGAGCATCGACGTGTTGGAGAAATCCGAGATTGGAAACACGGATTTGAAGACGGCCTGCAGGCCCTCGTCGGGTCGACCGCCTACCGGTTCCTTGACCAGGAGGAACTGATCATAAGACGCCTTTTGAACCTCGATGAGGTTCGGCATCTCTGCAACTTCTTGAATTTTCCCGAAAAACTTACGAACGCGCTTGCGACCTGTAAACGTCTGCGCCATCTCTTCTCTCGCTTTGTCGAACCGCCGGGCCGGGACGACTCTCCGGAAAGCCGCTATCCATCGCGACCGTCAGGACAGGCGTCGAGCCCTCGTCATTGTCTACGCGATTGAGCGCTCCCCAACCGCCGTGCAGATATAGGCGATTCCGGGGGACTTAACCCGAAATCACCGCTTTGTGTTTCACGCAGGCCGGCGATCCTGACCGCCCTTGCCGGCCAACCACGATCCTTGGAACTCACGAAATTGCGAAGCGGCGCCCGCAAAAACGCCCCAACTTGCTTCGCATTCTGCTGCGATCCCCGTCTGCTGCGCCCCAGGGATTGCACTGAAATAGGCCACAGCTATTTCAATTCAACCTTTGCGCCGGCTTTTTCCAGCTGCGCCTTGACCTTTTCGGCTTCGTCCTTGCTCACCCCCTCCTTAACAGCTTTGGGTGCGCTTTCGACGAGCTCCTTGGCCTCCTTGAGACCCAGTCCGGTGAGCGCGCGGACCTCCTTGATGACTTCGATCTTCTTTTCGCCATGCGAGGTCAGCATCACCGTGAATTCAGTCTTCTCCTCGGCGGGAGCTGCCGCCGCGCCAGCCGGCGCGGCCGCCACGGCCACTGCGGCAGCAGCGGAAACGCCCCATTTCTCTTCCAGCATCTTCGCCAGGTCGGCCGCTTCGAGCACCGTAAGTTGCGAGAGGTCGTCAACGATTTTTTGCAGATCAGCCATTGCACATCCTTGTGGTTCGAAACGGTCGAGTTCTAGGAAAACGTCACCCGGCTTCGCCTTTGCTGGCATAGGCCTGGACCACCCGGGCGAGTTTGCCGGCAGGAGCATTGACGAGCTGGGCGATCTTGGTTGCCGGAGCCGCTATAAGGCCAACAATCCTGGCGCGCAGTTCGTCGAGCGAGGGCAAGGATGCCAGCGCCTTGACGCCATTGGCGTCCAGGGCGGTCTTGCCCATGACCCCGCCCAGGATGATGAATTTTTCGTGGGCCTTGGCAAAATCGGCGGCAACTTTCGGTGCAGCCACCGGATCGCCTGAATAGGCAATCAGGGTCGGGCCTTTGAGCAATGGAACAAGGGCGGCGGCATCCGTTCCATCCAGGGCGAGCTTGGCGAGCCGGTTCTTGGCCACCCTTACTGATGCGCCGGCTTGCTTCATCTGCCTGCGCAGGCTCTGCATCTGGGCAACGTTCAAACCCGAATAGTGAGCCACTACCACGACCGTAGTGGCCTTAAAGACCTCGTTCAGGCCGTTCACAAGACCCTGTTTTGCCGCTCGATCCACTGCTGACGCTTCCGACTGGCAGCTGTCCCCCAAGGGGACGGCGAATTGTGACCTGTCATCCTGCCGGCGCGCAATCGAACCAGGTCAGGACGACGCTCCTTTGTTTCCTGTCCCCGAGATGGCTATGCCGATCCCAGGTTCGTCGAGGTGCAAACCGGTCGCGGGGTTTAAGCCCCAAACGGTCTCCCCGTCTCTGGCAGGCAACCCATTTGAGCCTTCCGGCACCTGCAGCCTTGGACAGGAGGCGCTTCCGAAAACATCCGGAAACCCTTGGCTTTCCACGAAAAACAGGTCCGACCTCGCTTTCCTTCAGTCCTGATTGCGCAGGATATTCAGAAGGAGCGATATCGGAACCATCATCCTACCGTGAGAGCGCACGAGAACGTGCCGACACACCGGGCCGGCACGCCCGCAACCCTATGTAGAGACTAAATCCGCGTTTGCCAACCAAAATCACGCGAATTTCGCGATTTTTTCGCTACGAAACTGCCGTTCAGGCTTCTCTCCACTTCCTTGGTCCAACTTTCGTCACCCCTATCGCGTAGCGGATCTGGTGTTCGCAACGGGGGATCTGTGTAATGCACCGGATAATTCGTATTGCCACGGCGGCGGTCTTTACGGCTGCTCTTGCGTCTTTTGCCACCGGCGCAGGGGCGCAAATCGCCACGAAGCAAATCAAGCTCACGGAAAAGCACGTCGAAGGCTTCATCGCCGCGCAGAAGGACCTCTCGGTGGTCGTCGAAAGCATGCATGCGGCAGCTGCCCAGGCCAAATTTCAGGCCGAACTCGAAGCCGTAACCAAGAAACATGGCTTCAAGAACTTTTCCGAATACGAGGATGTCGCTGCCAACATCTCCATGCTGATGGCGGCAATCGACCCGCAAACCAAGGCATTTACCGATCCTCCGACGGCGATCCGCAAAGAGATCGAGGACGTGAGTGCCGATAAAGGCCTGCCGGACGAGGAAAAGAAGCAGCTGCTGCAGGAGCTCAATGAGGCGCTCAAAGCGGCGGAGCCTGTCCAGTTCCCGAGTAACGTTGAACTGGTGAAGAGATACTACGAGAAGATTGACGCCGCGCTTGGATAATCAGATGTCAGATGATGTATGTCATATAGAGGTCAGATGCACCTCTAATCTCTGGCGTCCATCTCTGATCTCTGACATCTGAATCTCTGATCTCCGAATGCAGCGTATCCTGACGACCCACGTCGGCAGCCTGGTGCGGCCGCCCGAACTCGTCGAGTTCCTGCACAAAATCGAGGGCCGGCAGCCGTACGATGCGGCTGCCTATGCGGCGTGCCTGAAGGAATTGATCGAACAAGTCGTTCGCCAGCAGGTCGAAGCGGGCATCGACATCGTCAGCGACGGCGAGTTCAGCAAAGGGCGAAACTGGGCGTTCTACGTTCACGACCGGCTCACCGGCATCACCACGCGACCGCTCACCCCCGAGGAAGCAAGTGACCCGTTGGCGGCAGTCGGCGGCGGCCAGGACCGCGTCGCCTTTCCTGAATTCTATGCCGAGTACGACCGCCTCTCTGGCTTGGGCAAACGACTTGGCTCGCGTTTCGTGGTCAATGGACGCCTGTCCTATTCTGATACCCAAATCAAGCGCGACATTGCCAACCTCAAATCAGCGGTCGCCAAGGCTCAAGCGAGGGCCGCGTTCCTGCCGGTCGTTGCGCCGGCAAGCGCGCTGCCCAACGCGAAGAACGAGTACTATCCCGACGAGCAAAGCCTTCTCACTGCGCTCGCCGACTGCCTGCACGAGGAATACAAAGCGATTGTCGAAGCCGGACTTTACGTGCAGATCGACGATGCGTTTCTGCCCTACATGCATGAAAAGATGGTCCCGCCCATGACCCACGCGCAATACCGCGCATGGGCGCAACTGCGCATTGATGCCCTCAATCACGCACTCAAAGGCATCCCGCCGGAGCGCTCGCGCTATCACATCTGCTGGGGCAGCTGGAACGGGCCGCATGCCTTCGATGTGCCGATGCAGGACATCGTCGACCTGATGCTGCAAGTAAATGTCGGCGCTTATCAATTCGAGGCAGCAAACCCGCGCCACGAACACGAATGGGTGGTCTGGCGAACGGTCAAGCTTCCGCACGGCAAGGTGCTTATTCCCGGCGTCATCAGCCACGCAACCAATATCGTGGAGCATCCCGAACTGGTGGCGCAGCGTATCGTGCGTCTCGCCAACATTGTCGGGAGCGACAACGTCATGGCTGGGACCGACTGCGGATTCGCGCAAAGCCCGTTTGCACAGCGGGTTCATCCCAGCATCATGTGGGCCAAGCTCAAGTCGCTTTCACAAGGCGCCAAAATCGCCAGCGAAGAACTGTTCGGAGGACAGACGACAGAGGACAGACGACGGATATAACCGTCCTTCAGGCTAGAACAACGATGTCGGCTCGACCTTCACGCCGGGTCCCATGGTGGAAGAGACAGCGACGCGATTGATGAAGGTGCCCTTCGCTCCCGGTGGCTTTGCCTTCTGAACGGCGTCGGCGAATGCCTTGATATTGGCGACGAGCTTTTCGGCCGGAAAAGAAGCCTTGCCGACGCCGGCCTGAACGATGCCGGCCTTTTCCACCCGGAACTCGACCGAGCCTCCTTTCGCTCCCTTGACTGCATTGGTGACATCCATAGTGACCGTGCCGACCTTCGGATTGGGCATCATCCCGCGCGGTCCGAGCACCTTTCCCAATCGACCGACCAGTGGCATCAAATCAGGGGTGGCGATACAGCGATCGAAATTGATGTCGCCGCCTTGCACTTTCGCGACGAGATCCTCTGCGCCGACCACGTCGGCGCCCGCTGCTTTCGCCTCGTCGGCCTTGGCGCCGCGCGCAAACACCGCAACGCGCACGCTGCGCCCCGTGCCGTTTGGAAGTGCGACGACGCCGCGCACCATCTGATCGGCATGGCGCGGATCGACGCCGAGATTCATCGCAATCTCGATAGTCTCGTCGAATTTCGCCTTGGTGCGCTCCTTCACCATCTTCACCGCTTCGTCGACGGGATAGAGCTTGCTGCGATCGATACCCTCGCGCGTTGCAACCGTGCGTTTTCCGAGTTTTGCCATGGTGTCAGTCCTGCACTTCAATGCCCATCGAGCGGGCTGAACCCTCCACCATTCGCATGGCGGCATCGATGGTATCGCAATTCAAATCCTTGATCTTCCTTTCGGCGATTTCCTTGACTTGCGCCCTGGTCACCGTTCCAGCCTTATCGCGGCCCGGCGTCTTCGACCCGCTTTCGAGCTTTGCCGCCTTCTTGATGAAATAAGACACCGGTGGCGTGCGCATCTCAAAGGTGAAGGAGCGGTCCGCATAAACGGTGATCACCACCGGGATCGGCGATCCCTTCTCCATATTCTGCGTCTGCGCGTTGAACTGCTTGCAGAATTCCATGATGGCCAGACCACGCTGGCCGAGCGCCGGCCCGATCGGCGGCGAGGGATTGGCCGAACCCGCCGGTACCTGCAGCTTGATGTAGCCTGTAATTTTCTTCGCCATGAACGCTCCGCTCCGGATGACAGAAGGACAGACGACGGAGGACAGACGAACTGCTGCCTCAGCCCTCAGTTATTTCTCTTCTGTTTTATCCGTCCTCCGTCATCTGTCGTCTGTCGTCTGTTTACAGCTTCTCGACTTGTCCCATCTCCAGTTCGACCCGGGTGGGACGTCCGAAAATGGACACGGCGACCTTGAGGCGGGAACGGCCGTCGTCGACCTCTTCCACCACGCCGTTGAAGGAAGCAAATGGGCCTTCCGCCACGCGCACCTGCTCGCCGACCTCAAAGGAAACCGAGGGCTTCGGCCGTTCAATGCCTTCCTGCACCTGATGCAGGATGCGCTGCGCCTCCGCCTCCGAAATCGGCTTGGGTTTGTTGTCGGCGCCGAGAAACCCGGTGACCTTCGGCGTATTCTTGATGAGGTGGTAGGCCTCGTCGGTCAAATCCATTTTCACCAGGACATAGCCCGGAAAGAATTTTCGTTCGGCATCGATCTTCTGTCCGCGACGCACCTCCACGACTTTCTCGGTTGGCACCATCACCTCTTCAAAGAGGTGATCGAGGTGACGCTGTTTCGCCTGCTCGCGAATGGAGTCGGCGACCTTGCGCTCGAAATTCGAATACGACTGGATGATGTACCAGTGCTTTTCACCCATTCCCCCGGCTCCTTCAACCGCCGCCGATGCCGAGCACGAGCGTCACCACAAAGCGCATGATCTGGTCCGCCACCAAAAAGAACACGGATGCAACTGCGACCATGACGAACACCATGGCCGTGGTGACGGCCGTCTCGCGCCGTGTCGGCCAAGTGACCTTCTGGGCCTCGGCGCGTACTTCCTGCATGAACTTGAATGGACTGATCTTCGCCATAATTCGTCCGCCGCAAGCCCTAAAAAGCGCGGCTCAACGCGTTGATGATAATAAACCTTTTTGACCGAGGCCGGACTATGCCTGGCAGGAGTGGAGGGACTCGAACCCCCAACCCCCGGTTTTGGAGACCGGTGCTCTAGCCAATTGAGCTACACTCCTCCGGAAGCGCTTGCGGCGGCCGCAAGGCCCGCCGCAAGCCTGTAGATGCATGAACGCAACCGCGAATGCAAGTCGGGGACGGGGGACAGACGACGGAGGACGGATGACCCCGTCGTCCCTTATCTGTCCTCTGACCTCCGTCATCTGAATCCCAGCGTTTTGGCGATCTCCGCAAGTTTCGCCCGTTGCACCTCGATTCCGGCCGCGAATTGCGCGGGCCCCAAAACTCTGACGATCTGCCCGGTAGCAGCGAGTCGCGTGCCAATGACAGGATCGAAGACAGCGGCAATATCGGCCGCAATGCGCTCGCGCACGGCATTCGCCATGACGCGCGGGCCGAACAAGCCGACAAGGCTTTCCATTTCCAATTCGGGGAACCCCGCCTGCGCGACAGTGGGGATCTCCTGGGCAGTGGGAGGGCGCGCGCGGCTTGTCACGGCGATCACTTTCACACGCCGCGCTTCCATCTGCGGCTGAACGACTGCAAGCGACGTCATTAATATGTCGATGCGCCCTTCGGCGAGATCATTGGGCGCCTGCAGGATGTCGCGATAAGGAACTTTGGCGACCTCCAGTCCGCTGCTCCTCAAAAAGCCGAACAGCAGAAAGTCGGAAATGCCGGACGCGGCAGCGGCGTTGAGCTTTCCCGGCTGTGCGCGCGCGAGCGCAACCAGTTCGCCAATGGAATTGATCTTCAACCCTGCGGAAACCGACAGCGCAAGAATGATGTTGGAGACGCTGGCAACGGGAACGAGGTCGCGCTCGGCCTCATAAGCGGGCTTGCTGCTCTCATAGCGGTGCAGGGCGAACGTTCCTGCCGGTCCGAACAGAAGCGTGTGATCGTCGTTCGCCCCAAGAAATGCGCTGACCGAGACGAGACCGTCGCCGCCCGGGCGGTTCTCAATCACCACCGGCTTGCCCCAACGCGCGGCCAGGCGGTCGGCGAACAAGCGCGCCGTAATATCGGTCGCGCTCGCAGCGCCAAACGGCAAGATGAACCGCACCGTGCGGGAGGGATAGTTTTCCGCCGAGGCACTGGTAACGAACGCCGGCAGGTTCAAGAAGGCTGCAAGAATCGCAATGCACGATATTCGGCGCCAGACGCTTTGCGCATTGCGCATCGGAGTTGCAACCATGCCGCGCTTTCGCCAGCTCTACTCGCCTCCCTTATTGATAATATCAATAATCAATAATTAACAATGGCGCCCGCGGGGGCGAATTGGTCGGGTCATCCCTGGCACGGACATAGAGCAAGGCCAGATGCAAGCTAAAATCGCAGCACAGAACCAAATTTTTCCACTGGGTCATTTCATGTATTTCCCCCTGCTTCTGCGCGTGACGTTCGCCATCGTCCCTGCCTGCTGCCCGGCTGGCGTTGCGGCCGAGGACTTTTACGCCGGCAAGCAGCTCAGCTTCATCGTCGGGGCGGGCGTGGGCGGCGGCTATGATCTCCAGGCGCGGGTGGTCGCGCGCCACCTCGGCAAGCATATCCCCGGTGCGCCAGTCATTGTGGTGCAGAATATGCCGGCGCGCATCGCTGCCGCCAATTATCTGTTCAACTCCGCACCAAGCGATGGCACCACGATCGCGCTTCTGCAGCGCGGCATGTTGCTTGCCAAACTGATCTATCCCGCGGGCACGCGTTTCGACATCGAAAAATTCCATTGGCTCGCCAGCCTCAACAGCGAGACGGCAGTGACGCTCGCCTGGCACACCACCCCGCACAAGGCTGCGAGCGACCTGTTTGCGCGCGAGCTGATCGTCGGCGGCATTACCGGTGTTGATCCCGAGACCACGCCCAAGCTCTATAATTCGCTCATCGGCACCAAATTCAAGGTGGTGTCGGGCTACAACAGCACGTCGCGCATTGCCTTGGCGATTGAGAGCGGCGAGCTTGAGGGAATTGCCGATTGGTCGTGGTCGAGCGTCAAGGCAGTGCGTCCCGACTGGCTGCGCGACAAGAAGGTCAACCTTCTCCTGCAGGGCGCGCTGCGCAAAGAACCCGAGCTTGGAGACCTTCCCTCCGCGCTCGACTTCATCAAGAACGATGCCGACCGCCAGGTTTTGGAGCTGCATTTCACGCAGAAGCTGGCGGCGCGGCCGGTGGTTGCGCCGCCGGGCGTTGCGCCTGAGAGGCTCGCCATCCTGCGCGGCGCGTTTGCAGCGCTTGCCCGCGACGGAGAATTTCTCGCCGAGGCGGAGAAGGGCAACATTGAGTTCAACTTCGTCCCGGCCGAGGAATTGGAGAAGGTGGTGGCGCTCGTCGCCGCGACGCCGGCGGAGATCGCGGCGCGCTATGCCAAGGCTTTCGCGGCGCAAGGCCCATGACGCGCTGTCATTCCGGGGCGAGGCCGAAACGAAGTGCAGGCCGAGAGCCCGGAATCCATAACCCCGGTCTGTGATTATGGATTCCGGGCTCGCCGCTACGCTTCGCTTTGCGGCGCCCCGGAATGACGGATGCCGTTAAATGCTTTCGCAGGCGCAAACCGTTCGCATGCAGTCTCGTGTGCCGAAAGTACATTGACGTCGATCATTGGTCTAAATCCCGGCGCAAGGACAAGTGCTCCCGCAGTAAACTCCAGCGGCTCGGTAAACAGCCGGACTTTCGGCTTTAAAAATCCATTGAACTCGCCTGCATTGCTGATGGTGACACTCCCGACGCACGCTTCCATCCAACATCCCAGTTCGCTCGCAAGACCATCGCCGAGCACCGGCTCCATGTTGGACTCGCGGACGCTATCAAGCGCCTCCCGCAACAGGTCGAGGCCGCCGAATTGTTTGAGCTTGAGTTTGCAGAATCCAACATTTGCAATCGCGGCTGCTCTTTTCACATCGGCCAAGGCGCAGATCGGCTCATCCAGCATGATCGGCACCGTGGACACGCTGGCAACATTTGCATTGGCCTTCCAGTCTTCAGCGTGGCAAGGCTGCTCAAACAGAGCGATGCCAATTGGTTCAAGTGCAGCCGCAAAGCGGCAGGCATCGGCTTCACTATAAGCGCGATTGGCATCTATTCGCATGGTTGCGCGACCGGCGATGGCCCGCTGGATAGCCCTGACACGCTCGATATCCGCACCCGCATCCTTACCGACCTTGATCTTGAACGTGCGAAAGCCCTCCGCAAGCCGCCGCTCGACTTCCTCGTCGATTTCCTTCGCAGTGGAACTGCTGAACGGCGTGAGGAGAGGCAGTCGCACCTCACGATCAATGCGCAGCAGCGGATGATCCTCCAACATTTCGATCGCGGTCAGTAAGGCGGTCGCGGCGACTTTGCTGACATCCACGTTGGCGGTAACAATCGCCTTCGCCTCGGTGGTATCTTTGCCAATAACGGCCGCGGCGTGCTCGCGGCAAAATGTCCAGCCTTGCTCGCGCGTCTCGCTGCTGGAGCCGGGCGAGATATGCCCTTCGCCCCAGCCGGTCCGGCCGTCACTGTCGCGCGCTTCGACGATGATCGGTTCGAATTCGGTAAAGGTACGATAGGAGAGGACATAAGGCCGGATCAGCGGAAGGCGGACTGTCCGCAGCGTGATCTCTTGCAACTTCATTATTGCTCACCTCGATTACCTTGACGTCGTCGTGCGCCACCGGCTTCGAAAGGTCGATGCCGGATATTTCCGCGCCTAGGGCGGCATCAAGGTTTCTGATCGATATCGTCATTGGTTCTCCTCGCCATTTCAACGACGCTCCCGGTTCAATTGATCTGCACGCCGCTCGCCCTGATAATTCGTCCCCACTTCTCGATCTCCGCCACGACAAACCTGCCGAGATACTCCGCGGACCGGTGCTCAGGAGGGACCAGATCGGAGCCGACCTCTATCAGGCCCTTCTGTACGAACGGCATCTCCAATGCGGCAACCGTGGCTTTGTGAAGCCTCTGGACGATTGCAGGGGGCGTGCCTTTGGGCAGGAAGAGCGCATACCAGCTCGGGATGTCAAAGTCGGTCAGGCCCTGCTCGTCCGCGGATGGCAAGCCCGGCATGCTCGGCGATCGGTTTTTTCGCAAGAGGGCAATCCCTTTAACTGTCTTGCCGACGATCTGCGGCAGCGCGACGGGACCGCTCGGGCACTGATAGTCGATCCGGCCTGCAATCAGGTCCTGCATTGCCTGGGCGCCGCTGCGATAAGGGACATGCGCGACATCGATGCCGGCCGCGGCGTTGAACAGGACGCAGGCAAGATGATTTGATCCGCCTACTCCAGACGACCCGTACTGTAATTTCGCCTGGTTTGCCTTCGCGTACGCGATGAACTCTTGCAAATTATCGGCGGGGAAATCCTTGCGCGCCAGCAATACGAGCGACTGATCGGCGACCAGCCCAACGGGCGCAAAATCGGTCGCCGCATCGTAGAGCGGTTTTCTATACACCGACTGGTTCTGCGCGTAAGTCCCGACGTTGCCGAGCACGAATTGATAGCCATCAGGCTCTGCTTTCGCCACGCGGCTTGCACCAAGCATACCGCCGGCGCCACCGATGTTTTCGACGATCACGACCTGGCCAAGTTCGCTGCGCAATCCTTCCGCGACCACTCGCGCGATCACATCGGAGGATCCGCCGGCGCCAAATGGAACGACCAAGGTCACGGGTCGCGTCGGCCAAGTCTGCGCCGGTAAAGTCTGCGCCTGCGCAGATTGAGCGGCCAGAATTGCCGCGAGGCTCCCCAAAGCGGCGGAAAAGGTAAACAAGATACGAAGCGTCTTCACCTGACCTCTCCCGCATCGGCAAAGTCGTTGACGTCTTGCAGCGCCATCAATCAACCTTGATGTGCCGACCTACGAACGCCACCATGCGCTCGAACATGTCGCCGGTTTTCGACAGGTCCGGCGAGTGGCCGGCATGCCGCTCGGCGTCGATATATTCCAGTGCGATCTCGCCGCCGGCCTTGCGGTAGTTCGCAACGAAGCGTTGCGGCTCGTTGCCGGGGAAGCTTGTCTCGACGTCCTTGTAGTCATGCAGCACGTCGCCGCGGCCCTGGAACCAGACCGCCGGCGGAGTTGCGACCTTCTCGCCGCGTTCGAGCGCCAGCATCGGGTTGCCTTCCGCCATGTTGGCCTCGCTCTGCCAATAGGCGTCGTGGCGCGCGATGATGGATTTCGGCCATTCCGGCGGATTGACGCCGGCAAGCACGCGCCGGGCGAGCCGGTAGCGGCTGAGCGGATTGATGACCGGCCATGACATCACCACGCAGCGTACGGTCGCGTCGTGCGCACCGGAACCGGCAGGCAACGGGATCGCCGCATAACGCGGATCGTGCGGCCGCATGGCAACGAGCATGGCGAGATGCCCACCGCTCGACTGGCCCGACAGGCCCACGAGGTCTGCCCGGGTCTTGAGCGCGCGCGCATTGAGCTTCGTCCAGCGTACCGCATAATTGATGTCTTGCACGGAGGCCGGATAGGGGGCCTCGTTGCCGGAGCGGAAATCGAGCGCGACCGACACGATGCCATGCATTGCCATGGCCTGGTGGCGCAGGCGCTCGGTGGTGCGGTCGCTCTGGCACCAGGCGCCGCCGTGGCATTCGACCAGCGCCGGGAACGGCCCCTCCCCGCGCGGTCTGAACACGCGGGCGAGCAACGGCTTGTCGCCGTGGCGGAGGTACGCGAGGTCCTCCACGTCGAATTCATGGGTTTTGACATCGAGGATTGCTGTGGTCATGGCGGGTCACCCTTTTCACGAGATCCATCTTCAGCGATCATCGCGCACGGCACCGGCGACGGCAACCCGTCTTCGCGTTCGCCACTTCATAACCAGACGCGTTATAATGGCAGAAGCTCGGAGGTGCCCATGCGGTTCATCCCGATTGGAAGCGAATTCGCCGCGGAGGTCGAAGGCATCGATCTGGGCGCACCGCTCGATGCGGCTGCGGTGGCGGCGATCCATGCCGGCATGGACCGGCATGCGGTGCTGGTGTTCCACGACCAGCTACTGACCGACGAACAGCAGATCGCATTCACCCGAAGCCTCGGCAAGATCGAGCTCAACACGGCCAACAACGTGACGAGGCTCGACCAACGCCGGCTCAGCGTCGAGATGAGCGACATTTCCAATCTCGATCAGCGCGGCAACATGCTGGCGCGGGATGATCGCCGTCGCGCATTCAATCTCGGCAATCGGCTGTGGCATTCGGATTCTTCGTTCAAGGCGGTATCGGCGAAATACTCGCTGCTGTCCGCCCGCATCATTCCGTCCGCGGGCGGCAATACCGAGTTTGCCGATATGCGCGCCGCCTACGATGCGCTCGACCCCGAGACCAAGGCCGAGATCGAGGACCTGATCACCGAGCACTCGCTGCTGTTCTCCCGCGGCCAGCTCGGCTTCACGGATTTCACCGCCGAGGAACGGGTGAAGTTTGCTCCCGTGCGCCACCGCCTGGTGCGAATGAACCCGACGACCGGCCGCAAGTCGCTGTTCCTGTCGTCGCACATCGGCGGCATCGTTGGCTGGCCGGTGCCGGAAGCAATGGCCTTCGTGCGCGACCTTGCCGAGCACGCGACCCAGCGGCAATTCGTCTACGCCCACTCCTGGCGGCAGCATGATCTCGTGATGTGGGACAACCGCCAGACCATGCATCGAGCCCGGCGCTACAAGGAGACGAGCGAAGTGCGCGACATGCGCCGCACCACGATCGAGGGCGACGGACCGACGACCCTGCAGATGGCGGTGGCATAGAAGTTTATTGGATAACTATGGGGTGCGTGTAGAACGCCCATGAACGAAACGCAGCTGATATTCCGATTATTGACGGGCGGTAACTAATCGCTGGCGCGACCAAAAATCCTGATGGCAGGAATAGGTTGTAACAATTGGAGCGGGTGAAGGGAATCGAACCCTCGTCATCAGCTTGGAAGGTTGTTGCTGTCCCCGTTCTCCACCGTTCTTTTCCGATCAACTAAGCCTTGGAATTGCAGCAAAATTTCGAACTCGTGTACGGCAGTGAAATGCCGTGAAAATTTCACGGCAGTGCACGGGGTAACGTTACCCCGGCGTCACCCGCGGTGGTGCACATGCCGACACGAAAACTCACGGATCTCTTCGTCGAGCGCGTGAAGCCGCCAGCGCGTGGCCGCATCGAATATTTTGATGCTGCATTCCCGGGACTGGCCCTGCGCGTCACGGATACCGGCTCTAAAAGCTGGTGCGCCTTTTCCTTAGCGCTAGGGAGAGGGGACGACCATGAATCGAAAACCAGCAAATACGTCCAATGGCGCACCTGCCAGCAAGTCTGCCAAAACCAACACCAACGGCGCCAACCTCGGCTTCGAAGCGCAGTTGTTCCTGGCGGCTGATAAGTTGCGGAAAAACCTAGAGCCCTCCGACTACAAGCACGTCGCGCTTGGTCTGATCTTCCTCAAGTACATTTCCAACGCCTTTGAGGCGAAGCGGGCGGCGTTGCTGGCGGAGGACCCCACCGCTGCCGAAGACCCGGACGAGTATCTGGCTGAGAACGTGTTCTGGGTGCAAAAGGAAGCGCGCTGGTCCCATCTGCAAGACAACGCCAAGCAGCCGACCATCGGCAAGCTGATCGACGACGCAATGTCCGAGATCGAGAAGTCCAATCCCGGGCTCAAGGGCGTGCTGCCCAAGGACTACAATCGACCGGCGCTCGACAAGGTGATGCTGGGGGAACTGATCGACCGTGCTTAAGGCGCAGAGCAAGGTCGATGAGGCGCTCAAGGCCTACCGCGACAGCCTGGCCATCCGCGAGCACCTCGCCTCCACCGAGCGCAGCAACACTCAGTGGCAGCGCGACCTCTCGATCTCCTACAACAAGCTCGGCGACGTACTAGTAAAACAGGGCAAACTCGACGAGGCGCTCAAGGCCTACCGCGACGGCCTGGCCATCGCAGAGCGGCTCGCTGCTGCCGACCGCAGTAACACTCAGTGGCAGCGCGACCTGTCGGTCTCCTACAACATGGTCGGCGACGTCCTAGTGAAACAGGGCAAGCTCGACGAGGCGCTCAAGGCCTACCGCGACGGCCTGGCCATCCGCGAGCGGCTCGCCGCTGCGGACCGCAGCAATGCGGAGTGGCAGAACGATTTCCAATACAGCGTCGGCAGAATTGGCGGATTAGCTTACGACTTTGTCCTGGCGCGAAATTTCGTCAGGGCACTTGAAGCTGTGGATCAGGCCATCTCTCTCGCCCCAGACAAGATATGGCTTTACTCGAACCGTGCCCACGCGCTGATGTTCCTCGGCCGCGTGGATGAGGCACGTGCGCTCTATCTGAAATACCGAAGGCAGCAGAAGGTGCAGGGCGACAAATCGTGGGAGGCGGTGGTCCTCGAAGATTTGACCGAACTTCGGAAGGCGGGGCTCAAGCATCCCCTGATGGCTGAAATCGAGAAGCAGTTCGCCGGGAGCTGATGGCTGCGCCCGCTGCCAATAGTTGCTCGTTGCCCCGCACATAAGGTTTTGCGGCCGTATGTCCGCAGCCGGTGGAAGCTGACATAGAGGTGATTGAGACGTAGTCGCAGTTTGACCCACTGCGGTCATCAGCCGGGCCGAAATCCCGCACTGCGGCAAGCCCCTGACTTGATGCTGGCCAATCCGCTATGCTGTCACGGAACGATCTCGCTGTTATCAACGCAACGGGGCTGCGATGCCGCAGGTGTCCGATGCAGACCTCGTAGAGGGACTAGCAATAGCACGGCGCGAGCTTGCCGAGGCATTGGAGCGGCAGGCGGCTTCAGATGAGGTGTTGCGCATCATCGCCACCTCCCCGGGAGATTTACATCCAGTATTCGAGGCCATCCTCTCGAATGCGACGCGGCTCTGCGAGGCTAAGTTCGGCATCCTATTTCTCTATGAAGGAGGCAAGCTTCGCGGCGGCGCAACGCACAACCTCCCGCCAGCCTTCGCCAATACCCGCCGACGCGATCCGTACTATCCCGCCCCAGGTAGCCACCTTGTCGAGGCAATCAGGACCAAGGGGGTGATCCAGGTTGCTGACGTAGCAGCGACACACCTCTATGCCGAACGTCACCCGGCGGCCGTGGAAGCCGTCGAACTCGGTGACGTTCGGACCGTAGTTGACGTGCCGATGCTCAAGGACAACGAACTCATGGGGATCATCACCATCTTCCGCCAGGAGGTCCGTCTCTTCACTGACAAGCAAATCGAGCTGGTGCAGAACTTCGCCTCTCAGGCCGTCATCGCCATCGAGAACACGCGGCTGCTCAACGAGCTGCGCCAACGCACGACCGATCTGAGCGAGGCCCTGGAGCAGCAGACGGCAACGTCGGAGGTGCTGCGCGTCATCAGCTCCTCGCCCGGCGAGTTGGAGCCGGTGTTCCAGGCAATGTTGGAGAACGCGACGCGGCTCTGTGAGGCCAAGTTCGGCACTCTCTACACGTATGATGGCAACGGTTTTCACGCCGCAGCGTTTCACAACGCCCCGCCCGCATATGTCGAGGCACGCACGCGCGAGCCGGTGCTACGCCCGCCGCCGGACACACCGGTGGGCCGCATCTCCGCCACAAGACAGCTCGTCCAAATCGCCGACATCAAGACCATACCGTCCTACATCGAGGGCCATCCGTTTGTTCGCGCGGCTGTCGACCTCGCCGGCTATCGGACGGTGCTGGCAGTCCCGATGCTCAAGGAAGCCGAGCTGGTCGGTGCGATTGTCATCTATCGCCAGGAGGTTCGTCCATTCACCGACAAGCAGATTGGGCTGCTCACGAGCTTCGCGAGTCAGGCCGTCATAGCCATCGAGAACACGCGCCTGCTCAACGAGCTGCGCGAAGCGCTGCAGCAGCAGATCGCCACGGCCGATGTGCTCAAGGTCATCAGCCGCTCGGTGTTCGAGCTGCAGCCTGTTCTCGACACCTTGGTCGCCACTGCTGCGCGCCTGTGCAATGCCGAAATGGCGTTTATTTTCCGTCGCCAAGACGAGGTCTATCGATTAGCGGCCAATTGCGGATTTCCCCCTGCTTACGAGGCATTTCTGAAGGGCGTGGCACTATCTCCAAGCCGCACCACCGTTACGGGCCGAGCCGCGCTCGAAGGTCATCCGGTCCATGTGGTCGATATACTCGCGGATCCCGAATATGACATGCCCGAGACTTACGGACTTGGAAAAAGTCGCACCATGTTGAGCGTACCTTTGCTACGCGAGAAGGTGCCGATCGGCATGATCACAGTCGCGCGACAGCGGGTCGAGCCTTTTACCGACAAGCAGGTCGAGCTTGTCAGCACCTTTGCCCATCAGGCGGTGATCGCCATTGAGAACGTGCGCCTATTCGACGACATTCAAGACAAGAGCCGCCAGCTGGCCGAAGCCAGCCAGCACAAGTCGCAGTTCCTCGCCAATATGAGTCACGAGCTGCGCACGCCGCTCAACGCCATCATCGGCGTCAGCGAGATGCTGCGCGAGGATGCGGAGGCGGCTAAGCAGGACCTCGAGCCGCTTGACCGCGTGCTCGGCGCGGGCCGACATCTGCTCGCCTTGATCAACGACATTCTCGACCTCTCCAAGATCGAGGCCGGGCGGATGGAGCTTAATCTCGAACACCTTCGCGCTTCGCACCGCTGATCGACGAGGTCGTCAAGACTATCGAGCCGCTCGCGGCCAAGAACGGCAACCAGGTCGCGGTCCATTGCGACGCGCGACTCGGGACGATGCGTGCCGACCAAATGCGGCTGCGGCAAGCGCTGCTTAATCTCATGAGCAACGCCAACAAGTTTACCGAGAAGGGCACCATCACCATCGCCGCTCGTCAGAGACAGGAGAACGGCCGCGAGTGGATCACGCTCGCAGTCACCGACACCGGCATCGGCATGACGCCAGAGCAAATGGGCAAGCTATTCCAGGAATTCTCCCAGGCATCCTCCACGACGGCTAGCAAATACGGCGGGACCGGCCTCGGTCTCGCTATCAGCCGGCGCTTCTGTCAGATGATGGGAGGCGACATCACGGTCGAGAGCGAGCCCGGCCGTGGCTCGACCTTCACGATTCGACTGCCGCGAATTGTGGAGGTTGCGAAGGCCATCCAATAGTCACGCTGCCTTGCTGCGATTGCTCACAGCCGGTTGTGGCACATGGCAGAATACAGCTCACGGGCGGCTTGTCCGCAGCTGGTGAAAGCTGACATAGCGGTGCTTAAGGGATAGTCGTGTTTTGCCCCTAAACCGACATCTCGCCACGGCAAAAAAGTTCTGGCGCCCAGGCTCGGGAGTGAATCAGTAGGAGAAGCCGGCCTGGACGTCGAAATTGTAGACCACGTTCGGAGCCGTCCAGGTCAACTGGTCGCCGACGATTCCACTCTGGGATAGGAGACGCCGCTACCGTTGCTGAAAACGGTAGCACCATTGAATGCCAGCACCTAGCCCGTGCTGTACTTGGTGTTGCCGAACAACACAGCGGCATTGCCCGAATAGTCGAAGAACAACGCGCCAATGAGCAGTACAGACCCGACCAAGCCGAGACGGGGGCGGCTCCGAAGAATGCGCGCCGGTCTATCTGCACCGACGAACCGTTCTGGATGAGCGTAATTATGCTGTCGCTCTCATGGTGGTTGGCTGGCTGACTGGCGGCGGCACGTACATGTGGCAAGGGATATGGCCCGCAGTTGCCGCCGTCGGCTTCGTCGCGGTGCTATTCGGAATGACCGTGGTGCTCGAAGCGGTACTGCGGGATACACAGCGATTACGATGAACACTGGCGCGAACCTGCGCAGTCGCATGAGGGCCTAGCAGGCGGAAGGACTGACCGCATCAGCGGGCTTCCCTTAATCAGCGCGGGGCATTGCTTGGCGCAGTCGCGTGAGGCGAAGGCTCAGACACCCCTAGGCAGCGCGGTGGGGCGGGGCACCATCCCCCGCAGTAAGTCCTTCTAAGCCGGTTCCAGTTCGCTTTCCCGCGCGACGCGCTGATGCAGTTCGTTGGCGCCCTTGATGCGATACTCACGCTCACCATTGTGATCAGGGAGAACCTTAATCACCTCATAGATACCGCCTGGCGCATTTCAAACGACGGACGGTTTGAGAGTGACAATGTCCCCGACCTTGAATTTTGGGGGCATCGTTTTGCCTTTGCGGCCGACATTCTTTCGCCGTTAGCATGGCCACGCTCCGCTGTCTCGAACTCCCACAAGAGGTAAGTGGGTGCGGATGCATTCCGTTTCCAGATGCAGGTAAGAAAAACTACGTGAGCAATTTTATACAGACACGCCTCCCGCTTGAGTGCCCAATGCGACTCAGCAACGGAGGCGGAAATGATAAATCTCAGTGGACCGGCAGACGGAGCATTCAACCCCGAGATAATTCGTATTATGAGCGACGCGCTGGATAATGCTTGGGTGCGCCTGCGGGCGGGGCCTCCCTTGAATGGGGATGCATATGCTGCACGCACGGTACTTGCTAAGCACATTATCGGTATGACCAAACAGGGCGAACGTGACCCGCAGCGTCTAACGCAAGGTGCGTTGGCGCGGTTGACACTCTGAGAGTTTCCGAAGGCGCCAGCGGCGAAGCCGGAGCCCGCCTCCATGGGGGGCGGGCCTATTGCAGTCACCGCTTACCGCTTTAAAGGCTCAAAGGAGAAGGACAATGGAATGGCTTATCGCCCTAATCGTTCTGCTTTTCGGGATTCTGCCGTTTTTGTTTTGGTTGATCGCCTATTGCGACAAGATCGGAATTGAAAAAGCGCGAACAACACACGGCTAATTACACACGTCTGCTGCCGAACCCAACCTGTAATCCAAGGAGCGCATCATGCCAATCACGCAATATTTAAATGGGTTTCGCTTCGATCCAGAAACCACGCGTGTTCTTGGCGTTGCATTCGGAATGACGCGCGCGGCCATCAAATTGGATGGTCAAGACCCTATCGATGAAATAATCGCCAAGAAAATTATCGAACTCGCCCATGCTGTCGAGCGCAATCCAAATCATCTCTGCGAACTCGCGTTAAACGATATTCGTTGGAGATTGGGCTACCTTTCTAAATTTTCGCCGTAACACCGCACTTTTAAAGTCCACAAGAAAAGCCCCGCCGGTACGCGCGGAGCAAGGTTTACAAGGACGCATTAGCGCTGCGGTGATCGAGCTCTCGGGACGTGGAGGTTTTATGGAACCAAACAGGTTTAGGAAACAATTCACCGACGCCGCAGATGCGTGTGCCCTCGCACAAGCCATTGTTGACACTGTTCGCGAGCCTGTGCTGGCGTTGGACAAAGACCTGGGCGTGATAGCCGCGAGCCGCTCTTTTTATTCAGCCTTCAAGGTGAGCCCCCAGGACACCCAAGGCAGGCTTCTGTACGAGTTAGGAGATGGCCAATGGGACATTCCAAAGCTTCGACTGCTTTTGGAAAATATCATACCCGAGCATGGCGTGATGGAAGACTATGAGGTCGAGCATGAGTTTCCCGGCGTCGGACATCGCACGATGCGCCTGAATGCACGGCAGGTGTTTTATGAGGGAGCAGCCGATACGACCATTCTGCTTGGCATCGAGGACATCACCGCGCAGCGCGCCTTGGAGCGGGAAAAGGAGGAGCTACTGCGGCAGAAGGACGTGCTGCTCCAGGAAATACAGCATCGCGTCGCCAATAGCCTGCAGATCATTGCCAGCATAATTCTGATGAAAGCGCGGACGGTGGACTCTGAAGAGACGCGCGTTCATCTGCAAGACGCCCATTCGCGGGTCATGTCGATTGCCGCTGTGCAGGAGCACCTCCATTCCTCGGGGTCGATTGGCTCGGTCGAAGTAACGCCGTATCTCTCAAAGCTGTGTGAGAGCCTCGCAACCTCGATGATTGGCGACATTCGGCCCATCTCCCTGAAAGTATCCGGCAACGGAGGAAGTGCAACTTCGCGTGACGCCGAGTGCCTCGGCTTGATCGTCACAGAACTTGTAATGAATGCGCTAAAGCATGCATTTCACGACAGAGACGGTCAGATAATCGTTGGGTATGATGCCGCAGGGACGAATTGGAATCTTTCGGTGGCTGACAATGGCATTGGCAGACCGGATGGCGTTTTTGCGCAAGCAAAAACTGGGTCTGGCACCAGTATCGTCAAGGCGCTTGCGCATCAGCTCGGTGCGCAGTTTGAAAACTCGGCCGGCGACAAAGGAACGACCGTGTCGGTCACTCGCGCCACGGTTTCGGGCCGCCCGGCGCATTAAAGCGCCCACTTACATTGCGGCGTTCGCTTTTATCCAACTCTTGGAACGTCTTTCGGTGACGACTTGGTAATTCGTAAAAGCCGCCTCAGCTCGTCTAATTTTTCCTGGTCCGATTATCGGCGATTCGGGACGAAACAGATGGACTTGGACACTTCTTTGCTCCTGCGCCCCGGCGGATCGGATGCCGCTTGAGAGCCCGCTCAGACCCTTCATTTGTCTCGAAGCGTTAGGGTCATATAAAAAAAAAAAAAAAAAAAAAAAAAAAAAAAAAAAAAAAAAAAAAAAAAAAAAAAAAAAAAAAAAAAAAAAAAAAAAAAAAAAAAAAAAAAAAAAAAAAAAAAAAAAAAAAAAAAAAAAAAAAAAAAAAAAAAAAAAAAAAAAAAAAAAAAAAAAAAAAAAAAAAAAAAAAAAAAAAAAAAAAAAAAAAAAAAAAAAAAAAAAAAAAAAAAAAAAAAAAAAAAAAAAAAAAAAAAAAAAAAAAAAAAAAAAAAAAAAAAAAAAAAAAAAAAAAAAAAAAAAAAAAAAAAAAAAAAAAAAAAAAAAAAAAAAAAAAAAAAAAAAAAAAAAAAAAAAAAAAAAAAAAAAAAAAAAAAAAAAAAAAAAAAAAAAAAAAAAAAAAAAAAAAAAAAAAAAAAAAAAAAAAAAAAAAAAAAAAAAAAAAAAAAAAAAAAAAAAAAAAAAAAAAAAAAAAAAAAAAAAAAAAAAAAAAAAAAAAAAAAAAAAAAAAAAAAAAAAAAAAAAAAAAAAAAAAAAAAAAAAAAAAAAAAAAAAAAAAAAAAAAAAAAAAAAAAAAAAAAAAAAAAAAAAAAAAAAAAAAAAAAAAAAAAAAAAAAAAAAAAAAAAAAAAAAAAAAAAAAAAAAAAAAAAAAAAAAAAAAAAAAAAAAAAAAAAAAAAAAAAAAAAAAAAAAAAAAAAAAAAAAAAAAAAAAAAAAAAAAAAAAAAAAAAAAAAAAAAAAAAAAAAAAAAAAAAAAAAAAAAAAAAAAAAAAAAAAAAAAAAAAAAAAAAAAAAAAAAAAAAAAAAAAAAAAAAAAAAAAAAAAAAAAAAAAAAAAAAAAAAAAAAAAAAAAAAAAAAAAAAAAAAAAAAAAAAAAAAAAAAAAAAAAAAAAAAAAAAAAAAAAAAAAAAAAAAAAAAAAAAAAAAAAAAAAAAAAAAAAAAAAAAAAAAAAAAAAAAAAAAAAAAAAAAAAAAAAAAAAAAAAAAAAAAAAAAAAAAAAAAAAAAAAAATGTGGTGCACGTGGCCCTCGCCGACCGTCAAAGGCACAACTCGGAGGAACTCTGACGCACGAACTAATTCCGGTTACTGAGGTGAAGCGGACTCGATTTCCGACGTGGCTGGGCCGGCTATTTTTGTTGATACGGGAGAATAAAGCGCGATGAATACGCGCGAGCAATGGCAGCTGACCATGGAGGCGGCCGAACTGTACGAGCGCTACCCCGCTCGTTACATCCTCGGGCCCTGGGCGCCTTTGCTTGTCGAGGCCGCTCGTCTGACAGCGGGTGAGCGCGTGTTGGATATTGCTTGCGGAACCACATCGTGACTCACGCCGCGGCAAAACGTGTCGGTCCCACCGGACGCATCGTTGGTATCGATCTAAATTCTGGAATGATCGCAGTCGCGCGATCTCTCCCAGCACCGATTGGCGCATCAATCGAATGGCTTGAGCGCAGTGCGCTTGATCTTCAATTGGAGGATGCCAGCTTTGACGTGGTTCTCTGTCAACAGGGACTACAGTTCTTTCCAGATAAAACGGTCGCGCTACAGGAGATGCGCCGAGTGCTCGACCGCGGCGGCCGTCTTGCGCTCAGCGTCTGGACCAGCACTGGGATTTATAACAGCGCAGTCGGTGAAGCGCTTGCTCGATTTGTGGGCAACGAAACCGCCGTTCGCTTTACATCTTCGCGGCAAGCTCCCAGCGCAGAGGATCTGCAATGTCTCGCAATGAAAGCGACCTTTTCAGCTATAGAAGTGCGTATCAGTCGGATCAACGTCCACCTGCCCCGTCTGGATAAATTCACGCTGGACCATTTAGCCGCAACGCCAGTGGCATCAATCATCGCAGCCGCAGATCCTGAGGCGCGCAATAAGATTGGAACGAGCGTAATGAAACAGATGCAGCGCTACGCCGACGGCGATGGGGTTACCTTTCCGGAGGAAACACTTGTGTTAACGGCTCAGGTTAGGTGACTACCGCGCCCAAGTGCGAATGGCTGCTATTGGCACTTTCCTGTCAACAACTACGATGCACCAACCAGTTGAATTTGCGTCCGCTTACTGAGTATTGCTGTCATAGCTTGTCGGGCGGCTATGAGTGGGGTCGTCTTTTGATGACCCGAAGCTGTCAAAAGGTTGTTTAAGTCCGGCGCGGCCGGTAGTCGTGAGGTGAAATTTCCGCGGTCCTAGGCCTTGCGACGCGTCGCTGATGAAGCGGCGGGATTGGGGGATGCAGATAGAACGCATAGCCGATAATTTGCGCTGTCGAGGAAACTAAATGATCCGAACCCCTGGCAAACCATCCCTCGTCTTCGAGGCTGGCGGGACCGCAGGCATCAGCATATTCCCTGGACCATTACCATACATATCGAAGGCGCCCCCTCCTGTAAGCGGCCAGTCTGCTAGGGGCGGCCCCGGAACTGTGATCTCGGGTTTGTGAACGTCAGTGAGAGGGCCGCTCGGATCGTCCAAGCCGCCGCCGGTTGCAATCTGGATGAAGTTTTGCACTCCCGGTGAGCCCGCAGGCGCAAATCTGAGCCTGATCCCGATCGCGTAAACTGCGAGCTGCGCCGGATCGGAAATTTGGTGATCTTTGCTATGAGCCTCCCATTTAAACCAATCTCCCTCAGCAGTTTCGCCAGGAAAGGATGCGGTTAGCATGCTTCCCGCGCCTCTGTAGTCAACGAAGGCACCCCCGCCTGCGAGAACATAATCATCCGTAAGGCCTACAGCTACTTTGGGGTGGGACGCGGGTCCACTGGTTGCCGAGACCATTTGCACATCCCAGATGTCGTCCAGGTCCTCGATGGCGAAAGCCCAAACTCTAATGGATGCAGGGGAAGCAAACTCGTGATCCTTTCCTGCTGCAAACCAGGTTTGTCGGTTCACGGGATAGGACGCTGTTAGGAAGTTCGACGGTTCAACGCTATCGATAACGGCTCCCCCCCAAGCATTTTATAACCATTAGGAACCGTCACAGAAGCTGACGGCTGAGATGCCGCCGCACTTTTATTCGTGAATTTTGGAATAACCAAAGGCGGCACCATGTTTCATAATCCCGTGCACATTTGAATGAGCGGATTGTTCCGACGCATTTCGATTGACAAAAATGAACTGCCCCTCATGCGACGACGGCCGTTAGCGCGGCCGCTGCGCCTATTAAGGGCTTATTGTCGAAAAAAAATCAATGACGGCGAAAACCGAGGTGTCGGCGACCGTTATCTCAAACTACTGGAACGCCGATTGGGGTGGAGGTGGCTGCGTCTGGACGGTCCGCTATTGGCACATTCCTGCCGAAGGCGTGTGCGCTCGCATGTCCGGTGCTGGTGAAAGCTGACCCGCCGCATCGCAGGCCGTCAAATCCGAAGGCATCAGCAACCATTGAGCGCCACGGCGTCGTTCGGATGTCTCCACGCCAGCCTTCAGTGTAAAACAATGACTCCTTCACCAGCGTCAGTCATTTGATAGTTCTGCTTCTCAACTCTCCATGCTTTAAGCTGAACCAACTCTTTTTCCAGTTCGCCTATGCGCTCAACCAACGCCGAGCGTTCATCGTTAGCCGCGAACGCGCTGCTCTGGGCCTCCAAGATTTTTGTATTCAATTCGATAACCTTGATCTGCGTGGCTTGAGCATCGTGCAGGCCTATCATCGCCTTCGAAATATCCATGGCGCCCTTGAGGGCCGATATCATTCCAGAGATCGCCGAGATGTCGACCAAAGGTTTCCCTCCCAAATTTTCCCGGGCCTCTAGGATGAGATAACCGTGTGCTGTTACCCGAGGCGTTACCCCCGCAACGATTTACTGGATAACCCTGGGGCGCTCATTGCAGTTCAAGCCATTGAAAAGATTGTTGGAGCGGGTGAAGGGAATCGAACCCTCGTCATCAGCTTGGAAGGCTGTTGCTCTACCATTGAGCTACACCCGCGATCGGAGCACAGAGGACGGATGACAAAGGACAGATATTCGCTGACCTCTGTCATCTGTCTTCTGTACTCCGCTTGGTGGGGGAGGTAGGACTCGAACCTACGAAGGCTAAGCCAGCGGATTTACAGTCCGCCCCCTTTGCCGCTCGGGACACTCCCCCGCCGGGCGGCTAGTTAAACATTCTCAAAGCGTTAAGCAATGGCTTGCCCATTGCCTAGGATAGCGCCCATAGACGGGATTATTGCGGCGCGCAGAGAGCGCCATTTTTTCTCTTCGTGATAGTCGGCGCCGCCCAATTAACTTAATCCGTTTCCCATGGACGTCGCCGCGCGCTATGGCGCACGTACACGATCAAACCGTCGGCGCCATACGATGGTATTTAAGCGCCAATTCGGCAGGCTCGCGTTCAGGGCGGTTAACCAAAGATCGGAGTCCTTCCTGCGATTTGCAGATTTCGTTCAAGACGTCGGCGTATGCTGATCCACGTGGGGGCGTGAAGCCTGACGAAGCCCACCCACGGGGACGGCGACCCGGCTGCCAGAGCTCCCGGCATGCCGGGCGCCGGTTCTATTCGCAAACCCATAGACCGGCTATAACTCGCACTCTCGGTGCATGGAGGCTTACATGCGCAAGACCGCAATCATACCCATCACCCTCGCTGCTCTTTCTCTGTCGGGTTTCGCAGCGCACGCCCAGTACGTCGGCGGCTCATGGTGTGCGTATTACGGCAGTGGTTCAGGCGGCACGAATTGCGGCTTCCACTCGTTCGAGCAATGCCAGGCTGCAATCTCCGGCAATGGCGGGAAGTGCTTGCGCAATCAATGGTACAATAGCGATGGAAAGGACGCGCGCAGGCGTTAGCGCGAGGCTCGCATGCGTACGCTCAAGCCGGGTTCCATCGCGATTTCTATCCTCTCGCTCTGCGCAATGCCCGCAAGCGCGGAAGGCGCACCTTGGTGTGTCTATAAATCAGATGGGAGCACTTATTGCGGCTTCTATTCGTGGGAACAATGCAGAGCGAACTCTACGGTCAATGCCAATTGCACCAGCAATCCTTGGTACAGCGGCACAAAGGACTCGCGCAGGCGTCAGCGAGATTAAGATTTTCAGCTCACCCAGCAGGTAGCGAAGCTTCATACGCGCCGGTAGCGCTTGAACACTGCTTCAACTTCTTCCTCGCTCGCGAGATCGCGCCTTGCGGCGCGCTCTTCGATAATCTTCCACTCCTCGTCGCTGATATCGTCGTCGCGCCACGCCTCAACCTGCTGCACGAAACGAGCGACTTTCTCCTGGTCTTCCTGCGGCCAGCTCAGCACCCGATCGAGGATTTCTCTAACCTGTTCTTTTGTCATGTGCGCATGATAGCAAATCGCTCTGAAATGCTGAAAGGCATACCCGGATGTCGCTGCCGCGCCATCCGGGCTACAAGGATAATGACGCTCGGCCGATGGCTGCTACCAGCGCAGTCCCACGCCGGTGGAGGCGCGCTGCTCTGCCACGGGCAGCACCACGACCTTGGTGCCGACCTTGACGCGATCGTAAAGGTCGACCACGTCCTCGTTCGCCATGCGGATGCAGCCGGACGATGCGCGGCTGCCGATGGTCCACGGCGCGTTGGTGCCGTGGATGCGGTACATGCTGCCGCTGAGATACATGGCGCGCGCGCCCATGGGATTGCCTTCACCGCCCGCCGTGAAACGCGGCAGATAGGGCGAGCGCGCAATCATTTCGGGCGGCGGAGTCCAGTCCGGCCACACCGCCTTGCGCTCGACTGTCTTGACCCCGGACCAGGCGAAGCCCTCGCGGCCGACGCCGATGCCGTAGCGAATGGCTTTGCCGCCCGGCACCACCAGGTAGAGATAGGTGTTGGGCGTATCGATAATGATGGTGCCCGGCTGCTCGCCGCCGCGGTAATCGACGAGCCGGCGACGCAAGTCCTCACGTACCTGGTTGCCGTTATCGGTTGGCGGGCCATAGCCGAAGAGCGGCTGGCCGAACCAGCCAAATGAATTGGCAGAAGCCTCCGTGGCAAGTGTCGTTGTGGTGATGAGGCCGACGACGATAGCGGCCGTCAAAAGGCAAGTTTTTTTCATGACGCACCCCCTTCTTGTGCATTAGTCGATTGAAGCGTCGCCGGGGTTCAAAGCGGAAGGGGAGGATGAAGCGGTGCCGCTAAGGCGTTATTTCTACAACGCCTTCTGCTCCCGTGATCTTAGTCGGGATGCGATACGAATTGGGGGCGATCAGAAAAAGGGACGGAACCCACCCCCGCGACCGAAGCCGTTCCAGCCTTGATAACTTGGATACGGTTGCGGTCGAGGCCGGTATTGTGGACGGGGCGCCGCCACTGCGTGGCGGTTGCCAGTGTCGGTCTTCGCCGCAGCGGCGTTTTTTTCCTCGTTGTCCCGGCTCGAATGCCCGGTCGTGACGGCCGGGGTCTCCGCCGTCTGTTCCGACCGGCGCCTCCAAAGCGTCTCGGTATTGGTTGTCGGCTTGAGCGCTGCAACCCCATAGTTCTTGTAAACCGTCGGCTGCATCAACCAATAGAAGCCGAAAGCTGCGGTCGCGAGGAAGCCCACAACGAGGGCAAACGCCATCGCTGCCGAGGAATCCTCATATCGCAATGTGCCGTGACGCAATGGCTGCCCCCTTGATCGCAAAAGCGCCATTGGTTAGTCGCGCTCCCTGTTAAACTGGTTCAATTGCATCGGGAATCTGCGGTAAACAACTGGTTCTCCCATGCGCGAGCAACGACCAAGGCCTCCCCGAACAAGCGCCGCGCGCGACCGCGACTGGAGACGAAAGCCAGGCCGCCGCCCATCGGCTCGGCCGGCGCCGGCGCGGCGAAGCGCGGACGACACCGTGATGCTTTACGGATGGCATACCGTCAAAGCCGCGCTGGAAAATCCGCAGCGGCGCATACGCCGGCTGCTGGCAACCGAGAATGCGGCGCGCCGCCTGGCGGCGGACGGCATTGCCTCCGAGGTCACGCTCGAACTGGTGCGGCCGGATGCGATTGCAAAGCTGCTTTCTCCCGATGCCGTGCATAACGGCATATTGGCGCAAGCCGACCCGCTGCCGCCGCGTGCCCTCGAGGATATCGACGACGGCGCCCTCGTGCTTGCGCTCGATCAGATCACCGACCCGCACAATGTCGGCGCGATCTTGCGCACAGCGGCAGGCTTTGCCGTGTCGGCGGTGGTCACCACCCTGCGCCACAGCCCGGAGGCGACCGGGGTGCTGGCGAAAGCAGCGTCGGGCGCGCTCGAACTCGTTCCCATGGTGGCGGTGCAAAACCTTGCCCGTGCGCTCGACGACTTGCGCGAGCGCGGCTACCTGCTCGTCGGCCTCGACAGCAGCGGCGACGTCGATCTCGGCGAAGCGGCATTGCGCGCCCCGCTCGCCGTGGTCATGGGAGCCGAAGGCAAGGGGCTGCGGCAATTGACGCGCGCCACCTGCGATATCGTGGTGCGGATCGATCTTCCCGGACAAATCAAGAGCCTCAATGTCTCGAACGCGGCAGCGCTGGCGCTCTATGTTGCGACGAAGAAGCTTGGCACCGCGTAGGGTGCGCAAAGGCGCAGTGCACAGGCTTTTCCGCGTGGGCAAATTCGTGCAGCGACCATAAGGGCGTTTGACGCCCGTCTTCGCTGGCTATGCTGCACGTGTGCAGGATCTGGGCAGACGAATTTGCCCACCCTACGAGCGCGACGAACATGGCAGGTTACCAGCGGCGATGGACGCGGCGCTGCAGCGCGCGATAGCGGTAATAGGGCGGCGGCGGGTCGGCAAAGGGATAACCGACGAACGGATTATAAAAGCCACGCGGATAGCCGCCCCGATCCCGGCCGAAGGGGTAGCCGCTGTAGACGTATCCCACATAGGGATAATAGGGAGGCGCGAAATCGTGCGGCTGGCGCAGAACAGGGCCGGGACCGGAATAAACCGGGCCCTGATTGACCACATACATTTCGCCGCGCAGCGGCGGCTCCAGCACCGCAGGCCCGCAGGCGCAGGTTTCGACAAAGCCCAGGCAGCACTGGGCGACGGCTTTTGTCGTTGCCGCCGCAACGGCGAGCGTGCCCCCGACGACGAGTGCTGCGAACCTTTTGCGCATATCGTATCCCCCCGCGGCGCTGTCCGCACAGCATCCGCGAGGCAGGTTGGCTACGCGTTAAGGCGGCGGCGGAGATTATTTGTTAACGTTAACGTTTCCCTACCGGATGTCAGATGTCGGAGGTCAGATGTCAGAGCGTGTAGCCCGCAATGAGCCCATCGGGTCGGCGCAAGCCGGCCTGATGGCATGAGGGACGGATGCTCCCGGATTACGCTGGCGCTCCATCCGGGTTACAGGGCCCGAATCCGAAGCCCCGGCGAACTTTACGCTGCCGGGGCTTCTTCATGCCGCGTATCGCAGGGGGGCTGGGAGGAACGCGACACTGCCCGCTATCTAGGCAGCAAACGGCGCGACACAAGCGGCCGGGGCGGCGGCTTCCCCAACAAATCCAGCGTGTGCCGGAACTTTTGCCGCCCCCGTCGCGGTGGCTCTGCTTTCGCCATTTTGCTATGGCGCTCAACGCCCAATGCGCGCGTCGGGGGGAAGCATGGCCGGGTTGAGAAACAGCGTTTGCCCTGCCATCTAAGCCATTGATTTGCCGGGTTAGCTCAGCGGTAGAGCAGCGGTTTTGTAAACCGTTGGTCGGGAGTTCAAATCTCTCACCCGGCACCAACCGTCCCATGTCCAGCCCGGAGACATGGGTAACAGAACGTACCTAAGACATGGGTGACAACCTTCGGCCGAACGGGTTGTCGAGGGGTTGCAGGGTTTTCTGCTCCAAATCGAAATATCCTAGATCGTAGTGCATGAAGCTTGCGAGCCAAATGCCGTCGTCGATTTCCTTGATTCCGAGGCTTTGACCTGCGAGCACGGTGGAGATGTTGATTTTTTTGCGGTGCAGGCAGATTCGTCCGCAGGCGGTGACGAGAATATCGCGGTCGTGGAAGGGATAGGCGAGGTCCGGCAGCCCATCATAGCGTTGCGTTGAGGCTGCATAGAGCTCGGCCGGACACTTCATGGCGAGCGCCTCATGCGGTCTTTCCGCATTGAACTCCTCGACGAAGGCATCGAAGCGGGCCTGCTGTTGCAAGCTGTTCATACCTGGCGGACGCGTTGCTTCCTTCTTGAGGGTGAGATGCATGCGCTCGTGGCGGCCGTTCTGTTGCGGATGGCCTGGTTTGATGCGTTCGATGGCGATGCCCAGGCGCAGCCACCACACTGCGAGCTTCGACAGGTTGAACAAGGCATTGGGACTGGCGAAGGGGACGCCGTTATCGGAGCGTACCGCGATGGGCATCCCGCGCTCGGCAAACAGCCGCTCGAAGGCGGTAAAAGCCAAGTCTTCACGGATTGATTTGAGGGCTTCGCACAGGAGCACAAAGCGTGAGGCATGGTCGGTGACGGTCAGCGGATAACAGTATCTGCCGTTGCCGAGCTTGAACTCCCCCTTGAAGTCAGCACACCACAAGTCGTTGGGCGCGGCGCCTTCGGACAATGGCGTGCCATGGGCTCGATTGCGGGTTTTGCGCATTCGTTTGACCAGGCCATGGCGATCGAGCACGGCGTGGATGGTGCTTTTGGCGGGAACCCTGACATCGCCGGCCAGGCGCCGACCAGAAGCTCGCGGATTTTGCGTGCGCCCCAATGCGGTTTGTTGCGCTTGAAGTTGACGATCAGGCTTTCGATCTGCGGCGGGAGCTGGTTGGCGTAGCGCACGGGCCGGCGCGAACGATCGGTGAGGGCCTGCAACCCATGTTCGTTATAGCGGTCAAAGATCTTATAACCGGTCTTGCGGGATATGCCGAAATCCCGACACACCTCCGTCATTGGCTCTCCGTCCAAGAGGCGGGCGACAAAGCAAAGGCGCTCTTCCATTACCGAACTCTCCTTCCACGGCATCCACACCTCCCGCTTCCCAAAAAAAGCGAAAAGTGTAACCCATGTGTCCGGTACGAAGTGTCACCTATGTCTCAGGCCGGACACCAAGGTCAATCCGAAGGGTAATGGCCAGCCGGTCCAGTCCCGACCCATCAGCACTCGCTCCGCAATATTGCCGGGGCCTTCATGTATGCCATTGTCATTCAGATGCCATGGCCTGAAAAATATCTAATGACCACCTCTGTGCTCAGTATACGCGTGAGTGAAGAAGAACGCGCCCTTCTGGAGGCCGCATCCGAGTTGGCAGGCACCACCCTCAGCGAGTTTATCCGGCGCAAGGCCGTCGAGGCGGCCGAGGCGGAGATCCTCGAACGACGGATTGTCACCATTCCGGCTAAGGACTGGGAAGCGTTCGAGGCCTGGACGAAGCGTCCGGCGGAAGAGATTGAAGGCCTCAAGGACCTGGTTGGCAAGGCGCCAACGTGGCGGACATAAGCGCGCCGCGCCCGCTCGTCGAGACTGACAATCGCAGCAGGTTTGATTGCGGCCAGGACATCAGCGCCGTCAGCACCCCCCCCGGCACTCCAGCAAGCGCCCCCTACTGCTTCGCTATCCCGGCCCGCTCGATCACCGCGGCCCATTTGGCAATGTCGGCAGCGAGCCGCGCCTTCAACTCCTCGGGCGTGCTGGCACTCGCTTCGATGCCGAGATCGGCATAGCGCTCCTTCACATCGGGGAGCGCCACGATCTCGCGGATGGCGCCGTTGAGCGTGGCGATGATTTCCGCCGCCGTGCCGGCGCGGGCAAATATGCCGTTCCAGGACACGACTTCATAGCCGGCAACGCCGGCCTCGGCCACGGTCGGAATGTCGGGAAGGAACGGCGAGCGCCGCAAACCGGAAACCGCCACCGGATGAATCTTTTTCTCCATCAGCGTCGGCTTCATGGGCGCGTAGAAATCGACCATCAGCTGCACGTCATTGCGGATGAGTGCGACAATGACGTCGGGCGTACCGCGGAAGGGGATGATCTGAAAGCTCAGCGCGGCCGAAGCTTTGAACAGCTCGGCGGCAAGGTTCTGCGTACCGCCGACATTGATGGTGCCGACATTGAACTTGCCGGGCTCGTTCTTCGCCGCGTTGATGAAATCGGCAAGCGTCTTGAAGCGGAGAATCGACGTTGGTCGCAAATACCAGGTCGAAGGCGCCGATGGTCGAAATGGTGGCGAACTGCTTGACCGGATCGAACGGCAGCGCCTTGTAGATGGCCGCACTGATCGCGGTGCCGCCGGTGACGAGACCGATGGTTTGGCCGTCGGGCGGCTGGGAGAGGACCGTATGCGCGGCGGCAATGCCGCCCGGCCCCGGCTGATTTTCCACCACGAAGCGCTGGCCGAGCTTCTCGCCAAGCTTCTCGGCGGCAATCCTGGAAGTAATGTCGGCAACGCCGGCCGCGCCAAACGGCAAAATGAAGCGGACCGGCCGGCTGGGATAATGCTGCTGAGCGCTTGCGCTGCGCATAACCGGTGTCGCCGCAGATGCTGCAAGGGCGATCGACACCTGCCGTCGCGTGAGGAATTTGTTTTTCATTTGCCTTCACACCTTCTCCTCGATCACGCTGGCGCGCACGTCATCCTCGATGAGCCGCCAGATGTGATCCACATATTGCACGAATTGCGGGGTGCGTTTCATGGCCAATGCGCGCGGCCGGGTGAGCTCGATGAGCACGCTCTCGCGCAGCCGCCCCGGCCGGCGGGCAAAAACCAGCACGCGATCCGCCAGAAACACGGCTTCGTCGATCTGGTGGGTGACGAATAACACGGTCTTGCGCCCCTCCTCCCAGATGCGCAGCAGCTCGGTCTGCATGATCTCGCGGGTTTGCGCGTCGAGGGAGGAGAACGGCTCGTCCATCAATAATATCTGCGGATCGATGGCGAGCGCCCGGGCAAGATTGACGCGCTGGCGCATTCCACCGGAAAGCTGGCGCGGATGATAATGCTCGAAGCCTTCGAGGCCGACGAGCTTCAACAGCTGCATTGTTCGCTGGCGCTCGGCCGGCCCTACCCGGCCGGCGATTTCGCGCCCGATGATCGCGTTGGCAAACACCGAGCGCCACGGCAACAGGTTGTCGCTCTGAAAGACAAATCCGCGGTCGGCGCCGGGTCCGCGCACGGCGCGGCCATCGAGCAGCACCTGGCCTGAGCTTGCGGGTTCAAGCCCCGCGACCATGCGCAGAAACGTGGTCTTGCCGCAGCCCGAGGGGCCCACCAGGGCAATGAACTCGCCGCGCCCGACTGTGAGGTCGATGCCGCGCAGGACTTCGAGGTCGCCGAAGCGTTTGCCGAGATCCGAAATCGCGAGCTTGGGCGGCATTTGTCAGACCGTAATCAATCCTTCGTCCAGGGCACGAGCCTGCCTTCGAGCCAGGTGAAGCCTGCCGTCATCACAATGCCGGCGAATGCCAACACCACGACCCCGGCGAACAGATCCGGCATGTTGAAGGCATCCGCCGACTGGCTGATCAGGCGGCCAAGCCCGGCGCGCGATCCGAACAGCTCCGCCACCACCACGCCGATGAGGCCGCGGCCGATCCCGAGCTTGAGCCCGGCCAGGATGAACGGCATGGCGGATGGCACCGAGACCTTGAAGAATATCTGCCGCGACGAGGCGCCGAACGAGCGCAGCATCTCGATGAGCCGCTCGCTGGTGGTGCGCAGCCCGGCTTCAGTATTGATGGTGACGGGGAACAGCACGAGAAAAATCACCACCAGCACCTTCGACCAGATGCCGATGCCGAGCCACAGGATGAACAACGGTGCCAGCGCGATGGTTGGAGTTGCATAGAGTCCGGAAATCCACGGCTGCAGGGCGCGTTTGGCGGCAACGCTCTCGGCCATGGCAAAGCCGAAAACGATGCCGATCACGCTGGCAATGACATAACCGACCGCAAACTCGACGGCGCTGATGGCAATGTGACGCTGCATCTCGCCGCTCTCCGTGAGCGCGAAGATGGCCTGCAGGATCTGGGACGGCGACGCCAGAAACAATGGATTGGCGATGAAGACGCGGCTGATCAGCTCCCACAGCAGCAGTCCGCCAATCACCGAGATGACGCCGGCATAGGTGCGCAGATAGGCGCGCGGCAAAAATCGGCTCGCCGTGGGTGCCTCGGTCACCGCCGCGCTCGCAGCCGTGTCGCTAACGTGGAGCATTCGTAAAGATCGTAGCCCGCATGGAGCGAAGCGCAATGCGGCAGCGCAATCCCCGGATTTCGCTTCGCTGCATCCGGGCTACATCAGGTCCTTTTTCAGCTGCGCGCGATAGTGCCGGGCGATTTCGCTTCCCGTCGCCTTCCATACGCGCGGGTGACGCGAAATATAAGCGAGCGCCGCGTCGAACGCATCGATACGGTGCGGCACCCCCGTGAGGTAGGGATGCAGCGCAATCGCCATCACGCGGCCCGATTGCGCGCCCTCGCGATAGAGCACGTCGAATTGCCGGCAGATCATCTCGCGAAACTCGTCGGCGGTGCGGTGGGCGCGCTCGAATACCGGCTTGTCATTGATCTCGTGGCTATAAGGGACGCAGAGGAGTTCCCCTCCCCCATCGAGCCGCATGACATAAGGCTGATCGTCATTGGTCCAGTCGCAGACGTATTCGCAGCCTTCGGCGGCGAGGAGATCAAGGGTCGCCCAGGTCTCCTGCAGGCCTGACCCGAGCCAGCCGGCGGGTGGCGTGCCGGTCGCCTGCGCAATCGTCGCAAACGTGCGATGGATGATGCCCTTCTCCTCCCCCGCCGCCGCTTCGTTGAGGCGGCGCGTATTGCTTTCGCAATGTCCCATCCATTCCCAGCCGCGCTTTTGTCCCTCGGCAATGATCTCGGGATGATGCAGGCACACCTCGCTGTTGAGTGCGACGGTGCCGCGAATTCCATGGCGATCGAGCACTTCCATCAGGCGGAACACGCCGACGCGATTGCCGTAATCGCGCGCCGACCAGGAGGGAATGTCGGGGACCGGCGTACCGGGTCCGCCGGAGCCTGCCGGCACTTTCTCCATCAGCGAGAAGAACTCGATGTTGGGGATGACCCATAGCGCGAGTTGCGCGCCGTCAGGCCAATCGAGCCGCGGGCGGTGGATGATCGGCGAATAGGGGAACGGACCGTAGGGCGCAGGTTTCATGCCGCGCTGCGCCCGGGACGCGACTTCTGCACGGCCATGCCGTCGAGATGCGCGACGACCTCGCCGACATGCATCACGTCGCAATATTTGTGATGCATGTCGAACAGGTTCACCTTGTGGGAAAGGAGACTGCGATCGAAGCAGCACTCCTCTACCAGAACGACGTGATAGCCGTGGGAATAAGCGTCGACCGCGGTCGCGCGCACGCAACCGGAAGTACTTTCGCCGCAGATGATGAGCGTCTGCACGCCGAGCTGGGTGAGATGCGCAACAAGCGGCGTTCCGAAGAAGACGCTCGCCCGCTGCTTGGTGAGCACGACGTCATCCGGCTGCGGCTTGAATTCCGCGCGGATGGCGTAGTCGGCAGCATCCGTCGGCGGTCGGTTTCGCCGGGTCGCGGTGACGAGGCTCGGCCGGCTTTCCGCACGAACGTCGCTGGTGGAATAGAAGATCGGTAGACCGGCGGCGCGCGCGGCGGCAAATAAACGCCTGGTGGGTTCGATGGCGGCATAGGCGTACTCGCCGCAGCTGCTGGGATAAGTCTCGGCAAGCTCGACCGGCGGACGCGATCCGCCGCGGTAGACGAGTTCGTAGAGATCGACCGCGAGCAGGGCCGGTGCGGGGCCGACAAAAATCTTGCGCCGATAGGAGGAATAGATCTGCAAAATGTCCGGCGTGACGATGTCCTTCCAGCAGTGGTCTTCGAAAGCATCGGTCATCTGATGGCTCCTGGTGCGCGCATGGGCGCAATCGCATGGGGCACAACTGTGCCGGCAATTACCTCCCCTTTCAGGGGAGGTAAACCGAGTTTGCCTCTCGCATGCGCAGAAGCCTAACCGGCAGGTGAGCCGATGTACATCGCGGCGTGAATATGCCCGCCTGTTGCGCGCCGGTTACAGAAGATCAGGCGCAAGCTTGGCATAGTGGACCGGCTTGCGGGCCTTGGGGGCACCGCAAGCCGGCTGCCGTGACCCAGGCCGGCTACGCATACTGCCAGCTACGCGATACAAAACTGTCAGTACAAACCCGGCGTGGGCACGGACCTCGGGGCAACCGAGCCGGTGTATTCCGGGGCCGGCGGCGTCTTTGCCTTGGCGGCCTTCGGAGCCTGCCTCGATTGGGCAGCCTGCGCGGCAGCAGGTCGCTTCGATCCAGGTTGCTTCAATCTTTTCGCCGCCGTGTGCTTTGTTGTTGCACCGTACGGGGCCGTGACTTTTGCAGCATCACGTTTCTTGGCGGTTGCCGACTTGGCCGCAGTGGGAACGGCCTTGGATCGAGCCTTGGATGCGACCTTAGGCGCGACCTTGGACGTGACCTTGGACTTATTCTTTTTATGGACTTGTTATCGGCTTTTCGGACTTGGCCGGTTTCGTTTTCTGCGGGGCTGGAGGCGTTGGCGCGGGATCGGTGGTTTCAATTGCGGGCGCCGGCGCCGCAAGCAGCGTAACCGCCAACAGCGCGGCTGCGATTTTACGCAACATGAGAACTGCCCCGACGCAATCCGTCCCCCGGATCCGCCCCCGGTGCCGACGCTAGCGCGAGATGCTTAACGCTTACTGAACAATCAGGAAACCGGGGCCTCGGTCGCTGCCATCAGCCATTCAAGGTAAGCGCTATCGACGCTCTCAAGCGGGACGACCAGGATGGCCGGGGTACTGTAGGAATGCATCTCCTTGACCGCGACGCGCACGCGTTCGGCGAGCGAGGCGCGGGTCTTGATGATCATCACCACCTCCTCGCCGCGCTCGACCGCACCTTGCCACCAATAATGGGAAATCATGCCCGGCAGAATGTTCACGCAGGCGCAAAGGCGGCGCTCGACCAGGGCACGGCCGGCCCGCTCCGCCTCGACAATGGAGGGGTAGGTCGTATAGACGAAGACAGCGCGCTCCATTTTTTACCTCCGTCGCCTGCAGCTCCCGCGTTGCCGGCATTGCGGCGAATGTGACAAGGCTTGGCCGAAGCAATGCCTCCCGCCAATCCAGCTCCGGCCGCTGTCACCGCCGACTCGCAAAACCCTGCCGGCGCGCGTTACCAACGGCTTGCGTTTGTCGCCAGCCCCATTGCCGAAGCGCAGGATTCGCTGCACAGGCTGGCACGCCGTTACGGCAATGCCGATCCGGAAGCCGCTGACGTGATTGTGGCGCTCGGCGGCGACGGCCTGATGCTGCAAACCCTGCACAAGTTCATGCATGCCGGCAAGCCGATCTATGGCATGCACCGCGGCACCGTCGGATTTCTCATGAACGAATACCGCGATGAGGGCTTGCGCGAGCGGCTTGCCGCGGCGCGTATCACCGTCATTCACCCGCTGCTGATGCTTGCACGCACCGTCGAAGGCGAGATGGTGGAGTTTCACGCCTTCAATGAAGTATCGCTCTTTCGTCAGACCTATCAGGCGGCGCGGCTGCGCATCCTGATCGACGGCCAATTGCGGCTTGCCGAGCTGGTTGCGGACGGTGTGCTGGTTGCCACTCCGGCGGGGTCGACGGCTTATAATTTGTCCGCGCAAGGCCCGATCATTCCCATCAGTGCATCCCTGATGGCGCTCACCCCGATCAGCCCGTTCCGCCCGCGGCGCTGGCACGGCGCGCTTCTTCCCGATCGCGCGAAGGTGCAGGTGGAAGTCCTCGACCCGGAGAAGCGCCCGGTTGCCGCGGTCGCCGACCATGACGAAGTGCGCTCGGTATGCGCCGTGGATATTGAAATGGACCACAGCATCGCCATGCAGATGCTGTTCGACCCGGGGCATGGCCTTGACGAGCGGATTCTGCGCGAGCAGTTCGGCTATTGAGGGCTGCGCATGTTGTCGAGCCCGCGATCGGCAAAATAGGGGACGAAGCCGTAGTCGAGAAGGCGCTGACGGGCGCGTTCGATCTCCTGCGCGTTGTCGAGATATTCCACCACGAAGACGGGCTTGCCGTCGGCGCGCAGCAGCTGCAGCAGCTTCAGATTGGCATCGATTGTTTCCGGGTTGTTGGGACGCTGGTTCTTGACCTCGCCGAACAGCAGGTCCTCCTTGCCGATGCCGTCAATGGCAGCGCGGTAGTCGGCATCCCTGAGCAGCCCCTCCGCGTTCTGCGGAAGCACCAGGCAAGCCGCATTAATTTCGCGCGCGCGACCGGCGAGGGCATTGACGAAGGCAATCATGTCGGCACGCGCCGCCGGGTGCCTGGCGGCCATGTCGACATATTCGTCGACCTTGTCGAGATAGACGCCATCGAAACCCGCTTTGAGGATGCGGGCGAGATAGCTGTTCTCTCCCTTGAAAATGATGTTCTGCCAGTCGTCGAGCCAGTAGCGCACGCCGAAATTGCCGCGCCATTCGCGATTCTGCGGGCCGCGCCAGTCCGGCGCAAGCAGGCCGAAGAACCATCCCCAATACCATTTCCAATAGTAACGGTAGGCTTCGGCTTCGCCGATGGACAAATAGGAAAGCACAATGCGCCGTTTGCCGTCGGGCTTGACCTTCAGCCTGGCAAGCTCGTCCGGCGACAAGGCGGTCGCCTGCTTTCCGTCACGGGAATAATCGATCACCAGCATGTCGTAGGGCAGAGCAGCAAGCTGGTCGGGATCGATGCCTTGCAGTTGATAGCCCCAGCTCTTTGCGGAAGCGAGCAGGCGCGCGGCTTGGTCCCTGTTCTCCAGCGTCTGCGCGCACGCGGGTGATGCGCAGGCGAGGCCCGCAACAACCAGCGCGAGGAGCGCGCCGCGGAGTAAAATCTGCTTGATGGGCATGCCGAGACCCTAGTGTAGTTCAGGCGGCTTCGCGTCCGTACAGCGGATCGAATTCGGCTTCGCCGTCTTGCGCAAGTTCCTCGCAGAATAGGCGCGCCTCTTCGCGCGCCGCTTCTGCAGCGAAGCGGCGCAATAAGGTGATGAGCGAGGCAATGTCTATTTCGGATTGTTCGGCACAGCGGGTGAGCACGCGTTCGACCATCCGCCGCTTGAGCCTGGTCGCGCCGCCGGGGTCGAAGCCGCCCTCGCGCAAGGCCTCGATCGCCTCGTGGAAGGCCGGATAGGCAAGCTGCGGCAGGCCAGCGCGCTCAAACACCGCACGAAGCCCCGCATTTCCCTTGTCGTAGACCAATGCGCTCACGCGCGCGATCGGCAAGTCGGAGAGTTCAGCAAGCGCATGCAAAAACATTTCCTCATTGCCGGAGAGGAGCGCGCGCAGAATGAGTCCGGCATTGAGTTGCCCACTTTCGCGCAGGTGGCGAATGAGCGGCCGTATCTCGCTCTCGGGCGCAGCCCCCGCAAGAATGACCGTCGCCTTCTCGCACGCTTCCCTGGCGACGCGCTCGGCCCGATCTTTCTCAAGCCATGCACGCTCGGCGACGAAGCCGGCGAGCATTTCTGAAACCTTGGCGACCAGCAGCTGACGTGTCGGCGCCGGCAAATCTTCGCGCAGCAGCAGCGCTTCGCGAATGGCGGCGAGATGGCCGTAGCGGGCGAGAATGCGGTCGAACGAGAACGGCACGATCTCGGCTTGCGCATTCTCGACAAGAACCAGGCAGGCTTCCGCCGATCCGACTTCGGCGATGGCGGCGCAAACCGAGGCCGGCAGGTCATGGCGCCTGGCAACGGTCACCTGCAGTTGCGAGTCGCCGGTGGCGGCTGCATCGACGAGATCCGTGTCAAGGAGAAGCGGCGAATGTTCCAGCACCCAGGAAGCGACCTCGGGCTGGTCGGCGGCGAGGCCGAGAATGACCGAGGGCGGCGCCTCCTCGCTGAATGCGAGCGCGCGGGCCAGCGCGATGCGCACCAACGGAGAAGGGTCGTCGAGCAGCATGATGAGCGCGCCTTCGGCAGCAGCGCGGTCATCGGGCCCGAGCGCGGAATAGAGATAAGCGCGGCCCAAGGCGGCAGCGGCATCGGCGCGTTCCACCGCCGAGGCGCTTTTTATCCATTGCAGGAATTGACGAACGATCATTGTGCGACCGGCGCTCTAGATTACGATCACAAGGGCCGTCATTCCGGGCGAGGCCAAAGGCCGAGACCTACTGCGTGGCCGCCCCGGAATGACATCCACGCGCGCGAGTACACTGTTCGCGCTTTCGAGATCGTATGACGCGAGGCTTAATAAAGCGTTCACCATAAATCTTTGGACTTATTGACGGATCGTAAACACCGACGGCGCGTGCGTGGGGGGCTCCCGGGAGTTTCACCTGCCGAACGCTGATGATTGTGGTAAACGGCTCGCAGGTAATAACGATGGAGAGGTCGATGGCCCAGGAAATCCAACAAGACCGCAAACAGGGAGAGACCCCGCCAGAAGATCGCACCCGCAGGACGCAGGCGCGCGAGCCGCTCGTGCGCCACAAGCGCGGCGGGCTTTATTTCGACGACTTCGTGATCGGCCACCTTTACGAGCACCCGCTCACCCGCACCGTCACGCAGATGGACAACATGCTGTTCTCCAACATGACGCTCAATCCGCAACCGCTGCATATCGACCGGCATTTCTGCGAGCAGGAGACGGAATGGGGCCAGCCGCTGATGAACTCGCTGTTCACGCTTGGACTGATGATCGGCATCATGGTCAACCATCTGACCGTCGGCACGACTATTGCCAATCTCGGCATGACCGAAGTGAAATTCCCGCACCCACTGTTCGAAGGGGACACCGTCCATTGCACCACCGAGGTCATCAATAAGCGCGAGTCGACCTCGCGGCCGGGTGCCGGGATCGTGGAATTTCATCATCGTGCTTACAACCAGAACAACAAGCTGGTCGCCGAATGTCGCCGGCAGGTTTTCATGCGCATGCGGCCAGCTTGATGCGCTCGCTCCTGTTCGTCCCGGCCGACGGGGGCAGCAAGCTCGATAAGGCGCTGGCAAGCGGCGCCGACGCAGTGATCGTCGATCTCGAAGATTCCATCGCGCCGGAACGCAAGTCTGCCGCGCGCGAGAGTGCGGCGGATTTCCTCAAATCCATCGCCCCGGCGGCAAATCGGCCCCGCCTTATCGTGCGTGTCAACGGTTTGCAGACCGGGTTGATCGATGCCGATCTCGACGCCATCGTCCCGGCTCGTCCCGATGCCATCATGCTGCCGAAGGCGGATGGCGGGGCGAGCGTCATTCACGCCGATGCGAAGCTCGCCGTGCGCGAGGCAATCGCGGGACTCGCTCCCGGCGGCATCAAGATCGTCGCGATTGCGACCGAGACCGCCGCCGCGATGTTCCTTGCCGGTAGTTATCGCGGCGCCAGCACGCGGCTGAGCGGGCTCACCTGGGGCGCCGAGGACCTTTCAGCCGAGCTTGGCGCCGAGGCCAATCGCGACGCCGACGGCCGCTTTCTCGACCCCTATCGGCTGGCTCGCACACTATGCCTCGTCGGCGCGACTGCGGCCGAGGTACCGGCATTCGATACCGTGACCGTGGACTTCCGCAATGCAACAGCGCTGCGCCGCGAAGCGGAGGAGGCGAAGCGCGATGGTTTTCGCGGCAAGATGGCGATCCATCCGGCACAGGTGCCGATTCTCAACGAAGTGTTCACCCCCAGCGCCGACGCGCTCGCCCGGGCGCGCGCGATTATTGCCGCGTTCGATGCCAATCCGGGCAAGGGCACGGTGGCGGTGGAAGGCGTGATGCACGATCGGCCACATCTCGCCCGTGCCCGTCAAGTTCTGGCCCAGGCAGCCGCCGCCGGAATCGCTTAACGTCTATCTCTTTTTGTCGCCATAGACGGCATCAGGATCGAACGCCCTCTCCGGCTCGCGGAATTCCAGTATCGTGCCGCCACCCTCCCCTAGCGGGATCGATCGATAAAAACAGCTGCGCCGGCCGGTGTGGCAGGCACCGGACCCATGCTGACGCACCCTGATCCAAATCGCATCCTGGTCGCAGTCGACGCGCATCTCCACGACCTGCTGCACGTGGCCGGAACTCTCGCCTTTGCGCCAAAGCGCCTGGCGCGAGCGACTGAAATACCAAGCCTCGCCGGTGGCGATGGTTTTCGCCAGGGCCGTCGCGTTCATATGCGCGACCATCAGCACCTCGCCGGAACCGGCATCGGTGGCGACGCAGGTAACGAGCCCGTGGGCGTCGAATCTGGGGGAAAATACGCGGCCCTCCTCGACTTCGCGGATCGAGCCTGGGGCAGCGAATTCGTTAATCTGGTCGGGCAAGCAGGACCTCGCGTCCGCTGCTAGTCGCACCGAAGGGGCAAGCCCTATATATTGTTGATGGCAGACGGCGCAAACGCTTGCCATCACCAGGTAGCCGCAAATGCGATGCTGAACGACGTCTATAACAGCCGGATCCTTGAGCTAGCGGGAAATATTCCACGCTTGGGGCGGCTCGATCGTCCCGATGCTACCGCAACGGCTCATTCCAAGCTGTGCGGCTCGACAGTGACGGTCGATCTCAAGATGGAAGGCGATACCGTCACGGACTTTTCCCACGAAGTCAAAGCCTGCGCGCTCGGACAAGCCTCATCGTCGATCATGGCTCGCAATGTGGTTGGATCGCGGGCTGACGAACTGCGCAATCTGCGCGAAACGGTTCGCCGCATGCTGAAGGAGAACGGCACGCCGCCGGGGGGAAAATGGGCGGATATTGCGGTGCTGGAGCCGGTACGCGACTATAAGGCGCGCCATGCCTCCACGCTGTTGACGTTCGATGCGGTGGCCGCGGCGATCGATCAGATCGAGGCCAAGCGCAGAGCGCCGGACTAGTGAGCAGGCGAAGAAACCGCCACTGCGTTGCGGCCGAGCGGCCCTTTGCCAGGGCGTCGACGCCCATCGCTTTCGCGCGCGGAACACTTATCGCGCTTGCAACCATGATTGCGCCGGCCGCAGCGGCGGTCGATTGCGCCGAAGAGGCGCAAACGCTGAGCCAAGAGGAAGCCCAGCTGCCGCGGCTCGAAATTGCTTCACCCCGCGATCGGCCGCCCTACTGCATCACGCTCGAAACACTGATGGTGTTTGCAGGACGGGTGAAGCTCCACGTCGCCCACTGTCCAGAGACGAATTACGCCGCAGCCGCGGCGCAATGGACGAAAACGCAAACCGACTATTCCAAGCTGTTCAGTCAATACCGGTGCAAGCGGACAATGGGCCAAATCGATAAGCCAATCAGGGCGCGCAATGCACGCTAATGCCGCGCTGCGAGCGGCACTGACGCTAGCCCTCATTGCGGCGAGCAGCGTGCCTGGACGCGCCGAGGGCGAGGTGGAACGCCTCATCAGCCGCGACCTTGCGGCGATCGCACCTGAAAATGGCGCCGGCGGCGCCGCAGTCGCCGTATACGCCGCAGGCGCAACGTCATTCTTCACTTTCGGTTTAGCCGAACGTACCGAGCAGCGTCCGATCACGCCGGATTCGCTGTTCAACCTTGCTTCGATTCGCAAGCTGTTCGAAGTGACGCTGCTGGCGCTGGCCGTCCAGCAAGATGAGTTGCGCCTCAATGACGCCGTCGCCGATTACGTTACCGAGCTTCGGCAAGGGAGCTACATCCGCCGGGTGACGCTCGGACAGCTTGCTACTCACACTTCCGGGCTGTTGCTTCCAACCGACCATCCGCCCTGGCCGCGAAATGGCTATACGCTGCCCGAGTTCTTGCGCGCGCTCAACGCATGGACTCCGGATCAGGGGCAAGAGCCAGGCAAGCAGCATCTCTACACCCATGCCGGCTTCGTCTTGTTGCAGCTTGCGCTGGAGCGGCGATTTGCAACGCCCATCGCCGAGCTGATGGATCGCCGCATATTGCAACCCCTCGCAATGACGTCCACCGTCGTCCCAAACCGCGGCGCGGACGGTCGCGCCGAACTCGAAGCCGCTCTCCTGGGCCGCGCTGTGCAGGGCTATTCCGCCGAGGGCGAGCCGATCGGCAAGCCGGGCGATCAGCAGGGCTATTTCGATTTTCCCGGCACCGGCCAGATGTTTTCCTCGGCGCGCGACCTTGCCCGCTTCCTCGCGGCGCAGCTCGGTGGGCTACCAGTCAATCCGTTGCTGGGTGAGGCGATGGCATTGACGCGCCAGGCTGCCTTCCGCATGAGTCCGCGCAATGTTCAAGCGCTCGCCTGGGAAATCAACGACTACGGCGGTCCGGTGATCATCGACAAGCCTGGTGGGGTTAACAATGCGTCGAGCTACATCGGTATGGTAGCGAGCGACAAGCTCGGCATTGTCATTCTTGCCAATCGGGGCGACCAACACCCCTACGACATCGCCCGCCGCAGCACGCTGCCGGCACTCACCGCACTGCTGCGGCGGTAAACCAGCGCTTCCAGAATTCCACTCATATGTGATGTCATTCCGGGGCGAGGCCGGAACGAAGTGAAGGCCGAGAGCCCGGAATCCATAATCCCGGTCTGTGGTTATGGATTCCGGGCTCGCCGCTTACGCGGCGCCCCGGAATGACGGCGGTTCTAACTAGCCCACCACCCGCTGCGTAGTCTTCTGCTCGCGCTCGAGCGCCGTGAGCAATGCTTGCTCCAGTCCGGCAAGGTCGAAGGGCTTGGACAGCACCGGGAACCCCTGCCCCACCGCGTCGCGGGCGCCCTCGCTGTATCCGGTGGTCAGCAGGATCGGGATGCTGGGAAAGCGTTTTCGGATCGCATGCCCGAGTACCAACCCGTTCATGCCGCCGGGCATGAGGATATCGGAGAAGACCAGATCGATCTTGGCATCGTGACCGAGCAATTCCAGCGCCTCTTGCGCATTGCCAACCTGCTTCACCATGTAGCCGAGCTGCTGGAAATACGCCGTTGCGACCTCCGCCACCTGCGCATTGTCCTCAACGATCAGCACGGTGCCCGCGCGTTGCGGGGCGCTTCTGGGTTCGGAAGGAGCAATCGAAGGCGCGGCGAGTTCCCCGCTGCGCGGCAGGTAAAGCGTAATCACAGTTCCGCTGCCGACCTTGCTTTCAATGGAGACGGTTCCACCCGACTGCTTGGCAAAACCGTACACCTGACTGAGCCCCAAACCGGTGCCTTTGCCGGCTTCCTTGGTGGTAAAGAATGGCTCAAACACCTGCGGCAGAACATCGGGAGCGATTCCGGTTCCGGTGTCCGCAACCCGCATGGCGACGAACTTGCCGCGCAAACCATCGTGCTCCGCCTCGCCCACGAGTTCGACACACTCCGCGCTGATGGTAAGCGAGCCGCCCGACGGCATGGCGTCGCGAGCGTTGACCGCCAGATTGAGCAATGCGAGTTCGAGCTCGTTGGAGTCGACTTTGACCGCGTAGTTCTCCGGAGGAACCACGACCTCGATGGCGATATCGCCGCGCAGCGAGCGGCTGAGCATGTCCTTTATATCCGGCAGCCGGTGCGACAAATCGATGACCGTGGGCGTCAGGGTCTGCCGCCGCGAGAACGTCAGCAACTGACGCGTAAGACTTTCGCCGCGATTGGTCGCAGTCGTGATCATATCAAGGAGGCGACGGTGCTTTTCCGAAGTCAAATCGCGGCGCAGCCGTTGAACGCTGCCGCTCACGATCATCAGCAGGTTATTGAAGTCATGGGCAACGCCGCCGGTCAGTTTTCCGATCGCCTCAAGGCGCTGCGATTGCCGCAGCGCCGCCTCCGCCGTTTCCCGGCGCTCGGCTTCGGCATGCAGTCGCCGCGTGCGCTGCAACGCCACGCCAATAATGAAGAAAAGAAAGAAGGTTGCCGGCAACCCGAAAATCAAATGGCTTGCCATGGTGGCGAGCCATTCCGCGCGGATCGCAGAACTATCGATGCCTGCTACCACATAAACCGGGAAGCCCTCGATCTTGCGAAACCCGATGCGCCGCTCGACCTGCTCTGCCTGTGATGCCGGTACCGTGCGAAGGCTTCCCTGGGAAGCCCGCGCAATCAACTCGTGCATGTTGCCGGTCGAATCCGCTTCGCTCTTGCTTTCCGCCGGAAAGCGCGCGAGCGGTTTGCCATCGGAGCGGATGAGCGCGAAGACATTCCCGGCGTTGCGTCCGATCAGCGCGTAGAACTCCTCGAAATATTCCGGCACGAGCGCCACAACGAAAACGCCGTTGAAAGAGCCATCGGCTGACGGCCGGCGGCGGGAAAGCACAAAGAAGGGTTTGCCCAAACTGTTGAGGCGGGAATCGAGCACCTCGCTTACGTAGGTTTCGCCCTGCGGCATCGTTTGCAGGTTGAAAAAATCACGATCCCGGGCATTGAAATCCGCCGGGACCTGCACGAACTGGCTGGACACCAGAGGGTTGCCTTCGCGGTCAACAAGAAAGATCGCGCGCAACTGGGGCAGCGCCTCGACGATATTTTTCAAACGCAAGTGCAACCGCGCTTGATCGCTGCGAACGTCGTCATCCGGCAGATCACGGACGATTTCCTCGACTTCGGCCATGGCGCGCTCGACAGTCTGGAATACTTTGAGCGTGTGCTCATGCAGGATATCCAGTGAGCGCTCGATGCGGTCATCGGCGACGGCAAATTCGTGCCGATAGCTCAGCCAGGACGCAAAGGTGAACAGTACCGCTGGCAGCACCACGGATGCCACCATCATCAGCTGGAGCAGTCGAACCGCCGATTGATGAGCGGACCGCATCTGGCATCATCTCATAGATGAGCACCGACCGACGGATGATAGCATGGCCGGCATGATCCCCCAGCCGAACAAACCTGCGCCTTTGATTTGGCCTAAATTTGTTCGCAACGTGTCAGCGCACCGCATGCGCGAAGCTGCTTGCCATGCCGAATTCCGGGGCAGCCGTAAGAGGCCGGGTCGCAATGCAAGGAGCCCCGTTTCGCGGTCGGTTCACCCCGGCAGCAGCATCCGCCTGTTGCGCCAGGGCATTTTCTGCCTGGCACTGCTGCTTGCGGATCCCCTGCCGCTGCGTGCGCAATCGGCGGTCGACTTGCAGCTTGTGCTCGCAGTCGATGCATCCGGCAGCGTCGATCAATTCCGCTTCGAGCTGCAAAAGCGGGGTTACGCGGCTGCGTTTCGCCACGAGCGCGTACAGCAGGCCGTCCGCTCAGGACCGACGCAGTCGATCGCCGTTACCATGCTGCAGTGGACGGGCCCTGCACTGCAGGTGCAGGTCGTTGGATGGCGCAGGGTTGCCGACGCGGAAACCGCGGCCGCTTTTGCGGCCGAGATCGAGCGAGCGCCACGCCGGCTATTCGGCGGCGGCACTTCCATCAGCGGCGCGCTTGATTATGCGGTGACGCTGTTTGCAAAATCGCCGTTCCGGGCAATGCGGCGCGTGATCGATGTTTCCGGAGACGGTTCGAACAATCGGGGACGAGCGGCTGATTTTGCCCGTGACGATGCCGTCGCTGCAGGGATGGCAATCAACGGCCTTCCCATTCTGGCGCTCGAGCCGGACCTCGACCGCTATTACTACGAGCATGTGATCGGCGGTCCGGCAGCCTTCGTGATCGCGGCGCAAAATTACGAATCGTTTGCCGACGCAATTCTCAAGAAGATGATCCTTGAGATTGCCGCCACCGAGAGATGACGGGGTCAAATGCCTCCCAGATGCCCGGAACTTTGGCGGAGCGGAAATGTTGTCCTGCCAAACTATTAACGCGCAAGCCTTACGGAGAATTGCGATGGCGCAGGTCATCACCCGATGCCGGCTGACCGGCCATTATATGTTCATGGGAATGGAAGTTGATCCCAAGGAATTCGTTCGATCGGCGGGACCATTCGCGCGGAAATTCTGTCCATTCTGCGCCTGCGAGCACCTCTGGTACAAAGAGGATGCGAAATTCCTTGGGGCTAAGGAAGTCGTAAAGTCCCGCATTCAACAGGCAGGCTGATTTCCACTCGGCATAGCGAAAGACCCCGGCCGCGACGGTCCGGGGTCTTCAACTGGAGCAGTTGCGCGGTCGCGAACGCGGATGATTGCATCCAGCCGATGCCCCAACGCGGAGCCGGCGGAAATGTCCCTCGCGATTTATGATGCGGCTTCATTCAGCACGAACACCCGCTTTGACCACGACGTCGCGCCACTTGACGATATCGCTGCGGATGCGCGCGCTGACGGCCTCGGCTGGACCTCCTTCAGGCACCATTCCCTGCTCGATGAGAGCCTGTCGCGTGTCGCTTGCAGCGAGGACCTCATTCACCTCCCGATTGAGCCGAGCGAGCACTGGCGAAGGCGTGGTTGCCGGCGCCACCAAGGCTACCCATAACGCCGCTTCGTAGCCGGAAAGGCCCGACTCGGCGACGGTTGGCACATCCGCAAGGATGCCGGCGCGCTGGCTTCCGCTTGTTGCCAAGGCCCGCAACTGATGCGCGCGAATATTGGCGAGCGAAGGCGCCATGGTGGCAAACTGCATGTCGATCCTGCCGGTGATCATGTCGGTCATGGACTGCGCCGAACTTTTGTAAGGCACGTGCAAAATGTCGATCCCAGCCATGCTCGCAAACAATGCGGTCGCCAGATGCGCAAGGCTTGCGACCCCGGCCGAGCCATAACTCAGGCTCCCGGGCTTTGCCTTGGCTAAGGCAATGAGCGCAGCAATGCTCTCGGCTGGCAGCCCCGGGTAGACGACCAGCACATACGGCTGACTGCCCAGCATTACGATCGGGGCAAAGTCCTTGATCGGATCATAACCAAGATTTGCGTTGAGAGTAGCCGCAACGGCATGCGTGCTCGCGGTTGCAATCCCGATCGTGTAGCCATCGGGAGCGGCTTTGGCGACTGTTTCCGCACCGATATTGCCGCTGGCGCCGGCGCGATTCTCGATCACGACTTGCTGGCCTAATGCCGTGACAAGCTTCTGCGCGATGATGCGCGAAATAATATCCGTGCTGGCGCCGGCCGGAAACGGCACCACCAGCCGGATTGGCCGTTGCGGCCATTCGTCGGCGCGCGTGTCGCCGACAGCCGCATTTGCGAGCCCGGCGATCGTCACCAAGAGCGCACAGCTGACGGCGCGCATCAGCCTTCACCAATCTCTCGGAGAATCTCTTCGGTATGCTCGCCGAGCCGCGGGGCAGGCCGCTCTGCCGCCATGGCCTTGCCGCCGATGATGATGGGAGTGCGAACGCCGGGAACGCTGCCGGCCTTGGCGGCCGCGCTCGGCGGGTCGATGCGCATTCCGCGATGCACGACCTGCGGATCGGCGAACACCTGATCGAGTGCGTTGATGGGTCCCGCCGGCACCTGCACCGCCTCCAGCTTGGCGAGCAACTCGGCCCGAGGCCACTTCCTGGTGAGCGCAGTGAGCCGCGCAACCAGCTCGTCGCGGTAATTGAGCCGATCGGAATTCGTACGATAGCGCGCCTCCTGTGCAATTGCGGGCTCGCCGAGTACCGCGCACAGCTTGGCAAATTGATTGTCGTTGCCGGTTGCGATGATGATGTGACCGTCGAGAACGGGAAAAACCTGGTAAGGCACGATGTTGGGGTGCGTATTGCCGCTCCGCCTGGGGACCTTCCCGGAAATCAGAAAATTCAGCGCCTGATTGGCAAGCACGCCCACTTGGCTGTCAACCAGCGCAGTATCGACCTGACAGCCGCGGCCGGAGCGCGCTCGTTCGTTCAGGGCAGCCAGGATGCCGATTACCGAATAGACACCGGTAAAGATGTCGGCCATGGGAACGCCGGCACGCTGGGGTTCGCCATCAGGTGCCCCGGTAAGATCCATAATGCCTCCCATACCTTGCGCCATCAGGTCGTAGCCGGCCCGCGAGGCGTAGGGGCCGGTTTGCCCGAAGCCGGTGACCGAGCAGTAGATCAGTTGCGGGTTCTCTTTGCTGAGGCTCAGGTAATCGAGGCCGAATTTGGCGAGCCCTCCCACCTTGAAATTCTCAATAAGCACGTCGGAGCGCGCGGCAAGCTTTCTGACCAGCCGGCGCCCTTCCTCGCCGTCGAAATCAAGCTCGATTGAGCGCTTGCCGCGATTGGTGGCATGGAAATAGGCGGCGCCAAGGTGCTCGCCTTCCGTCACCGCCGCGACAAAAGGCGGCCCCCAACCACGGGTATCGTCGCCGGTGCGACTGCGTTCGACCTTGATCACGTCGGCCCCAAGGTCGGCCAGAATCTGCCCCGCCCAGGGTCCCGCCAAAATGCGGGCAAGTTCGAGCACACGTAGACCGGCCAGAGGCCCTGCCATAATCAATTCCCTTGTCGCACATCAGGTCAAACCGCCGTTTCTGTGGCCTTTCGGGGCAAAGTTGTCCATAGCCCGACAAGCGATCCGGCACGGTTTGTGAATCCGGCACAGGAACCCTATTTAGTATGCGCCGCTGGCCAGAGATTCGCCGCCGTGAACAGCTCCTTTTTCGGCGAGATGCTGCAGACGATCGCGGAGCGCGGACGCTCGCTGATTGAGCGCACGCGTGATCGCCGCGAGGCTGCCGAGCAGCGTTCCGCCAATCTCATTCAGCTCTGCGAGGACCTGCTCTCGGGGCGTGGCGAAGCCTCGGGAGTAGCACTGGCGCGCGATATCCTCGAGCGCTACGGCGAGCTGACGACCGGTCCGCGCATTGCCTTTTTCGAGGCACTCGCGCGCGGGTTCGGGCCGGACCGCAGCCGGCTCAATGTCGCAGCCACGGCCTGGCTTGGGTCGCCGAGCGAAACGGCCGCCTCGCAGCTGCATCGTGCTTCCGAACCGAGACGGCTCGAACTTTTCCGTCGGCTCAATCTGGCGCCGAACGGCACCGGGGCGCTGGTGCGTATGCGTGAGCAGCTGCTCGACGCGATGGACCATCGGGAAGATCTCACAGTCCTGGATGAGGATTTCCTGCACTTGTTCTCCTCCTGGTTCAACCGCGGCTTTCTTGTGTTGCGGAGAATCGACTGGTCAACACCCGCGCGCATCCTGGAACAGATCATTCGTTACGAGGCCGTACACGAAATTCGCGATTGGAACGAACTGCGGGCGCGTATCGATTCACCCGACCGGCGTTGTTACGCGTTCTTTCACCCTGCCCTTATCGACGAGCCGCTGATTTTTGTGGAAGTCGCTCTCACCCGCGGCATTCCGGATAGCATCGCCCTCATCCTGTCGAGCAATGGCCAGGGGTCCGATATCGAGCGGCTCACATCGGCGGTGTTCTATTCGATCTCCAACTGCCAGCGCGGTCTTACCGGCGTTTCTTTCGGGAATTTCCTCATTAAGCAGGTCGTGGAGGAAGTCAGCCGGGAATTGCCGCGGCTATCGACCTTCGTCACGCTCTCACCGGCGCCGAATTTTTCCGAGTGGCTCAAACGCGAGCGTGCGAGGGAACCTTCGACCGCGCTTTCCGAGGAGGAACGCGACGCGCTGGCGGTTCTCGATCGGGCCGGATGGTGGCAAGACCCTGCGAGCGTCGAGACGGTGCGCGAGCCGCTGCTGCATGCCGCCGCCTGGTATTATCTGCGCGCGCGAACGCCGCGCGGCGTCCCGCTCGATTCGGTGGCGCGCTTTCACCTGGGCAACGGCGCTCGGTTGGAACGGCTTAATTTTCTTGCCGACACATCCGAACGCGCGCTGGCCCAGTCGCATGGCCTGATGGTGAATTACCTTTATGATCTCGAGGATATCGAGAAGAACCACGAAGCCTATGCCCAACACCACGTCGTTGCTGCGGCCGGTGCGGTCAGGCGCCTCGCGCGCGGCTCAGCGCGTGAAGTGGTGCCGGCGGACGAGTGACCCCTCCGTTAACCGCGGCCATAAACCGGAACCACCGCTCCACGGGTCACATGGTTCTCCGGTGAAGCCAGAAAAAGTATTGTCGCGGCAACGTCCTCCACCTTCGCCCAAGTTGCATGGTCGGCATTCGGCATGGCTGCCCGATTGGCCGGCGTGTCCATGGTCGATGGGGCTATCGCATTCACCAGGATGCCGTCGCCGACGACTTCCTGAGCAAGCGCAACCGTCAGCGCCGCTACGGCCGCCTTGCTTGCCGTATAGGCTGCCATCCCCGCGCCGAGGCGCCATTCCAGCGCGGGCCGTGTCGCGACATTGATGATGCGTCCGCCGGCAGCGCCGTGGCACATGTTGCGCACTGCAGCTGCACAGCACAGGAACGCAGTGACGAAATTCATGTCGACCTGCTTCATCAGGTCGGTTTTGCTGGTTTCAGCGACAGGGGCCATGGCGAAACCTCCGGCAAGGTGGATCGAGGCCCACAACCGCGGCACGTCGGCATAAAAGCTCGTCACCGCCGCCTGATCGGACAGTTGGATATCGGCGACAAGCTTCACCCGCGCATGATCGCGCAAGCCGAAGCGACCAACTTCCGCGGCATCGATAAAGGGCACGTGACAGACGGCCCCGGCCTCAATCAGCGCACTGACGACTGCCGAGCCAAGCGCGCCGGTTCCCCCGGTAACAACCACGTGGCGATCGCGATAATCCATTATCTTCTCTCGTCAGAATGGCGGCCGCTCCGCTGCAAATAGCGGGAACCCGCTTGAGACAAGGTCCCAAGCCGCGCCATTCTGCCCCAATCAGACAAGGCGGGGAATAACACAATGGCGCAATTCGACCTTGCCGTCGTAGGCGGCGGCATCAATGGTGTCGGCATTGCCCGCGATGCCGCCGGCCGCGGCTTGCGCGTGCTCCTGGTGGAGCAAAACGATCTGGCGTCGGGTACATCTTCTGCTTCCACCAAGCTCATTCACGGGGGGTTGCGCTACCTCGAACATGGGTGGTTTCGTCTCGTACGCGAGGCGCTGATCGAGCGCGAGGTGATGTTGCGCATGGCGCCCCACCTCACCCGGCCGATCCGATTCGTATTGCCGCTCGAACCAGGGATGCGACCAGCCTGGATGCTGCGCCTGGGTCTGTTCATTTACGATCATCTTGGTGGCCGACCCACCCTGCCCCCGAGCTGTGCCGTGGACCTTCGGCATGGCGGGCTGGGCGCGCCCCTCAAAAACGCCTATGTGCACGGCTTTGAGTATTCCGACTGCGCGACCGATGACGCGCGTCTGGTGCTGCTCACTGCGGTCGATGCCTCCGAGCGAGGTGCCGTGATCCGCACCCGCACCCGATGCGTCGACACTGAGCGCGGCAGTGAGTGGCGACTTGTGCTGGAGGCTCACAGCCGGCGCGACATTGCAGTGGCGCGCGTTCTGGTCAATGCAACGGGACCATGGCTTCCTCAATTTGCCGGCGTCGCGCTGCACCGCACGCAGCCGTTGCCGGTGCGGCTCGACAAGGGAAGCCACATCGTGGTGCGGCGGCTGTTCGAGCATGATCGGGCATACCTCTTCCAAAGCAGCGACGGACGCGTGGTATTCGCCATTCCGTTTGAAGATGATTTTACTCTGATCGGCACGACTGATCAGCGTTTCGACGGCGATCCGACAGGGATTACGGCAGGGGCGGACGAGATTGCCTATCTCTGCAATATTGCGAGCAGCCACTTCCGACAACCAATCCTTGCATCCGACGTGGTGTGGTCATTTGCCGGCGTTCGTGCGCTGCACGACGACGGTTCGCGGAAATCGCAGGACGTCTCCCGCGATTATTTCCTTGACCTCGATGCGGAGGCAGGCAAAGCCCCTCTGCTGACCGTTTACGGAGGCAAGATCACCACATATCGGCGATTGGCCGAGCAGTGCCTCGATCGGCTTGGGCGGTTTCTTCCGAGCGGGCCGGCATGGACCGCACGTTCGCATCTACCCGGCGGCGAATTCCCGCACGATGGATTTGAGGCGCTGGTGGGCATGACGCATCGCTCGCGGCCTTTTCTCTCCGAACGAGAGGTGAGACGGCTCGTTCGCGCTTACGGCACCAGGGTCGAGCGCGTGCTTGGCTCCGCCCGCACCCGGGAAGAGCTCGGCCCTATGATCGGCGCAGATCTCAGCGGCGCCGAGGTGCATTACCTGATGGAGCGGGAATGGGCCCAAACTGCCGAGGATGTTTTGTGGCGCCGCAGCAAGCTTGGCCTGCGCTTCTCACCTGAGGACACTGAACGCCTGGAACAATTCATGGCCTCTCAGGTATCAGCTATCAGGTATCCGGCGTCAGGCAAACGGCCTGATGCCTGATAAGTGCAATTTTAGCGATCCTCTACACCGCATCCTAATGGGAAACTGTTTTTATGGTGGAGGCGAAAATCCAGTTTGGCAGGAATTAATCTTTGCCAGTTTCGGAGCTGTGGGTGGAAGCGTCGGCTCGGATCAGCGATACCGGCATCGACCGTGTCAGGGTACTGGTAGTCGACAACGAGTATCACACGCGCAAGGTCATTCGCGCATTGCTGCTCGGCATGGGATGCACCAAGATTTTTGAGGCGAGCGACGGCGAGGCTGGACTCGCGGCGGTTCGGGCATTGCACCCAGACCTGATACTGCTTGATTGGGATATGCCGGGAGTGAGCGGCGCCGAATTCGTGCGCAGACTGCAATCTGATACGGCATTCTCGTACCCGCGCGCGGCCATCATCATGATGGCTGCGCACAGCAACCGTGCGCGCGTCCTTGAGGCGGTGCGCCTCGGCATCCACGAATTCCTGCTCAAGCCGGTATCGAGCGGCGCTCTGCGGGCCCGCATGCTGGCCGCCCTCAACAAGCCTTCCGTCCTGGCCAAGGGCAAAGGTGAGCATCCCGAGCCAAGAAAGCTCGCGAGTTAGAGCCTCGCTTAGCTGCTCGCTCCAGTTCCCGATATGCTATGCCATACCCTGAGCGCGCTTTGCGATTTGCGATGCACCCGCTGTGTGCATCCGGCAAAGGCGCTTGCGAATTGCTTGAGCGGAGTTCGTGAGGCTTGCCGGATCTTCTTCTCGCCATCGATCAAGGCACCACTTCAACGCGTGCCATTATTTTCGACGCCGGGCTCAATCCAATCACCAGCGCACAGCAGGAATTTGCGCAAATCTACCCGGCCCCAGCCCTCGTTGAGCATGACCCTGAGGCCATATGGTCGACAACACTTGCGACCGTGCGTGCGGCCATGGAGCAGGCTGCGGCAAGCGCAAAAGACATTGTTGCCATCGGCATCGCCAATCAGCGGGAAACCACGATTGTCTGGGACCGGACGACCGGACGGCCAATTCACAATGCCATTGTGTGGCAGGATCGGCGCACGGCGGAGAACTGTGCCGCTCTGCGTCGCGATGGGCACGAGCCGGGAATAAGCCAGCGCACCGGATTGCTGCTCGATCCTTATTTCTCGGCCACCAAGATTGCCTGGCTGCTTGATCATGTCGAAGGCGCGCGCGCAGCTGCAATCACAGGGCCGCCTGGCATTCGGGACGGTTGACAGCTTCCTGCTTTGGCGGCTTTCCGGCGGCAAGGTACATGCAACAGATGCCACCAATGCCGCGCGCACATTGCTTTGGGATATCCGCACCGGCAACTGGGATGCCGAGCTTTGCGAATTGTTTGCAGTTCCGGCTGCGCTTCTGCCTGAGGTTCGCGACTGCGCAAGTGATTTCGGCGTGACCAGCGTGTTCGGCGGAGCGATCCGGATCGGCGCAATCATGGGGGATCAGCAGGCGGCAACGGTGGGACAGGGCTGCTTTGTGCCGGGAATGGTGAAATCGACTTATGGGACGGGGTGCTTTGCGCTCCTCAACACGGGCGATGAGCCGGTCGCGTCCCGCAACCGGCTGCTTACCACCGTGGCCTACCAGCTGAACGGGAAGCGCACTTACGCTCTCGAAGGCGCGATTTTTATCGCCGGCGCCGCCGTACAATGGCTGCGCGACGCACTCAAGCTGATTAACACCGCAGCGCAAGTGAACGCGCTTGCCGCCGCCGCCGATCCTGCCGAAGAAGTCTATCTCGTTCCCGCCTTTGTCGGGCTCGGCGCGCCGTGGTGGGATGCCCAAGCGCGCGGCGCAGTGCTTGGCATAACCCGCAACACCGGCGCAGCCGAGCTAGCGCGCGCGGCGCTCGAAGCGGTCGGCTATCAGACACGCGATCTCATTGACGCCATGCGCGCCGATTGGCCTGCTGCCGGAAAAGACACGGTCTTGCGCGTAGACGGTGGAATGGCAGCGAGCGATATCGCAATGCAATTCCTGGCCGACATTCTGGCAGCACCCGTCGATCGCCCCGTTGTGAAGGAGACGACCGCGCTGGGTGCAGCTTACATGGCAGGATATGCCGCGGGTTTATGTCCAGAATTGCCGGGATTTGCCGCGCTATGGAAATGCGAACGCCAATTTCAACCCCGCATGGATCATGCCACGCGCGAACGCAAATGGAGCGGGTGGCGCGACGCGATCGGGCGTACGTTGAGTTCTGGCCAGAGATGAGTTCCAGTCGAGCGGACCACCGCAGCGCCAGCGCGGCACGACGTGAGTCTTCACCGGGCAAGGACGCAAGCACGCGTCCGGTGGTACGTTTCGAACAGGTAAGCAAGCATTTCGGAGCGACTGCCGCGCTCGATTCGGTCTCGCTCGATATTCTACCCGGCGAACTATTTGCCCTGCTCGGCCCATCGGGCTGCGGCAAGACTACTCTGCTGCGCCTGCTTGCCGGTCTGGAAATGCCCGACAGCGGACGCGTTCTTCTCGACGGCGATGACCTTGCACGGGTGCCGGCCTATCGCCGTCCCGTCAATATGATGTTTCAGAGCTACGCGCTTTTTCCTCATCTCAACGTCGCGGGCAATGTCGCATTTGGGTTGAAACAGGACCGCCTGCCACGGCAGGAGATCGCCACGCGGGTGGCCGAAATGCTCTCGCTGGTGCGACTTGAAAACCTGGCAAAGCGCAAGCCCGATCAGCTCTCCGGTGGCGAGCGCCAGCGCGTTGCGTTGGCACGCTCGCTCGCAAAACGGCCGCGCGTCCTCCTTCTCGATGAGCCCCTCGCCGCTCTCGACAAAAAGCTTCGCGGAGAGACTCAATTCGAGCTGATGCAATTGCAGGAGAAGCTTGGCCTTACTTTCATCATGGTGACGCACGACCAACAGGAGGCAATGACCATGGCGGACCGCCTCGCTGTTATGGATGAAGGTCACGTCATTCAGGTTGCCACGCCACGTGAGATTTATGAACGGCCAAGCTCACGCTGGGTTGCCGATTTTATCGGCGACGTCAACCTCCTGGAGGGGCGGGTAATTGCGGCGGGAGCGGACGGGACATCGATCGGGAGCACCGCCGCGGGTCGACTGCGTGCGAGCAGTGGAGAAGGTAAGCTCGGCGATTGCGTCTGGGCTGCACTGCGGCCGGAGAAAGTGCGTATCTCGCGCCTGCGGCTTTCACAGGCAAACGAGAATTGCGTTGCCGGTGCGATCACCAACATCCGCTATCTCGGGGAGCTTTCCAGCTACGAGGTTCGGCTGGACAGCGGAAGCTTGATGAAGGCGACGCTCGCCAACGTGACGCCCACGACCGAGCGAAGTCTCGCCCTTGATGATCGCGTATGGCTGACCTGGCCGGCGGACGCACTGGTGGTTCTCACGCAATGATGCAGCCCCGCGGCCTGCGTTCGTTGGGTGCGCGCCTCCTTGTGCTCGTTCCCTTCGCTTGGCTTGCGTTGTTCTTCCTTCTTCCTTTTCTGATCGTCTTCAAGATCAGCCTCTCGCAACCTGCAATCGCGCAGCCACCGTACGTGCCGGTACTCGATTTGACGGCGGGGTGGTCCGCTGTAAAGGAGTTTTTCGGCAAGCTTGGCTACTCTAATTATCAGTTCATCGGCTCCGATTGGCTTTACCTGACCTCCTATCTCAAGAGCCTGCAGGTTGCCGCCATTTCCACCATGATGCTGCTGGTCATTGCCCTGCCGCTGGCGCAAGGAATGGCGCGAGCGCCAACAGGTTTGCAGCCGGTCCTCTTTGTTTCGATAATGCTGCCGTTCTGGACCTCGTTTCTTATCCGCATTTATGCCTGGGTGAACATTCTGCAGCACGATGGGCTGCTCAATCAGCTCCTCCTTGCGTTGCACATCGTTGATGTCCCGCCGGCGTGGCTCTCCACCGACACCGCCGTGTACATCGGAATGGTCTATTCCTATTTGCCCTTCATGGTATTGCCGATCTATGCAGCAATCGAGAGCATTGACCCGGCCTTGATCGAGGCTGCCGTCGATCTCGGCTGTCCGCGTTGGAAGGCATTCTGGCTGGTAACGCTGCCGCTATCGGCTCCCGGGCTGGTTGCCGGAGGGCTTCTGTGTTTCATTCCGATCGTAGGCGAGTTCGTGATTCCCGATTTGCTCGGCGGATCACGCAGTATCATGATCGGCCAGACGCTTTGGACCGAATTCTTTTTAAACAAGGACTGGCCGGTTGCCTCGGCGATAGCCGTGCTGTTGCTGCTCATTCTGTTGGCGCCGATCCTGATCTATGAGCGCATGCAGATGCAGGACCTCAGGTTACGGCGCTGAACATGCGCAGGATGTCACTGTTCAACGTCACTTCGGTCGCGCTGGGTTTCGCGTTCCTTTATCTGCCGATCGCCGTTCTGGTGATCTACTCCTTCAACTCCTCGCGGCTCGTCACGGTCTGGGCGGGTTGGTCGATCCGCTGGTATATTGAGCTGCTGCATGACGAGGCGATGCTTGAATCCGCCTGGATAACCTTGCGCATCGCATTCGTCTCGGCGACGGCTGCGACCGTTGTCGGCACTCTGGCGGCCATTGCACTCGTGCGGCTCGGAAAGTTTCGCGGGCGGGCGCTGTTCGCCGGCATGGTCTACGCTCCCCTCGTCCTGCCGGAAGTGATCATCGGCCTCTCGCTGATGCTCTTGTTCGTCGCCGCCGATGTCGATCGCGGCTTCTGGACCGTCAGCATCGCCCACACGACGCTTACCGCCTGCTTTGTCACCGTGGTGGTGCAGTCGGCGCTCATTAATTTCGATATCAGCCTGGAAGAAGCTGCGATGGATCTGGGCTGTCCGCCGGTGCGGACTTTTCTCACCGTAACATTGCCATTGATACTGCCCGCCATCATGTCGGGTTGGATGCTTGCTTTTACGCTGTCGCTCGACGATCTCGTAATTGCGAGCTTCACCACCGGCCCCGGTGCAACCACACTGCCGATCCGCATCTATTCGGAAGTTCGCCTGGGGGTAAAACCGGAGATCAATGCCATCTGCACGCTGATGATTGCCATGGTCGCCGTGGCCGTGGCGATCGCGGCATTATCAGGCAGGTTGATGAGCGGTCGCGGGCAGCAGCAGCATCAATCACTGCGCGCGCCTGGTGGGCGGAACAGATAAAATACAAACCACATGGGAACGATGATCAGCGAGCCAAGAAACAGATTGGGTAGTGCCCATGTCCATCCCTGCTCCAGCCAATCGAGCACCCGCTCCCGCGAGAGTCCGGCCTCCCGCATGATCTGATCGGCGGTGATGCCGAAATGCGACAGAACGGCACCGACGATGAGCGAAGCAATGGTGATCTTCAGAAATATTCGTAGCGAGCTGGATAGCATCGACGTCTCGCGACACGGTCAGGGAACGCCGCGCATCTATGCCGGGCACGCGCGTTGAGCCTTCACAAGATGCGCCAGCACAAGCAGAAAAATCGCGGCTCAGCGGCGCTGATTCGCTGCAGCAATGATAGACGAAGCTTGCTGCGCCCCAAAACGGATGCGACATCCGGGGAATCCCGGATTGAGCAAAGATAAAGTCAATCCGGGCTCGAACTATTCCCGCTCAGCCGGCGCCGGAACACTCGTCGTTGGCGGCGAGACAGAGACCGCCGGGGCGTCGGTCGGGGAAGCGGTCACCGCGGGTGCAGGGACCGATTCTGACGGAGGTGGAGCCGATCGAGCCGATCCGGTCAGGCGTTCGATCGCGGAGCGCACCGCCTCGGGCGCACGGTTTCGCGCGGCATCGAGCAGCGGTGCAGCTGCACCCGACCGTTGCATCAGAATTTCAGGGTCCGGCAGCATGATGGGATCGTCCCATGGGCCCTGGACCATGAAGGGCAGCTCAAAGCTCGGCAGCAGAGCCGCTGGCCCGGTAGTGCCGCTCGTCAGGAGGCTCGCAGTGCCCTTCAGATCGAGTTCCCGGGCGGGAATGGAAGCAGAGCCCGTGAGTGCAAGTCCAACTGTCGAGCCTTCCATCCGCACGTCCTGGACATTCGCAATACCATTGGTGATTTTCAGATTGACCGTGAGAGTGTCGTACGGCGTTTTACCCATGCGCAACATGCCGCCGCCGGAAAGCGGCTTGCGCTCGATCCGTCGCAGCAACTGCTCGACATTGAAGCCGGCGATTGCCCCTTTGCAACTCGATAGCATTGCGGTTCCGTTGAGTCCCTTGGCCAGATCATAGACGCTGCCGCCGGCGCTCTCGACATCGAGGCTCAGGTTGCCCTTTCCTTCCAGCCGGCGAATGCCGAACATATCGCTCAGGCATTGCTCAAGCTCGACGTTCAGGAATTGCAGCTGTGCCGTGAATTCCGCTCCTGCCGGCGCTTTAGCGAGCCCGAGCGTTCCCTTGACAATTCCGCCAAACGCCTCCGACTCGCCGATGGCCACGTTGAAATGGCTGCCGTGCAGCGTGGCTGCTACCGCCGTGCGACCGAGTTTGGCATTGCCGATGCTCACCCGGGCTGCCGAGATTCGCAGATCGATATCGAAGCCGGTGATGCCGTTGAGGGCAACCGGTTTGTTGTCCCAACCATGCTCTCCACCGGTGAGCAAACGGACCGTCGAAAGGTATGGGCTTAGATCGAGCGCCTCGGCCGCAAGCGTTCCCTGCAAGGTTTGTCGGCCGTCGAAGCTGAGCACACCTTCGCTGGTATTGTCATCCAGCTCGACGTGGGCGCCGGAGAGGCCGATGGTGGTGCCGACCACGTTGGCCTGCGCCTTGAGCGCGAAGCGACCGAGACCTCCTCCCGGCAATTGCTGCTGACCGGCCCAGCGCAACGTCTCTCGCAAGGAAGCGGAATCGGCTGCCATTGTGCCTTCCATGCGAAGCGTCGGCCGATAGCTCAAATAACCGTCGAATCCGAACCGCAGCGGAGCACCGGCAAGGCGCACCTTCACGCCCGACCTTTCGCCCTGCAAAGCCGCCACGAAATCGGCCAGGCTGATGCTGGTATCGATTTGCTGGTCGTGCCAGGCAAATTGGCCCGTTGCCGCAAAGCTGCGTGAAATGGAGGGCCAGGCAAGGGAAAATTGGACGTTGGAGAGGGTTTCAACGATTTTGCGCGACGGATGCCGTACGATAATGGTGCCATCCTCGATGCGTATCTCTGAAAACGATGCTGTGCGCCGGGAGCCGGGTTTCAGATTTTGCGCAAGCGCTGCGATTTGTTCCGTCCAATTCGAATTGCCGTCCTCGTTCCAGGTAATGGTAATGATCGGGCGCACCAGCGAAACGTCGGCTATTTCGATGCGTCCAACGAGAAGGGGAAAAAACCGCAGGCGCGCAATAACCTGCTGAGCAGCCAGCGCAGGCGCTCCCGTTCCCTTCTCGCCGAGACTCACGTCGTCGAACTTGACCGACCCGGCGGGAAACAGTGACACCGAGACCTTGCCGCGCAGGACAGGATTGAAGCCGGTGACGGCACGGATTTCGGCGGTTACGGCATCGCGCACTGCATCGACCGGCATCAGAAACGGCATGATCAGGAGGGCGCCTAAACCGGCGAGCGCCAAAACGATTAGTGCAAAGGCCAAACGCTTGAGGCGAACGGGCGCGATCACAACGCGTCTTTCTCAGGTTTGCCGGCGATGACCGGGAACTCGGAAGATTTAGGGTTTAAATGCTTTTGCCGGCGCTCTGTGACCCTTTCGTGGCCGTGCATTTGCGCCGCGGCCGCTTTGCTCGAGGGCAGCGGCCTGCGCCGCACAGCTGCACATCAGACGCCATGAATGCGTCACAGTAATCAGGCGCTCAATTCTGCGCGACGCGGTAGCTTGCCTGCGTCCTGTTGCGGATTTCATCGCGTGTTGCGCCAGGCGCAACTTCGACCAGCGTCATGCCGCTGCCGCCTTTCTTGTCGACCGTGAAAACCCCAAGGTCGGTAATCACCATATCGACAACGCCTGCACCGGTCAGCGGAAGAGTGCAACGCTGGAGAAGCTTGGGCTCGTTCTTGGCGGAATGCTCCATCACCACCACGACCTTCTTGACCCCCGCCACGAGATCCATCGCGCCGCCCATACCCTTGACCATTTTGCCCGGGATCATCCAATTGGCGAGGTCGCCATTCTCGGCGACCTGCATTGCGCCGAGGATCGAAAGATCGATATGTCCGCCGCGGATCATGGCAAAACTGTCCGCTGAGGAAAAATAGCTGGTCGTGGGAATTTCAGTGACGGTCTGTTTGCCCGCATTGATCAGATCGGGGTCCTCTTCGCCTTCGTAAGGAAACGGGCCAAACCCGAGCATGCCGTTCTCGCTTTGCAGCTGCACGCTCATTCCGGGGGGAATATAGTTCGACACCAGGGTCGGAATCCCAATCCCAAGATTGACGTAGAATCCGTCATGCAGCTCCTTGGCTGCACGTTCGGCCATCTGTTCGCGCGTCCAAGCCATTATACTTCCTCCCCTGTTCCGGCAGGCGCGTCCGTGCGTTTGCGCACCGTGCGCTGCTCGATATGTTTGACTGCATTCGGCACGTGGATCATGCGTTGCACGTATATGCCAGGTGTAATGATGTGATCGGCGTTGATATCGCCGGGCTTCACCAGGTGCTCCACTTCGGCGACGGTGACCTTTCCCGCGGTCGCCATCATCGGATTGAAGTTGCGTGCGGTCTTGCGATACACGAGATTGCCCTCGGTGTCGCCCATAAAGGCGTGCACAATCGAGAGGTCGGCCACCAGCCCGCGTTCCATGATGTAGCGCTCACCGTCGAACGCGCGTTCCTCCTTACCCTCGGCAATCGTGGTCCCGGCACCGGTCTTGGTGAAGAACGCCGGAATGCCGGCGCCGCCGGCACGAATACGTTCGGCCAGAGTGCCCTGCGGATTGAATTCGATGGCGAGTTCGCCCGCGAGATATTGCTGGGCGAAGGTCTTGTTCTCTCCGACATAGGACGAAATCATCTTCTTGATTTGCTTGCTGTCGAGCAAAATTCCGAGACCGACACCGTCGATACCGCAATTGTTCGAAACAACGGTGAGGTTCTTGATCCCCAATTCGCGAATGGCCTCGATCAAGCTTTGCGGGATACCGCAAAGTCCGAAGCCTCCAGCCATGATCATCATGCCGTCGTGCAGGAGTCCTGCAAGCGCCGCTTGCGCATTGGGATAGACCTTCTTCATTGATTACCCGCTTTGAGGAAAAGCCCCGGAGGCACTCATTCTATTATCAGTTTTGTATCTCGCCGCCCTATAAGCTGCAATCTCCAAGGCAGTTGCGTATGACCTTGGTCATTGCCCAGTTCTGCTGGCGAAGCGCTGCAACGAGGGACGCGGCAGATGGGCAATCTCGGCAATCAGTTTCTTGATAATAGCGATCCCGAAAGAATTGAAATTCTCCGCCACCAAAACAAAGCTGCCCGGGCCGCCGATGACGTTTTCCTGATAATATTTCTCAAGCCCGCCGGGAGGGTTGGTGTGTTCGGCATTCCAGGGCACCGGCCGATCGCTGAGGATGACAAGCCCGTTAATGACGATTCCCTTGGCGAGGGCCTCGTCACGAGCAATCTTCACATCCCGGCCCGCGTTATTGGTGCCGTCGCCGGAAATGTCGATCGTGCGACGCGCGGATTCATATGGGGCACGCTCGAACTGACCGGCTGCAAACTCAATGCCGCCGCTGATCGAGGTGCGATCGGCAAAGGAGCGCGGTAATTCCAGCAGTTGATCTCCGAACTTCCGCGCTGGAACCGGCCCATCGATCAAGGTCCAGTCGATGACGAGCTTTTGAGCACCAAATCCGGACCATTCGACGAAGCACACGGCGATTCGCTGGTGTGGACCTGACCTGACGGAATCGAGCACGTGCGGATCGGAAATCGCGGCCGCGTAGCCTTCCCGCTGCAGCAAGAACTTGGGATTGTCGACGCTGCGCGAAACGTCGGCGGACAACACAAGCAAGAGATCGACCTGCTCCGTGGCATGCGCCGTGGTCGTTGCCGCCAAAACGGCCGCTGTGAAGGCCACGACGTGACGTACGAGCCGGATCATGGCTTACCTCTACTGCCGTAGCGCGAACGGCGGGCCCCAGGTCGACAATGCCACCGGCACGATAGCCGATTTCCGGACAGGCTGCACTCAACCAGAGCCGCTATACCGGGTCTGGCACAGTCATGTTGCGACCACGCTTGCGTGTGGGAAGACAATCTCGACGAGCGTGCCTTCTTTCGGTGTACTAGCGATGCGCAATTTTGCCCGGTTTGCCTCCGCCAGTGCTTTGGAAAGGGGCAGCCCAAGCCCGCTCCCGCCAGAGCCTCCGCGCGAGGAAGCAGCAACCCAGCGAAACGGCTCGAGCACGCTTGCGATTTCGCTTTCGGTCATGCCCCGCCCTGTGTCGCGAACCCGCAGAATCACTTCCTCCGCGTCACCGATGGCACTCGACACTATTACCTGTCCGCCGGCGGGGGTGAACTTCAGCGAATTCGACAGCAGGTTCAGCAAGATTTGTCGAACTGCGCGAGCATCAGCCATCACCTTTGGAAGGGCCGGCGCGAGCGCCAGGCGAACGAGGACGCGACCGCGATTGGCTTGCGGCTGAATGATGGCGACGCATTGCTGCGTCAGGTCATTTAGCGCGACCTCGACGAAGGCGAGCTGCAGCCCACCGGCCTCGATCTTGGAAAGGTCGAGCAGGTCATTGATCAGCGAAAGCAGATGCTCTCCGGCAGCATGGATATCCTTGAGGTATTCGCGGTACCGGTCGTTGCCCAGCGCGCCAAAACGCTCCTGCATCATCAGTTCGGAGAAACCTATGATGGAATTCAGCGGCGTTCGAATCTCGTGACTGACTTTGGCGAGAAAATTCGATTTGGCCCAAGAGGCATTCTCGGCGCGGCCTTTGGCTTCCCTGGCGGCCTTGACCATCGCTTGAAGCTCGGTCAATTGCGCTTGCAGAGGAACCGTCCGCCCTCCCCCCTGCGTTTTGACGGTAGCAATCAGCGCATGTGCAGGTTCGTTGTCCCAAACGATATCGACTAATTGCCCATGCAGGGCGATACTCTTGGCGCGGTCGACGGTGAGGGTCACCGATTGCACGGCCGTCGGTGCCGTGATGGGGATTGGCTCGATAAAGAGCTGATCAAGACCGCCGGCCGCATTCAATTCGTCAAGTGAGTGATGGCCGCAGCGCTCAAGAAACCAAGGATTTGCGTAGAGCAGCTGATTGAGACGGTAAATGAGAATGCCGAGTTCAAGGCGGTCGAGCATCGGTCTAAGCTCGTAGCCAACAGAGACAAGCTCCGGACCGGTCGAGGCTTCTTCACTATGCACTCGCGTCCCACTCATTCCGTCCTGATCGGCGCCCTCCGCTGATAGCCCCTGGGTGAGCTTGCGCGAAAGCTCACGGAAGGCCATGTGCTCCACCGGGGTTAGCGCAGGTGCAGAAGATTCCCCGGCATTCGATGGAAATGGCACGACATTCTCGACGGCGATCGGTTTGATAAGCTTGCGCTTGCTTTCCGATTCAAGCGGCGCAGTCCCCGCAAAATCTTTTTTCTTAAGCCCCGCATCGGCAAGGCTCGGCATCGTCGATCTTTGCGGCGTCAGCGCCGGGCGCCGGGCGGACAAGGCGGCAAGGCGCGCAAGGTCGCGACAGACGCCAAAGCCGCGATATCCGCGAAATTTGCGATCGCGATCGAAAATCGGCAAACCCGAGAGTTCCACCGGAAGCGGCGTTTCCGCTTCATCGGACGGCCAGAGAACCGTGAGGCCGCTCCACGTCTCCTGGGTTGCGGTCGCTCGCACAATCTGACCTTGCGGATCAAGGTTGAGAGCAGCGGCGATTTCCTGCCATGGTTTGCCGATCAGAGTTGCCGTGCGAGCACCAACCAGCGCAATGAACTCGTCGGAACCGAGCGTAAAACGCCCGTGCTCATCCATTTGCCATACGAACCGGAGCGGGTGCGATTGATCTTGCGAGATGCTCATTGCGCGGTCGCACCATCTGCATCGACGATTCGAAGAGAGAGAGAGAGACTTGAATTTCTCTAATCAGAGGATGTGATTGCGTCCATGTCGTAACGACGCGGAGTTGGGCGAAAGCGTGGATAGAGTTACCGGGACCGCATGGAGAAGAAATGCCCCTTAGCATGCCAGCTTGTGTTCGACTGCAAGGCGGGCTCATTATCCCGGCGCGCCTTGTGTGCCGGCGGCTGGTCGCCATTTCGGCGGTAAGCGAATTCCTACGAGGCCGCAGGACATAAACCCAGCCATCGATCCGAGGCCACAGCAGGAGATGAATATGGCCGCTACCGATCGTTTTGAGATTCCTCCGGAAATGAGGGCATTTGCCGAAAAGAGCGTCGAGCAGGCAAAGCAGGCTTTCGACGGCTTTATTTCGGCAGCCCACAACGCCGTCACCGCGTTTGAGGGGCACGCCGAAACCGCACGTAAAGGTGCCAAGCATGTCACTGAAAAAGCGATGAATTTTGCCGAACAGAATGTTGCTGCATCCTTCGAGTTCGCGCAGAAGCTGCTCCGCGCCAAGGACGTGCAAGAAGTATTGAAGCTGCAGGCTGAATTTGTCCGCACCCAAATGCAGGTTCTGGCCGAACAGGCGAAGGAGCTGGGCGAAAGCGCTGGCAAGGCGTCATCCGAAGCGACCAAACGATAATTTTCCGCAGGAAACCATATAATTTGTGCAATGCAATATTTTCGTTGCAATGCACCAAAAGCGTGGTTATATAGTGGTCCGATGGGTCGTGGATTTTGTCGTTAGCGACAGCCGGCGGCCTGTCTCCAGCTCCGCATGGATTTGGCTCCGGGCGCAGAATTCGTGCGAATCGTGTCACTCGCCCCCTGAAGGACTCCTCCAATGTCTGAGGCCGTCGAACACACGACTTCGGGTTCGAAGTCAAAATTCAAGTCTGCCGCTCCAACCCCTTTCGCTAGTACGAAGTTCGAGTTTCCGAATTTCGAGATGCCCAAAATGGAAATTCCTGCCGCTTTCCGCGAAATTGCGGAGAAGAGCGTGTCTCAGGCCAAAGAAACCTATGAAAAGATGAAAACGGCCGCCGAGGAGGCGACCGACATGCTTGAGGACACCTATGCAACGGCGACCAAGGGTGTCTCCGACTATGGCTTGAAAGTCATCGAGGCGGCGCGTGAGAACACCAATGCGGCCTTCGACTTTGCAACCCGGCTGATGACGGTGAAGTCGATCTCCGAAGCGGTGGAACTCTCGACAGCGCACGGCCGCAAGCAGTACGAGACAGTGACTGCGCAGACCAAGGAGCTTGCTGCGATTGCGCAGAAGGTTGCCACCGACACCGCCGAGCCGATCAAGGAAAGCCTGGGCAAGGTGTTCAAGGTAGCCTGAGATCGTTGCAGACAATCATTTCTCTCTGGCCCGGACGACAGCGTCCGGGCTTTTGTTTCGGCTGTGCGCCGGCTGCTTGGCGATTTCACCACGTAGCCTTGTCAAATCACCATGCGGCTCCTATAGCCTCTTCGGCGCAATTCGCTCCTCCGGTAGGGAAGCTTTGGCCGCTCCACGTGCAGCTGTAGCTCAGTTGGTTAGAGCGCTTGGCTGTGGACCAAGAGGTCGGTGGTTCGAAGTCCACCCAGCTGTACCAGGCTCACGTTTGTCCAGCCCGGAGACATGGGTAACAGAACGTACCTAAGACATGGGTGACAACCTTCGGCCGAACGGGTTGTCGAGGGGTTGCAGGGTTTTCTGCTCCAAATCGAAATATCCTAGATCGTAGTGCATGAAGCTTGCGAGCCAAATGCCGTCGTCGATTTCCTTGATTCCGAGGCTTTGACCTGCGAGCACGGTGGAGATGTTGATTTTTTTGCGGTGCAGGCAAATTCGTCCGCAGGCGGTGACGAGAATATCGCGGTCGTGGAAGGGATAGGCGAGGTCTGGCAGCCCATCATAGCGTCGTGTTGAGGTGGCATAGAGCTCGGCCGGACACTTCATGGCGAGCGCCTCATGCGGTCTTTCCGCATTGAACTCCTCGACGAAGGCATCGAAGCGGGCCTGCTGTTGCAAGCTGTTCATACCTGGCGGACGCGTTGCTTCCTTCTTGAGGGTGAGATGCATGCGCTCGTGCCGGCCGTTCTGTTGCGGATGGCCTGGTTTGATGCGTTCGATGGCGATGCCCAGGCGCAGCCACCACACTGCGAGCTTCGAGAGGTTGAACAAGGCATTGGGACTGGCGAAGGGGACGCCGTTATCGGAGCGTATCGCGGTGGGCATCCCGCGCTCGGCAAACAGCCGCTCGAAGGCGGTAAAAGCCAAGTCTTCACGGATTGATTCGAGGGCTTCGCACAGGAGCACAAAGCGTGAGGCATGGTCGGTGACGGTCAGCGGATAACAGTATCTGCCGTTGCCGAGCTTGAACTCCCCCTTGAAGTCAGCACACCACAAATCGTTGGGCGCGGCGCCTTCGGACAATGGCGTGCCATGGGCTCGATTGCGGGTTTTGCGCATTCGTTTGACCAGGCCATGGCGATCGAGCACGGCGTGGATGGTGCTTTTGGCGGGAACCCTGACATCGCCGGCCAGGCGGCGGACCAGAAGCTCGCGGATTTTGCGTGCGCCCCAATGCGGTTTGTTGCGCTTGAAATTGACGATCAGGCTTTCGATCTGCGGCGGGAGCTGGTTGGCGTAGCGCACGGGCCGGCGCGAACGATCGGTGAGGGCCTGCAACCCATGTTCGTTATAGCGGTCAAAGATCTTATAACCGGTCTTGCGGGATATGCCGAAATCCCGACACACCTCCGTCATTGGCTCTCCGTCCAAGAGGCGGGCGACAAAGCAAAGGCGCTCTTCCATTACCGAACTCTCCTTCCACGGCATCCACACCTCCCGCTTCCCAAAAAAAGCGAAAAGTGTAACCCATGTGTCCGGTACGAAGTGTCACCTATGTCTCAGGCCGGGCACGTTCTTCACTCTATCATTCGGCTTGTACCGAAAGATCACCCCAGCTCGTGGTGCGTTCAATGCGCACGGCAATGACGGGTAGATGCTCAATCTGCATGGTATTGAGCTGGGGATAGCGCCTGCGCAGAAGCACCTGCGCCTCCCGATGTTCGGGACCTTCCTTGATGATCTTAGCGCGCCCGCGCAGCAACACCCATCCGAGCCGCGCCCAATCGTCCTCGTAATGATCAATGACGATCGCAACTGCAGGATTTGCCGCGATGTTGCGCAAGCGTTTGAGCGCAGCAGCGGGGCCGCGCTTCGGCTTTTGGTCGACGGCGAAATAGAGCGTCTCGTGCCAGCGCAAAACAGATGGGCACGACATGCGGGACCGCGTGAATGTCGGCAGTGGCCAGATGGGCAACCTTGTGATGCGCCACAAATCGCCGCTCGGCATCGGATAACATCTATATTTTATACAGCTCAGGCTTGGCGCGTTGACACGAAGCGCGCTGCGGCTCTTAAAACGTCGGCATCGTTGCCAAACGGGTCGAGCGCCTTTTGCGCGTCGGCAACGAGAGCGCAAAGGCGGTGTCTTGCCGCCGCTGGCCCGAGCACGGAAACAAGAGTCGCCTTGTGGGCGGCGGCGTCCTTGCCGGTGGCTTTGCCCACCGTTGCCGGGTCGCCTTCAAGGTCGAGAAGATCATCGGCAATTTGAAAGGCCGCGCCGAGCGCAGATCCATAACGGTCGAGAGCGCTCCATTGCGATCGATTGCCTTTGCCGAGAATCGCCCCGGCAATGCAGCCGAAATGCAAAAGCGCACCGGTTTTCATTGCTTGCAGCGCTTCGATTTCCCGCTCGCTCAATTCCGGTGGACGAGGCGCGAAGCGCCCTTCCGCCGCAAGATCGAGCATTTGCCCTCCCACCATGCCGCCAAGTCCGGCCGCCCGCGCCAGGGCGCTTACCAGTCGCGAGCGAACCTCGGCGTCAGCGTGCGTCTCCGGCCGGGACAGAATGTCGAACGCAAAAGTGAGCAGTCCATCGCCGGCCAGCACGGCAGTCGCCTCGTCGAACGCCTTGTGGGTGGTGGCGCGGCCACGCCGCAGATCGTCATTGTCCATCGCCGGCAGGTCATCGTGCACCAGCGAGTAGCAGTGCACGCATTCCAGCGCCGCCCCCACCATGAGCGAATTGCGGCGAGGTATCCCGAATAGAGCGGCGGATTCTACCGCAAGGAACGGCCGCAAGCGCTTGCCGCCACCGAGGCTTGCGTAACGCATGGCGTCCAGGACACGTCCCGGACGGCCCCGCTCGGCCTCCATCGGCTCCGGCCCGAGCAATTGGTCGAGCAGAGTCTCCACGTCGCGAGCCGTCCGCTCCAACCGATCCTGGAACAGCAGGTCGCTGTCCAGACCTGTCTGCAGAGGCTCGGTGCGGGCCATGCGCTCGACCACCTGGATTAAAATTGAGGTGTAGTATCAACGATGTCGCTGAGAACCACTCGCCAGCGCCGATTATGCAACTTAGCAAGCTGGCAGGTTTCATCAAACCTTCTGCGCTAATATCCCACCCGCCAGTCATTCCGGGGCGCAGCGAAGCGAAGCGGAGCGGCGAGCCCGGAAACCATACTCCCGGCTGGGCTTATGGATTCCGGTCTCTCGGCCTTCGCTGCGCTTCGGCCTCACCCCGGAATGACACTGGATATGATTCGAATTTTGGAAACTTTGGGCTCGTTCGCGCGTGATAGCGCCGCTGCCGTTCGCCATCGCCGCCTTGGGGATCTGGCTCTACCTCGTCTTCGGTCGGGGCGGGTTCTGGCGCTGCGCCGAACGCGACGAATGGGAAGCGCCCAAGCTTTCTACGTGGCCAAGCGTTGCCGCGGTCGTGCCGGCGCGCAATGAGGCCGATCACATCCCTGCCAGCCTCGGCTCGCTGCTCAATCAGAATTACCCAGGATCGTTCAGGATCGTCCTGGTGGACGACGGCAGCAGCGACGGCACCGGCGCAATTGCGCGCCGCATGAGCGCGGACCACCCTGACGTGCAGGTACGTGTCCTGACCGGAGAAGCTTTGCCGCCGGGATGGACCGGGAAACTGTGGGCATTAAAGCAGGGCATCGCTTCGAGCTTCGCCCAGCAGCCGGATTACCTGCTGTTGACAGATGCCGATATTGTTCATCCTCCCGATTCGGTTGCCCGCCTGGTTGCGTTCTCGGAGCAGCATGACCTCGTGCTCACTTCGCTCATGGTGAAGTTGCGATGCAGGAGTTTTGCCGAGCGTGCCAACATTCCGGCTTTCCTGTTTTTCTTTCAGATGCTCTTTCCATTTGCGTGGGTGAACCGGAAGGACAGTTCGGTCGCCGCAGCGGCAGGCGGTTGCATGCTCGTGCGTACCGATGTGCTGTCGAAAGCCGGCGGAATTGACAGCATAAGAGACGCCCTCATCGATGATTGCGCACTGGCCAGAACGCTCAAGCCGCGTGGCCGCATCTGGCTGGGCTTGACACAGTATGTGCACAGCATCCGCGCCTATCCGCGCGTGGCCGATATCCATCGCATGGTAGCGCGCTCGGCCTATGCGCAGTTGCGCTATTCTCCCGCTCTCCTGTTGGCGACGGCACTGGGCATGATCGTGACCTATATGGTCCCTCCACTGTTTGCGATTTTCGGCTCCGGGATCTGCCGCCTCATCGGGCTAATGGCCTGGGGGCTGATGACGCTCGCTTTTGTTCCGAGTTTGCGTTTTTACCGGCTGTCGCCGTTATGGGCGCTGGCGCTGCCGGCGATTGCCTGCGAATACCTGCTGTTCACTCTCGATTCCGCCTATCAACATATGCGAGGAAGAGGCGGGACCTGGAAGGGACGCGTGCAAGGAAAGCGCCTTTGACCGTGACTATTACGAGTGAACATGCGCGGTCCGGGAAAGGGCACCGGAACGAAAACTTTCCGGTAGCATCGCGGCTCATTCACCGCCGGCACCGCCCGGCAATCCTAGCATTCTATGAATTCGTGCGCACCGCCGATGATATCGCCGATCACGCTAAGCTTGCGCCGGAGGAAAAACTTGCTCTCCTGGATCGGCTGGAAGCGGCTCTGCTGGGCAAGAGGGACGACGAGCCGGTGGCGATCGCCCTGCGCCGCGCCCTTGATGCCCGGCAATTGCCGCCCCGTCACGCGCAGGATTTGCTGTGCGCATTTCGCATGGATGTAAGCAAGCTACGCTACCGCGATTGGGACGATCTGATGGGATACTGCAGGTATTCGGCCATGCCGGTAGGCCGGTTCGTCCTCGATGTGCACGGCGAAGATCGGGCTATCTGGCCCGCCAACGACGCGCTCTGCGCGGCGCTGCAGGTTATCAATCATCTGCAGGACTGCGGCAAGGATTTTCACAATCTCGATCGCGTCTACGTGCCGCTCGATGTTTTTGCGGAAGCTGGGGCAAAGGTGGAATCGCTCGGTGAACCGCGCGCCTCGCCGGAGCTGCTCGCGTGCATCCGCAAAGTTGCCCGCCAGACCGGCGATCTCCTGCGCGAAAGCCAATCTTTTTCGTCCTTGATCGTCGATAGGCGGCTTGCCTTGGAAGTAGCGGTAATTCAGGCTCTCGCCGAACGCCTGGTTAGGCTGTTGACGAGGCGCGACCCGCTGCGGGAAAGGGTTCACCTTGGCAAGGCGGGAGTCGCCGGCCTCGCTATTCTCAGCGTAATATCGGGCGTGATCCACCGCGCCGGTCGCGTGTTTGCGCCCGGGCACAGACCGTTGGATGCCTGAACTTTGGCGCTGGCAGAAGCCGCAGCTGCAAGCGATACCGCTGCCGCACGGGCAGCCGGCAGCTCGTTTTACAACGCGATGCGAATCTTGCCGCGTGCGCAGCGCCACGCCATGTTCGAGATCTACGCGTTTTGCCGGCAAGTGGACGATATCGCCGATTCGAGCGGGCCGCGCTCTGCGCGCCGCGAGCAATTGGACTGCTGGCGCGCAGATATCCAAGCGCTCTATGCCGAGCGGCCGGTTGCGCGCACGCGTGGGCTTATAGCCCCGGTGCGGGATTTCGCGCTCCGCAGGGAAGATTTTCAGGCGATCATCGACGGTATGGAGATGGATGTTGTTGGCGATATCCGCGCGCCCGACGATGAAACGCTTGATCTCTATTGCGATCGCGTTGCAAGCGCGGTTGGCCGGCTCTCGGTTCGGGTGTTCGGAATGGATGAGGGCGACGGTCTTGCGCTCGCGCATCATCTTGGACGGGCTTTGCAGCTGACCAATATCCTGCGCGACCTGGATGAAGATGCAGCCGTCGGCCGGCTCTATCTTCCGGCGCAGGCTCTGCGTGCCGCCGGCATCGCCGCCACCGAGCCGGCAGCGGTGCTGCTCAATCCCGCGCTCGGGACTGCATGTCAGATCGTTGTCGACCGCGCGCGAGCGCATTTTGCGCAGGCCGATACCATCATGGGACGAAGCGCGCGCCGCTCGGTGCGGGCGCCGCGGATCATGGCCGAAGCCTATCGTGCAATCCTCGACAGTCTGGTGGAACGCGGCTGGTCGCATCCGCGTCGGCCGATCCATATTCGGCGCGCGCGATTGTTGTGGATCATCATGCGGCACGCTTTCGTCTGATGACTGCGACTTGATGGCCGCGACGGTTCACGTGATCGGCGCCGGGCTTGCCGGCCTTGCCGCGGCCGTGCAGCTTGCCCGGCGCACAATCAACGTCATCGTGTATGAGGCCGCCGCTCAAGCCGGCGGTCGCTGCCGCTCTTACCACGACCCGGTGCTCGACCTTGTCATCGATAATGGCAATCACCTCGTACTTTCCGGCAATCGTGCAGCGCTTGCTTATGTTGCTTTGATCGGCGGCGCCGGCAACCTCGTCGGCCCGCCGCACGCCGACTTTGCCTTTGTCGATCTTGCAACGGGCGAGCGATGGACGCTCTCCATGAATGATGGTCGGCTGCCATGGTGGATTTTCACTGCAAGCCGCCGCGTTCCGGGAACCAGCACGAGCGACTATTTTTCCGCCGCGCGCCTGCTTTGGCCCGGGAACAGGAAAACGATCTGCGAGACGGTGAATTGCTCGGGGGTGCTTTACGATCGACTTTTGCGCCCGTTTTGGCTCGCCGCGCTCAATACCGAGCCAAGCGAGGCGAGCGGGCAGCTTGCCGCTGCCGTTACCCGCGAGACCCTGGCGAAGGGCGGCAGGGCCTGCCGTCCATTGATCGCGCGCGATGGACTGGCACAGGCTTTTGTCGAGCCGGCACTTGCGTTTTTGCACACCCATAACGCAAAGGTGAAATTCGGAGCCAGGCTCCGGGCAATCAAGTTCAACGAGAATCGGGCAACGGTCCTGGATTTCGGCGACGGCGGAACCGTGCTGGGCGATGACGATGCTGTGATTTTCTGCGCTGCCGCCGATGGTAGCCCAAGGACTAGTGCCTGATCTCGAAACGCCGTCCGAGTTTCGCGCCATCGTCAACGCGCATTTTCGCCTCCCGCCGCCGGCCGGACTTCACCCAATGATCGGGGTGGTGAACGGCACGATCGAATGGCTGTTCAGCTTCAAGGATCGATTGGCGGTTACCATCAGCGCTGCCGATCGTCTGCTCGATACTCCTCGCGAAGTGCTGGCGGAAAAAATCTGGCAGGAGGTTGCAACCGTTGCCCGCCTTCCCAGGCCGATGCCGCCATGGCAGATCGTGCGCGAGCGCCGCGCGACCTTTGCCGCAACGCCCACGGAGAATGCCAAACGGCCCGCAGCGAGGACCGCATGGAATAATCTTTTTCTCGCCGGCGATTGGACCGACACCGGATTGCCGGCCACCATCGAGGGTGCGGTGCGCTCCGGCAATCGCGCGGCCGATCTTATTTGCGCTACTTCGGAATTGGGGCACTAGTCGCCTGTCATGAGTGCGGTATCCGCCGAAAAGGACCTGGCAGCACCGGTAAACCTCGACCGCAGCATCGAGGCGGCCACTGCCGCGCTCCTGGCATTGCAGAAGGCCGATGGACACTGGGTGTTCGAGCTGGAAGCCGACGCCACCATCCCAGCGGAATACGTCCTCCTGCGACATTGCCTCGGCGAGCCGATAGACGGTCCGCTGGAGGCGAAAATTGCGGTCTATCTCCGCCGTATTCAGGGCGAGCACGGCGGCTGGCCGCTCTTTCGCGAGGGCGCCTTCGATATGAGCGCGACCGTCAAGGCCTATTTCGCCCTGAAAATGATCGGCGACCCGATCGACGCGCCGCATATGCGCCGCGCGCGCGAAGCGGTGCGCGCGCGTGGAGGCCCTGCACGCTGCAACGTGTTCACGCGCATCATGCTCGCTCTATTCGGGTTCATCCCCTGGCGTGCCGTGCCGGTCATGCCCGTCGAGATCATGCTGCTGCCGAAGTGGTTTCCTTTTCATCTCGATAAGATCTCGTACTGGAGTTGCACCGTCATTGTCCCGCTGCTGGTCTTGATGGCGCTCAAGCCAAGGGCGCGCAATGCAAAGGCGGTCCACATCGATGAGCTTTTTCTCGAGCCGCCGCACGCGCTTGGTGCGGCGCCCAAGGCTCCGCAACAGAAGGCATCCTGGTTCTGGTTTTTTCGCATCATCGATGTCGTGCTGCGCGCGAGCGAGCCGTACTTTCCGGCGCGCGCGCGCAAGCGTGCGATCGAGCATGCGGTGAATTGGGTCAGCGAACGATTGAACGGTGAGGATGGGTTGGGGGCGATCTTCCCCGCCATGGCAAACAGCGTGATGATGTTCGACGTGCTCGGCTATCCGCCGGCGCATCCCGGGCGCGCTATTGCACGCCGATCGATCGAGAAGCTCCTCGCAGTGCATGCCGAAGAAGCCTATTGCCAGCCGTGCGTCTCTCCCATCTGGGATACGGGCCTCGCCTGTCATGCGCTCCTCGAAGTGGGCGGCGAGCGCGCCATCGTGCCGGCGAAAAAAGGCCTGGAATGGCTCATCCCCAAACAGATTGTCGACGTGCAGGGCGATTGGGCCGCGCGACGGCCAAACCTTCGTCCGGGCGGCTGGGCATTCCAATATGCCAACCCGCATTATCCGGATGTCGATGATACGGCTGTGGTGGTGATGGCGATGGATCGTGCAGGCGGAGCGCAGTTCAAGGGACCCATAAGCACGGCGCGAGAATGGATCGTCGGCATGCAGAGTGCCAACGGGGGATGGGGCGCCTTCGATGCGGACAACGAGTATTACTATCTCAACAACATACCGTTTGCCGATCACGGTGCCTTGCTCGATCCACCCACCGAAGACGTTACGGCGCGCTGCGTATCCATGCTGGCGCAGATCGGCGAGAACGCAGAATCTCCGATAGTCAAACGTGCCGTCGAATATCTCCGCCGCACCCAGAGAGAGGACGGAAGCTGGTACGGCCGCTGGGGCATGAATTACATCTACGGCACCTGGTCGGTCTTGTGCGCGCTCAATGCCGCCGGCGTCGAGCCGACAGGGACTGAATTTCGCAGGGCAGTAGACTGGCTCATTTCCATTCAGAATCCGGATGGCGGATGGGGCGAGGACGGATCGAGCTACAGGCTCGACTATCGCGGCTATGAACGCGCGCCCAGCACTGCGTCGCAGACCGCATGGGCGCTGCTCGGATTGATGGCGGCCGGAGAAATCGATCATCCGGCGGTGCGGCGCGGCATGGACTTTCTCTCGCGCGAACAGGGAGAGGACGGGTTTTGGAACGAGCCGCGCTATACGGCGACCGGATTTCCCCGCGTCTTCTATTTACGCTACCACGGATATGCGAAGTTCTTCCCGCTGTGGGCGCTGGCGCGCTACCGCAATCTCAAGTCCGCCAATGCGCGCACCGTCGCATTCGGCATGTGATATTCGTCGAACGGAGCGTTACATGAACGGCACTCAATGGGTAGTACGCCGCCCCGTCTTCCTTATTGCCGTGTTCTGGCTGGCGTTCGGGTCGGTAGCTTTTGCGCAGACGCAAGAACCCATCAAATTCGGCTTCAGCGTGTCTCTCACCGGTGGCCTCGCCTCCTCCGGAAAGGCGCACTTGCTCTCCAAGCAGATTTGGGCCGAGGAAATCAACGCCAAAGGCGGGCTACTCGGCCGCCCGGTCAAGCTCGTCTACTACGACGATCAGACCAATGCCGCCACCGTGCCTGGCATTTACGCCAAGCTCATTGACGTGGACAAGGTCGATATTCTGATGGGCGCCGCGACCAATCTGATCGTTGCAGCCATGCCGCTCATCATCGAGCGCAAAAAAATGGTGATGGTGCTGCTCGCCCTCGGCTCCAACACCGAATTCAAATACCCGCGCTACTTCCAGAGCGCCCCGTTCGGGCCGGACCCGAAGGGCGTTTTGTCCGCGGCCTTCTTCGAAGTTGCAAAGTCGCTGCAGCCGGCTCCAAAGACGGTGGCCCTGGTCGGCGCGGATGCCGAATTCTCCAACAACGTGCTGATCGGGGCGCGCGAGAACGCCAGGAAACATGGTTTGCAGGTCGTCTATGACCGCACCTACCCGCCCGCCACCGTCGATTACAGCCCCATTGTGCGTGCCGTGCAGGCGAGCAGTCCGGATCTCGTCCTGCTTGCTTCTTATCCTCCGGATTCAGTCGGGATGGTTCGCGCGGCAACGGAAGTCGGGCTGAAAGCGCAGTTGTTCGGCGGCGCCATGGTCGGCATGCAATATGCTTCCCTCATCACCCAGCTTTCAGAAAAGCTCAACCGAGTGGTCAACTACCATTTCTTTGTGCCGAGCCCGAAAATGAATTTTCCCGGCATCGAGGAGTTCCTGAAAAAGTATCAGGCGCAGGCGAAAGAGGCCGGCGTCGATCCGCTCGGCTTTTATCAGCCCCCGTTCGCCTATGCCGCCATGCAGGTGCTGGAGCAGGCGATCAAGGCAACGAACGGCCTCAACGACGACAAGCTTGCCGAATACATCCACAACAACGAATTCGCCACGATCGTCGGGCCGATCAGGTTCAACGAGCTTGGGGAATGGGCGAAGGCACGCACCATCGTCGTGCAATTTCAGAATATTCAAGGCAACAGTCTCGAACAGTACTTGACCGGCCACAAGCAGGTGATCGTCTATCCGCCGGAATACAAGGACGGCGAGCTGCAATATCCGTTCGCGAAGTAAGAGCTAGTGTCGCAATTTCCGAAGTCGCATCATCATTTGCGTCATTCCGGGCGAGGCCGAAGGCCGCGACCCGGAATCCATAACCACCGTCAGAGTGTATGGATTCCGGGCTGGCCGCTGCGCGGCCCCCCGGAATGACAGAGGACAGCGATGCAAATCACCGCCGCGGTTGCCCGCGAACGCTTCGGCAACTTCAGCATCGAGCGGGCCGAGCTTACCGATCCGCGGCCGGACGAGCTTCTGGTCAAGATCGTTGCCAGCGGCATGTGCCAGACCGACCAGCATGGCCGCGACGGCTACTACAACACGCCATTGCCGGCGGTGTTCGGCCATGAGGGCGCGGGGATTGTTGCTGCCGTAGGGAGCGAAGTGCGCACATTCGCGCCCGGCGATCACGTCGTCCTGTCGTTTCCCTGGTGCGGCAGCTGCGCCAATTGCAGGCGCCGCATGGAATCGCACTGTCAGAACAATTTCAATTTGAAAATGCGCGGCACCCGCCCGGACGGGTCGACCCTCATGCACCAGGACGGGGAGCCGCTCTACAGCGCATTTTTTCAGCAATCTTCCTTTGCAACTTACGCCATCGCGCACGAGCGCTTTGCCGTCAAGGTCCGCAAAGATGCGCCGCTCGAATTGCTTGGCCCCCTCGCCTGCAGCGGCCAGACCGGAGCCGGCGCGGTGCTCAACACCATGCAGCCCCGGGCAGGCGACGCCTTTGCCGTGTTCGGGGTCGGGGCGGTCGGCTTGTCCGGGTTGATGGCTGCGAAAATCGCCGGCTGCCATCCCATCATTGCCATCGATATCCATGATCACCGCCTTGCGCTCGCGCGCGACCTTGGCGCGACGCATGGCATCAATCATGCAAAGTGCACGGACATCGTTGCCGAGATCCGCAAGATTACCGGCGACGGCGTGCGCTTCTCCTTGGAGACTTCGGCGCAACCGTCAGTACTGCGCGAGGCGGTCGAGGCGCTCATGCCGGCGGGTACTTGCGTCCTGCTTGGCAGCGCCCGCAAAGGAACCGAAGTTTCGTTGGAAATGCCGTTTCTTCAGTTCGGCCGCAGTCTGCACGGCGTGATCCAGGGCGAAAGCCACCCCCAGGAGTTCATACCGAGGCTGGTCGATTTTGTTGTTGCCGGGTCAATGCCGCTCGACAGGATGATTACTTTTTATGCCCTTGCCGAGATAAACCGCGCCGCGCGCGACTCGAATGACGGCACGACCATAAAGCCGGTCCTGCGCATGCCGCATTAATGCCTGCCTGATAACGGCCAGGCGAAGCTCAGCTCATGGCCGTCCGGATCCGTGACGTGGAAGAAACGCTCGCCCCATTCGGCGTCGCGCGGCGCTGTATCCGGTCGATACCCGGCAGCAAGCACACTGCTGTAAAGACCATCGACATCCGAGTGATAAAAGATCACGCGCCCCCACCATGACCATTTGCGTTCGTCCGGTTGTTTGATCAGGTTGACATAACCTGTTCCAGCGCGAAAACTCGTAAATGCAGATTCCTCGCCGCCATAGATGACTGCAAATCCGAGCGCGCGATAGAAAGCCACAGCGCGCGCCATGTCGTGCGTCGCCAAAGTCACGGCACTGATGCTTTCAATCATGGCGCGATGCTCCGTGCTATCTTGCCTTCGATGCCTGCCAGCGATGAAGCCGATCCATTCTATGCGAGCGTCCCGGTATTCCACAGCTTCGGCAGCTTGATGGAGCCGAACCTCTATACACCGCTGCCCGAGGATTGGATGCTTGGTGTTGCCGATATCGTGCAGTCGACCGAGGCGATCCGGCGCAACCGCTATAAGGCCGTGAATATGGCCGGCGCGGCGGTGATCGCGGCCGTCAAGAACGCGCTGCATGGTCGCGAATTTCCCTACGTCTTTGGCGGCGACGGCGCGAGCTTCGCCGTTCCCGGGCGCTGCTTCGAGCCCGCGCGGGACGCGCTTGCTGCCACGGCGGCGTGGGCGCGGGACAACCTTGACCTTACGATGCGGGTTGCGCTCGTGCCGCTGGCAAAGGTGCGCACGCATGGCCTCGATGTGCGCGTCGCACGGTTTGCGCCCTCTGCGAACGTGACCTATGCGATGTATTCCGGCGGCGGTTTGGCCTGGGCTGAGGCGGCCATGAAACGCGGCGAGTTCGCCCTTGCGCCGGCACCTGCGGGCGTGCGTCCCGATCTCAATGGCTTGTCGTGCCGGTTCTCCCCCATCGCGAGTGCACGCGGGGTGATCCTCTCGCTCCTGGTCTTCCCGGCCGAGGGGGTACGGCCCGACATCTTCCGCAACGCGATTGAAGAACTGGTCAGGCGCGTCGAAAGCAGCCCGGGAATGTCCATGCCGGTGCCTTCATCCGACCGGATGATGATGCATTGGCCGCCGAGGGGCGCAGACCTTGAAGTGCACACGCTACGCAGCACCCGCATGCCGCTGTTCATGCGCAAGGCAGCTGTGGTCGCGCGCACGCTTCTTTATTATCTGATCCTGCGCTACAGAATTCGCGTTGGTCGCTTCGTGCCCGAAATCTACCTCCAGCAGGTGGTGGAGAATTCCGACTTCCGCAAATTCGACGGCGCGTTGCGCATGATTTTAGACTGCTCTCCCGAATTTGCCGCCGAGATCGAAACCCGGCTATCCGCGGCAGCCTTCGCTGGAACCCTGCATTATGGGCTGCATCGACAGGAAGAAGCGCTGATGACCTGCTTTACCCCTTCACCAGCCGATCGCGATCACGTGCACTTCATCGACGGAGCAGGCGGCGGTTATGCGGCGGCAGCCGTGGCGTTGAAGGCGAGAATGTCTGCATGAAAGATTTGAGCCGCCGCTCGCTCATTGGCGGCATGACCGCGCTCGGCGCTGCCGCAGCGATCACCGGGGCCACAGCCTATCCCGAGCGCAGTATCACGCTCGTCGTGCCGTTTGCCCCCGGCGGATCGACCGACATTCTTGCGCGAATTGTATCCGAGCATTTGCAGCGCGTGCTGAAGCAGCCTGTCGTCATCGAGAACCGAACCGGCGCTTCCGGCAATATCGGCACTGCGGCCGTGGCTCGCTCCGCGCCCGACGGTTACACGCTCCTGTTCAACACCATGAGCGTGCATACGATGAACCATGCGCTGTTCGCCGCCATGCCTTTCGACGGCCTGGATGATTTTTCTCCCATCACGCTGCTTGCTTATGTGACCAACACCATGGTGGTTCACCCTTCCGTTCCGGCGAAAAGCGTTGCGGAGTTCATTGCCTATGCCCGGGCAAACCCGGGCAAGGTCGCCTATGCGTCGGCGGGAGCGGGCTCGACCAATCACCTCTGCGGCGCCCTGTTCGAGAAACTGGCGCAAGTCTCCATGGTGCATGTGCCGTACCGCGGCGGCGCGCCGGCCGTTGCCGACACCGTAGCCGGTCAAACCCAGCTTATTTTCACGGCCGGAACGCAGAGCCTTGAACACGTGAAAGCCGGCAAGCTCAATCTCCTCGCGGTCACCGAGGGAACACGCTCCTCGCTGCTGCCGGACGTGCCAACCGTCGCCGAAACACTCCCGGGCTACGAAATGGCGGTCTGGTATGCTGCCTATGGTCCTGCCGGGCTGCCTAAGGACATTGTCGCGCTGCTCAATGCTGAGATCGGCCGCATCCTGTTGCTTCCCGAAGTGAAAAACCGCATGGCAGACATTGCGGTTGAGACCGCGCGCTCGACGCCTGATGAACTCGCGGCAATGACCCGCGCCGATGCGCAGAAATGGGGCGGCATCATCAAGCAACTCGGCATCACCCCGCAGTGAGTTATAGATCGTAGATCTCGCCGTATTTCACGCGCAGATAATCGAGATAAGGCTGCATGCGCATCGTTGTGCCGGTCGCGCGCGCGATGATCTCGTTGGGCGGGAATTTGCGGCCGTGCCGATAGAGATTGTCCTTGAGCCAGCGATGCAGGGTCGCAAACTCACCCGCCTCGATTTCGTCCGGGATTTCCGGGTGCGCCTTGATGGCAGCAGCATAAAACTGGCCGCTGAGAATGTTGCCGATGGTGTAACTCTGGAAGCCGCCGCCAATGAGGCCGGAGTACCAATGCACGTCCTGCAGGCATCCGTCGCGATCGTCCGGCGGCGACACGCCGAGGTCGGCCTGCATGGATGCACGAAAAGCTTCCGGCAGATCTTTGGCGCGCAGGCTGCCATCCAAGAGTTTCAGCTCGATGGCGAAGCGCAGCATCACGTGCAGATTGTAGGTCACCTCGTCGGCATCGGCGCGAATGAGGGAGCGCGCGACCTTGTTGATGGCACGATAAAAAGTGTCGTGCGAAACCGTGCCCAGTTGATCGGGGAATAGGGCGCGCAGCTGCGGATAAAAACAGCGCCAAAAGCCGCGGCTGCGGCCAACCACATTTTCCCAAAGCCGCGACTGGCTCTCGTGCACGCCGCTTGAAGTCCCGCTCCCGAGTGGCGTGCCTTCGAGCGCGGTGTCTATTCCCTGCTCGTAGAGGGCGTGGCCTGCCTCGTGCAGCGTCGAAAATAATGCCCGGCTTACATCGTCGTCGTAGACACGGGTGGTGATACGCACATCGCCCCCGGAGAATTTGGTGCAGAACGGATGGTGCGTAAGGTCGAGCCGCCCGCGCTCGAATGCATAACCGATTTTCGCGGCGACGCGGCGGCCGAACTCCATTTGTGCCGTTTCGCTGAACCGGCCATGCAGGCAGCTGTCATCGGCGGCCGGTCGTTCAAGAATGGCATGCGCGAGCGGGACAAGCTCGCGCCTGAGCTGCGCAAACAGCTCGCCCACTGACGCGGCAGTCATGCCTTCATCGGCATCGTCGATCAACGGATCGGCGACATGCTCATATGGCGCAAAGTAACCGGAATATTCGCGGCTCAACTCCAGCGATTGCTCCAGAAACGGCAGCATGGTCGCGAAGTCGTTCGCCGGCCTTGCCCGCGTCCACGCATTGTAGGACGCCGAACCGAGCGCGTTGGCGCGCGCCACATGGTCGGCCGGAACCTTGATCGCCTTCTCGAAATCCCGTCTTGCGACCCGAATGAGGCGTGCAGCATCGCAATCCGCAGGCAGGCTTTCGCCATAGGGCTGCAGGTCATCAAGCAATCGCCCGAGCGCCTTGTCGGTCAGTCTCTCGTGCGCCAAACGGTGCAGCATTGCGCTCTGACGAGCGCGGGCTTCCGCCCCGCATTGCGGCATGTAGGTTGCCTGATCCCACACGAGCAGCGCGCCGGCGGCTGACACATCGCTGATTTCGGCGAGACGCTGTTTTAGTTCGGCAAGCTTTCGCTCGGCCGAGCGTCCATTTCGGCGCCTGGGCGCTGGCGATTGAGTTTTCATGGTGACCGATCTGTCGGGATCATTGCAGTGCAATTATGCGCAAAAACCCCTATGGTGAGCCAGCTTAAGCTGCAAGTCTGCTCTTGCACCCATTCCCCATGCCAAACATCCGCTCTCTCCGTTTCCTTCTGACCGGTCTCTGCCTCGTCGCGGCGTTCGACCTCGCTCGCGCTGCCGAACCCGTGAAGATCCGCGTATCCTGGATCGCGCCCGTTACCAATTGGGCTTCGCTCTTGTTGGAGAAAAAGGATTTGGCGCGCCACATTGACAAATCATATGCGCTTGAGCCGGTGCGCTTCGTCGGCACGCCGCAGATGGTTACCGCGCTGGCGAATGGCGAGCTGGAAATCGCCAACCTTGCCTTCTCGACGCTCCCGATTGCCGTCGAGAACGCCGGACTGGCCGATCTGCGGGTGATCGCCGATGAGTTGCAGGACGGCGTCGATGGTTATTATTCGCAGGAATACATGGTGCTTGCCGATGGCCCGATAAAAAGGGTCGAGGACCTCAAGGGAAAGGCCGTGGCCACCGTTGCGGCGGGGGCGGCGGTGGACGTGGCGATCCGCACCATGCTGCGCAGGCACGGCCTTGAAGACAAGCGCGACTATGCCTTGGTGGAAGCGCCCTTGCCGACCATGCGGGCGATGCTCGCCGACCGGAAGGTCGACCTTGTTCCGGTCGTCCTTCCCTTCGCGCTCGATCCGGAATTGCGGCGCATTGCACGACCGCTCTTTCTCAATCGCGACGTGGCGGGTGTCACGCAATTGCTGATGTGGGCGGCGCGGCAGTCCTTTCTCGACAAAAATCGCCCGGCCATGCTCGATTTCTTCGAGGACACACTGCGCATCACGCATTGGTACCTCGATCCGGCCAATCACAACGAGATGGCGATCATCGCGAGCAGGCTCACCAAGCAGCCGCCGGAGCGCTTTGATTGGCCGTTCACGCCGAAAGACTATTATCGCGACCGCAACATGCTGCCGAACCTCGATGCGCTGGCGCGAAACGTGGCGATGATGAAGGATCTCGGCTTCGTGCAAACGACCCTCGACGTCAAGAAGCATGCCGACCTGAGCATCGTTCAAGAGGCCGCTCAGCGGCTGAAAATAGGGAATCTTGTTCTGGCGGACAACCCGCGGTGCCGAAGAAACCCCGATTATTTCGTTGGCAAAACCATCGTCATTACCGGCGCCGGGAGCGGCATCGGCAAGGCGGCGGGGCTGATCTTTGCGCGCGAACGGGCAAACGTGGTCTGCGCCGACCTCGGCGAGGAGGGAGCCAAAGCAACGGCGCAGCAGATCGTCGCGCAGGGCGGCAAGGCGCTCGCGCTACGCGCCGACGTTACCTCGCGCTCTCAAGTGGACGCCATGGTGCGCCGTGCAATCGAGACATTCGGCAAAGTCGAGTTTCTGTTCAATTCCGCCGGTGCAGCGCTGCGCCGCTCGCAGTTTCTCGATATCGACGATCCCCTGTTCGACGCCACCTTTGCGCTCAACGTGAAGGGCACGTTCTACGCCATGCAGGCGGTTCTCCCGCATATGCGCGACAACGGGCATGGCGTCATCGTCAACATGGCGAGCATGGCGCACCGGCGCGGCGGTCCCGGCTCCTCCATCCATTATGCCGCGGCAAAGGGAGCCGTGGTTTCCATGACGCTCGGGGTGGCACGCGAGTTCGCCCATCTCGGCATCCGCTGCCTTTCCATTTCACCGGGTCCGATCCGCACGCCTTTTCAAGCGGCAGCGCAGACGTCGCCGGAATTGATGCAGCGTTTCCTCGACGACGTGCCGATGAAACGATTCGGCGAGCCGGAGGAGATCGGCGAGCTTGTGCTGTTCATGTGCTCGGATGCCTGCACCTTCATGACCGGCGATACCGTCTACGTGAATGGCGGCGGCGGCTGGCGGTAAAGGCCGACAGGGAGAAACAAAATGCCCGATCTCGGCAAGGATGATCCGGAAATGGCTTATCGGCGCGGCTACCAGCATGGCGCGGCGCAGGCTTTCCACGCGATGGAGCGATTGCTCGATCCCGAAACCCGCGAAATCCTGCGCGCCTGGATCGATGCGGACGTTTACGCGTGGCGCTATAAAGCGCTTCTGGCGGACCCTCCAATCTGGCGATTGAACATGCTCAATCCCGTCGCCCAAAGCGGCGCGTCCGCCGCAATCGCGCCGCTACGGCCGCGACAGACCAAACGGGAATAGCTTAATCGGCGCGAATCCCGGCATCGCGCACCACCTTGCCCCACTTGGCCATCTCGGCGCGCAGGCGCTGCCCGAACTCCTCCGGCGTATTCGCAACCGGTGCAAAGCCGAGCGTCTGCAGCCGCTCATTGACTTCAGGCGTCGCAACAATCCTGACGATTTCATCGCGCCACCGGGCGATGATGTCCTTGGGCGTGCCGGCAGGTGCGACGATGCCGGTGATGGTATCGCCTTCGAGGTCGGGTACACCGGCCTCGATATTCGTCGGCACGTCAGGCAAAGCCGGCGAGCGCTTCGTGCTGAGCACGGCGATGCCGCGCAACTTGCCGTCCTTGATATTGCTCATCGCCGGCGGCAGCGCCGTGAATGCAATGGGCGTGTGCCCGCCGATGGTGGAGTTGACCGCGAGCGCCGCGCCATTGAAGGGGACCGAGACGAGGTCGAGGGCGTATTTCTGCTTCATCAGCTCGCCGGCAAGGTGCGGCGTCGAGCCGGTAGCGGGCTGTGCGAAACTGTATTTTCCTGGATTGGCCTTTATAAGATCGATCAGCTCGCGCAGCGTCTTTGCAGGGACTTCCGGATTGGTCGAAACCACATTGGGCGAAGCTGCGACCAGCGTGACGGGCGAAAAATCCTTGATCGGATCGTATGGTATCTTGGCGTACATGCTGGGGTTCACAATGAACCCGGTGCTCACCACCAGCAGGGTGTAACCGTCGGGTGGCGCCTTGGCAGCCATGGCGACGCCGGTATTGCCGCCGGCGCCGGGAATGTTTTCGGTGTAGACCTGTTGGCCCCAGCTGTCGGAGAGCTTCTGCGCCACGATGCGCGCAATCACGTCGGTCGGCCCCGCCGCCGCAAACGGGACGATCAGGCGTACCGGGCGTGCCGGGTAATTCTGGGCCGCGGCCTCGCCAAACAAGGCAAGCCCAAGGAATATCGCAAACGTCAAGCCGAGCGCGCGCACAGCAGTCATCGCACAGGCTCCCTCTACTGAATGATATCATCGATATTGCGCACCGCGCAGTAAACCGAAAACATAGGGTAATGGCTTGCAAGACCAACGCTGCATGCCGGAACCACACGAGGAAGAAAAGCCATGAGCGGCAGGAAGATTACGCGCCAGGACCTTCGCGACGCGGCTGCGAAGTACAAGAATTGGGGTAAATGGGGGCCCACCGACGAAATCGGCACCCTCAATTACACCCGTCCGGAGGACATCATTGCCGCCGCCAGCCTTGTACGAAAGGGCAAGGTGATCTCGCTCGCGCTGAATTTCGACCATACCGGTCCGCAAGGGGCCAAGAGCAACTATCCGGCGATGGGGCGCACCAATCCCATCCACACCATGATCCGCACCGGTACCGACGCCTATTCCGGCGTGCTCGACAAGCGCGGCATTCGCGCCGCCGACGACATGGTCACCATGCCGCTCCAGTGCGGCACGCAATGGGACGGACTGGGCCATGTGTTTTATGAGAACTCCATGTGGAACGGCTACGACTGCCGCGAAGTGACATCCGCGGGCGCGCAGAAATGCGGGATCGAGAAAACAAAAAACAAGATGGTGGGCCGCGGCGTTTTTTTAGACGTGGCGCGCGCGCTCGGCAAGAATGCACTCGATGACGGCTACGGCATCACCTGTGCCGATCTGGACAAGACCGCGCAGGCGCAGGGCGTCACCGTCAAACGCGGAGACTACGTCGTGGTGCGCACCGGCCAGATGGAGCGCTGCCTCAAAGCCGGCAGCTGGGACGGCTATCCGGGGGGCGATGCCCCCGGCTTTGCCTTCGAGACGCTGGAATGGGTGGCACGCACCGAGCTTGCTGCGCTTGCCAGCGACACCTGGGGCTGCGAAGTGCGGCCGAACAATACCGAAGACGGCGTCAATCAACCCTGGCATTGGATCACCATCCCGATCATGGGAATGACCATGGGCGAGATCTTCTACCTCAAGGACCTCGCCGAGGACTGCGCCGCGGACAAGGTCTACGAATTCATGTTCGTCGCGCCGGCAATCCCCATCACCGGAGCGGTGGGCTCGCCTACTAATCCCCTGGCGATCAAATAAGCGCGGCATTCGATGCTCGGACACAATCGCAGAATGAGCGGGGCGGAATGCCTTGCCGAAATGTTCAAGGGCTACGGCGTCACCCATGTGTTTCACGTGCCGGCGGTCCTGCGCAAAACCTTCGCGCTGATGGAGACACTCACGGATATCAAGCGCCTGCACGTGCACGGCGAAAAAGCCGCCGCCTATATGGCGGACGGCTATGCGCGCGCATCGCGCAGACCAGGCATCTGCATGGCGCAGGTGATCGGGGCGCTCAATTTGGCTGCCGGACTGCGCGACGCGTGGCTGGCGCATTCGCCGGTGATTGCCGTCACCGGAGGCCGCGATCCGAAAACCAAGTTCCGCAGAGTCTACCAAGAGGTCGATGACGTCCCGGCGTTCGAGCCGGTGACTAAGCTCAACGCCACAATCGACGACGTAGCCCGCTTTCCCGACATGCTGCGGCAGGCGTTCAGAGTGGCGACGTCGGGTACGCCTGGTCCGGTTCATCTGCAATTTCGCGGCAACGAGGGACAGATCGATGCCGAAGAGGCCGAGCTCGATCCCTTGTGCGAACCGCAGTTCGCCCGAGTCCCGCCGTTTCGCCCGCGCCCGGATGAGGCAAGCGCCTTGGCGGCACTCACGCATTTGCAGGATTCATCACGACCCGTGCTTGTCGCCGGCGGTGGGGTGCAGGCGTCGGATGCGTCAGCCGAGCTTGTGGCGCTCGCCGAAGCCTTGCAAATCCCGGTGGCGACCTCGCTCAACGGCAAAGCTGCAATACCCGGCAACCATCCGCTGTCTGTCGGCGTGGTTGGGACCTACTCGCGCGAGAGCGCAAATCGGGTGGTCGGCAGCGCGGACCTCGTCTGCTTCATCGGCAGCGAGACGGGAGGCATGACCACGCATTTCTGGGCGGTGCCGAAGATCGGCACGCCTGTGATCCAGATCGATATCGATCCGGAGGCGATCGGCCGCAATTACCCGTTGGTGGCCGGCGTCAATGGCGATGCCAAGGTGACGCTCGCGCAAATGCTGCGCGCGGCCGATCGGGGCAGCGCCGAAAAGCGCAAAGCCTGGGTTGCACAGACGCAGGAGATTTGCCGCGACTGGCGTGCCAAATACCTTTCGGCACTCACGTCGGAAGCGGTGCCAATTCGGCCCGAGCGCATCTGCGCGGAACTCTCGCGCATCGCACCGGACGATGCCATCGTCGTGGTCGATACGGGACATGCCGGAATGTGGATGGGCGGCATGTACGACCTCACGAGGCCGCGACAAAGCTATATGCGCAGCGCCGGCCACCTCGGCTGGGCCTTTCCGGCAGGCCTCGGCGCAAAATGCGCGTGTCCCGAACGGCCGGTAGTTACCTTCACCGGCGATGCCGGGCTCTGGTATCACATCGCCGAAATTGAAACCGCCGCCCGCTGGGGCATCAATGCCGTGACGGTGGTGAACAATAATGCGAGCGGCAATCAATCGAAGCGCGGCTTCGATCGCGTCTACGGCGGGACCCAAACCGCGCAGGCGCGGGAATTATGGACTTTCAGCAAAGTCAATTTTGCCCGCATCGCCGAGGACATGGGCGCGCTTGGATTGCGCGTGGAGAAACCCGGCGATATCGCGCCGGCGATTGAACAGGCGCTCGCGGCCAAGCGCCCCGCTATTGTCGACGTGGTAACGGATATCGATGCTCTTGCCCCGCTGGCGGTGAGCTGATCGCCGTCATTCCGGGGCGCCGTGAAGCGAAGCGGAGCGGCGAGCCCGGAATCCATAACCACCGACCGGGCTTATGCGATTCCGGGCTCTCGGCCTTCACTTCGTTTCGGCCTCACCCCGGAATGACGATCCTCTTGAATGCACGGAACTTGCCGCAATCATGTTTGGTCTGCATCAGAACATGCAGATGGCGAGCGAAAGCCTGGCGCTGCCGCTCACCCAACCCGCGCTGCTCTCGCCGCGGGGCATCGACTCGGCCAATGCGATCGCTTGGCATCAAAAGCGTTTGCCAGCCCCTTGTAAAATTGCCTAATTCCAGCGGCGGCCTGGCTCCGTCAAGACGTGGCGCCCGATATCCTGGATTCGTTTGACGCCCGTGAGCGCCATGCTGACATCAAGTTCGTTGCGAATGATTTCGATGGCTCTGGCAACCCCGGCTTGGCCGCCGGCAGCCAACCCAAAAATATAGGCGCGCCCGATCAGGCAGCTCTTCGCACCGAGCGCCAGAGCGCGCAGCACATCCTGACCGGTGCGGATCCCGCCATCGAACATCACTTCGATCTGGGAGCCTACGGCATCCGCAATTCTAGGGAGCATGGAGATCGAGGACACCGTACCGTCGAGCTGGCGGCCGCCATGATTGGAAACCACGAGAGCCGTGGCACCGGTGCGGGCGGCGAGCTTGGCATCGTCGACGTCGAGAATGCCCTTGATGATCAGCTTGCCCGGCCAGATGCCCCTGATCCACTCCACGTCCTTCCAGTTCAGCGTCTCATCGAACTGGCTTCCCACCCACTGCGCGAGCGACTTGACGCCTTCCATACCCTTCACGTGACCGTGCAGATTGCCGAAGGTCCAGCGTCGTCCCGAGAGTACGTTGAATACCCAGCCCGGCTTCGTCGCCATATTGATGAGGTTCCTGATTTTGAGCGCTGGCGGGACGGAAAGTCCGTTCTTGACATCGACATGGCGCTGTCCGAGCACCTGTAGATCGACGGTGAGCACCAGCGCGCTGCATTTCGCTGCGGCGGCTCGTTCGATCAGCGAGCGCACAAAGCCGCGGTCTTTCATCACGTAGAGCTGGAACCAAAATGGCTTGCTCACCGCTTGAGCCACATCCTCGATCGAGCAAATCGAAAGCGTGCTCATCGTAAATGGAATACCCGCAGCGTGTGCCGCACGACAGGCCAGGATCTCGCCGCTGCCGTGCTCCAAGCCGGTCATGGAGACCGGGCCCAACCCGAACGGCAGCGCTACGGTCTCGCCGAGCATGGTCGTGGAGGTGTTGCGCGACGAAACGTCCACCATGACCCGCTGGCGCAATTTGATTCTTTCAAGGTCCCTACGATTGGCGCGAAGCGTTTCTTCCGAATAGGAACCGGCTTCGGCATAATCGAAGAGGGCGCGCGGCACCTTGCGTCGAGCAAGTGCACGCAGGTCCTCGATGCAGGTGACGTCCTTCATCTTTCCCCGGAATTTTCAGAGCATTGCGTTATGCCGATGCCAAGAGCCTTTGGGCGGATTACTTCTCGCTTCCGGTTTCGAGCAGCCCAAGCGCATGTCGCAACGCCGTTGCCGCCCGCCGGCGCTCGTCGGAAGACATCAGCTTCGGCTCAAGCTCGAGACGGAGATGTGGAATTTCGGCACGAACCGCGCCGGCGGCTGAAGCGAGATCGGCTTTCAATGCGATCACGTCGTACGTGCTGACTGGGTGCGCGATTCCTTTCACCTGAATTTGCGCGCACTCCTCGCATAGAACTTCGTCCTGCACGTGCGCGAATGTCTCGTATGAGATCAGCACGCCGCCGGGCGGCGCCTCATGCTCCAGCCGGGAGGCGAGGTTCACCGTGCTGCCGACCATGGTGTAATCCATCCGGTCTTCGCTGCCGAAATTGCCGACCGTGCAATAGCCGGTGTGGATGCCGATGCGGCACCGCAGCGGCGTCTCGCTCCCCATCTCGCGCCACGATTCGGCGAGTTCGGCTACCCGCTTCTGCATGGCCAGCGCCATCTTCACGCCTGCGATGGCGTCCTCTTTCACGCCGCGAGTTTCCGGATCGCCAAAGAACATCACGATGGCGTCCCCCACATACTTGTCGATTGTCGCGCCGTACCGGAGCGCAATTTTCGACATCTCGGTCAGATAATGATTGAGCAGGTGGGTGAGATCTTCCGACTCCATCTTGTCGGTGACCTCGGTAAAACCGACGATGTCGGAGAAACAGACAGTCAGTTTCTTGCGCTTGCTGGCGATCTTCACATCCTGCCGGCCGGTGAAGATCGAATCGTAGACCTGCGGCGCAAGGTATTTCGCAAGCTTGGTGGAAAGGGTGGCGAGAGCGGTGGATTTCTCCGTGAGATCCTGCTCCCGCTGCTTCAGTTCCGTGATGTCCGAATAGACCACGACTGTTCCGCCATCCTCGGTCCGGCGATCGCTGACCATTACCCAGCGGCCGTCGCCGCGCCGCTGCACTTGCGGCTCGCCTGCGTCACGGCGCTGGCGCAGGCGTTGCGCAACCCATTCCTCCACTCGTCCTTCCGCGTCCTTGATGTAGCCGCGCTCGGCAGCCCGCCTGATGATGGTTTCGAATTTCATCCCGGCGCTCAGGTCCACATCCAGGTTGGGGTAAAGGATATTGCGATAGGATGAGTTGCAGATTACCAACCGATCTTCCGTATCGTAGCAAGCGAAACCCTCCGAGATGCTTTCGATGGCCTCGCTCAAACGCTGTTCGCTGCGCCGATGTGCCTGTTCCGCCCGGCGCAGCGGCGTGATGTCGTAGACCCAGCAAATTCGCGTCGCGCCGGAGAAGCCGATGTGACCGCCTTTATAGGCAACCTGAACGTAGGAGATCAGCAGGTTGAGGAGGTCGCCTTGTTTGGTTTTCCAGACGACTTCCTCATTCAAAAGCTGGCCCCCGCGCTCGCGCAGGAGATCGACGATGCGCTGTCGATGGGCGAGGTCATGCCAAAACGCCTTCGTATCGAAGAGATCCAGTTCATCCTTCTCGTAACCCAGGAGTTCGCGCAGGCGCGCCAATTGTGCGAAAGCAATCGACCCTCATCGTCGACAACGATCAACGCGGCGGGGCAGTAGTCCAGGATTTCCCGGAGCTGGCCCTCTTGCTCAACGATCTGCGCTTCGCGCTGGGTCAGCGCACTGATATCGTAGACCCAGCAAAGTCGCTTGCCGCCGGCGAAGCTGACATGCCCGCCTCCATACGCGACCTGAACGTAGGAGATAAGCAGGTGAACGAGCTGACCGCTCTTGCTGCGCCAGATCACCTTCTCGTTCAAAAGCTGTCCCCCCTCGTTCCGCAGAGCATGGACAATTCGCGATCGTTGATCGCGGTCGTGCCAGAAGAGACGGGTGTCGATTAGCTCAATTTCCTCCTTTTGGTATCCCAGGAGCTCCCGCAGCCGCGCGTTATGAAAGAGCAGACGCCCATCGTCATCGACGATCACCAATGCCGCCGGACAGAATTCGAGCATCTCGCGGAACTGTTGTTCCTGCTCGCTGATCTGCTGCGGAGTCGCGCGCTCGCCAAAGCGGGCCGGCCGTGCACTGCGACTGTCGGCATTTGCGGCGTCAGTAGACATTTTTTGCGTTTCGACCAACCCTCGATTGAAAACACTACCATCGCGGTCCGTCAGATGCGAGGGCGGGCAGACCTTTGCACCACAGAGTCTTCATAAGCCATGCTTGAAAAGCACCTTGGTCGGAGCGCCACTTGAGCAGACGCATGCCCCGGTCGTGACTTATTACTGCGGCGTTAAGCCGGAGAGGCGGACCACCTCCTGCCACATCTTGGTTTCCTTTGCAGCAAAAGCCTTGGCCTCGGCCGGCGTGCTGAAGAGGACGCGACCGCCGGCCGCGAGGAAGCGTTTTTGCATCGCCTCGTCGCTGACAATCGCTTTATGTGCCGCAGAGATTTTCTCGACGATGGCAGCCGGCGTCGCCGCCGGCAGAACGTAGGCCGCCCATGACGTGACGACGAAATCCCTTATGCCGGCTTCCTCCATGGTCGGCACGTCCGGCAAGGTTGGCCATCGTTCCCCCGATGTCACGGCCAGCGCGCGCATGGTTCCCGACTCGATTTGCGAAATGTACGAAGCGAGATTGTCCACCGCGAAGGTGACATCGCCGGACAGCATCGCCGGGATGGTTTGTGCCGCGCCGCGGAAAGGCACGTGCACCGCGTCGATGCCTGTCCGCGCCGCAAACAGCACCCCGGAAAGGTGCGGGGTGGTACCCGGGCCGGGGCTTCCGATGGTGATGCCGCCTGGTCGCGCTTTTGCCCAGGCGATGAAATCGGAGAGGGTCTTGGCCGGCACGTGCTGTGCCGCGACGACGGCGACATTGGGGAGTTCGTAAGTCAGCGAAGGCGCAACCAGATCCCGCTCGGCGTTGAACGGCATGTTCGCGATCAGGAACTGATTGATGGAAAAGTGGCCGACCGTCGCGGCGCCGATTGTGTAGCCGTCCGGCGAGCTTTTTGCGACCGCATCGATGCCGACATTGCCGGACGCGCCGGGCCGGTTCTCAACCACGAAAGGCTGTCCGAGCTTGTCTTGCATCTTCTCAGCAAGGATACGGAACAGAACGTCCGTCGAACCCCCGGCCGGATAAGGTACAATGAGGCGTACCGGATGGTTGGGCCAGCTTGGCGCACTCTGTGGCCAAGCCGTCGCGTTGCCGAAGGCGAGGAACGCAGCGCTCTGCAAGAGCGCGCGGCGCGAAATCGTTTTACCGGACTTTGACATCTGTGCTTTCTCCGTGCGCCGGCTCCGATGTCTATGGCGCAATTTTCACCAATTGAACAGGCGCAGTCAGCGGCGAGACAGATGGCGCGCAATCCGGTTTAGGCTTATCGTTTCCGGGCCGCCGGAAACCGTCGAGATTGGAGGCCGCCATGCGATCGAGGCTCACAACCATAATCCTTATCGGCATGGTCCTCGGCATTCTCGTCGGATATGCCTGCAACACGCTTTGGCCGGATCCAAAAACGGCAAAGACCATTGCCGATTATATTTCGACAATTACCGACGTCTTCCTTCGTCTGATCAAGATGATTATCGCCCCGCTTGTGTTTTCGACGCTCGTCGTCGGTGTTGCACACATGGGCGACACGAGAGCTGTCGGCCGTATCGGCGCGAAGGCAATGGCGTGGTTTGTGGGCGCGTCATTGGTATCGCTACTCACGGCGCGGCCCGATTCGTCGGCGCGCCGCAGGCTCTCGCAAACCCAATCCTTGCCGGACTTTGCTTTGCGCTCGGTAATCCGGAAGCAAATCGAGGAACGGCTCTGTGCGGCATAGTCTCAAAGAGACCAAAGCGGTCCCCGTATCGCGATAGGCAAAAAGCGCCTGCGCCTTCTCAAGTCCCAGCGACGGGGTCCAGACTTTTCACGAGCCTCCCGGTTCCATGCCGGCCGCTTTGATGACCGGCGCGGCGGAAGGCGAGGTCAAGAATTTGAACAGCACTCTCGCGGCGTCTGGCTCGCTTGCGGTCGTGACAATTCCCGCCGAAATCGCGGTCATGGCCTGTAGCTCGGCCGGTAAGGGGCCGAGCAGCTCGGCGCCGGGGACCGACACGATTTCGCTGATCAGTTGGACGCCGAGCTCGGCTTCGCCGCGTGCCACGATTTCGGCATTGGGCGTGGTCGCGGCCCGGGCATTCAGGATCGACTTGGCTTTGATCTCTTTGGCGATACCCAGGCGATCGATAACTTTCTCGAAATGAATTCCGCTCGCTCCACCGACCGCCGGGTCGGTATAGACGATCGATCTGGCCGCCAGGAGCGCGCGCTTGAAGGCCTCGATAGAGGCGATGTCCGGCTTTGTCGATCCCTCGCGAACCGCCACGCCGATACCGACGCGGGCGAGGGCCAGCTTGCTGTCCGGCACGATCTTGCCCTGTTGCACGAGATCCCCGATGACGGATGAGGCGGACATCGCGACATCCACGCTCTCACCGTTGACGATGCGCCTTCTGATCTCGGCGGGTGGCGCGAGAATGATCGCGATCCTGTGCTCGCTGGTGCGCTGGAACGCGCCCGCGAGTTCGGTCAGCACGTGGTTCATCGCGCGGCTTGTCAAGATCTTGATTTCAGCGGCATCGGAAGCAGTCGGTGCAGCCAATGCGATGGCGAAACCGATCATGACCGTAATTCGCGAAAGATGGAGCAATCGTCGACGGTGGGGAAGTTTCACGGCCCTATCTCCCCTGAGATACGAGCGACGAATAGAAGCGCCTCACGCACGTGCGGAATGTGGGGTGCCGCCGACCCCCAGTCGATCCCGGTTTGTGTCTCGAATGCTTGCCCGCCGACGGAAAGAGCGCTGCCGTTCATCTCGGGCTGCGGCATTTCCCGCTGGCGGCTCTCACTCCAAACCACATCGTTTGCCAGTGTAACGGAACGACGCTAGTTCGGCTTTTTGGCACATCAGAGACTCGCAATTTTTTCTCATGACTCAGTTTGCTGACCGAAGAGCGGCAGACATTCCGGACCCTTTGAGCCTGAGTTGGATGTTTATCAGTCCTCCGGCGTCAGCGGCCGGCGCACGCCCCATTCCTTGAGCACCGCGGCAAGCTCAGCCGCCACAAAGAAGCGAGCGCCCTCGCGGTCATAGCACTCCTCCAATAGCGCGTCGTAATCGGTGAAGCGATGGCGCGCATAGGCGACGAGCGACAGCCATGCCGCGTTTTCCGGCGAGGCGACCTTGAGCCCGGGGCTGTCGAGCGCGTGATCGACAACGGCGTCGAATTCATGCCTCGGCAGTCGCGGCGCCAGGTGGCGCAAGGCGGCGGCAATTTCCGAGCGCTTGGTCGACATCACTCCGGCTTGATGCCGGCGAGCCTGATCACCCTCCCCCACTTTTCGATCTCGGCGGCGACGTAGTCGCCGAATTGCGCGGGGGTAAAGACGATCGGCGTCGTGGAAACTTCGGCGAGCCGGGCCTTGAGGACTGGATCCGCAAGACCGGCATTGATCTCGCTATTGAGCCGCTCGATGATTTCCGCAGATGTCCCCTTGGGCACGCCGACGCCGCACCAGGAATTGGCTTCATAGCCGGCAAGCGTCTCGCCGATCGTCGGAACGTCCGGCAGCGCGGCGAACCGGTGCCTGCCGCCAATCCCCAAGGCGCGCAGCGCGCCTGAGCGGATATGCGGATAGGCAGTCGTCATCACGTCGAATCCGACCTGCACCTGCCCGCCGACGAGATCGGTAATCATTGGTGCCCCGCCAAGAACTGCCGGCGATGCATTCGCATCATGGCATCCTCCCGGGAAAGCCTTTCCCGCACGTGCTACGAAAAGATGCGGAGCCGCTCCGGGTCTCGCAGGGAGGAAAACATGAAAAAGCTTGTTTTGCTATCCTTCGCATTGCCGGCGGCGCTGGGCATGGCGGTTTCGTTTGCGCAAGCGCAATTCGGAACAGCTGCCGAGGCCAAGGCGATGCTCGAACGCGCGGTTACCGAGCTCAAGGCAGATCAAGCCAAGGCGCTTGCCAAGTTCAACGCCGGGAGCAACGGATTCAAGGACCGCGATCTCTATGTCTTCTGCTTCGACATGACGAGCGGAAAGTTCACCGCTCATCCGAGCCTCATGGGCCGGGATATCAGGACGCTGAAAGATAAAAGCGGTGCTGCCTTCGGCGAGCAGATATTCAACAGCGCCAAGGAGGGCACGATATCGACGGTTGACTACATGTTCCCGCGCCCCGGCGGAACCGACCCGGTGGCAAAGCAGTCATTCGTCACGCGCGTGGCCAATCAGGGCTGTGCCGTCGGGTATTACAAGTAGCTCAATGCGAAGCTAGCTTGGTCCGGGAAATAGTTCCGAGCTGCGACCGCTCAGCCAATAGACGAACAGACCGACCCACTCGTGCGCAGCGGTGTCGAGGCGGCCCAACCCCTCGGCCATTCCCCCCGTCGGGAGGAGCGCATCGCGAATTCCGCGCGTGCGCCAATCGACGGGATAGGCCTCGACCGCAAAACCCGCCTTGCGAAAGGCGCCGATCGCGCGCGGCATATGATGTGCAGAAGTTACCAGGAGCCAGCGCTCGCCTGGTTTGGGCTGGGCGACCTTTTTGGAGAAAAAGGCATTCTCCATGGTATTGCGGGAGCGCTCTTCCAGGAGGATGCGCTCCCGCGCGATTCCAAAGCTTTCGAAGAGACGGAGCGCGAACGGCGCCTCGCTCGGCGCGTCGGCGGCCGTACCGCCGCCGCCGGCAAAGACAATTCGCGCGTTCGGATAGCGCTTCGCCAACTCGGCGATGACCGTCACTCGCTCCGCCGCCTCGTTGAGGGCAACCCCGTGGCGGGCGTCCGATACCTCCGGGGAGATCGCCCCGCCGAGCACGACAATTCCGTCCGGCGCGCCCTGCGCCGGATCCCAGGGTGGAAATCGTTCTTCCAAGGGGATGATCAGAGCGTTGCCGACAGGCAAAAAGCCGAGCAGCGCCAGAAGGACGAGACTTGCCAGCATGAGCCGCCGGCCGGCTGGCGCCCATCGCGTCGCCAACAGCCCGCACCCGCAAATACCAATGGCTATGGCGAGATTGGCGGGAGAGGTCAGGAAGCTAAATAATTTGGAGACAGTAAAGAACACGCTAGATTAGCCCGCACTCATCGCTGTCTCCACTTCGCATAGCCGGCGGCGCGCAGCTTGCATGCCGGGCATTCGCCGCAGCCATAGCCCCATTCGTGCCGCTGCGAACGCTCGCCAAGATAGCAGGTGTGGGTGTCCTCGATCACGAGATCAACGAGCGCGTCGCCGCCGACAGCGTGCGCCAACGCAAACGTTGCCGCCTTGTCGATCCACATCAAGGGTGTATGGATCACGAACCGGCGCTCCATGCCGAGGTTGAGCGCGAGTTGCATCGCCTTGATGGTATCGTCGCGACAATCGGGATAGCCGGAAAAGTCGGTCTCGCACATCCCGGCGACCAGATGCTTGAGCCCTCGCCGATAAGCGAGAGCCCCCGCGAAAGCGAAGAAGACGAGGTTGCGCCCGGGGACGAAACTGGTCGGCAATCCGCTCTCACCCATTTCGATGGCAACTTCGCGCGTGAGCGCGCTGTCCGAAAGCGCGCCGAAGGAGGCGATGTCGATGACATGGTCGTCGCCCAGGCGCTCTCCCCATGCCGCGCGCATTGCGGCGAGCGCCGCGCGCAAACGCTCGCGCATCGCAAGCTCGCTGCGATGGCGCTGGCCGTAATCGAAACCAACGGTCTCGACGCGCGGGAAGCGCTCAAGCGCCCAGGCGAGACAGACCGTCGAATCCTGTCCGCCGGAAAACAGAACGAGCGCCGCACCCTCACGCGCGGTCAATCCCACTGCGGCGATCCGGAATAGGAATAATTGACGACCCGTCCATCGCGGCTGCCCAATGCGGCAATCTCCGCCATTTCCGTTTGCGACAGTTCGAAATCGAAAATCGAGAGGTTCTCCGCAAGCCGCTCGACCCGGCTGGTGCGCGGGATGACGGCGATACCCTGCTGCACCAGGAAACGCAGGCTTACCTGCACGGCGGTCTTGCCGTGCGCCTTTCCGATGCGAGCGAGGACGGGATGGTTCTTGGCACCGCCGCGGGCAATCGGGCTATATGCGACGATGGCCATGCCATGCGATCGGCAGGCGGCAATCACCCGGCTCTGATCGAGAAACGGATGCAGCTCGATCTGATTGCAGACGAGCGGCTCGTCGGCAAGCTTCACGGCTTGTTCAATCAGGGCAACGGTGAAATTGGAAACGCCGATATGGCGGGCAAGCCCCATCCGTTTGACCTTGCAGAGCGCGCCAAGCGTATCGCTGAGCGCAATTTCCGGATTGGGCCAATGCAGCAGCAGAAGGTCGACCTGCTCGAGCTCAAGCCGTGACAGGCTTTGCTTTGCAGCGCGCTCAAGCTCGCGCGGGGCAAAATGCGAAGGCCACACCTTGGTAGTGATGAATATCGCGGAGCGGTCGACGCCGGCTGCGCGCAACCCCGCCCCGACCTCGCGTTCGTTGTCGTACATTTCCGCGGTATCGATATGGCGATAGCCGATATGCAGCGCCTGCTCGACCATCCGGGCGCAGGTGCGGCCGCGCAAGTCCCAGGTGCCAAGGCCCACGAGCGGAATGCCGGCGATGCCCCTGGGAATGGTTAGTCCGCCGTCGGGCTTGCTCATTGTATTCTCATGCTGCCTCGGTGAAAGTCGCCGAACTCATGTCCGGCGGACACGAAAATCACCTGTGATATATGGCCAACCGCCTCAGATTAGAATCATTCAATATGTTCAACAATGCTATTGCGTTTGCCGCTTTGGTCTTTGATATCCGAATTCAAAGATATCCGACCTCAAAGGAAAAGTTGGCCAATGCGTGCAATGGCACTGGCGGCAGCGTTGACGGCATTTACCACGTTGAGCGTGGACGCGCTCGCGCAGGAATTCAGCCTTGTCATCCGCGACCATAAATTCGAGCCGGCGGAGGTCCGGGTTCCTGCCGGTAAACGTGTAATCATCTCCGTTTCCAACGAAGATGCGACACCGGAGGAATTCGACAGCGCTGCGCTTAAGGTGGAAAAAGTCATTCCCGGCAAATCGAAGGCAACCGTGCGTATCGGTCCGCTTACACCTGGCCGCTATGAGTTCATCGGCGAATTTCATTCCGAAACCGCCAAGGGCGTCGTAATCGCGGAATAAGAACATGATGGGCGCGCTTGTCATTGTGTTTCGCGAAGTCATCGAGGCGGGCCTCATTATCGGCATCGTGCTTGCGGTAACGCGCGGTGTAGCAAGCCGCGGCTATTGGGTGGCGGCGGGCGTGCTCTCCGGGGCGTTGACTGCCGGCGTGCTAGCGCTTTTTGCGGAAGCCGTGGCCAATGCCTTCGAAGGATCCGGCGCTGAACTGCTCAATGCGTGCGTGCTCGGCGCCGCCGTCATCATGCTGATGTGGCATACCATCTGGATGTCTCGGCACGGGCGCGAAATGGCGCAATCGATGAAGGCGATCGGTGAGGCGGTCTCCGCCGGAGAGCGACCGATGGCGGCACTCGCATTCGTGGTCGGCATTGCCGTGCTGCGTGAAGGCTCCGAGGTGGTGCTGTTTCTTTATGGGATCGTTGCCGCCGGGACATCCGTACCTTCATTATTGTTAGGTGGCATACTTGGATTAGCGGGTGGGACTATCTTTACGGCCTTGACCTATTTCGGACTGCTCGCCATTCCCGTACGCTATATCTTCACCGTAACTGCCGTTCTCATTGCGCTGCTCGCAGCCGGAATGGCCGCGCAGGCGGTGCAGTACCTCGACGGCGCCGGCATGATCAACATATTGGGCCAGCGGCTGTGGGACAGTTCGGGCTGGCTGCCGCAGGACAGCATTGTCGGCCGCCTGTTGCACACACTGATCGGCTATACCGACCGGCCAACCGAACTGCAGCTCATCGCTTATATCGCGACGCTTGTTGCCATGGCCGCGCTGACCTGGCTTGCGACGCCCCCGCGTCCTGTACACGCAGTGCCGCAAAAACAGGCTATCCGCCCGTCCTGAGCACGGCGAAGGCGACATCCGGGGCCTTATCGATGACTTTGAGAAGGGCGCGTGCAGGACCCCGCGGCGAGCGCTTGCCCTGCTCCCAATTGCGCACGGTCTCGAGTGGCACGCCGATGCGGGCAGCAAACTCGGCCTGAGTGAGCTGACTGCGCGCGCGAATGCCTTTGGCATAGGCCGCATCCCGGCCCTGCGCGGCGGCGATGGCTTGCTCGCTTCCGTCGGCGAGTATCTCGACAATTCGGCCATCGGCCTTGAGGCGCACCCGCATCATGATGATAGAGCCGGTAATTTCAGTGGTTTCATTTGTCAGCCCGCCCGCAATGCTCCACGTGCCTCTGCCCGCTCGAGTTTTTCCCGTTCCAGCAATCGATCGAGCTCTTCGCGCGCCGAAGGCTTTGCAAACAAATAGCCCTGCATCTCACTGCAGCCGGCGAGCCGCAGCAGGATCCGCTGATCTTCGGTTTCAACGCCCTCGATAACGACACTCATCTCCAATGCCCGGCCCAGGCTCACAATGGCCTGGATGATCACTCCGGCATTGGCCGATTGCTCCAGGGAAGCAACGAAGCTGCGATCAATCTTCAGCTTGTTGAACGGAAGCTTTTGCAGATAGCTCAAGCTGGAATATCCGGAGCCGAAATCGTCCAATGCGAGACCAACCCCGAGCGCGCGCAGCTCCAAGAGCCGCGCGGTTACCTGCTCCGGGTCGTCGACGAGCACGGTTTCGGTCATTTCCAGAACCAGCCGAGCAGGCTCGAAGCGGTTTTCCGACAAGACACGATCGACCAGATCGACGAATGCGCGATCACGCATCTGCACCGGCGAAACGTTGACCGATACGTAGAGATCGGGCCAGCGCGTGGCATCGGCGATCGCTCGGCGCAGCACGAATTCACCCAGCCGGTCCATCAAGCCGGCCTCCTCTGCGACGGGCACGAACACGGAAGGTGCAACAAATCCCCGGCTGGGATGATTCCAGCGCAACAGCGCCTCCACACCGACGATTGCACCGCCTTCGGCCCTGACAATGGGCTGATAATGCACGTCAAAGGCGCGCGCGGTGAGCGCGAGCGCAATCTCGCGCTTGATGAAGCGCTTCTCCTGAAACTCGGTCTCCATCTCGTCGACAAAACCGAGCACGGTGCCGCGCGCCCTGCGTTTGGCCGCGCGCAAGGCGAGGTCGGCGCGGCGCGTGAGTTCGTCGCGCGTCGTGCCGTCGTGTGGTGCGACGGCAAGCCCGATGCTGACGCTGATCTGAACGAGCTGATCCATCCAGATCGGGCGCATGATAGCCTGGCGGACAGCCTCCGCCGTTTGCAGGGCACCGTCGCGACCCATGCCGGAAATGAGCATTGCGAACTCATCGCTGCCAAGCCGTGCGATAACGGCGCCCGCGGGCAGGCTTTTTCGCAAGCGTTCGCCCAACTCCTTCAATACTTCATCTCCGCCTGCATAACCCAGCGCATCGTTGATCTCGTCAAACCCATCGAGATCGAGCGCAGCGAAAGCAAGAGCCTCGTCCTCCAGCCGTGTAGCCAAGGCGTGATCGAGCAGCTCGAACAGGCGATTGTGGTTCGGCAGTCCGGTGAGGACATCTTGAAATTCGAGTTTCTCCACCTGCCGCTCGGTGGTGGCGAGCTTGAAGCCGAGTCGGCCGAGCTGCCACATGGCCAGCGCAGCAAACCCGACCAGTCCGAATGCGATGAGACCCGCAATCGGCAGCAAACGATGCATCATCGCACTTGCCGGCCGCTCCCGCTCCCAACTGAACCAGCCCACAATCCGGCCGTTGCGGTTCAGCATGGATTGCACTTGACGCTCGCCGCCGACAGGCTCGCTCTCGAATCGCAATTCCTTGAGACCCGAGGCCCGCTCAAGCACGTGAATGAGCTCGGGATCGACCTTCGTGAGGTCGGGAGAGACCGCCTGCAAGGCTTCAACCGCTCCCGAGAGCGCCCGGCGGTGCTCGGCCTCGAAATAATCGTCGGCCTGCCGAGCCAGCACATAAGCGAGCCCGAGACAAACAACGATCGCGATCACGATGAAAAGTGCGAGCGAAGCAATGATGCGCAACGCTACCGGCGCGCCCGCTTCGATTCGCCGCGACCGCCGAAGACGGCGCGCCAACAAGGAAAGCATGGTCCCGATCACCCCCTCTGAGCGCCAGATTAGGTCGATTAGGGTTAACACTCCGCACTAGCCTGGAGTCCGGCGTTTACCTTTCGCCTGGAACCGCATTCACCGCGAAGAGGTTCTATGACACCGTGTCGATACCGCCACAGGGCTAATAAATCGTTGGCAACGCGGTGAATTAAGCGGTCATTAAATTGCCTCCTCGTACTGTTTGGCTACAGTGCAGATATCTCATCATTTGTGCCTAGGGCGTATTTCCGGGCGATTGTCCGAGAGTCGGGGCCTGAACGGGGGCATGCGCAGCGCCATCGCCGCATATTTCATGCTGGCGTCCTTGATGACGGGGACGGCAGCGGCTGCTGAATGCCCGCCGGATGCGCTCGGGGTCAGCCGGACTATTGTCGTCGACCCGAGCGAGCATGCGCGCCTGGGCAGCATGCAATACGGGGAATCGCTGCCGCTCAAGGACCACGAGGTAGTGCTGACTTTCGACGACGGTCCGTTGCCGCCCTATACCACTCGCATTCTCGAGACGTTGGCATCGGAATGCGTGAAGGCGACATTCTTCATGGTTGGCCGCATGGTGCGCGGCTACCCGGCGATCGTGCGGCGGGTCTATAACGAGGGGCATACCATCGCCAACCACAGCCAGAACCACCCCTTCACCTTCGCCAAAATGACGGTGGATCAGGCTGCCAAGGAAATCGAAGACGGCTACGCATCGCTGCGCGATGTGTTGGGTGATCCGAAGGCCATTTCTCCGTTCTTTCGTATTCCCGGTTTGTTGCGCCAGAACTCGGTCGAGCAATATCTCGCCGCCCATAACTACATGACCTGGAGCGTCGACTTTCTCGCCGACGATTGGACGCATATCAACAACCGCGAAGTGACGCGGCGCGCGATCAGCCGCATAGAAGCGCAGGGCAAGGGCATATTGCTGCTGCACGACATCCAGCCGGCTACCGCGCTCGCGCTGCCGGATATTCTCAAGGAGCTGAAGGCGCGCGGCTTCAAGATCGTGCATGTCGTGCCGGCAACCGCCGACCGTCCGGCGACCGTCACCGAGCCCGAGCAATGGGTGGTGCGGCGCACGCCTGAGCAGAAGATTTGGCCGCGCACGCTCGTGGTCGGCGAAGAAACTCCGCCACCCGTCCTGGCGGCGCCCAGCCCGGCGAATTTCGGCATCGAGCATTTCGGCGAGCCGGCCATCAAGGTCGCGTTGGAGCAAACTTTCGAACGCCAGGTTCTGCACGATGGCACAGCCCCGGCGGCTGTTCCCTGGCCGCACCCGATGCATTACAGCGTGCCCGCAGAGGCAACCATTCTGCCGGTCCCTGCGGGATATAATTTCCGATATTCCCGTCCCTTCCGGCTGGGCAAGCCCGACAAATCCAAGCTGTCCAAAAAGCATGGGGCAAGTTCGAGCGCCGCCGTGAAAGAGCCAGCCTCGACCGGCGCCACCTCTTCCGGCTCGAAAAGCTCGCGGCCGCAACGCGCCGTCGGCCACCAGTTGAGCATGCGCCCGATGAGCCTGTGGCCGCAATGGCGGTAGGTTAGCGCATCCTGCGCTCCGCCACGGGCGGCAGGAATTGGCCGGTGAAGATATCTTCTGCCTTGGGCCGGTTCTTGAATTCGTAGGTGAGCGCAATCTGGTCGATGGATTTGGCGAGCCGCGCCATGTCGACGTCGCCGAAACCATTCTCCTTCACCCAGGGCGTTACGAAATTGTCGCGCAGCGACATTTTCAGCCGGTCAAGCTCGATTTTCGGATCGCCGGTTTCGTTGCGAGCCATAACCGATTTGATCGCCGTCTCCGGATCCTTGATGGTATCGAGCGCGCCCTTGACGGTCGCACGCACGAAACCAGCGACGACGGTGGGATTTGCCTTGGCATAATCCGGGTTGACCATCACGGCGTTGCCGTAGAGCACAAGACCGTGGTCCGCCATCAGCATGATCTTGATCTCGTCGGGCCGCAGTCCCTTCTGCAGCAGGTTGTAGAACATGGAGAACGAGAAGCCGGTAATGGCATCGACCTTGCCGTCCGCGAGCATGGGTTCGCGCACGGGGAACCCGATATTCTCGATTTTCACTTTGGATTCGTCGATGCCGTTTTCCTTGACGAAGGCTTTCCATTGCGCAAAGGCGCCGTCGGCAGCAGGCGCGCCCAGGACTCTGCCTTCCAGGTCCTTGGGCTTGGCAATCCCGGTCTTGCTGGTGGTGGCAATCGCAAATGGCGGCCGGTCATACATCATCAGGATCGCCTGTACCTTCTTGCCCGGATTCTGATCCTGGAATTTGACAAGCGAGTTGATATCGAAAAAGCCGAGCGGATAAGTGCCGGCGGCCACTCGCGCAATACCTGCGACCGAGCCGGGGCCTGAATTGATGGTCACGTTAAGCCCGGCAGTTTTGTAGTATCCGTTGTCGATCGCGACGAAATAGGGCGCCGAAGGACCCTCGAATTTCCAATCGAGCGCGAACTTGACATCGGTCTGCGCCGAGGCTTCCCCAACCGCCGAGAACGCAACCGCCATTCCCGCAAATATTCCGAATAGCCTGATCATGTGCATGCTTCCTTCTCGCCGCAGCGGCGTTTGCATTCTCCGAGCAGCGGCGGTGCCAATCTCGATAGTATGGCGATTTGCCTCGCCGATTCAAACCGCCCAACAAAAGCGGCCTCACTGCCGCAGGCCTGGGCAGTAGCGGGCTGACGTGCCCATTTGGCAATCAATGCTTCAGCTGCCGCGGTAGGTGGAATAGCTCCATGGCGTGACGAGAAGCGGAACGTGATAGTGACCCTCCGGCTCGGCGATCGCGAACTGCACCGGAACGACGTCAAGAAACGGCGGATCGCCTTGCGCGACGCCAAGGCCCGCGAAATAGGCCCCGACGTGAAAGCGCAGCTCGTAGCGCCCGATCGGCAGCGGGCGCCCGCCAATCAAAGGCGCATCGGTGCGTCCATCGCGATTGCTGAGCACAGTTGCGATCAATCGCAGCCCGCTCTTTTGCGAAAGCTTCGAGAAGCTCGATTTTCACGCCGGCAGCCGGACGTCCGCGCTGGGTGTCGAGCACATGCGTGGATAGCCGGCCATGCACGTTGAGCCGATCGGTTGCCTCGATGCGCTGATCGAGGCGCAGAGCGGCAATGCGAAATATCTCCGCCAGCGCGATTTGTTTTTCTTCTTCAGGGCTGTTTTGCAGCCGCCGGTCAAATTGCCGTAAAAGCGAATCCTTGCTGTGCCGGCGAATGCACAGGATGAAAGGCATGGCGAATTTCTTTCGATAGGCCGCATTGAGCCGCTGAAATTCATCGAATTCCTCACTCGAAAGCCGGTCGAGACTGGCACTCGCCTGCTCCGCCGTGGAATCGGCGCTCATGCTGCCTTCGCGCGCAGCCTTGCCGGCCAGATCCGGATGTCCGTTGATCAAGGCCAGTTGCTGCTGCGCTGGAGCCGCCTGCACTGCTGCCGTCATCGCGTCGTGCAGCGCCTGCATTGTAAGGAAGGGGCGCCGATCGAATGCCGCCTGCGCCACCCATGGCGCGTTCTCGTAAATATCACCGAGCGCGGCGACGAATCCTGCTCCGTCTGCGGCATTGAGCCCCGCGAGCGAGATACGGTCCATCGCACTACTCGCCAGCGCCGATCGCGGGAGCATCCGCCGCCAAGGCAAGATGCTCGCGCTGCCAATGCCGTGCGATATCGATGCGTCTTGCAATCCAGACGCCGCTGCGCGCGCGGATGTAATCGAGAAATCGCGCGAGCGCCGCGGCCCGGCCCGGCCGGCCGGCAAGACGGCAGTGCAGGCCAACCGACATCATCTTCGGCGACTGCTCGCCCTCGGCATAGAGGAAGTCGAAAGCGTCCCTCAGGTACGAACTGAATTCCTCGCCGGTGCCGAACCCCTGCGGATTGATGAAACGCATGTCGTTCGCATCGAGCGTGTATGGAATAATCAGGTGCGGCCCTTTCGGGCCTTTGACCCAGTATGGCAGGTCGTCGGCATAGGAATCCGACGAATAGATAAAGCCGCCCTCGTCGAGGACGGCGTGCAGCGTGTTGACGGAGTTACGACCCGTATACCAGCCGAGCGGTCGTTCCCCGGTTGCCTCGCGATGGATGCGGATCGCCTCCTTGAGATCCGCGCGTTCGTCGGCGGCGGTGACATCCTTGTAATCGATCCATTTCAAACCGTGGCTCGCGATTTCCCAATCTGCTTCGCGCATGGCAGCGACTGCGGCAGGGCTGCGCGCCAAGGCGGTCGCTACGCCAAATACCGTCACCGGCACGTTTCGCTCGGTAAACATGCGCCACAACCGCCAGAAGCCAGCACGCGAGCCATATTCGTACATGGATTCCACGTTCATGTGGCGCTGCCCCGGCCAGGGCTTGGCGCCGAGCACATCGGAGAGGAAGGCTTCCGACGCGGCATCGCCATGCAGAATGTTGCGTTCGCCCCCTTCCTCGTAATTGATGACGAATTGCACGCAGATGCGCGCGTCACCGGGCCAGCGCGGATCAGGAGGGTCGCGCCCGTAGCCGATGAGATCACGCGGGTATCTGCGCAAATCCTGCCTTGGTTTCATCTCGGCGGCGCGCCGGCGGCAATCCACGCCGCCAAAAGCGCCCGTTCCTGGTCCGTCATTTCGGTGATGTTGCCGGGAGGCATGGCGCGCGAGCGTGCCGCATTGATGTCGATCAGGTGCGCGTGACGTTGAATATTCTCGGGCCCGTCGAGCAAGACGCCTTTGGGCGCGGCATGAATGCCGGGCCAGACCGGTCCGTCCATGTGACACATGCTGCAGCGGGAGAGTATCACCGCGTGCGCCGCCGCCGCATCGGCAGTCAGCATCTGAGCGCTGGTCGATGCCTGGGGCGGCGGCGTCTCCCTCGGCCCGGCACCGGAAAGCCAGGCCACCGCCAGCATGCCTGTTGCGGCAACTCCCCAGGTCCACCACGGGCTCTTCTTGCCCTCATGGCGGGCGTTGAAGAAATGCCGGATGACCGGTCCGATCGCCAGCACGATCGCGACAATGATCCAGTTGAAGCGGGTCGCGAACACCAGAGGATAGTGATTCGAGATCATCAGGAAGACGACCGGCAGGGTGAGGTAATTGTTGTGCACGGAGCGCTGCTTTGCGGCGTCGCCCCACATCGGATCGGGTGTCTCGCCTTTGAGGAGCGCGGCGACCGTCTTCTTCTGATTGGGGATAACCACGATAAAGACGTTCGCGACCATGATGGTCCCGATCAGCGCCCCGATTTGCGTGAACGCACCTCGCCCGCTGAAGATATGCGTAAAGCCATAGGTGAGCCCTACCAGAAAAGCGTAGCCGATCAGCGCGAGCGCGACGTCGTGCTCGGCGAGCGGAGAGCGGCACGCCGCCTCGTAGAGGAGCCATGCCAGCAGCAGGCTGGCGAAGGCGATGGCCGCGGCGCCCGGCGCCGAAAGGTCCAGCACGGACCTGTCGATAAGATAAAGCTCGGCGCCCAGGTAATAGACGATCACCAGCAGCGAGAAACCGGAGAGCCAGGTGGCATAGGCTTCCCACTTGAACCAGGTCAGTTCGTCGGGCATGCGGGCGGGTGCGACCAGATACTTCACCATGTGATAAAAGCCGCCGCCATGCACCTGCCAGGCGTCGCCCTGCACGCCCTGCGGCAAGCCGGCTCGCTGCTTGAGGCTCAAATCGAGATGGATGAAGTAAAACGAGCTGCCGATCCACCCAATGCCGGCAACAACATGCAGCCAGCGCAGAATGAGGCTAAGCCACTCGGTGAGTATGGATTGCACGGCGACCTTTGTATATCGGCAAGCAGCAATAAGGATGACAGACCGGCGTCTTGCGTGGCAAGTCCCGTGCGATGGACGCATGCCGCGACCAAGATCATTGCGCTGGCCGTTGCCGATTTATTGCCCGTCCCGTAGCCCGGATTGAGCGCCTTCGCTCAATCCGGGACACCCACCCCGGATTTCGTAAGAACCAAATCCGGGCTACGATGCTACGATGCACGCAGAAGCGCGGCCTCGAAGGCGCTGGCAATGGCATCCTTGCTTTTGCCGGGGCGCCGCGCATCACCGATGACAACAACCGTTTGCGCAGGATCGAGCAATGCCCGCACGCGTGACGCGGTTGCCTCGCGAGCGCGGTAATAGAACCAGTCGCGAAATGCGGTCGAACTAAATAAGCGCGACAAGCCCGGCCAGCGGGCTACGCCCCAGTCGAGAAGACGCGCAACGATCGCGCCAAGGCCAAAACGATAGCGTGCCCCCGATGCAATCACGACCCGATCGAATGCGGCAATGAGGTCACGTTCCTTGGCGAGGTCGACCCCAAACCGAAATTGCACGCCCTTGCGCGTGCAGGCGGCGACCAGATCGGAAATGTAGCGGTCAAGGCTGCGCTCGCTCGCCTCGACCTCCTGGAACAGCGGAGCCTTGCCGGCAAGGCGAAAGCCGCCGCCTGGCTGTTTTTCCTTTTCGAACACCGTCACGATGTTGGTTTCCGCAACCAGCGACGCATAGGTGAGCCCGGCAGGCCCGGCGCCGATGACGGCTATGCGTTGGCCGCGCGGCGGGCGAGGATTGGCGAAGGCCGTCTCGCGGCCGGCTGCGCCATTCACGACACAGCCGATGCGCGCTCCCCCGCGCATCTCGTTGATGCAGGTGTTGCAGGCGATGCAGCGCCTGACCGGCTCGCCGTGGCGCAACTTGTTGACCCATTCCGGATCGGCGATGAGCGAGCGTCCGAGCGCAATGAAGTCAGCCTGCCCGCCGGCGACTGCCCCGCTCGCAATTGTCGGGTCACCCAGGCGACCGACGGCAATCACTGGGACGCGCAGCGATTTTTTCACCTGCCCCGCCATGTCGAGAAATGTCGCGTCAGGATAGTTCATGGGCGGAAGCACGATCTGGGCGGAGGGAAGCGAGCGATAATGACCGGCAGTGACGTGCACGGCGTCGGCGCCTGCTTCTTCCGCCCAGCGCGCAATTTGCAGGCCTTCCTGGAACGGCAGCCCGCCTTCGAAGAAATCCTCGACGGAAAGCCGATAAATGACGCCGACACGCGACACCGCAGCCTTCACCGCTCGCAGGATTTCGAGCCCGAAGCGCGCGCGGTTTTCGAGCGATCCGCCATATTCATCGCTACGGCGGTTTTCGAACGGAGCATGAAACTGCGAGATCAGGTAGCCATGGGCGGCGTGGATCTCCACGCAATCAAACCCCGCCTGTTGCGCGCGCAGTGCCGCCGAAACATGCGCCGCGATGGTTTGATCGACGCGCGCCTTGGTCATTTCCTCGGGAACGATGGTTTCCAATGTGGTCTCGTATACCGGGTGCGGGATGGCCGAGGGCGCAATCGGCGTCTCGCCGCAAATGTCGCGGCGGGTATGCCCGCCGGCATGCCCCAGCTGGATCGAGGCTTTTGCACCGGCGCCATGAATCGCATCGACCAGTTGCTTGAGACCGGGCAGGAACCGATCTTCATAGATGCCAATTTCACGGCGGCGGTGACGCCCGACCTTTTCCGGCGAGGCCATTTCCACCGTGATCAGACCGACACCGCCGCGCGCTCTCGCCATGTAATAGGCAACCGTGTCCTCGGTGACACAGCCCTCTGCATCTGCCGTCCGCGTGGTCATGGGCGGCATCACGATGCGATTGGGAATCTCGACCGGGCCAATGCGCGCCGGTGTGAGCAGGATATTCACAGCACCGGGATCTCGCCGCCGTCGAGGTCGATGGTCGATCCATGCAGCCAAGTCGCGCGGGCGGATACAATGAAAGTTGCGAGATCGGCCACGTCCTCCACCTTGCCGAAGCGCATGATGCCGGTCACGCGGGCGAGCCGCTCGCGCACCTTCGCTTCCGGTTCTCCGGTGCGCTCCACCTCGGCGCGGATGCGCCGCCATTGCCGTTCGGTCTCAACCAAACTCGGGTGGATGCAGTTGACCTGCACGCCGTCTTCCTTGCCCAGATCGGCGAGGCATTTTGTAAATGCAGCCACCGCGGCATTGACCGAGCTGCCAATGGTGAAATTCTTTTCCGGCTTGCGTCCGCTGGTGCCGGCAATGGCGATGAGCGAGCCGCGGCGCTCCTTCAACAGCGGCCAGGCAGCGCGCGCCAGCCGCACATGCGCGAAAAATTTCAGCGCGTAGCCGTCCGCCCAGTCGGCATCGCTCAGCGTAAAGAAGTCGCCCCGCTTGGTGGTGCCGGCGTTGTTTACCAGAATGTCGAGGCCGCCGAACGCGCGCCGTGCTTCCTCGATCAGGGCCGCGGGCGCGCCAGCCTCACGCAGGTCCGCTGCGCGCACGGCAGCCTTGCGGCCTTTGGCACTTATCGATTGGGCAACTTCGGCCAGCGCCTCGCTGTCGCGCCCGGTCAGCAGGAGATCGCAGCCCTCCTCGGCGAAGGCGAGCGCGATGCCGCGGCCAATGCCGCGGCTTGATCCCGTCACCAGCGCAACCTTGCCGTCAAGCTTGAGATCCATTCACTGTCCCTTCGGGAATGAATATACCGCGATCTCGATATCTTTTTCTCGACCGTGACAATAGAGGTCATTATCAGCATGCGACGACAAGATATCCGCTCGATCCAGGCCCGTGTTGCGGAGCTTAAATGAGCGTTTCCGCCGAACTCGTGCGCCTTGGCCTGCGCTGGATCGGCAAGCGCGGTCAGGCGCGAGACCCGGACATCGAGGTCCTGCGCCGGCGCATGCTCGCGCTAGAGCGCATTACTCCTGGCCCGCCGCGCGGCACGCAAGTGACCACGCTCAATGCGGCCGGAGTAAAGGCGGTGCGCATTGCAACCGATCGCTCGCGCAGCGACCACCATATTCTTTACCTGCACGGCGGCGGCTATGTTTTTGGATCGCCCTCGCAGTATCGCGACTTCATCTGGCGCATTGCCAGCGTCGCTTCCGCGCAAGTGCTATGCCTGTCCTATCGCCTCGCTCCCGAACACCCGTTCCCGGCCGCGCTCGATGATGCGGTGGGCGCCTATCGCTGGCAGATCGCACAAGGTGCGGCGCCGAAAAGCATTGCCGTGATGGGCGATTCCGCCGGCGGGGGGCTCGCATTTTCCACTTTGCTGCGGCTGCGTGACGACGAAACCCCGCTGCCCGCGGCCGTGGTTGCGATCTCGCCCTGGACTGATCTCGCCATGACCGGCGATTCATTGCGAGTGAACGCCGGACGTGATCCGTCGCTCGTCCCGGAGCGGGCGCAATGCTTCGCCCGCCATTATGTCGGCGGCGCCGACCCGCGCGATCCGCACGTGTCCCCGCTTTATGGCGATCCGGCAGGACTGCCACCGTCTCTCATTCACGTCGGCGGCGACGAGATTCTGCGCGACGATTCCGTCCGCATGGCGGAAAAGTTGCGCGCGAGCGGATGCTCCGTCGAGCTCGAGATCTGGCCGCGCATGCCCCATGCCTGGCACCTGTTCGCGCGCGTGCTGCCGGAGGCGCGACTGGCGATTGCGCGCATCGGCGAATTCCTGCGGCGGCAGATGCCTTGAGTTACGTAGTGCGCGCAGCCGGTGCGGAGGGGGAGGCGCCGCTACGCGCGTGCAACGCAATGGCGATCATGGCAGAACCGCCAAACAGCATGTTGATGCCGACCAATAAGCCAAGGGCCCAAGCCGCGGTGCCGGGAAGCCCGGCAAAGATCATGGCCGCGAGGATGAGGTCGATGATGCCGCTCGCCAGCATCCACCCCCACTGACCGGTGAGTTCCTTTTTGTGCTCGAGCGCATACATGATGGAAAGAACGCCTTCGATGATGAAGAACACGATCAAAAGCAACGTGAGCGAGATCGCTCCGCTGATCGGCCAGCCAAGCAGGACGATACCGGCGGCAATGCCAAGAATGGCGGAAAGCAGCGACCACCAGAATCCCGGCGCATGCCGGGCGCCAAAGGTCGTGATCAGGCCGGCAACGCCGCTGATCAGGAACAGCCACCCAATGAAGATTGTAACCCCAATGGTGGCAAGCGGCGGCACCACGATGGCCAGGATGCCGAGCACCACCAGGATGATGCCTTCCGCCAGGAACAGCTTCCAATGTTCGCGAACCGTTTCGGACAACGCGCCCTGCAACCGATTGATGTCCCTTGCATCGCTCGACATGTGTGACCTCCCAGCCTGCCGCGCACACCTGCCGCGGCATTGTTAGCGGCAGGCAGTATATCGCTCCCCGGGCCTAAGCACCATTAGTCCGCAGGCCCCTAGCGATGACGAAAGCAAGGGGCTGAAGGGAAAGCCTCACAGCTGCTGAAATGGCTGGGCGCTTCAATGGGGCCCAGGTCCCAAAGCGTAACCCTAATCGCTCAGCCAATGCGTGAGATCATAGATCGTCGCACCAAGGGCGCAGGCGGCAAAACCGGCCCACAGCATGGCCAGCAGCAAAACCGTGTTGGCGCGCTGTACCAGTTGTTTATCGACCAGATGGGTCACGGTCCCGAGCATCCTTGAATCAGGCCGCACGATCATGGCCAATAACGCACCGAAGGGCTTTCTGCCAAGCGCGCGCGCGCAAGGCAGCGTTGCGAGGAGCGCGTGACACGACGGTTAATTTATGCGGCTTTTATGCTGCTCAAATCCGGCATCCCGACAGGCGATCGGATAAGCAGATTGGAGCGGCTTCCGATATGGCAGTGTGAGCTTTAAAACTGCATTGTTTCTGAACGCGAGGAGCGCAAATGTTGGAACGACCGAAATGCCCGGTGATCGCGCTGGAGGAACACTATTGGGATAAGGAGCTTGCGGCACAATTCCCCGGTGGCGAAGGAGTACGCGATCCCGAAATGCTCAAGCGCCTTTATGATCTCGGCGAGCTGCGCCTCCAGGAGATGGACGAGGCGGGAGTAGACTTGCAGATCATATCGCACGGAGCGCCTTCAACGCAGAAAATCTCCGGTGCCGATGCGGTCGCGCTTGCGTGTCGCGTGAACGATCGTCTGCATGCGGCCGTGGCAGCAAACCCGAAGCGTTTTGCCGCTTTCTCGGCACTGCCGACCAGCGATCCAAAAGCGGCAGCCGACGAACTCGAGCGCACGACCAAGCTCGGCTTCAAGGGCGCGATGATTCACGGTCTCGCGCAGGGCTTGTTCGTCGACGACAAGCGGTTCTGGCCGATCTTCGAGCGCGCTCAGGCGCTCGACGTACCAATCTATCTGCACCCTTCGCTGCCGGTCGCCGCGGTGATGGACGCCTACTACAATGACTATGCCAAGGATTTCCCCATGGTGTCGCGCGCCGGCTGGGGATACACGGTCGAGACCGCAACGACTGCCATTCGCATGGTGCTCAGCGGTGTTTTCGACGCTTATCCCAGATTGAAGATTGTGCTCGGCCATCTCGGCGAGACGCTTCCTTACCTGGTATGGCGGGTGGACCATGCGCTTTCCCGTCCGGGCGCAAAGACCTTGAGCTTCCGAACGATCTTCTGCGAGCATTTTTATGTCACCACCAGCGGCAACTTTTCCAACCCTGCCTTGCTGTGCTGCATGATGGAGATGGGAATTGACCGCATTCTGTTCTCGGTGGACTGGCCATTCGTCGCGAACAAACCCGGGGTGCAATGGCTCAATAATGTCCCGCTCTGCGATGAGGACAAGGTCAAGCTCGCAAGCGGCAACGCCAAGCGGCTGTTCCGGCTCTGATTTGCGGTCAAACCTCTGAAATATTTCGCGCGCGCCCTTCCTTCCGCGCGCGCAATCCAACATGCCTTGCGTCGTCGGAAATCGTCAGGTCTTGTCAATTTTATCTCGATGCTTCAGCACCTTGGCGACGCTTTATCAGTACTGATGGCATTTTGCCCACCCGGCTTCCGCACTGCACAACATTTGTGACTTCGGCTCGATGCGGAGCTCTGCTAGGTTCCGCCCGGCTCAACAAGGAAAGGCGCGTGTCGTGGACCTTGCGTTGAGGCTCGATGTTCTCGCGGTACTTGTCGTGTTTGCTTTCGTCGGCGCCATACTGCTGGGCGCGTTCTGAGTTTCACCAGCCAATCTTCGCAAATTCAAGTTTAATTCAAGCACCGGTGAGGATTGCCTCTCCGGTGTTTGCAGTTTGAAATCGTAGCTGTGCAAGTCGAGAGCGAGGTAATGCATGCAACTGACGCAAAGCACGATCGCGATCGCATTCGGGGTAATAGGCGCACTCGTCCTCGTGCTTTCTCGCTATGAAATGCGCAATCATCAAATTGGGAAAGTGTACCTTATCTCGGCAAGGGCAAAGCACGTCATCGGTCTGTTGTTTATCATCATCGGCGCTTTGATTTTTGCTGCCGAATTGATCGTGCGGCGATAGTTGCGGCCCGTAGCCCGGATTTCGTCCTTACGAAATCCGGGAGCGTAGCCCGGATTGAGCGAAGACGCTCAATCCGGGCTACGAGGGTCGAGAAGCCGCAGGGCCGCGCCTGAAAGCGGCTGTCCCGCCAATCTCGCAGCATAAATTGCTGCTCCAATGCTCGGCGTAAAAATCGGCGGCTGCAGGCGGTAGTTGCCAGATCGATGTTCGAGTTCACGTTTGAGCGGGTCAAGGATGAGCGGTCCCGCATTGAACAGGCCGCCGGAATAGGAAAGCGGAACGGGCTCGTCGCATCCGAACTCCAGTGCCTGACGGACCGCAACAATTATGGCCGCCAGTTCCTGCGCCGCATGCTCGAAAATGTGGACGGCGCAGGAGTCGCCATCATGCGCCGCCCGTGCGACCAATTGCGAAAGGGCGGCGATGTCCTCGCGCGCATGCGCATGCATGAGCTTGGCGCAAAGATCGAGATCCTCGCGCAGGCCGAGCGAAGCCTTGAAAACCGCATGGAGCGGCCCCTTCGGCAGGCGGCCGTCGCTCATCTGGGTGAAGGTGTTGAGGCCCTGCACCGCCAGCCAATAGGCAGAGCCTTCATCGCCGAACAGCTCACCCCAGCCGCCGGCCCGCGCCGTCCTGCCGCGGCGCTCGCCATAACCGATCGACCCCGTTCCAGCGACGATATTGATGCCGTCTGCGCCGCCGAGTGAACCTGCCCAGGCGCAGATCATGTCGTTGCCGCAGCGGTATCGCCGGTGCCCGAGCAGGGTTGCCGGCATGGCATCAAGCAGCACCTGCGCGTCGCTGTCTTCGCCATAGGCGGGAAGTCCGAAAAAGGCATACGTGATTGCGTCGCCATCAATTCCTGCCTGGCGAAACAGCGAGGTCAGTCCGCCGTTCAACACCTCGCGCACGCCGTCGATACCGACTTGAGGATGATACGAGCTCGGCCCCGCAGACGAGGCCACGCGCTTGCCCCCGCCATCGACGATCACAAAACCGGTTTTGGTCCCGCCGCCGTCGACGCCGAGGAAAAGACTGCGCATTCAGGATCCCGGCTCCAGCGCGTGAATGCGCACGCCCTGCACGACACGATTAACGGTGCCGGAAGTGTTGGGATTGTCCGGCGAAAGGCCGCGACTGATCGATGCCTCGAAAGCGAATATCTGCGGCGCGACAATGAATGGGATCAGCAGATCGACATCCCGCGCCTGCGCCATGGACGGCATCAGGATGCGCTCGACCCCCGCCGGAATTCCCGCATCGCGACCGGCTATCGCGAGCACTTTGGCGGCCTTGCCATCGCGCCGGATCTCTTCCAGCAGGTCGAGATCATAGTTGCGCGTGTAGGCGTCATTGGAGAGAAAGATTACGACCAGCGTCCGGTCATTGACCATTACCTTGGGCCCGTGACGAAAGCCCAACGGCGAGTCATGTACGGCAATGATGCGCCCATCGGTCAGTTCGAGCAGCTTGAGTGCGGCCTCGCGCGCAAGGGTCTTGAAGATATGACTGCCGAGGAAGACCGCGCGCTCATAACGTGCTCCCGCGAGCATGCGCATCGCGCCGGCCTTCTCTGCGATAATGGTTTGCACCGCCTGCGCTATCGCTTCGATCCGGCCCGCCATCTCCTCGATGCCTGAGAATGCAGCAAGCGCTGCATAGACCATGCAGCTGAAGCTTGACGTCATGGCAAAGCTGCGGTCGTTGGTTTCCTCGGGCAGCAGGACGGTCATTGCGTTTCCTGCAGCTTCGACCTTGCGCGCAAGCAGGCCCTCGCTGTTGCACGTGAAGACAAGATGAAAGATTTGGCGCACGAAACGGCTTGCAAGATCAACCGCAGCAACGCTTTCCGGGCTATTGCCCGAACGAGCGAAGGAAACCAGCAGCGTCGGCGTCTCGGCCTCGAAATAGAGAAAGGGCGCCGAGACAAGATCGGTCGTCGCAATCGCCTCGACGCGGCACGGCAGGAGCGCAGCGAGGTACGGCGCGAGGCATTCGCCAATGAAGCCGGAGGTGCCTGCGCCGGCGAGGACCACCCGCATGGCATCGCGCTCCAGCAATGGCCGAAGAAAGCCATTGAGTGCCACCTGCCGGGCGAGCAGCACTTCGTGAGTTCTTGCGCAGCATTGCCGGCTGCTGCTCGATCTCGCATGCGGTAGCAAGCGCGCCGAGCGCGTGGAGCTCGGCTTCGTCGCGGCCGAGCTTAGACATGGCGCGCCGGCATCGCTATCGGGGGCTTCTCCCCGTCTTTTTGCACAGGCCATGTGGCTGCGTGATAATCATCGAGCACCGCACCGACATGGGCCATGGCCAATTCCGCCGGGCCGCTGCTGATCAAGCCCTCCCTTAACGCGGCATAGGCGATGGGCAGGTGCTGGCTGATCAATGCGGGCGGCGGCGGATTTTTGCAGAGATTTGCAAACATGATCTCTTGCGCGCGGGCGATCTGCGGGTCAGGCCAGTAATAGCGAATACGATCGCTCAGGCTGTATTGCAGGTCATAGTCGAGAGCGGCGCCGCTGCCATGATAATACTTGGCCCAGTATCGCGGCTCCGCTTTCATTCGTGCAATGGCAACCTTGCGGAAGCCGGAAACGCGACCGGGCTCGAGCCATTCGCGTTCAATGGCGTCCAGCGCCCACAGCGCCTCGCGCAGCGCAAATGTCAAGGCAGGACCGACCTTGAGGATCGCGAAATGATCCCGCACCAACGCCGCGAGCGCCGATGACGTCTGATAGTCGGTCGAATGGGCCTCGAATACCAAACCATCGCATTCCTCGATCATTCGGCTCAGCGCACGGGCTTTGTTCGGCGCATAGGCGATGACTTTGCGATGGTCAAACTCCACCCCCGGCTGCACAACGACGGCGACAACGCACTGCCAGGCATCGTCAAGGCCAGCCTGCGCGAATACTGCGCGATGCACGTTGATTGTCGCGCGCGCAGCGTCAGGCGTGGTGACGGCAATGGCGTCCAACTCTTCGGCGGCGCCGCCGGGAACCGGGACCTCGGTTCCGATGACATAGACCGGCGGCTCTCCTCCGCTATGGGCATGCGCGCGTTGCGCGACCCAACAGAGGCGCGCTGCGCGCACGGCAATCGTTTCGTCGGAAAGCGGTACCGGATCGCCTGCGCAGGACATCGAACAATCCAGGTGAATCTTGCGAAAACCTGCGCGCACATATTCCTCGATCAGCACTTCGGCACGCTCCATCGCCTCTTCAGCGGGCAGCATCTGCCAAGCGTTGGGGCCAAGGTGGTCGCCGCCAAGAAGAACGCGATCGGGCGACATGCCGACCCGGCCGGCAATGCGATGGACAAAATCGCGGAAGTCGGCGGGCTTCATGCCCGTATAGCCTCCCTCCTGATTGACCTGGTTCGAGGTCGCCTCAATGAGTGCAAAGGGCGTCGCGGATCGGTAGGCATGGCGAAACGTCGCCTCGATCACCAGAGGATGCGCGGAGCATACGGAGAAAATGCCGCATGGCTCACCAGTCCTATGACGCGCAACGAGGTCGAGAATGGCTTTCATCGCCCGGACGCGATTCGATTCGTTGTCGCGCCGGCGGGAACTGCATCTTCCGGCGTCATCGCAAGCAAAACCGCAGCGATGCACGCCAGCACCAGCCCGACCAGCTTCAACCGACCCGGCAAAGTGCCGATTACAATAAGCGAGATCACTGCCGTCGTCAGCGGCGCGCCGGCATTGGTGAGGGGGGACACCACAATCGCCTTGCCGTAGCGAAACGCGTAAACGAGCGTGAGTGCGCCGATCGCGTTGAGAAGCTGGATGCCCGCCGCCAGCAAGGGGCCGTCGGTGCCCCAATTTATGGGCTGGCTGAAATCGGTCATTGCCCATGCCATGGGCGCAAGCATCAGCCCCGTCACCATCATATAGAAGAAAATGCTTTCCGCACCCATGTCGCGATTCGCGAGCTTCATGAAGAATGCCTGCACGCCCCACGACCCCATCACGATCAGCGAAAGCAGGAACCAGCCCACTCCGCTTCCCGCTGAGGGCCCCTGCAGAGAGAAATCGAATAATGGAAGCGCCAGCAGCGCGAGCACGATCCCGGCTGTGCCCACACTATTCGTCCGCTCGCCAAGCAGGAGATAGGACAAAGCAATGGTCACCATCGGCGAAAGCGAGATCACCGGAAAAACCAGATAGGGAGGGCCGATCCTTACCGCGTAGAACAGCAGCATCTGGCCGCCGGCGCCGAGCAGTCCGATGATCATGCCATAGATGATCGACCGCGGGTCGCGATCAAGCTGCCAGCCGGTGCGCGCAAGCACATAAAGCGCCGGCAGGATCATGGTTACCGACCAGACGCAATAGACGAGCGTTTCCGGGAACCCATGCTGTGCGGGTAAATCGGTAAAGGCGCCCCACACCCCCCACAGGATCGTGGTTGCAAATGCATAAAGCAGCCACGCCTTCTGCCCCTGCAGAACGGCATCCGGCATTATTTACGTCCGAGCTGGTTCGAGCGGCACTGCTTCGAGCAGCAGGAAACCCGCAAACGAGACCGGCAATCGATTTGTGGTCGCAGATGCGGAGCCGACCGTCTTGCCGGTCCAGTAGTCGATGACAGTGTACTGCCCGCTGGCGAGGCCGCGCAGTTCGATCGGGCCATCCCAGCGCTCGGCGTAGAAGGCGTAATAGTAGCGGCCATCCTTGGTCACGACATGGGTTTCCGGCTTGTCGAAACCGATGTCATAAAGCTCGCCCCGGTAACGGCCTTGCGGCAACCGCTTTTCATTGTAAAGCGCGATCCATCGGCGCCATTGCGCCTCTTTTTCTCCCGACAATAGGAACCCTTCCTCGCCCTTCGGGTCGCGCGGCCAGGTGAACTTGGTGGAAGCGACAGCGCCGATGCCAATCGTGGACGCAAAATCATTTCCCTTGTCGCTGAGCTCCACATGGTCACCGGCGAAGGCCGCGGAAGCTCCCATCAAAGCCTTGATGGTCTTGCCTTTGTGCCGCACTTGCCAGGATGACAGCGGATCGGAGGCGACCGCCTGGTTCATGGTGGACATGTTATGAAAGGCATAGGACGTGCCGCACGGGCAGATTTCAATCACCGCCTCTGGATTGATGGATGTCGCTTCCTGATAGATCGCCTTCCAGAAATCCTGCAGCTTCTCGACTGATTCTTCGGGCCGGGCGTGCCTGTGCGCCGGGTTATGGCAGGGCGCGACACCGTTGAGATGCTGCCCATCGAGCTTCAAGCCGGCGTAGCCCCATTCGCGCATGACCTTGCGGACAAGCTCTCTCCCCCACTCTACCGTCTGCGGATAAGCCGGGCACAAGGTAAAGCTGTCCCACCAGGTCACGTCCTGTGCCGTCCAGCTCTTGTCCAGGAGCAGCATGTCGGGACGCTCGCGAAGGAGATCGGCTCCCACTTGTGCGGCAAGGGGTGCGATCCACAGCTTGGGCTTCATGCCCGCTTTCTTGATGGCGTCCACGAGCGCAATCATGTCGGCGTCGCCGCGTGGAAATTTCTTCGGGTCGAGGCGCCAATCGCCCACCGCCGTCTGCCAGCCGTCGTCGAGCCCCGCCCAGGAAAGCCCAAGCTCTTTCGCTTTGGGCAGCGTGCCGATCACTTCCTCGACGGTGAAATCGCGTTCATAGCCCCAGGCGCACCAAATCGGCTCATAGGCTGGCGCCGGTATTTTTGCCGCCTTGAGCCCGCGCTCGGCCATGAGACTGCGATAGGTGTCGAGCGTCGCGAAATAATCCCCGCGGTGAACGGCGACAAAGGTCTCGAAGGTGGAAATGTCACTCCCCGGTTCAAGCGTAGCACTCTGGTCGTATTCAACCGCGATCCGCGCACCGTTCGCGGTCATGGTGAGCGGCAGGGCAACGAGCTTCGGCACTGTTTCGATGTGGCCGGTTGCGAGCCCGTAATCGCGCCGCCACACGTCGACCACCGGCGTGCCGCCGCCATAGTCGGAAGCATTCATGCCCATGAAATTGCGCTGATTGAAGTCTGCGCGCACCGGCTGCACCCAATCGCGCCGATCTTCGTGCGATGCGCCCGAGAAGGACCAATATTCGAGCGCGCCGTCGCTGCCCGGCTTCAAGACATGGGCGCCATTCGTCCAGCCGTCGATCGTCACCGGTGCTGCACCGGCATTGCGGTAGGCGACGCGCAAGAGCGCAAGGCCGGGAAAACGATCGTAAAAGACGATGCTGAGCTGTTTTTCGATACCTTCGCCAGCACGCCCGCGCAGGACATGGCGCGTGCCCGGGCCATGCACGTCGTTTATGGGCCTGCTGCGCTTGTCGATTAAAAAGAAGCTGTCGACTGCCTTGCCGTCGCCAAGACGCAGCGTCTCGCTCGGCTCGAACTCTGTGAGGGGCTCCATGCTCCTGCCTGATCGCGCGACAACGCGGCTATGCAGAGCCCGATCGAATTCCAGAACCATCATCCCGTCGCCGACCTGCACCACTCGCTCGGCGGCAGAAGCAAAGCGGGTGGCCCTGCCGGAGAGGCTCGCACCGGCAATCGATCCGGCCAGCAGCTTGAGGACGGTGCGCCTGCGCGGCATGGGGGCGGTTCCTTTGTGCATTTCGCCTCGCTTATCCAAATAGGCGATGGCAGGCGGCGAAGATTCCCGACTTGCTAGATATTTGCACAGTTCACTTGCCGCAAGTGAAAATGCAGCTCTCTCCCGCAAGTTGACAAAATCATACCCTCGATCTGCCGGCCATAAGCACGGCCGCTTGTATCGATGCGAGGCTGACTTTAACGTCAGATGTTCCGCGTATCTCGTGATCGATCATGTCGCCCATCCTTGAGAATAAATGCCCTTCCGCCCCATCTGTCTTTCTCCCCGGCGCACTTCTTCGCGAAGCGCGACGACAGAAAAATCTGCCGGCTGTCGATGTACCCGCAATCTGCATTCTCGATCCGGACGGCGACATCGTGCGCCGATTGCGGCGCAGTGGAGCGGCGCACCCATTTGACGGCTGGCCCTGTTACCACACGCAACTCGATACTTTCCTGCTTGCCGGGCAGGTCGTGGGGATTGTCGGCTGCGCGGTGGGTGCTCCGTTCGCTGTTCTGGTTACAGAAGAACTCTTTGCAAGCGGCTGCCGCGTGCTGCTCAGTATTACATCGGCAGGACAGATCAGTCCGTTGCGTAAGCCTCCTTATTTTGTGATTATCGACCGCGCACTGCGCGATGAAGGAACCAGCTACCATTACGCCGCGCCGGCAGACTTCGCGGAGGCTGATTCCGCCATTGTGCAGTTGGCTAGGAAAGCTTCGGCCGAGAAAGGCATCGAGGTCGCTGTCGGGCCGAGTTGGACGACGGATGCCCCGTTCCGTGAAACGGCCGAAGCGATTGAACGGGCTCGATCCAGGGGCGTGCTCGCGGTCGAGATGGAGGCAGCCGCTCTCTATGCATTTGCCCACGCCAAGGGTGTTCCGGTTCTCTGCCTGGCCGCCGTTACCAACACCATGGGCCAGGTCGAGCGAGACTTCGAAAAGGGGGCAATGGACGGTACTGCCGATGCACTTGCCTTACTGGAAGCAATTGTTTCCCGTTTCCCGGCAAACTAACTGGACGGAAAAAGCATGTCGAACCCGTTCTCGGATTTTTGGCAATTCCTGATCGGCAATACCAGTGATCATAACGATCTCGGGTCCTGGAAATATCTGTTCGTTGCGCTATTCATCGCGCTTATCGCAGCGAGCATCATTATCGCCGTAAAGAACTGGCACGAAGATCCGTTGCAGCGTACCGGGCAGCACCTGATCACTTGGTTTCTCCGCGTACTGATAGGCGGGATGTGGTTTCAAGGCATGCTGTGGAAGCTGCCGCTTCCCGTCTCGTCAGGACTGAGATACTGGACCGAGCAGATGAGCAACCGGGCCGCGTTCTCCTTTCATCGCGATCTCGTGCGGGATTATTACATTCCCTATCTGCATATTCTCGACCCCATCGTATTCCTGGCCGAGTTGACCTTCGCCGTTTCACTCATTCTCGGGCTCGGCGTGCGCCTGGTCAGTTCTCTCGCAGTCATTTTCGTATTGCATCTTTGGCTTGGCATTTATCAACCGGGCAATCCTGCGGAATGGCCTTGGTCCTATGTGTTCCTGGCCATCCTGATGTTCTTCTTCGCGCTTCACGCTGCAGGCCGCAGCCTCGGCCTTGACGCCTGGTTGCGCCGGAATGTTCCAGCTGTCCGCGATGGCCGCGGCTTCATCGGAAAGCTGCTTAGGATCGCCGGCTAAATCCGGGTAGCGGCGCCTTCATTCCGCTGCCGTTTGCACCACCGAGGCTGGATCGTAATTGAGGATCGGCGCGAGCCATTTCTCGGCTTCCGCCAGGGTCCAGCCTTTGCGCGACGCATAATCCTCGACCTGGTCGCGCTCGATCTTGCCCACGCCGAAATAGTGACTGTCGGGGTGGCTGAAATAAAGCCCGCACACCGACGCAGCAGGCCACATGGCATAGCTTTCGGTCAGCGCGATGCCGATCCGCCGCTCGGCATCGAGGAGCGCAAACAAAGTCGTCTTCTCGGAGTGATCGGGCTGCGCGGGATAGCCGGGTGCCGGGCGAATGCCGCGATATTTCTCTGCAATCAGATCATCGGCGCCGAGCGCTTCGCCTGGCGCGTAGCCCCAGAATTCTCTGCGCACACGCTGATGCAGCCGTTCGGCGAATGCCTCGGCCAATCGATCGCCAAGCGCTTTGAGCATGAGCGCGGAGTAATCATCATTGCCGGCTTTGAACCGCTCGGCCACCGCGTCAAGGCCGATGCCGGCCGTGACCATGAACGCTCCCACATGATCGGCAAGGCCGCTCCTGCGCGGCGCGATGAAATCCGCCAACGCAATGTTGGCGCGACCCTCGCGCCGCATGAGTTGCTGGCGCAACGTGTGCAGCACCGCAATCGGATCAGCGCGGTTTTGATCGCCAAACAGCAAAATGTCGTCGCCCGCGGCACAGGCCGGCCAAAAACCAAAAGCAGCATTCGCGTGCAACCAGCCTTCCTCCGCTATGCGGTCCAGCATGGCCTGCGCGTCGGCAAACACGCTGCGGGCGGCCGGCCCGAATTTGGCATCATCAAGGATCGCCGGAAATTTTCCGGTCAGCTCCCAGGTGGCAAAGAAAGGCGACCAGTCGATGTAATCGCGCAATTCCGCAATGGGATAATCCTCGATCGTCCTTGTGCGCAGAAAGCTCGGTGCCGGCGGAACGTAGCTGCCGGACCAGTCGAGCCTCAGCGCATTGGCGCGTGCATCGGCGAGCGAGAGCCGCTGTTTGTTCTGCTCGCCCCGCGCGTGCGCCGATGCAATGCGCGCGTACTCCTCGCGGATTCGTGCGACATAGGGTTTGCGCATCTCGCCCGAGATGAGATTGCCGGCGACGCCGACGGCACGGCTTGCGTCATTGACATACACTGCCTGTCCGCGGCGATAGTTCGGGTGAATCTTGACTGCCGTGTGAACGCGGCTGGTGGTGGCACCGCCTATCAGAAGCGGAAGATCGAAGCCTTGACGCTCCATCTCGGCGGCCACGTGGCACATTTCATCGAGCGAAGGAGTGATCAGGCCGGAGAGACCGATGAGATCGGCGTTCTCCTTCTGCGCCGCCTCCAGAATCTTCGCCGCCGGGACCATCACGCCGAGATCGACAACCTCGTAGTTGTTGCACTGGAGCACGACGCCGACAATGTTCTTGCCGATGTCATGCACGTCACCCTTGACCGTCGCCATGACGATCTTGCCGGAGCTTTTCCTTTCGCCGGCGCCCCCCTGCTTGTCCAGCTCCATGTAGGGCAGCAAATAGGCGACCGCCTGCTTCATCACCCGCGCAGACTTGACCACCTGCGGCAGGAACATGCGGCCCGAGCCGAACAGGTCGCCGACAACGTTCATGCCGTCCATGAGCGGGCCTTCGATGACATGCAACGGGCGCTCGGCCTTGCGCCGTGCTTCCTCGACGTCCTGCTCGATGAAATCGGTGATGCCATGCACCAGAGCATGCGACAGCCGCTGCTCGACCGGCCAATCGCGCCAGGCGAGATCGGCTTCCCGCTTCTCCTTGCCGTGCCCATGGTAGTGCTGGGCAAGGGCAAGCAGCCGCTCGGCCGCGTCGGGACGGCGGTTGAGCACGACATCCTCGCAGGTCTCGCGCAACTCGGAGGGAAGATCGTCATAGACCGCGATCTGGCCGGCATTCACAATGCCCATGTCCATGCCCGCCTTGATGGCGTGAAAGAGGAAGACCGAGTGCATGGCCTCGCGCACGGGCTCGTTGCCGCGGAAAGAGAATGAAAGATTGGAGACGCCGCCGGAAACGTGAACGTGCGGCAGGCTTTTGCGAATGGAACGCGTGGCCTCGATGAATGCGACGCCGTAGCCGTTGTGCTCATCCATCCCGGTCGCCACCGCAAAGATGTTGGGATCGAAGATGATGTCCTCGGGCGGAAAGCCCACCCGATTGACGAGAATATCGTAGGCGCGCCGCGCGATTGCACATTTGCGCTCGAGCGTATCTGCCTGGCCCTTTTCATCGAAGGCCATCACGACCACTGCAGCGCCGTAGCGCCGCACGACCTTGGCATGCTCGATGAAGGCGGCCTCGCCCTCCTTGAGCGAGATCGAGTTCACCACCGGCTTGCCCTGCAGGCATTTGAGTCCGGCCTCGATCACCGAGAATTTCGATGAATCGACCATCACCGGAACCCGGGCAATGTCGGGCTCCGCGGCGATGAGGTTAAGAAAGGTGGTCATCGCCTTCTCGGAATCGAGCAGGCCCTCGTCCATGTTCACGTCGATTATCTGCGCGCCGTTCTCGACCTGGTCGCGGGCAATAGCGAGCGCGGCACTGTAATCGCCGGCGGTGACTAGTTTGCGAAATTTCGCCGAGCCGGTGACATTGGTGCGCTCACCCACATTGACGAACGGTATTTGCGGAGTGAGCGTGAAAGCTTCGAGGCCGGAGAGCCGCAGCAGGCGCGGCAGCACGGGAATCTTGCGCGGCGGCTTGCCTTCGACTGCGCGCGCCATGGCGCGAATATGGTCGGGCGTGGTGCCGCAGCAGCCGCCGACCACATTCACCAGGCCCGACTGCGCGAACTCGCCGAGCAGCGAGGCCATCAATTCGGGACCTTCGTCATAGCCGCCGAACTCGTTCGGCAGTCCGGCATTCGGATAGGCGCAAACGCATGTATCGGCGACGCGGGCGATCTCCGCGATATGCGCGCGCATTTCGCGCGCGCCGAGGGCGCAATTGAGCCCGATCGAGAATGGAGCCGCATGCCGCACGGAATTCCAGAACGCTTCAGGTGTCTGACCGGAGAGGAGACGACCGGAGCGGTCGGTAATCGTTCCCGAAATCATGATCGGAATACGCACGGCCCGCCGCTCGGTGATTTGGCTGATTGCGGCAATCGCTGCCTTGGCATTGAGCGTGTCGAAGATCGTCTCGATGAGGAGGAGGTCCGCTCCTCCTTCAAGGAGCCCCTCCGCCTGCTCGACATAGGCCTCGCGCAGTTCGTCGAAGGTTACGGCACGAAATCCCGGATTAGAGACGTCAGGCGAGATGGAGGCGGTGCGGTTGGTCGGCCCTAGCGCGCCCGCAACGAACCGCGGCCGGCCGTCTTCTGCCTGCGCCAGATCGGCGGCCGCCCGGGCGAGCTTTGCTCCCTCGCGATTGAGCTCGAAGGCGATGCCCGCCATGCCGTAATCGGCCTGGGCAATGCGGGTCGAGGAGAAGGTATTGGTCGAAACGATGTCGGCGCCCGCGCGAAAATAGGCGAGATGAATGTCGCGAATTTTGTCCGGCTGCGTGAGGATGAGGAGATCGTTGTTGCCGCGAACCTCCCGGTTCCAGGCATCGAATCGCGCGCCGCGGAAACCCTCCTCGTCGAGGCCAAGCGCCTGGATCATGGTGCCCATGGCTCCGTCGAGCACCAGGATGCGCTCGCTCGCGATGCGGCGAAGGTTTTGCTCGCAGATCATGCGGCCTCCTTCACATCCGGGCGCAAGCCGAGAAGGTGGCAGACGGCGTAAACGAGATCGGCGCGGTTCATGGTGTAGAAGTGAAACTCGGTCACGCCGCGATCGACCAGGTCGAGCACCTGCTCGGCCGCCACGGCTGCGGCAATCAGCCGGCGGGTCGCGGGGTCGTTATCGAGCCCGTCGAATCGTTTTGCCAACCAGTCCGGAACGGAAGCGCCGCAACGGGCAGCAAACGTCCTGGTCTGCTTGAAATTCTGCACGGGCAAAATGCCGGGCACGATGGGTACATTAATGCCGCGCGCACGAACACGATCGAGATATGCGAAATAGAGGTCGTTCTCAAAAAAGAACTGCGTAATGGCGCGGCTTGCGCCGGCATCGACCTTGGCGGAAAGCATATCGAGGTCCGCTTCGACCGTCGGACTGTCGGGATGCTTTTCCGGATAGGCCGAGACCGAGACTTCTACATCGGCAAGCCGCTTGATGCCGGAAACGAGGTCGGCGGCATTGCGATAACCGCCCGGATGCGGCGAATAGCGCTCACCGACCCCGCCCATGGGGTCACCACGCAGTGCCACGATGTGACGGACTCCCGCCGCACAATAATTGCGGATCACGGCATCGATTTCCTCGCAGGTCGCCGCCACGCAGGTGAGGTGCGCCGCCGGGACGAGAGCGGTTTCGGCGAGGATGCGTTTCACCGTGCTGTGGGTGCGCTCGCGCGTTGAACCCCCTGCCCCATAGGTCACCGAAACGAAATGCGGCCGCAGCGGAGCGAGCCGGGTGATGGATTCCCACAGAGTGATTTCCATTTCCTCGGTCTTGGGCGGAAAGAACTCGAAGGAAACGCGAATGCGGCGCTGATCGCCCGCCTGCACGAAACGGCTCGCGCGCGGCTTTGCCGTCATCAGGCGACTTCCCTGGTAGAGGGCTGCGCAAGCAGAATACGCTGGTCGCGCCCAAGCCAGAGTGAAACTGCAACACTGCCGTCCCGCGCCGGCTGTGGGGCGAGGTTCCGCTGCAGCAGGATTTCCAGCCCCGCGGCTTTCATCCATTGCGTCACCGTATCGGCGGCGAAACCCAAGCGGCGATGGGAATGCTGCTCGCGCAGGAACTCGAGGTCATGCGGAGCAAAATCGACGACCAGCAGCCGCCCGGACGGACGCAGCACGCGGGCGGCTTCCAAAATGGCGCGGGCACCGTCATCGAGAAAATGCAGGACCTGATGGATCAGGACGACATCGAAGGAATCGTTCGGCAGCGCGAGGTCATAGATGTCACCCTGTCGCACGCTGCAATGGCGCAAACCGGCGCGATCGAGGCGGGCACGCGCGAAGGCCAGCATATCGAGCGACAGATCAAGTCCGAGGCCGCGTTCGATTTGCGGCCCGAACAGTTCGAGCATGCGCCCGGTGCCGGTACCGAGATCTAGAAGCGAACGCATGGGCATGTCGGAGAGAGCAGCAACAATCGCTTCCTCGACCGCCTCATCAGCTACGTGCAGCTTGCGAATGCGATCCCATTCGGCCGCATGGCGGCGAAAATAACTTTGCGCCGCCGCGGCGCGTTGCGCGCGTACGGCCGAAAGCCGCTCGCGGTCGCGGGTGAGGGTCGTGTCGGCCGGATCGAGCCTGGCCACGAGGTCGCGGGCAAGCTCCGCCGGAGCGCCGCGATCGGCAAGCCGAAAGAAAGCCCAGGCGCCTTCGCGAAACCGGTCGACCAGCCCCGCGCCTGCCAATAGCCGCAGGTGACGCGAAATGCGCGGCTGTGACTGCCGCAGGATGGCCGTGAGATCGGAGACCGTCAGTTCCGCCTCCGCTAACAGGGCGAGAATTCGCAGACGCGTCCCTTCGCCCGCGGCTTTGAGAGCGGTATTGACGGCGTCAAATCCCAGATGGGCAAAACCGGACATGAGGTGAGCAATTTCTGCTTCGTTCGCGTGTTGTCGCCTTCATGGCGCTTGGATATAAAGATATCTTTATACCGTTAAACCTGAATTGCAAGGCCAAAGGTAATTCTTGCCGACAAACAAGGAGATGCCCATGAGCAATGATCCGTTTGGCGTGCGCGAAGGCGAAATCACCATCCAATTGCCGGAGAAATTCGATGCCGGGGTCTATTATGTGGGCCACATCCGGACACCCTGGAGGAACCGCGAGGAGTGTCCGAAAAATGCGCGAGAATCTGACGCCGTATGCACGATTGAGATGAAGCCACAGTGGGTGCCGGCTCTCAATGGCGTGGAAAGCTGCACCCATTTGGTGGTGCTTTATTGGATGGACCGCGCGCAGCGTGACCTGGTGCAGCAGGTACCCCGGCATTATGGGGTGCCGCGGGGTACTTTCGCCTTGCGTTCGCCGGCGCGACCAAACCCCATCGCCATGAGCGTGGCGCGATTGCTTGCGGTAAACGGCAGCAGGCTTTCGGTCGTGGGCCTCGACTGCCTGGACAACACCCCGCTTCTCGACATCAAGCCCTATTTCGCCTCGACCGATGCGGTTTCCGAGGCCGTGGTCGATTGGCATGCCGCCCGCTAGTGCGGTGAATTTGAAGTTCCTATCATAACTGGCCGCAAGCTCGTTTAGGAACTTCAAATTCAAAACCACACTAGAAATCATAGAGTTGCTAGTGGTCCTTAGATTTCGAAGTTCGTAGAAAGCACTACGCAGATTAAATCTCCGCAAGGATTTGAACCCCGGCGCTCCCTTCTTCGACCAATACGCAGCACAAAGGGGGTGCGTCATGAATCAGGCATGCCGTTTGGGGACGGCTGCCGCAATCGCTTCGCTCCTCGTAGTGAGCGGCCTTGGCGGCCCGGCTTCTGCCGACCCCTTCGATCCATATAACTTCTTGATCGAGCCGCAGGCGCCCGCGCCGCGGGCACACGCCTATACCGATCCAAACGATGACGGCGAGGTTCGCGCCGAATTCCGCCGCCAGATCGTAAATTATCGCACCAACGAAGCGCCGGGCACCATCATTGTCGACACGCCCAACACCTACCTTTATTTCGTCCTGCCGGGCGGCAAGGCGATCCGGTATGGCATTGGCGTCGGGCGGGAAGGCTTCACCTGGTCGGGCGTCAAGTCCATCGAGCGAAAGGCCGAGTGGCCCGATTGGACCCCGCCGCCGGAGATGATCGAGCGCCAGCCCTATTTGCCTCGCTTTGTCGCGGGCGGCCCGACAAACCCGCTCGGCGCGCGGGCCATGTATCTCAGCGGCTCGGTCTACCGCATCCACGGCACGAACGCTCCATCGACCATTGGCGAGCATGTCTCATCGGGCTGCATCCGGCTGACCAACGAAGACGTCATGGATCTCTACAATCGCGTCTCGGTCGGCACCAAGGTGGTCGTTCTGCCCATGAGCGGGCGGCGAATTCCAGGCGGCATGGTCGAAGCACCGCGCAGCGACCGTCGTGCCGGAGCCGCGATCAGCGGAATTTATTGATCTTTGCCCGATGTCCGCGCATGCATGCGCTGCGCCCGGGACACGGATGCTGCGCGGAAGTTGCGTTGACACCGGGGGCGGGAGTCTTACATTACCTCCATTCCGAGGGGAGCTCCGGTTAGGGAGCTGAGAGTTCGCCGATCCCGAGGGGATGCCGCGAAAACCCTTTGAACCTGATCCGGGTCATGCCGGCGAAGGGACAGGACCTTTCATGCAAAGCTTAAAGCACGTTGTGGAACTGATCGCCGCAATGGGGGCTCGGCGCCGCGCACGTCTTGAACTGCGCGCTGCGCCCTTGCCCCCTATTCCTCAAAGCCCGGGAGCACGAACATGAATATCCATGATCGCACCATCGCGACGCCGAAAGTGACCACCGGTGCGCTCCCCGCCTCGCGCAAGACCTATGTCAGGCCGCAGGCGGCGCCTGACCTGCGCGTCCCGGTGCGCGAGATCGATCTGACAGAAGCCTCCGGCGAGCCGCCGCTCCCTGTTTATGACACGACCGGCCCCTACACCGATCCAGCGGCAAAGATTGACGTCGACAAAGGGCTCCCTCGCACCCGCACCGCCTGGGTGAGCGAACGCGGCGGGGTGGAGGAATATGCCGGTCGCACCGTCAAGGCCGAGGACAACGGCAATGTGGGCGACAAACATTTGGCGCGCGACTTCCCGTTGAGCCACCGGCCTCTGCGAGCGGCCAATGGCAATCCGCTCACGCAGCTCGAATGGGCGCGCGCCGGTGTGATCACCAAAGAGATGATCTACATTGCCGAGCGCGAAAACCTCGGCCGCAAGTCCGTGCTGGAGCGGGCGCAGGCAGCGCTTGCGGACGGCGAGAGTTTCGGCGCCGCGCTGCCCGCATTCGTGACGCCCGAATTCGTGCGCAGCGAGGTTGCGCGGGGGCGCGCGATCATTCCGGCCAACATCAATCACGCGGAATTGGAACCGATGGTGATCGGCCGCAATTTTCTTACCAAGATCAATGCAAATATCGGCAATTCGGCTGTGACTTCCTCGGTCGAGGAGGAAGTCGAGAAGATGGTGTGGGCGATCCGCTGGGGCGCCGACACCGTGATGGATCTGTCGACCGGCCGCAACATTCACACAACGCGCGAATGGATCATCCGTAATGCCCCCATTCCCATCGGCACCGTGCCCATCTATCAGGCGCTCGAAAAGGTACATGGCGATCCGGTGAAACTCGACTGGGAGTGCTACAAGGACACTCTCATCGAGCAATGCGAGCAAGGCGTGGACTATTTCACCATCCATGCCGGCGTGCGGCTTGGCTATATCCATCTTACCGCCAACCGGGTCACCGGCATTGTCTCGCGCGGCGGCTCCATCATGGCGAAATGGTGCCTTTCTCGTCACAAGGAGAGCTTCCTTTACGAACGCTTCGACGAGATATGCGACATCATGCGCAAATACGATGTGAGCTTCTCGCTCGGCGACGGGCTGCGTCCCGGCTCCATTCGCGATGCCAACGACCGCGCCCAATTCGCCGAACTCGAAACTCTCGGCGAGCTGACCAAGCTCGCTTGGGACAAAGGCTGTCAGGTGATGATCGAAGGCCCCGGGCATGTGCCCATGCAAAAGATCAAGGTCAATGTCGAAAAGCAGCTCAAGGAATGCGGCGAGGCCCCCTTCTACACGTTGGGCCCGCTGACCACCGACATTGCCCCGGGATACGATCACATCACGTCGGCGATCGGGGCCGCCATGATCGGCTGGTTCGGCACCGCCATGCTTTGCTACGTCACGCCGAAGGAGCATCTCGGCTTGCCGGATCGCGACGACGTCAAAGAGGGCGTCATTGCCTACAAGATCGCTGCGCATGCGTCCGACCTCGCCAAGGGCCATCCTGCGGCGCAATTGCGCGACGATGCGCTCTCGCGTGCGCGCTTCGAATTCCGCTGGGTCGATCAATTCAATCTGTCGCTCGACCCGGACACCGCGCGCGAATATCACGATGAGACGCTGCCGAAGGAAGCGCACAAGGTTGCGCACTTCTGCTCGATGTGCGGGCCGAAATTCTGCTCCATGAAGATTACCCAGGATGTGCGCGACTATGCCGCCACCTTGAATGACAAGGAGCAGGGCATGGCGCAGATGAGCCAGAAGTTTCGCGACCTCGGCAGCGAAGTGTACGTCAGTGCCGAAGCGGTGAAGGAAAGCAATCGCGCGCTGTAACCTAAGCGGTGCCGCGGCCGGTTATCTACTACGTCCGTCACGGGCTGACCGACTGGAATGTCGAGCAACGCCTCCAGGGCCGGCACGATGTTCCGCTGAACAAGCAAGGGCGCGCACAGGCGCTCGGGTGCGGTGAAATCTTAAGTGCACTTTTTGCCACGCGTCGCCTCGGCGCGAGCGAATTTGCCTACGTCTCGAGCCCGCTCATGCGCGCGCGCGAAACCATGGAATTGATGCGCATGGCGCTCGGCCTCGATCCGAAAGAGTACGCAATCGACGAACGCCTGGTCGAGATTGCGTTCGGCGAATGGGAAGGCCTCACCTATGCCGATGTGATTGAGCGCGACAGCGATGTGGTTGCCCACCGGGAAACCGACAAATGGGGTTTCCGTCCGCCGGCCGGCGAGAGCTACGCCCAGGTCGCGATCCGCATCGGCGAATGGGCGGAAAGCCTGAGGCAGGATACGGTCGTCGCCGCCCACGGGGGGACAGCGCGCGCCCTGCTCGCGCATTTCGCCATCGCACCGGCGCAGGACGCTACGCAATATTCCATCGATCAAGGCGTCGTTTATGTGTTCGCGGACGGCAAATTGGTCAGGTACAGCTGATAAATGGCCGCGTTTGTTCGCTGGTTCTCCTTGACAGAGTCCTGAAAACCCATGTCGTTCAATACGTTCGGGCATCTTTTTCGCGTAACCACCTTCGGCGAGAGTCATGGGCCGGCAATCGGCTGCGTCGTTGACGGATGTCCCCCGGGCATCCCCCTAACCGAGGCCGACATCCAACCCTTTCTCGACAAGCGCCGGCCGGGCCAGTCCCGCTTCACCAGTCAGCGACGCGAACCGGACACCGTCAAGATTCTGTCCGGCACCTTCATCGACGAGGCAAGCGGAAAGACGGTGACAACCGGGACTCCGATTGCCCTCCTCATCGAGAATGTCGATCAGCGCTCCAAGGATTATTCCGACATCAAGGACAAATACCGGCCGGGCCACGCCGACTATACCTACGACGCGAAATACGGCATTCGCGACTACCGCGGCGGCGGACGCCAGTCGGCCCGCGAGACCGCAACGCGCGTTGCCGCCGGCGCGATCGCGCGCAAGGTCGTGCCCGAAATGTCAGTACGCGGCGCGCTTATCCAGATGGGCAAGCACGCCGTCGACCGCGCCTGCTGGGATTGGGACGAGGTCGAACGCAACGCGTTCTTTTGTCCCGATGCGCAGCAAGCCAAGGCGTGGGAAACCTATCTTGACGACATCCGCAAGCGCGGTTCCTCGGTGGGCGCCGTCATCGAGGTGATTGCGGATGGCATCCCGGCCGGGTTAGGCGCGCCTATCTATGGCAAGCTCGATGGTGACCTCGCGGCTGCGCTGATGGGAATTAATGCCGTCAAGGGAGTCGAGATCGGGGCCGGGTTTGCCGCCGCAGCGCTCAGCGGAGAAGAAAACGCCGATGAAATGCGGATGGGCAACGACGGAGGACCGGTCTTTCTCTCCAACAATGCCGGCGGCATTCTCGGCGGCATATCCACCGGACAGCCGATTGTCTGCAGGTTTGTGGTCAAGCCGACCTCCTCGATCCTCACGCCGCGCCGCACGCTCGACCGCTACGGCAACGAGACCGAGATCGTTACCAAAGGCCGCCACGATCCCTGCGTCGGGATTCGTGCGGTGCCGATCGGAGAGGCCATGGTGGCGTGCGTGATCGCCGATCACTATTTGCGTCATCGCGGCCAGATGGGCGAGCCGCCCGGCTGGCCCTTTTTGCGGGGGAGCGCATGAGCGCTATTGAGGGACGCGAGTGCTCGATAATTATCACCGTGTAGAGGCCGTGCTGGCCGCGTTTTCCGCCGGCGAGATTGTGGTCGTCACCGACGACGACGATCGCGAGAACGAGGGTGACCTGTTCGTTGCCGCTTCGCTGTGCACGCCGGACAAGATGGCTTTCATCATTCGCCATACCTCCGGCATAGTCTGCGCGCCCCTGTCGGCCGAGCAGGCCAAGCGGCTGCACCTTGACCCCATGGTGGCGGCGAACGACGCGCCTCTCGGCACCGCCTTCACCGTATCCGTCGATTGCCGGCATGGGCTCACCACCGGCATTTCGGCGGAGGAGCGCACCAACACGGTGCGCGCCCTTGCAAACAACAACAGCGGAGCGAGCGATTTCGCGCGGCCCGGCCATGTATTCCCGCTGGTCGCCAAAGACGGCGGCGTGCTCATGCGCTCCGGCCATACCGAAGCTTGCGTCGATCTCTGTCGGCTGGCGGGCCTGCCGCCGGTCGGCGTATTGGCCGAGCTGATGAATGACGATGGTACCGTCATGCGCGGGACGGTGGTGGCGCAATTTTCCGAGCGCTACAAGCTCAAGCAAATCTCCATTGCCGACCTGATTGCCTACCGCCAGGCGCGCGACAAACTCGTCAAACGCATTGGCGAATTCCCGGTAAAGAGCAAGATCGGCACGCTGCAAGGCTACGCCTATGTGACTCCCTTCGATGCCATTCAACACATGGCTTTCGTCTACGGCCGCATCGGCGACGGCAGAGACATGCCGGCTCGGCTGCATCGCGCCGATATCATCCGCGATGTCTTCGGGGGCGCGCACCCGGTGCACGCCGCGTTGCAGCGGTTCAGGCAGGAAGGCCGCGGCGTGATCGTGTTCCTGCGCGACGGGGCTGCCGGAGTGCCGACCCACGCCATCCCGCAGGCGGGTTCCACGGGATCGGAAGTCGCGCGTTCGCAACAATGGCGCGAGGTTGGATTAGGTGCGCAGATCCTGAAAGATCTCGGCATAAATTCGATCCGGCTCCTGACCTCCAAGAAGCTCACCTATGTGGGCCTCGCCGGCTTTGGCATCGAGATCACATCCACCGAATTGATCGACGATCGCGCAGGGTAAGCGCGATTTTGCCATTCACTTGCCCGCTTCTTCTGCGAACGTCGTTTCCGCGCGAATTGTGCTGCCCCGGAACGAAGGAAACGGCTGGGGCAAACCGCAAGTAATGCTGATGCAATCGAGCAAGCACAGACGTTTGTCTCCAATTTTTCGGATAGTCATGGCTGCCGCCGCGACTGCCGTGATCGCCATCGCCGCCGCGGCAGGTCCGACAGTTCGCGCCGACAGAAGCCCGGGGGCCGTTCCGGTGGATGTCGAACTGGTGATTGCCGTTGACGTTTCCTATTCCATGGACCCAGATGAGCAGGCACTCCAGCGCGAGGGCTACATCACCGGCTTCACGTCACGCGAGTTCATGCAGGCCCTGCGCAACGGGGTTAATGGCAGGATCGCCGTTACCTATTTCGAATGGGCGGGCACCTACGATCAGAAGATCATCGTGCCATGGCGGCTGATCGACGGACCGGAAGCCGCTGATGCGTTCGTCAATGAAATCGCGCGCGCTCCGTATCGCCGCGCCTCACGCACCTCGATTTCGGGCGCGCTCACCTTCGCCAAGCCGCTGTTCGAGGGAAGCGGCTTTCACGGCATTCGCCGCGTCATCGACGTCTCCGGCGACGGCGCCAACAATAGCGGTCCATTCGTTACCGTCGTGCGCGACGAGGTCGTGGCCGACGGCATCACCATCAATGGTCTTCCGATCATGTTGAAGCGGCCCAATTCGTTCACAATGGATATCGAACATCTCGACATCTATTACGAAGATTGCGTTATCGGCGGCCCCGGCGCGTTTGTCATTCCGATCAGAGAACGCGAGCAGTTCAAGGAGGCCACCCGCACGAAGCTCGTGCTCGAAGTGGCCGGCCATACGCCGCCCTCTTCTTTGGGACATGCCGCTCGGATTGCGGAGGAGACGGTCATTCCGGCGCAGGCGCCCGCGCAACGGATTTCCTGCAGTATTGGCGAGCATATGTGGCGCGACCGCTGGGGAAACTGAGGACAGAGGACGGAGGACGGACGATAGAGGACAGATAAGAGAGGGAACGGACGTGCTACCTTGATCCGTTGTCTGTCGTCTGTCCTCTGTCGTCCGTCCTCTGGAACAGCCCCACCAGCTCGACATGGCTGGAATAGCGGAACTGATCGACCGGCGTGACGCGGAGAAGTTGATAGCCGCCATCGACCAGAATACGGGCATCGCGGGCGAAGGTCGCCGGATTGCAGGAAACCGCCACCACATGCCGCACCCCCGATTGGCCGAGCGCCCGCGCCTGCATTTGCGCACCTTGCCGGGGCGGATCGAACACCACCACATCAAAACGGCGAAGCTCATCGGGCAGAAGCGGCCTGCGAAACAGGTCGCGGCTTTGGGCTTCGATCGGCTTGAGGCGGGGCGTTGCCGCCGCGGCGGTGCGCAATGCGGCAATCGCGGCGGCATCTATGTCTACGGCGCTCACGCGTGCCCTGTCGGCAAGCCGCAGCGCAAACGGTCCGACGCCGCAGAACAGGTCGGCGATGGTTCGCGCACCGGCGCAATGGTCCTCGACCAGCTTCGCCAAAGCCGCTTCCCCGGCAGCCGTCGCCTGCAGGAAAGCGCCTGGCGGGAGAACAAGGTTTGCGCGGCCAATCCGCACCACCGGCGCCGCATGCTGTGCGATCAGTTCGCCATGCCTGGTGAGGCGGGCAAGCCGGTGGCGCGCTGCGACCTCTGCAAGCGCCGCCGATTGCATCGGCGCTAAAGGACCAGAGCCGCGCAGGTCGACGTCGAGGCCGACCTCGGTCGCCGTGACCTGAATATCGAGCGGTTTGCGGGCCGATGCGATGCTCTCGGCAATTGCCCAGGCGGCCGGGATCGCCTCAGCGAGACCAGGGGAAAGGACCGGGCAGTGATCGATGCTGACGATGTGGTGGGCACTGCGTGCGGCAAAGCCCAGGTCAAGCTGGTCGCGTGCTCCGCGGCGTGCGTGAAACACGGCCCGGCGACGGCCTTCGCCATTCGCATCGATGAGATCGTCGAGCGGGGCTTCTAGCCCCGCTTGCGCCAGCGCCTGCACCACCAAAGCGCGCTTCCAATCGCGATAGCGCGGCGGCGCCCAGTGCTGCACCGCGCAGCCGCCGCAAACGCCGAAATGCGGGCAAATCGGCGCAATGCGATCGGGACTTGCAATCTCGACCGCGAGCAAATGGCGGCGATCGGAGTGGCCGGGCCATTCCTGCACTTCGACAGTCTCGCCAGGCAGGGCATAAGGTACATAAATCGGCCCGGCGCTTGTCATAGCGACGCCGTCGCCGCGGGCGCCCAAACGGGCAATTGCCAGGCGTTCAGTCACTAAATAGTGCACCTGTTCTTCGGGCCTGCGCCTGTACTATTCTGCCGCCCTCCCAATAGTCCGAGGCACGGCATGATCATCGAAAATGAAAAAGACGTGACGACGGCGGTTTTGAACGAGCTGCAGCGCGCGCCGAACGGCAGATTTCGCGAGGTCATGTCGGAGTTCATACGCCATTTGCACGCCTTCGTGCGGGAAGCGAAGTTGACGGAGGAGGAATTCCACGCCGCGCTGGCCTACGTCGTCGCCATAGGCAAGCGCAGCAATGAGTCGCACAACGAAGCGGCGCTGATAGCCGGCTCCCTTGGACTTTCGGCTCTTGTCTGCCTCATCAACAATGCCGGTCATGACATGAGCGACACGGACCAGAACCTGCTCGGCCCGTTCTGGCGCATGCATTCGCCGGTGACGCCAAACGGCGGCTCGATCGTCCGCTCGCCCACGCCGGGCCCTGCTCTGTTCGTCAATGCCTGGTTCCAGGACAGCAAAGGAAAAGCGATCGAAGGCGCGGAAATCGATGTCTGGCATTCCTCACCAGAAGGATTTTACGAGAATCAAGATCCCGTACAGGCCGACATGAACCTGCGCGGGAAGTTCTTCACCGATCAGGACGGCCACATAAGCTTCCGCAGCGTCAAGCCGGCGGGCTACCCTGTTCCGATCGATGGTCCCACCGGTGACCTGTTGCGGGCGCAGGGACGACACAATATGCGGCCGGCGCATTTGCACTTCCTGGCGAGCAAGCAAGGCTTCAAGACCCTGATCTCGCAGCTTTACGTGCAGGATGACCCCTTCATCGAGACCGATGCGCAGTTCGGAGTAACGCGGCATCTCATCGGCAATTACGTTCGGCACGACAACGAAAAAGCACCCGCCGCCGACGTGAAGGGTACGTGGTATTCGCTTGACCACACCTTCGTAATGCAGGCGGGCGCCAACAGGCTGCCCCGGCCGCCGATCAGCGGCAAAGCGCACGGCGAGCGACCCAAGATTCCGCATCTGGCGTAAAGCGCGTAACCCGGACTTGTAGCCCGGATTGAGCGCCTTCGCTCAATCCGGGATTCTGTCCCCGGCTTTCGGAAGAAACGAAATCCGGGCTGCAGGACCCAAGCTCGGTCTATCGCGCGCTTGCTGCCGCGCGCTCCACTGAGGCTGCGGTCTGGCCGAACAGGATGGCGCGCTCTTCGGCGGTGCGGATGCCGCCCACATTGGGATTGATCTCCTTGGCCTTGGCGTAGGAGCGCGCCACGGCAGGGCGGGCGCGAATTGCTTCGAACCAGCGCTTGACGTGCGGAAAATCCTCAAGCTTCTGGCCCTGCCGCTCGTACGGCACGATCCATGGATAGATCGCCATATCGGCAATCGAATAGTCGCCGGCGACATAGGAACGATCGGCCAGGCGCTTGTCGAGCACGCCGTAGAGCCGATTGACCTCGTTACGATAGCGATCCATGGCGTACGGAATCTTCTCCACCGCATAATTGCTGAAATGATTATTCTGGCCGGCCATGGGCCCCAGATTGCCCATCTGCCAGAACAGCCACTGAATGGCGTCAACACGCCCGCGCAGGTCGGTAGGAAGGAAGCGCCCGGTTTTCTCGGCGAGATAGAGCAGGATAGCGCCCGATTCGAATATCGCGACCGGTTTGCCGCCATCCGCGGGAGCATGGTCCACCAGTGCCGGAATTCGATTGTTCGGTGAAACGGCCAGGAACTCGGACTTGAACTGCTCGCCTTTGCCGATGTTTATCGGCAGGATGCGATAAGCCAATCCGGTTTCCTCGAGAAAAATCGTGATCTTGTGCCCATTCGGGGTTGTCCAATAGTAAAGGTCAATCATTGCATGTTCCTCGCTTCGTCATAGCGGCAACAGGTCTAGCATTTACCGCCGCCGCAGGCACCTACAGCATGACCGCGAAGTGGGCACCACTTTTTGGAAAAAGATCATGCTCAAACAAAGAAGTAGAGCCAGATGGCGAGTCGAATAAAAATCATCCCGTCAGGGACCGCAAGCGACGAAGCGGCCGGGCGCCATTGAGTAGCTGCAATTGGTGATTTCCATTTATCGGGATTGGGGAAGGGACGGGGCAGTATCCGGAATGATGGCCAAAATCAGTTGGCGCATAGTTGCCGCCTGTATGAGCGCCGCGCTTCTGATACCGTCAGGGGCATCGGCGCAGTCCACCGCCGAAGTGTGCCTCGCAGCGAATCGGGACCTGTCTCTCGGCGCTGGTCTGCCGCGCACTGGAGCACGCCTGAAGGCGGGCGCGCCGATAACGATCGTGGCCGTCGGCTCTTCCTCTACAACCGGTTTGTGGGTGCTCAGCGCGAACGCGACTTATCCAGGCGTCATGCAGCGGGAACTGGCGGCGTTGCGGCCGGCGGCGCGGATAGAGGTCGTAAACAGCGGCCGCATCGGCGATACCATTTCCGGCTCCATCGCGCGATTTCAAAACGACGTCCTTGCCTATCGGCCCGACCTGGTCATATGGCAACTCGGCACCAATGATGTCGCCTGGGGCGGACGCGCGGACGGGCTCGATGAAGAGATCGCAGGCGGCGTGCATATCCTCAAAACCGCCGGTGCCGATGTGGTATTGATGGACCTGCAGTACAGTCCGCTGATCCTCGCCTCATCGCAACATGGCGCAATCCAGGACATGATCAGCAAGGTCGCGCGTGAAGAACGCGTGGGGCTGTTCTCGCGCTTCGCGCTCATGCGCCGCTCGATCGATGCCGGCGTTCCAGCCAGCGCTTTGGTGGCATGGGACGGACTGCATAATTCTGCCGAGGGGTATGATTGCGTCGGACGGGCCCTGGCACGGGCAATCCTCGCGGCTGGCCGTTAACCGCTTTTGGATTGCGTTGGAGCCGCCTTGCTGTTGCCGATAAGCATCAGGATAAGGCGGTCAGAAATCCAATTCCGCATAAGCCATTGAATGGGTTCGTCCGCCGACCCGGCATTGGGGCTTAATGGCTTGACTCTCCGATACTTAGCGATGGAATCGTCGGCTCCCGTGCGCTTAAGGCGAAGGGCGCGCCCACCATCCGGCGATCAAACACTTCGGCAGTGTGGCTTTTCTGCACTAGAGCACATTGCCCGTTTGTGTTTGTAATCGCGACGGTTCAGCGCAGGGGAATCTTGTAAAACACAGGGGGTACCAATGAAGAAGGTTCTTATCGCTTTGGTTGCAACTCTCGTCGCGGTGAGCGTCTCTGCTTGCGTCGGCATCGGCAAGGGCAAAGGCAAGGCTCCACCTCCGATCGTGACCAAGGGCTAACCTAACGACTAACCGGAGAGGTCGGCTTGCGCCGGCCTCTCTCGGTTGGTTCCGACGAAGGGGAACGGGCATCAGGAGGTGCCATTTTCTTGCAAGGAGGGGACAATGTTGCAAAATCCGAAAAATCGGAACAGTTCTGGACTACTGACTAGTCTTTGCGTACTCGCATTTGCAACTGCCGCGTATGTCTCCACGGCGTGCGCCCAGGATGCAGCCGCCACAACTGACGTAACCACCGGCGCGGTGACAGCTTCTGCCAGTGCCAGTGCCAGTGCAAATGCCAGCGCGGCGCCCGCCGCAGAAGCAAATACCACCGCCATCATTTCCGAATCATCTAAATCAACCGACAAGGCAGAGCGGGCCAGTGCCGAACCGGTCGTTCCGCTGCGGCCGGTTCATGTGCAGCCCAACACTCGGTCCGAGCAGTCGCTTCACCCGGGCCGCCCCTATTTCATCGAATTCCGGGCGCGCAGTGCTTACAACTACGGCCACACTTTCGTCGTGCACGGGCGCGTCGGCGAGCCGCTGACAAGAAAGAGCGTGGTAGGCTTGCACCCGGCCGGCGACTCCGGCCCCTGGATGATTGGGCACCTCGTACCGGTTCCGTCCGAAACCGGCTGGAGCGACGGCGACATCGGTTATAACGACGCCTACATCATCGCGAAATATCGCGTTTACCTCACCGAAGCCGAGTACCGGATTCTCGTCGCGAAAATGCGCCAAATGCAGGCCAGTTCGCCGGTCTGGCATGCTGTGGTCTATAACTGCAATGCCTTTACCGGCGACATCGCCAAATTCCTCGGCATGCAGGCGCCATTTCATTGGCTGATGCCGAAAGACTACATCAACGGCATCAAGCAGATGGCCGGCGGCCGGCAGGAATTGCCGAGCGCCTGGTTGGAGAGACAGAATCCACGCCTCGCAGCAGAGCAGGCCCACATGCTTGCTGCTGCACGCCATCAGCAACAGATCGAAGCGACGCAAGAGGCGCACCAACCCGCACCGGCACCAGCGGCGCAAGAGGCGCACCAACCCGCACCGGCACCAGCGGCTCAGCAGACCGCTACGGCGCCTGCTAGCGCGAATTCGGGGCCTGCCAACGCCAAACCGGCTACCGCCAATTCACGAAAGCAACATGCCGCGGTGGCGTCTGACCGCGCTGCCAGCCAGCAACGGGCAAGTGAGGCAGTGCCGTCCTACGCGACTGCCCAGTAATTCATAACGACCAGTAGCCCGGATTGAGCGCCTTCGCTCAATCCGGGATGCCATCCCCGGATTTCGTAAGAACGAAATCAGGGCTTAGGTGATAATTCACCGCCATTGCGCTCACTGCCAGGCCGCCAATTCGGCCACGATCTTTTGCGTCAGGACAGCCTCCAAGGTCTGCAGGGCGCGTGCCACGACTGCACCGTCCATGACGCGGTGATCGTAATTGAAGCGGACATCCACGGTTCCATCGGGTGCAATCACCCCATAGTTGAGCACGACGGTGCACGGAAACAGCGGGCGCAGCAATTCGGCACCCAGCGCGGAATAAACCGACAAGGCGTAAGTACCGAACGTGTTCACGCGTCGCTGGCCCATATTGAGCGCGAGCCACATCAGCAAACGGCGCACGAGCAGCGGCAATCGGCCGACAATCAGCACTCGCCGGCATTCCTTGATTTCCGATAGCGGCGCTGCGTTGAATTTTTTCAAAATGTCGACCAGCTCCCCGATCGGCCGGGCAGCCGGATCTTTTATTCTGCCGGCAAATACTTCCGGCTCGCCTGCGATGGTTCGTTCAACGGTAACGATTGCGACGCTTGCCGGAACCTCAAAGAGGTGGGGCCGCGGAAAGCCAATATAGACGCGGCGTAATTCGGGTATTTCCTGTGCCAGCAGCGCATAAGCGCGCAGAAACAATGCCGTCCATGGCGGACGATGACGGCAAGCACTGCGTGCAGCGACCAGGGTACCGAGCGCCATGCGACGTTGCACCGGCAACGTCGGAGCCTTGTTGGCGAAATACAGCATGTCGTTGCGCACGCGCCGCGACGGCAGCAAGGGAATTGCGCGTCCGCGCAGTGCGGACGCATTTTGTGCGGCCTTGCTGACGTGATCGTCCATGGTCAATGGAGGTAAGGCACAAGCCGTTTGGTGTGCGTCATGTATTCGCGATAGACATCGCCAAACTTGCCGAGCATGAGCTCTTCCTCGCGACGGATACGGGGAAAATACAGGACGCAGAAGCCAAACAGGCCGGCAGGCCCGGCGATCCAGTTCGGCAGCAGCAGCAACTGCCCGAGCGACCACAGTAGAAACGAGGCATACATCGGGTGGCGAATGAACCGATAAACTCCTGATGTCACCAAAGCATGTTTTTCGCGAATGACGAGCTTCATCGAGAAGTTGCGTCCGAGGTCGACATGGCTTCGCCAGAACAGCCAGAGCGCTGCCAGGTTGGCCAAAATACCGGCTGCAAACACGACTGGGTGGAGCGGATAGTCGGCAAACGACAGCAAGCGCGTTGTCACATAGAGCATGGGAATTCCGAAATAGCCGAGGAATGATAAACTCAGCAGGGTGATCTCATAGCTGCGATCGCGCTCTTCTGCTTGCCGATTGCGCTTGGCGCGATGCGCGTAGCGATAGCGGATGGCGCCCCAGGAGAGCGCAAATGCGACCCAGAGGATTTTGCTGAGCGCAACCATTTTGCGAGTCGTTACGCCGATAGCTGCTTATGCAGCCCACCGAACGCATTCCAGCTGCTGGCGGCAAGGTAACCCGCATCCACCGGAAGCGTTACTCCCGTGATCGGCGCCGCAAGGTCCGACGCCAGAAAGACGATTGCCGTAGCGACCTCCTCAGCAGTCAAGAGACGTCCCAGAGCAGTCGATTGCGCCAGCAATTGGCGATCGAGCACGCCGGTCGCCATAGCAAGCGAGAGCGGCGGCGTTACCGTGAATCCCGGTGCCACGGCGTTGACGCGCACGCCGAACGGTCCCCATTGCGCGGCAAGCCCCTGCGTCAGACTGATCACTGCTGCCTTGGATGGCCCATAGGCGTGCAGCGGACTGGAGCTCAGACCGAGCACCGACGCGATGTTGACGATGGCGCCGCGGTTGCGACCGGCCATCCGGCTGCCTGCCTCTGCGCAGCACAGATAAGTCCCTTTAAGGTTGGTACCGACGGTCTTGTCCCATTCCTCCTCGGTGAGCATTTCCGGCGGTGAAGGCCGCTGCAAAATGCCGGCGCAGTTGACGAGAACGTCGATCTTGCCGTGTTCGCGCTCGATATCGCCGAAGACCTCTTTCACCGCCTGTGCGTTTCGCACGTCAAGCACGTGCCCGAGCAGGCCGGTGCCGGCGAGATCGTTGATGGATTCCTTGTTGCGATCGACCACTGTAACGACCGCCCCGCAGCGTGCCAGGAGATCGGCAGTCGCGCGCCCGATGCTCCGGCCACCGCCTGTCACCACGGCGAGCTTGCCGCTCATGTCGATCTGTAGCATCGAGGCTGCAACTCCGATAGGATTCCGACGGTTAGTGTACTGATTGGACGAGATGTTGACCATCGCCGGAGCCGACGATGGCATCTGCATGCAGTTGCCGTCATGACGCAGAACCGTGCGAGCGAGCCTGCGATCGTCATCACCGGCGCTTCCTCCGGCATTGGCCGGGCATTTGCGGCGGTCGTGCAAGACGAGGCAGCCGCGATCGTGTGTATCGGTCGATCGCAGGAGGCGTTGACGCAACTCGCCGACGAGCTGCGCGCAAACGGCACGCGCGTCCACTCGCTGTGCATCGATCTCTCCCAGGCCGAGGCCGGCGCACGGATCGAAAGCAGCCTCGGCGATCGCAACCTCTATTGCGACGTCCTCATCAACAGTGCGGGGCTCGGCGCGTTCGGTGCGGCCATTTCCCTTCCCCGCAGCGAGCAGCTTGGCATCGTTGACGTCAACGTCCGCGCGCTGATGGACCTGACGCTGCGGTTCCTGCCAGCCATGGTGGCGCGCGGCCGCGGCGGCGTCATCAATGTCGGATCGACGGCGAGCTATGCAGGCGGTCCGTCCATGGCGGCGTACTACGCGAGCAAAGCATTTGTGCGATCGTTTTCGGAAGCGCTGTGGGCGGAAACCCAAGGCACCGGCGTAACCGTCACCTGCGTAAGCGCAGGACCGACACAAACCGCTTTTTTCGCGCGTTCGCGCGCCGGCAGAGCGCGATTATTCAAGATGCTGCCGCGCATGAGCGCGCATCGGGTTGCCGCGACCGGGTGGCGAGCCTTCAAGTCGGGACGACGAGCTGTCATTCCAGGCTTTGTCAATCGGTTCACCGTGGCGCTCATTTCAATTGCGCCGCGCTCGGCGATGCTCAGGCTGATCGCGCGCCTGCAGCGACAGTAATAGAGCATGATCCCGAAAAGTGGGCACCACTTTTCGAAAAAGGATTATGCTTCGCTCCAGCGACCGGTGCGCCACATAATGGCGGCATTCGTCGGCGAAGTTCCTCTCGATAACGACCTCATCTGCAAGATAATGCTTAGCGTAGTGACTGGAGCATCCATCGAGTGACTGACATGCCGGAGCTGCAGCGGCTTGTCGTTGCGCCTGCGACTGCTCGCACAAAAAGCCTTGCCGAGAAAGCGAAGCGCGCGGCCGAGTTTGTTACGCACGCACGCGGTTGGCGTCGCGCATGGCTCGCCTTCGCTGCTGGAGCGGCTTCCACCCTGGCGCAGGCACCGACGCATCTCTGGCCGATCTTGTTCCTGACCTTTCCGCTGCTGGTATGGCTGATCGACAGTATGCCGGCCGGCCGCTGGCGCGCGGCACGGCTGTGCGCGCAAACCGGATGGTGCTTCGGCTTCGGATATTTCACGGTCGGACTTTATTGGATCGGTCATGCGTTCCTGGTCGATGCACAAACCTTTGGCTGGCTGCTTCCCGTCGCCGTCACGGGCCTGCCGGCATATCTTGCGGTTTTCCCGGCCATCGGAACTGCCGTTGCAAGTGTCGTTTGGACGCGCGGGCCGGCGCGGATTCTCGCGCTCGCGGCCGCGCTCACCGCAAGCGAATGGCTGCGCGGGCACTTGCTCACGGGGTTTCCCTGGAACGCCTTCGGTTATGCGCTGACCAGCCCGTTGGAGCTTGCGCAGAGCGCTTCGCTTGTCGGCATTTGGGGAATGACTTTCATAGCGATTGCTGTTTTCGCCAGCCCCGCCACGTTGATTGATGATCGCTCCGACACTCCGCAGCCCTGGCTGGCGTTGGCATGCGGGCTCTTCGCCCTCGCCGTCATGGCCGGGTTCGGAGCCTGGCGGCTTGCGGGCACGCCGACAACTTTCGTCGATGGCGTTGAACTGCGCATCATGCAGCCCAACCTGCAGCAGGATGAGAAATTCAATTATTCCGCCAAAGCAGAGGTCATGAATTTGTATCTGCGGCTGTCTGCCGGCGCCAACGCGGCGCGGCCGGAAGGCCTCAGCGGCGTCACGCATCTGATCTGGCCAGAATCGGCTTTCCCATTCTACTTGACGCGTGAACCCGACGCTCTCGCACAAATCGCCTCGCTGCTCGCGCCAGGGAGGCTGTTAATTACCGGCGCCGACCGCAGCGAGGAGAGCGCGGCAGCCGGAACAGCTCCCGAGACTCATACTTCCGTCTATGTAATCGACCACCGCGGTTCGGTGCTGTCGCGCTATGACAAGGTGCACCTGGTCCCATTTGGCGAGTTCCTGCCCTTCCAGGGTCTGCTGGAGCGTCTTGGGGTGATGCAGTTGACCAAGGTGGAAGGCGGAATTTCTGCAGGCGAGAACAGGCGGACCATGGCAGTGCCCGGCGCGCCGCCGATGCTTGCCCTGATTTGTTACGAGATCATCTTCCCCGGCGAAGTGGTGCCAAGCGGGGAGCGACCGGGCTGGCTGCTCAATGTCAGCAACGACGGCTGGTTCGGCATCAGCACCGGTCCGTATCAGCATTTCCAGCAGGCGCGCGTGCGCGCCATCGAGGAGGGCTTGCCCGTCGTGCGTGCGGCCAATACCGGCATTTCGGCTGTGATCGATCCGCTCGGGCGCGTCGTTCGCTTCCTTCCCCTGGGGGTCCAAGGGGTTCTCGATGGCCGCCTGCCGGTGGCCATCTCTCCCACGCCCTATGTCCAGTTCCGCAATAGTGTTGCCATGCTCATGGTGCTCATCGCGCTGACTGTTGCGATTTGGCAGCGATCACGCGGTTGAAAATTTTTCCTGCAACGTCATATTGGTTGTAATGTTACGGATTATTAACGGTAGTTGCAGTGGCAGTAGGGGAGGAATCGCTACTCCAGCGTGCGGGATAACGTGCACACCGCCCTCCGATGCAATTAGGGCTTGCAGCGAATTCCGCCGATAAAACAATGTGTTCTGCCCTTAGAGGGCCGACTTTCCGCCTCACTTCAGCCGGTTCTGACAGAGATTTTTCCACACCCTGCGGCCAGGAATTTACCGTGCATCCCACCTTTCGCGTTTCGAAACCTGACGAGTGTGGCGTGCACGCAACAAACTCCTGGGTGCTGGTAGAGTAAGTTTGGGGCTAGGGCCGCCGGGGACTATGAGCGCGGCCAAAAGGAGGATCGGATGAAAAAGCTTTTATTGGCAGGGACCGCGCTTGCCGTCTTGCTCGGCGGCTCCGCAATGGCGGCCGACCTTGCGGTCAGGACGCCCCCGCCCGTTTATCGCCCGGTGCCCGTGGTGGTTCCCGTATTCACCTGGACCGGATGTTATATCGGCGGCAACGGTGGCGGGGTGTGGGACGACAAGGATTTCACTCTGACAGGGGTGGTCCCGGGTTTTGGCTATGCTCCCTTCGTGCCGGTCGGTGCGGACCTCGGATCTCACACTGCCAGCGGTGGTATTGGCGGCCTGCAGGCAGGCTGCAATTATCAGGCAGGCGGCTTCGTGGTCGGAATTCAGGGCGATTATGATTGGATGAGTGCGAACGCATCGCATGCCGATCCCTTCCTCGCCAGCACATCGCTTTCGTCCAATAGCAAATCGCTCGCATCCGTTACTGGACGGGTTGGCTACGCTTGGGACCGCTTCCTTGGCTACGTGAAGGCCGGTGGCGCCTGGGAAACAGATGATTATAGCATCGCGGGTCCCGCTGCGTTTCTGGCTGCGGATGGGGTCACACTTGTTCCCTTCGGGGCAGCGACAGCGAGCGAGACTCGCGGCGGCTGGACCGTGGGTATCGGCGGCGAATATGCCTTCACCAATTGGCTGACCGGTTTCGTCGAATACGATTATTATGGCTTCGGCACCAAGACGATCAATTTTGTCACTCCCGCAGCCCCGGCTGGCTTTGCCAACGTGGACATCAAGGAGAGCAAGAACGTCGTCAAAGTCGGCCTGAATGTGAAGTTCGGTCCGGGCTTGGGTTGGTGGTAGCCAGACGAGCTGACGATGCAAGAAATGAAAGAGCCCCGGAGGATTCCGGGGCTCTTTTGCTTCTGACACTGTGACGCGCCGGCAACAAACTCCCTGCCGGCATGGGGCTAGTATGCGGTCGGTACAGTAGCGTTCCGCGTGGGTGGGCAGATGCGCATTAGAGTATGGCTCGTTGCCATGAGCCTTGTTCTGAGCGGCTCGGCAATGGCAGCCGACATCCCGGTGCTGCGAGCGCCCGCCCCGATATTTGCCGCGCCGGCACCGATCCTTGCCTTCTTCACCTGGACCGGCTGCTACGCCGGCGGGAACATGGGCGGCATCTGGACCCAAAAAGATACGTCGCTTGCCGCTCCTTCGTTGAACTCCAAGCTTGGACCCGTGCCGGTCGGCGCCTCTCTGGGCGGTCATTCCGCTGACAGCTGGATTGGCGGCGTGCAAGGTGGCTGCAATTATCAGATCGACAGCTTGGTGATCGGTCTCTACGGCGATTTCGATTTTACCGACGCTCCCGGTTCTCACTCCGATCCATATTTTCTCGGAAATATCGATCGTTCCCGCACCCGATCCCTCGGTTCAATGGGTGGCCGCGTCGGCTATGCCTTCCATCGCTTTCTGATCTATGGGAAAGCCGGCGCTGCCTGGGAACGCGACAACTACGACATCGTGACAGCCCTGGTCGTTACGGTCGCTACGGCAACTGAGACTCGCGGCGGCTGGACTGCGGGTGCCGGCGCCGAATACGCCTTCACCGACTGGCTGACCGGTTTTATCGAGTACGACTATTATGGCTTCGGCGCGCGGACGAACACGTTCGTTACCCCGGCCGGAGTGTTTTTCGCCAATGTCGATATCAGCGACCGCAAGAATCTGTTCAAAGCCGGGTTCAATATCAAATTCGGTCCGATGTCTCCGGTCATCGGCAAGTGGTAATTTGCGCAGCTTCGTAGCCCGGATTGAGCGCCTTCGCTCAATCCGGGACTCTGGCCCCCGGATTTCGTAAGAACGAAATCCGCGCTACAGGAACTTCAAATTCGCCGTACCAGCCGCCATATTGCGGCGATGTCGAACCCATCCGACAAGCCGGCGAAGCCAACGCGCGATCCGGCCAAGCATTCGAAGAAAGATCCGGCGAAACCCACGCGCGCGAAGGCGGCGCGTCCGGAACTCCCGCCCATCGAGCCGGCTTTGGCCGACCTGCTCAACCCGGGCATCGGCCAGGGAACGGCCGGTCCGGGCTCCCAGACCGGGCTGCAACCGCCCCAGGATAATTCATTCGACCGGCGCGCCGATTTCGCTGCCGCTCACAAGGCCCGCAAGTCGACGCCGCGGCAGTTCAGCGAGGCCGCGCAATCCGGCTATGCCGCCAAAGGTAACTCGCCGCTCGGGGTGGACAGCGAGCTTGCGCAGGCACTCGGCTTCGAAACGGATGAAACAAGCCCCCCTGCCCTGGCGAAGCAAAGCCTGGGCGGTATCACGGGATCATCGGCGACCGTCCACGCGCTTGAAATACTGCTGCGCGAGGGTCGTCCTGAATTCACCGAGCGACCCTGGACTCCGCATCGTCCGCCGCGGCCGGAGAAGTCCGAAGGCGGCCAGCGCTTTTCCATCAAGGCGGAGTTCGATCCGCAAGGCGATCAGCCGCAGGCCATCGCCGACCTGGTTGAGGGCATCGGCCGCCAGGACCGCACCCAGGTCCTGCTCGGGGTGACCGGCTCGGGCAAGACCTTCACCATGGCCAAGGTAATCGAGGAAACGCAACGCCCCGCGCTGGTGCTCGCTCCCAACAAGACGCTCGCGGCGCAGCTTTACGGCGAGTTCAGAAGCTTCTTTCCCGACAACGCGGTCGAATATTTCGTCAGCTATTACGACTATTACCAGCCGGAGGCCTATGTCCCCCGCACCGATACGTACATCGAGAAGGAATCCTCCATCAACGAGCAGATCGACCGCATGCGCCACAGCGCTACGCGCGCGCTGCTCGAGCGGGACGACGTGATCATCGTGGCCTCGGTATCCTGCATCTACGGTATCGGCTCGGTCGAGACCTATTCGGCCATGACCTTCACGCTCAAGCAGGGCGAGCGCATCGACCAGCGCCAGCTGATCGCCGACCTTGTGGCATTGCAGTACAAGCGAAGCGCCGGCGATTTCTTCCGCGGCTCGTTCCGGGTGCGCGGCGACGTGATCGAGATTTTCCCCGCTCACTATGAGGACCGCGCCTGGCGTGTGTCGCTGTTCGGCGACGAGATCGAGTTCGATCCACGAATTCGACCCGCTCACCGGTCACAAGACCGACGAGCTGGAATTCGTCAAGATCTACGCCAACTCACACTATGTGACGCCGCGCCCGACCCTGTTGCAGGCGATTGCCGGCATCAAGCAGGAGCTCAAGGCGCGGCTCGTTGGGCTCAATGCATCGGGCCGGCTGATCGAGGCGCAGCGGCTCGAGCAGCGCACGCTCTACGATCTCGAAATGATGGAGGCGACCGGCTCGTGTGCCGGGATCGAGAATTACTCGCGCTATCTTACCGGCCGCAAGCCGGGCGAGCCGCCGCCGACGCTGTTCGAATATGTTCCGGATAATGCGATCGTGTTCGTCGACGAGAGCCACGTCTCCATCCCGCAGCTTGGCGGCATGTTTCGCGGCGATTTTCGTCGCAAGGCGACGCTCGCGGAATACGGCTTCCGGCTGCCCTCCTGCATGGACAATCGCCCGCTGCGCTTCGAGGAGTGGGATGCCATGCGGCCGCAGACCGTCGGGGTTTCCGCCACCCCGGGACCATGGGAGATCGAGCAGGCGCATGGCGTTTTTGCCGAGCAGGTGATCCGCCCCACCGGGCTGATCGATCCGCCGGTGGAGGTGCGGCCGGCGCGCACCCAGGTCGATGACCTCGTTGGCGAGGTCCGGCAGACGGCGGCGGCAGGTTACCGTTCGCTCGTTACCGTGCTGACCAAGCGTATGGCCGAGGACCTCACCGAATACCTGCACGAGCAGGGGATCCGGGTGCGCTACATGCACAGCGACATCGATACATTGGAGCGCATCGAGATCATCCGCGACCTCCGCCTTGGCGCCTTCGACGCGCTGGTGGGCATCAATCTGCTGCGCGAAGGCTTGGACATCCCGGAATGCGCGTTGGTTGCCATTCTCGATGCCGACAAGGAAGGTTTCCTGCGCAGCGAGACTTCGCTCATCCAGACCATCGGCCGCGCCGCCCGCAATGTCGATGGCCGCGTCATTCTTTATGCGGACAGCGTGACCGGCTCGATGGATCGGGCGATTGCGGAAACCAACCGGCGGCGGGAGAAGCAGACCGGTTATAATGTTGCCAACGGCATTACGCCGGAGAGCGTGCGCAAAGGCATCGCCGATATCCTGGAATTGGTCTACGAGCGCGACCACGTGCTGGTCTCGACCGGCGGCGGTCTCGCCGGCATCGGCGAGGAGGAGACCGCCACCATCGGCCACAATTTCGAGGCCGTAATCGCCGACCTGGAAACCCGCATGCGCGCCGCCGCCGCCGACCTCGATTTCGAGGAGGCTGCTCGCTTGCGCGACGAGATCAAGCGACTGCGCGCCACCGAGCTTGCCGTCCTCGATGACCCTACCGCCAAGGCGATTGCAATCGGCCGGGGCGCGGCATCACCCCGGCGCGGGCGTGGAGACGCCGGGATCGAGGGCGTTGGCGGCATTGGTGCACGCGAAGGGCCGCGCAAACCGACGCTCGACGAGATGGGACCAGGTCCGCAAAAGGAGTCGAAGCCCTATCGTCCTGGCCCACGCTCGACCACCGGCAGGCCTGGCATGCGCGGCGGCTGGCGCCCGCGCGGGCGCTGATCGATGCCTTAATTTTCTGCCGGCGCAACCGCGGCGTCCGGCTGATTGCTGCGCACGAGCGCCTTGGCGACAAAGCCGGAGGCCTTCATCTCCTCGACAAAGGCGTGCAGATAACGCGGAGCACCATCGCGTCCTTGATAGCGCGCCTTGGGCGTCCCCATGGCCTGGCGGATTTCCATGAATCGGCCATCCATGACCCGCATATCCGGATGGGTCTTGGCGAATTCCACAATCGGCTGCTTCACTCCGGCCGCGACTTCGAGATTGTCCCTGACGAAGAGATCGATTCCGCTCTCCGCCCGCATCAACGTCGCCTGCTTGATGGTGCGGGTAAGAAAAAGGTCGTAGGCGGAGGCTTTGTTGACGGCAATGCGCACGCCTGGGCGATCAACCTCGGCGACCGAATGGAGCGGTGAATCCTTGCGCACCATGTAGACGCCCTCAATGAGGACATAGGGTGCGGTAAAGGCGATCTCGGCCGCGCGCACCGGCTCGATGGCAAGAAAGGCGATATCCCACGCCCCGCTCTTGAGCGCCTCGAATACCTTACCCGCAGCGTCGAAGGGGACGAGTTCGAGCGGGACTGCAAGACGGCGCGCCAGTTCGCGGGCAAGATCGATGGTGACGCCGCGCAGTTCGCCGGTCGTCCGGTCCTTCTGGGCCAGTACCATGTTGCCGAGATTGATGGCGGCGCGCAGCTTGCCGGTGGGGACGAGGTCCTTGACGACGTCGGAGGGGGCGCTGCTCACGATGCTGGCTCCTTGCAAAGGGGTGACGGAATTCTGCGCCTGGGGCGGCACCGACCAGCGCAATTGCGATCAGGAAACCGCAAACGGTTTTGCACATTGTGTTTTTCCCGTTGCGCAACCCGGTGGTAACGGTAAATTCGACTGCGGACAACCCGCGCGGCCCGAGGAAATGGGCGGCGAGCGGTTTGGTCCGTGTGGACTTGGACACAACACCGATCAGGAGGATGCCATGGCCAAAGGTCAGGCGCGCAGCAACAAGGAAAAGAAGAAGCCCAAGGCCGAGTGGAACAAGAAGAAGAAGGGCGGCGCGACGCCCTCACCATTCGCTGTCGGACAAAACCAGGCCAAGACCGAGCTGTTCGGCAAGAAGGGATAAGGGCGAGCGCCCCCCGTCTGCAACGACAAGCTGTTGTTCCACCTGGGTTCGCCGCTCCGGACAGCGGGAAAACCCCGCGCGGGCCGTGAAGGCGTCACATTCTTGTGCAGCAATTAGTGCCGTGGAGAGCGCCGAAAGGCGCGCAACGGGGGTAGTCAACATGAGCTTCTTGAAGTCGCGTGATTCCGCCGAGCCGGACAAGGCAACCGAAGCGCAGGTGGAAGGGGAAATCAGGGAATTCGTTCGCCGCGACGTCGCGACATTGCGGCGCTCGCCTGAAACTGACAGCGAGATGGTCGCAAGCAATATCGGCACGATTCTGCAGCGGGTGGCAGGCACGTCGGTGCAGGAGATCGACAAGCTCATTTCCGAGCTGAAGATGCTGCGGGAGATGCTGCAAGCCGAAGGAGCCCGCGTTCAACGCGAGATCGTCGAATACGCCACCTTGACCCAGGCCGCCATGCAGTCGACCCGGATCATTTCGGAAAGCCTGACCCACTGGAAAAAGGTGCCGGACGCACCCAGCGTTCGGCCGGATTAACCGCACAGGACGTCGGCAAACTCGGGCCACCTCCCCCTGAAAGGGGGAGCATGGGTGGCCTGCGGCCGCCGTTCTTGGCCGCTAAGAGCGCCGACGCGAAGCGTCGGCTATGTGCCGGAGCAGAGCGAAGCCAGTCGGGTGGGGGTCATCCTCACGCCAGAATGATTCGTCCATCGACGGTTATCGAATCAACGGCGACGGTGAAGACCGGCGCCGTTCGCCGTTCAGATAAGCAACCCGCTGAGGGCACGTGCTCGGAGTGTTTTTGGCCGTTTTCTCGGCGGCCATCTTTGCCTTCAACAACGCCAGCGCACGGCGCGGCGTGCTGACCGGCTCGGTATTGCAAGGGCTTGCGATCAACGTTCCCATAGGGGTGCCGCTGTTCTTTCTGGCTGCGTTGGTCAGCGGCGCGCTGCCCAGCATGGCGCGCGTGCCTGCGCATTCGACAATCCTGCTGGCAGCGGCCGGCGTGCTGCATTTCGTGCTGGGGCGATACTGTAATTTCAGCGCATCGCGCGCTATCGGTAACGTCCTTGCCGGTCCGATCATTCAGCTTCAGCTCGCGGTCAGCGTGACGCTGGCCGTAGCTGTGCTGCACGAACAAATGACCGTGCTGCGCCTCCTCGGTATTGCGCTCCTGGTATTGGCGCCGGGACTCATGCGCAGCGCCCAGACTCCAGGCGCGGAGCGTGCCGCTTCGGCGGGAATATCAGCGTTCGTACCGCGTTATCTCGAAGGCTATGCGTTCGCGCTCGTTGCCGCGCTTGCCTACGGCGTCGCCCCCGTTCTGGTGCGCCTGGCCGTGATCGGCGGCGATCCGCGCAGCGGCATCGTAGGAGGGTTCATCTCCTATATCGCGGCCGCCGCCGCGGTGGCGTTGCTCCTGCTGTGGCCCCGCCAGCTGCGCCATGCCCTTGCCGTTACCCCGGAGTTGCGCAAATGGTTCATGTTTTCCGGGATTGCGGTCTGTCTGGCGCAAATGTGCATGTACATGGCCTACACCCTGGCGCCGATATCGGTGGTCATGCCGATCCAGCAGCTCACCGTCGCCTTCCGCTTTTACTTCGCGCGCCTGCTCACTCCGCGGCATGAGATGTTCGGCAGCGCCATGATCATTGCGACCGGGCTTTCGCTCGTTGGCGCAGTCGCGCTTTCCCTCGACACGGAATTCCTGCTGGGCCTGATTGCACTCCCGGACTCCGCTGTCAGCGTCCTCGCCTGGCGATGGCCATGACGACATCACCGGGTGGGCAAAAATTCTGACACTCCATGTCCCTTCCCGTTGCGAACTCGATGCCCTATTCTTTTCCTGCAGGGTCGACTAGTGGTCCGATTCCGAAGTTCGCCAGTACTCGCGGCACGTTCGGGTGCGAACTTCGGAATCTAAGGACCACTAGCAACGTTATGATTCTAGTGCGGTTTTTAATTTAAAGTTCCTAAACGAACTTGCGGCCAGAGTGATAGGAACTTCAAATTCACCGCACTAGTGCCGTCGATTTGAAGTTCCTACAGCGGTTGCAGCAAGCTCATGAAGGAACTTCAAATCGAAAAGCGGCACTAGAATCATAGACTTGCTAGTGCCCCTTTGCTTCCGAAGTTCGTGTCAGAGGATGCCGCCATGTATCACGAACTTCGGAAGCGGGGCACTAGCCACGAATTGCCTGCACACGTCACATATTGCACACGTCAAATATTGATGACGAACGAAGTGATGGGCGCGGCAACATCCCGGAAAACAGGCAATCGGCTCTCCGGCTCGCTCGCTATCGCTGCAGCTTTGGCGGCACTGGCGCTGCCGTGCGCGCGAGCGCTCGCCGCGCAGGACTTGCTGCAGGAAGCGATCAATTACGTTTTCACCGGAAAAGTAGATCCGATCGATGCGCCCGAGATCGTCGATCGCAAATCTTGCGTGGTCGTGGTGCCTGAGCCGAAGTTCAAGCGTTATGCCAGATATTATTTGAGCCGGTTCAAGATGGACACTTCCCGGATCGGCAAGAAATATGCAGGCTCGCAACCTCTCTACGAGCTCGAAGTGGAAGGGGACGATGTCATCTTCGAATATCTCAAGCCGGACAAAACAACGGTGGATTACGGGTTTCGCTCCGCGCATATCTCTCTGCCCGGCGACATCGGGCAGACCGAGAAGGCGCTGGCGCTCATTTTTTCGCAGTACTGCAAGCCGGAGCCGCCAAAGGGGCCATTTTGACCGCAGTCCCGCGCACTATTGCGGCGGATAGATCACGGTGCCATCGCCCCGCGGTACCGCTGCCGGTGTTGGTTTGGCGATTTCGCTCTTGCCGATGCTGAACAGGTGCACCACCTCGTCGCCGCTGAAAATCAGATAATCGGTGATGATCCGGCGATGACAGCGCCACCATACCGCCTCCGAGCACATCACCGCGCAGCGCTTTGACCTTCCCATGTCGCGTAACCTTGCAAACGCTTCCCGAAATGCATCGGTCAAGGCGTAATCGGCATAGTTTTTGAAGCTTTGATTCTGCCAAAAGCCGTTTGGCGATACCTCCTGCAGGTGCTGTTTTCCCCGCCGCCCGCCCAGCTCCGACAGGTGCACGTATTCGATCCCATAACTGGCCAGGTCTCGCGCGAGACAATCCGCGTTGAACTGCGGGTTGGTGCGTGAGCGCGGGATCGCCCGCACATCGGCGAGGAGCGCGGCATTCGCCGCTTGCAATATCGCGATGAACTCCTGCGTCGAGCGGGTCGAATGACCGATGGTGAAGAACTGGGCCATGGCTGCTTCGAAATTCGTATCCGAGCGGGCAGCAATGTTTTACGAACTTCGCAATCCGTGCTCCAATTCAGTACAAGCCGCGATGAAGAACTCGCGATTGCCGTCACCGCCCGAAATGGGAGACGGCATAAGTCCGGCAACCTGCCATCCAAGCGAAGCAGCCAATGCAGCGATCTCCTCGCACACCGAGCGATGGATGCGCGCATCCCGCACGATGCCCTTCTTCAAGGCACGCCTTCCCGCTTCGAATTGCGGCTTTATCAATGCAATGATCGTGCTCGGCGACCGCAGCAATCCTGCCACTGCGGGCAGAACCAACTTGAGGGAAATGAAGCTTACGTCGATGACGGCAAATTCCGGCCGCGGCACAAGCCGCACCGGGTCGACGGCACGTATGTCGGTAGCTTCCCATGCGACCACCTCGCTTCGCCCGCGCAGGCGCGGGTGCAGCTGCCCGCGGCCGACATCGATGGCGTAAACACGGCGTGCTCCGCGCGCGAGCAGGACCTCGGTAAAGCCGCCGGTCGAGGCACCGACGTCGAGGCAGATCCGGCCGGCCGGATCGAAATGAAAGTGGTCGAGGGCCGCAGCAAGCTTCTCGCCACCGCGCGATACCCACTGCTGCTCCGGCGCGGCCCCAAGCACCGAATCGGCGAACACTTCCGCAGAAGGCTTCAATACCACAAGGCGATTTGCGGTTACCCGGCCGGCGGCGATAGCGGCTTGCGCCTTGGCCCGGCTTTCGAACAAGCCGCGCTCGACCAGCAAACGATCAATGCGAACGCGTTCGGTCATGGAAGGAAACAACTGGCAACTAACAGATCGGCGTCGGTTGTTCGCGCGCGCGGGAACAAGTCAGAGTGGATTGAGGTGGCAAAAAGGTCCCGCGCAAGGGCGGCAGCTAGCGCAGAAAAAAGTGATAAACCCAGCTGAAAGCTAGACCAGACCTAGCTTTCGCGCTTCACCACGCAAATTCTGACCGAGCGCCGCGAATGCCTTGGCGACGATGCCCTTGGCGTCGAGCCCGGCTTTTGCATACATCGCAGCAGGCGAATCCTGGTCGATGAAGGTGTCGGGCAGCACCATGGATCGCACTTTCAGGCCGCCATCGAGCACGCCGTTTTCGGCAAGCGTTTGCAATACATGCGCGCCGAAGCCGCCGATCGCGCCCTCCTCGATGGTAATGAGAACCTCATGCTCGCGGGCAAGCCGCAGCAGCAGGTCGCAATCGAGCGGCTTTGCGAAGCGGGCGTCAGCCACGGTGGTCCCCAGGCCGAGCGCAGCCAGTTCGTCGGCAGCCTTGAGGCACTCCGGCAGTCGCGCACCGAACGAGAACAAGGCCACCTTGCCGCCTTCCCGCAAAACCCGTCCTTTGCCGATCTCGAGCGGCTTGCCTTCCGCCGGCATCGGCACGCCCATGCCTTCGCCGCGTGGATAGCGCAACGCCGACGGGCGATCGTCGATCGCTGCCGCGGTAGCAACCATATGGACAAGCTCGGCCTCGTCGGCCGCCGCCATGATGATGAAGCCGGGCAGGCAGCCAAGATAGGCGACATCGAAGGCGCCTGCGTGGGTTGGCCCGTCGGCGCCAACCAGTCCTGCGCGATCCATGGCAAAGCGCACCGGCAGGCGCTGAATGGCAACGTCGTGCACCACCTGGTCGTAGGCGCGCTGCAGGAACGTCGAGTAGATGGTCGCGAATGGCTTGAAGCCTTCAGTCGCAAGCCCGGCGGCAAACGTAACCCCATGCTGCTCGGCAATGCCAACATCGAAGCAGCGGTTGGGAAACTCCTTGGCGAAAAGATCGAGGCCGGTGCCTGACGGCATCGCCGCGGTAATCGCGACGATCTTGGCGTCCTTTCTGGCTTCCTTGATCAGAGCCTCGGCGAAGACTTTTGTGTAAGCAGGCGCGCCCGGCTTTGATTTCGCCTGGGCGCCGGTTGCGACGTCGAACTTCACCACGCCGTGGTACTTGTCGGCTGATTTCTCCGCCGGGGCGTAACCCTTGCCTTTCTTTGTCACGACGTGAACCAGAAACGGTCCATTCCCGGCATCGCGCACGTTCTTGAGAACCGGCAAGAGATGATCGATGTTGTGGCCATCGATCGGGCCGACATAGAAGAAGCCAAGCTCATCGAATAACGTCCCGCCGGTCACCAGACCGCGGGCATATTCCTCCATGGCAACGGCGCGCTGTTCGAGGAAAGGCGGCAAAAGTTTCGCGAGCGTTTTCACCCCATGGCGGACCGAGCGATAGGTCCTTCCGGAAACCAGCCGGGCCAGATAACCGGATAAGGCGCCAACCGGCGGCGCGATTGACATGTCATTGTCGTTGAGAATGACGATGAGGCGTGAATTCATGGCTCCGGCGTTATTCATGGCTTCGTAAGCCATACCCGCCGACATGGCGCCATCGCCGATAACCGCGATAACATTGTTGGACTTGCCGGCCATGTCGCGCGCCACCGCCATGCCGAGAGCCGCCGAAATCGATGTGGAGGAATGCGCCGCGCCAAAAGGGTCGTATTCGCTTTCGCTGCGCTTGGTGAAACCGGAGAGGCCGTCACCCTGCCGCACGGTGCGGATGCGGTTGCGTCGCCCGGTCAGGATTTTATGCGGATAAGCCTGATGGCCGACGTCCCAGATCAGCCGGTCATCCGGGGTATTGAATACGTAATGCAGGGCGACAGTCAGCTCGATGACGCCGAGCCCGGCACCAAGATGACCGCCGGTCGAAGAGACGGCATCAATGGTTTCCTGCCGCAGCTCGTCGGCCAGCTGGCGCAGTTGTGTGCTGCCCAATCGGCGCAAGTCCGCCGGGGTTTCGACGAGGTCGAGTAGCGGCGTCTTGGACGGACTGGACACGAGGAAACTCCCACCGACGGATAGACCGCAGCCAACAGGACGCTTAGTGTACCGAGAGGAAGCGGCGACGGCAAATTGGAAAGCCGCTAAATCGCCATTGCCACTGTTTCCTCGGAACCGCTCCTTGGCTGGGACGTTTTGTTTCATCGGGGCTGCGAGAATTCTCCATCATGGCATCGCGCGCGAATTGGAAGGGCTGAACGAGCGAGTGCCAAAATGGGCCTGCAAACCTACCGGCAAAAACGCAAGTTCGACATCACGCCGGAGCCGCGCGGGCAAACGCAGCGAGGCAAGGGCAATCGCTACGTGATCCAGAAACATGCCGCCCGGCGGCTGCATTACGACCTGCGGCTGGAACTCGACGGCGTCATGAAGAGCTGGGCGATCACGCGCGGGCCGAGCCTCGTTCCGGGCGAGAAGCGTCTTGCCGTTCACGTCGAGGACCACCCGATTGAATACAACAAGTTCGAAGGGAGCATCCCGCAAGGCGAATATGGCGGCGGTACCGTGATGATCTGGGATCGCGGGCAGTGGCATCCGGAAGGCGATCCGCACAAGGGACTGAAGAAAGGGCATCTCGATTTCACTCTCGCCGGCGAAAAATTGCGTGGCCGCTGGCATCTCGTTCGCATGCATGGCCGGCCGGGCGAATCGAAGGAAAACTGGCTGCTGATCAAGTCGAAGGACGAAGCGGCGCGCGAAGCCGACGCGCCCGACATCCTCGAAGAGAAGCCGCGGTCGGTTACCACGGGGCGCTCCATCGAGGAGATTGCTGCCGGCAAGGGCAGGAAACGCGTGTGGCATTCGAACCGCAGCGCCAAGGAGAACGCTGCGAGTGCAAGCAACCTTATGTCTTCGCGAGCGCAAGCGGTGCGGCAATCGCCGGCAAACCCCGCCGCGGCGCGGTCACGCCGTGCGATCCGATCGCCGGGACGAAGTGGAAGCGCGTCGGGCAGCAAGAAGAGCGCCAAGAAAAGCGACAAAAAAGCGACAGGAAAAGCGACACTGCCGACGGCGAACCGCGGCCGCGGGCTCGCTTCCCGGATTTCATTCCGCCGTCGCTTGCCACCTTGCGCGAGGCGCCCCCGCGCGGCGAAGGCTGGGTGCATGAGATCAAGTTCGACGGCTACCGCATTCAGGCACGGGTGGACAACGGGAAAGTCCGTCTGCTCACGCGCAAGGGGCTCGACTGGACCAGCAAATTTCCAAACATCGCAACCGCCGTAGCCAATTTGCCGGTCCGCAGCGCGCTGATCGACGGCGAGATCGTGGTCGAGGACGAACGCGGCGTGTCGAGTTTTTCCGGTTTGCAGGCCGCGCTCAAGGAACGCGCGCGCGATACCTTCATCTACTACGTTTTTGATCTGCTCTATCTCGACGGCCGCGATTTCACGGCATTGCCGCTGACCGAGCGCAAAGCCCGATTGACCCGCCTGGTCGATACGAAGGCGCATGCCAGCATCCGGCTGAGCGAGCATTTCGAAGAAGCCGGGGAAACCGTGCTGCGCCATGCCTGCGGCATGGGGCTCGAAGGGATTGTCTCCAAGCACCGGGACGCACCCTACAGCAGCGGCCGCTCGGAGACTTTCATCAAGACCAAATGCACGAACGAGCAGGAGTTCGTGGTGGGAGGCTTTTCCCCTTCCTCGGTGCTGCCGAAGGCGATCGGCGCTTTGGTGGTAGGCTATTACGACGGCACCCGACTTATTTACGCCGGCCGGATCGGGACGGGGTTTACCCAGTCAGTAGCGCGCGACCTGTGGAAACAGCTCGCTCCCTTGGCGATCGACAGTCCCGCCTTCGATGCAATCCCGCGCAGTGAAGCGCGCCGTCGCGACGTGCAATGGGTCGAACCAAAGATGGTAATTGAATCGCATTTCCGGGGATGGACGGCCGACAACCTGGTTCGCCAGGCGGCATTCAAAGGCGTACGTGAGGATAAATCATCGCAGGAGGTGGTGCGCGAGGTTCCAGTCATGAATCACAGAAACGCAAGCGCCCGGCGAGCGGCCGCCAAGCGGAGCAGCCGAACATCGGCACTGCAAAGTCGCACAGCCAGACGCCAGGCGGCACCGCCGAGAGCGGATGCGAGGGCACAGCCGTCGAACGACAGCGAGGTGCGCTTCACGCATCCCGAACGCGTCTATTGGGTCGATGTTGGCGTCACCAAGCAGGACCTGGGCGATTATTACCGCTCGGTGTGGGAGTGGATGGCGCCGCCTCTTGTCGATCGGCCGCTCGCTCTGGTGCGCTGTCCGGAAGGAACCAACGGGGAATGCTTTTTTCAGAAGCACGCATCTGCCGGCCTGACGGAAAAGAATCTCAAGACGGTGATCGACAGGAACAAGCGGCAGATCATTGCGGTCGAGGACATCGAGGGGCTCCTGTCACTGGTGCAGGCGGGCGTGCTCGAAGTGCACGTGCGCGGCTCGATGATCGACAGCCTGGAAGTCTGCGACCGGATTGTGTTCGATATCGATCCCGGCGAAGACGTGAGCTGGAGCGAGGTGGTCGCTGCCGCGCGCGACGTGCGCCAACGGCTTTCGGCCATTGGGCTGCAATCCTTTGTGAAACTCACCGGGGGCAAAGGGCTGCACGTCGTGCTGCCGATCGACGGAGCCGACTGGGACACCACCAAGAGCTTCGCCCAGGCAGTCGCGATGGCGATGAATGCCGATCGGCCGGACCGTTATGTCGCCAAGATTGCCAAATCGCTGCGCAGAGGAAAAATCTTCGTCGATTATCTGCGCAATTCTTTGGAGCAGACGTCGATTGCCGCCTACTCGACCCGCGCGCGCAGCGGTGCGCCGGTTTCGGCGCCCGTTACCTGGGAGGAGCTTTCCCGCACCGAGGCGGGCAACCAGTACACGGTGCTTAACCTTGGCAAGCGGCTGAAAAATCTCAAGCGCGATCCGTGGGCGGACATCGGCCGCATCCGGCAGAAGCTTCCCGATTTGCGCGAATTGCACCGGCGATAACGGTCACCAAAAATTCCGGCGCTAGTGCCCCGCTTCCGAAGTTCGTGATACATTCCGGCATCCTCTGACACGAACTTCGGAAGCAAAGGGGCACTAGCAAACCTATGACATCAGCATGACGCGCACGCCGAGTGGACAACGAACAAACCCATGGCGCTCGTAAAAGCCTACGGCGGCGGCGTCTATCGCGTGGGCGACCACGCCCCGTGCCCCGGCAATTTCGGATGCCGCAAGGCACCGTCTCAGAGCATCGGCCAAGAGTGCCGATCCCAGGCCTCGGCCTTGCCACTGGGCATCGACCGCAAGACGCCCAATCAACAAGAGCGGCACTTGCTCGGGCAGACCGCGGCGAAGTTTTGCTGAAGGAAGCACGTTGCGCTGTTCGAGCGCCGCCGAAATTGAGAAATAACCGATAACCCCGTTGGGCTCATTCGTCGTGCAGACAACATACGTTCGCGCGGAAAGCCCTTCACTCGAGTGGGCACGTTCTCGCAGCCATTGGTCGAGCGAAGGATGAGTGCCATTGAAAAACCGTGAGACATCGTGTCTGGGAGCGAGCGGCTCCGGAGGGCGAGGCTGCGCAGACGCAGCGCTCATCCCTCCCACGGCGCCTTTCGCTTCAGTCGGGAACGCGCCTTCGCGGGAGGCTTTGGCGGCGAATTGAGCAGAGCGAGAAAGCGCGCATGTGCCTCGTCGTCCAAGAAGAACGTGCGCTGATCCAGTATCGTCTCCTCAGCCTGCCGGCGAGCGCTCTCCAACATGAACTCCGACAGTTTTTGGCCGCGGAGCGCCGCCGCCCGATTGAGAATCGCCTTCGCCTCCGCGGAAGCACGGATTTGGATCACATCGTCCTTTCGTCGAGTAGATGCGCGCATGGCCGGACCTCCAGCTATAGGGGTTGTACTGACGTTGTCAATACAATCCGACGGTCATATCGTCACGCAAGGGATTTATCGACAACTAAAATCTGCGTTACGTCACTCCGGCAGCGGGATGAATTCCTTGTCGTCGCCGGGCACTGTGTCGAAGCGGGCAAGCTTCCAATCGGCCTTGGCCTGCTCGATGCGCTCCTTGCGCGAGGAAACGAAGTTCCACCAGATGTGGCGGGGGCCGTCCATGGCGGCGCCGCCGAGAACGACAACGCGCGCCTCGCCAAGCGCCTTCACCGTGATCGGATCGCCGGGGCGAAAGACCAGCAGGCGGCCCGGAGTGAATTCCTCTCCGGCAATATCGACCGAGCCGGCGATGGGGTAGAGCGCGCGCTCCTCGACGTCGGCATCGAGCGGCAGCACGGCGCCGTCGGCAAGGGAAATATCCGCGAACAGCGTTTCCGAAAGCGTGGGGACCGGCGAGCGCTCGCCGTACATGCTGCCGGCAATGACACGAACGGTCTTGCCTTGGTCGTGTATGAGCGGGAGCGCCGCGCTGTCATGATGGGAAAAGCCGGGCGCGCATTCCTCCTGGTCGGAAGGCAGCGCCACCCAGCACTGCAAGCCATGGATCGGCTCACCGTCGCGCCGGTGCTCGGGCGCGGTGCGCTCGGAATGCACGATGCCGCGTCCGGCCGTCATCCAATTCACTTCGCCTGGACGGATCGCGGCCGCGGTGCCGAGGCTGTCGCGGTGCATGATTTCGCCATCGAAGAGAAAGGTCACGGTTGCGAGGCCGATATGCGGATGCGGCCGCACGTCGATGCCCTGCCCGGCGTGGAATTCCGCCGGCCCGAAATGATCGAAGAAAATGAAAGGCCCCACCATGCGCCGGCGGGAATGCGGCAGCGCCCGCCGGACTTCGAAATGGCCGAGATCGACGCTGCGGGGGATTATCACCAGGTCGATGGCATCGGCCGCGCTCGCGTCACCGGGTGCCGGATCCTTGCCGGGAAAGAAGCTCATGCTGCAAACACTCCGCTATTTCACATCGAGCGGCTCGGTACCGATCGGCTTGCCGCCAGCATCGAGCGTGATCTTCTCCACCCGCGCTTCGGCGAGCCGCAACAGTTCCTCGCATCGGCGCTTGAGCGCCTGGCCGCGCTCATAAATGGCAACCAGATTCCTCCAAGGGCACCTTGCCCTCTTCGAGTCTTTTGACAATCGATTCAAGTTCCTCGATCGCACGCTCGAACGGCAGTCGGCCGATGTCGGAGTGGGCATTCTCGGTCATGAGCATTCTCGATGCGTCGCGCCGTTATATAGTGCGAACCTGCATATAGTGCGAACCTGCACGAGGCCACTGCCCCATTCGGCCTCAACCCTGCATCAGCGCCGCGACGTGCGCGCTGACTGAATTTGCCAATGCCTGCAGGTCATAGCCGCCTTCGAGCACCGATACCACGCGTCCGTCGGCGCTCTCGTCGGCAATCCCCATCAGGCTGCGCGTTGCCCATGCGAAATCGGCTTCGACGAGATTGAGGTTGGCAAGCGGATCGCGCATATGCGCGTCAAAGCCGGCCGAGATCACGATCAGCTGCGGCTGAAACTCGCGCACGCGCGGCAGGATGGTGCGCGTGAAGGCCGCGCGAAACTCGTCGCTGCCGTCGCCCGGATCAAGCGGCGCGTTCACAATGGTATCGTGCTCGCCGCGCTCGCTTGCTTTTCCGGTGCCGGGATAAAGCGGCATCTGGTGGGTCGATGCATACATGACGGTTCGGTCAGACCAAAAGATATCCTGGCTGCCGTTACCGTGATGCACGTCGAAATCGACCACTGCCGCGCGCTCGATGCCATGGCGCTGTTGCGCGTAGCGCGCGGCGATGGCCGCATTGTTGAACAGACAGAAACCCATGGGACGTGCGGTCTCGGCGTGATGCCCGGGCGGCCGGGTGGCGACAAAGGCATTCCTGGCGCGTCCGGCAATCACCTCTTCGACCGCATGTACCGCACCGCCGGCCGCGCGCAATGCCGCTTCGAAGCTTCCCGGCGAGATCGCGGTATCGGCGTCGAGGCGAACGAGCCCCTCTGCGGGCGTCGCATCGCGGATGGCATTGACGTAATCAATGGGATGACACAGCGCGATCACTTCCGCTGCGGCAGCCGGCGCTTGCAGCCGGGCGAGATTCTGGAAACGCTCGTGTTCGAGCGCCCGCTCGATGGCACGCAGGCGGTCGGGCCGCTCGGGGTGGCCGCTCGGTGTAAGATGATCGAGGCAGGCAGGATGGGTGATAAGCACGGTGGTCATCTGCAAAATCCGAGTCTAAAAAAGTTTCGCGCATCTCAGATGCGGCCATTGCAGCCGGCCCCGATGCTAATTGCTAATCGGCGCAAAGCAAGTTTAAGCGGTTGCAGGCATGAGAAACCGCCATGCCGGATACACAGCCATTGCCAATTTCCTTGCGCAAACCGATACTCCCGTCGACATCAGAGGCTCCCTTGGAGACGCAAACATGTCGCTGAGCGGCACTGAAATCAGCAATCTCCTCCAGCCCGGTCGAGTGAACCGGCGTGTTTACACCGATACGGAAATTTTCGAGCTGGAACTTGAGAGAATTTTCGGCTCGGCTTGGATTTATGTCGGCCATGAAAGCCAGATCGCCAAACCGGGCGATTTCCTTTCCACCAGGATAGCGCGAAAGCCGCTTCTCCTCGTTCGCGACGCGGAAGGAAGCATTGCGCTGCTGCATAATCAGTGCGCCCATCGCGGCTCGCTCGTAGTCGCATCCGAGGCAGGCCACACTGCGGAGTTTCGCTGCTGCTATCATGGCTGGACCTATCATCTGGATGGACGCCTGAAAGCAGCGCCGCTCCTGCACGACTACCCCGCCCATTTCGATCCCAAGAACCCTGGCGGTGGCATGCGGCGCGTTGCCCGTGTCGCGAGCTATCGCGGCTTCGTCTTTGGCAGCCTCGCCGCAGACGGTCCGAGCCTGGAGGATTTCCTCGGCTACATGGCCACTTCTTTCGACGATATGGTCGATCGGGCGCCTGACGGAGACCTCGAAGTCGCAGGCGGCGTCTTCAAGCATACGTTCAAAGGCAACTGGAAACTTTATCTCGAAAATCTGTGTGACGCCGCGCACCCGCTGTTCACGCATCAATCGTCGATCGATGCCGCCCAGCAGCAATCGGACGAGGTGCATTCGGACGGCTCAGGCGAGATCGCCATCCGGCAAATGCGCCAGAACGGCGCCCCCTACAGCTTCTGGGAGACGAACGTCGGCATCTGGACCTATCCCAACGGTCACAGTTTCCTCGGCGATTATCACGACGACGCCAAGCTCGTTGCCGCGCTCAACGATCCGGTGTTCCGCGAATATATCGGCGCCATGGAAGCCAAGAAAGGCAAGCAGGAGACAAAAAAGATTCTGGAAGTGCGCCGCTGGAACAGCAATCTCTATCCCAATGTGTCGTTCATGAGCCAATTTCAGCAGCTGCGCGTCGTGCATCCGATCAGCGTCAACGAGACCGTCGTGCATACCTATTGTTATCGCCTCAAGGGCGCACCGGCGCGCATGTTCGAGAACACCATCAGCTTCGCCAATATCGTGAACGGGACCGGATCGCTTGTGCTCACCGACGACCTCGAAATCTACAATCGAATAGGCCTCGGGCTTTCGAGCAGCGGGCCCGAATGGCTGGAGATCGGCCGCGGCTATCAAGGCGATCTGCCGGCCGAGCACGGCGGCCGTCGCGGCAAGAACTCGACCAGCGAAATCTACATACGAAACATGTTCGAGGCCTGGCTCGAATTCATGGCGCCGAAGGCGAGGCAGGCGTCCCCGGCGGTAATGAACTTTGCGCAGGCGCGTCAATGAACGCAGCGCCACGCGCATCGTCCGCCGCGGCGGCTTTCGCTCCTGCGGAGGAGGCGCTGACCCCATCCGAATGTGAACAGTTCCTGATCCAGGAAGCGCGATTGCTGGATGAGGCACGTTTTCAGGAGTGGCTCAATCTGTTCACCCCCGATGCCTGGTATTGGGTGCCGTCGCAGCCGCAGCAGGAAAGTCCGCGCGACACGATTTCCCTGATGTATGATGACCGGCGCCTGCTCGAAACCAGAGTTCGCCGGCTCGCAAGTCCGCGCATCTATTCGCAGGAGCCCCGCTCCCGCACCAGCCGCATGGTGGCCAACGTCACGATCGAGGAAACCGCGCCCGGCGGCACTGCCTGCACGGTGCGTTCCAAATTCCAGCTTCTGGAATACCGAAGAGAAACGCAGCGGCTGTTCGGCGGCACGTGTCTGCACCGGCTTGTCCGCACGGACGACGGCATCCGAATTGCCTGGAAGCGGGTCGATCTTGTGAATTGCGATGGCCCGCACGAAGGTCTGGTTGTGCCGTTCTGACCTGTCCCGGGCGCAGCGCAGCACAAAGCGCCTCTTCGGCGCGCAGTGGTGCGCTGCAGAACCGGGATCGCCAGAGAGGAATCCGTAGAGTGAAATGAAACAAGGATACTCCGTCATGCAGGTGAAACAACAGAAGCCTGGCAGCGGCCTGATCGGCGCGCTGCTCGCGGGCATCATGCTTGCAGCGGTGCTGCCGCAGAACGCTTCGGCTGCGGAAAGCGTCACCTATCTTTTTCCAGCACCGCCCAGCCTGCCGGCTTTCGGGCCCATAAGGCTGGCCAAGGGCAAGGGCTATTTCGAGCAGGCGGGCATTGACGTGAATTTCGCCGTGGGTCGCGGCGGTGTCGACGTTGCCAAGCAGGTGGGAGCCGGCAACGCCCCGCTGGGCGGCATTGTCGCAGATGGTCCCATCATGGTGCGGCAAAACGGAGTGCCGATCAAAATCGTGGCGGTGTTCGGCGGACGCGGCTTCATGCAGCTCGTCGTGCGCGAGGATGCAGGCATACAAAAACCTGCCGACCTGAAAGGAAAAACCATCTCGGTAATGTCGTTTCAGGATACCACCTACTACGCGTTGCTCGGGCTCCTTGCGAGCGCGGGATTGACGCAAGACGACCTTAATATCCAGGCCGCCGGACCGAGCGGCGTCTGGGAATTCGTGGCAACCGGCAAATCGGCGGGAATGGCGGGGGTGCCGGACTGGATTCCTCCCGTCGAGGCTGCAGGAGTCAAAATAAAGATCATCCCAAGCGATGAATTCTTTCCGCACATGGCGCAGGCGATCGGCGTCTCGGACCAGGTCATCAAGGAAAAACCCGACCTAGTTCACCGTTTTGTGAAAGCGGCGCTGCACGGCATGAAGGACATCATGGACGATCCCAGCAAAGCAGCAGAGGAATTCGTCACCATCGTTCCCGAATGGAAAGGCAAGGAAGGCGCCGTAAAAGCCACCTTCAAGTATTATGCTACTCTCGTTTATCCGGGGCAGCAGCAGCTTGGCGAAATCAATGCCGAACGGCTCGGCAAATTGCAGGACTTCTATTTAGCCAAGGGCATTATCGAGCGAAAAACGCCGCTCGAAGAACTCTATACCAACGAGTTCATTAAATAGGCTCCAGCACCGAAATCACCGAAATACCAGCTGGTGGCGCAATTCTGCTGGTTGCGGCACTCCCGAGTGCACACGGCAAGATGGCTCGCTTCGGCACGCGATGCATTAATCGCGATGCATTAATCATGGGGATTAAAGCGTGATAGCCGCGGCGCTGTAAATCCTGTAACAAGAATCATGCATGCAGAAGGAACTGCAATTTTGTAAGCGGCTTTTCAAAGGTATAGTCACAAGTCTTGGCTGCATCCTTTCCCCACAGGCCCGTGCATGGAAACGCTCCTCGTCAAGATCTTTGCCACGGCGCTTGCGCTCAGCCAGGTGACGACGGCGGCGGACCGCCTGGAGACGCGGTTTGACCGCACGCTCGATCAGCCGCGGGTGGCGGAGCTTCTGCGCGCCGGCTGCACCCATATGCGCAAGGCCTTCGATATCGAGGACATCAATCTCGACGACCTGATCGCCACCGCCATGGAAGACCCGCAGGCCTTGCCCAGCGAGAGCAAGGTGTTCCGCGGCATCAATTTTGCCGACCTGGTGACCGCATACCGGCAGTTCTGCAAGAACGAGAAAGTTGCCGTTCCGGCGGTCGATCTCGCCGAGGTGATCGATTTCTACAACAAGGCGCTCACCGACCTTCCCGATCACAACAAGCTCAAGGGGCTCAAGCTCCCCGGGGCGAGCGTGGTGCTCGACCGCAAGGGCGAGCGGTTTGCCGAAGTGTTCGAGGAGAACCAGCGCCGGGTATGGGTGGTACTCGCCGAGATTCCCGAGCGCGTGCAGAAGGCTTTTGTCGCGGCCGAGGACAAGCGCTTCTATCAGCATAACGGGATCGACGAACGCGGCTTGATCCGCGCCTTCATCGGCAACCTTGCCCAATCGGGCCGCCCGCAGGGCGGCTCGACCATCACCCAGCAGATCGTCAAGAACCTGCTGGTGGGTGAGGACCTCACCTATGAGCGCAAGATCCGCGAGATGGTGGTGGCCTCGCGGGTGGAGCACACGCTGAGCAAGGCGGAGATTCTCGAACTTTATCTCAACTCGGTCTATCTCGGCCGCGGCTCCTGGGGGATCGAGCTTGCCGCGCGCAGCTATTTCGGCAAGGACGCCAAGGACCTCACGCTCACTGAAGGCGCGCTGCTTGCCGGGCTCACCAAGGGCCCGAACTATTTCTCTCCCGACCGCCATCCCGGCCGCGCGCAGGAGCGGCTCGCCTATGTATTGAGCCGCCTGCGGGAAGACGGCGTGGCAACCGGGTCCGAGCCAAGCCGGAGCTTGCCGGCACTGCCGCAAATGGTGGCCTATGAGCGCCCGCGCCGCGACATCGGCTTTCATTTCGTCGACCAGGTGGGGCGCGAGGCGAAATCGGTTGCCGGGATCGAGGCGATCACCGCCAATTCCTATACGGTGCGCTCGACCATCAGCCCGCCGCTGCAGCGTGCGGTCGAGGAGGCGCTGCAGGAAGGCTTGTGGCGCTATGAGCGCAGCGCCGGGCGCGTGCAGTTTCGCGGGCCCGAGGCAAGCCTTGCCGGCGCGGTCAAGCGCATCGAGACGGACAAGAAGGGGAGCGACAAGCGGCCGGCCTGGCAACAGGCGCTCGCGACTGCGCGGCTGCCGCTCTATGACGTGCACTGGACGGCGGCGGTGGTTGTGGAGAAGCCCTCCGGCAAGAAGAACGAGACGTGGAAGGTGGGGCTTGCCGACGGGCGGGTGCTGCCGCTTTCGCTCGACAATGCGGCGGCGACGCGCAAGCTCGCGCTCTACGATGCGGTGCTGGTGCGTGTCACGGAAGGCAAGGGCAAGGCTTCCGCGCGTGCCGAGTTGCGGGTACGGCCGGTGGTGCAAGGCACCATCGTCGTGCTGGAGAACAAGACCGGGCGCATTCTGGCGATGACGGGAGGCTTCTCCTACCCGTTGAGCCAGCTCAACCGCGCGACCCAGGCGGTGCGCCAGCCCGGCTCCGCCATCAAGCCGTTGAGCTATCTCGCCGCCCTCGGCAGAGGGTTGCAGCCGAACACGCTTGTCGAGGACGAGGAGATCACCTTGCCGCCGGTCGGCGGCGGCCGCGACAAGGATCGTTGGACGCCGAAAAACTACGACGGCAGTTCCGGAGGCACGCTGACGTTGCGGCGGGCGATCGAGAACTCGCGCAATCTCGCGACCGTGCGTCTGCTCGACGGCGGCATCGCCGACAAGCCGGAAGCAAGCCTGAACCGGCTTTGCGAGCTTGCAGTCGAGGCACAAATCTACCGCGAGTGCCAGCGTTATTATCCATTCGTCTTGGGCGCGCAGCCGGTGCGCGCCATCGATCTCGCCGCCTTCTATGCCGCCATTGCCAATGAAGGCGTACGCCCGCTTCCCTATACCGTAGAATTGATCGAGCGCGATGGCGAGGCCATTTACCGGCATGAGCCTGCGGCGGTGACCATCAAGTCCGTCGACGGTGCCGCCTTCTATCAGCTCAAGACCATGATGCAGGGGGTGCTGGCGCGCGGGACCGCGCATTCAATCGCCAACCTCGCGCCTTATGTAGCCGGCAAGACCGGCACTTCCGATGACGAGAACGATGCCTGGTTCGTAGGCTTCACCAACGACGTTACCGTTGCGGTCTGGATCGGCTACGACAATGCCGACGGCAAACGTCGCACCCTTGGAGGCGGCTCGACCGGCGGCGGTGTGGCGGTGCCGATTTTCGAGCCGGTGATGCAGGCGGTATGGAATTACATCACGCCAAAGATGGCGTTGGCGCCGCCTTCCGCGGAGGCCAAAAAGGACCTTTCGTGTAAGAGCGTTGATCCCGATTCCGGCGAAGAGCAGCGCCGCGGCGGTATCAGCGAATGTTTCCGGATCGACAAAAAAGGCAAGATCATTGACACCCGGTATCGGCTGATGTCGCGGGAAAGAGCCTATGCAAGGCATGGTCGCGACGACGACGATGACGATCGTCCGCGCCGGGTCAGTCGACAGCGCAACGACGATGACGAGCGTCCGCGTCGGGTCGTTCGGCAGCGGGCCTATGCCGATCCCTGGCGCGCGCAATGGGGCTGGGGGGGTTGGGGTTGGCCGCAACGATATTACTGGGGAAGGTAGTGTTCGTTGCCGGACACTCGCGTAACGATGCCGGCGGCGAGGTCATTATCTGAGAACTTTCATCACCTCTGTACGATAACGGTCGCGCCGATCTTCACCCGACTGTAGAGGTCGATCACATCTTCATTGGTCAAACGGATGCAGCCGGAAGTCGCGGCGGTGCCGATGGTGTGCGGCTCGTTTGAACCGTGAATGCGGTACATGGTGTCGCCGAGATACATTGCCCGCGCGCCCAGCGGATTGGCCGGCCCGCCGCGCATGTGGCGCGGCAGATCGGGCCGTCGACGAATCATCTCGGAAGGAGGGGTCCAATCTGGCCATTCACGCTTTTCGGTCACGGTCGACACGCCGCTCCAGGTATAGCCGTCGCGTCCCACTCCGATGCCATAGCGCAGGGCGCGTCCATTTCCGAGCACCAGGTAGAGCCGTCGCTCGCTCGTCTTCACAATGACGGTTCCCGGCTCCTGATTGCCTTGAAAGGCAACCACAGTGCGCGGCACCGCGGTGAACGCCGCGAAGAAGTTTGACATTGGGAAATAGCCCGGATCGGCGTGCGCGCAAGTGCTGATGAACAAGCCAGCGGCAGCGACGGCTCCTGCGAGAAACCGCGAATGCATAGCAATGCCCCCGTGTTGTAGCGGTTGGAATTAGATGACGCGTATCGTCCACCCAAATCGGACTTTACGATTGCTCTGCCCTGATTGTCGATTGAAAGAGCGCCATACAGCAAGCGTTTCCAGTATTCTGTTGCCGATTTGCCGCGCGGCTTGTGGAGAGCGACAATAGTTTGCAACGCGGCGTCTTAATCGTGCAGCGCCAATAATTTTCCGGCTCGAGTTACATCTTCGAGCATCATCAGGTGCTCCACGCATAGCGCGAAGCAAGCCGACTGTATTGCCGATTTTGCGGATTTGGGAATTGGTTCGGCTAAGCGCGCACAGTTGCGCACCAGCGGCTCAATCGATGAGCAGAACTGATGCAGACGCCAAGGAGGAAACGGCTTACGCCGCTTCTTCCGGCCGAGCCGAAATGCGCTTTCCACACCCGACTTGGCCGCGATCATCTTCAATGCCCGGCATCAACGATGCCGGCACATTGGAGATGCGTGCCGCCGGTAAAGGGCCGGCACTAGGCCGGCCCTTGGTCCAGGCAGATCGAATTAGCCCTTCGTGACGATCGGAGGCGGAGCCTTGCCCTTACCCTTGCCGATGCCGACGCATGCGGAAACGCTCACTGCGACGAGCGTTGCAACAAGCGCAATCAGAACCTTTTTCATCGGGATCCCCTTTGCTAGTGGCCTTGTGTTGAAACCGATCGGCTCATTGCACACGAATCTGGGCCGTTGAACTAGTGCTGAAAAGCCACAGTCCTCGGCCAAATTAAGTGTGATGAACCCATCGGCCCTCTCCGGTGATCCTCTGATGTCAGGAGTCCTCGCTGCCGCTGGTTTGCGGCAGACGCTGACGATCCCAAGACCTGCTCCGGGAAGAGCACGATCAGTTGACGATGATTCGGTTAACCAAACTTGACCACGATTGATTCCCTACTGGCGGAAATAGACATCGGCTTTCATGCCGACAGCGAGCGGCCCGGGGTCGGCGAGATCGACCCAGACTTCCACAATGTCCACATCGCTCTGATTTCGTTGCCCGCGCGAATTGCTCGTTCCGGGCTCCACCAATGGTGCAATGAATGAAACTTTGCCGGCAAATTCGCGGTCGCGAAATGCAGCCGGCCGAACCAGCACCGGCTGACCGATTTTGATCTCCGCGATGTCGCGCTCGTCCAGCTCCGCGCGCACCCGCAGGCTTGAAACATCGCCGAGAAGCACCAGCGGTTGCATCGACGCAGGCGAGGCCATTTCTCCCGCCTTGGCGTTGACCTGAAGCACCGTCCCGGCAATCGGCGCGCGAATGGTCATTTTTTCCAAGGCCGCCTCGGCGGCCCACAATTCGGCGCGCGCAATATTGAGCTGCCCTTCGTTCTGGGTCGGCAATGGGGCGTCTGCTTCGATCTTGCGCAGGTCGGCTTTCTGCTGGCGTACGCGCTCCTGCGCGCGGGCAAGCGCCGATCGCGCGTTTTCAACGTCCGCATCGGCCCCGCGTCCCGCCCGTCTTTCAATCGCCGCACGATCGAGTGCGGCGCGCGCCTCAAGCACGGACTTTTCCCCGTCGGCAACCGCGTCCTCGGCCTTGCGCCGGTCGCCCGCCCTTGCCGGAGGATTTTGGTCATTACGTGCGCGTTTGCGCATGGCGACCTGCGCTTCGGCATTGGCCACTCGCGCCTGCGCCTCTCTATCGGTGAGGCGGATCAGCGGGTCGCCGGCAGCGACCTTGTCCCCGGCCTTTACCAGCACCTCGCGGATCAAGCCGATGGAGGAGGTCGCGATTTTGATCTCGCCCGAGGCAGGCTCGACCCGACCGGGCGCGACAGCCTGCCACGGTTTTTCTTCCGCCGCCGGCGCTGCCGGCATGGGCATCAGGGTTGCAAGCGCACAGACCAGTCCAACCAGAAGACATGCGACGCTACTTCTGGGCATAAGCATGAATGGCACGAGGCTCCTCTTTTCTCGCATCGAGCACCGCACTGCCCCGCTGCTCGCCGACGATCAGTCCATCTTCGATGCGGACCACGCGACTGGCGAACGGCAATATACGGGGATCGTGGGTGACGACCAACACCCCGCGCGTGCGCTCTTTGGCGATGCGGGCAAGCACGCTCATTATGGCGTGACCGTTCTCGCTGTCCAACGCCGCCGTCGGCTCGTCGGCCAACACCGCCGAGGCATTTCCTGCAATCGCGCGTGCAATCGCCACGCGCTGCTGTTCGCCTCCGCTTAGTTCAAGGGGATAGGACTTGTTCTTGTGCGAAAGGCCGACGAGCGCCAGTGCTTCTTGCGCCTTACGGCTGGCTTGCGCAGAGCGCTCGCCGCGCACGTCGAACACCAATCGAACGTTGTCGAGCGCCGTGAGAGTTGGAAACAGATGGTAGGATTGGAAAACGAAACCGATGTGTTCACGGCGCAGCTTGGTCAGATCCTCGGGACCGAGGTTCTCGGTGGAGCGACCGCGCACGCGCACCCTGCCCCTGGTCGGCGTCATCATGCAGCCGAGCACCGATAGCAACGTCGTCTTGCCGCTGCCTGATGGCCCCATCAGCAGCGTGAGCTCGCCTCCGGAAAGCGACAGGCTCACGCCCTTCAGCGCTTCGACCTGAGCCGCCCCACTGCCGAGAAACTTGACGACACCGACGGCTTCGAGCACCGGCTCCGTCATCGCGTAAATACCATGGCAGGGTCTATGCGGGTCACTTTCACAATCGCAGCGATGGCGGATATCACGCACATCGCGACCGTCAGCAGAAAGAGAGACAAGGTCAGTCCGGGCGTCAACACGATCGGCAAAGCTGAATTCGCGGTGTTGCGCACAATGACGAGACTGACGATGGCGGCCAACGCAAAACCGATGACCGCGTTGAGCAGTGCCTGACAAATGATCACTTTGTGAATGTAAATCCCCGATGAGCCGATGGCGCGCAAGGTAGCAAATTCGTTGATATGGTCCTTGGTGCTTGAATAGAGTGTCTGTGCAACGATGACTGTGCCGACTATGACGCCGAGCAAGGCGCCGGCGAACAGGGCTGCGCCGGCCCCGGTGCCGAACAACCAAAAGGATCGGCTGCGGTCGCGGAATTCCGCCGAGGTGAGAACCTGGACATCGGACAGGTTCGCGGTGATCCGGCTGCGAACAGTTTCAAGGTCGGCGTTGGGCGCAACGCGCACCAGGAAATAAGTTGCCTTGCTCGACGCCACCCCGGTATAGGTTCGCGCCCGGTCGAGCGGCACAAATACGTACGGCGTCGTGGTGAATGATCGGATGCCCTCGGTCAGCGCCACCACTTCGACCTTATGGTCGCGAATCTCGGCATGCGAACCAATCCCGGTTATCCCGAGCCTGTCCAGATAGGAGCGATCGACCGCAATCGCACCGGGTATTTCCAGGGCCTCGACACTGCCCGCCACCAGGTTCCAAGGCCGCAAACCGCCGGCGCGCAGATCCGAGCCGACGACAAATACCGGCGAGGCTCCGCCGTTCGGCATCCGCCATTGCGCAAATCCGATCACCACGGGAGTCGCATCGATCACGCCAGGGATCGACATCGCGCGGAATTGCTGGCGGTCATCCAGCAATATCGGGTCCTCGAAACATTTGGTCGTCGGCGATATGACCCAGAGGTCCGCATTGGCGTGATCGATCATGGTGGTGACCATCCGACCGAACCCCAGATACAGGCCCATCTGCACGGTCACAAGGATAATCGAGAAGACAATGCCGACGACCGTCGCAATGAAGCGAAGCCGATCGTGAAACAGGTTCCGCGACGCAAGGGTAAAGATCAGCGACATTGTCGGAAAGAGCGATCGAGTTCCCGTGTGGGTGCAGTCGTATTCGCAAGCGAGCGTCCGTGCAACGTGGGGATGCCGCATCGGGCGCTTTCGTCGCTCGGGAACCACAAATAGAGCCGGTTCGCCCAACATACAACGTGCAAAGCCTGCAATATGCGAAAATGAGCACGGAAGCCGGCGGCCCGGTTTCGCGAAATCACCACATTCTTGCGGCATGGGGCGGCCTCGCACCGTAATCCTGGGACAACGGGTTTTCGCTTTGAAAATACAACCGCTGACGTTCATTCTGGTCACTTTTGCCGCCCTGACATTCACCACACTGGCGGCGCGAGCTGAGCCGACTGCTGCGGGGTTGTGGCAAAAGGTGGACGAGAACGGCCGGACGGTCGTCTGGTTCCTTTTCGTCGAGCGCAACGGCACCTACGAAGGCGCCATCGCAAAGCTCTTCAAGCGGCCGGAGGACGAGGGAAAGCCGCCGATGTGTGTTGCATGCACAGACGATCGCAAGAATGCGCCCATGCTCGGATTGCCGCTGGTGCGCGGAATGAAGCGGCAGGGACTGCAGTACGAAGAGGGCAACATTCTCGATCCGCGGGACGGCAAGATCTACAGCGCCATCATGAGCGTGAGCCCCGATGGCCAGAAGCTGACCGTGCGCGGATACCTCGGAATCCCGCTCCTCGGCATGGACGAGGTCTGGCATCGGCTTCCCGACAGCTCCATCGCGCAGCTCGACCAGTCGGTGCTGGCGAAATATATGCCTTCGCAGCTGCCGGCGGCGCGGCGGTCGGATGCGGCGAAAGCGCGGACAAGCGGCCCCGCGCGTTAGCACCCGCCTTACAATTCCGTTACCCTTGGCGGACGGAACGTCTGTCGAGCCCGCGTGTTGATCTTCGAATTTGCTAAGGTGGGCGCCGACAGAGCTTCGAGCCCACCGGATTCGATCGTCTCAACATGCCCGCAGAAATCAGAGAGCAAGCCGCGCGAGATCAGCATCACAGCGACGAGCTATGCATCAATACCATTCGCACGCTCGCGATTGACGCGGTGCAGAAGGCGAATTCCGGCCATCCCGGCTCACCGATGGCGCTGGCCCCGGTGATATATACGCTGTGGCAGCACTTTCTCCGGTACGACCCCGCTGACCCGCTTTGGCCCAACCGGGACCGCTTTGTCCTCTCGGCGGGGCATGCCTCCATGCTGCTCTATGCGATGCTGCACCTCTCAGGGGTGCGCCGCCTCAAGGCAAATCAGATCAGCAAGGAGCCGGCCGTCAGCCTCGACGACATCAAGCAATTTCGTCAAATCGACAGCGTCACCCCGGGCCATCCTGAATACCGGCACACCACCGGTGTGGAGACCACCACGGGACCGCTCGGCCAGGGATGCGGCAACAGCGTCGGCATGGCCATGGCATCGCGTTGGCTGGCAGCGCGCTACAACCGGCCAGACCTCGCCATTTTCGACTACGACGTCTACGTGATCTGCAGCGACGGCGACCTCATGGAGGGCGTCGCAAGCGAAGCGGCATCGCTGGCCGGCCATCTCGGACTTTCCAATCTCTGCTGGATTTACGACAGCAACACGGTCACGATTGAAGGTCACACCGACCTTGCTTTCAGCGAGGACGTGGCGAAGCGTTTCGAGGCCTATCACTGGAATGTGGCGCATGTTCACGACGCCAACGATCGAGCGCGCATCGCCGATGCATTGGAGAATTTCCGGCACAGCAAAGATCGCCCGACGCTGATAATCGTCGACAGCATTATCGGATATGGCGCGCCGCATAAGCAGAACACGGCCGCCGCGCACAGCGACGCGCTGGGTGAAGAGGAAGTGCGCCTTGCCAAAGCGAGCTATGGCTGGCCGCAGGATGCGCAGTTCCTGGTGCCGGCCGGTGTTTACGAGGCATTCGAAGCTGGCATCGGCGCGCGCGGCGCCAAGCTTCGTCAGGCATGGCAGAAAACGTTCGACGCCTACCGCCGCCAATACCCGCAAGCCGGGCAGGAGATCGTGCAGCAGATCGAGGGCGAACTGCCGCAAGGCTGGGATGCGGACCTTCCGAGTTTTCCCCCTGACGAAAAAGGCATGGCGACGCGCGAAGCTTCCGGCAAGGTGCTCAATGCGATCGCCGCGCGCGTCCCCTGGTTGATCGGCGGCGCCGGCGATCTCGCGCCATCGACCAAGACCAAGCTTGCAGGCGAGGGCGCCGGCACCTTGGCGCGGGGCGAGCCGGGCGGCCGCAATCTGCATTTCGGCGTCCGCGAGCACGCCATGGGGGCGATCGTCAACGGCCTCGTGCTTTCGCACCTGCGCGCATTCGGCGCAACGTTCTTGATCTTCAGCGACTACATGCGGCCGGCCCTACGGCTCGCCGCTTTGATGGAACTGCCGGTCTTTCACGTCTTCACCCACGATTCCATCGGGGTAGGCGAAGACGGACCGACGCATCAGCCGATCGAGCAGCTCGTCGGCTTGCGCGCCATTCCCGGCATGATTGTCCTGCGGCCCGCGGATGCCAACGAGGTTACCGAGGCCTATCGGGTAATTATGCGACTCAAGGATCACCCGGTGTGTCTCGCGCTGAGCCGGCAATCGCTGCCGGTGTTCGACAGGAGCCGCTACGCACCGGCAAGCGGAGTAAGCCGCGGCGCCTATGTGATGGCGGATGCCGATGGAGGCGAGCCGCACGTCATTCTCATAGGAACCGGCAGCGAGGTGCAGCTCTGCATCAAAGCCTACGAGGAGCTGCGGCGCAGAGGCACGCCCGCGCGCGTAGTCAGCATGCCGTCGTGGGAGCTGTTCGAGCAGCAGGACGAGCAGTATCGCAGCAGCGTATTGCCGCCGCATATCGGCGCCCGCGTCACCGTCGAACAGGGGAGCGTCATCGGCTGGGATCGCTATGCCGGACCGCGCGGCACCATCATCGGCATGCATTCGTTCGGTGCGTCCGCCCCGATCAAGGATCTGTTGAAGAAATTCGGCTTCACCCCGGAGCGGGTGTTGGAAGCCGCAACGACGCAGATCGCCGGGAGCAAACGGTCATGAGTCTGGCAAAAGAAAAAACCGTCACGAACCCGGATAAGGCGCTGCAGGGCACGCAGAGCATTCGCTGCGCGCCGGCTCTCGAGCAGAGCGTAAACGAAATGACGGAGGAATGGCGGATCCGGGGCAACATTCGCCGGCTGTTTCGGCGTGACAAGTCGCTGTGGACGAACGCCGACGAAGACCGCTGGCTGGGATGGCTCGACTGCATCGGTCAAGGCCTTAAAGAGATGCAAGGTTATGCTGCCTTCGCGCAGGAAGTGAGGGACGATGGCTTCACCGATGCGCTGCTTCTCGGCATGGGCGGATCCAGCCTGGGGCCTGAAGTGTTGGCGCAGATCTTCGGTCACAAGCCGGGCTGGCCGAAATTGCGCATCCTTGATTCCACTGATCCGGCGCAGATCAGAGAGACGCAAGCGAAAATCGATCTCGCAAAAACCCTGTTCATCGTGTCGAGCAAGTCCGGCAGCACGACCGAGCCGAATATTCTCAACGATTATTTCCGTGAGCGTGTCGCGCAGACGATCGGCAATGCCGGGCGGAATTTCGTTGCGGTGACGGACCCTGGCTCCTCGCTCGAGGAGACCGCGCGAAGATTGCAATTCCGCCATGTGTTCCATGGTGTGCCGAGTATCGGCGGGCGGTATTCCGTGCTCTCGGCCTTCGGCCTCGTTCCCGCCGCGGTCGCCGGCATCGATCTCGGTGCCCTCCTTAAGTCGGCACAGCTGATGCTGCGCTCCTGCGGGCCGGACGTTCCGCCCGCGGAAAACCCCGGCGTGCAACTCGGCATCGCCTTGGGCGTGGCGGGAACGCTCGGACGCGACAAGGTGACCATCATTGCCTCGCCCCGGCTTGCCGCCTTCGGCGCCTGGGCCGAGCAGCTCATTGCCGAATCCACGGGCAAAAACGGCAAGGGCCTGATCCCCATCGATGCCGAGCCGCTCGGTCCGGTCGATGTGTATGGCCCGGACCGGTTGTTCATTCATTTGCGCATGGCGAGCGAAGCCGACGCGGAGCAGGAACGCCTACTCGCAGCCATCGAGCAGGCTCGCCATCCCGTCATTCGCATCGTCGTGTACTCGCTTGAGCAGATCGCCCAGGAATTCTTCCGCTTCGAAATTGCCGTTGCGGTTGCCGGGGCGGTGCTCGGCATCAATCCCTTCGATCAGCCCGACGTAGAGGCAAGCAAGACGAAAACGCGCGAGCTGACGGCCGCATTCGAAAAATCCGGCGATTTGCCACGGGAGAAACCGGTGGTCGCGAGTGATACCATCGAGCTTTATACCGACACCGCGAATGCCGAAGCGCTTCGCCGCGCGGGTGCGGACGGGGGTATCGAAAGCTGGGTCAGGGCGCACCTCTCGCGCATTCGTTCCGGCGACTACGCCGCGCTCCTTGCCTATATCGCGCGTAATGAGAGGCACACCGCCCGATTGCAGGAGCTGCGCGTTGCACTGCGCGACAAGCGCCGCGTCGCCACGTGCCTCGGCTTCGGGCCACGCTTCCTGCATTCCACCGGCCAGGCCTACAAAGGCGGTCCGAACAGCGGCGTCTTCCTTCAGATCACAGGCGATCCATCCGAAGATTTGCCCGTACCGGGGCAGCGGATCAGCTTCGGGATTGTTGAGGCGGCGCAGGCGCGCGGCGACTTCGACGTGCTTACCGAGCGCGGCAGGCGCGCGTTGCGTGTGCACCTCAAGGGCAGCATGGAAAACGGCCTCGCCGCGCTGACGGATGTGTTCCGCCGAGCCGTGGCGTGACTGTTGCGTCAAGGGAGCCGTCCCATGCAGATCGGAATCATTGGACTTGGCCGCATGGGCGGCAATATCGCGCGCCGGCTGATGCAGCATGGTCATCAGGCGGTGGTATTTGATCGCGACCGCGGCGCCGTCGCTGCGCTTACCGGCATTGGAGCAGCCGCCGCCGGCGATCTCGACGAACTTGCGGGCAAGCTTGCAGCCCCGCGTGCCGTGTGGGTGATGCTGCCGGCAGGCGCCGTCACCGACACCACCATTGAGGCGCTTGCCGATCGGCTCGAAGCGGGCGACGTCATCATCGATGGCGGCAACACGTTCTGGCGGGACGACATCCGTCGTGCTGAAACGCTCGGCAGACGCAAGCTGCATTATGTGGACGTCGGCACGAGCGGCGGCGTGTGGGGCCTCGAACGCGGCTATTGCATGATGATCGGCGGCGAGAAGGACATCGTCGATCGGCTCGATCCCATTTTTGCCGCACTGGCGCCCGGGCTGGGCAACATAGCGCGCACCGCCAGACGCGACGGCCGCGATCCGCGCGTGGAGCGCGGCTATATCCATGCGGGACCCAGCGGGGCCGGTCACTTCGTCAAGATGGTGCACAACGGCATCGAGTATGGACTCATGCAGGCTTATGCCGAGGGTTTTGATATTCTCAAGAATGCCGCAACCCCGGCACGCGCCGAACGCGAGCGTTTCGATCTCGACATCTCCGACATTGCCGAAGTATGGCGTCGCGGCAGCGTGATCAGCTCGTGGCTCCTTGACCTCGCCGCCAGCGCGCTTGCCGATGATCCGCAGCTCGACGGCTTTGCCGGCGTCGTCGAGGATTCCGGCGAGGGTCGCTGGACCCTCATGGCCGCCATCGAGGAGGCGGTCCCGGCCGATGTTCTCTCCGCCGCGCTCTATGCACGCTTCCGCTCGCGCCGCGAGCACACGTTTGCGGAAAAGCTTCTCTCGGCAATGCGCAAGGGCTTCGGCGGCCATGTCGAACGCCACGCGGGGCCCGCATGACGGGCAACGGCACGCGCACGGCGGTGCGGGTTGCGGACCCCTGTACGTTCGTCATCTTTGGCGCATCCGGCGATCTCGCGCATCGGCTGCTGGTGCCGGCGCTTTATAACCTCGCTGCCAGCGGGCTGTTGCCTCCCGCATTCAACATCGTCGGGGTTGCCCGCATGCAGTCATCGACTGAGGCATACCGGCAGGAACTCAAAGACAGCCTGCGCAAATTTGCAACCCGTCCGGTAAATGACGAGACTGCAAACCAACTGCTCGCTTCCGTTACCTATCTGCAAGGCGACGGCAACGACCCTGGCACGATCAAACCATTGCAACGCGACTTGGCACGCATCGAGCGGGAGCGCCCCACCAACGGCAATCGGTTGTTCTATCTTGCCACTCCGCCGTCGGTATTTGCCTCAATCGGCACGCAGCTCGGACGATCGGGCCTTGCTTGCGAGGAGAACGGCGCCTGGCGGCGGCTGATTATCGAGAAACCCTTCGGCACCGACCTTGCATCGGCGCAAGCGCTCAATCGCGCGCTGCTCGGCGTTCTCGCCGAGCATCAGATCTATCGCATCGACCATTATCTCGGAAAGGAAACGGTCCAGAACATCCTGGTGCTGCGCTTCGCCAACGGCCTGTTCGAGCCGATCTGGAATCGCGACCACATCGATCATGTGCAAATCACCGTCGCGGAGGAGCTTACGGTCGGACACCGCGGTCGGTTTTACGACGCGACCGGTGCATTGCGCGATATGGTCCCCAATCACCTGTTTCAGCTGCTTTCGCTTGTGGCGATGGAGCCCCCTGCCCGTTTCGATGCCGATGCGGTGCGCTCGGAAAAGGCGGAGCTGCTCGATGCCACGTATGTCCAGAGCGAAAGCGAGGCAATAGCCAACTCGGTGCGCGCGCAATACGGCGCCGGCTACATCGCCAACGAACGCGTCGAAGACTATCGCAAGACCAAGGACGTCAATCCCGATAGCACGACCGAAACCTATGTTGCGCTCAAGCTCATGATCGACAATTGGCGCTGGGCGGGCGTGCCGTTTTATCTGCGCACCGGCAAGGCGTTGAGCGCGAAGCTGAGCGAAGTGGCGATAAAATTCAAGCAAGCCCCCATTGCCATGTTCCGCAACACATCCGTCGAGCGGCTGGCGCAAAATTTCCTGGTGCTCGGCATCCAGCCGGACGAATGCATCAGCCTCCAATTCAACGCCAAGGTGCCGGGCCCGGCAATTGGCATTACCGGCGTCGGCATGACCTTCAAGTACGAGGATTATTTCGAGGCAGCGCCGAGCACCGGCTACGAGACATTGATCTACGACTGCATGATCGGAGATGCCATTCTGTTTCAGCGCGCCGACGCGATCGAGGCAGGCTGGCGGGTGGTGCAGCCGTTCATCGACGGCTGGCGGCATGCGGGTATGCGCGACCTTGCCTTCTACCCGGCCGGCAGCGAGGGCCCGTCCGAGGCCGATGCGCTGCTTGCCAAGGATGGCCGCCGCTGGCGGCCGATCGGGCGCAAGAATGAAAAAGAGACCGCGTGCTGCTGATGACTTTGCAGCGCAAGCCACAGATCATCGTTGTCGAGGATACCGAAGAGCTGGCAAAGGCCGCCGCCGAGCGGCTGCTCGCGCGCATTGCGCAATCGAGCGGCGCGGCCGCGATCTGCCTGACCGGCGGGTCGAGCCCCGAACCGCTTTACGCATTGCTGGGAGACGAGCCCTACCGCAGCCGCGTGCCGTGGCAGCGCACCCACTGGTTCATGGGCGATGATCGTTTCGTCCCCCTCGACCATGCCCACAGCAATATGGGAGCAGCGAAACGGCTCTTTCTCGACCGCGTCAGCGCCCCGCCGGAAAACATTCACACCATCCCGACTGACGCAGCCGATCCCGCGCAAGCCGCGCGCGCCTATGAAAACGAGCTGAAACGATTCTACGGCCGCGAGCAGCTCGATCCCGCGCAGCCGCTGTTTGCGCTGGTGCTGATGGGCCTCGGCGCGGACGGCCACACCGCTTCGCTGTTTCCCCATACCGCAGCGCTCGACGAGCGCGAGCGGTGGGTAGTCGGGATTGGGCAGGCTCAATTGTACCCGTTCGTGCCCAGGGTCACATTGACCTTTCCCACCCTCGCGTCGACGCGCGAGATGCTGTTCATCGTGAGCGGGGCCGACAAGCGCGAGATCCTCGCGCGCGTGTTCGCGGGGGATGATCTGCCCGCCGCGCGCGCATGGTCGAACGGGGCGCTTGTATGGCTCATCGACCGCGCGGCCGCGCCGGAGGAGCATGGTGGCAGCTGATCCGCGGACGCCTTTCGTCGTCGTGATAATGGGAGTCTCCGGCTGCGGCAAAAGCACGATTGCCTCCATGCTTGCTCACCGCCTGCACTGGACCTACGAGGACGCCGACTGGTTTCATCCGCCCTCCAACATCGAGAAAATGCATCGCGGCGAGCCGCTCACCGACGAAGACCGCTGGCCATGGCTTTACGCCATCGCAGCCTGGATCGATGCGACGCGACGCATTGGCAACCACGGCGTGATCGCTTGCTCGGCGCTCAAGCGCGCCTACCGCAATATTCTGGTAGGCGAGCGCAAGGACGTGCGCCTTGTCTATCTCAAGGGCGATCGCGATCTCATTGCGCGCCGCATGGCGACGCGGCTGGGACATTTCATGCCGGCTGATCTGCTCGACAGCCAATTTGCTGCTCTGGAGGAGCCGCAACCTGACGAGCATGCCATCGTCGTCTCCATCGTTCCGCATCCGCGCGAAATCGTGGAGACCATCGTGAGGCAGCTTGAAGCGCAAAGTAGCCCGGATGGAGCGTCAGCGTAATCCGGGAACGGCTTTCCCGCGGGCGATTACCGCCGTGGTGGAGGCGTGTTCGAGCGGCGGGCAGGAGGGGCTGGTTTTGTCGGCAGTGCCGGGGCCGTCGTTGCCGTCGCCTCAACCACGGGGACGGCTGACGCGACCACCGGGTTTTTGCAGTCGGTAAGCCAGACATCGTAGATCGGGTGCTCGACCGCATGCAGGCCAGGGCTCGCAGCGAAAACCCAGCCGCTGAATATGCGCTTGACCTCGCCCTGCAGCGTGACCTCGTCGACTTCAATGAAGGCGTCGGTATTGGGACTTTCGGTCGGCGGCCGGGTATAGCAGGCGCGCGGGGTGACCTGCAGCGCACCGAATTGCACGGTTTCCCCGAGCGCGACATCGAAATTGATGGTGCGCCCGGTAATCTTGTCGAGGCCGCTGAACAGCGCGCTCTTGTTCTCAATCTTTTGCGACGGCGGTTCGTTAATGACCTCATCGCCCGGTTGCGGCGAGGTATCGGCCGGCAGCGGCGTGCCGCGCGGGCGCTGTCCGGGCGCGAGACTGACCGGCGGCGCATTCGGATCGGCCGAGGCGGTGCCGCCGGGCGGCGGAGGCAGCGGCTGCGTCTGGATGCCGCCTTGCCGCGGCACAGTGGTTTGGCCGGGCTCGGACGGATAGCGCTGATCTTGATATTGCGGGTAAGCTTGCGGCTGCGGCGCCTGTTGGCGCGGCACGCTCGACGGGGGCCGCGGCGGCGGCCCAAACAGCGCCTCCAGCGGATTGAAGAACTGTGCCGGCGCGGGCGTTGCGCCAAGGCCGGCAATTACTGCCGAGAAAGCAGCGAGGATAGCGATGCGAAAGGTGGATCGGGCCATTTACCGCGGTCGTTTTTCCAAACGTCTGCGCGGGCACTTGCCCCCGCCCCCAGAGCATGATCCCGAAAAGTGGGTACCACTTTTCGGAAAAAGATCATGCTCAACCAGAGAAATAGAGCGGGATGGCGAGCGAATTAAAGTCATCCCGCTCTAGGATTCCCCCCTGATTAACAGCGGGAATGCGGCGATGAAAGGGCGCCTTTTTACCTCCCCTGAAAGGGACCTTCGGGGGAGGTATCAGCAATTTCCACGGCAGAATTGGCAGCTATGATTGCGGCCGCCAGGGCTTGTAATCGCCGGTAGCCTTGGGCCGGCGGCCCTGGGCCAGGATTGATCCGGTGGGACGATGCGCGCCCGGCGTCCCCGTGAGATTGGGCCGGTGCGGCTTCCACCACGGCCGCGGCGTGACGTTTTCCTCGGTTGGCGGAATATCGACGGTGTGATGCAGCCAGCCGTGCCAGGACGGCGGTACCGTCGACGCTTCGGCAATGCCGTTATAGATGACCCAACGCCGCTCGAAGCCCAGCGTCGGATCGATCCTGCCGCCCGTGGTGCGATAATAGCGATTGCCGAATTCATCCTCGCCGACCAATGCGCCGTAGCGCCAGGTCCACAATTGGGTGCCGAAGGTCTGGCCGTTCCACCAGGTGAAGAAGCGCACGAGAAAATTTTTCATCTGCGGATTTTCAGGTTGGGACCTTGCCCATAACAGCCGGCAGCCCCTGTCGTACCGTAACGGTCGCACCAATATCAAATGACATCAGGTCCTCGCCCATGACCAATGGACCGTCGTAGGTCCGGCGGGTTTCGGCGACCATATCCTCAAGCGAGGGCGGCGGGATGGTACTGCTCGCAAGCTGAACGATATGCGTATACGCCGCAAGCTTCGGCCGCGTTTGCGCGAATACGCGGCCGCAGTCGTACGGCGTCGTGTGATGCGCGATGATTCGCCGGATGTACGCCTCCCGCATCAATTCCGGCCGCGCGCTTGCCACCTCGTGGACCAGAAGGTCGCAGCCGGTGCCGTGCTTGATGACGTTCTGATTATAGCGAGTGTCGGATGAAAAAACGGCGGTGCGGCCGCCATATTCGAACCGATACCCGTAGCATGGCTTGATGACGTCGCCGTGGTCGACCTCGAAGGCGATCACCTTCACGCCGCTCTTCTCGAAAACGACACCGTCGCGGTCGAACTCGGTGACCTCCGTCGCAATGCCGGACAGCGGCAGCTTTTCGTCTTCGATGCGAATCTTGATATCGAGTGCGTAGGCTCGCTGCAGATTATCCATCAGCATACGCGCGCCGGTGGGACCGATGACGCGGTATGGCGTCTTGCGCGTTCCAAAATGCGATTCCAGCCAGCCGGTAAGCCACACGTCTGGAACACCTGACGTGTGATCCGAGTGATAGTGGGTAAGAAATTGGACATCGATGCGCCCGATCGGAATTTTGAGCTGGTAGAGCCGGATCGTGGCACCGCGGCCTGCATCGATGAGAAATTTCTGGTCGCCGGCCTCGACCAATGTGCACGGACCAAATCGGTCCGGGCTGGGGATCGGCACGCCGGTGCCGAGCAGCGTGACGCGGAAATCGCCTGTCGCCGTCATGGATTGATCTTGATGCCGGCGTCGTTGATGACCTTGGTCCAGCGCGCCGTTTCGGAACGCAGCAAAACTCCGAACTCCTCGGGAGTACCGCCGCCGGGATCGGTGCCGATCTTGGCAAGCGCCGCGCGCACCGTCTCCGTCTTGAGCGCCTTGTTGATTGCAGCGTTAAGCCGCATCGTCACTTCAGGCGGCGTCCCGGTTTTTACCAGGATGCCGGCCCAATCCTCGGCTGCGAGCCGCGGATAACCGGCTTCAATAATGGTCGGGACATCCTTGAGGATGGCGATACGCTTCGAGCCCGTCAGCGCCAGCGCCCTGAGCTTGCCGGTATCGATCAGCTGCACCACCGGCAGAACGGTTATGAACTGATAGGTATTGATGCCGCTGACCAGGTCGGCGATCGCTTGCGGGAACTGAACGTAGGGCACATGCGTCGCGTCGACGCCGGTTTCGAGCTTGAACAGTTCGCCGATGAGATGCGCAGGCGTGCCGAAGCCTCCGGAGGAGAAGGTATGCTTGCCGCGGTCGTTCTTGAGATAGGCGATGAGTTCCGCCACCGAATTGACCGGCAGCGACGGATTGACCACCAGCACGTTGTATCCTGTGGCGGTCCTGATCAGGGGTGCAAAGTCAGTTTCGATCTTGAATGACGCATTGGGCAGGAGCGCCGGAACGGCGGCAATGGGAGCTGTGACGGAAAACAGCGTGTGACCGTCCGCCGGCTGCTTGAGGACCTCCATGGCACCGATACTCATGACGGCGCCCGGCTTGTTTTCGACGACGACTTTCCACCCTTCACCGTCCGTCAGCGCGGTTGCGATGATGCGCGCCAGGATATCGGGCGGCGTGCTGGCGGATGTCGGCACGACAATGCGGATGACGCCTGACGGGAAGGTCTGTGCTTTCGCTTGATGCAGGGCGACCAGGCAAAACCAGGCCAGCGAAGCCGCAATCGCGCAACTCAGACGACGTAGCGTGTGATGTCGCAAATGGACCTCCTACCTGCTCTGCGGCCATCGTACAGGCTCGAGTGAGCATTCACCAAGACCTCAACGGTCTGAACTGGATTCCTCCCGCTGTGGGAGCCCTCACCCGAAACTCTGCAGTACGGCGCAGTGGGCGACTTTGACGCGGCGTATGGTTTCCGGCGTGTTGCGGCTGCGTCCGACAAAACGCGGTATGCCGTTGCTGATGACCGCGCCGACGCCGGCAATGTCGCCGTTCCTGAAAGCGGCGCGAGCGTCATTGGTCGAGCCGCCGGCGCAGGCGTCGATCAGCACAATGTCGGCATCGCGCCCCGGTGCCAATATTCCGGCGTTGAGGCGGTAAACCCGGGCATTATTGCCGGTTGCCATGGCCACCGCGATCTCCGGCTCCGTGCCGGCCAGCGAAACGAGATGACTGATTGTATAAAGCGGCCCAAGCGGCATGATGCCGCTTCCCGTCGGCGTATCGGTCGCGATCAGGAGCCGATGCAGCGCCTTCGCCTGGGTGAGCAGCTTCGCCACCAACAGCGCGGTGCGCAGGTTGCCGGCGGTACAGACCTGCATCGCGATGTCGAACTCGTTTACCAGTCGCGCGAAGCCCGGTTCAGGCATCGCAATCGGGCCGCCGTTGACGTGATAGGAGACGTCGGCTTGCATCGCGAGCACGTGCTCGGCCCAGATGCCCGCCGATCCCGGAATGGAAGAACCGCCGGTGTGGACCATGGTGATGATGCGGTGGCGCTTGGCCATTTCCACATAGGGCGCGTATTCGTAGGGCGTGGCGAACGCGCCAAAGCCGGCCTTGGCGAGCCATACGCCCTCGCGCGCAAGCTCGGCAAAGTCTTGATCGGTCAGTCCGGGTTCAAGAATGACTGAACCGGCATGCACCCGCATGCCGCCGGGGCGGAAGGTCTCGAACGATTTGCGCGCGGCGATGGCAAGCGCCTTGACGCCCGCGGGATCGCGCGGACGGCCGGGGACGTGAACTTCCGACGCGCTGATGCAGCTGGTGATGCCGCCGTGGACATAGCTTTCCAGGAACCCGACGGCGTTCTGTCGCGGCGTGTAATCCCCGAAGGTGATGTGAACGTGCGAGTCGATCAGCCCCGGGATGGCAATTGTGCCGGCGGCATCGATGACGATATCGCAGCCGGCAACATCGCCGCCTTGCCCTACCGAAATGATCTTGCCGCCGGAGAGCACGATGGTGTCGCCGCTGCCGACCGGTGCATCGATATCCCCGGTCAATATCGTGCCGATATTGCAGATTGCGACCTTCATTGAGTGTCCTGGCCTGGCCGTTATAATCGTAGCCCGCATAATCGTAGCCCGCATGGAGCGTAGCGCAATGCGGGGGCGACTTCGTCATTCCGGGGCGCCGCGCAGCGAAGCGAAGCGGCGAGCCCGGAATCCATAACCATAGACCGGGGGTATGGATTCCGGGCTCTCGGCCTTCACTTCGTTCCGGCCTCGCCCCGGAATGACACGCCGGTCTAGCTCGAGAGAAACGCGAATGCCTGCGACGTACGCGCTCAACGATAATCTCAGGTGGCCCTGCGGCAACGATCGGGTGCCCTATTGGATCTATACCGATCAGGCAATCTATCACCGGGAGCTTGAGCGCATCTTCAAGGGCGCGACCTGGAATTATGTCGGGCTTGAATGCGAAATTCCGAAGCCCGGCGATTTCAAGCGTACCTTCATCGGCGATCAGTCGGTCTTGATCGTCCGCGACCAGGATGGGGGCGTCAACGCGCTGCTCAATCGCTGCGCCCATCGCGGCGTCCAGCTCTGTCAGCAGAATCGCGGCTCGGTCGGCGAGTTCATGTGTCCATATCACCAATGGGTATACGACCTGCGCGGCAAGCTCCTCGGCGTGCCATTTCGCCGCGGCGTCAAGGGCAAGGGCGGAATGCCGAGCGACTTCAGCCCCGCCGATCACAACCTCCAGCAGGTTCGCAGTACCGTGCGTAACGGCGCAATTTTTGCGACGCTTGGAAGCGACACACCGGATTTGCAGTCCTATCTCGGTCCGATGCTGGTCGCCTATTTCGATCGCGTGTTCGATGGCCGCAAACTGATGCTGCTCGGCCATATGCGCCAGAATATCGCGGCGAACTGGAAGCTGATGCTGGAAAACATCAAAGACCCGTATCACGCCAGTCTGCTGCACGTGTTTTTTGTGACCTTCGGCCTGTTTCGCGTCGATAACCCGTCAAAGGTGCAAATGGACGCGAGCGGGTTGCACACGGCACTGATATCGCAGCGCGGAGCACAGGAGGTAAACGAAGGCACCGCGCAGATGAAGTCGTTCAAGTCCGACCTGGTGCTTTGCGATCCGCGGCTCCTTGACACCGTGCGGGAATTTCCGGGCGACGCTACCGTGGTGATGCACACGATCTGGCCAAATCTTATTCTGCAGCAGCAGTCGAATACTTTGGCGACGCGCCAGATCGTGCCGAAAGGGCCGGCAGAATTCGAGCTGCACTGGACGTTCTTCGGGTATGAGAGCGACGATGCCGAGATGACCGCCCGCCGCCTGCGGCAGGCCAATCTCATGGGGCCTGCGGGTCTCGTATCCATGGACGACAGCGAGATCATTGCACGCACCCAGGACGGCATCCGCGCCGAGCCCAATGCCCAGGGTGTGGTCGAAATGGGTGGCCGCGACGACGAGGATGCGGATCACATGGTGACCGAAGTCGCATTGCGCGCGTTTTATCAGGGCTATCGCCGAGTGATGGAACTCTGATGCCGGACAAGGGCCTGCGCGAGGAGGTCAGCGAGCTCTACTACGATTATGCGGAAGCGATCGAGAGCCGGCAGCTTGACCTGTGGCCGGCATTCTTCGCCGAGCCGTGCGTCTACAAGCTCATCTCCAAGGAGAATTACGATGCCGGGCTGCCGGTGGCGCTCATTTATTGCGACAGCCAGGGCATGCTGAAGGATCGCGTGTTTGCCAGCATGAAGCTCAACGTCTATGCGCCGCGCGTGTGGCGCTATGTGCTTGGCCGCGTGCAAGCGGAGCAGCAGGCCGGAGAAGCAATTACCAGTTCGGCGACGTTTGCGATATTTGAAACAATCACCGGTCAATCGACGCACGTCCTTTGTACCGGACGCTATCTCGATGATCTGGTGCGGGTCGGCGGCAGGCTGAAATTTCGCCAGCGCCTTTGCATCTACGATACCACCCTGCTGCCGGGCTCGATCGTTTTTCCAGTTTAGCATGATCCCGAAAAGTGGGCACCGCTTTTCGGCATAAGATCATGCTCAAAAGAAGTAGAACGGGAAAGCCGGCGTTCCGATGCTCGTCAAGCTTGGCGACCGTTATGTGAACTCATCGGCGATACGCTCTCTTAAGCGAGTGCCGGCGCCGGAGGGCGCACCTCGCCTTTTTGACGTGATCTATCACGACGGCAGCCAGGAGCGAGTGGCATGCAGCCTCGACCTCGACGAGCGGCTGGCCCTGATACCGGCACCGCAAGACCACGTTGTTCTCGTCATTAGAGCCGAAGGCCGCATGGAAGAGTACGAACTTCTCATGTTCCAGGCTGATCCTGCCGATGCGAAGCGCCTACCCGTGCTGATAACCGAAGCGGGCAGGTTCACGCTTGGTAAAACCACAGGCTTGCGTGGCCCAAGCGGGCGCGTGTTTACGGCGGACAAAGTATTCGAAAGCGAGCGCGATTTCCGGGCTGCCTGTGCGAACCAGATTTAAGTCGGTTCACTTTTTCTCCAGCATCAAAGTGCCTTCTTTGCGAATCGCAGGGGTGATTTTCTCCACAATTTTAGCGATCAGCCACGGCAGCGTGACTTCGAGGCGCACGTGATCGTCGGCAAAATCGATAAACCCGGAAGCGCTCTGTCCGAGAACGGTGATATTGAACGCGAGACGATCGCCGTTCCAGGTCTCGTCGTTGATGGTAAAAAGCGCGGAATAATGCGTGCGCGCATTGGCAAGGCCCGATTTGAAGCGGCGCTCCGCCTCCTCGCGCCCGAGACGATGGGGAATTGATACGATCAGCGGCTGCGGCATGGAACTGTTCCCGGTTGCTCAAGACGAGCCCTGATATGGGGAGCGGAACGCCGGATGGAAGTCCTTGTAGCCCGGATTTCGCTAAGGAGAAATCCGGGCTACGATACAGCAGTGAAAACACAATAGGGGCCGCCATGAACCAGGTTTTGACTCGTCTCGCCGTCATCATCGCATTTTCCGGCATGCTCGCGCTGCCCGCGCGCGCGCAATTGATCGAGCGAAAGGACATCAGTTACGCCGTCGCCAAGGCGATTGCGGAACAGGCGTTGGAAGACTGCAAGGCGAAGGGCTACGCGGTTTCCGTCGTCGTGGTCGACCGCGGCGGCAATACGGTGGTGTCGCTGCGCGGCGACAATGCGAGCGTCCATACCGGCGAAAACGCCCGTCGCAAGGCCTACACCGCCATGACATTCAAGATGACGACCGCAGAATTCATCAAGGAAATGGCGACACGGCCGGTGCGCCGCGAGCAGACAACCCTGCCGAATGTAATCGCGATCGATGGGGGCGTGCCGATCAAGGTGGGCAACGATGTCGTCGGCGGCGTCGGCCTTTCCGGCTCTCCTGGCGTGGACGAGGTTTGCGTCATGGCCGGGATCGACAAGGTGAAGGATCAATTACGGTAGCCCGGATTTCGTCTGAAGGCGAAATCCGGGGAATGGAATTGCCGGCATGATGAAAAGCGAGAAATTCGCCATTGCGCGCATCTATGTGCCGGCCAAGCGGCGCGCGACGCTCGACCCCAAAAAGACCCAGGAGATCGCCGAAAGCATTTTGCAGGTCGGGCTGCAAATCCCGATTCTGGTGCGCAAGGATGGCGAACGTTTCGTGCTGGTCGAAGGATTGCATCGGCTCGAAGCCTGCAAGCAGTTGGGCGAGGAAACCATCGTCGGCTATCTCGTGCAGGCGCGCCGGCACTAGTGCGGTGAATTTGAAGTTCCTATCATAACTGGCCGCAAGCTCGTTTAGGAACTTCAAATTCAAAACCGCACTAGAAATCATAGAGTTGCTAGTGGTCCTTAGATTCCGAAGTTCGCACCTGAACGTGCCGCAAGTGGTGGCGAACTTCGGAATCGGACCACTATATAGCGGTCCGATTCCACCTTCCAAATTTCCCGCGTACGTCCTACATTGGGTGAGTCGTCAACAACGGAAAGGAGGTGATCCAGTGTCTCATTGTCTATCGCCGCGGTCATCGGCATCCGTTAGCTGGATCTTTGCCTCTACGAGGGTGCAAACGGCTTAGCTTTCGGTACACAAACTTGTGCCGGACCACGGCACGGCAATGGAAGGGCTGTCCGTCAGGGCAGCCCTTCTAATTTAGTACGGCAAGATTGCGCGACCGGACTTTGCCCCGCTATTCGTAGGAATCAACCCCATCTAGGAGGTGCGATGCTCTCTTCAGAAAAGCCACCTCACAAAGCCAGAGTGCTCCGTACTTGGGGCTGCGGTTGAGATCGGTTATATCGAAGATGCTATAACCCGCGTGGTCCATGGCGTGCATTACCTTCGCCAGAGGATTGTACACCCTCGCACAAATCGCCGCTTCAAGGAGAAAGATGTCGGTCTTGCCGACCAGTTCGGAAGCTCCGGCAAGGACCCTCAAGTCAAAGCCTTCAGCATCGATTTTGATCATGTCGGGGAAGGGCGCATCGCTTGTTCGAACGATCTCGTTGAGAGTGATTACCGGGACTTCGATTTGGCACAGTCCGGCGGCCTTCGCTGCCTCTGCTGTAGGAGTGAAACTACTGCTGATGTCTCGGCAAGCTAGGGTAAAAGGAAGAGTTCCAGGCTTATCGCTGGCACCGGCCCCGATCCAACGGATCCTGCCATTCCGGGCAAGGAGATCCTGAACGTATTTTCTCAAATGATCCTGCGGCTCAATCAGCGTGTACCACGCGTCGGGAAAATATTTCAACGCCGATCGAGTCCAGTTTCCGCGGTTTGCGCCTACGTCCACTATGTGCTTCGGCGCGAATCCCCGCTGCTTCAAGAGAGTGAAGAAGAAATCCAGGGCAAAGAATGAATTTAGCTGAGAAGCTAGATTTCGGAGGCGAATGACGCGGTAACCTAGTGTGCGTAGAATGGGTCTAACAAGTTGCTTCACAGGGAACCTCTCTCACCAGCTGAAAGGCTCAATTTCAAGCATTGTCATAGTAGGGCACGCAAGACGCGGGGGAGATCAACGGCACAGAAACGCTATCACCTTACTGTGGCGAAGTTGCTTCCTGACTGCACCGAAGCCGAGCACATCGGTGTAGTAGCGCAACTAAACTCCGGCAGAATTTGGCAGGGCCAGCATCCCGCTCCACCACTGAGCGCCGCCGCCGGTGTCGACATCGTATTTGCGCGCGAATTCAAGCTTTCCGTCCTGCCCGACCCGATAGAGCGTCAGCGCCGCATGCAAAGTCGTTCCATCCGGCAAAACGATCGGCCGGGTGCTTGCTGCCGCCAAGAGCTGCCCGCTCGCATCGAGACTGAAGGTGCGCACATGATTGGTGCGGGCATCGATATGTTGAATGAGGGTAGGCTCGCCGGTCGCCCGGTTTATTGCATAGACTGCGATATTGTTCTCGCCGCCGGCGAACACCCGCTTGCCGTCGCGTTCCACCGTCGTCGAGTTGCGATTGCTTACATAGACAAAGGCGCCGTTGGGGTGGACGTGAATCGCGCCCGCCTGTTGCAGCCCGCGCACACGGTTCGGCTCGGCGAGCGATGTCGTTACAAATAAAGGAGCGGGCGACAGGTTGCCGTCGCGGTCGAGACGATAGACATGGATCTCGTTCTGCCGTTCGACCGAGACAAACACCAACGGCAGCGTAGGATGAAAATCGAGATGGCGCGGCCCGAAGCCCAAGCCGTTGCCCGGCTGCACCGACGCACGGTTGGTGAGGAGCCCCGGCCTTGAAACCATAGACTTTCAGCGCGCCCGGGTCTTCCGCGCGCCCGGGCGCCGCATCGTTGCCGCGCGTGACCAGGATTGCACTGCGGTTGCCTGGCGTAACCACGACCTGATGCGCAAAGATGCCGGTATCGAGATTGGCCGATTGGCTCACCTCCTCGCCGAGGCTTCCATCTTCTTTAATGTGGTGAACGGTGACATTGCTCGGGTCGTTGTAAGCGATGAGCAGGTACTCGCCGTTCTCATCCACACTGGCATGGATCGGCCGCGAGGCAAGCGCGCGCGCTTCGCCGTGCGGCGTCAGCTCGCCAGAAGCCGGATCGATCCGCAATGCGCTTGCCCGATGAACGCTGCCGCGTATGCCCGAACTGCCGGGGCCGCCGTCGCTCGAAGCCACATAGAGGATACGCCTGGAAGGATGCGGCCAGGCGTATTGCACATTTGCTGGGAGGGTGACCGAACTGCGCCTGGTCAGCGTGGCACCTTCGACATCCACATCGTAGAGCGAAAGCCGCGGCCCCACGCTTTGGTAGAGGACTGTCTTCCCCACATCCGTCTCCGTGTTCACATTTTGTTCTTGCGTCAAGCAAACGAATTGTGGTAGCTTGTTCGAGAAAGTGGGAGTCCGAAGCCGGAACCAGGAAACTGGCCGGATTTTTTACGACGAGGCCAGGATCAGTCGGAGTGATATCGCAGCAACACAACCTGCGGTAGTTAAAGTTACTCGCTCCCAAGCCCCAAAAAAGCCCCTGCAGTTTTCCTGTTAATACAGGCAAAAAGTTGTGTTGCAGGACAAATTACACGTAATGATGGTGGATAGCATATTCAGCCAAAGGTTGTAAAAAACGGGGGTGAAAGCAAGGCACCGCGCTCACTCCGCCGCCTCGCGCAGTGGGCGGGGGTGAATGTGGTCGTAGAGTTCGGGCCGTTGCCATTGCGGGCCTAACAGCCCCTGTTTGACCGCACATTCCTCGGAAGAGCCGATGACGTCCCGCGTTGCGCGCAGATAACGAACGCGGTCAAGGCTCACGTCCACCACCGTGGTGCCGGCAATGGTGCTCTCGAACAAAATCTCTTCCGGGCCCGCGACCATCGCGAGACCGCGCTCGCCGTGATGAAACAAATTCTGCGTGGTCACCACGATCGCGAGGTTCTCGATGGCGCGCGCCCAGACGAGCGCCCGCCATGTCGCCCAAAGCTTCCGCTTGTCCTTGCCGGCCGGCATGAAGATCAGCTCGGCGCCGCGCAAGCAAAGCGCGCGCGCAACTTCCGGCACATAGACCTCGCTGCACATCGCCAATCCGACCTTGCCATGCACGGTATCGAAGACCGGAAACTCGTCGCCCGGGACCCACTGGAATTCCCATGCCGTGCCGCCGGTATAGATCCATGGGCCGTTCGGATGGGTACGCCGGTAACGGGCGGGCGCGCGGCCATCCGGATAGGCCATGCAAATGAGATTGTATGCCCTCGCCTGCCGATCGATCGGCTCGATGGTCCCGAACACGACGTGCGTCTTGTGCTTTGCCGCCGCCGCCGTGATGGCCGGCGTCGGGTCGAAGGTTGCGGGCATGCGCCATGGACCGGGATAGGTCTCCGGAAAACAGACGAAGTGGGCGCCCTCGCCCGCAGCGCGCTCGATTGCCGCGACGGCGTCGGCAATATTCGCCTCGTCCGTTCCCGGCGGATGGCAGATCGGTTGCACCACGGCGATGCGGAATGTCATGGGGAGATGCTCCGGCTTTTGTTATGGCGCGCGACATTGAAGCGGCCGCGCGGCGAGGTCAAGCGACTGCCCCGGTAGAGCCTCACAGCTTGTAGCCCGCATGAAGCGCAGCGTAATGCGGGGGCTTCCTCCCCGGATTTCGCTTCGCTCCATCCGGGCTACTTAGTCACGCAGCAGCGTGGCGGTGTCCGGCCTGCTGACGAAATAACAGCACGGCGATGATGGCGATGTTGATCGCATTCGCAGCGACGCCGGCAGCGAACGCCGGCGCATAGAAGCCGAAATAATCGTAGAGCGCGCCGGCAATCCATCCGCCTGCCGCCATCCCGGCGCCGCTCGACAACAGGAAAAACGGAATCCGCCAATAGGCCTGCGCGGCCGGAAACAGCTCGCGGATGGCCAGAATGTAGGCCGGTATAATACCGGCAAAACCCAGTCCGAAAGCGGCGGCCACGGTGAACAGGCCAATCTCGTCCTGGGTGAACATGAATGCGGTCATGGCAATGATCTGGAACGCGGAGCCCAGCAGAACAGTCTTCAGTCCTCCCATGCGATCGGAAATCCAGCCCCAGAATTGCCGGCTTACGAATGCCGTACCCAGCAGCACCGAGAGCATGGCGGCGCCGTGCGACGCCAGGATGCCAAGGTCGCTGCAGAGCGCGGGCAGATGCGCCTGCGGCATGGCCATGGGAATGCAGCAGAACACCACCGCCATGGCCATGAGAGCGAACACGAGGTTCGGCGGCCATCCCAGCACCGCAGCGGGTGCCGACGCGCCTGCAAGGACGCCTTCCGGCAGCGACGGTTCAGGCGGCCTGCGCAGGAAGATTATTGCGAGCGGAACGACGACAAGCAATTCCAGGAGGCCATAACCAAGCATGGTCTCGCGCCAGCCGGCATAGGCGATCGCGCGCTCGAACAGCGGCGGCCAAACTGCGCCGGCCAGGTACGCGCCGCTCGAGATCAGCGCGAGGGCTGAGCCGCGGCGACGGTCGAACCAGCGACTCACGTAAATGTAGAATGGCGAATTCATGCCGCCGATCCCGAAGAATCCCACGAACAGGCCCTGGCCGATGTAGAGCTGCCAGATTTGGCCTCCGGTCGAGAGCGCAAGCCCGATAGCAATCATGACTGCGCCGAAAAGCACGGTCCATCGCACTCCAACCTTTTCCGCGACATAACTCATGACAATGCCGCCGCTGCCGAAGCCGAGCCACGCCAGCGCCGACGCCAGGGCCGGTACCGTTCGCAGCCCGCCGGTTTCGGCCGCGATCAGCTTGAGCGCCACAATGGTGATCCAGGGCGCACCGAATGAGAGGGCCAGGATCGTCAGCACCACGACCGCGACGACCCACGACGATTTTGATTCGACCGATTGCACTTGCAATAATCTTCGCTTGCTGCCGGACTAGTGGTCCAATTCCGAAGTTCGCCACCACTCGCGGCACGTTCAGATGCGAACTTCGGAATCTTAAGGACCACTAGCAACTCTATGATTTCTAGTGCGGTTTTGAATTTGAAGTTCCTAAACGAGCTTGCGGACAGTTATGATAGGAACTTCAAATTCACCGCACTAGCAGCTCATAAGGGACAATCGTGAATGGCGAAGTCGGTCTCGGAGCGTACTGCAACCGCAGTAGCACGGCTGACAACCGATGCCCAATCGGCTGCGCATATGCAAGATGTGCTTGCGGAATGCCTCGATAGCGAGTCAGTCGCCGTGTCGAGAACGGAAGAGCCGGATGGGCGCTGGTCGCTGGCCTTGCATTTCCGCGAGCAACCGAACGAGAGCGCAGTTCGCGCGCTGATCGCCGCGGCGATGAAGGGAGCGACGGCGCCGGCTTTGCAGTTCGAAACTCTCGCTGCAACGGATTGGGTTCGGGAAAGCCGGCTCCCGCCGGTCGAGGCGGGACGCTTTGTCGTACATGGCGCGCACGATCGCGCGCGCGTGCCGGTAAACCGCATCGGCATCGAGATCGAGGCGGGCTTGCCTTCGGCACCGGTCATCATGGCAGTACGCGGGGCTGTTTGCTCGCGCTCCATGACATTGCGAAGCGATGGAGCAAGCCGCGGCGTCTGCAATCCCAGTCGCGACATCGCGGCCGCAGGCGCGCAGTGAGCAATGGAGACGAAAGGCGATGGCGGGGATTGTCACCTCTCCCCGAAGGGGAGAGGTCGGATCGCGCTTGCGCGATCCGGGTGAGGGGGAGCCGCCGCCCGAAGGGACCGTTTAGCCCCCTCACCCGGAATGTGCGCGCAAGCCGCGCACATTCCGACCTCTCCCCTACGGGGAGAGGTAAAGAACGCTGCACCAAGCGCACTAGAATCCTCGACGTCGGAACCGGCAGCGGAGTCCTGGCGATTGCCGCGGCAAAGGCCCTGCACCGTCCGGTTCTCGCCGGTGATATCGATCGCCGCGCGGTGATGACCGCGCGTGACAACATGCGTCTCAACGGTGTCGGCACCTGCATCGAGGTACTGCAGGCCGACGGCCTTTGCAGGCATCGCTTTGTCCGATCCGCGCCGTTCGAATTAATCCTCGCCAATATCCTCCTCGACCCGCTCAAGCAGCTTGCCACGCCCATGGCGAGCTTGACGGCGCGCAATGGATTGGTCGTGCTCTCCGGCTTGTTGAATGCGCAGGCCAGTCCCGCGATCGCAAGCTACCGTGCGCGCGGTTTCGCATTCCTGCACCGCATCACGCTTGCTGGCTGGAGCACGCTCGTGCTTGCGCATCGGCCGGCTCGGCGTCGTTCGTAAATGCGCCCTGTAGCCTTCGCACTTGAGGATCGCTCAATCTCAATTTCCCCCTCACGGACCGAAGGGTTAAATTGCCGAAATGTTCGAGGCCCGCTTCCAATCCTTCGCCGACGACGCGGATCGCGCTGAAAGCCGCCCGCGGTTTGCGGCGTTACGCACGGAGCTGGCGCACCGCGGCCTGACGGGGTTCATCGTGCCGCGCGCCGACCGGCAGCAAAACGAATATATCCCTGCGTGCGAGAAGCGACTGGCCTGGTTGACCGGCTTCAGCGGCTCCGCCGGTATGGCATCGTGCTCATGGAGCGCGCAGTGCTGTTCGTGGACGGCCGCTACACCTTGCAGGCGCGCGAACAGGTGGATACCGGCTTGATCGCGATCGAGCACCTCGTGGAGAATCCACCGCATCAATGGATCGAGGCCAATCTCGGGGAGGGTGATCGGCTCGGCTACGATCCGTGGCTGCATACCGTCGAAGGTGCCGAGCGGCTTGCCAAGGCATGCGCTGGCGCCGGTGCAGCGTTGATCGCGTTGGAATCCAATCCCATCGATGAAATCTGGAGCGACCGCCCTCCCCCGCCCCTCGGTGCCGTAACCCTGCATGACCTGCGCTTCGCCGGAGAACCGGCGTCGGAGAAGCACGCGCGCATTGTTGCCGAGCTGACAAAGTTGCGTGCGGATGCGCTCGTGATATCGGACCCGCAAGGAGTCGCCTGGACGTTCAACATTCGCGGTGCGGACGTGCCGCACACGCCGCTGCCGCTTTCCTTCGCCATCATGCGCCGGGAGGGTCGTGCTTCGATCTACATCGATGGCCGCAAGCTGACGAACGAAGTGCGCAGCCATTTGCAGGTGCTGGCCGATGTGCGGGAGGAAAGTGATTTTGCTCCTGCGCTGACCGCGCTCGCGGAAAAAAAAGGTACCATCCGCCTCGATCAGGCAACCGCCGCCGACGCCCTTGCCCGCATTATCAGAGCTGGCGGAGGCAAACCGGTGACCGGCGCCGATCCGACCGCGCTGATGAAGGCGGTCAAGAATGATGTGGAAATCGCCGGCGCGCGCGCCGCGCACGTTCGCGACGGCGCCGCCGTCGTTCGCTTTCTCGCCTGGTTCGATCGCGAATGCATGACAGGAAAGGTCACGGAGATCGATGCGGTCGCTGCGCTGGAAAGCTTCCGGCGGGAAACCGGGCTGCTCAAGGACATTTCATTCCCAACCATTGCCGGTGCCGGCCCGGATGGGGCCATTGTGCATTATCGCGTGACGACAAAGTCCAATCGTCCGATCGTCGCCGGGGAGTTGTTTTTGATCGATTCCGGCGCGCAGTACGAAGACGGCACCACGGACATAACGCGCACCGTTGCCGTTGGTGAGGCGAGCCTCGAGATGCGCGACCGGTTCACGCGCGTGCTCAAGGGTCACATTGCGATCGCGCGGCTGACTTTTCCCGACGGCACAACCGGCGCGCAGCTCGATTCATTTGCGCGGCAATATCTCTGGCAGGCCGGTCTCGACTTCGACCACGGCACCGGGCACGGCGTCGGCAGTTATCTTTCGGTGCATGAAGGTCCTGCCCGCATTGCCAAACTTGGCCATAGCGCGCTCATGCGCGGCATGATCCTCTCCAACGAGCCCGGTTACTACAAAACCGGCGGCTACGGCATTCGCACCGAAAATCTGCTGCTTGTCATCGAGGCGCCATCGGTCGCCGGATCGGAGAAGCAGCTGAACGCTTTCGCGACGCTCACGCTTGCGCCGATCGATCGACGGCTGATCGTTCCCGACATGCTCAGCCGCGAGGAAATTGCCTGGCTCGATGCTTATCACGCCCGCGTTGCTGCGACGCTCTCGCCGATTATCGACAAAGCCAGCGCCGAATGGCTGCGCGCGGCAACCCGGCCGCTGCTGGATTCGTAGCCCGGCTGCAGATTCGTAGCCCGGATGGAGCGTCAAGCGTAATCCGGGATCTATCAGATAAATCGTTCCTGGATTACGCTGCGCTCCATCCAGGCTACGAGCCGTTGGAACTTCTTTGCCCTTGCGGGCGTTGTTCCGCACCACGTTTACAAGCGAGGCCGCACAATGCTGACCACCATTCTGATTGTGATTCTGATACTTGCCCTGATCGGCGCGCTGCCGCACTGGGGTTACAGTCGCGGATGGGGCTATGGGCCGGGCGGCGGCGTTGGATTGATACTCCTCATCATCATCGTGCTCGCTCTCACCGGCCACATCTAATCAGCTAATGAACTGCTGATCTTTAAACGTCTCTGTCATTCCGGGGCGCCGCGAAGCGAAGCTGAGCGGCGAGCCCGGAAACCATAACCCCGGACGGGGGATATGGATTCCGGGCTCTCGGCCTTCGCTGCGCTTTGGCCTCGCCCCGGAATGACGCCTAACAGGATGCCAACCTTAGAAACTTTGCGCTACCGTCGTTCGCCGATGAGATCGAGCCAGTCCTCTTCGCTGAGAACGGCAACACCCGCCTCTTTCGCCTTGGCGAGTTTGGAACCGGCGCCCGGGCCGGCAATCACGTAATCGGTTTTTTTGGAGACCGAGCCCGCTACCTTGGCGCCGAGGCGTTCGGCCATGGCCTTTGCCTCCTCGCGGGTGATCTTTTCGAGCGCGCCGGTGAAGACGACCGTTTTCCCGGCAATTCGCGAATCGGATGCGGGCTGTTCCGCATCGAGGATTTCGATCTGCGCGGTCAGCCGTTCCACCACCTGTCGATTGTGCTCCTCGCCGAAATAGGTGGCCAGGCTGTCAATGACGGTGTCGCCGATCTGATCGAGATTGTCCATTTCTGCGCGCATCTCATCGTCGCCCTTCGCAAGCTTGAGGCAGGCGGCATGAAATGCATCCCATGATCCGTAGCCGCGGGCGAGCGCCCGCGCAGTGGTTTCGCCCACATGGCGCATACCGAGCGCATAGATGAACCGCTCCAACGAGATTTTGTGGCGCGCCCCGATGGCGTTGAACAGGTTTCGCACCGAGACTTCGCCGAAACCCTCGTGCTCCTGCAGTTTGATTTGGGCGTTGCGTTTTTCGAGCGTGAATATGTCGGCTGGCTCGGCAATCCAGCCGTTCTCGAAGAACAGCGCAATCTGCTTCTCGCCCAATCCCTCGATGTCGAATGCGCGGCGGGAGACGAAATGCTTCAAGTGCTCGATTTTCTGAAACGGGCAGGCAAACTCGCCGGTGCAGCGCGAGCGGGCGCCCTCCTCCCCCCCGGCAATTGCCTCGCGCACGATCTGCGTCTTGAGCGGACACGGACAGGCCCTCGGCATGCGATAAGGTTTTGCCCCGCGCGGCCGGTCCTGCACGACGCCGAGAACCTGCGGAATGACGTCGCCCGCGCGCTGAATGGTGACGGTGTCGCCCACCCGCACGCCGAGCCGTTCGATCTCGTCCTCATTGTGCAACGTGGCATTGGACACCACGACCCCGCCTACCGTTACCGGTTCCAGCCGCGCGATCGGGGTGACGGCGCCGGTGCGGCCGATTTGAATATCGATGGCCTTGACGATGGTCGTTGCCTTCTCGGCCGGAAACTTGTGCGCAATCGCCCAGCGCGGATTGCGCGAGACAAAGCCCAGGCGCTGTTGCCAGTCGAGACGATCCACCTTGTACACGACCCCGTCGATGTCATAGCCCAGCGTCGCACGCTGGCGCTCGATCTCGCGATGGAATGCCATGAGCCCGTCGACGCTGGTGCAGATTTTGGTCAGCGGATTGATCACGAATCCGACGCGTGCGAGCCAGTCCAGCATGCCCGATTGCGTTTGCGCGGGAATGCTGGACATTTCGCCGTACGAATAACTGAAAAACCGCAGCGGCCGCGACGCCGTGATGGATGGATCGAGCTGACGCAATGATCCCGCGGCGGCGTTGCGCGGATTGGCAAAGATCTGCCTGCCTTCCTTTTCCTGGCGGACATTGAGGGCGGCAAAGTCGGCATGCGTCATATAGACTTCGCCGCGGACTTCGCACTCGTCGGGGATATTGCGGCCCTTAAGCTTGCCTGGAATATCGCGGACAGTTGCCACATTGGCGGTAACGTCCTCGCCCTCGAAACCATCGCCGCGGGTTGCACCGCTGATCAGGCGGCCGCCTTCGTAGCGCAACGAGCACGACAGGCCGTCGATCTTTGGTTCGGCCGTGAAAGCGACGATCTCGTCTTCCGGCAGGCGCAGGAATCGGCGCACACGGGTGACGAACTCGCCGACTTCGTCGTCGGAGAATGCATTGCCGAGGGAAAGCATGGGAACGGCGTGGCGAACCTTGGCAAACTTCTGCGCCGGCGCCGCGCCAATCCGGCGCGAAGGCGAATCCGCGCGCACCAGATCGGGAAACCGCCGTTCGATCTCCTCATTGCGCCGTCGCAGAGCGTCGTACTCGGCGTCCGAGACACTCGGCCTGTCCTCCTGATAGTAGCGCTTGTCGTGCGTGCTGATTTCGCCTGCCAGCCGCTTGAGCTCGGCCTTTGCCTGCGTTGGCGTGAGCTTCTCGACTGCGATGGTGGAACTGTCAGACATGTTTCTCTTGACGCAACGCCGACGAACAGATCAGCCGGCCGCCTTGATCAGGCGCTCCGCCGCCGCGCGTGCTTCGGCGGTGACCTCTGCGCCGGCAAGCATGCGCGCGATTTCCTCGCGCCGCTTTTCCGCAGCAACTTGCGCGACTTGAATAGAGACCCGCTTACCCTTTTCGATCACGCCCTTGCTGATCAAATAATGGCGCTCGGCACGCGCGGCAACCTGGGGCGCATGGGTGACGGCAATCACCTGCGCGCGTCGCGCAAGCCGCGCCAAGCGCACGCCGATGGCATCGGCGACAGCGCCCCCGACACCCGTGTCGACTTCGTCGAAGATAAGGGTGGGAGCCGAGCCGCGATCGGCCAGAACGACCTTCAGCGCCAACAGAAGACGCGCAAGCTCGCCGCCGGATGCGACCTTCATCATCGGGCCGGGCCGGGTGCCCGGATTGGTCTGCACCCAGAACTCGGCGCGATCGATGCCGTGCGGACCGCCCGTTTCCGGCTCCGTGGTTATCTCGGTGAAGAAACGGGCGCGATCGAGCCGCAATGGCTTGAGTTCGGCGTTGACGGACTGGTCGAGCCTTTCCGCAGCGTTGTGGCGCGCAACCGACAGAGCGGCGGCCTCGGTGCGGTAGCATTCGGCCGCCTCGCGCGAGAGGACTTGCAGCTGCGCAAGACGTTCGGCACCGGCATCGAGCAGCGCGAGGTCAGCAGCATAGCGCGCTGCAAGCGCATTTAAGTCGTCCACAGGCACGCTATATTTCCGGGCGGCAGCGCGCAGCGCGAACAGCCGGTCCTCGATCTTTTCGAGTTCGTGCGGATCGAGATCACCGGTCCGCAGGGCGGCCTCGAGATGTCCGCGCGCCTCATCGAGGGCACGCAGCGCCGCTTCGATGGCGTTGACCGCGGGGGCAACCAATCCGGGCGCCAGAGCACTGCGGCGTTCCAGCCGGCGCAACGCCGCAGAAAGCATTGGCGATGGCGTGCCGGCGACAGCCTCGTGGGCATCGCGCAGATCGCCCGCCAGTTTTTCGGCCTGCATCATCATGGTGCGCCGCTCAGCAAGCACGCTCTCTTCCGCAGGCTGCGGGGCAAGGGTAGTCAATTCGGCCACCGCATGGCGCAGCCAATCGGCTTCTCGCTGTGCCTGCTCGACACGCTCTCCATGCTCAGAGAGTTCGGCTTCGTGCTTGCGGCGTTCCTGCCAAAGCCGCTCGACTTCTCTCGCCTGACCTTCCAGGGCGCCGAAAGCATCCAGCAAGCGCCGATGACTGGCCGCATCGAGAAGAGCCCGCTCGTCATGTTGGCCATGAATCTCGACCAGGGCCGCGCCAAGCGCCCGCTGAGTTTGGGCATTGACCGGCTGATCGTTGACAAAAGCGCGGGTGCGTCCATCGGCAAATTGTACCCGCCGCAGGATCAACTCCTCTTCCACGGGAATATCGTTTGCCGCCATGAGCCGATGGACGGCATGCCCGGGAGGCAGCTCGAATGCGGCGGTCACTTGCCCCTGCTCGGCGCCGTGGCGCACCAGCGCAGCATCGCCGCGCGCGCCAAGCGCGAGCGCAAAGGCGTCGAGCAGGATGGATTTTCCCGCGCCGGTCTCACCGGTCAGTGCCGACAGTCCGCCCGCGAAGTCGATGTCGAGCCGCTCGATGAGGACAATGTCGCGTATCGACAGTCTGGCGAGCATGCACAAATCCTTAAACCGCCCTCAAACCGCGGCGAGGTTCCACGCTCGGCGAATTGGCAGCAGCGAATTTACGGGCGCCGCAGAAGATTGGCTACCGCGCGAGGCCAAAGGAACTGGGGAAGGAAACTAACCGCTTTGGCCTTAGCCCAGCCGGAAAGCCTGGCTGATCCAGGAGCTCTTGTTCTCGCTGGGCTGCAATCCGCGCGCCTGCATGAGGGCATAGGCGTCCTTGTACCAGCGGCTATCCGGGAAGTTATGACCGAGCACCGCGGCGGAAGTCTGCGCCTCGTCGACGATGCCAAGCGCCATATAGGCTTCGGTGAGCCGCAGCAGCGCTTCCTCGACATGGCGGGTCCGCTGATATCGCGTCACCACCACCTTGAAACGATTGATGGCGCCGGTGAATTCGCGCCGTTCCAGATGCCAGCGCCCGATGTCCATTTCCTTGCCTGCCAACTGGTCGCGCGCGACTTCGATCTTGCGCTTGGCGGCAACCGCGTATTCGGAACTTGGATATTTTCGTGTGACCTCATCCAGGTTCTGCACGGCTTTCTCGGTGCGCTCCTGGTCGCGGGAAATATCCGGTATCTGATCGAAATAGGAAGAGCCGATCAGGAATTGAGCGTAGGCGGCATCGGAACTGCCGGGGTGCAAAGTCACGTAGCGGCGGGCAGCATTGATGCAGTCATCGTAGGAGCCGGCCTCATAATAGGCGTATGCCGACATGATCAGCGACTTGCGCGCCCATTCGGAATAGGGATGCTGGCGATCGACTTCTTCGAATTTCTTCGCGGCCTCTTTCGGGTCCTTCTTCGTATTAAGGAGATAGAGGCCCTCGTTGTAGAGCTTGTCCGCCGGCTCGTCGGGGGCAATGGCATCTTTGTCGAACAGGCTGCAGCCGACCAGGCTGAGCGCGAACACGCAAAGCAACGCGGCACGCGCAACACCGCGAGCGGCGGCACTCGCAAGCTCAATAATGCTGACCCTACGCCCGTCCATGAATTAACGAAATCGTGCGGCCGAGCCGAAATCAGACGGCTGCCGTCCTGATCGCTCCCCCTGCCCTGCCGGATAAAGCCCCTCTGCCGGCGCATAAAAATTAGGCCGACATTCCGCCGGGAATGTGGCGGATTCGACTGCCGCATGCCTCGTCAGATCAGGAGATTTCGGGGGCAAATGCCGGAGCTATCCGTCCGGCAAGTTCCGCATAACTGCGAACGGGTCGCAACGGTTCGGCTTCGACGTATGCCCAGGCAGTGCGGTCATTCATCAACGCGCACAGCACCGCATGATTGAGCTTGTGGCCGCCCCGCTGCGAGCGGTAGGTGGCGAGCAGAGGTGCGCCCGCCAATGCCAGATCACCCAGCGCGTCAAGCAACTTGTGGCGAACGCATTCGTCAGGGAAACGGGTGCCCTCCGGATTGAGGATGCGGTTTTCACTGATGACCAGAGTGTTCTCGAGCGAGGCGCCAAGCGCATAGCCCGAATCCCACAAGGAAGCCACATCGCGCATGAAGCCGAAAGTGCGAGCCCGCGCAATATCGCGTCGGAATGTGTCGGGCTTGATATCGATTGCCAGCGACTGTCGCCCGATCAAAACATGATCAAAATCGACCTCCGCCTCGATGCGAAATCCGCGGGGATTTGGGACGAGTTCCCCGTATGCGTTGCCCATGGCGACACGAACCGGTTTGAGCACCTTGATGTAGCGGCGCGGCCGATCGAGAACTTCGATGCCGACGAGATCGATCGCTGCAACGAACGGACCCGCGCTGCCGTCCATGATCGGTGCTTCCGGCCCATCGATCTCGACCACGGCGTTGTCGACGCCCAGGCCGGCTAGGGCAGCAAGCACATGCTCGGCAGTTGAAACGAGCGGTCCGTTGGCATCTCCAAGAACAGTGGCGAATTCGGTAGCGGTCACCGCCTCCATGTCGGCGGGAATCTCCCGATCATGCTCGCCTTCGATCCGCGTACGGATGAAACGAATGCCGGTGTCGGCATCTGCAGGGTGAATAGTGAGGGTGACGGGTAAACCGGAATGAACGCCAACGCCGAACAAGGCGGTATGATCGCGAAGCGTCGTCTGCCTGGCGATTTTCATGCCGTATCCCACACTCCTGGCGCCATAGGGCAGCCAGGGGATAGTGCGGGGCGACGCCGGGCCGCATTCCTGCCAAGGGCGACGATTGAAAGTTCCCGCGGGCAAGGCTGAAGCCCCGCTGTCCCCCGACAAAACCCCTTCACTGAGGAAACCTTAGCGTTGGCCGCCGTTAACTCCAACTCACGCTTTTTTACCGACTGTTACCGCCAATGGGGTGCCACACGGCTCGGCTGGGAAGCCAAACCGCCCCCGCACGCTTCCCCGCTTGTCGAACAATTTGCGTCATGCAAAAAAATATTGTTTTTTGTCAAATACTTAGCGAACCTGACAAATAGCATTACGGCCCGGCTCTGCCACCGGGCCGTAATCCTACCTCGTGCGAGGGCTCAGTTGGCCTGCCGACGCAGGAACGCCGGGATTTCGAGCTGGTCTTCGTCCGTCACATTATTCACAGGCGCCTTGCGACCGAGAGGATCAAGTCCTTGGTGCGCGGGACGCCTTGCGTATTCGGAAACCGGCTCCGGACCGCGCCCCGCGCTTGCAGGGATAGGGGGCCGCGGCGGGCCCGCAGAGGGCCGTTCCGCAGGTCGAGGCATTGGCCGGACCGGCCGGATATTTGCTGTGCCATTGTCACGGTCATCTTCGTCCCGTCGGCCGAGGCCTACTGCCGCAAGGCGACGCAGGAGGCCCCCTTTGCGCTTCTCGGGATGTTCGATTTCCGTGTCCTCACCGCGTTGAGCGCGCAACTCGGCTTGCGCCGGACGGGGCAACTCGTCGATGGAGGGCATCCGGCGCGGCCGGCTCGCTGTTCGCTCGGGTGCCGGGGGGATAAAGGTGTTGGGAGTAGGCTCCTCCACCACCAACCCTGACGGCGGCTCAGGAAACAACGAAGGTTTCGGTGGGATAGGACGAATAGTCACGTCCTCGCCCAGAACCGCGGCCGCGACCGCAGCTTTCGCAGCGGATCCAATTGCGTCAGCCGTAAGCTGCGGCGCCATCGCCGGGATGGCCTGAGGCACCTGCGATGCGTTGCGTTCCACCCGATCCGAAGTGGTGCGCTGCTGCTCGGTACGAATTTGATCAGCGCGCAGCTTTTGCGTGAGTTCTGCAATACGCGCTTCCGGCGCCGAAACCGGGCGTGACAGCGCCGCCTGATCGATGCCGGTCGCCACGACCGAGACGCGGATAAGTCCTTCAAGCGCCTCGTCGAATGTTGCTCCCACGATGATGTTAGCATCCTGATCGACTTCTTCGCGGATGCGGGTCGCGGCTTCGTCAACCTCGTAGAGCTTAAGGTCCTTGCCTCCGGTGATTGATATCAGAAGCCCCTTTGCCCCCTTCATCGAAGCGTCGTCGATGAGGGGATTGGAAATGGCTGCTTCGGCGGCCGACAGAGCGCGCTTTTCGCCGGAAGCTTCGCCGGTCCCCATCATCGCCTTGCCCATTTCTCGCATCACCGCACGCACGTCGGCAAAGTCGAGATTGATCAGGCCCTCTTTGACCATCAGGTCGGTGATGCAGGCGACGCCGGAATAGAGCACCTGGTCCGCCATTGCGAATGCGTCGGCGAAGGTGGTGTTCTCGTTCGCCACCCGGAACAGGTTCTGGTTCGGGATGATAAGAAGAGTGTCGACCACCTTGTGCAGTTCGCTGATGCCGGCTTCGGCAACCCGCATCCTGCGCACCCCTTCGAAATGGAATGGTTTGGTCACGACACCGACGGTGAGTATGCCCGCCTCTTTTGCGCATCGCGCGACGACAGGGGCTGCACCCGTACCGGTTCCGCCGCCCATGCCGGCGGTCACGAACACCATATGGGCGCCCTGCAGGTGATCGCGGATCTCATCGATGACTTCCTCGGCCGCCGCACGCCCGACTTCCGGCTGGGACCCGGCGCCTAAACCCTCAGTAACCGCGACGCCCATTTGGATGATGCGCTCGGCCTTGGACATCGTGAGGGCTTGTGCGTCGGTATTGGCGACCACAAAGTCCACGCCTTGCAGCCCGCTTGCGATCATGTTGTTGACGGCGTTGCCGCCGGCACCGCCAGTCCCGAACACGGTAATCCGCGGCTTGAGCTCACGGATGTCGGGAATCTTCAGATTGATGCTCATATTTGCCTCTTCATACGCGGAAATCACCGCCGGGTCGTGCCGGTCCGCCACCGGCCGATGGGTTGTTTCGAGTCATCAGAAGCTCTCGCGCAGCCATCGTCCGACCCGTGCGATATAGCCGCCACCTGTTAGCGAGTGCCGCGTTTTTCGCGGTTCGAAATACTCATGATGGGCCGCTTGCGGATAGACCAGCATTCCTGCCGTAACCGCAAAAGCCGGCCCTTGAGCCTGATCCGGCAGCCCGGAAATGCCGATTGGCCGTCCAATTCGAACCGGACGGCCGAAAATCTGCACTGCCAACTCGGCAAGCCCCGGCAGTTGACTGGCGCCGCCGGTGAGAATGACGCGGGCGCGCGATTCGGCTGCAAACGGCGAGCCTGCAAGCCGCGTGCGCACGGTTTCCAATATTTCCTCGACCCGCGGCTTGACGAAGCGAACCAGACTTGCGCGCGAGAAAAACTGCGGAGCGTCCGAGCCGTCGCCTTCAACAGCAGGGACCGCGATCATGTCGCGCTCATCGGAGCCGCCGCTGAGCACGCCGCCGTAAAGCGTCTTGATGCGCTCAGCATCGGCAACACGCGCATTGAGACCGCGCGCGAGATCGAGCGTTACGTGCCGGCCGCCCAGGGCGAACCCGTCAGCATGCACGAATTGACCGCCGATAAAGACCGCAACTGTGGTGGTGCCCGCACCCATGTCGATCACGGCGGCGCCGAGATCCGCCTCGTCATCGGCAAGCACGGAGAGCCCGGCGACGTAGGAACTCATCACCATGGCCTCCACATCGATGTGGCAGCGCTCGACGGCAAGCATAAGATTTCGAGCGACCGATACGTCGGTGGTCACCACATGCATGTCGATGCCGAACCTGGAGGCCAGCATGCCGCGCGGATCACGCACCCCGGATGTGTCATCGACGACGTAGCCGATTGGCAGCGAATGCAATACGGCGCGTCCGGCGCGCACGGAATGGCGGCTGCCGGCGGTAAGCACGCGAGCGATATCGCGCTCGCCGATGCTCGAGCCGACCAGGTCGACCGAAGCTGAAATCAGCTCGCTTGCGGGCCGGCCGGCCGATACTGAAACAATGACCGACTGGAGCTGCATTTTCGCCATGCGCTCGGCAATATCGGCGCATTGCCGGATGGCGCTCTCGGCTTCCTTCAAATCGATTACGCCCCCCGCCTTGATGCCGCGCGCGAGCGTGTGGCCAAATCCAATTACATCGACAGAATGGCTGCGCCCGAGGGGTAGATCATCGGATCGCCTGGGTCTCAGGCGGCCGATCAGACAGACGATTTTGCTGGTCCCGATATCCAGCGCGGCGACCAGCACCGAACGCTTTTGCGGCAGCGGCTTCATTTTCGGAGTGAGGCCTAGCTGGAGGGCGCTCATGCGTTTCCCGCTTTTTTCTTTAACTTGTCTTTGAGCGCGTCGATGCGCGCTTGAGCGGCGGCATCAGATAGCCGAACGGTCACGCGATCGGGCAATCTCAGATCGATCACCGTAATGTCACGGCGGATCAGGTTCTTCTCGCGATCGAGCAGCAGCAACCTGTTCAATGCGGCAGCAAGTTCGGTTTCCGGCAAGCGCACCTCTACGCCATTTTTCAGACGCAGATTCCAACGCCGGTCGCTGACGAGAACAGACGCCCAGACAAAATCAGCAATCGTGGGAAAGCGTTCGAGCACGGCGAGAAATTCTCTGGCCTTGCCCGCCGCGCCCTGGCCTACCACCAAAGGGAGCCGAATCAGTCGAGGCGCCACATAAGGCTCAAGCACCGTTCCGTCATCAGCTATGACCGATACTCGGCTGTCCTTCTGCCAGATGGCGAAGGCCGCACGCTCCTTGATCGTGATCTGCAGCTCTCGCGGATAAAGTTTGAGTACAGTGGCATCTGCGATCCATGGGCTGGATTTCAGCCGCTCGCGCGCGTCGACAACATCGAGAAACGGCAGCGAACTGCTGCCGGTAATGCCAGCAATCGCCAGGACTTCCTCGCGACTGACGTGATGATTGCCGGCGAGCGTAATCGTCGCAATCCCCAACCCCGCGGTATTGGCAATCCCGTCACGAGCGGCTTTGAAGGCATCGATGATGACCGGCAGGTGATCTCCCTTGGCCACGCCGTAGCCAACACTGGCGAGGATTACCACCACCGTGGCTGCAAGGCCTGCCCCGCGCGGCAAGCGCGCAGCGAGGCGCAATGCCCAGCGCTCCATTGCGGCGAACGGGCGCAGCGCGGATCGCGCCGCAGGAGACTCAGTCGAGATCGGACGCGCAGATTCGCGAGCAGAGAAACGCCATCGCGTGATCCCCTTCAGCGGTTGAGCGAGGCGTCCTCGATCATCCATTGCACCAGCTCATCGAACGTGATGCCCGCATGCGCAGCGAGCTCGGGCACGAGCGACGTCTCGGTCATGCCGGGCTGTGTGTTGACCTCGAGGCAAAAAATTCCCCCCGGCCTATCGGTGCGATCGTCGTAACGGAAGTCCGCACGGCTCACGCCCCGGCAGCCCAGCGCGCGATGCGCCGCCAGTGCTAGTCTGCGGACCTCTTGGTAAACAAACGGTGAAATCTGAGCAGGCAAAAGATGTTTTGAGCCGCCCGGGGCATATTTGGCCTCGTAGTCGTAAAAGCGTACCGTTGGCACGATTTCGATCACCCCGAGCGCCTCATCGCCGCGCACCGCGCAGGTCAACTCCTTGCCGGGAATGTAATTTTCGACCATCAGCAGCTCCCCATAGGGCCAGTCATGGCGGGTGAGTTCCTGCGGCGGGTGGCGGTGGTCGGCGCCAATAATAAAAACGCCGACGCTTGAGCCCTCGGCCAGCGGCTTGATTACATAAGGCGGCGGCAACATGTGGCGTTTGGCCACTTCGAAGCGCGAGGCCACGATGGCGTCGGCTACCGGCACGCCGGCAGCGCGAAACAGGGTTTTGGCAACCTCTTTCTGCATGGCGACGGCAGAGGCCATGACCCCGGAATGAGTGTACGGAATCGCCAGAATCTCCAAAATGCCTTGCAGGGTGCCGTCCTCTCCGGGCCGACCATGCAACACGTTGAGGGCGGCGTCGGGCTTGACGGTCGCCAACACCGCGGCGATGTCACGACCGACATCGATGCGAGTTACTTGATACCCCAGACGGGAAAGCGCCTCGCCGCAGGCCTTGCCGGACCGCAGCGAAATTTCCCGCTCCGCCGACCAACCCCCCATAAGAACGGCAACGTGCTTTTTCATGCCGGCGACCCCGAACTCCGATTCGCAGGGTGGTTTATCGATATAAGAATGCGTCCCTCGTCAGAATATCAGGCGGAACGGGAATCAGTCGGAAGCGAAAATCCATCATATAGCCAGGCAAGGCACTGGAACACGTCCTGCTCCGATCGTTCGCCGAGGGCCTGCCAGAATACTTCGCGAGCAATGCCTTCCGCATGGTAAACGTCCCAAATGTAGCGGGATTCCAGCGTCACGCGCGCCGTGCGCAGATAGCGTGCCGCCGCAAAAGTCTGGAATGCCTGCGCAAAGTCGCCGCCCGTCGCGTGAATCAATTCGGCGAGACATAGCCCGTCTTCGATTGCCATACAGGCGCCTTGCGCGAGCGATTGCAGCGTCGGATGCGCGGCATCCCCTATGAGCACGACCCTGTTCTTGTGCCAACGGCGAATGGGATCGCGGTCGCCTACCGCCCAGCGGCGCTCGAGGTCCATCATTGCGAGCAGCGCCTGTATGGCCGGATGAGCGGAGCGATAGGTGTGCTGCAGCTCTCGTCGATATCCAGCCGTGTCGCCGCGCTCCGCATGGGTCGAGGTGCGAAACACCGCCACGATGTTAAATAACGTCCCATGCCGCAGTGGATAATGAACGATGTGAAATCCCGGTCCGGCCCAGAGCACGACCCGATCACGCGGGACCTCGGCCTTAACGGCTGCCATTGGGACGATGGTGCGGTGAGCAACGAACCCGTTTTGCCGCGGCTCTCCGTCGCCGATAAGCTGGGAACGAATGCGCGAGCGCACGCTGTCGGCTCCGATGAGCGCGATGCCGGTGAATTCTCGTCCGTCTTCTGTCCCTACGATTACCTGGTCGCGGTTCTCGGCGAAGCCCGCAACCATGGCGTCCGGGACGAGCTCGATTTCCTTCCTCCACTGGCACGCGTTGAGCAACAGCTGATGCAAGTCGATACGATGAATAATGATGTAAGGGTACTTGAAACGGCGGCGAAAGGAGGCTCCGGTCGCAACCCGGGTGACTTCGGAGCCGGTAAAGGCATCGAGCATTACCACAGCCGAAGGACAATCCGCCAATTCGAGAATGTCCTCGGCCACGCCGATGCGATTGAGCACATGGAAGACGTTTGGGCCGAATTGGATACCGTAGCCGATGGCACCGAACTCGGGTGCACCCTCAAGGACGCGAACCCTCCAGCCGCGGCGCGCAAGCGCAAGCGCGGCGGTGAGTTCCGCCGAGCCCACCGCCGACAATCAGAATGGGTTGGCTTGCGGCTGCTATTTCGCCACCCCGATGCGCTTGATTTCCCATTCAAGCGCAACTCCGGAATGCTCCTGCACGCGCTCGCGCACGGTCTCGCCCAAATTCTCGATGTCGGCGGCAGTGGCGCCGCCGAGATTAATCAGAAAATTGCAGTGCATCTCTGAGACTTGCGCGTTACCGAGTTGCAATCCGCGACATCCGGCTTGATCTATCAGCTGCCACGCCTTGGCCCCGGGAGGGTTCTTGAAGGTCGAGCCGCCGGTACGGCTCTTGATCGGCTGCGTGCTCTCCCGTGATTGCGTGATCTGGTCCATTTCCCCAGCGATCACGTCCGCATCTCCCGGGGCGCCCTGAAACAGGGCCTGAGTGAAGACGATGTCATCGGACACACCGCAATGACGATAACTGAAAAGCATCTCGCTGTTTGCAAAGACGCACACGCGACCCTTGCGGTCGACGCCGCGTGCTTCAATGAGGACGTCTTTTGTTTCCCGACCATAGGCGCCCCCGTTCATGCGCAAGGCTCCGCCGATTGCGCCCGGTATGCCGCGGAAAAATGCAAGACCGGAGATTGCGGCCTCGTGGGCGAGGCGGCTGACCTTCACATCCGGCACCGCCGCTCCTACACGAATGCGGTTTTCGCGCTCAACCGTGATTTCGCCGAAGCCGCGGCCCAACCGAATGACGATACCTGGCACGCCGCCGTCGCGAACGATCAAATTCGAGCCCAGCCCGATTACGGTTATGGGAATCTCATCGGGCAAGTTTGCCAGGAACAACGCCAAATCGGCTTCGTCTTCCGGCAGGAATAACATCTGCGCCGGTCCGCCGACACGGAACCAGGTGAATTCCGCGAGCGGCTGGTCGGCAAGGAGCCGACCACGAACTGCCGGCATGCTCGCCTTGAGGCCTGCAGCGGTTTGCTCTTCGATCATGCCGGACCTGCATCGTCTGCGGGCAGCAGCGATGACGCGAGCTTCACGCCACCGCTCCAAGTGCGGCAAGTTCATCCGGTAGCGCGTAAGCCCATTGCGTGATGTTGCCTGCGCCGAGACAGACGACGATGTCTCCCGGCTGCGCCAGCCGCTTGACCATGCGCGCGAGATCCTGCGGTCGATCGAGCGCAACCGCCTGGCGATGGCCATGCGCCCGCAAGCCTTGCACCAAAGCGTCGCGATCAGCGCCCGGAATAGGCGCTTCGCCGGCCGGGTAGACGTCGGCAACGATTACCGTGTCGGCATCGTTAAAGCAGGTTGAGAATTGCTCGAACAGCGCGGCAAGGCGGGTGTAGCGGTGCGGCTGCACGACCGCAATCACGCGGCCGCTGCTCGTTTCTCGCGCAGCCTGCAGCACGGCGCTGATCTCCACGGGATGATGGCCATAGTCGTCGATGATCGGCACTCCGTTCCATTCGCCGGTGCGGGTGAAGCGGCGACGCACGCCGCCGAAATTCGAGAGCGCGTCGCGAATGCGGCTGTCGTCAATGCCAAGCTCGCGTGCAACCGCAATAGCCGCCGTAGCATTGAGTGCGTTATGACGACCCGGCATGGGGAGCTTGAGGTCGCCGATCTCGTGCACGAGCGTGCCGGCGCGGTCGCGGAAAACGATGGAGAACCGCGATTGTCCATCCGCGTGCTCTGGCTGCATCAGGCGTACGTCAGCCTGCGGATTCTCTCCATAAGTGATGATGCGACGATCGGTGATCTGACCGACCAGCATTTGCACCACCGGATGATCCGTGCACATCACGGCAAAGCCATAAAAAGGCACGTTCTCGACAAAGGCACGGAAAGCTTCCTGCACGGCATCGAAGGTCTTGAAATGATCGAGGTGCTCGGGGTCGACATTGGTGACAACGGCAATATCGGCCGGAAGCTTGAGGAAAGTGCCGTCGGATTCATCGGCCTCGACAACCATCCAGTCACCGGCGCCAAGTCGCGCATTGGTGCCGTAAGCATTGATGATTCCTCCGTTGATCACGGTTGGATCAAATCCGCCTGCATCGACCAATGCCGCCACCAGCGAGGTGGTGGTTGTCTTCCCGTGCGTTCCAGCAATGGCCACGCAGCTCTTGAGGCGCATCAGCTCCGCCAGCATTTCGGCGCGCCGAACAATGGGCAGGCGTTTGGCGCGAGCGGCAACCAGTTCCGGATTGTCGCGCTTGATGGCAGTCGATACGACCAGCACCGCGGCCTCGCCGAGGGCGCTTGCCGAATGGCCGAGCGATATTTTGGCACCTTTGTCGCGCAGGCGCTTCACATTGGCATTGTCGGAAGCGTCAGAGCCCTGCACGGTGTAGCCGAGATTGATCAGAACCTCGGCAATTCCGCTCATGCCGATGCCGCCGATGCCGACAAAGTGGATGGGACCGATCTCACGCGGCAACTTCATCCGGTCATCCTCAGTATCTCCGTCACCAGATCGGCAAGCCGCTCGGCAGCATCCAGCATTCCCTGCGAACGGGCGGCCGCAGCCATTGCTATGAGCTTTTGCGGTGCGCCCGCAAGCGCATTGATCTCGCGGGAAAGTCGGTCAGGTGTGAAGTCATGCTGCTGCAGCCGGATGGCACCGCCAGCGTTCTGCAATACAGCCGCGTTGGCGGATTGGTCCTGATCAAGGGCATGCGGCAATGGCACAAGAATGGCAGGACGCCCAATCGCGGTGAGTTCGGCAACGGTGGATGCGCCGGAACGGGCGACTATGAGATGGGCGTCGGCGATCCGCTCGGGAAGATCAGAAAAAAATGGAGCCACTTCGGCAGAAACCCCGGCGACACGATAACTTTCCTGCACCCGCGCCAAGTCTTCTTCGCGCGCCTGCTGCACAATCACAAGACGCCTGCGCACCTCTGCATCCAGCCGCTCGATTGCGGGCGGCACGATATCGGCCATGATGCGGGCGCCCTGGCTTCCGCCGAATACCACAAGGCGCAGCGGACCTACCGCATCCGGTGCGACAAAGGGCTTGGCGGCAGCCGAGATGACGTTTGCCCGCACCGGGTTCCCAGTTCGTCTGCTTTTGTGTTTGAGCTTTGCGTTGTCTTCAAGCATGCCGGCAAAGCTCAAAGCGATTGCGGTGACGCGGCGGGCAAGCAGCCTGTTGGCACGGCCGATGACGGCATTCTGCTCATGGATAATGGTAGGGATGTTGCGCAGCGTCGCTGCCATAATGGGAGGCATAGTAGGATAGCCGCCGAAACCCACGACAGCTGCTGGCTCAATGCGGCCAAGCAGACGCAAGGCCTGAACAGTGCCGCCAGCAAGCACCAGCAGGGTGCGCACAACCGAAAAGAGATTTCGATTGCGCAATGTGGCGCTGGTTATCAGGTGAACGTGCCGAGCTGGAAATTTCTTTCCGTAGCGCTCGGCCCGGTAATCGGTCGCAAGTTCAACGATGACGCCGCGACGCAACAGCGCTTCGGCAAGCGCCTCGGCAGGAAACAAGTGACCCCCGGTTCCACCGGCTGCAAGCAGCACCAGCGGGGTCGCTCGATTTTTTGCGTTGTCCTGCTGTGACGAACGTTTCATGCCGGGGTAGCAGAAGGACTAAACTCCTGCTGCGTGTTCAACAGCTCCGCCCGCGGCCGCTCGCGCGTGAGCGCCAGCAGCATACCCATCCCATAAGCAAGCGAGATCATGGATGATCCGCCATATGAGATGAACGGCAGGGTCATGCCCTTTGCCGGCATCAGATGCAAGTTTACGGCCATATTGATGGCCGCTTGCAGGCCAAACAGAACTGCAAGACCCGCAGCCGCAAACCGGCTGAAGCTGTCATCGGTCGTGATTGCGTGGCGTAAAGACCGCAGCACAATAAACGCAAACAGAGCGAGAAGCAGCAGACAAAGCAGGATGCCGAATTCCTCGGCGGCCACGGCAAACACGAAATCGGTGTGGCTCTCCGGCAGGATGCGCTTGACCGTACCTTCGCCGGGGCCGCGTCCAAACCAGCCGCCGCGCTGAAAAGATTCCAGTGCCTGGTCAATGTTGAAGCTGTCGCCGGACGCCGGGTCGAGGAAGCGCTCGATGCGGCGCGCAACGTGCGGAATGAGCAGATAAGCGGCGGCGAGGCCGATCGTTGCAACGCCGGCCAGCCCTGCCACCCAGACCAGCCGCATACCGGCAAGAAAGAACAGCGCGCTCCAGACAAGCGCAACGAGCATAGTTTGCCCGAAATCGGGCTGCAGCACCAAGCCAACCACCGTAATGAAAAGCAGCAGCAGCGCGATGCTGTTCGCGGGCATTTCCGGCCGGCGCGCGGATTCCCCAAACAGCCAGGCAATCAAAATGACGAACGCTGGCTTGAGGAATTCGGAAGGCTGCAAGCTGACGCCGAACAGTGAGAGCCAGCGTCGCGCGCCCTTGACCTCGGCGCCAAAGTGGATCGAGGCGGCAACCAGCAGGACGCTTAAGACAAAAACCACCAACGCCAGTCGGCGAATATCGCGCGGAGAAAGAAGCGAAGTCGCGAGCATAACGGCAAGCGCGGGGACGGCATAGAGGATGTGCCGAGTGACGAAATAGAACGGTTCAACTCCAAGCCGGGAAGCGACCGGCGGGCTTGCCGCGAGCGAGAGCAGGATGCCTGCAAGGATCAGTGCGAGTACCGCCACAAGCAGCGGGCGATCGACCGTCCACCACCAAGCGGTAAAGGCCGTGCGTTCCAGACGCGAAACCATGCGGGTCCCCAAGTTGGCAGGTAGCAATTAACAGTGGTGCCTGCAGCTGATTGACAGGTCGTTAACGACGACGGCAACGGCCACCGCAAAATCAGACCGGGGCGATTCCGGGTAACGACCGTACTAATTCGCGAAATTTGTCGCCGCGGATTTCGAAATTGCGGTATTGATCGAACGAAGCGCAGGCTGGCGACAGCAGTACCACCGGCTCGGCGACGTGCGACGCCTCGGCATCGCGCGCGGCCAGCTCAATGGCCCGGTCTAGGGTGCCGGCAATGAAATAGGGCACCTGCCCTTCGAGCACGCCGGCAAATTCGGCTGCCGCCTCGCCGATGAGATAAGCCTTGCAGATACGCGGAAAAAACTTCGTCAGCTCGGCGATGCCGCCGGTCTTTGGCTTGCCGCCGGCAATCCAAAAAATGTGCGGAAAACAAGCGAGCGCCTGAGCGGCGGAATTGGCGTTAGTCGCCTTTGAATCATTGATGAACAACACGCGACCCTTGTGGCCGACCTGTTCCATGCGATGCGCAAGACCAGGAAATGAATTCAATCCCTGCTGGATCGCCTCCGGGCTCAGTCCGAGAGCGAGAGCGGCCGCCACGGCGCAGAGGGCATTTTGCGCATTATGGCTTCCGCGCAAAGAGCCAATCCCTCCGATGCGAACAATGTCCCGCGCGCTTTTCCCCGCCGCCTGCATGATCCTTTCAGATTCAGCGTACAACCCATAGGGAAGCGGTCGGCGTACCGACACCCGAATGATACATTTGCCGGCACGCTCAATGCGATCAGCGGCAGCGGCGCACCATTTGTCGTCCACACCTACGATTGCGGTCCCATCCTCCTGCACGCCGGCGACCAGCCGCTCCTTGATCGCTGCATAGTTGGCCAAAGTCCCGTGGCGGTCGAGGTGATCCTCGCTGACATTGATGAGAATACCGACCGAGGGATCAAGCGTGGGCGCCAAATCGATCTGATAGGATGAAGCCTCGATGACGTGTACGCGACCGCCTCGCGGCGGCGCGAGCGAAAGAATGGCAACGCCGATATTACCGCCGATTTGGGTATCGTGCCCGGCGGAACGAAGTATATGTGCCGTCAGAGCGGTGGTTGTGGACTTGCCATTCGTGCCCGTGATGGCGACGAACGGAGCTTTCGGTGCATGCCGGCGCCGCTCGCGGCAAAACAACTCGACATCGCCGATCACCTCTACGGCCGCCGCGCAAGCAAGGCCAACGACCCAATGCGGCGCTGGGTGCGTGAGCGGAACGCCAGGCGCGAGCACGAGGGCAGAAATTTCCGACCAGTCGATGCCACGCAGATCAATGACCGCAAGGCCCGAATTTTTCGCTTTGACAATGGAATCGTCATTGTCGTCCCAGGCAAGCACATCAGCTCCGCCTGTGCGCAGCGCCCGCGCGCTTGCCAATCCGGACTCTCCCAGACCAAAGAGGGCGACGCGTTTGCCGGCAAAAGAGCTGACGGGGATCACGTCGCGCCGTAAGCAGAACAGCGTTCGCGCGATCGCCTTGCTGCCGAGTTGGTCATCGCAGCTTCAATGTGGAGAGGCCCGCAAGCGCCAGCACGACCGAAACAATCCAGAAGCGGATCACAATCTGCGGCTCGGTCCAGCCGAGCTGCTCGAAGTGATGATGAATGGGCGCCATGCGAAAGACCCGCTTGCCGGTGAGCTTGAAGGAAACGACCTGCACAATGACCGAGACGGCCTCGAGCACGAACAAGCCGCCAATCACCGCCAGGACAATCTCATGCTTGGTAGCGACGGCGATAGTGCCGATCATGCCGCCGAGCGCAAGCGAACCCGTATCCCCCATGAAGATCGAAGCGGGAGGTGCATTGAACCAAAGAAATCCGAGTCCGGCGCCGATTACCGCTCCGCACAGCACCGCCAGTTCGCCGGTGCCGGCGACGTGGTGGATGTTGAGGTACTCGGCAAAGAAAACGTTGCCGGCGAGGTAAGAGATGAATCCGAAGCTCAGGGTAACGATGATAACCGGCACCGTTGCCAGGCCGTCGAGGCCATCGGTGAGATTTACCGCATTACCCGCGCCGACGATGATGAAACTGCCGAACACGACGAAGAACCAACCAAGCGGCAGCACCAGTTCCTTGAAGAAAGGAAAAGTGAGCGAACTTGCAAACGGCTGGCGTCCCAGTGAAGCGATGAAATAGCAGGCGAGCGCCGCGATCACCGCCTCGAGTACAAAGCGAAGCTTGCCGGAGAAGCCGGCATGGGTCTGCTTGGTGACTTTGAGATAATCGTCATAGAAGCCGATTGCGCCGAAGGTGACCATTACGCCCAGCACGATCCAGACATATCGATTGGCAGGGTTTGCCCACAACAGCGTCGATCCCGCGACACCGAACAGGATCATCAGGCCGCCCATCGTGGGCGTCCCTTTCTTGGTGACGAGATGCGACTGCGGGCCGTCGCTGCGGATTGGCTGGCCTTTCCCTTGCCTGAGCCGCAGGCGGTCAATGATCGCGGGCCCGAACATAAACACGAACAACAGCGCGGTGATCATCGCGCCGCCGGTGCGGAACGTGATGTAGCGCAATACATTGAGCGGACCGAAAACGTCCGAAAACGCAGAGAGCCAATAGAGCATGGGTCAGCTATTCATGACGGCAATTCGGGCAGCGACGCGGCGACCGCCTCGCGTCGATGCAGGTTTTCAAGCGCCTTGACGATTGTCCCCATGCGGGAACCGAGCGACCCCTTGACCATCACGATATCACCAGGCCGGACGGCGGCAAGCACGTACGGCGTCAGTTCCGTCGAATCGAGTGCAAAGTTCCCGCGCCGGCTCGTCGGCAGCACCTCCCAGAGATTGCGCATCAGCGGCCCGCAGCAGAATACAAGATCGACCGCGCATGCGAGAGCAGCATCGGCGAGACTGCGATGAAGCTCCGGTCCACACGGACCAAGTTCAAGCATATCGCCCAGGACCGCAATGCGCCGGACGGGGCGGTTCGCCTGTCCGAGCGAAGCGAGAGCTGCGCGCATTGAGGCCGGATTGGCATTGTAGCTTTCATCGATCAGCAAGATTGTGCCGCCCGGCAGCTTGATATCAAGGCGAGCGCCCCTCCCGCGCGCCGGACGCAGGTCGGCGAGCGCGCGTGCTGCGCGATCGAGGTCGCCGCCCAACAAGACGATTGCTGCCAACACACCGAGCGAGTTCTGTACCACATGCCGACCAGGCGCGCCGATTTCGTAGCGAACATCGCGATCAAAGATGCGGGCTTCGACGGTCGAGCCCGCGGAGTGAAGAACACATTTTTTCAGGCGGGCGTCGGCGGAAACGCACTCGCCAAAGGAGACGATGCGCGTTATGCCGGCGCGCTGCGCACTCGCCGCCAGCCGCGCGAATTGCGCATTGTCGCGATTGAGCACGGCGACGCCGCCGGAAACGAGGCCCGAGAAAATCTCTGCCTTGGCGTCGGCGATTGCCTCGACCGAGCTGAAGAATTCGAGATGCACCGGCTCGACGGTGGTAATGACGGCCACGTGCGGGCGGACCAATTGCGTGAGCGGCGCGATCTCGCCCGCATGGTTCATGCCAAGTTCAAAAACCGCAAAGCGCGCACCCGCCGGACACCGGGCGAGCGACAATGGCACGCCGAAATGGTTGTTGTACGAGGCCGCCGAAGCGTGCGTGTCGCCTTGCTTGCGAAGGGCTAGATGCAGCGCATCTTTGCTGCCGGTTTTACCAACGGAGCCGGTGACTGCGACGATCCGTGCTTGCGCCCGCACGCGCGCAGCGCGCGCGAGTTCACGCAAAGCCTGCAATACATCCTGCACGACCAGGAGCGGCGCATCTTTATCGAAAGCTTCGCGCTGCCCTGCTGCGATCACGGCAAGTCCGGCGCCCGCCTTGAGGGCAGCCGCAACAAAATCGTGACCGTCGCGGTTCTCGCCCGTGAGAGCAAAGAACGCCTCGCCGGGAGAAATGGTGCGCGTATCGATGGAGATGCCCGAGACCGCCGCCGGCAATATGCCGGAGCGTTCCGCATACATGGCGGCAGCCATGGCCTCGAGGGTCCAGAGCGGCGGATCGATCATGCCACTCTCCCGGCTAGCGCGGCAGCAACCGCTTCATGATCGCTGAAAGGCAGTATCTGCTTGCCGATGATTTGGCCGGTTTCATGGCCCTTGCCAGCGATTAGCAAAACGTCGCCGGGCGAAAGTTCGGAAATGGAAGCGGCAATCGCCTTGCGGCGATCCCCGATCTCGACGGCGCGCGGGCAGCCTGCAAGTATTGCCGCGCGGATCGCCGCGGGATCTTCACTGCGGGGATTGTCATCGGTGACGACAACCCGGTCAGCCAACTGCGCTGCGATTGCTCCCATCATCGGCCGCTTGCCGGCATCGCGATCGCCACCGCAGCCAAGCACCACAACGAGCCGATTGGTCGCGTAAGGCCGCAGTGCTTCGAGTGCCTTGGCCAAGGCGTCCGGTTTGTGGGCGTAATCAACAAAAATCGGCGCACCACGATTGTTGCCGACGAGCTCTAGCCTTCCCTTGGCGCCCTTGATCTGCGCCAGCGCTGCGAATGCAGCCACTGGCTCGCTGCCGGTCGCGATAGCAAGCCCGGCGGCAATCAGCGCGTTCTCGACCTGGAACGATCCCGCAAGCGGCAGGCGCACGGAATGTTCCATACCGGCATGGGTGAGCGTAATCAGTTGCGCAAAACCGTCGATTGCGATTTCACGCAGGCAAATACTTTCACCCCGCCGTCCGACCGTGAAAATCCGCAGTCCATGCCGCTTCGCGGCCGTAATCACGGCCTGCGCGTGCTCGTGGTCGACGGCGACTACCGCGGTCCCATGCGACACGATGAGTTCGTTGAACAATCGCTGCTTTGCCGCGAGATAGGCGGCAAAGTCCGGATGATAATCGAGATGATCGCGGCTGAGATTGGTGAATGCGCCGGCGGTTATGTGCAGCCCGTCGAGGCGATGCTGATCGAGCCCATGCGAAGAGGCTTCAATTGCAAGATGCGTGACCCCTTCGCGCGCAAGTTCACTCAATTCGCGATGGAGCGCAACAGGGTCGGGAGTAGTCAGAGATCCATAGGCCTCACGCGAGGGCGACACCAGACCGACGGTGCCAATGCTCGCGGCTTTCTTGCCCAGGGTGGACCAGATTTGACGGGTGAAGGCGGCAACCGACGTCTTTCCGCTTGTGCCGGTGATCGCAGCGATGACGCGCGGCTGGTCGGGAAAAAATTTGGCAGCTATCAAGGCCAGCGCACGGCGCGCATTCCCGACCTTTACGAACGGCACTCGCTCTGGGAGCGCCTCGGCCGGTTTCCGCTCTGCGATGATGGCTGCGGCTCCCGAAGCAACCGCTTGACCAGCAAAGCGCAGCCCATCCTCCCTGGTGCCGGCGATTGCAATGAACACAACGCCGGGCTTGATGCTGCGGCTGTCGGCGGTTACGCCGGTGATTTCGAGATCCCCGAAACCACGATATGCCTGTTCCGCGGCAATGATGTCTTTGAGCAGCTCTTGCAGCTTCATGCGTTCGCTATCGTTCGCCTATCGGCCCGAGCGGGCCGGGAACAACCACAGCGGGTTATACGAGGGAGCGGACGCTTTGTCGCCCAGTGTGTGGCGGTTCAGAAGTCCGCGACATTCTTGCGGCGAGTCCGAATTGCGGACTTCTGAACCTTTTAGCGACCGTTCGCGCTTGCCAAGATAAGCTTATCGGAAGGCGCAAGGTCGAAGCGCGGCTCGAGCCCAAGTAGAGGCGCGACGCGGGCAACGACGGTGCCACCGACCGGCACGGCATTCCAGCCGGACGTGGTAAAGCCGTGCGTTTCCGATGTCGCCTGCGGCTCGTCCAACATGATGAGCAAGGCATAGCGCGGACGATCGGCGGGAAGCACGGCGGTAAAGCTGGTTAGAACCTTGGTCTTGGAGTAGCGGCCACCAACCACTTTTTCCGAGGTGCCGGTTTTTCCTCCTACATAGTAGCCCTGCACATCGGCCCTGGTTGCCGTGCCCTTCTCGACATTGAGGCGCATGAGATAGCGCATCTTGTCGCTGGTTTCGGGTTTGATGACGCGGGTAGCGAGCGCAAGCGCGTCCTGTTCGCTGCGTTTTAGGAATGTCGGCGGAATGAGATTGCCGCCATTCATCAGCGCCCCGATGGCCATCATCGCCTGCAGCGGCGCGACCGAGAGTCCGTGTCCGAAAGCGATGGTGACGGTGTTGAGCTCCATCCAACGCCTGGGGACTAGCGGCTCGGCACTTTCCGGCAGCTCGGTACGCAAGCGATCGAGTTGGCGCATCTTTTTGAGGAACCATTTGTGGTACTCGACGCCCAGACTCACCGCCATGCGTGCGGTACCGATATTGGAGGAGTAGGTGAAGATTTCCGGTACGGTCAGAACGCGATTCTGCGCATGGAAATCGTGGATGGTAAATTTGCCGTATTGCAGCGGGAAACGCGCATCGAAGGCGGATCTCAGCGTGACTTTGCCGGAATCGAGCGCCATCGCGATAGTCAGCGCCTTGAAGGTCGAACCCATTTCGTACACGCCGGTGGTCAAGCGATTTATGCGAGTCGGGTCGAGCGCCTCGCGCGGATTGTTTGGATCGTAGTCGGGCACCGAAACCATGGCGACGATCTCGCCAGTACGAACGTCGCTGATGAGACCGGCCGCGGCAACCGCCTTGAATTTTTCCCGCGCCGCAATGAGTTCTTCGCGCAGGGCATGCTGCACGCGCAGATCTACCGCAAGCTCGATCGGTTTTTGCAAGTGCTCGGTGGCAAGCCCCGCCATGTGCAAATCGGCTAGTCCGCGGTTGTCCAGCCATTTCTCGATACCGGCAATGCCCTGATTGTCGATATTGACGTGGCCGATCACATGCGACAGCTCGGCCGCGCTGGGGTAGACGCGCTTGTTTTCAGGGAGAAATCCAATGCCGGGAATTCCGAGACGATAAATCTGCTCGCGCTGCTTGGGTGTAATCTCGCGCTTGAGCCAGACGAAACGGCGCTTGGAGGAAAGCCGCTCGCGCAGCTCGACTGCGTCCAGGTCCGGCATGACGGCAGTAAGGAGTTCCGAGGCTTCGTCAACATCGATGATGCGCTGGGGCTCGGCGAACAGCGAAGGCGTGCGCACATCGGTTGCGAGAATTTCGCCGTTGCGGTCCAGAATGTCAGGACGTGCAGTGCCGATGGCATCTGCGGAAGTCGCACGCCGTTCGGCATGCCCCTCGGTGGTCGCGAACATGATCAGGCGCCCCGCAATGACGCAGTACCCCAACGCAAAGACGAGGATGACAAGTCCGATGCGCGCGCGGGTCTTGCTGCTGCGATCGACGTTGCCGCCGTACAGCAGGGTGGCGACGATCCGCCGTCGCCACGATTCCTGCGCGCGGGGTTCGACTGCTGCTGCTGTATTCACCGCGTCACCTCTTTCCGGAGCCGGCGATACTGCCGGTTGCGGAACCATGCGGCAGGTGCGGATCTGCAATCAGCGTTCCAATGGGATCGGGCTCATCTACAGGGACGAGATCGGGCGGTCGGGCCGGCAAGCTGTCCAGTCGATCGTACTGATGCGCGTCGACCGGCTTGAGCGCCAAATGCCGCCGCACGAGGAGTTCAATGCGGGCAGGGCTGTCCAGCCGGGACCATTCCGCGCGCAAAGCGGCGATGGCGTCCTGCTCGCGCCTGATCTCGCTACGCAGCTTGGCTACGCGCTCCACCTGGCGCGTGGATTCGAACTTGATCTTGTACACATCCGCGGCCGCAAGCAGAAGGGCGGCGATCACACAGAAGTTGAAGATGCGCATCATCGCGAGCGTCCGATGATCTCTGCAATCGTGGGCAAGCGCGGGAGGAGTGCGGCTATGTCAGCGGGCAGAACGGGAGCCTCGGTGCGCTCTGCAGCCCGAAGCTTTGCCGAGCGCGCGCGGGGATTGGCCGTCACTTCCGCCTGGTCTGGGACGATTGGCCGCTTCACAAGCAGTCTGAATGTGGGCTTGCGCCCAGCCGCCGCTGGAACGTGACGCGAAACCCCGCGCTCTCTGCCGCGCTCGGCAAGGAATGTCTTGACAATGCGGTCTTCGAGGGAATGAAAGGCCACCACCACCAACTTGCCGCCTGGCTTGAGCATCCTTTCTGCCGCTGCCAAACCGGCTGCGAGTTCAGCAAGTTCGTCGTTCACGAAAATGCGCAACGCCTGAAAGGTTCGGGTCGCGGGATGAATGCTGCCGGGCCGGGCATGCGCCACCCGCGAGATGATTTCCGCAAGGGCGCCGGTGCTGCGCAGCGGAGCATCCCGCCGGGCGGCCACTATGGCGCGAGCAATCGCGCTGGCGCGGCGCTCCTCGCCAAGGGTCGCAATAATACGAGCAAGCTCGCGCGCCGAGGCTGCTGCAACAATATCGGCTGCGGTCGCTCCGCTGCCTCCCATGCGCATGTCGAGGGGACCGGCGTGGCGAAAAGAGAATCCGCGCGCAGGATCATCGAGCTGAATGGAGGATACGCCGAGATCGAATACCATCCCGTCCACGAGTTCGTGGCCGGCAGTGCGTACGAACTCCTGCAATTGGGAAAACTTCCGCTCCCTTAGAATGAGCCTTCCCGCCGCCGATGCCATGAGGTCAACGCCGCGCGCAAGCGCGCTTGGATCGCGATCAATTGCCAGCACGGTCGAGTTCGCAGCCGCGAGAATTTCACGACTGTAGCCGCCACCGCCGAATGTGGCATCGACATAGACGCCGCCGTCGCGAACAGCGAGGAAGTCCAGCGCGGGGCGGACGAGCACGGGAATGTGGCGAGCCGGTCCGCCAGCGACAGCAGGGCTGCTGTCGCTGCCCACCATTATTCCCGTGCTCCGTGCGGATCTTCCGCCGCTACCCGGGAGCCAAGCTGCCGCCGCAATGCGCGAACTTTTTCGGTGGCCTCCGCAAGTTCCGCGCGGAAGCGTGCCGGCTCCCAGATCTGAAATTTGTGACCGAGGCCGGCGAACGTGACCTCGCTCGTAATGCCTGCATGGCTCTTGAGCGGCTCGGTAAGAACGGCGCGGCCTTCGCCGTCGAGCTTGAGCACTTCGCTCGTGCCGTAAAGCGCGGTAGCAAACTGCTCGCGCTCCTCCGAATACGGCGAGAATCGCGCAATCAGTGCGTCGATCTCCTTGAGCAGCGCGTTGCCTCCGGCATCGAGCGCCGAACGATCGAGAGTGGGATAGCAATAAAGACCATCGAATCCGTCGCGGGCGAGCACTGCACGAAAAGATGCAGGAATGGACACGCGGCCCTTGGCGTCGAGGCGCAACGTGTAGTTGGAGACGAAACGGTCCATGGCCTCCATGCGCCGTTGCCCGTTCATTCTCCGGTGCGACCCCATACGGACTTGGGGTCACTCGACCGGAACCCAGTTCGGCAGAATTGGCCGCCTTTAGCGCAATGCTGGGTACATCAGGCCGGTCTGGGAGATCATGGGTTATCATGGGATTATGTGGGCGTCAACGCAACCGGACAGGAGCTCCCCTGACCGCAGGCGGGGAAGCCGGTTCGGACCCATTAATGCGGTGCAAGCTTAGGAATTCATTAAAGGACTCGCGCGCCCCGGAACCCGGATTTCCCCTCCTTTGCAGGGTCTTGGCAACGTGCGGAAGTTCCCCATAGACGGAACACGCCCAACGGCCAGCGCGTTGAGTTACAGGCACGGAGATACAGCTCCTCACGTCAAGCTCAAGGTATCTTGGACCAAGGATCAACTTAAGAACGCTCCGGACCTCCAGTACTACCGGCCGGCACCGCGCATGAGCGAGCGGCCGGGTGCAGGCCCGACCACGGGCATGGCGCCGCGGCCGACGGCACCGGCGCCATCGCCGGCACCGCGTCAGTAGGAGCGGCCGTTCGAGTAAGTCGGTAGCGTTTGCGTTAGCGGAAACCTGGTCCGCAGCGCGGCCCGTGTGGCAGCAGCCCACGGGCCGCAGTTTTTTTGCGGCTTCGAGGCCTGGTGGTTGGCGCCGAGGAGCCGCATGCGGCACACGCGCAACACCGATTGAGATTCACGCATCGTGCCAGCGCAAGAGCACTCGGTTTGCTTGTGTCGCGCGATCATTTCTGCACAATCAGCCGGTCTGTCGGGGCTGGTTTCAGTATTGCGTGCGTCACCATTGTTCCTGCAAACGCGTGAGTGGTTTCGCGTATGGCTATGCTTGTGTCCGAATTGCGCCCCGAGTCCTGCGTCGTCGCGGAGGTTCGCCCATCGCCGAACCACAACGAGCGCAGGAACGACGTGCCGCCGGACATGATCGTCCTGCATTATACTGGGATGCGGGACCACGAAGCCGCTATCTCCCGACTATGCACGCCGGGAACGGAAGTTTCGGCGCATTATGTTGTGCTCCCGGACGGCTACATCGTGCAGCTTGTCGCCGAGACAAGGCGGGCCTGGCATGCGGGCGCATCGTCCTGGGCCGGTGAAACGGACGTCAATTCCTGCTCCATCGGAATAGAAGTCGCCAATCCGGGACACGACCACGGCTATCCCGATTTTCCGAGACGGCAGATTGCGGCAGTCACTGCGCTCTGCCGCAGCATCAACACCCGATACAATATTCCGCCGGATCGCGTGCTGGGGCATTCGGATGTCGCCCCCACCCGCAAGCAGGATCCCGGCGAGAAATTCCCGTGGAAGGTGCTTGCTGAAATCAGGCATCGGCTTATGGGTGAAGCCGGAACCGATAACTCCGACCGGACCTATTTTTGTGCTGGGCGAAACAAATCCGGCTATCGAGGAGATTCAGCGTCTGCTCGCCCGCTATGGCTATAGCCTAAATCCCACCGGGTACCTGGACGGGACGACGCGCGATGCCGTAGCGGCCTTCCAGCGTCACTTCCGGCCGGTCCGCGTTGACGGGGTGCTTGATGTGTCGACCACCGCTACCCTGAGGGCGTTGCTAGCGGCCCGCGACGCGAGGCTTAATTCCATTCAGCCGAGCTGAGGCTTGACGTTTGCCGCCCCAGTCCCCATCCCTTTGGGGTCAGTCGGCCGGACGGCTGCTTGGAGCAATGCCTAAAAGCTTGCTCCGGGAGGAAAGTCCGGGCTCCATGGACATGCGGTGCCGGATAATGCCCGGCGGGCGCGAGCCTAGGGAAAGTGCCACAGAGAACAGACCGCCGCTTCCGAACCGGGAGAGGCAAGGGTGAAACGGTGCGGTAAGAGCGCACCGCGTCTGCGGCAACGCAGACGGCACGGTAAACCCCACCGGGAGCAAGATCGAATAGGGACGGTGCGGGACCTTCCCTCGCGCAAACGAGGATGGGTCTCGGAATCGATGTCCGGATTCGGGCCGTCCGGGTAGATCGCTGAAGGCGCCGGGCAACCGGCGTCGCAGAGGAATGGCCGTCACGCGAGGTTCACGCCTCGCCTTACAGAACCCGGCTTACAGGCCGGCTGATTTAAGTTGAGGGGGTCCGGCGGAAATTCCCGCCGGACCCCCGCCATTTGTGGGGATGTGGTTCCCCTAGCCCGGATTGAGCATCTTTGCTCAATCCGGGACTTTGCCCCCGGATTTCGTAAGAACGAAATCCGGGCTACAGGCACTGCACAGGGAAAGACAGCGATGCAAACGGAGAACGGCGGCTGGGAATTCTGGATCGACCGCGGCGGCACCTTCACCGACGTGATCGGCCGCCGTCCCGACGGCACCCTCGTCGCCCATAAGCTTTTATCAGAGCAGCCCTACAGGGATGCCGCCGTGCAAGGCATCCGCCACCTACTCGGGTTGGGCGACAATGAGCCAATTCCGCAGCAAGCCATCAGCGCCGTCAAGATGGGAACGACGGTTGCGACCAATGCGCTCCTTGAGCGTAAGGGCGAACGCACGCTTTTGCTGGTCACCAAGGGCTTTCACGACGCGCTCAAGATCGGTTATCAGGCACGCCCGAAAATTTTTGCCCGCGAGATCATCAAACCGGAACTGGTCTACGAGGATGTCCTCGAAATCGACGAGCGCGTGCGCGCGGACGGAGCTATCGAGCAAGCGCCGGACCTCGCCGCGGTAAAGACGCTGCTTAGTACGGCGCTAGAGCGCGGTATCAGGTCGGTGGCCATCGCGTTCATGCATTCCTATCGCTACCCCGAGCACGAGCACCGCGTCGCCGGCGTCGCGCGTGAACTGGGCTTTGCGCATGTGTCGGTCAGTCATGAAATCTCGCCGTTGATGAAGCTCGTGGGCCGCGGCGATACCACCGTGGTGGACGCTTATCTTTCGCCCATCATCCGCCGTTATGTGGCGCAGGTCGCCGGCGATCTCGCCAGTCAGTCGACTTCCAACCGAGAAAGGCATGCGGACGAGAGTGCCGCTGTTGCCAAGCGCCACGAAAACTCGCGCGAAGCAACACGGCTGATGTTCATGATGTCTTCGGGCGGCCTCACGCAAGCGCATCTGTTCCAGGGCAAGGACGCCATCCTGTCGGGTCCGGCGGCAGGCGTGGTTGGCATGGCAGAGGCGGGTCGCGAGGCTGGGTACGAACGTCTTATCGGCTTCGACATGGGCGGCACGTCGACCGATGTTTCACATTTCGACGGCGAATATGAGCGTGCGTTCGAGACCGAGATCGCGGGCGTGCGTATGCGCGCGCCCATCATGCTTATCCACACCGTCGCCGCGGGCGGCGGCTCGATTCTGCACTTCGACAGTGCCCGCTTCCGCGTCGGGCCTGACAGCGCCGGCGCCAATCCCGGCCCGAAATGCTATCGCCGCGGCGGACCGCTGGCGGTGACGGATGCGAACGTCATGGTGGGCAAACTCATCGCCGATTTCTTTCCGAAAATATTCGGCCCCGAGCAAAATCAACCGCTCGATCAGGGGACAGTACGCGATGCCTTCGCCGAGCTTGCGGATGAGATCGGGGGCGGCCGGTCCGCTGAGGAGGTGGCCGACGGCTTCATCAAGATCGCGGTCGAGAATATGGCCAATGCCATCAAGAAAATCTCGGTGCAGCGCGGCTATGACGTCACGCGCTACATGCTCAACTGCTTCGGCGGAGCCGGCGGCCAGCACGCCTGTCTGGTCGCTGACGCCCTCGGCATGACCAAGGTGCTTATTCATCCGTTCTCGTCGCTGTTGTCGGCCTACGGCATGGGGCTCGCTGACATCCGCGCGACGCGACAGCAGGCCATCGAGGAGCCGTTCGGAACGAAAGCGCTCGCTGCAGTGAACGAAACGGGAAGGCGCCTCGCCGATGAGGCGGGCAAGGAGGTGATCGGCCAAGGTGTTCCCGCCGATGTCGTAACGGTGCACGTGCGCGCGCATATCCGTTATGCCGGGACCGACACGGCGCTGGTGGTGCCGGCGTTTAGTCGCCTTGCGCCATCAAACAATAACAGCGACGCCGTTGCGTCGCTTGCACAGATGAAATCAGCGTTTGAAACTGCGCACAAGGCGCGTTTTGGATTCATCGATGACAGCAAGGAACTGGTCGTCGAGGCGATATCGGTGGAGGCAATCGGCGGCGGCGCGAAATTCGCAGAACCGATCTTGCCGACGACAGATGCTCCCCTTCCCGCTCCCGAGCGGCGCACACGATTTTATTCCGGCGGCAAGTGGCATGACGCCGGGATCTTTTTACGCCAGCACCTCTCGCCCGGCCATAAGGTGCCGGCGCCGGCAATCGTCATCGAGCCGCATCAAACCGTCGTCGTGGAGGAAGGCTGGCAGGCTGCCGTCACGCCCAAGAACCATCTTCGGCTTGAGCGCGTCGTTCCGCTCCAGCGGCAAAGCGCGATCGGCACCGCCGCCGATCCGGTCATGCTGGAAATCTTCAACAATCTGTTCATGTCGATTGCCGAGCAGATGGGCGTGTCTCTGCAGAACACCGCCTATTCCGTCAACATCAAGGAGCGGCTCGATTTCTCCTGCGCGATATTCGCGAGTGACGGCACGCTCGTTGCGAACGCCCCGCATATGCCGGTGCATCTCGGCTCGATGGATCGCGCAGTCGAGACCATCATTCGCGAAAATCGGGGCACAATCGAACCCGGTGATGTCTACGCCATTAACGCACCGTATAACGGCGGCACGCATCTTCCGGACATCACCATATGCACGCCGGTGTTCGACCAGGCCAAGCGCGACATCTTGTTCTGGGTGGCTTCGCGCGGCCATCATGCCGATGTTGGCGGCATCTCGCCCGGCTCCATGTCGCCCAATGCGACCACTATCGAGCAGGAAGGCGTCTATATCGACAATTTCAAGCTGGTAGAGCGGGGCCATTTCCGCGAACAAGCGCTCTATGCTCTGCTTGCCGGCACGAAATATCCGGCCCGCAATCCCCTGCAGAACGTCAACGACATGAAGGCGCAGATTGCCGCCAACGAAAAGGGCGTGCAGGAACTCCACAAGATGGTGGCGCAGTTTACGCTGCCCGTCGTCAAGGCCTACATGCAGCACGTGCAGGACAATGCGGCCGAAAGCGTGCGCCGCGTGATCGACCGCCTGCACGACTCCGCATTCGAATACGAGATGGACCAGGGAACGGTGATCAAGGTGAAGATCACCGTCGACAAGCAAAAGCGCGAGGCGGCCGTCGACTTTACCGGTACCTCGCCGCAGCAGAACACCAATTTCAACGCGCCCGAGCCGGTCACGCGCGCGGCCGTGCTTTACGTCTTTCGCGTGATGGTCGATGACGACATTCCCATGAATGCGGGTTGCCTGCGCCCGATCAATATTGTCATTCCCAAAGGATCGATGCTCTCTCCGCAATATCCCGCTGCGGTGGTCGCCGGCAATGTCGAGACCTCGCAAGCGGTGACGAACTGCCTGTTTGGGGCGCTCGGCGCGCTCGCCGCCGCTCAGGGCACCATGAACAACCTCAATTTCGGCAACGGCAAATATCAGTATTACGAAACAATCTGCTCGGGTTCGCCGGCGGGCCCGGGATTTCACGGCACCGACGCCGTGCACACCCATATGACCAATACGCGTCTCACTGATCCCGAGGTGCTGGAATTGCGCTATCCCGTCGTGCTCGAGGATTTCCATATCCGCAAGGGTTCCGGCGGCCGCGGCAAATGGCATGCGGGCGACGGGGTTCGCCGCACCATCCGATTCCTGGAAAAGATGGATTGCACCATCTTGTCAGGGCATCGCCGCGTGCGCCCATTCGGGCTTGCCGGCGGCGAGCCAGGCCAAGTCGGCGAGAACCGGGTGCGCCGCAATGACGGACGCTTCGAAAAGCTGCAAGGCTGCGACGCCACCGTGATTGACGCCGGCGAGGCGATCCTCATCCAGACGCCGACGGCCGGGGGCTACGGCAAGCCGAAAGAATGACAACTTTTCGTTGTTACGCGATGCAAGCGTTTTATTTTGCGCCTTGCTGACGCTGCTGCAAACAAAATGGCCGGGACAAGCCCGGCCATTGCGTCGAGCATCGAGACGGTCAACGCATCAGTTCTGCTGGATCGCGGAGAGGAGCCAGTGCCCGCCGCGCGTGCGCATGAAGGTCCAGATTTCGGTTGCTTCTTCGGCTCCGCCTTCAAGCACGCGGTTGCTCGCGCGATCGATCGTTTCGTCATTGAGAGAATAACGCATCGCTACGGTGGCGTATTCGGTATTGCCCTCACGCCAAGCCTCGGCGAGGTCGCCCTGCAGGAGCTTCACATTGGAGATGCGATTTGCCACGCCCTTGCTGGCATTGGCGGCCAACTCCTCGGCGAAATACGACACCATTTCGGGAGTTGCGAGCGCGCGCAGGGAAGCAAGGTCTTCTCCCCCATAGGCGGTCTCCACCTCGCCAAGCAATCGTTCGAAGGCGCTGAAATCTTCGGGCGTCAGCCCGACCTCGTCGGTCCCCGACGCACGCGCGCCAGGCGTTGAAGCGGTACCTCCGCCAAATATCGGCGCACCGGGACGTGTTCCGGAAAATGCATCGCGCAACGAGGGGCCGCCTGCCAATGCGGGTTGCGTGCGACGCTGCCACCATGTCCATATGAGGCGGGCGACGATCGCAATCAGCGCGACTTGCAGAATGAGGCCGAGGATGGAGGCAAAACCGCCGAGACCTCCGAACAGCCCATGACCGAACAACATGCCGAGCAAGCCGGCACCGAGGAATCCCGCAAACATGCCGCCAAGGAAGCCCGGCCGGCCGAAGAAACCGCCGAGCGGGGATGTGGAAGGCGCACGCTGTGCCAAGGAACCCGGCTGTCCCGGCTGGGTCATGCTGCGCTCAATAGGACGCGCCGAGGGGGCCGTCGAAGTCGAGGGCGGGGCCGAGAAAGTCTGCCCGCCGCGACTGCCAAAGCTGCCGCCGCGCCCGGCGCGGGCGTCCGCATCGCTGACAAACAGCGCGAATGACGCTGCAACCGCAAGCGCTGCGAGCAACGGACGAAATGCCAGATTGCGCATGATGCTCCCTCGAGAAGGTCTATTTCTGTTCCTTGGACCAAGCATATTGGGGGTTCATAGCCGTTTTTTAAGGGGGCCGCACCTGGCAAACGGTCGCTGTTGCCGGGCGGTGCGGGTTAGAGGGCGCGAATATCAGAAAAACCGTGCCACAGCCGCAGGTTACTCCCCTAGAAAGGGCTTGGTCCGCTTTCGGAAGGTTAATCCTCTTCGCCGTCGGCTCCCGGCTCGGCCAACGGTAGCGCTTGCTCGCGTCGCTCCTCCTCGTCGCGTTCAGGCGACGGACGTTTCGATGACGATGCCAGCCGGCGCGCCGAAAACGAGCCGGTGACGGAAGGCTCGCTTCTCCGCCTCACCGCATAGCGCCCGCCGACACGCGCGGCGACCTCCTCGCCAGAAACAGCGTGTGGATTACAAGCGCGATGGCCGTCGCGCCGATACATGAGATCGACGTGGATGTGATCGTAGTGATAGGCGTTCGAACCCGGTGCGAGTACGGTGGTAAATTGGTCGCACGCCGCCCTCTGCACATCGCGCAGGAAGCCCTGCTCCTCCGGCAAACCATTCCACCCGGCTTTCACGGTGATGGTGCGGCCATCCGTCAATGTAAAGGAAGCGATATCGAGGGCATTGCCGAACGCGTGCTCGGAAATCCGTGCCAGCGAATTGCCGTTCATTCCGCGACAGGAATAGGCAGAGATCTGTTTGATCTCGGCGACCGGCGCGCCAAACCAACGCATGGCTGCCGGTTGCACCGAATTGGCGAGCCAGCGATCGAGCTCCGATACAAGGGGACAGGCAAGCGTCGCTGCGGGCTTCACCGCGACCGGCTGTGCCGAGCCGGTCACCGGCACGTTCTCCTGTGACTGCAGCCGAACCGCTGGCGCAACATTGCGGCGATAGTCCTGCTCTTGCCTCATCTCACGCGAAGGCACGGTTTGCCCATACGGCGGGTCACGCAACGGAGCGCGCGTAACCCCGGTCCGCATTGGTGCATTTTGCGTGTCGACCAGGGGCCGCCGCTCGTACGGAACAGGCGAGAAATCGTCACGGAGGGAGGATGATGGCGTAGTATCGCCCCGGGATCGTGCCGGAGGAGGCAAAGCCCCGTAGGGACGACGAAAATCATAGTTATCCCGCGGCGGATCCGGCTGATCATTCACACCGGGGGGATAGAGGGAGATGGGCTCATTTGTCGAACCGCCCACTCTCGTAGCGCAAGGGCGAGCGAACGGGATTGCGCGGGGTCGTTGCGTTCTGCCGCGCAGTCGTCTCAACGGGCTTCTTAATAGGCCATGTCGGAGTGGCGGTGGAATTGCCGACAATTCCTTCCGGCGGCCTGATCTCGTCGGCATAGCCAAAGGGCGCGCTCTCGCCCAAGCTTGAAACTTTGAACGGGAAATCGGCGCCGCAGACGCCTGGGCCGCGAATGGGATCGATGCGCACAATCCCCGGGCCTTCTTTCACCACACCCGAGTTGAGGCACTGCACCTCGGCCTCGTGGCGCCAGGCCTCGCGCTCAGCAAAGAAGCTGCCGCCGGTGCAACCCGCGAGCACCGCCAGCACACCGACGAATGCGGAGCTTCCCCAATACCAACGCATGCCCCACGCCATGCGGGGCAGAATGCGATGCAGGTTGTTAACGGTTGTTCAAAGATTGCCGGTCACTGCGGGCCGCTTTGTGGCGGCTCGGCATATGGTTAAAGGATCGGGGGAGCCGCCGGCGCGGTTGGAAACACGCGTGGAAAACGGCGCCTGCATTAGAGACGCAGGTTAGTCATGCGATTGCCGCTCGCGGTGCAAAACTGTATGGGGGACGCGCGGTTCCGCCTTGCCGACGGCGGCATTTCGCACGCAAAAGCATCGGGCCCGTAGCTCAATGGTTAGAGCCAACCGCTCATAACGGTTTGGTTGGAGGTTCGAGTCCTCCCGGGCCCACCAGATTTTACAACGGGTTGCGAGGCGAGCGGCTGTCGAGTTCGATGTCCGGCCAATAAATCGGCCAATGATTGCCTTTGATGACGGTATCCGATCGCGCGTGCCGCTGTTCGTAGATAATCAGGATGATGATGCCCGTACACGCGATCGAGCATCTCAACACTCATGCCGAGAAATCCGGCCGCCTCCCATTTGTCGACGCCCGCCTGCATAAGCCAAGTTGCTGCCGTATGCCGCAACGTATGTGGACTGATTTTGCCTTCGAGATGGGCCAATCGGACTGCACTTTTGAAGGCAGTCTTGACTGATTTCACGGGGCTGCCGGACCATTCAACGACATGATCCCCAATGGTGCTAGTAGCAGCCCATCTGCGGAGATGAGCGAGCAGACGCGGTGGGATGGGGACGGGTGTTTGGCGCTTTTTCGTTTCAGCCTTACCTTCAGCGAGCCGGTAAAAAAGGCCGTTCTCAACGTCAACGAATGAGAGACCGAGCCCCTTTTGGAACGAGGCGGTGGCGATCGCGCTCGCGCGAGTTCCCGTATACAGGCCGATCAGAATGAACTTGGCCAGATGGCGTAAGGGACGCCGTTCGGTCTCGATCTTCTGGCCTTTGTTAGGTCCCCGGTGGACAGTCTGGATCTCGCGCGCCCGCCAACAGACGCGCAACACCTTGGCGGCTTCCTTTCGGCTGAGCCATCGAGTTCGAGGCGCACCTCTTGGCGGAAGAAGCACGCGAACAATTCCGCGGTGAAAGCCTTCCTTGGCGTGGTGATTAATCGCCGCACGCAGATCTTCAAGGTCTCGTCGGGCCCCTCCCCTGTTACCGCGCCATTTGACGTATTCACGGCACGTCTTGCCAGTGACCTCGGCGAGCTTCTTACCGCCCCAGAAATCATTCAACCGCGCTAGACGAGCGTCGAACTGCCCTCGATTTGCCTGTCGGCTGCCGCAGTCCTCGTCATAAATCGATAAGACGTCGGCAATATCGATCTGTTCTATGTCGCGCTCTTTGCGGAAGGGTTGGTATTTCGCTGCAATGTAGCTGGCGAGCTCGTCTTCCGCCGCTGCAACTTCAGTCGCAGAGCATCCTGTGGCGATGTGCTTTTCGCCATCGAGGATGATCCAGGTTGCACGATGCACTCCCTCCCCGTCCCGGCGCGTGGGACGGAGCCAGAGCCTGGCCCCTTTGTTTCGACGCGGCATAATTCCCTCATCCGTTCAATATTGGCAAGCGTAGTGAAATCCTTACCGGCAATGCGTTCGATAACGAGGCGCCCACGGGCAGCTTCGCGCCGCAGTCCTGATGCTGACATCGAGCCATCGGGAAACGCAAGCGCAGCGGCCACGCTGAGCCGTAGCGGCATGTCAGTTGTAATATCCTCACGCTTCGGCAGCCGTTTCCAAACCATTCCGCACATATGAGCCGACGCACCAGCCAAATTTCCTGGCGAGCATTTTAAAGAATTAATCTAGAATTGAGATGGTGGCAGTCTCCATCACGTTCCAGTAATGAGGAGCTTCCCGGCGTCCTTCTTCTCGGCATCGGTAAATGAGATGCGTTGTCCGGTCTGACCATAGGCGGCTCGCTTCTCTGCCGCCTTTTGCATGGTCATGGCGATGTCTTTCACTCCGGCCGCAATGGTCTGGTTGGGATCGAGACCATACGTTTTCGCCAGCAACGTGTTGTCAAACGCCATGCCCAGGAAGATGACTTGCCAACCTCGCCTCCGACAGTCAGCCAACATGCCTGCCGCATGGGCCGCTGTCAGTTCGCAACTGCCGAAGTCCTCACCATCCGTCATGATGACGATAGTAGCCTTCTCCGGATTGTCCGTTTTGGCTTGGAGAACGATCTTCCCGATGGAATCATGGAGGGCTGTGCCGCCATCAGGCTCCGCATCCTTGTTTGTGATTGGAGCGCACACGGAGGGAGCAATGCCCCGGCGCACAATCTTGTACTCATGGTCGAACACCACCGCCGTGATTTTGGTATCGACCTGTTTGTCCCTCAAGGTGCGGATGTAAATGTTGACGGCTGTTAGTGCCTCCTCCCATTTCCCATTCTCATCCATCGAGCCAGATTTATCGAGCAGGATGTAGTCTCGCTGCCCGTATGGCTTGAGTTGACCGGCGGCTTTCTTGTCGGGTTGGTTGCGATTGGGCGACACGAGAACGAAGTTCGTCATGGGGATGGGCTCCTTGTTGGTGGTCAGGGTGGTCAGGGTTATTTGCGCCGTCCTGACCGGCGCTTGGACGATTTTCGCCGCCGCTTGGCCCTCGCCTTGGGCGCTTTGCGCGTGGCTTGTGGTGCCGCTGCTTCCGTCACAAGCATCTCCCGCCGATAGCATTGGTACCGTTTGCTTCCCTTGCGCGGTCGGCATTGCTTGAAGCCCAAATGACGTGTCAGGATTTTCGCAACTCGAATCTCACCGGAATGAGATGTTGAAAGACCAAGCGCCCCGGTCATCACCTGTTCAATGGTCACCTCGGTGCGGTTTCCCAATCCATTCGCGGATTGGCAGCTCCCAATTATCTCGGGCGCGGCGAAGTTCCTGTTCGGCAGTTGCCAGCGCCTCTAATCTGGCCTCTCCAACCACCATTTCACTCCCGCCTTGTACTGATGCACCGCCTCAGCCCATAACTGGTCACGATCACGCTTGAGGCCGTCGAGGTCGGGTTCACCCTCACATGCCAGCGGCCAGAATTGTCGTGCGCCGGTTGGGTCTTTCAGGTAACCCTCCCCTGGAATTGGATTGATGGTTCCAACAAACACGCATTGTCGAGGCCATCGATGAGATGCTTCTCATACGGCGGACGGAACCTATCATCCTGGTGGGTAATGAAGCGTTTCGCTGCTGACGATGTGGCTCTTGTCACCACCTCCATTTCCGCCCACTCCATAAACCACACACCAGCGACTTCCATCTTGGCGTCTTTGTTGGTGACGGACGAGATTTGATCGGTGAACCACTTCTCGCTTTGGCACCATCGCAGCCACCGTTTGCGATTTCTTCTTCTTGCCCTGTGCTCCCTCCAGCACCGGCATGTGGTCAACCTTGCATTCCCGGCTCATAGATGCGAGCAACTGCTGAAATCAGAAATCGTGAGGCGACGGCACGAACATAGGGACTGTCCTTGACGCCAAGGTATATCTGCGGCCAACTTTCAATCCGAGGCACCCCATCCCAAACGAGAGATTCCAAATAGTCGCGCACTTCATGGAATGGATTCTCTTTGGCGACCACCTTCACCGCTCGCATCACAGCATCCCTCGAGGTGGATTGTTCATGCCGTTGCGGCAGAACCAGACACATGTATGATGGTGTGTTCAGCCGTCCATGATGTATCGGGTTGCTCGCCGCCCCATGGTGGTTGCTGCCTGATGACGATGTGTGCCAGTGAACTCGCTATAGGCGAACACTCCTGCCCAATCCGGATGATGACGCAACATCAAAGTGAGGTTGGCGACATTGGTGACGATCTTGCCCTTATCGTCACGGATCAGATCAGCAGTCCAATCATAGTATGGGGCCCACCGCTCGATGATGATGATTGTTGATCACCACCTAGCAACAATGCCTTCTCACGGTCTTTATACAAATCGGTAAAACGATTTTTCAGAATCCTCTTGAGCGCCACCGCCGATAGATTGTCGAAGTGCGCCTCACGGTGTGAGCCATCGGTGGGATGCAATGCTTCTTTGATGGCGAGCATCACTTCAGTGCTATCGGCAGCAGCGGTGTCTGCGGCGTCGAACTTGAACTTGATGCGTTGCAGTTCCTCTACTGTGGTGGCGGCATCCATCGCCTGAATCAGACCAAGCGCGTTCAAGCACCGATATTGCCCAATCGAGCAACTTCCGTTGACCTTCGGCATCAGGCCGTCCCGCGTTCCTTATCATTGGCGGCGGTGTCCGTGTCGGCGGTGTCGCCGTGCAATTTGATGATGTCTGCCATGGACTGTCTCAAAAAACCCTGACCACCATGACCGCCATGCGCCCAATCCTAATGCGCAGCGCCGAATTGCGAATCGGATGCGCCGCGTCGTCAAAGCGTACCTCGACGGCCTAGGCCGTCATCGTGATTGGGGGGATGCGCTAGTACCGTGGTCCGCGATATCGAAGCTCGTGCTGCAATCGCATTGACCTGGGCGATATCGATCAAGCCGGTGCTGGCGGCGGCTCCTGGTCTTGCGGCGACATCGACCGGCGCGCCGGGGCGCGGCTCCCTGTCCTGCAGGACGGCGCTGCCCTTGGCAACGAGTTCATTTCCGTCCGCGTCCCATCCTTCACATCGGGAGCGAGCGAACAGTTCCAGCTTGCGACCGTGGTCGTACATGCCTTCGATGATGGAATAGAATTCTTCGGGTTTTTGCGAGTGCTTCCCGCGCCGCTCAATCACTTGCACTGAATCAATCAGCTTCGGGATATCGGGCTTGCATGAGCCGCGAGTACAGATCAGTAGCAACTCGTGCCTGACGCTGTTGTAGTGGCCCATCATATGCTTGACCTTATCCCAGACAAACGAGGCTTTGTACTCGAAGCCCCACGCGTCGATGATGGCAAAGCATCGCTTCAACATGGGCGATGGCACCCACAGAAATAAAACGGCGTTCTCATCGGCCATGTCCCTGACCAGACGCGAGCCATTGCCGGGACGGTAGTTGCAAAGTTGAACGTCATCCAAGCAATCATAGTGACGTTCAGCGTGGCCGTGTTCATCGCACTTGTTGAGACCGACGTATTTCCAGGGATTGTCGGCGTAAAAGATGCGATAGGTGCCTTCTAACGGCTTCGGCTTGGCTGCTGCGACTCTGCCGTTGTAATCCGCCCGCTTGGCTGCACGGACAGCCTTGCAAACGTCGGTGCCGCTTTTGACTGCTGCGATGGCACCACTGCGAACCTGCGCAGGCAAGGCAGTCAGACGTTTGCCCTCAACCAAACTGATGGCGCCGGAACGCACCATATCGGCCACGTTTCGATCAGCCCTCGTGATTTCTTGCGCGGTCCGAATTTTTTTCTCAGGAAGTTTGCTTTCTTGCGCAACAATCGACCTGATGCGTTTTCCTGCTTTCAGCTTGCGGGCCAATTCAGCCTCCAAGCTGAAATCCTTGGGATGATTACGCCCGCCGGTTTTTCCTGCGATTTTGGCCCGTTCCCGCCGCGCGATCTGTGAAAGAATTTCTCTCCGGTCATTCGCGACCATGGCGCGTTGATCGTCGGTAAGGTTACGCCTGCCAAGTTGACGCTGGGTGATCCACGCCTTCGCATGGTCACGATCAGAGAGCGTTATTTCCTTGACCGCAAATGGCTTGTTGTGTTGCTGACAAATTTCCAGCCGCTTGTGCCCGTCAAGCAGCAGCTTCCGCCAAATCGACAGCGGTTCAAGGCAACCGTCGCGCAGGATGTTCGCTTCAAGCTGCGCCAATTCGTCCGGCCGCAATGGCGGAATCAGGCGCTGGAATTCCGGGTCAATCTGCACCAAGACAGACGCATCCATATTGCTTACCCGCCGGGAAACAAGACCAAACTTTGTCTGCACGATCCCGTGCGCCTAGTATATGGAAACTCAATTTTCGACACCCATAAAATACCCACCCCGCATTGGCAGATTTCCGGAGGTGCAATTCGGGATGGACGCGAAGGCTTGCCACCCCGGTGTGTAGAGCTACTGTTCCAAATGGAACAGCTACCTCAAATCTACAAATCAGCATAAGAAAGGAGACAGCAAAATGTTATTCGTTGTCGGTGGAAAAATTCAGGAGGTTCACTATGAACCGGTGATTTCGGACGATCAATGGACTACGATTTCCGAACTCTCAGGACCTCCTGCCGACGCTCGCATTCAATTGGATGATTGCATCGCCTATTGCCGAGAATTGCGTCAGGATGCGAAAGAGCAATGCGGGGAAGCGTGGGAATATGCTCTTTCCAAGGTTCGGGATGCGGAAGCCAAATGCAAAAAGATGTTAGAGAACGTAATTTCCAACTCCAAAGGTAACAGAAAGATTTCAACAAAAGCCGATTTCTTTGACGCTCTGGCGATGGGTCTTGACGGTCAGGAAAAGATTCCGCCGCGAGAAATTCAGGTGATCAGGGACTAGCTAGAGCATATCGTGGAAGAGAAAGAGAGATTGGTAAACTGGTATGATAAGGCGTTAGCCAAATTCATTATTATGAGAGGACCGGCAAGAAAACAGGTCGAACTAGTTTAGTTACGCTCGTGCAGTTTTTGAATGGCCTTTTGTTGAGCCGCACCGGGGAGAGAATTTCGACAGGCAAAGGATCAGGCAGCGGACGAAACTATTTCGAATATGTCTTCCAAACCTGTTTGATAGCATTCCCTGATATTGCATTGAAATCGAAAGGTGCGCAGATTAGCAGAATAAAGAAGGCAATCGAAAAAGTGCTAAAGGAACATCTTGCAGCAGGGCAGTACCATGAAATTGACGATTGGGAACGCCTAATTCCTGGTTGGAAGAAGGCCAATAATTTGTCTCTTTACGACAGCAAACTAGAAATCCGCATAGAATATCGGAGAGAAGATGGCTCCCACGAATGGTCTATGAAAAGGACTGACCAAACACCACGAAGTGCGATGCCGATTATATGGCCGGTGGTGCCATACATTCCCGAGTGATCTTTAGTCGGTGACCAATCTTGTGATGGCGAACCAAAAAGCAATGTGAATAGCGCCCGCAAAAAATTGCTGGTTATTCGTAATTCCAAAATTGCGGTTATTCGTAATTGGGGTCAGGCGTCCTGCAGGATGGTGCTGGCGCATGATGGTGAAGATCGCCGCGCCGGCAGGCAGAGACGTACCGGGAAAAAGCCTACATTTGCGCCGGCCGGCGAACGCGCCGGCAAGTTGGCTAGGCGCTCAAGATCGCGCCAACCTGAACATGAGATCCAGATACCACCGCGAGCCGTGCGAACATTGCGCTCATTGAGCTTCGCAGCAATGGCATTGTGGCTGGTCGCGCCGCCTCGCATGATGTCATCGATGATGGGCCGGACATTGGCGGCAAACCGCCTTGCATTTGCCTTTACAGCCTCCCTGCCAAGCTTTGCGACTTCGCTAGGTTGGGATTGCCGCACACCGTTCCTCGTGCCTTTGCTTTGGCAATGCCGATTTTGGTCAGTTCGTGATGATTGATATTGACGTTCCTACCATGCACCTTGCCATGACAGGCGACACATAGCGTGATCAGGTTGGTTTCATCATCCGTCCCCCGCATGATCGGGGGACAAGGTGGTGCAGGTGGTGCTGGTGTAGATGCTCGGGATTAGAGCCGCCGCAGGCAACACAGAAGGTCAAACATATCATCCATTATTTAGGCGGCCAGCCGCGATATAGTTGCTTGGCTTACACCATATGATCTGGCCAAATCGGCTTGTGTCTCGCCTGTAGCGAGCCTCTGGAGCGCCTCTTGCCGTTGATGGGCAGTCATGGTCATAGGACGCCCAAATCGCACACCTCTGGCCTTTGCACGGTCCCGGCCGTCGCTTGTCCTGGCCTTGATTAGTTCGCGTTCAAACTCGGCAATTCCTGCCAGCATGACGACTAGGAGACGACCGTGCGGGGTGGTCGTGTCGGCCCATGTGTCGGCCAGCGATTTGAAGCCCACGTTCTTCTCGCCAAGCGTGTGCAGGATATTGAGCAAGTCTCGGGTTGATCTAGCGAGCCGATCTAGCCGCGTGACCATCAGCACGTCTTCCGGCTCCAGACGCGCCAGCACCTTGGCGAGTTCGGCGCGGTCAGTCTTCGCGCCCGATACCTTTTCCGAATAGACCTTGGCCGCGCCCGCCGCGTGTAATTGGGCGTCCTGGCTGGCAAGGCTTTGGCCGTCAGTGCTTACCCTTGCGTATCCATATACGGTCATTTTGGTATCTCCCGCAATTTTGCAAGTAAGATATGCATTGAAATACCAATGTCAAATCAATGGGCATATTTTTATGCACCACTTAGAAATTATGAATAAGGCAAAAAACATTACCAATTTGTAATGTTCTAAGCCATTGTTTTGTCGAGGGTTTGTAAGGGTTGCGGTCTATCGCTTAAGCATCGTTATACGAGCAATTTCAATTGATTGGGTTGTGGGAAGGGGATACCGGCAAAGTTTCCCCGAAGGGGCCGGTGCTGGTCGCCGGAGCCTACCGTTTCGCGATGGTCCTGGTCGAGGCGTCCTGGTCGAGGCGCTGGTCGAGGCGCTGGTCGAGGCCGGTCAATGAGCGGCTTGAGCTATCGAGCCGCGCCGTCGCTTCTCTAATGCCTGCTCTCGTGACCGTGCTCGGGAGATGCCTTGCCGTCGATAGTGCTGATAGATCGCTCGCTGTTTGCGGGAGAAACATGTCGAGGAATATCGAGCGGCAAATCCATCTCGGGTACCCACAGAACCGTTGTGAATGTACAGATGGCTATATCTTCGGCCGTCTTTGACAACATAAAAACTGTATGGCTTGCACTGCCCGCCGTTACGGAATCTGTTCTCGTATTCCTGCTCGACTACCTTCCAACAAAGACTTCGATGAATTTCGCCATTGACCAGGAAGTGAATGAACCCATCAGGGAAACGTCTGAGTCTAATTTCTTTATTGTTGTGCTGTCAATTGTTTTCCAACCGCTCGGATTCAAACAAATATTTTCAACACTGACTTTTATTTGCAGGTCTTCAAGTTTGAGTACTTTTTGTTTGGTGGTCATTTCTTATTTTATTTTTTATTTTTTGGGTAAGGTGATCGTTCTTTCGGCAAAAGCTCACGGCTATTTAGGCTGTTCGAGTAATTATCCCCCCAAAACCTTAGATTAATAATTATTTGTTTGACGAACAAATATTTGGTCGAAGAGAACAGTTTCTTCTTGGTGAAATCCGACCCACTATGCTAATATTAGTGGCGCGGTAAGGTAAGGTAAGGCAAGGATTTTATTAGTTTGTTAGGAGGACGACCGAATATTCGTTCGGAACATTTCTTATTTTTTGCGACCAACAAATATTTGCTACGGCCCTTTTGCATATCAGGTCATGTAAACGGGCATACCAAATTGAGATAAATAACTGAGGCCCATTGTTCAATCGAGGCGGGCTGATTGGTGATACGACCGAGTAAACGTCTCGAACAAACGGCCGCTAGGATACAGTGGAACAGAAAAGCAGGCCGGAAGAACGAAGCCTCAAACTAACAAATTGTTATATTTTGTATACGACGCAAACATTGTCACACTTTGGAATTATCCTTGGTCCCGGAAGTTGCTAATAGGGACCGTTGCTCCTAATGAATAGGGACAATCTCTGTGCCAAAGCAGAAACTACGCGGGTCTGGATGAAGAATCTAACGGTGGCGTAGGAATAGTCCAAAAGCCGATGGTGAACACCATTGGCACGATCTGGGCAACGTCTAGCGTTGACGACCCAGGAACATCCTAACAGTCGATTGATTGGCTCTAGGATGTTGGCGTTGTAGGTGGAAACCTCCAAACTGAATATAACCGCAAAGTGGAAAAGTAGATCGCACAACCGCACTTTTCTTCGCAAGAAATTATTCAAATCAATATGCTCGACCGGGACGACATGGGCAAATCCCAACCCCCAAGATGCATTTCGGCTGTTAACGCAGCCCAAAATGCGTCTCCCGAACAACGGGCAATGAATATTTAAGAATTAAATAAATGAACTACAACGAATGTATTGCTTCGCATGAGCCTTCGCTTCGCTTCGGCTCATAATACTGTTTTGAAAAAGAATTAAATCAACAAACAAAGAGACACGAAGTTTGACGAGGCCGAGGAACGAGGCCGAGGCAAGCATTGCCAAATAACGAACTAATCCCCAAATTTTGTCCCTTAGTCCGGACTCTGTCTTTTTTCTCGATAAATAGTATTGCATTCCAAAGTGCAAAATCTAAGAAATTAGATTGAAGAGGGGAACGGTGACTTCCAGTTCCCTTCGTTTTTTATTTCTCCCATTCATCCGCATATACTCAAGTTGGATTATTTTTCACTTCTTTCAGACAATGTCATCTCGCTCGAAAAACTGAACTGCATTGGTGAACACCGAACTCAATCTTTACATCGTTCAGGCAGACGCGGTCTTCGTCGCAAAAATTAAATCAGATAAGTTTTGTTAGTGCGCAAATATTAGAATACCAATAATTTTTGTTTATTGAAAACGAAACATCGATCATAAGGAATAATCAGTATGACAATAAGTTTTGAAGCATTTGCTGTACAAATTAATCATATTGGTGAAAGTAAATGGAAGTTGAGAAAATCACCATTTTCAATACTCTGCCTTCGCCATTACACTGTTCTGAAATGGTAACTGTGACAAAAATCGTAGCGATACAAGGTATTGACGAGGCAAAAGAAAAGCAATTTTTTTGGATGTTCAACGAGGAATTAGGGTAACTGATGAAGCGAAAACGACATCGCGCCCAAGAGGATTATGAACGACGACGCAATTGTAAAAATCTGCTCTTAGAATTGAAACAACAATCCCGTTGTTGGGTGTGTGGAAACAATGATCATCGAGTTTTGGACTTCCATCACCACTGGCAATCTAAAAGTTTCAGTCTGAGTCATTCCATCAAAGCACGAATGTCAGTAGCAACAATCTTGGCTGAAGTCCAAAAGTGTATTCCTTTGTGCGCTAATTGCCATCGGATTTGTAATTTGGAATGTGTAATCTAATAACAGAAGGAGCAACGGTGACAATGACAAACGCTTCCATCCATGGGGCCAGTCCGAAGCCCAGATGGAAGGGATTGTCAGGCGAGTGAGCCTGCCGGGGACAGACAATTTTCGACTTATTCTGTGGTGGTGGAGCAACCGGAGGGCCGCACTTCGGCTGGGCGACATTCCTTCGCTGAGCGCCGGCTATTGAAAATGCTGTCGTCGATGAACCGCGGGGACTTAGTTTGCGTCAATCCGCGTTAGGTCCTCACCGTCGTAGGGGACTGGCACTTCCCTACCGCTAATCAGGATGCACCACAGCTTCAAATCTTGTTCGTCTTACAAGCCAGGCGCGATTGTTGCAATCATACTCGCTGGGCGTCTTTTCAAAGCCTTCGGAAAGGTGTCTGATCTCCGCACGCACGGAGGAGAGAACCGGAGGCAAGATCATGTCATTTAGCTCCTATGAAAGCGGTATTGGACGGCGGGACATTCTTTGCAGTGGCGGATCGGCGATCTTCAGCAGCCTGCTCGCGGCACTGTTGGGCGACTCCAAGCCGGCGCAGGCGCAGAAAATCTCGGGAAGCGTTCCGGAGGTTGATCATGCCGCCATTCGAGTTGTGACTGACAATTACCAATTCGCTCTCAGCCCAAGCGGCAAGATCGGCGATGTCATGGTTGAACGGGTCGGATTCCCGCTATCGGACAAACCGCCGGAGAAGGTCCTGCTGAGCGAATTTGGCTTATCGCTGCATCTCGAGACCCAGCTCGGGAGTGAGACGCGGAATGTTCTCATCGATTTCGGCTATTCCTCGCCGACACTGCTTAACAATCTCGAGATTCTCGCCATCGACCCAAATAAGCTCGACGCTTTGGTATTGAGTCATGGCCATTATGATCATTTCGGTGGCATGGTTGGATTCCTCGCGGCCACGAAGGGAAAGCGTAAACCCAAGCTTCCGCTGTATATTGGCGGCGAGGAATGTTTCTGCTCACGTCAGTTCACTGTCGGGCCAACGCCGCTCAATTTCGGCGCACTCGATCGCAAGGCAATCGCAGAGGCAGACCTGTCCGTCATCGCCGCCGAAGGACCAGCGGTTATCGCCGATCATGCGTTCGCCACAGGTCACATACCGCGGGCAACGTTCGAACGGGTGTTATCCCCTACGCGGATGAAGGTTGGCATCGAGAACGGCCTCGGCTGCTTCCCCGACAAAATGCCAGCCGATCACCGCCCGATCGATTGGGCTCCGGATGAGTTTGACCATGAGATTTCGACCTGCGTCAATGTCAAGGGACGCGGGCTCGTCGTCGTGACCTCCTGCGGACATCGCGGGGTGGTCAACTCGGTAAAACAAGCACTGGCAGTCTCGGGTCTCCAAAAGGTTCACGCGATCGTCGGAGGCTTCCATTTGGCTCCGCACAAGGAGGACTATCTACGCCAGACCATGAAGGAACTGGTCGACCTTGATGTGGATTACATTGTTCCAATGCATTGCACTGGCGAACCGTTCTACGAGATGCTGAAAGCGGAGTTGCCGAACAAGGTTATCCGCTCATACACCGGCACAAAGCTCGTGTTCGGCGCCTAACGTAAGTGGGAAGGGCCGAGCTGCCACTGCAGGGAGTGATTTACATGGCATTTGAGCTTCGACGGCGAGAGATCATAATTGGCCTAGGCGGTACGGCGGCAGCATGGCCTGTTCGAGCGTCCGCGCAGCAGCCGATTAAAAAGATACGCTCCTTGGGCCTTTTGCTGCCCGGCCTCCCTGAGGCTTCGATGGGCAAGGCGACACGCGATCGGTTGCGCGAACTTGGCTACACCGAAGGGCGCGACATTCTCCTCGAAGCTCGATGGGCGGACGGAAAGATGGAGCGGCTTGATGAATTGGCGGTCGAATTGGCTCGTCTGCAACTGGATGCAATTATCGCGTACACTACACCCGGTGCTCTAGCCGCACGGAAAGCCACTACCACCATTCCGATTGTGTTTCTTTTTGTCGGAGACCCCGTTGGCGCGGGGGTCGTGCCGAGTTTAGCTCATCCGGGGGGAAATGCGACCGGCATCTCATTGCTGGCGACGGAATTGAGCGCCAAGCGGCTCGAAATACTTTTAGAATTCGCCCCAAACGCGTCTCGCGTCGCCATGCTCTGGAATGATGCCAATACGGGTATGGTGCTGCGCAGTCGTGAAGCGCAGGATGCTGCGGCCAAGCTGGGCGTGGCGATCAAGTCCGTTGGGGTGCATGACCTAATCTCTTTTGATTCTGCCTTTGCGATGATCGATAGCGAGCCCATCGATGCGCTGCTAACACTCGTGGACCCCTTCACGATCCAACACCGCAAGCGAATAGTGGATTTCGCAGCCCAGCGGCGCCTGCCAGCCATTTATGAAGCGGGTGAGTTTGTCGAAGCCGGCGGCCTGATTTCCTACGGACCGAACCTGCGCATCATTGAACAGCGTGCCGCCGAGTACGTGGACAAGATTTTAAAAGGGACGAAACCCGCTGATCTGCCAGTCGAACAACCGAGCAAATTTGAGATGTTGATCAATATGAAAACGGCAACTGCACTTAAGCCTCTCCATTCCACAATCAATCATGCTGCGTGCTGATCGACTGATAGAGTGAATCCGGGCGGCTGCCCTCGACGAGGTTCAGCGGCGCCTGTCAACCATGTCCGTTCATGGCAGACACAGCGGGCCAGAGCATAGGCGACGGTTTGTCCGCAGCCGGCGAAAGCTGACATGCGGTCGGTCAGACAGGACGCCGCTTTGACCCAACCCCGCCATCTCTTGGTAGCAAACACAAAAGCACTGTAGAATGAGTCACCGCAGGTTCGTATGGGCTTGCAGGGTTGCGAACGTCCCAGGCTACGGCATGATTGTGGGTACAACAACAGATCACACCCCCGAGACTGCGGCCATTGATCGCGCACGCTCCCCACAATGGCCACTGACCGGCCATGGCGAGCTTGGTTATGGTGCCTTAGGGTTCGGCTAAGCTGCGCTCAACATGATAGAAACAGAATCCACTTCAATAGAAGCCAACCAGCCCGGTCAGCCCGCAGGAGGGGCCGATCGCGGATTTAGCACCGAGGAGCGTTATCGTTTAATTCTCCACGCGGTCGCCGAAGGAATTTACGAGTGGACCGTCAGACCGAACCATCTGGAGCTCTCTGCGCGACTCCTCGAAATGTTCGGGTTCGAGCGAGGCGAACTCACATCGTCGAATTGGGTGGCGCGCGTTCATCCCGAGGACCGCGGCCGATACCGTGACGCCACCGTATCACATTTCAAAGGAAGCGCGCCTAACTTCTCCTGCCAATATCGCGTTCTCAACAAGGCGGGAGAATGGCGCTGGGTCAGCGACCGCGCGGCATCGATACGCGACAGCAATGGGCGCGTTTTGCGGCTGATAGGAGCGGTTAGCGACATCACCGAGCTCCGCGAGACACTGCAGCAGCAAGACACGACTGCCGAGGTGCTCAAAGCGATCAGTCGCTCCACATTCGACCTGCAGGCCGTTCTCGATACGCTCGTGGAGTTGGCCACGCGGCTCTGCAAAGCCGATCATGCGTGGCTGTTCCAGCGGGAGCGTGATGTTTTCCGCTGGGCCGCGGGTTTTGGGCACTCAAACGACGTCTATGCTCGCATCAAAGAGCTGTTCGCCGATCGAGAAGTGATGCTGGATCGGGGCAGCGTCACGGGCCGCGTCGCACTCGATGGCAAGGTCGTTCACATTCACGACGTGCGCAAAGATCCGGAATATGCCTGGGGTGAGGCACAAAACATTGCTGGATATCGCACCGCCCTTGGCGTTCCGCTTTTGCGCAACGATGATGTCATAGGGGTTATTTTCATCGGAAAAGTTCAGCCACAGCCGTTTTCTGAGAAGCAGATCAAGCTGGTGAGCGTGTTTGCCGATCAGGCCGTGATCGCAATCGAGAACTCCCGCCTGGTCAACGAGCTGCGGGAATCACTGCAGCAGCAGACCGCCACCGCCGATGTGCTCAAGGTCATTAGTCGCTCGACCTTTGACCTCACGTCCGTGCTGCAAACCCTCGTTGAATTGGCAGCGCGGCTGTGCGACGCCGAACGCGCTACCATTACCCGCCAGAAGGACGGACGGCTCGTTCGCGCCGAGGCTTACGGATACTCACCCGATTTCATTGAGCACCTGAGAACCATTCCGGTGGAGCCGGGGCGTGGCTCGGCGATGGGACGGGCCTTGCTCGAAGGCAAAACGGTTCATATCGCAGACGTGTTGGCTGACCCAGATTACGCTCAGGCGGAGACCCAGAGATTGGGTGGCTATCGCACCATGCTCGGCGTTCCGATGTTGCGCGAGGGTGCTCCGGTCGGGGTACTGACAGTGACACGGTTGGAGGTGAGGCCGTTCACGGACAAGCAGATCGAGTTGGCCTCCACCTTCGCCGACCAAGCCGGCATCGCGATCGAGAATGTGCGGTTGTTCGACGAAATCCAGGACAAGAGCCGCCAGCTTGCGGAGGCGAGCCAGCATAAATCTCAATTCCTCGCCAATATGAGCCATGAACTTCGCACCCCGCTCAATGCCATCATCGGCGTCACTGAGATGCTGCGGGAGGATGCGGAAGCGGCAAAACAGGACACCGAGCCGCTTGATCGCGTACTCGGGCGGGCCGGCATCTGCTCGCTTTGATCAACGACATTCTCGATCTTTCTAAGATCGAGGCCGGGCGCATGGAGCTGCAGCTCGAACCCTTCGCGCTCGCGCCGCTGATTGCCAACGTGGTCAAGACCATCGAACCGCTAGCCGCAAAGAACGCCAACCAGGTCGCGGCTCAATGTGACACTGAGATCGGCACGCTGCATGCCGACCAGATGCGGCTGCGGCAAGCGCTCTTGAACCTCATGAGCAACGCCAACAAGTTCACCGAGAAAGGCACTATCACCATCGCCGCTCACCAAGGACAGGAGAACGGCCGCGATTGGATAACGATTGCGGTTGCTGATAGCGGCATTGGCATGACGCCCGAGCAGATGGGTAAGCTGTTTCAGGAATTTTCGCAGGCGTCCTCGACAACGGCGAGCAAATACGGCGGAACCGGGCTTGGTCTCGTGATCAGCCGTCGCTTTTGCCAGATGATGGGCGGGGATATCACGGTCGAAAGCGAACCTGGCCGGGGCTCGACTTTCACGATCCGGCTGCCGAGGATAGTGGAAGCGTCCAAGGTCACCGCATAGGGAGCTGTTTGCTGCACTGCATGAGTCAGGAATTGGCACTCATGCGACTTCATAAGCCGGGTCGCCTGATGACTGCTCATTGAGGTGAAGCAGACCCGCTGCGGACGTGCTCGGGTTATCTAGAAGTCGAACTGTATGGATACTAAGTTGCGAGAACTGATGCTCTTTGCCCTGTTGTCGGGTATTGCGTGTGCTTTCGCGTTTCGGATTGATTATTCTTTGATCGGCATAATATTCGGCACTCTCAGTATCGGCACATGTCTCATTGCCGTTGGGCGGAATACCGTTTAGTAGATTCGTATCAACTCGAGGCAGCTGGATTTAGCCGCACCTTATCGACCGCATGCGGTTGCTAAGCAACCGAGGCGAGTTACTCCAAAATTAGTTTGCCACTCGCCGCAACTCGAAGCTCACACATGACGACGGTGAGGGCCAAGTAGCAAAACTTTCGGCTTTAATGAAAAGAATTGGTCAAAAGTGAGATAGCGGAATTGGAACGGCGGAATCTATAATCCCGACGCGCTGTGGAGCGCAATGTGGGCCATTCGCGATAAGACCGTTCTGATGACTCGGGATGTGCGTAAGAATATGCACAGACGCACCATTGCCGCCAAAGAAATGCAGGCAACTGTATGGCCTGATTTCCTCTACCCGAGTACTCGATTTGCGGCTGAGGATATCGCAGACGTCGCTTTGCGGACCCAGTTCTTCAACCTCCTGCAGCGCACGCCTACGCCCGCACTTGTCGATCACCTCAAGGACGCCATTGGAAGCGGCAATTTTGCCTGTGCTGAAAGTATTAGATTTGAGTTTAAATGCCGCGCTGATCGGCACCTCTACTCGGCTAGTTTCGAGGCAATTCAAGAACCGTTCAGAGGTGAGGACCCAGCTGAGGTGCAGATTCGACTGATTACCATCGCTGATGCAGCCGCAAAAGTTGACAAAAGAGTTACGGATTTACTGCAGAGGATGTGATCATGAGCGACTTGATACCTATGCCACGAGCGGTGATGACCAAAGCAAATTTGCTCACCAAGGTCCGAACACTGGTTGCCGAGCACTTGGGAGTTGACGTCGAAGATATCAACCCCAACTCACATTTCGCGGATGATCTCGGGTTGGATCCGCTTGACGTTCTTGAATTGGTCATCCTCGTGGAAGAGCGATTTCCCAATCTAGAAATAATGGAAGGTGGGGAACTGTCATTCTTCGACGATCTCATTGAGCAGATACAGTTTGTGGATAACCGAACGGCAAGGATGATTTCTTGGGCTAGCGAAAACTGCAATAAGGAAAACTCTACGATGCACCGTTGATACTGTCGAGGTGAAGACAACAACGGCGGATGATAGCCAGAATCATCTGTCCCAAAATGAAGCATTCGCCAAGTTTGCCGGTTCTTTAGAAGGGCAAGCCGGCCAACTTCAGCCTAAATCTTTTCGGTCAATCCTGACGTGTTTTGTAGGTAAGCCAAACTGACCGCAATAGTGCTGAAATATACACTTAAAACGGAAATCACCTCGCTACAACGAAAACACCTGAATAGCGAGGAATTGCGCATGGTGATGATGGCCATTCGCAACTCTGCCGAAATACCAACGACACAATGCTATTGGTTTAGATGCCCGAACTGTACATTTGATTGGCCCACGTGGCTTAGATCATCGATTGTTTTCATTTCTTTGAGATTCGTAACTGACTGTTGCCCCAATTGTAGAAGGAGGCGCGTATCGGCTTTCAAAGTCGAATAGACTTCATTACCAACAAAACGCAAAATGCTTGGGTCGAGCGCCGGCACGCCGGAACTGGTCGAGAAGCTCAGAGCGGTGGCTGAGCTGTTGCAATGGTGGGAAGCAGCATTTCACAAAGATGCGGGGGGACATGTGCTGCGCCGCAGGCCGGGCATATGTTTGCACCCGCGCGATGGACCAGGAATTAAAAATCAAATTTTCAAGTTTCGTGAAACCGCCCGGCGCCAGCCAAATCCAATTCGGGTGCGGGGCAAAAAAAGCAAGGTTTTTGGCGGGGTCACTGGTAGGATCGGGAAAAATCCGACGTGAGGTGAAGGAACCGACGTGAGGTGTAAATCAGTTTTTCTTCTCGGCGTCCTTTTGCACGGTCGTCACCATCTCGATCAGACGACGCCAAAACTTTTCGAGGAAAGAAATCATCTTGTCGACATCGACATCGCTCGGCAACTTGAGCTCCGGCTCGTCGGGCTTTGTGGTGGACGGAGTCGGCGCACCGGGCGCGGGCAGCCCACGGGCCAATAGCTCCTTCTTTAGCGTCGCGCTCTCGTCCTGCAGCCGGGCGATTTCGGACTCCAGTGCCGAGCGCTCGTCGGGAATGACCTTGCAAGCCCAGCCAGCATCGCTCCGACTGCAGTGCGACACTTGGCCGGTGCGGGTGTCAAGCCGCAGCACGCCGTCGGATACCGGATTGAAGCTGTAGCGGCCGTTCTCGCTGTCGGGTGTCGCCGTCTGCGCCGATACTGCCGCGGAGGCCGTAAGCGACAGCATGAGAGCGAGGGCGAATAGGCGCATCCGGGGGATCTCCGGCGCATTCAATCGGCCATTTGCGGCGTTTCCAGGACGGGCAGATCGTGCTGTTCACGCGTTGTACAAGGGCCAACGCGCCAGCGTACGCGCTCATTTCATTCTGGTGCCGGGTCAGTGGTCCCTCGAAATTCTGCAAGACATTGATGCCCATAATCGACGCCGCGCGTCGAGAGACATTGTCGATCGCGGATATCCGGCACGAAGGGTCAAATGTGCTGCCGTTCGAGCCCGATCGCCCTCGTAAGTCACCCCATCTTCAACTCACGCGCTGTGGCCAAATCCCCATAGTAGAGCCCGCGGCACCGCTGCCGGACTACCTCCCGCCGCGATTTCGTGGCGCTTTTCGAACGCCGGCCGCATGAGCGTATGGAGAGGCTCGTCATCCCGGCGTTCGAAAACCTATACACAACCGGTCATTAGCGGGGTCAGTCATGGTATTCTGATGGTCACCTTCTGGGTCGGCGACGAAAGCTAGGCAAGCCAAAGGCGATTGCCCATTTGCGAAAAGGAACTTCCATAGATGGCTCTCGGCGTTGTTCTGTTTGGTGTGGATTCGATTTTTTCCGCGGAGGTGTCGGAATCAGTAAAACGGCTTGGATTCACGATCATCGCAGGGATCATAACCGGTGATGCCGAGTGGGACCTATGGGGCATGGAGCATCTCATCAAGGAGACAGAGATTCATGACGAATTGCTATCACTGCCGGTGATCATACCTTGGGTCACGCCCTCCCTGCGGCTCGATCGTTGGCACAGAGCCAAAAAGGCTGGGTTCACTCGGTTTCAGACCATTGTGGACCCCACCTCTGTGGTCGCCTCCTCGGCGAGCCTCGCCGACGGCGTATTTGTAAATTCCGGGGCAGTGATAGGTAGTTATGCTATCCTCGGCCGAAGTGCATCGATCAATAGAAATGCGTCGGTCGGTCACCACACCGCTCTTGGTGAGTTCGTCTCGATTGGCTCCGGCGCAACGATTGCCTCCCAATGTAATGTGGGCCGCGGCTCAATGATTGGGACAGGAGCAGCGGTCGCTCCGGGGTTGCGTATCGGAAGCAACAGTGTGGTTGGGCTCGGATCGGCGGTTATCCGGGACGTACCCGACAACGTAATGGTAGCCGGCAATCCTGCGAAAGTCCTCAGTTCCAGATTGCCCGAATGAAATCTTTCTCATCTCCGCTAAGCAATACTCGATTGCCTTAAATCTCGCACCGAAAACTGGGTCTTTTACGGCTCGTGCCCCAGTCGATTTGCTCGCAGCTCTTAACCTCGATGCGGAATTCCGGTCCGGCGCGATCCTGCAGAAAGGCCGTAATCGCAACGGCCTCCTCCGGGTTGAGTTCGGAGCACCCGCCAAGTTCAATAATGATCTTATCAAACTCGGTTTGTCGAATGCGGTATTCCGTGAACTCAGCCAGGTCCTGCAACTCTTTACCGCGGATAAAGAAGGTGGACAGCCGACCATCACGGTGTTTGATGACGCTGGTCGCTCTACCTTCGAGATTGTAGATTGTCGGTCCATCGTGCCCGCATGGGCATTTTGCGCGCAAACAGGCAAGGTCACCAACGTCATAACGAATAAATGGGGTCGCATAGGAATGCAGATGGGTGACGAGCACCTTTCCAAGGGTTGTCCCGTCAACGTCAAATGTTCGATCGACCATCTCCACGATGACATTGCTGGTGGCAACATGATAGTAGCCGGAAAATCTGCTGCACTCGGCTCCGATCATACCCACCTCTTCAGAGGAATAGTTGGCCCGAACCGGAATGCCGAGATCGGCAAATGTCTCAATAAGCTTTGGAAAGGGCTTCGCTCCCAAAGGGATCCACATCGCAGTTTTTGCCGCTTTAAGAAAGCTGAGTTCGAAGAAGCTGGAGATTGTGGCTATTGTCGCTGGGCCGGCTACCAAGTAGCCCACGTTGTCTTTTTTCAGTTCCTGCACCAGCTTGTGGCAATCTTCCCTGCTCAACGCATAGTGCTCAATATGTTTATTTTCGCCCGACTTGAAAAGCGGGGCCAGCGCTCCTATCCAAGATGGTTCTTTTTTCACGAAAATGCCGTCTGTTACGGGAGCATCGGCATCTCTAACCCGCGTTCGATTCAGCGACAGATCGAGGCCCTCCAGGAAGAATTGAGCAAGACTTCTGATGACATTGTAATTGGCGTTGGGGTCAGAACAGAAGAACTGGACCGGGACTCCCGATGACCCCGATGTGGCATGAACCCTGGTCGAAAGTCCGTCCGCTGCCCGCAGCAGCGGGCCTTCCGCGGCGACCTGCGTGCGCACGTCCTGGCGCGTGAGTATTGGTAGCGAGGCGAGATCGATATCGGAAGCCTTCCTGTTGCCAATCCGCGATCGCCAAAAGGCTGAGCGTTGAGCTGCGTGGTTGAGGAGATTGCGAAGCTGTATTTGCTGCCAATGCTCGCGGGCCGACCGACTGCCGGTTTCGATCAGAGTGATTTCGGTAATGGCCGCAAGCATATCTCTCGGGGGGGACCCCACATCAAGAATGGTCATCGGCGTTTTCGAATAGCCCCTGTTGCGCAGACGGTATCCGGAGAAATCGAAGATCATGTCGTCGCCCCAAGTTCCGCGCCGCAACATCGCCGACCGCTTCACCTCAATCAGACATTACCAGAGCCGTTCGCCGCACCGTTAAATCAGAGCCGATAAATCCCTGGCGAGGAATCCGTCTGTGCGTCGGCCACCGATTGCCCGTACCCGCTGCATGTTATCGCGTCCGCGTGCCGTGCCGACTGGCTTCATTGCGCCGTGCCTACGATGATGGTGGCATCAACGATGAGCACAACCAGCGCAGCTACCGTAGCTGATGCCGATGCGTTGATGGGGTGGCGGATCAGCCTCCAGCCGGCATTTCGCCGCACGATCCGGCACCGACGTGCGCAGCACGATGCGAGTTTGGCGTCAGGCGCGGGAAGAGCAGCGCGAGAACCCCAGCGGCACCGATCGTTATTCGACCTTTATGCCCACCCGTTTGACAACCTCAGCCCACTTCGCGATCTCGGTTTGACGAAAGGGGTCGATGTACTTCAGCGTCATGTGCGAATGATGGGCTGCTTTGTACAGGTAAATGAAAGCCCCGGTGCCGTGATAGGCAACCGGGGCTGGTTCGCAGGCAAGCCACGCTCGCCGCGTGACATTCATAGGCTAACGTGAGCGCCCACGTTCAGCAATCCCGTGTCCTATTACTTTCGGTTCAGTCTGCTTATTATCCCTGCGCGTATTTTTTTATTATTTTATTCTCCAATATGGGAATACGCTATGTCGTTCCGCAGAGATGGCCAAGTGCTGCTCGGTGCGACGATTTTCATAATTGTCGTGGCGTTCGTGATAGCGGTTTATCTCGCTGTATCTGGGACAGAGCGGCAACGATTACCGGAGCCTACCCGAGGGACGGAGTCGCAACGATCTCAGGAGCCTACCCGCAACAGAATGCATACGTCGCGGCGGGCTAAGAAACCCATTCCTCCCGATCCCGCATGTGTGCAAGCGTGTCAACAATGCGCCTCGCTAGAATATCCGATGCGTTGTCTTGACCGTTGCAAATTCAATTTCAAGCCATTTTGTGATTGAGGCAGCAGGAGCTATGGACATTTGCAAGCCAACTGGCCTGGACAGCCGAACCTGATGAAGCCATCATAGCCTTTGACGACAGACCAACAAACAGGAATGAACGATGCTGAAATTCTACTACAGTGGTGCACCCAATCCGATGAAGGTCGCGCTTTTTTTGGAGGAAACGGGACTACCCTACGAAGCAATCCCGGTTGATACCCGTAAGGGCGATCAACACGCGCCGGGTTATCTGAAGATCAATCCAAATGCGAAGGTGCCAGCGATCGTCGACGGTGACGCGATCGTGTTCGACAGTAATGCGATTCTGCTCTACCTCGCGGAGAAGACCAAAAAATTTCTACCCCAAGACACACCGAAAGAGCGCGGAGAGCTCTTGTCCTGGCTCTTCTTCGTCGCCAGCGGCCTCGGGCCGTTCGCCGGCCAGTCCGTCCATTTCCGCAATTATGCGCCAGAGAAGATTCCCTACGCTATAAATCGCTACGTGTACGAGGGGCGGCGTCATTTCGGCATTCTCGACGCACGCCTAGCGGAACGGCAATACATGCTGGGTAACTCCTATAGCATCGTCGATATGGCCGTCTGGGGTTGGGCTCGATTGGTCCCCACCGTTCTCGGCGACGCGGCATGGCCGAAATTTCCGCACTTGAAGCGACTTGTCGACGAAATCAGCGCGCGTCCGGCGGCACAGCGCGCGGTCGCGCTGAAAGACAGGCACAAATTCAAGACTGACATGGATGACGAAGCGCGACGCGCCATGTTTCGTCATCTTACCGAAAAGGTGGCATAACCCCGCACAGGTAGCCATTTTGCCGACGGAATGGTCGGCAAGCAGACGCGAGTGACGGGAAGCTCGCTCGGCGTTGCACCCTTGAGGATGCGATCGGCATGGGTGGCCGCGCGCCGAAAACTATCGGACAGGCCATTTCCGTAGGACATGACGCCGCCGACTCAACGAAGAAACGAAACGGATGGACGGCAGGGAGACGGTAGCGAGCAGCCACCGACGTGATCTCTGCGCGATGAGCGGGACAGAACGGCAGCTCGGACGGTCCTGTCCGAGGGCGGCCGAAATCCTTCAGCAGTGAGGTTGTGACTGAGAATGGCGAGCAGGGAGCGAGGACGACTTGCGTCATCGAACCAACGGAAGCATCGTGGTATTTCTCGATGACGCGCTGACTGTCCTTGGGATAAAAGGCTCGTCCTCCACACAATCGTCCGGAGGCACCCCCCTTTGGATTCGCCCAGCGACATCGAACCACGGCTGGCATGAAAACGTACGCCAAGTTCGCTTGCGGCCTGGATTTGACAGTCCACGTTAAAGCGCTCCATGCCCAGATTAAAGCACCCGCATATGTTATCGCCGAGATCGATGTGATCAATCCGGCGCCTTATGACAAGGGAGTACGTACCGCCCGCAGCAAAGGAGCACAGGATGAACCTCAATACTATCGCCGAGGTGAAACGCCCGACGTCAGCGGACCAGATCACGCAATGGAGTGATGGATACGCCTGGCTTGCGGGTGGAACCTGGCTCTTCTCGGAACCGCAGGTCTCCACCGACACGCTCATCGACCTCGAACGGCTCAATTGGCCAGCATTGGAATCATCTCCTGCCGGCCTCGACATTGCGGCGACGTGTCGCGTCGCAGAGCTCTACCGGTTCTCCGGCCCGGACGAGTGGCGCGCGGCCTCGCTCCTGCGCGAGTGCTGCAACGCGTTTTTGGCGTCGTTCAAGATCTGGAATGCCGCCACCGTTGGCGGCAACATCTGTATGTCGTTGCCGGCCGGCCCGATGATCTCGCTGACCGTCGCGCTCGACGCAACCTATACGTTATGGCCGCGCAACGCGCCCCCGCGCAATGTCCACTCCGTTGACTTCGTCACCGGAAACCACACTAACATCCTCCAGCCGGGAGAATTGCTCCGCAGCATCCACTTGCCCGCATCGGCGCTGTCGAAGCGGTTCGCGTTCCGTCACGCCTCGCTCACGCATCTCGGACGATCGGCGGCGCTGCTGATCGGCACGCAAAACGGAGCCGGCGACGACCTCTTGATCACGATCACCGCCGCGACGCCACGCCCGATTCAGCTTCGATTCAAGCGCGCACCATCCTCGATGGAGCTGCGGCGCGCACTCGATGAGCGCATCCCGGTCGACGGATACTTCAATGATGTCCATGGCTCGGCGGCATATAAGCGCCACCTCACCTATTATTTCTCCGAGCAAATCCGGGCTGAGCTGGCGCAACCGGGAGCGGGCGCATGAAACGTACTGGCACTGCGAATGCGCATCCCGTCAGCACCGCCGACAGCCGCATGAACTACAACGTCAATGGCAAGCTGTTTTCGGCCGAGCCGGAGCCCGGACAGTGCCTGCGGACCTTTCTGCGCGAGTGTGGCGTGTTCGGGGTCAAGAAGGGCTGTGACGCCGGTGATTGTGGTGCCTGTACGGTGTGGCTCGACGGCATGCCGATTCATTCCTGCCTGATGCCGGCGTTCCGTGCCGCCGGGCGCGCGGTGACCACCATCGAAGGACTCGCGCAAGATGGCGCACTGCATCCGACGCAGCAAGCGTTCCTCGACGCGCAGGCGTTCCAATGCGGTTATTGCGCCGCCGGCATGATCATGACAGCGGCCGCGCTCAATGAAGAGCAGCAGGCGGACCTGCCGCATGCCCTCAAGGGTAACCTGTGCCGGTGCACCGGTTACCGCTCAATCGCCGATGCGCTTGCCGGCGTTGCCGCCACCGAAGATGACGTCGCGGGCCGGGCCTGCGGCGCGAGCCTGCCGAACCCGTTCGCCGAGGCAATCGTCACCGGCCGGGCGCGCTATACCATGGATGTGGCCATCGAGGGGCTCCTGCACCTCAAGGTGCTGCGCTCGCCGCACGCCCACGCGCGCATTGTCCATATCGGGCGGGACCGCGCCAAGGCTCTACCCGGGGTGATCGACATCTTCACCTGGGAGGATGTCCCGCGCCGGCTCTACAGCACGGCGACCCACGATGACCATCTGGTCGATCCGGACGACAGCTATGTTCTCGACAATGTGGTGCGCTTCGTCGGTCAGCGGATCGCGGCAGTGGTCGCCGAAACCGAAGCCGCGGCCGAAAAGGCCTGCAGACTGCTCGACGTCACCTACGAGATCTTGCCGGCGGTGTTCGATCCGGTCGCCGCCATGGCGCCGGAAGCACCCGTCCTGCATGACAAGGGCGGGGCCGAGAAGGGCAACATCTTTGTCGACATCCACGGTGAAGTCGGCAGCGTGGCGGATGGTTTTGCGGCGGCCGACGCCGTGCACGAGATGACCTATTCCACGTCGCGCGTTCAGCACGTGCATTTGGAAACGCATGGTTCAATTGCCTGGCGCGGTGACGACGGACGGCTTCATGTCCGCACCAGCTCGCAGGCACCTTTCATCGCCAAGCAGAAGCTCTGCCATATCTTCGCGCTGCGGGCGCGTGACCTGCATGTCTTCACTGAGCGCGTCGGCGGTGGGTTCGGCGGCAAGCAGGAGATGATCTCCGAGGACCTCTGCGTGCTCGCTACGATCAAGACCGGCCGGCCGGTGAAGTGGGAATTCACCCGCGAGGAACAGTTCATCGGCGCGACGACGCGCCACCAGATGACCACGCGCGTGAAGCTCGGCGCCAAACGCGACGGGACGCTGACGGCGATCGATGTTCACGTCGTCTCCAACACCGGCGCCTATGGCGGCCACGCCAGCGAGACGCTTGCCTGTTCGCTCGGCGGCCCGCTCACGGCCTACCGTTGTGCCAACAAGAAGGCAGTCGGATACGCCGTCTACACCAACATGGTCCCGGGCGGCGGCTTTCGCGGCTACGGCGGCTCACAGACGACGTTCGCGATGAAGTCGGCGATCGACGAACTGGCGCGGCTCCTCGGGATGGACCCTTTTGAGGTCCGCCGCAAGAACATGGTGCGGCCCGGTGACCGGATCGAGTCGGTGTGGAAGGACCCGACCGATATTGATTTCGGAAGCTATGGGCTCGACCAATCCCTCGACCTGGTTGAGAAAGCCATGGGATCTGGAGGCGGCAACCCAAAGCCCACGGGGGATGATTGGGTGGAGGGCACCGGCATTGCGATGGCGATGGTGGACTCCGGCCCGCCGACCGAGCATCGCTCCGGCGCGCAGATGACGCTCTTGGCTGACGGCAACTATCACCTTGCGGTCGGCTCCACTGAGATGGGGAACGGATCGGTCACCTCGCACCGGCAGATCGCGGCCTCGATCCTCGGTGCGCGTGCGGATAGCATCGCCATCATCAACGCCGACACTGATCTGACACCCTACGACACCGGCACCTTCGCGAGCACCGGCACCGTCGTCGCCGGCAAGGCGGTGGCTCTTACGGCCACCGCCTTGCGGGACAACATTCTCGACTTTGCCAGCCGCCATACCGGCGTGGCCCCCGCCGCCTGCCGCCTCGATGACGGGACGGTGGTCTGCGACAAGAAGCGGATCGGATTGCCGGACCTCCATATCGTCGGCACCGAAGCCGGCCACCGCTTCGAGGCCAAGCGCAAGGCCTACCTGTCGCCGCGTTCGGTTGCCTTCGCTGTCCACGGCATCCGGCTCGCGGTACACCGTATGACCGGCGAAATCCGCATCCTGCACAGCGTGCACGCCGCCGACATCGGGCGTCTCATCAACCCCATGCAGTGTCGCGGCCAGATCGAGGGCGCGATTGGCATGGCGTTCGGCTGGGCGCTAACCGAGAAAATGGTCTACGACGGCGGCACCATGGTGAACCCGACGCTTCGCAACTACCGCATCCCCGCCTTCGCCGACGTGCCGCCCACCGAGGTGTTCTTCGCCGACACCTATGACGCGATCGGCCCGCTCGGAGCGAAGGCGCAGGGCGAGGGCTCGGTCAATCCCGTTGCTCCGGCCATTGCGAATGCGCTGGCGGATGCGACCGGCGTGCGCTTCGCCCATCTGCCGTTCACACCGGACCGTATCTTCGACAAGCTCGGCATGACGCAATGAGCGTGACGCAAACCGCAACGCCCGGGGGAGTGACCGTTGTCACGCAGACGCGGGTCAAGTCCGGCAAGGAAGATGAGTTCGCCAGCTGGCAGAAAAGGATCGGCGCCGCGGTCGCGGAATTCTCGGGCTTCATCGAGCAGACGGTCATGTCGCCGAACCCGCCGGCGCAGATCGACTGGGTCATTCTCCAGCGCTTCGCGAGTCTCGAGGCGGCTACGTCGTGGCTGAACTCCAGCCAGCGGCTCGGTCTGATCGAGCACGCGCTGCCGATGCTGGTGGGGCAGGACGATATCCATATCTTGAAAGACGATGCGGTGGGCGTCCTGCCGTCGCCGGTGTCCGCCGTCATTGCCACGCGCCTCAAGCCGGGGACCGAAGCCGCATACCGAGCCTGGGAGCAAAAGATCGCCGCCGCCCAGTCGAAGGCGAAGGGCTTTCAGGGCTACCGGTTCGAACCGCCCATACCGGGCGTGCAAGACAGCTGGCTTGCGATCCTGCGGTTTGACTCGGACAGCAATCTGCAGGCCTGGATGAACTCTTCGGTGCGGATCGCTCTCCTCAAGGAGGCGCAGGCGTTCACCGAGGAATTTCATGCCCGCATCGTGCGCACGGGATTTGACCAGTGGTTCAAGGTCGCCGCAGGAGCTCCTCCGCCCGCCGCCTGGAAGATGAACATGCTGGTTCTGCTGATGCTCTATCCGGTGGTGTTTGTGTTCGGCGCTCTGGTGCAGAATCCGCTGCTCGTGGATCGCGGAGTGCCGTTCTGGCTTGCTTTGTTCATTGGTAACGTTGTCAGCGTCACTCTGCTCAGTTGGCTGGTGCCGTGGTCTGCCCGACGGTTCGACTGGTGGATCACGCCGCACGGCGCGTCGGTTACGCGCATCAATCTCATCGGCGCAGGAGCCGTGGTCGGACTTTATATCGTGTGTCTGCTCGCGTTCGCTTTGTATTCGAACTGGCCATTGGCGCGTTGGTAGCCCGGATTAATGTCAATCGTTGTCGAAGAAGGGCGAAAAGCCCGCGGATCTATCAGTCCTCGGGGCACGTCGAGCCCGAGCGCCCTCGCCGTCTGGAGAAGGATGAGCTGCACCCGTAGTGTGTTACTTTCCGCCTCGTCACCGATTTCCTGATACTCGCCGCGCCGCTTGTAGCAGCTCTGACGTAGCCAATATCACGCCCAAATTATCCGGTTTGTACAAACGATAATAAAGAAAAGCGTCAGTAGAAATAAAATAATTGATCCCAAGAACGAAAGCGTGGACTGAACACCGTCAGCAATTGGCTTTCCACGCAAGGCCTCAATTCCCAAAATGACAAGTTTACCTCCATCAAGTGGAGGAACTGGCAACAGGTCGAAAGCACTGATTAAAATCCCGCTCAGCATGAGAATGAATGCAGGATTGGAGTCAAGCGTGACTGTTTCGTATAAAGCGCCTTCGCCCTGCAATAGAATTATTCCTACCACCAACACAAGGGTTGGTACTAGGCTGAACGCTGGTCCGGCCAAGTAAATTGCGGCACGCTGGCCGGCAGGCTTATCAAAGAAAGCGTCAGATATACCGGTTGGGCGGATGATTGGTTCGCCAGAAGCACCCCTACCTCGCATCCCCACACTGCCTCCAAGGGGCAGTGCGGCTAATCTCCAGTGCGTCCCAAAAGCGTCGGTAAAGCCAATAATCTCGGGGCCCAGGCCGATGGAAAAACTCAAAACCCGAACACCATACCGCCGAGCAGCCAGGAAATGCCCAAGCTCGTGAACGAGAGGAACTACCAGCAGCGTTGCCCCGGCCAAACTCAACCACTGAAGCAAGATGTCACCTAAAGATCCGTTCGACAAAGCAACACGTTTGAAAAAAGGCTCCTTTGCCGAAAGAGAGGGTGCGTCATTTGTAAATTCGCAAGTTCGATATCTCAGACGCGATCTGCTGGAAGGTCATGACGATCTGCGTCGAAGAGGTGAGGAGGAAGAACTTACTGGGATCCGGATACTTGCCGGGACTGCCCGCACAGTTTTGGAGCAATGTGGAGGTCGGATCACCGCTGGTATTAACCTGCACCGCGTAGAGCGTCATGCCGGCAGCGTTGATATTATCGCAAAGGATCTGTTGGCGCGCATCGACTTGGGGGGACGGGTTCGTTCCATCGCCATACCAGCGATCTTGCGTATTCAGGCCGTCGGTCAACAGGATGATGATCTGCTTGTATTTGTAGTTGGGGTCCATTGCCGGAATGGTAAAGGGGGTCGCCGTCAATGACTGGTAACCCCACTGCAGACCGATCGCTTGGTTGGTTCCACCGTTCGGCTGCATGGCATCGATCTTGCTGCTGAGCGCCGTCCAATTGTAACTCAGCGCCATCAACGGTGTAGGACAATAGCTGCTGTATTGCTCCGCTGGAAATAGCGTCGCCGAATTGCCCGATACGGGCGCGGCGTTGGTTGTGTCGTAGTTCTGGTCCCGATCCATGACGCAACCAGTCCAGGTGTTGTGATTCTTGGGGGTCCACGTGGCAGCAGTCCAAGTCGCGGGCGTCCAGGTTCCGCCGCTTGACGTGCAAGAACTTTGCGTCGTGTGACTCGATTTTGAGCAGGTGCCGTGGCACACAGTTGCTCTGGGTCGTGTAACCCGACTTTGAGCAGGTACCCTGCGCCACGCAGGTACTCTGGGTCGTGTAGCCCGATTTGCTGCAAGTGCCGTTGTTCTCGTCCCAGGTATCCGTCGAACCCGACCATTTGACCCAATTCTGGCTGTAATTGACAGGGTCGACGTTGACGTCCTTGGCAAACGGAATGATCGAGACATAGACGTCGCCGTTCTGCGTTGCAGCGTTCTGCAGTTGAGTGAGCAGATTTTTGGCGGCCGTCTTGAGCGCCGTCATCTTGTTGGACTGTGCCATTGAACCAGTGTTGTCGAGAACGAGTGCCACGCGCAGCCGCGTCTCGCCCCATTTGATTGTCGACGTTACGTTTAGGTTGAGCACCAAAAGTCCCATGATCCTAATGAAGGTTGTTGGAACTTGTCCCGTTGCATTCAGAACGATCTGGGAATTACCCGACGTGTACGTTGGGGTGATGACGACGTTTATCATGTCGGTACGGGTGAATAATGAATTGAAATAGCTGGTCGCCTGCTGGCTGATTTGCGCCTGCGTCATTGTCGCGACGTTCTTTGATAACATCAACGCGGTTGCATCGAGCGCCGACTGCATTGCCGTCTTATCGGAATTGGCTCGACTGTAATCGACTGCCGCACCAACACCTCCCATGATCGGCAAAAGCGCGAGTGCGAAGGGGATGACGACGTTGCCACGCTGCGCGGTGCAAAGCTCACGCAACATAGTATACAATTTGATAGCCATACGCTTCGCAATCATAACTTCCACTCTGTTCGGATCGATTTTTCTTTCCGAGCAAATTTATAATGAATACCTGAAAACAGATTGAAATCTTGATGCGAAAGTTTTATGAAACCGGGTTCACCGTTTGCTAATTGAATCGGTCATGTTGCACGAACGAGCCATGCGAGTAACAACGGACCCGCTTGGAGGTTGTCTTTATGGGTTGCACCGAAATGCCGTCCATATCGTAATCTGACCGAAACGCTCAAAGCGCAGACTTTTTCAGCCAGTACTGCACTTGGTGGTTCAACTTTTGGCCTCGGTAATTGGCTTCCTGCCAAGCGGCCTTACGATAACGCGCCTCGAAAATTACGGCATCTATCGCCCATAGCGTGCAGATCAACACGGCTAGCACAAGAAAACCGCGCATTCCCACAAAGCCTGCCTCTAAATCTAAAGGACCCGGAGAAGCCCAGGCTTCACGAGTTGACGTGAACGAATTGGACACCAACGAAGCGGCCGTCGGTCCAGACAACTTGGCAAACTCGTCTCATGCCGCCGTCCTTTACAAGCAAAGTAAATTTGTTCGGCAAATCTGCTGGCCGACGCGCGATCGCGAGGCGAGCTCCAGCGTCTGAAAAGTCCCAGATCACGCACTGCACCGGCGGATCGGCTGCACTTATCTCGACGCTCGCGGCACGGCGGGAGGGGCGGCGGAACCGTGTGCGCTGTTCTCGCTTTCGGAAAGGCATCAGCGCCCCCTGCTCCGCAGAGTGATCAACGCACACTCAAGAGCCAATCGGACCGGTTCTGGCAATAGCGCGGGCCCCTGCATTAGAACGGCGCTCCAATTCTGATCGCCTGTCCCTATTCCAGCGGCGTTCTCCGATCAGTCGCCTCTCCTCTAAGGAGCGGCCGCAAGCCGACGGCGGTGTCGGAGCAGTTATCCTGTACCGAAGTAGCGCATTATCAAGATTACAAGAATGGTGATGGAAATCGCGAGCGAGCCGGTCGAGGCCGCATGCCGCCACAGCTGCATCGCGCGCTCTCGTGCTAGGGCCGGTGCCGCCCATTTTGGGGCGTGAGTACCCCAAACGCCGAGCAGGCCGCCTTCGCCCTCTACTGTGCCGAGCTCGCGCAGCGTGACGCCTGCCCGCGCCACAAGGTCGGCCACGATGTCCGCGAACATCGAACTTTCCATCATCGTCGCCAGCGCGCGTTCCTCGAAGAGGAAGATTAGCTCGCCGCCCTTGCGGTTTAAGACATAGGCGCGCTGCATCATTTTCATACCCAGGCTGCCATATGCTTCGAAGCGTGCATCGATCGCTTCGATATCGGCATAGGGAATGGTCAGATGCTGTGCCGGCGGACGGTGAATGAGCGAGCGCCCTGCTGGCAGATCGAGCGTGACAGCGTCAGTGTCAAGAACAACGCGCAAGCCCCATTTGCCTCTGAGGTCGCGCCACACATAGCCGGTCAGAGCACCCAGCAAACCTGCGCACGCCATCATGAAAAGACCGAGCGCCCATTGCATGGTGAACGCAAGAACGGCAAACACGATCATGATACCTGTGATGATGGCGAGGAAGATCACGCTGAAGAGGGCGAGCAATCGCGGAGCGAGCGGCGGACGAAAGATACGCCTTGAGCGGGCGGCGTGCGTCGCACCTCCGGTGGCGGTATTGGAAATGGCGTTCATGATTGGATGCACCCACAATAAGAGTCATTGCCGGTGGTGATAAGTGCGCTCGCATTAGCAGGCTGCTGAAAAAGTCGATTTATTTGGTGATTTCCATGAGACGTTGTGATTCTGTTGGTCAGTGATTCTGTGCATTGAGGCCTCCAGTCGAAAGAGCGGAGCGATGCGCGGCAAAGATCAGCGACCGGAAGTTCTTTTCAGCTACGTTTCTTTGGAGACGCGGATACCGGCAGACCATCCTTTGCGACCGATCCGCGAGATTGTTGACGAGGCACTGCGGAAGCTGTCGCCGGCCTTTAGCAGACTTTATGCGCGGGAAGGACGCCCGTCGATCCCGCCGGAGCGCCTGTTGCGAGCGCTGTTGCTGCAAGCGTTCTACACGGTTCGGTCGGAGCGGCAGCTGATGGAGCAGCTCAACTATAACTTGTTGTTCCGCTGGTTCGTTGGCCTCTCCACCGATGACCCGGTATGGGACGCCACCGTGTTCTGCAAGAACCGGGATCGGCTGCTCGACGGCGATATTGCGTGCAAGTTCATGACCGCTGTCCTCAACCTGCCGCAAGTCCGCCAGCTGCTGTCGAGCGAGCACTTCTCGGTCGACGGCACACTGATTGAGGCTTGGGCCAGCATGAAGAGTTTCGTGCCGAAGGACGGCAGCAACCCGCCAGCATCGGGCGGAGGGCGCAATGCCGAGCGCGACTTCCATGGCGAGAAACGCAAGAATGACACGCATTCCTCGACAACAGACCCCGATGCCCGGTTGTTTCGTAAAGGTGCCGGCAAGGAGGCAAAGCTCTGCCATATGGGGCACCTGATGATGGAAAATCGCAATGCGCTCATCGTCGATGCGCAGCTGACCGAAGCCAACGGCACTGCTGAGCGCACTACTGCCCTCGAGATGATTGATGACAATGCTCGACCAGGTAGCACCGTGGGCGGCGACAAGAACTACGACACGTCTGATTTCGTCGCCGGCTGTCGCAAGCGCGGCTGCACACCGCATGTGTCGCAGAACAATACCAACCGTCGCTCGGCAATCGACGCGCGGACTACCCGCCACGCTGGTCATCGCATCAGCACGATCAAACGAAAACAGATCGAAGAGGCCTTCGGTTGGATTAAGACGGTGGGCGGCCTGCGCAAGACCCGACATCGCGGGCGGTCGCTGGTGGAATGGTTTTTCGTGCTGACGGCAACCGCTTACAATCTCGTTCGCATCCCGAAGCTTTTGGCCGCAACGGGATGAGTTTGTCTGGAGTATCAAGTATGAGGCAATATCATACCGATTACCGCGCATCCCGCGCGGATCACCACCCATCTCTCCAGTTGTCGCCGCTGCACACATCGAGAAAATCCGTCGCCAAACCGCGTTTTTCAGCAGCCTGCTAGGTCTTGACCGCTTGACCTCAGTCATCCGACGTTGGTGGCGCGCGTCGGCGCGGCGGGTTCGTGCACAATTGCAGACTCAATGACCCGCACGCGGATGGATGATCGCGATTATGCTTGCCGCCGTTTCCGTTCCGCCTCGTCCCAGGCGGTGAGCGCTTGAAAATCGGGTACGAATCCGAGACCCTTCTGGGCATCCGACGACATCACCGACTGCGAGGTCACAACATCGACCAGCGCCGGTGCATTCTGCAAAGCCCTTTGCAGAGCGGGGCGCAAGTTTTCGGGTTTTTCGACGCGTTCGCCATGCAAACCGAGCGCTCGCGCCATCGCAGCGTAATCCGAATGGCGCAACGTCGTGCCGACCACGCGCCCGCCATAGTTCATTTCCTGGTCAAGACGCTCGATGTTCCAAGCGGCGTTGTTGGACACGATAAACACGCACTTCGCCCCGTGACGAACGGCGGTATCGAGTTCCATAGCATTGATACCGAAGGCGCCATCACCATTGACCGAGATCACTTGCCGGTCCGGCATGGCGAGCGCCGCCGCAATTGCGAAGGGCACACCGACCCCGAGGCAGCCGAAGGCGCCGGCGTCCATGTAGGTCGTCGCGCGTAAGCCGGTGCGCGCAAAGCTCAAGAGATCGCCGCCATCGGCAATGGCCACATAGTTGGGGTTGGCAAGATCAGCGATGGCGTCGAAGATCACACGCGGATGTATCTTGCCGTCGGCGCCGGTCGCCGGCCGGTACTTGTTCCCAGCCGCAGATGCCATCCGGTCGTGGTGGCGGCGGCGCATGCCGTCGGCCCAGCTCTTATCGATATTGGGCTCTCGGTTCCCCGCGGTCTCGACCATAGCCGTAAGCGCAAGATCGGGCGATGCGAGCAATTCTGGCTGGCCGCGACGATTGTCGATCAGCTCGCCGGAATTGTCGGCGAGACGGATGAAGCGCGCATGCGGGAAGACGGCTGGGGATCCGTAGCCGACCTGATAGTCGAGCTTGCGGCCGATGAGCAGGACGACATCCGCCTCCGTCATGGCGGCGGCGCGCACCGCAGCGGCGACCGAGGGATGATCGGCAGGTACAAGGCCGCGGCTTTCCTGCGTGTCGAGGTAGAGCGCCCCGGTAGCATCAAGCAAACGCACGAGCGGTGCAGCAGCGTTGCGCGCGCCGCGCCCGGTAATGACGAGCGGGCGCTTCGCCGACCAGAATATATCGACCGCCGTGGCAATCGCCGCCGGATCAGGTGGCAGCCGACGTGACGACTTGTCTTCGAACCATTCGTCGAGCACAAGCTGCGGCGGTACATGGGTGCGCAGAACATCAGTCGGAATCTCGACATAGACTGGCCCAGGCTCTCCGGCATCGCCCGTCGCGCGCGCCACGGCCTCGTCTAGCTCGCGAACCACTTGCTCTGCGACACGCAAGGTCCGCGATGTCCGCGTGACGGGCCGCAGGATGTCGACATGCGGGATGTCCTGCAGCGGCCCCATATTCGCCTGCGGCCTCGACGTGCAACCGCCGATTAGCAAAATGGGTGCGCGCGCCAGCGAAGCATTAGCCATGGCCGTGACGGTGTTGGTGACGCCAGGGCCGGCAGTGGCCATGGCGACGCCAAACTGGCCAGTCAGCTCCGCATGCGCGTGCGCCATGTGCACGGCGGCGCCCTCGTCGCGGACATCGACGATGCGGATGCCCTGCCGCGCAACATGGTCCCAAATCGGCTGGATATGCCCCCCCTGCAAGCCGAAAACGCGATCAATACCGCGCGCTTTGAGAAAATGCGCGATCCAAGCCGCGCAGGATTGCGTGTCGGCGTTAAGGTCTTGCGTTACTCCGGTAGGATCATTCATTGCGCTTCCTTCCCGGCGCGAGAACAGCGCTCGGCCGCAGCGGCTTCTTGTTGCAACCGTAGAAGCCGATGCTGAATCTTTCCCGTCGCGGTCCGCGGCATCTCATCATCGTGGATAAACGACACAGAGCGCGGCCGCTTGTAGCCGGCGATGCGATTTTTGCACCATTCGATGATCTCTGCTTCTTCCGGCGCGATCGCGTCGCGCGGAACGATCACTGCATGCACTCGTTCGCCCCATTTGGGGTCGGCGACACCGATCACCGCCACTTCCTTTACTTTCTCATGCATGCTGAGCAAAGCCTCCACCTCGGACGGATACACATTCTCGCCGCCAGAAATGATCATGTTGCTCTTGCGGTCGACAAGATAGATGTAGCCTTGCTCGTCACGGCGGGCCATGTCGCCCACCGTGCAGTAATCACCACGGAAAGCATCCCTCGTCTTGTCCGGCATCTTCCAATAGCCATCGAAAGTGTAGTTGTTGCAAGAATAGAGCTCGCCTGGCTCGCCGTTGGGAACGTCGTTGCCATTCCCGTCGAGTAGCCGGATTGGCCGCGAGCCGACGCATTCGCGCCCGACCGAGCCTAGCTTGGCAAACTGCTCGTCCGGATGAAGCATGGTGACCCAACCTGCTTCCGTCGAGCCGTACAGTTCGAACAAGCCGGAGTTTTTGAAATAGTCCATGATCGATAGTTTAGTCTCGCGGCGCGCTGGCGCCGAGGAAATCATCAGCTTGGTGACCGCCTCGACGTTGTAGCGGCTGCGTGTAGCGGCCGGCAGGTCGAGCATCATGGTGTAATGTGTCGGGACGAGCGAGGTGAAGGTTGAGCTGCCTTCCGACAGCGCACGCACGAGATGTTCGGGATCAAAACTCTTGCGGCTGTACACAGTGCAGGGCGCGCCACAATAGGTGAACGCTCCAAAGAAGTAGAGCGAATTTGCGTGGCACATGGGCATCACCAACAGCGCCGCATCGTGCCGCGAGATTCCTAGCTCCACCTCGGTCACGAGCGAGAGCATCGCGCCGCTTTTGTGATTTCGGATCGCCCCCTTCGGCTTACCGGTAGTGCCCGAGGTATACATCAAAGTCCACGGGTCGTGGCCAGCAACGACAATCGCCGGTCTGTCATCGAGCGCACGGCTGATCAGATCTTCGTAAGCGCGATAGCCGCCGGGGCAACACTTTGTACCGAAAAAGATGAAATTGTCGGCCGGGACGGAAAGTTCGGAGCGAATTTCTTCGACGGCGTCGAGGAGCTGGTCCTGCACCAGCAGCGCCCGCGCCTCGCAGTTCTCGATGATGTAGCGGATTTCCAGCCCGGTAAGGCGGAAATTGATCGGCACTGATACGAGCCCGGCCAACGCAGATGCAGCGTAAATTTCCAGCCACTCGACACAATTATACGCAAGAATGCAGATGCGATCGCCCTTTGTAAGGCCAATACCATTCAGAGCGTTGGCTAACCGGCAAGCGCGGCGATACCAGAGCCGGAACGTCAATTTTCGTTCAAGGTCGCTGGCGCCGATCCTCTCGGGAAACAGACGTGCCTGTGCGGCTAGCATATCGCCGATATGCGCCAGCTGCGTCAAATGAGTCGTCCCCCATCTATTCGAGACGCGGACTTATTCGATCACCTCGTCGGCGAGTGTCAGCACCGTCGGCGGGATGACGAGACCGAGCGCTTTGGCGGTTTTGAGATTGAGCACCATCTCGAATTTGGTTGGCTGCTGGACCGGAAGATCGGCAGGTTTCTCGCCCTTGAGAATTCGGCCGATATAGACGCCTGCTTGACGCTCCATTTCTGCGAAATCGGCTCCGTAGCTCGATAAACCGCCGGCATCACAAAACGCTCGACGGAAGTAATTTGCCGGAATCCGATAGCGCGCAGCGAGAGCAACGATTTGCGCGCGTCTGGCGGTGAATGTCGGATTAGGACCGGCTAATAGCGCGTCGACACGCAGATCGGCGGCTTTGGCAAAAGCCGAATTGATCTCGTCCTCGGAACTCGCGTTTAGAACCGACATCTGAAGACCGAGGGCGCGTACTGCCGCCTCCATGTCCGCAAGATTTTGGCTGCTGGTCTGGATCGCGGGATTGTTGAGAAAACCGATCGTGGTCGCGCCGGGCACCAGTTTGGAAAGCAGCTCCAGCCGCTTCATAACTATCCCGCTGTTGTCGTAGCTGACACCGGTAATATTGCCACCGGGCCGGTTCATGCTCTCGATGATGCCGAATTTGACCGGATCGCTGCCATTGGCGAACACAATCGGAACTGTCACGGTTGCCGCCTTAGCCGCCAGCGCCGAGTTGGCCGATCCCCATGCGAAAATCACGTCCACCTTTTGGCGGACGAATTCGGCTGCAAGGACGGGCAGCTGGTCGTATTGCTCAGTGCCGCGAATCTCAATCTTTATGTTACGGCCTTCAACGTAACCCATTTTACCAAGGCCCTCGCGCAGGGCGGCGACAGAATTCTCATTGGGCTGCCCTCCACTGCTGAGGAATCCGATCACCGGCGGCGCCGCCTGCTGCGCGTGCGCCGAGAGCGGGCACGCCGCTGCGCCGCCGAGAAGCGTAATGAACTCGCGCTTGTTCACTCGATCACCTCGTCGGCGGTGACGAGCAGCGACGGCGGTACGGTGAGGCCAAGCATCCTGGCCGTCTCGGCGTTGATGACCAGCTCGAACTTGCTCGCCTGCACGACCGGCAAGTCCGCAGGCTTCGCCCCCTTGAGGATGCGGCCGACATAGACGCCGACCTGACGATATGCATTCTTGATGTCGCTTCCGTAGCTCATCAGCCCACCGATTTCAGGAAAGTCGCGGTTCGAAAATGTCGCGGGGAGTGTGTGGCGAGACGCCAAGTTGACCAGTTGGGCACGCCGGTTGTTTAAAAAGGCGTCGAGGCCGACGAAAAGCGCGTCGGACCGCTCGCGCACAAATGTTGTGAAGGCCACATTGATTTCGTGGCTGGTGCTGGCGTTGACCACCTGGATTTGTAATCCCATAGTGCGGGCAGCCAACTGCACGTCTCTCAACGTGCTCTCGGTAGCCAAAGCATTGGTCGGATTGACGAGCACCGCCACACGAGTGGCCGCGGGCACCATTTCACGCAGGAGTTCCAGCCGCTTCGTCGTCAACTCACCACTGTAAAAATTGATACCCGTCGCGTTGCCGTCCGGCCGAGCAAGGCTAGCGACAAGACCAAGCTTGATCGGGTCTTCGGTGGCGATGAAGACGATGGGGATCATTGTGGTTGCTGCTTTGGCTGTGGACGCCGCCATGTTGCTAAAGGCAGCGATCACGGCGACCCCTGGGCGAACTAGTTCGGTTGCCAGCGCCGGCAGACGGTCGAATTGACCCTCCGCCCATCGGTATACAATCGTTACGTTCTCGCCCTCGATATAGCCGCTGTTCTTCAGGCCCTCGCGAAATCCGCGCAGACGGTCTGCGGCTGTGTCAGGCGATTGAGCGCTCAGGAATCCGATTACCGGCATTGCTGGCTGCTGCGCGCGCGCCGCGAGGGGCCACGCTGTCGCCGCACCGCCGAGCAGCGTTATGAACCCGCGCCGTTTCATCATTCGATCACCTCTTCGGCGCTGGTCAGCCGAGCCTGGAGGGATGGAGAGGTCGAGCGCTGGCGTCGCCGCTGACGGCACGTCGGTCATCCCAAACCAGTACAAGTGTATCGGATGCAGTCCTGGTAAACACCCTTACACTCGAACGATGGCACCTGGTTCAGACGACGACAGTCGCGATAGCGTGCACGACAGGTCTTTATGCATTGCTGTTTAGACGTCTGAGCGGCCGCGAAGGTACGAGATGCAAGATCGACGTCGCGCGCATTGAGTGTTCCAATACTCAACGACAGAAGCACTGCGAAGAGGAGGGAGACGACGGCAAACGACCGCTTGCTGTGTTTCATGGCTCAACTCCCTTTAGGTCGAAAAAGCCAAGGAATTTGTGACAGCATAACGCATTGGCGGGGATCACGTCAGGGGCTCGCTGCACTGCGGGATTTCGGCCCAGCTTAGGACCGGATTGGGTCAATTCCACGCATTACCGCGCTGCAGCATTGCTGTCCGCTTCACCCCCAGAGCGGACGGTTCATCACTGGGGCGAAGATGACAACATCCAGGCGCCCGCGGCGACACAAGCAACGCCGGCGGCGCGTGCGATCCACGATCCGAATGGAGTAACTTTCTCCAAAAGGACAAGCAGCGCCAGGACCGCGATCCAAAGCACGTTCATCACCCCGCCCACAAACAAAAGCGCCATCAGCACCCAGCAGCAGCCGACGCAATAGCTTCCGTGGCGAAGCCCCAGCAGCAGGCAGCCCGGCCAATCGCCGCGAAAGCCGCCGTAGCGCATTAGGAACGAGAACGGCGACTGGCATTGGGCGAGACAGACGTCCTTGAGCGGTGTCCATTGGTAGACGCCCGCCGCAATCAGCACGATTCCTCCGAGTACATTGCTGGCGCTTGCCATCTGGGAATCGAGCAAGGCCGCCCGTTCGATCACCCATTGGACAAGGGTCGCTGCCAGCGAAAAGCCGATCCACACGAGGAAATAGCCGGCGGCAAACCAGCCGGTCGCGGCGAGGGGCTTGCTGTCAGCCTTCGCCTGTCGACCCACGCGGGCGTACATGAGGATCATCGGTGCCGCCGAGGGCGCCATCATGCCGACCATCATCACCGCCCACATGGCGAATACAAATGCGAACTCGATGGCTTTCCACGGCGCGTTCGCCGGCGCCATGATTCCGATGCCGGCCGGGATCATGCGGAACCCGGTCATGTCCATGCCGCCCATGTCCATGTCGGCCGCGAGCCAGAGCACGTAGCCCCACGCCAGCGCGGCCATCACCGCCAGCGCGCCGGCAACGACCAGGCGATCTCGCCGCAGCACCGTTTCCAGGGTGCTGTCGGTCATTTGTCAGGAATGTCGCCGGCCTTGCCGAAAGGCCGCTGCACGCAAACGCATCACGCCTGATTTGACCAGCGGATCGGCGCATAATGGCCGTTCTTGCCAGAATTATCCCAACGCATGCCGTGATCGCTGAACGTATTCCCGGGCGCGCCCATGGCGAACGCCAGCTTGTCGGGGCTCACCGGATGGCCGGTGTTTGCCCATATCTCGCCGCTCGGATGCGCAGTCGGCAGTGGATCAACAGCCAGGTGCAGAATGCCCGGGATTTCCGCCGAACGCTTCTTGCCGTCGATTCGATAAGTGATCGGGACCTTCTTCACCCCGAGGTTCTTGCCGATCAGCGGCGCGAACGCCGCCATGGGCCCGCCGGCAGCGCCCGTAAAGATCGCGCCCAGCGCTTCGGTCTGCTTGTCGTCGGCGCGCTGATCGATATAGGCGGCCACCGACCAGTTTCCGTCTGCCATCGGCCCGGGCGTATGGACTGCGAGCGCCACGTTGAGGCCGTCGAGCGTGATGTCGCCATACCTGCCGCTCTCGATGTGGAAGACCAGCGGCACATCGCACACACCCTCGGTCGGTCGTGAGGTCAGGGGGGCGGCCTTCGACACGAGACACGGACATACGACGGTGCAACTGCAGTTCTCGAAATAGTCACCGGAAAGGTGCCATTGAACCTGGTCTGCCATCGCTCTCTCCTTCTGAACTGAGACCCGGATCGTTGCTGGCGAACGAGCACGCTTGGAAACTCATACACCATTCAACAGTTGGTCGGAAGCCGATCTTGATCTCCATCGCGGTCGTAAGGCTGGACGCGGATGATTTGTTGCGTCGAGCCCGACGTCTCCTCCAGGTCAAGCTCACCCTCCGGCGGCGGGGTTGACGGTCTTTTGGTCGCGTTATTCGATCACCTCGTCGGCGCGGGCAAGCAGCATAGGCGGCACGGTAAGACCAAGCGCGTTGGCAGTCTTGATGTTGAACGCGATGTGGTATCGCGACGGCCCGCGCATTGGAATGTCACCGACCTTCGCTCCCTTGGCAACTTGGTCGACGAATGTCGCAAGGTCACGAAAAAGACTCTCAAGGCTGACGCCGTAGCTTATAAGCGCACCAGCTTCCATTACTTCCCGAAAGGCACATATCGATGGGGTGCGGCGTTCGAGCAGCAGGCGCGCGATGGTTGCTCGGTCCCGCAGCGCGAGCGGGCTCGCAGGGACCATGATCGGCTCGTTGGACGATTGGTCCATGGGCATCAGTGCAGCTGCATAGTTCGGTGGCTCTCCAATCAATTCCAGCAAACGCGGCTCGAAGCCGAGCTTACCAGCCACCACCGCGGCCGCCTCGGCTTGCTCTCGTGACGCGGCATCCCAGAGGAGACCGACGCGACGGCTACTCGGGAGGGCCTCGCGCAAGAGTTCAACGCGCTTTCCAGCCAACTCGAGTTGGCTCACGAATATACCGGTCGAATTGCTGCCCGGACGCGACAGGCTTGACACATAACCCTTCTCAACCGGATCGAAGTCGAGTGCGAGGAAGACAATTGGAGTGGCATCGCGAGCCGCCCGGGCAGCCCGCAGCGCCGGCTCGTTACCGGCAGCCATCAGGATGTCCACCTTACGCGCGACGAGTTCGCGGTAGGTCAGCTCGTATCCTTCAATTCCAGGCGACTGGATGTACTCGAATGTGAAATTGCGGCCCTCGCGGTAGCCGAGCTCGATCATGCGCTTCTCGAACGCAGCATAGTGCGGGGCTGCGCGCGGCAGCATGCCGGAGTAACCGACGCGGAGCACCTTTGGCTGTTGTCCACGCGACGTGGATGGCCAAGCTACTGCCGTGCCGCCGAGCAGCGTGATGAACTCGCGCCGTCCAATGTGGATTGCCATGTGACCCTCCCGTGGGGGTCATGCCCATGCAATAAGAAACAATACCACGTTTCCATCGCCCGGTCTGCGACTACTTCACGCTCGGAGGGCAGCCCAAACTTGCGGATATTCGCAAACCAGCGAATGCGTCTTAATGCCGCTTGGGCTCAACAACGGCGGTTAGCAGCACGCCCGCATTAGGTCTACTTCGCCCCAATCAACAGACCCAAATTCTCAAGCGGATCGTCTCGCCCGGGAATTGCCATAGCGGACCTCGGGCAACCTTGGGATTACGCTAAATTAGATAGGCGCGGACCTTCGCCAGCAGATCGCGGGGACTGTAGGGCTTGCTGACGTAGCCGTCGCAACCTGCCGCTAGAGCCTTGTTTTCATCACCGGCCAACGCATAGGACGTAACGGCAATGATCGGTACGCACTTCAGGTCCGGATTGCTCCTAATCCGCCGCGTGGCCTCGTAGCCGTCCATAATCGGCAGTTGGATGTCCATGAGGATAAGGTCTGGGCGTCGCCTGGCGGCGGCAGCGATCGCCTCCTCGCCGTTCTCAGCCTCTGTCAGTTCATAGCCGGCGTTGCCGAGCAAATCACGCAGGATTTGCCGGTTATCCAGTTGATCTTCGACCACAAGGATACACTTGCTCATGAAAAACCGCTTGTTCGGTTCTAGGCGCCTTGAACGCTAGCTGTTCCGCACGTCTGGTCATTGCCAGCCTTGACCAGGATGAACACCGAGCGGCGAGCGTAGCTGGCGCAGCGCGCGAGGATGTGTGATCTAGTTCACACTGGCACCCAATGCCCCCAATCTGATTTAAGAAAGGATGGCACGGTGATACCTGCACTCTGTCCTTTGATATCAGCATGAAACATTGCGACCTCGGAATTGCGGTGGTGGGCGCCGGGCGCATCGGCACATTGCGCGCTCGGCTTGCGGCCAAGCATCCGGCGGTGCGGTTTCTGGCCATCTCCGATCGCGACCCCGCGCGAGCGCGCGCGCTCGCCGAGCAGGCCGGCGCCGACTTCCACTCCGGCGACAATGAACAAGTCATCGGTCATGCCGACGTGACGGCGGTGATCGTGTCCACTCCCGAGCAGCTGCACACCAAGCCGGTTCTGCAGGCGCTGGAGCTGGGCAAGCCTGTGCTGGTTGAGAAGCCCATAGGCTTTTCCCTCACTGAGGCAGACGCGATTCTCAACACTTTGCGCGCGACCAAGGGTGAGCTTCACGTCGGTTACAGCCGCCGCTACAAGGAGTGCTTTCTGCGCGCGAAGGAACAGATGCGGCACGGCCGGCTCGGCCGGATCGTGGGCGCCACGGCGCGCGTCTACAATTCACGCGCGCAGGCCTTTGCCATCCTCAAGCGCGACCCGCATGCAACGCCGGTGCTCGATGTGCTCACTTATTATGTCGATCTCATGTGCTGGTTCCTGGAAGGCAACCGTCCGGTTGAGGTAGTCGCGCGCGCCCAGCATGGAATTTTCCGGGAGGCGGGTTACCGCGCCGACGACGTGACCTGGGCGATCGTGACATTTGCCGACGGTGCGGTAGTCAATCTCGGCGTAAGCTATGCGTTGCCAGCGAATTATCCGACCCAGGGGCAGTCTGATCGTGTCGAGCTACTCGGGAGCGAGGGTACCATGATCATCGACGACGACCACTTGGACCACCTGTTGTTCTCGGAGAAAGGCATTCCACACCCCTATGTGCCGGGGCATGCGGTCAACATGGCATTTCTCGGCAGCAACAGCGCCGGCGACTGGGCTGTTGACGATTTCTGGGGATCGCTTGGCAATGAAACACGCGCCTGGCTCGATCATCTCGCGACCGGAGCGCCGACGGTGCATACCACGCCCGAGCAGGCTCGCATCAATCTGGAAACGACCATTGCCATTGAGCGCGCGGTGGAATCAGGTCATCCCGTGCGCCTTCCGCTGCAGGTGGAAGAGTAGATGACGCGGAGCAAACTAGCTGGTTGACTGCACGCGCAACCCCTTCCACCGCGACTCGCTGTCGTCTTGTGATCCAGGGCTAAAAGCGTCCATAGTTGCATCTTGAAATGGCGCAACTCCGGGGAGGGACGCCATGCATACCTGTCGACGCCAGTTCATTCGTCTTGTCGGGGCCGCCGCGGTGCTTCCGGCCTTGTCGTACATTGCGAAAGCCGACACCTACCCGTCGCGCCCAGTGCGCATCCTGGTTGGCTATGCTGCGGGCGGCGGCGTTGACATCGCGGCGCGCCTGATCGGCCAATGGCTGTCGGAGCGGCTCCAGCAGCAATTCGTGGTGGAGAACCGCACCGGGGCAGCAACCAATATCGCAACAGAGGCGGTCGTACGTTCGCCACCAGATGGCTACACCTTGCTTTTGGTCAATGCGGCGAATGCGATCAACGCGACCTACTACGAAAGTCTCAGCTTCAATTTCATGCGCGACATCGCGCCGGTCGGTGGCATCGGACGCTTTCCCTATTTTATGGCGGTCAATCCAGCGTTTCCAGCCAATAACGTCCGCGAATTCATCGCCTATGCGAAGGCCAATCCGCGTAAGGTCAACATGGGGACCGGCGGCGCGGGCGGACCGGACCACGCCTCGGGCGAGCTGCTCCAGCTGATGACCGGCATCCAAATGACGCACGTGCCATACCGCGGCACGACCCCCGCGCTCACGGATCTGCTCAGCGGGCAGGTGCAGATGGTGTTCTGCACCATTCCGTCGGCGATCCAGTACGTCAAGGCCGGCACACTGCGCGCAATTGCGGTGACATCGGCAACGCGCCTGGAGTCGATGCCCGAAATTCCGACAGTTGGTGAGACAGTGCCGGGATTCGAATCGGCTCAGTGGTACGGCGTCGGTGCGCCAATCGGTACACCCGCTGCGATCATCGCGACGCTCAATGAGGAGATCAGAGCCGCACTCGCCGATTCCAAGATCAAGGCGCGGATCGAAGATCTCGGCGGCGTTCCGTTATCGACGTCGCCCGAGGAGTTCGGCAACTTCCTGGCCAACGAAACCGAAAAGATGGGCACGGTGATCAAGACTGCCGGCATCAGCGTGAAATAAATCCGGCGGGCGACGGCGGGGGGATAGATACTGCATGCCAACAGAGGTCAGCTGCGGGTCGACAACGGCGGTAGTTCGCGCGCCCCATTGGGTCTGCTTCGCCTCAGTCAACAGACGTTGATGGTGCACGTCGGCGCTTCAGGTTCGTGCCAAAAGCGGCTGTGAGCAACCGCAGCAAGGCAGCCCCTATTCGATCACCTCGTCGGCGATGGCGAGCACGCCGGCCGGGATCATCAGACGCAGTGCCTTTGCGGTCTTCAGGTTGATGACTAGCTCGAACTTGCTCGACTGCACGACTGGCAGGTCGGCAGGCTTGTCGCCCTTGAGAACTCGCGCCGCGTAGTTGCCGACTTGACGATAGGCGTCAGCGAGGTTGGTTCCGTAGCTCATCAGGCCCCCGGCCAGGGCATATTCGCGCAACTCATACATCGCCGGGATGCTGTAATGGGCCGCGAGCGTGACGAGTTGCTCCCGTCGGCCGTTGAAAAACGGATCAGCGCCGACCAGTAGAGCTGCGGCCGGCAATCGCCCCATGGCCCTGAAAGCGGCGTGAATGTCAGCTTCGCTGTTTGCGTCGATTACGTGGATTTGCTGGCTAACGGCGCGCGCTGCCTCTTGAAGGTCTTTCAACTGAACACCGAAACCCGGATAGTTGGGGTTCAGAAGCACAGCGATCGATCCGGCTGTCGGAACCGTCTCCCGCAGCAGCCCGAAGCGCTTCGCCTCCATCGCCGAAATGAAATTGTATATCCCGGTTACGTTGCCGCCCGGCCGGTTGAGACTGGCCACGACGCCGTGCTTGATCGGATCATCGCCGACGGTGAAGACAATCGGAATCGTGGAAGTCGCCTGTTTTGCTGCATTGGCCGCGCCGATGCCGCCGGTCGAAGCGATCAGGGCCACCCTACGGCGAACGAGGTCGGCCGCGAGCCCCGGAAGGCGGTCGTACTGACCTTCTGCCCAGCGATACTCGATTCCGACGTTCTGACCTTCGCTATAGCCGCCTTCCCTAAGGCCGCGGTGGAACGCCGCAACGACATAGGCGGCCTCGTTCGGCGATCGGCTGCTGAGGAACCCGATCACCGGCATCGCCGACTGCTGTGCGCGCGCCGCGACCGGCCACACAGTCGCGCCGCCGAGCAGCGTGATGAACTCGCGCCTTCTCACTCGATCACCTCGTCGGCGCGGGCGAGCAGAGACGGCGGCAATTCGAGACCGAGCGCCTTGGCAGTTTTGAGATTGATCACCAGCTGAAACTTCGTCGGCAGCTCGACGGGCAAGTCTGCCGGCTTGGCGCCCTTGAGGATTTTGTCAATGTGACCCGCTACATGTTGGAACTCGTCGGGAATGCTTGGCGCATAACCCATGAGACCGCCAAGTTTCGGAAATTCGATGAAGTTAGCGACCGCCGGCAATCGGCTCGATGCGACAAAATCCGCCATGCGCTTGAGGTTGATGAAGAAGACGGGGTCCGCGATGAAGAGGAGCCCGTCGGCTCTCTCCCTGGATATCGCCGAGAAGACGACGTCAAGTTCGGCCGGCCCTCTCACCTCCAATGGGTGCACTTGAAGCGATAACGATCGAGCGGCTGCTTCGACTGCCTGTAGCGCCGGCCGATGTGACGTGTTCATCGGATTCCACAGAACGGCCAATTTCGACAGTGAGGGAACGGCCTCTTTGAGCAGTTCCACATGTTTGGCGCTCATCTCGGGTAACATCCGGGTCGTCCCCGTCAGGTTCCCGCCCGGCCGCGCGAGGCTGGCCACGAGCCCACTCGCCACCGGCTCGCCGATCGCAACGAAAACGATAGGAATTGTTTGAGTAGCCCCCCTGGCCGCTAACGTGGCCTGCGGAGCCAAGGTCACGATAACGTCTACGGGGATGGTGACAAGCTCGCGCGCCAATTCGGGCAGCTGTTCGAGTTTCCCCTCCGCCCACCGGAACTCGAATCCAATACTTTGGCCCTCGATATAGCCATGTTCCTTCAAGCCTTGCCGTATGAACTCGAACGTAGCGGGCGGGTTGGGCCACAGCACTCCGATGCGCGGGGTCTTCTTCGCGGCTTGCGCGCTCGCGGCAATCGGCCACGCCACCGCACTGCCAAGGAGCGTGATGAACTCGCGCCGCCTCATGTGTGCTCCCCTCAGTGACGATCGCACCCTACCACACCGTCCTAGGAAAAGCTGCGTTGTGCATCGCAGCGAAATATTTCCGCTTATGTCGGTTCAGGGTCAACAACGGACTCATGCACTGCAGCAAATGACGGGCTTACATCACTCGACCACCTCATCGGCGCGCAAGAGGAACGATTTGGGGATTTTCAGCCCGAGCGCCTTGGCGGCCTTGAGGTTGAGGACCAACTCGAAAGTTGTCGGTTGCTCTACCGGCAAGTCAGCCGGACTGGCACCTTTCAATATCCGGTCGACAAAGTAGGCCGCCCGCTTATGCATTGCCGCGTAGCTTGGTCCGTACGACATTAGCCCGCCCGCCTCGATCAATTCCCGGTACGCGTGCACTCCCGGCAAGCGGTGCTGGGTGGCAAAGTCCATGATGAGTTTGCGATGGTGCAGGAACAGCCGATCCGCCAACACGAACAGCGCGCCCGGCTGCTCCTTGATGATGATTGTGAATGCCTTCTCGATCTCTTCCAGGCCGCGTACGCCCAACGACAGCATCTTCATTCCGATCACGTCGGCCGCGGCTCTCGTCTCCTTCTCTTGGATCACCTGGATCGGGCTACCGGCATTCCAGAGCACGGCGATGTAGGAGATGTTCGGAACCAGTTCCCTGAGCAGCTCCAGCCGCTTCCCATCGATGTCCGGCGCCATCGAAGTGAGTTCGGTGATATTCCCGCCGGGCCGCGCGAAGCTGGCGACAAGACCAGTGGCGACAGGCTCGCCGACTGCGATCATGATCAGGGGGATGGACGTGTTTGCATTTTTCACGGCGAGCGAGGCGGGCGTGCCGGCAGTCACGATCATATCCACCTTGGCAGCAACAAGCTCGGCGATGAGAACGGGAAAGCGTTCATATTTTCCTTCCGCCCACCGAAACACGGTCTCGATGTTGCGGCCTTCCTGATAGCCGTGCTCGCGCAAGCCCTGGCGGAACGGCCCGATGAGATTGGCTTCGAGCGCCGCCGTCGAATTGCCCATGAAGCCGACGCGGGGAATCTTTCCTGCCTGCTGCGCGCGCGCAATAAACGGCCATGCCGCCGCTGCGCAAACGAGCAGCGTCATGAACTCGCGCCGCTTCATCAGTCGATAACCTCATCCGCATGGGCGAGTAGCGTTGTTGGAATCTCAATGCCGAGCGCCTTGGCGGTTTGGAGGTTAATGGCGAGCTCGTACCTGGTCGGCGCCTGTACCGGCAGATCGGCCGGTTGCTCGCCCCTGAGGATGCGGTCGACGTAGCCGGCCGCGCGGCGGAAGGGGTCGATCAGGTCAGGCCCGTAGGAGACGAGGCCGCCGTCTGTAACGTAGAAGCGGGCGGGGTAGACAGCGGGCAGCTTGTGCCGCGCCGCAAGGGTGATGATCGGTTGGCGATGACTAATCGCCAATGCGCTTCCCGTCACGATCAGGCCGCCATTCAACCCGCGCGCGAATGCCGTGATGGCACGCTCGATTTCGCCGGCATCGCGCACGTCGACCGGGCTCAACTGCACACCCAGCGATGGTGCCACGATCTGGACAGCGCCGAACTGCCCGATCCCGGAAGCGACGGCCGGATCCCGAAGCACCGCCGCTCGCGTCACCCGGGGCGCGATCTCTTTGAGCAGCTCCAGCCATTTTCCGCTCATGCTGTATTCGTAAATCGTGAACCCAGTCGCGTTGCCGCCCGGCTGTGCCAGGCTCTCGACGAAACCGGCGCCGACCGGGTCGATGACACTCACAAACACGATCGGCACGGTTCGGGTCGCCTGGAGCAACGGCGCGACCGTTGCCGTGCCAGTAGCAGCCACGAGGACGTCCGGCGCCAACGCCGCCAATTCCCCAGCGTGCCTACGAATGTCGTCGGCATTGGCCCAGCGGGTGTCGATGCGCAGGTTGCGGCCGTCGCTCCAGCCCAATTGCTCGAGGGCCTTTGCGAACGCCGCGAGACGGGCTTGTCCCTGCGCATCGTCCGCGGCCAGATACATGAGCACGCCGATCCGCCGGATGCGCTCGCTAGGCTGCGCGCGTGCGGCCAGCGGCCATGCCGCCGCACCAGCGAGCATTGTGGTGAACTCGCGTCGTCTCATGTAGCGCCCTCAGCCTGAGGGTCACACCCTACCACATCGTTGCAGGCAATGTTGCGTTGTGCATCACGGCAAAAACCTAGACGGCGATGCTAAGGGAGAAGGCACAAGTGGCTCAAACCGCGAGGCCGAAAGTACCGATGCACCGGCTAGCTCAAGTTGGGCTAGCGGCGGACTGCTCCGTAGTAGTGACGAAGCGGGGTAATGCCCGTGGAGCGAAGGGAGCGGGCTATCGCCATTTGGCTCGGGTCAACCGGCAACGGGAGGAACCCGATGTTCAATGGAAGGCGGCAGCCTTCGCGCGGTGGCACGAGCCGGATGACGCGAGAGTGTCAAGTCCGGATCTGTGAGGGGCTCGGGGTGAAATTCCCCGGGCCTACTCGGCAATTCCCGCTGTCACCGCTCCGTAACATTGCCGGCCGCTTCACCTCTGGAAGCAGCCATAACCGGGACAAGGCGGCACTCACACTTCGTGCCAATTGCTGATTCATGCACCGCAGCAAAGTTCATTCGATTACTTCGTCGGCGCGGCCGAGTAACGCAAGCGGGACCGTGATGCCAAGTGACCTGGCGGTCTTAAGGTTGAGGATCAGCTCGACTTTCGTCGCCTGCTGCACCGGCAAGTCGGAAGGCTTTTCGCCTTTAAGAATACGGCCGGTGTAGACGCCGGCCAGACGGTACGCGTCGGCAATGTTGCTCCCGTAGCTTATTAGGCCGCCGGCCGCCGCGAACTCGCGAAACTCGTAGATCGTAGGCACTGCATGACCGACCGACAGCTCGGCGAGCTGTTGGCTCCGGTTCGTGAAGAATGGATCGGCGCCGATCACAAGCCCGCCTGCCCGCAGTTGGGCCACAGTTGTAAAAACTGTATCGAAATCGCGGTCGCTGCTCGCATGCAGGACATGGAGTTGCAGGCCGAGGTCGCGGGCCGCTGCCTGTGCGTCTCTCGCCACGGTTTCGGCAGCGGGAGTGGTCGGGTTGACGAGCAGGGCCATGATGGTCGCCGTGGGGACCAGCTCATGCAGCAGCTCCAGCCGCTTCGCCCCGATCTGCACGTCCAAGACGCTCACGCCCGTCAGATTGCCGCCCGGGCGGTTCAGGCTGGCGACAAGTCCAAAAGAGAGCGGGTCGAACCCTACCACGAAGACGATCGGAACCGTCGAAGTTGCTGCTTTTGCTGGCCGTACCGCAGGGCCATTCGCGACAATCACGGCCACTCGATGGCCAACGAGGTCGGCCGCCAACGCTGGAAGTCGGTCGTATTGCTCGTCCGCCCAGCGGTATTCGACCGTGAGGTTCTGGCCCTCAACATAGCCTGTCTCTTTCAAGCCTCGGTGGAAAGGGACCAAGAGCGTTGCGTTCTCGCCGGGCGCTCTGCTGTTGAGGAACCCGATCACCGGCATCATCGGTTGCTGCGCGCGGGCAGCGAGCGACGATGCCAAGGTCATCGTGCCGAGTCCGCCGATAAATTCGCGTCGTCTCATATTCCACCCAAGCTCAGGAGAAGGCTTCGTGATGCCGAAGACTATACCACTACGGAAGGGCCTGGAATTGACCTTGCAGAGATTAGGTGAGTTTATCGGCGCACAACCGCTTCACCTCAAACTCCCGGAGTGCTCGCAGAAAATGAGAATCATCATGGCGACGCCGTCTCACGGTGGGAAGGAAATACGCACCTACGAATGCGTCTATGGTCACCGGGAATGTATGAGCGTCACCCTTCATTGATGTTCGCACTCTGATCGGAGCGCGTTGGGTAGAACGCACACGCTTTTCTGCTTGCTTCACGTCTGCACAATGAACGAACCCACGCCGAATAAACATGCAACGTCGGGAACCCTGGCTCTCAATAAACGTTAACGCTTGGTGTGGAGGAAAATAGAGACTCGGCAGTGCATTGCCGGGTTTATGCGAGTAGCAGTGCTTAGGAGCTAAAGTGCAAGTCATGGCACCCCCTAAGCCTGCCTGAGAGAGAGCCTGGTAGCTATCACGCGCCGGGCTCTTTCGCTATTGACAGCGCCGCGCCGGCTCTGTCCTTCTTTGCATTCTTAATGTCTGCATGACCTTCAGCGCCCGACATGCGGACTGCAAGTGGTGGCATTCACCACTCGTGGGAAGCAATTGCTTCCGATAACGCTCTTTCCCGGAAGTCAGCACGTTCTTGACGCCTAACATCGAAATAAATGGCAATGCGCCAGATCTGATGCATTAATTACCGTAATTACCCGTTATTGTCTTCGTCAGAAGCATATCGCGCCCTCTTTTTGGAGCGGTCTTGGATAGGAACTGATCTGAATATTTCGTCCTTTGCCTTATCAAGCGCATCAATTCCTGCTTGGATTTTGATCAGCAAATCGATGTGATTTTCGGATCGTTCTTTTGCGTAGCCTTTAGCCAAGGCATCGCCTTTAGCCAAGGTATCAATAATAGTTTGGCGCTGTTCCACCAATTGCGTGCGAGCTGCTTCCCAATTTTTTGTGTTGTTTTGGGCCATTGGAAAACTCCCTACTTGGTTGCCTTAGTTCAGACGACTAGCAGAAACCAAACAGCGGCATAAAGCGCAACCCGCGGCGTGCGTGACACTATTGTCTCCGATAATCCCAAGGGCCTAGATGGGGGCCTTCATAGGCTGCTCCGTAATTGCATGGCACTTCGCGATCAACATCCCGCGCAAATTTTGCACCCGGAGCGGTTATTACCCGTGCATTCCAGCCTTTCCTTCTAGGAGAGTTTTTTCCCGCGCGAACTCATACGCAACTTTGATTTCAACTTTCGTGACGCGACGCACTTGTCCAGTCGAAGTCACATAGCATTTGCCGACATCAATGTCTTTTATCCTAACACCCATAGCTCATCCCTCCGTTTGTGCCTGAGTTCAGACGGTTGCGCCGTCCCGAACAGAACGCTATTAGTTTCGCGCAAGGCGGCAACGATCGCGGCCGGCGCGACCTTGTGCACGCACCCTCAGCAAGACGGTCGTGTTCAGGAGACCCTTTCTGTTGAAGGGGGTCGACCGAATGCTGCCGGCAGGAGACTATGGAGTTGTGACGGACGAAGAGCTCATCGACGGATTATCTTTTGCGGCCTACCGCCGGGTTGCGACCATGATCTTTGTACCGGCGCAATCTCATCGAGACTCGATCGAGATGGTGACTATTGATCCTCAAGACCTTCAGGCGGCACTGGATCAAGACGCGGCTGCGCCATGACGAGCAAACCAGTCGATCTGGACCGGCGCCGTGCGGCATGGCCGCTCAGAAGGCAATCCGGCGGCCAGCGCCGGGTTCTTTTTTGTTGCCAATTTTTTGTCTCCACGGGCATTACCCCGCTTCAGCACTACGGGGCAGTCCGCCCCTCTCCTCTCGCTTCCCTCGCGTTCCGCTTGCCTGTTTCCCTGCTCGCCCCGTCTCCGTTCCGTCCCTTGAGTCGCCCGCCTCCGCCGGCCGCTGCGTCTCGCATCCCCCGCTGTCCCGCCCCCCGTTTGCTCGCTCCGCTTCCACTCTCGCGTCCTGCGCTCCCTCTCTCTCATCCTGCCGTCCCATCCCTTCTCCGTTCCCCCTGCTTTCCGCGCTGCCTCGTCCCTCCGACCTCGAGGGACCTTCCTTCAACGTCCTGCAATCAAGGTCTCAATTCTGAGCCGTCAACGACATCGTGGAGCGCCTGATTTTCATTTAATTTCATATCGCGGGAGCACTAATGCGTCCTTGTAACCTTGCCCCGCGCGTACGTACCGGCGGGGCTTTTCTTGTGGACTTTAAAAGTGCGGTGTTACGGCGAAAATTTAGAAAGGTGGCCCAATCTCCAACGAATATCGTTTAACGCGAGTTCGCAAAGATGATTTGGATTGCGCTCGCCAGCATGGGCGAGTTCGATAATTTTCTTGGCGATTATTTCATCGATAGGGTCTTGACCATCCAATTTGATGGCCGCGCGCGTCATTCCGAATGCAACGCCAAGAACACGCGTGGTTTCTGGATCGAAGCGAAACCCATTTAAATATTGCGTGATTGGCATGATGCGCTCCTTGGATTACAGGTTGGGTTCGGCAGCAGACGTGTGTAATTAGCCGTGTGTTGTTCGCGCTTTTTCAATTCCGATCTTGTCGCAATAGGCGATCAACCAAAACAAAAACGGCAAAATCCCGAAAAGCAGAACGATTAGGGCAATAAGCCATTCCATTGTCCTTCTCCTTTGAGCCTTTAAAGCGGTAAGCGGTGACTGCAATAGGCCCGCCCCCCATGGAGGCGGGCTCCGGCTTCGCCGCTGGCGCCTTCGGAAACTCTCAGAGTGTCAACCGCGCCAACGCACCTTGCGTTAGACGCTGCGGGTCACGTTCGCCCTGTTTGGTCATACCGATAATGTGCTTAGCAAGTACCGTGCGTGCAGCATATGCATCCCCATTCAAGGGAGGCCCCGCCCGCAGGCGCACCCAAGCATTATCCAGCGCGTCGCCCATAATACGAATTATCTCGGGGTTGAATGCTCCGTCTGCCGGTCCACTGAGATTTATCATTTCCGCCTCCGTTGCTTAGTCGCATTGGGCACTCAAGCGGGAGGCGTGTCTGTATAAAATTGCTCACGTAGTTTTTCTTACCTGCATCTGGAAACGGAATGCATCCGCACCCACTTACCTCTTGTGGGAGTTCGAGACAGCGGAGCCTGGCCATGCTAACGGCGAAGGAATATCGGCAGCAGGCCCAAGACTGTCTGAAACTCGCAAAACAGGCCAAAGAACTATACGCAAAAGAGGCGATGACGGACGCGGAAAAGTTCAACGGAGTAGCGGAAAAGCTTGATCGCAATCAGCCTTTACGCAAGCATTAGACTACTTTTAACAGACCAAGGGCAGGGGTCCGGAGGACGTTGAACAGGCATTATGCAGGCACAGCCCAGGTCCTCGCTTCACATCAAGAGACGGCCCCGCTCATAGCCGCCCGACAAGCTATGACAGCAGTAGTCAGTAAGCAGACACAAATTCAACTGGTCGGTGCATCGTAGTTGTTGGCAGGAAAGTGCGCGGAAGCCACGTAGTTGGTGGCCTCGATTTCATAGGGAACATTTCAGCGTATCCGCTCGACCCATTGAGCGCGCGAGGCCCCCGGCTCGAAGGGATCGCCGAAGTACTGGGTCTCACGGGCAACCTTCCTGTCTCTGAACTCCATGATACTCACCGTGTAAGACGGCAAGCCGTCGTATGTAAGGACGAATTCAGTGACCCAAAGGTCGGCAGCACCGAGTACGCGCCGCACCACAAAGCGCTTCTTGTTCGGCTGCGCAAAACGAGACGCTTGAATATTGCGCCGACCGCGGATCCGCTCCCCGGACTGCGGGTACTCAAGCACTGCATCGTCGTGGTAAATCTCGTGCTCTGCCTCGAAATCATTCGCGTCTGAGGCTGCCCAGTGGCGATCCAAAGCCGCTCGAATGTTCTGGTCTTCATTCATTGTCTTCTCTCACATCGCAGTGCAGGGCATGCTATTTACACCCAAAATGGACATTCGTGGGCACGAATGGAATGTCCGCGGACGCAACTCTTTGGGGGGGGGGTAGCTTCGATCCGCGCGGCAAGGCGACGGGATGCCGGCAATTGGAACGGAGAGGAATGGCGCCTTGATGGCGTAGCGCGGCCCCTCGTCCATCGTTGCCTGTAGTGATCCATCTGTGTGATCATTGTCATACAGTGGCAGCAAGGGCTGTGCTAACGGCTTTTCGTCAATAGGCTCTATGCTCGCGGCCGGCGGTAACCGGGCCCCACCTACCGCTGAACGGCGACTGATTACCCGGTGAATTGTCTGCCGATCGGAGATCACATTTCGTTGCGCAATGAAGATCGACTGTTTCCAATAGACAATGAGGAGGAGCGGCAATGATCCCTGTCAGCAAGTCCACAGCAACCGCCTTTATATTAGTATGCCTGGCTGTCGGGCTGCCAACAAAAGACGCGCTTGCCCAAGAGAGGCTCAGGTTCCGGGTTGGCGCTGAGAACACCAAGTATACGCAACAGCACGCCATCGACGTAGGCGATGTCGCCGGCCATCAGGTGCGCGTCTTCGAGGTCAAGCGCGTTTATCCCAGCGATCCCCCCATGATCAACGGGCTGAAGATGGTGGAATTGTGGACTCGCGGTATCTCCGACTACACCAACAATAACGGGGAGGCGACTACCTATGGTGTATACGTGTTCGAAAACGGAGATAAATTCTTCACCCGAGGTTCTCTGGTAGCGATGCAGGGCCCGGAAGCGCGTAATCTGACTGCCACAACGGTCGGGCCGATCACAGGCGGTACCGGCGCGTTCGCCAGGATCAATGGAATGGCACGCATAACGACATTAGCCGATCCGAAAACCGGAATGAATGAGGCGCAGATTATTGAAATCGACTACTGGCTTCCCTAGTGGTCCGATTCCGAAGTTCGAAATTGACCTTACTTTGCAGCGCTTGACCACCAGGTTTGCGGGATGGCGAGCCCGTATCGCGGTTGTTCCGGCGGACGACCAAACTCATCCCAATATGCGATCCAATGCGCCGGTTTGTACCAGTGCGGTACCCAATATCGCCCGCTTCGGATGACCCGGTCGAGCGCCTTGCAGGCCGTCACCAAGGCCGCCCGGCTGTCAGCTGCGATCACCCTCTCGACCAGTTCGTCAATGACGGGATCTGCAATGCCGCCCACATTCTGCGATCCCTTCATGGCGGCGGCACGCGACGTAAAAAAGGTTCGCAGCGTATCTCCCGGGGTGCCTGAGAAGCCGAACCGCTGCACGACGATATCGAAATCGAAATCGTCCAAGCGTTTGCGAAACTGCACGGCATCGACAATGCGAACATTAGCCTCGATGCCCAAGATGCCGAGATTCTTGATGAAGGCATTATGATGCGGCAGCGAAACCGGGTTATCGATGAGAAATTCCACGGTGAAAAGCTCACCTTGCGGGGTCACGCGCTTGCCTTCCTTGACCGCGTACCCAGCCTCCGTCAACAGAGCGCTCGCCTTGCGCAGAAGCGCACGGTCCTGCCCCGACCCATCGGAAACCGGCGGCACGAAGGGTTCCCCGAACACTTCCTCGGGGACCTTGCCGCGGAAGGGCTCGAGCAGGGCGATTTCGTCTGGTCCTGCTCGCCCCATCGCCATCATGTCGGAATTCTCAAAAACGGAACGGGTTCTTCGATAGGCTCCATGCATGATCTTTGCGTTGACCCATTCGAAATCGAACGAATTGATGAAAGCTTGGCGCACACGCTTGTCGGCGAATTTCTGCCGTCGCAGGTTGAAATACCAACCTTGCGCCGCTGACGCGGTATTGTCGGGGATGACATCACGCTTGACGCGTCCCTCGCGAACCGCGGGGAAGTCGTAGCCTGTCGACCAGACCCGGGCGACCAACTCCTCCCGATAGAGGACTGTTTTGCTGGTGAATCCCTCGAAAGCGATCGCGCTGTCGCGGTAGTATTCGTAACGGATCACGTCAAAATTGTTTTGCCCGCGCGCGACCGGCAAATCAGCCCCCCACCAATCCTTGACCCGCTCGTATTCGATGTAACGGCCCGGCTCAAATCGACCAACCTTGTACGGACCGCAGCCGAGCGGCGGTTCCAGGGAGGTTTCTTCGAAGGAACGCGTGGCATAATAGGCGTGCGAGAAAATCGGTAGCCAAGACAGAAGCGCCGGCAGGTCGCGTGCGTAGCCCGCCGCCAAGCTCACCGCCACGCTGGCATCATCCTGCGCCTGCGCGCCAGCAAAATTACGAAGTAGTTGCTGGAGAACTGGATGCCCCTTTTCTCTAAGCAGATTGAGCGAAAAGGCGACGTCGTGGGCGGTGAGCAGGCTGCCGTCGTGGAACGTGATTCCAGGCCGCATCAGGAAACGGTAGGAAAGGCGGTCGGCGGATATTTGCACGGCGCGCGCAGCCAGGGCGTACAAGGCATCAGGCTCGTCGAAGGCGCGCGTCATCAAGCTTGCAAAGGTAAGCTCCATGCCCTGAGCGGCATCGCCCCGCAGGATGAAACTGTTGAGGGAATTGAATGTGAGCAAGTTCTGATTGAAAACCACCGTCGGCGAGACAAACGAAAAGAGCCCACCCTTCGGCGCATCTGGAATCGCATATTCGAAGTGCTGGAAATCGGCGGGGTATTTGAGGTCTCCGAAGGCAGAAATGCCGTGACGCTCGGGGCTTTCCATCGCCACGGCAATCGGGGCGAGAATTGACGAGAGGGCGCCGGCGCCCATGACAAGCGTGTCGCGCCTGTTCATGTTGTAAACGTAGCGCATGCGGGCTCCGTACTGGTCGCCTTGCCGGTTTGCCGTGCGCCGCAGACCAGGGTCCACAGCCGGATTGGCGCAACCATCACCGTTTACGCGATCAGCAGCTGCTGGCAGGAAGAAATTGCATCCAATTGTGGACTAGATCAAGTATCGTGGTTTCAGATGATGGATGTGTGACGGTTTGCACGTTGGCAAAGCCATGCAATGAGATTATCGCCTTCGCGCCGCAACAAAGGCTGTCGCGAGATCGGCTTTTATGCGGCGAAGATTCTCAACGTGCAAAGCCGCGGGCGGGAAATAGAGGGCGCTGCGCGGCCCCTCGTCCATCATTGTCTGCCTGCTGTGCCGAAGCGCACCAGGGCAATGCATCGACGCGTCATTAAAATGTCACGGCTGACCCTTATACATAGAGTGTAGTCAGCGTCGAACTGCCACCGCGGATGTACCGGGGCAGGCCTGACTAAGGACCCGCCCAGAGAGATCTGCGGCGGGTTTTGAATTACTTCTCGACAGAAATCAGAATTTGGGTTCATCCGACCGTTACACCGACAACGGAGCCGATCATGACGATCACGAACCGCTTATCTCGTCGATCACTGCTGCGCGGGATCAGCGCGACGACCCTGGCCGCGCAGGGCGTGTTTGCGCCAGGCATAAGCCGAGCGGCTGATCGACCGGCGCTGACGCATGGGCTTCAATCCGGCGACGCGGACAGCACATCCGCCGTGGTGTGGGCGCGCGCCGACCGGCCTTCCCGCTTGCATTTCGAGGTTGCGACAACCGATAGCTTCACGGATATCCTTCGCAACGTGTGGGTCGATGCGTTGCCAGAGAGCGATCTGACCGGGAAGCTCTCGCTCGAGGGGTTGCCCCCGGGCCAGGACATTTTCTTCCGGGTCGCCGCACAGAGCCACGCCGAGCCCGCGATCCGCGGTGAGTCCATGGTCGGCCATTTCCGAACAGCGCCGGCGGAGCGTCGCAACATATCGTTCGTATGGTCCGGAGACACCTGCGGTCAGGGCTGGGGCATCGACGAGGCGCGGGGTGGCATGAAGACCTATGCCACCATGCTCAAGCACCGGCCCGACTTCCTTCTGCATTGCGGCGACACGATCTATGCGGACGGACCGATCGCAGCGGAGGTGAAGCTGCCTGACGGCGGCGTATGGAAGAACGTCGTGCTGGAGGAAAAGACGAAACCCGCCGAGACGCTTGCCGAGTTCCGCGCCAACTACAAATATAACCTGCTCGACGCCAATTTACGCGCCTTCAACGCGGCCGTCCCCATATTGGCACAGTGGGACGACCACGAGGTCACCAACAACTGGTGGCCAGAAGAGCCGCTGACGAGAGCCGAGCACGCACGCAAAAAATACACCGACAAATTCGCGCTCGGCATGGTGGCTCGCGCCGGGCGCGCTTTCCACGAGTTCATGCCTGTCCGTCTGATGATCGGCGAGCCCGGCCGCGTCTACCGGAAGATCGCCTATGGGCCCCTGCTCGATGTGTTCGTAATCGATATGCGAAGCTACCGAGGCCCAAACGGCGAGAACAGGCAGACGGTGCTCACACCCGAATCCTCAATTCTCGGCGCCACCCAGCTCGCCTGGCTTAAGCGCGAACTCAAGGCCTCGCTGGCGACCTGGAAGGTGATCGCCGCCGACCTGCCGATCGGGCTCTTCGTCGTTTACGACGTAGATCGCAAGTGGGGCAGCGAAGCAGTGGCCCAGGGCGATGACGGTGCCCCGCTCGGCCGCGAACTGGAAATCGCGGATCTGCTCTCTTTCATCAAGCACGAGAAGATTCGCAACACGGTGTGGCTGACAGCGGACGTACATTACACTGCCGCACACTACTTCGATCCGGCCAGGGCGAAGTTCCAGGATTTCGATCCCTTCTGGGAGTTTGTGTCCGGTCCGATCCATGCCGGCACGTTCGGGCCCAATGACCTCGACGCCACGTTCGGACCGCAGATCATGTACATCAAGGCGCCGAGCAAGGAGCAGGGCCAGAACCTGCCCCCGACATTCGGCATGCAGTTCTTTGGGCACGTCGCCATCGACGGCAAGAGCGAACAGATGACCGTGACGCTGCGCGATGTTACGGATTCCGCGCTTTGGTCCAAGACGCTCGATCCGGAGCGAGGCTAACCAGCTAGATGATTTATTGATTTATTCGCGTACAATGGACTTTGTATGGGGTTGTTTTTGAGAGTTTGCTAATCGTTCGCCCGCAAGCATGGCTTGGCGCATCGGCGAAGCCTGCTGCAAACCTTCAGTAATCCAGCGGAGGTTGCAACGTGCGCATCGCCATGATCGGCAGCGGCTATGTTGGACTGGTTTCCGGCGCCTGTCTTGCCGATTTCGGCCACCATGTGGTTTGCGTGGACAAAGACCCGGAAAAAATTTCGGCGCTCAAGCGCGGCAAATCGCCCGTCTTCGAGCCCGGCCTCGATGACCTCATCGCCAGCAACACGCGCGACGGCCGGCTCGCTTTCAGCGCCGATCTGGCGGCGCCGGTAGCGCAGGCCGATGCCGTCTTCATTGCGGTCGGCACGCCCTCGCGCCGCGGCGACGGTCATGCCGACCTTTCCTATGTCTATGCGGCGGCGCGCGAGATCGCCGGCGCACTTGAGCGCTTTACCGTGGTCATCACCAAATCGACGGTCCCGGTGGGCACCGGGGATGAAGTCGCCCGCATCATGCATGAAGCACGGCCCGATGCGGAGATCGCCGTCGTCTCCAACCCGGAATTCCTGCGCGAGGGAGCAGCCATTCAGGACTTCAAGCATCCCGACCGCATCGTCGTCGGCACCGATGACGAGCGCGCCCGCGAGCGCATGGCGGAAATCTATCGGCCGCTCTACCTCAACCGGTCGCCCATCCTCTACACCAGCCGGCGCACCGCTGAGCTGATCAAATACGCGGCGAACGCCTTCCTGGCCACCAAAATCACCTTCATCAACGAGATGGCCGACCTGGCCGAGGAGGTCGGCGCCGACGTGCAGGAAATCGCCCGCGGAATCGGATTGGACAATCGTATCGGCGCGAAGTTTCTGCACGCCGGCCCGGGTTTCGGCGGCTCGTGCCTCCCGAAGGACACGCGCGCGCTGCTCAAGACCGCGCAGGACCATGCCGTTTCCCTGCGTATCGTCGAAGCGGTGATCGCCGCCAACGACGTCCGCAAACGCGCCATGGCGAGAAAAGTAGCCGCCGCCTTCGGCGGCTCGATCAGAGGCAAGACCATCGCGGTCCTCGGCCTCACCTTCAAACCGAATACCGACGACATGCGGGAAGCACCCTCGATCACCCTGGTAACCGCACTCCAGGACATGGGAGCGCGCGTGCGCGCCTTCGACCCCGTGGGGATGGAGCAGGCGAAGGCAACCCTCCAGGATGTGACGTTTTGCGACGGCCCCTATTCCTGCGCCGAAGGCGCCGACGGGCTGGTCATCGTCACCGAATGGGAGCAATTCCGCGCCCTTGACTTTAGGGAGCTGAAACAGCGCATGGCGTGCCCCATCGTGATCGACCTCAAGAACATCTATTCCAGCGATGAATTGGAGCGGCAGGGATTTCTCTATGTCGGAATCGGCCGAAGGGCTGCCGGCCGTGCGCCGCGGCTTTGACCTTTGTGCGACACTTAAATATGGCTCTCTTGCTTCTCCTTCACCACTGGGCCATGGACATCGTGTGAAACTCTCCCGCCGCCAGTTCCTGCATATGGCCGCCGGCGCTGCCGCGCTCCCAGCCATGCGGCGCGGCGCAATGGCGCAGACCTATCCGGCGCGGCCCGTGCGGCTGATGGTCGGCTTTGCCGCCGGCCAGGCGATCGACATTCTCGCGCGCCTCATTGGGCAATGGCTGTCGGATAGGCTTGGCCAGCAGTTCATCGTCGAAAACCGGCCCGGCGCGGGCGGCAACATCGCGGCCGAGGCCGTCGTGCGCGCGCCGCCCGACGGCTACGCACTGCTTGTCGTCGGCGCCAACAACGCGATCAACGCCACGCTCTACGATAATCTCGGTTTCAATCTCACCCGCGATATCGCGCCGGTCGCCGGCATCTACCGCGTACCGCAAGTCATGGAGGTCAATCCCGCGTTCCCAGCCAAGACCGTCCCTGAATTCATCGCCTACGCGAAGGCCAACCCGGGAAAGATCAATTTCGCGTCGGCCGGCAATGGATCGGTAGCGCACGTCACCGGCGAGCTGTTCAAGCTGATGACCGGCATCGACATGCAGCATGTGCCGTATCGCGGCGCCCCGCCGGCGCTCACCGACCTGATTGCCGGACAGGTCGATGTCATGTTCGACAACATCCCTTCATCGATCGAGCACATCCGGGCAGGGCGGCTGCGCGCGCTGGGAGTGAGCACGACGCGGCGGCTCAACGTGCTCCCGACGTTCCGACCATCGGCGAGTTCGTGCCGGGGTTCGAAACCGGCGCATTCGCCGGGCTTGGCGCGCCCA
>CAWFNG010000012.1:0-375588 GCA_963817135.1 uncultured Alphaproteobacteria bacterium | reverse complement strand
TCTCCTGCTGGTCGACGTCGATGGCAAAGACCGCCGCCAGGTCGAACCGGAAGCCGTCGACGTGCATTTCGGTGACCCAGTACCGCAGACAGTCGAGGATGAACCGGCGGACCACCGGGTGGTTGCAGTTCATTGTATTGCCGCAGCCTGTGAAGTCGTTGTAGAACTGGGGCTTGGGGGTGAGCATATAATAGGTATTATTGTCCAGCCCCTTGAAGCTGATCGTCGGCCCGTAGTGGTTCCCTTCGCGGGTGTGGTTGAAGACGACGTCGAGGATGACCTCGATCCCGTTCTTGTGCAGCTCGCGAACGAGCATCTTGAACTCCTCGACCTGCGACCCGAGCTTGCCGTAATAGCTGTAGTGTGATTCGGGAGCGAAGAAGGCGACCGTGTTATAGCCCCACGCGTTCGCCAGGCGCTCGCCGGTGACCGGGTCGCGGAAGGGGCCGTCGAACTTATCGAACTCGAAGACGGGAAGGAACTCGACGGCGTTGACGCCCAGCTCCTGGAGGTAGGGGATCTTCTCGATGAACCCGCGGTAGGTTCCCTCAAGGTCGCTTTCCGACGAGTGGTGTCGGGTAAACCCGCGGACGTTAACCTCGTAGATAATCGACTCCTCGATCGCGATCTCGGGGTGGCGGTCGTTCTCCCAGTCGAAGTTGCTTCGATAGGCGACGCAGCGCGGGGCACCCTGGACGTTGTCGACCTCACCAGGTTTGAGGTGACGGTCCTCGTCGGCGGGGTCGGAATTGTCGTACCCGATGCGTCCCCTTCGTGCCAGTAGAAATCGCCGCTGATCGCCGTTGCGTAGGGGTCATCAGCGTTTTGTGGGGATTGAACCGGGTGCCGGTCTTGTCGGGCTCGTAGGGTCCGTCGGCGCGGATGTTGTAAAGAATCCGGTTCGGCAGCCCCTCGACGAAGATGTGCCAGATGTCGCCGGTCCGGTTCGTCTCCGCCGAGAGGGGAATGATCTGGCTCGGCCGACGATCGGTGATGTTGTCGAAGAGTAGTAGCTCGATCCTCGTGGCGCCTGACGAATGGACTGCGAAGTTGATCCCCTCGTCGGTCACGGTGGCCCCGAGGGTCTCGGGGGAGCCGGGCAACAAGTTCTTGATCGACGGCATGGGACCTCAAAAATCAAGGGGCCGAAAGATCGCGGGTGCCAGTGTTGGTGCCCGCACTGCAATTCCCGTGCCGGTTATTTCAACGACGCATCGCCCTCATCCGGGACCACGAAGACGAGGATAACATACACGACGACTCCGGGTACGATCCCCGAGAAGAAGGTCGCCAGGGCGTAGAGGATGCGGCCCAGGGTCGGGTCGATCCCGAGATACCGGCTCAGGCCCACGCAGACCCCGTAGAACATCCGGTTCGTGCTTGGCCGGACCAGCCGTCTTGTATTCAAGGTTTCGATTAGGGTGCCTACGGGCGTCGGCCCCTCGGGAGGCCCGGAGATCCAGCACCCGCAATGCTTGCACTTGAGCGCCTCGGCCTGGATCACCTCGGCGCAGTAGGGACACGTCTTCGTCTGCATGACAGTTTTCACCTCATCGTGGTCTGGCGGAATCGTCCCATGTCAGTTCGTCTCGGGTCTCGCAGTATTGAAGAGAGAACGGTTGACGCGACCGCCCGCCGATTCCGCCGAAGCTCGCCTCTTTGAGCCGGTCGGGGATTGGGTTATGTAAGCGATTATCACGGATCGGCCTGCGGTGGGGGAGGGGCTAGCCATGGATGGTGAACGCGGGCGAAGTCAGCGCGGACCGGGACTTCCGATCGTGCTCGTCGTCGCGTTGACGTCGTGCTCGCCGACGACGCCGGTGGAATCCCTTCCCCCGGCCCGCGAAACGCTGGCTGCGGCCGGTCAACGATTAATCCTGTCGCACTCTGCCGCCGAGCTCACGACCATGGCCCGGCGTGGCGATCGGGTCCTGGGCTCTCTCACCCGGGCCGAGCGTGACGCCCTGGCGCGGGGTTACGTCCGGTTCCGGATCGAACGCCCGGCCGACGTCCTGATTGCCGCCCCTCGCGGATCGGTCCCGTTCTGGGTCGACGACCTGGGATTCACGCCGACCAACCTGGAGATTCCGCGACCGCGTGCCGGAATGGGTTGTCTTCCGGAAGGCTTATGAGCCGGGCGTGGTTGGTCTGGGCGTCAACGGCCTCGACCGCACGTCCCCGGCTCACTACGCGGTCTTCGTCCGGTCGCGGGACGGCCGCCCGCTTACGATTTCCGGACTGGAGGGGAACGGTTGGACCATCACGACCGCGACAGACGCCGCCGGCATTCCCGATCCGTTGCGGGGGTCAACGTTGCTTCAATGTTCTCATGACCTCCGACACTCGACCTTGCTCGCGGGCGGGCGGGTCTGGAAGACGCACGTCGTCTCGGGTCGGACGCCGGACCAGGTGACGATCGCCTTCGGCGCCGAGCCGTCGAAAGAACTCGTCTGGTCGTGGCGTACAGCGCCCTGACGTCACAAAGTCCATCGTCCGGCTTCTCAACGGGCGCGCGTCCACGAGTTCGCGGGCCATTCCGAAGTGATCGCCCTCCGAGAGGTGCTGAACGACCCGGTCATCCGTCGCCATACGGTCGAAGTCGTCGGGCTTGAGCCCGAAACCACCTATGAATACACGCTCGGCGATGGAACGGCGGACGGGATGTCGGCCTGGACGACCATCCGAACGGCCCGCGCGCGGGGAGGGATGTCAGCCTGATCTATCTGGGCGACCCTCAATGCGGTCTTGAAGGGTGGGGAAAGTTGCTGGCCGCAGCAAGTCGGAGCCGGCCGGATGCCGCGGCCATTTTGATTGCCGGCGACCTCGTCGATCGCGGCAATGAGCGGACCAACTGGGACCACTTCTTCCTTGCGCCTCGGGGGTGTTCGAACGACGGCCCGCTCTTGCCGTGCGTGGGCAATCACGAATACCTCGATCGCGGCCCCTGGCTCTACCGATCGTTCTTCACGCTCCCCGCGAACGGTCCTGCTGGGGTCGAGCCGGATTTGGTTTATCACCTCGAGATCGGCGACGCCTTCATTGCCGTTCTCGACAGCACGCTCGCCGTTTCCAATCCGTCCCAGTGTGTTTCAGGCGAGTTGCCGAAGTGGATTAAAATACCGACAGGAGCATGAGCGCCGGATTCAGGTTCGGGATCGAAGAGGAATATTTTCTGGTCGATGCGCGCAGCAAGCTTATGCCGCAAAGCGTGCCGCGCGCATTCTTTGATGAAGCCAAAGCTGCGACCGAGGGCCGAGTCTCGCCGGAGTTCCTGCAGGCGCAAATCGAGGTAATCTCGTCTCCCCACTGTGAAGCCGGTGACGCGCGCCAGGAATTGCGCGACTTGCGGCGCACCGTATCGACGATTGCCGCGCAGCACGGTCTGGCCATTCTCGCCGCCGGGACGCACCCGACCGGCTTCTGGCGCGGCACCCGGCAGACGCCGAAAAAGCGCTACGACGCCGTGATGCAGGACCTGCAGATGGTCGGGCAGCGCGACCTGATGTGCGGGCTCCACGTGCATGTCGAGTTGCCCGATCCCGATGCACGAATTGACGTGATGTATCGGATGTTGCCGTATCTGCCGCTGTTCCTGGCGCTCTCGACTTCTTCGCCGTTCTGGCAGGAGCGCCGCACCGGCCTCAAAGGCTATCGCCTGGCTGCCTATGACGAGCTGCCGCGCAGCGGCTTGCCGGAGCTGTTCCGCAGCAAGGCCGAGTTCGATGCCTATGTATCGGCGCTGGTACGCGCCAACATCATTGAGGATTCCAGTTTTATCTGGTGGGCGATCAGGCCGTCCTTGCAAAATCCGACGCTGGAGCTGCGCGCTCCCGACAGCTGCACACTGGTTGATGACGCCGTCGCCATCGCCGCGCTCTACCGCACCATTGCTCGCCATCTTTATGGTAACCGCTGGCGCAACGCCGACCTTGATGCCGTCGGACGGGCACTTATTGTTGAGAACAAATGGCAGGCGCAGCGCTGTGGTGTTCATGGCGTTTTCGCAACCAAAAATGGCCCCGTGACGGTGGCCGAGATGCTTGAAACGGTGATCGAGCAGACCGCGGCAGACGCGGCGGCGCTCGGGAATGCCGCCGAAATCGATCGCTGTCGGGCAATCGTTGCCGCAGGTACCTCGGCCGACGCTCAGCTCGCGGTGTTCGACGCCCATGCCGGCAAGAATCGCGAGGCCGCATTGGGCGCAGTGGTGGATTGGATCACGACCGCAACTCTGATGTGAGTTGACCGAGTCACTTCGAGCTACATGCCGCGACTAGGCCGCGCGCCCGCGCATCCATGACGCCGAGCGCCCGCAGCGCAAACACGGCAAGCTGCTGCACTTCGATGCGCGCCTTGGCCGAATCGCCTGGAGGTATGCATGCGAGCTGAGCGATCAGGCCATCGGTGAGAACGCCGACCAGTGCCGGGGCGCAGCGCGCTGCAGTGCGATCGGCGAGTTGCCCTGCATCCACCGCTCTGCCGATGAGCTTCTCAAATTCGCGTGCGAGTGCCGCACGGTATGACATGCGCACGGCTGCAAGCTCGGGCTCCAACGCTTCGCTGATCAACGCGAGCATCAGCCGGCGGCGGGAAAGGGCACGAAGCGCGAAGTCCAGGATGGCCGCCGTCAGGGCCGATAAGGGGCCGGGGCCTTCATTCGTCGCGCGTTCGAGAGCTTCGATCTCCTCTTGCGCAAGCGTTCTTATAAGCTCGGCAACCAGTTCGGTTTTGCATTGGAAATAGCGATAGATCGTTCCGGCGGCGATACCGGCGCGCTTGGCGACGGCGGACATCTGCAGCGCCGCTATGCCGCTTTGCATTGCCGTTTCGCGCGCCGCGTTGAGGATTGTCGCGCGGCGGGCGGCAAGTTTGCGGGTTACTCTTTCGGTCTGGCGGTAGACCATCGTGAGAGCGTAGTAACGGCGCGTTGGGCTACCCGCCCGCCTGCGCCTTCTCGCGGATGGCGCTGAGCGACATAGCCGGGGTGAGCGCCTCCGGATCCACCTTCACGTGCAGGATCGCAGGCTGCTCGGATTTCTGCGCCGCTTCGAAGGCAGGCAGAAAATCGGCAGTCTTCTCCACCGTTGCGCCAAAGCCGCCGAAGGCGCGCGCATATTCGGCAAAGTCGGGATTTTGCAGCCCGGTCGCGATGACGCGCCCGGGGTAATGGCGCTCCTGGTGCATGCGAATGGTGCCGTACATGGCGTTGTCAACGACGACAATGATCACGGCAAGCGCATATTGCACGGCGGTGGCGAATTCCTGCCCGGTCATGAGAAAGTCGCCGTCGCCGGCAAACGCGATGACGGTGCGCTCGGGGGCAAGGCGCTTCATGCCGATGGCGGCCGGAACGCCATAGCCCATCGAGCCGGAAATCGGCGCCAGCTCGCTGCCGTATTGGCGATAGCGCGTATAGCGGTGCACCCACACCGAGAAATTGCCGGCGCCGTTGCAAATGACTGCATCGGCAGGAAGCTTCGCTCGCAGGGCGATAACGATCTCGCCGAGGTTCACCGGCCCGGGCACCGTGGTCGGCTTGTCCGTCCATGCAAGAAATTCTGCATGCGCGGCGGCAGTGTCTTTGCGCCAGGGAAGTTCGGTTGGCGGCTGCAAGCCTTCCAGCGCCGCGGCAAAGGCGGCCGGCGAAGCATTGATGGCAAGATGCGGCCGGTAGACGCGGCCGAGTTCCTCGACACCGGGAAAGACGTGCACAAAAGTCTGCCGCGGTTGCGGTATGTCGAGGAGCGTGTAGCCCTGGGAAGGCATCTCGCCAAGGCGGCCGCCGATCAGAACAATGAGATCGGCGGCTTTCACGCGCGCGAGCAGTTTCGGATTAGGTCCGATGCCGAGGTCGCCGGCGTAGCAGGCGTGCTCCGCATCGACGAGGTGCGCGCGCCGGAAGGTGGTTGCGACCGGCAGCGCGAAGCGCTCGGCAAAGCGCGCGAGCCCGGCACAAGACGTTTGCGACCAGCGGCTGCCGCCCACGAGCAGCATGGGCCGTTTCGCGGTCCAAAGGAGCTTCTGCAACCGGCTCATGTCGCTCGCGCCGGGCCAGGTCTCGACCGGCTCGCAGGCGGGCGCGTCCGGCACGGCAACGCGCTCAACCAGCATGTCCTCAGGGAGCGCGATGACCACGGGCCCCGGCCGTCCGCTGGTTGCGACATAGAAGGCGCGCGAGACAAGCTCCGGGATGCGGGCGGGATCGTCGATCTCGGTTGCCCATTTGGCAATCGAGCCGAACACCGCGCGGTAGTCCAGCTCCTGAAACGCTTCGCGCTCCCGCATGTCGCGGGCGATCTGGCCGACGAACAAAATGAATGGCGTCGAGTCCTGCCGCGCTATATGCACCCCGGCAGCCGCATTGCTGGCGCCGGGCCCGCGCGTGACAAAGCAGATGCCCGGCCGTCCCGTTGCCTTGCCGCAGGCTTCCGCCATGATGGCGGCCCCACTCTCATGGCGGCAGACGGTGATCGCGATGTCGCGGTCGTGGAAAGCATCGAGGGCAGCGATGTAGCTCTCGCCCGGCACGCAAAAGACGTGACGCACGCCTTGCATCACCAGCTGGTCGACGAGAACTTCGCCGGCTGTCCTCGTCCCATCATTGGCCCGCATGTCTGGCTCTCCACGAGTTCACGTCGCCGGCTCGACCGACGCCACCACAAAGGTGTGCAACTCAGCATCCTCGCCGCGGATGGAAACGTATTCGCCGGGCCGGAAGACGTGGTTGGCGAAGCGGTAGCCGGCCTCGTCGTCTTCATCGCTGCTTTCATCGTAATCGAAAATCCATCGCGCGTGCTCCTGGCCACCGGGCTTATGCACCAGGCGTCCATGCTGGTCGTCTTCGCCGGCCCAGAAGCGGCGGACGCCGCAGTGTTCGCGATGTTTGCGCCACAGGTCCGCATCGATGTGCCCGCTTGCATCGAGCGGAGCGACGAATTCGTAGCCGTGCCGGTCCGAGCCCAAAGGAAACTCTTTCGAGCGGGCAAGGTTGAGCCGGATGCGCTTGAGCACATGCGGCAACTGGGTCATGACGGTCTCCTTCGATTGGCAGTGGCCCCCGGCAGCGTAGCACATTGCGTGTTGCACGCAGGGAGATAGGAGTGATCGCAGTGGCGCAAATGGATGCCGGAAACGGCCAGTCACAGGAGGCGGTGTTCGCTTTCCTTGCCGATCCGGCAACCTATGGCGGCGAGCCGGTCAAGCGATTGGATACCCATGCCGCGTCGGTTTTCCTTGCGGGGCGCCGCGCATTGAAGGTCAAGCGCGCGGTACGCTTTCCCTTCCTGGATTATTCGACGCTCGAACGCCGCCGGCAGGCATGCGAGGCGGAGCTTGCAATCAACAAGCCGCTTGCATCGCAGATCTACTGCGGGGTCGTGCCGATTACGCGCGAGGCAGACGGTCGCCTTGCGCTCGCGGGTACCGGCAGCCCGGTCGAATGGGCCGTCGACATGCACCGCTTCGATGAAAGTGCAACGCTCGACCGCCTGGCGCAAGCGGGAAAGATCGATGCAGCGCTTGCCGACGCTTTGGGGCGTGCCGTCGCCGAGGCGCAAGCCCTGCCGCCGCCACCCTTTCCGGCCGGGCACGATGAGTGGCGCCCGCAATCGTGGATCAAGGCGCTTGGTGAATATATTGACGAGCACGCCGCCGCTTTTTCCGAAGCGCGCGAAATTTTTCCGCCCGGCGAAATCGATGCGCTGGCGCGCGCAAGCCGGGCCGCCTACGAACGCATACTACCCATTCTTCGTGAACGCGGCGAACGCGGTCTCGTCCGCCGCATTCATGGTGATCTGCATCTCGGCAATGTGGTTCTGCTCGACGGTCGGCCCGTTCTGTTCGATGCCATTGAGTTCAGTCCTCTGATCGCATCGGGCGATCTTCTCTATGATCTTGCCTTCCTGCTCATGGATCTCGCCGAGCGCGGCCTCGATCATGCGGCCAATACGGTCTTTAACCGCTACCTGATCGAGACCAGACGCGCCGAGGACCTCGATGCGCTCGCCGCGCTGCCGCTGTTTCTTTCGGTGCGGGCCGCCATCCGCGCGAAGGTCATCGCCGCGCGAGTCAGACAGGACGTCGAGGCCGACAAAGCGTCGCTCGGCGCCAGTGCCCGCCGCTATTTCGATTTTGCCTGCCGGTTCATTTCCCCACCGCCGCCCGTCCTGCTCGCGGTCGGCGGCCTTTCCGGGACGGGCAAGACGGCACTGGCGCAGGCACTGGCAGCAGACTTTCCGCCCGCGCCCGGCGCAGTGGTGCTGCGCTCGGACATTGAGCGCAAAGCGCTGTTCGGCCGAGGCGAAAACGACAAGCTCCCGGCGATTGCTTACGACCCGGTGGTTACGGCGCGGGTCTATGCAACCATCGCGGACAAGGCGCGCCGTGCGCTTGCCGCCGGCCACAGCGTCATTCTCGATGCGGTCTTCGCCTGCGAATCGGAGCGCCGGCTGGCAGCGCGGTCCGCGCAGGCGCTCGCGGTGCCGCTGCGCTGCGTTTTTCTCGAAGCTGATCTCACGATGCGGCTTGCCCGCGTGGGCAGCCGGCGCCACGATGCTTCCGATGCCGATGCGGCAGTGGTGCGCCATCAGGAGAGCTACGATTTGAGCAAGCTCGATTGGCCGCGCGTCGATGCCTCCGGGTCGCCGCAGGATACGCTGACCCGCGCGCGCGCGATCCTGGCGCGGTGATCGCGATCGGGGCAACAAGATCATTGTCATGGGGTCTCGCTCTCGCAATGTCGCAGTGGCTGTCGCCGGCTTCTGCGCGTTCCTCAATCTCTACTCGCCGCAAGCATTGTTGCCGACGCTTGCGCGCGAATTTGCCGTCGGGGCGGCGCAAATCAGCAGCATCATGACCGCCAGCACGCTGGCGATTGCGCTTACCGCACCGTTCACCGGAGCGCTTGCCGACCTCCTGGGAAGAAAGCGCGTCATCACGGCCGCCATGTTGATGGTCGTTGTGCCGATGATTGGCGCAGCGTTTGCCGGCGATGTTACCTCGCTCATCGTCTGGCGCTTCCTGCAAGGCATGCTGCTGCCGCCGATTTTCGCGGTGACGGTCGCTTATATCGGCGATGAGTGGCCCGCCGGTGAAGTGGCGGGTGCTGCCGGCATCTACGTTGCCGGCTCCAGCGTTGGCGGATTCTGCGGGCGGCTTGTTCCCGGCGTGCTCGCCGACCTCGTCGGTTGGCGCGGCGCTTTCCTTGCGCTCGCCGGCTTATCCTTGCTTGCCGCCCTGCTGGTCATTTGGTTGCTGCCGCGGGAAAAGCATTTCGTGCGCTCCGAGGGTCTTGTCGCTTCTGCGCAGCAGATGCTGCGCCATCTGAGAAACCGGCAGCTCGTCGCAACCTACGCAATCGGCTTCGGCGTGCTGTTCAATTTCATTGCGATATTCACCTATGTAAGTTTTCATCTTGCCGGCGAGCCGTTCCGCTTTTCCGCAAGCATGCTCGGCGCGATCTTCGTGACATACCTGATGGGCGCGGTGCTCGCGCCTATGACCGGCTGGTTGCTGGCGCGCCTGGGGCGTCGAACTTTCATTCTGGTGGCGGTCGCCGTCTGGATGGCCGGGGTTCTGCTCACGCTCATTCCTTCGGTTGTGGCCATTGTGCTCGGCCTCACGCTTTGCGCCGCTTGCGGCATGCTCGCCCAGACCATCGCGACCGGCTACGTTGCCATGATTGCACGAGAAGGGCGTTCCTCTGCCGTGGGTCTTTACGTCACCGCGTTCTACGTGGGCGGCAGCATGGGGGCGTTCTTGCCGGGGCTCGCCTGGAATTCCGGCGGCTGGGCCGCGTGCGTCGCCATGGTCGTTGCCGTGCTCGCGGTCATGGCCGTGATCGCCAGCCTTGCCTATGGGCGGGTGACCACGTGACGGCAGTTCACATCAGGTGCACGCGGCGGGCGAGATATCGCATTTGAGGAACTGTCCCTGCCCGGCGGCGCCCACGAACTCGCCGCCTTCGGCGACGACTTCCCCGCGTACAATTGTGATAACCGGCCAACCCTTGATCTGCTTGTCCTCGTAAGGCGTGTAGTCCATGGCATCGTGGAGCATGGACTGACTGATGGTGACGGTTTTTTCCGCATCCCAGATCGCAAAGTCGGCGTCGCTGCCGACTGCAATCGTTCCCTTGCGCGGATAGAGGCCGTAGAGCTTGGCGGCGGTGGTCGCCGTCAGCGCCACGAAACGCGGCAGATCGATGCGCCTTTTCCCGACCCCTTCGGAAAAGAGGAGCGCGGTCCGCACTTCCAGGCCGGGCACGCCGTTGGCGACTTTCTTGAACGGCGCGTTGCAGCCGTGCTTCATCTTGCCTTCGGGATCGTCATAGCGATAGCCGGCGTGATCGGAGGAAAAGACATCGAATACGCCGGTTTCCAGGCCGCGCCAGATCGCTTCCTGGTTGGCTTTGTCGCGCGGCGGCGGGCTGCACATGTATTTTGCCCCCTCGAAACCGGGGCGGTCGAGATCATCCTCGGTGAGGAACAGATACTGCGGGCAGGTCTCGCCATAGACTTTGCGGCCGCGGGCTTTCGCCAGGCCGATCTGCTCCATTGCCTCGCGGGAAGACACGTGAACGATAAGGAGCGGCACATCGACCAGCTCGGCGAGCGCAATCGCCCGCGACGTCGCCTCGCGTTCTGCAATCGGCGCATGCGCGACGGCATGAAAGCGGGGAGCGGAACGACCGGACGCCAGCAGCTGGTCGCTCAGCCATGCGATGACGTCGTGGTTCTCGGCGTGAACCATGACAAGCGCGCGCTCGCGGCGCGCCACCGACAGCACTTCGAGGATCTGCCGATCGTCGAGCTTGAGGAGGTCATACGTCGTGTAAATCTTGAACGACGTGTAGCCGTCCTTGATGAGCGCCGGCAGTTCCTGGCCGGTGACCTGCTCGGTGGGATCGGAAATGATGAGGTGAAACGCGTAATCCACCGCGGCTTTGTCTTGCGCGCAGGCATGATAGTCCTTGACCACCTGACGCAGCGACATGCCGCGATGCTGTGCAGCGAAGGGGATCACCGTGGTTGTGCCGCCGCAGGCGGCTGAACGCGTGGCGGTGAAGAAATCGTCCGCCGTCATGATGCCGGTGGAGGACCGCTGCTCGATGTGGCAATGGCTGTCCACCCCGCCGGGAGTGACAATGCGGCCATCGGCATTGATTTCACGCCTGCCGGCGCCGAGCTTGTCGCCGAGTGTTGCAATGCGGCTGCCGATCACGCCGATATCCGCGCGGAAAACGTCGGAGGCGGTGGCAACCGTCCCGTTGCGGATCACCAGGTCATACGCGGCCATGACAATGCGCTCTTGCATCTTGTGTCCCGGGCGCAGCGCAGCACGAAGCGCCTCTTCGGCGCGTAGTGGTGCGATGCAGAACCGGGACCGCCAAGGAAAGGGGTCCCTCTGTGGCGATCCCGGATCAGCAGTGCACCGCGCTGGAACGCGTGGAAAGGGTCGAGCAAGCGGTAGCTGGCGCGCTGCACAGCATCCGGGACACGAGGCATACGCTTACGCCACCGCGAGGCGGCGCGTCTCGCCAAGCTCAGCCGCGCGCCGCCCGAGGCGGGCAAGCAGCGCATCGAGTTCTCTGCCGTCATCGCCATCGAGCCTTGGACCCGGTGCGCGCGTCGCCGCGCATCGGATGGCGCCGCGCCGGCGCAGGATCTCCTTGCGCACCGCAAGGCCAAATCCGGGCTGCTGCTCGTGGCGCAGCAGCGGCAGATACACGTCGTAGAGATCTTCCGCTTGCTCGCTCTGTCCGGCGGCAACAAGCCGAAACACGGTGGCCAGGATGTCGGGATAGGCGAAGCCGGTCATCATGCCGTCGGCGCCGCGCCGCAGCTCCTGCGGGATATACAGCCCGCCGTTGCCGACCAGGATGCTGATATAGCGCCTGCTTGTGCCGTCGCAGGCTTTGCGCAGTTGCGAGAGTTTTCTCAGGCCGGGACAGTCTTCGTGCTTGAACATCACCACGCTCGGATGCGCATCGATGATCCTGAGCACCCCTGCGCTCGAAATGTGGGCTTGTGTCGACTGCGGATAGTCCTGATAGACGACGGGTATCTCTCCGCCCAGCGCCGCGATCACCTCGTCGAAATAGGCAACGATCGAAGCCTCGGTCTTGAGCCCGTTGAGCGGAGCGATCATCACGCCGCATGCGCCGGCGTCCATGGCAATGTTGCTCAGTGCCAGGAGGTTTGCGGTCCCCGGGTTCGACACTCCTACGATGACCGGCACAAGCCCGTTCACCCGAGCGAGGAAACGGAGGGTGACCTCGGCCGATTCGGTCTCGCTGAGCTTCTGCGCCTCGCCCATCACGCCGAGAATGGTAAGGCCATCGACCCGGCATTCCAGGTAGAATTCGACGAGGCTGTCGATGCTTGCCCAATCGATAGCGCCCGTATCCGTGAACGGCGTCGCCGCGATGGCGTACATTCCTTTGGCACTCGCATCGAGCAGCTGGCGCATCGCAAAAATCCAAATGTTTCGCGGGAATGGAATCAAATACAAGGCGCGGATGCCCGGCACAAGCCTTGCCTGATGGAGAAGCTGCACACGAGCAACTTCCACCCCTTTTCCGGTTGCTATAGTTTATCGCCTGTAGCCCGGATTTCGTTCTTACGAAATCCGGGGCAGAGTCCCGGATTGAGCGAAGGCGCTCAATCCGGGCTACATGTCTGGTGGAAGCTGGCGCGCTGCACTGCGTCCGGACACGAGTCATAAACCAGGAAGAATTCCCATGATCCGCCATGCGCTCACGGCCGCCGGCGCCGCATTGTTGCTCGCCGCCTCTTCGCTCCTCGCGCAAGAGGCTCCGCCGCTGCGCACCGCGGTCGATGGAACCTTTGCGCCGCACGCCTTCCCCAGCCTGTCCGGCGGCTACCAAGGCTTCAACATCGATCTGGCCAACGAGATCGGCAAGCGGCTTAAGCGCAAGGTCATCATCGACGCCGCGCAATTCTCCGGCCTGGTTCCTGCACTGCAGGCCGGCACCTACGATTTTCTTTCAGCTCCGACCACGGTGACGCCGGAGCGCGCCGAAAACCTGCTGTTCACCGAAGGCTATCTCAATACCGACTATCAGTTTCTGATCAGGAAAGGCTCGCCCAAAGTGGCCAGGCTCGAGGACCTCAAGGGAAAAGTCGTCTCGGTGAACAAGGGCTCGGCCTACGATTCATGGACACGCGAACTGGAGCCGAAGATCGGTTGGAAGGTCGAGTCCTTCGGCACGCAAACCGATGCCGTGCAGGCGGTTCTGGTCGGGCGCGCCGACGCCAATGTCGCCGGCAATACCGTCATTGCCTGGGCGGTGAAGAGCAACCCGCAACAACTCGAACTCTCGTACCTCCACACAACGGGGCTCGTTTGGGCGGCGCCACTGCGCAAGGATTCCGGCGAACTGCGCAAGGTGATCGAGAACGCCATTGAATGCATGAAGCTCGACAACACCATCGCGAAGATGCACACGCAGTGGTTCGGAGTCGCGCCCCAGCCGGGCTCGGCCGCGCTGACCGTCTTTCCCGGCTACGGCGTCCCGGACATGCCGGGCTACGACGCAACGGCGCATACGCCTGCCTGCTAGTGCCGCCGATTTGAAGTTCCTACAGCGGTAGCGGCGAGCTCGTAAAGGAACTTCAAATCGAAAAGCGGCACTGGAATCATAGCTTTGCTAGTGCCCCTTTGTTTCCGAAGTTCGTGTCAGAGGATGCCGCAATGTATCACGAACTTCGGAAACGGGGCACTAGTGAAATGCGGAGCGGTGAGCCGCCGATTCTGGAAATCCGTGGGCTGCGCAAGAGCTTTCACCACCTGGAGGTGCTGCGCGGCATAGACCTCGCGGTTTCTCCGCGCGAATTGGTTTTCATCATCGGCCCCTCGGGCTCGGGCAAGAGCACCTTGCTGCGCTGCTGCAATCGGCTCGAAGAGCCCACCGCCGGCTCGATCCGGGTGGGCGGCCTCGACGTCATGGCGCCTTCGACCGACATCAATGCCATGCGCCGGCGCATCGGCATGGTGTTCCAGTCGTTCAACCTCTATCCGCACATGACGGCGCTCGGAAACGTGATGCTGGCGCTCACCAAGGTGCTGCGCAAGCAGCGCCTGGAGGCCGAGCAGATTGCGCTCGCCGCACTCGATCGCGTCGGCCTTTCCGACAAGGCGCGCTCGCATCCGGCCGAACTTTCCGGCGGACAGCAGCAGCGGGTGGCAATTGCACGCGCGCTTGCCCTCGAACCCAAGATCATGCTGTTCGACGAACCGACATCGGCGCTCGACCCCGAGCTTGTCGGCAGCGTGCTCAACGTCATGCGCGAACTCAAGCGCGGCGGGATGACCATGCTGGTGGTCAGCCATGAGATGCGTTTTGCGCGTGACGCCGCCGACCGCGTCATCTTCATGGACCACGGGACGATCGTGGAAGAAGACACGCCCGCACAGATTTTCTCGGCGCCGCGCGAGGCGCGCACCCGCGCCTTCATGGCCGAGCTGACGCGCTGAAACGCCATGGATGGAGCAGCGCAGTTTGTCGATGCCTTCTTCAAGCCGGCGCTGATTGCGCGCTATTTTCCGGACATCCTCAAAGGCATGGCGGTGACGATCGAAATTGCCGCCGCCGTCGTTGCGACCGGCCTTGCGCTCGGCCTCGCGCTTGCACTCCTGCGCTCGTTTCGCGTGCTGCCGGTGAGCGCATTGATCGTCGCCTTCGCCGATGTCTTTCGCGCATTGCCGCCGCTGGTTCTGGTGCTGCTCGTCTATTTCGGTCTGCCGAATGTCGGCATAAACCTGCCGTCCTTCGCGGTGCTGTGGGTCGTGCTCTCGCTGGTGCTCGCCGCCTTTGCCGAGGAGATCTTCTGGGCCGGGCTTTTGTCGGTACCGAAGGGGCAGTGGGAAGCTGCGCGCTCAACCGGTCTGGGCTTTCTCGGGACGCTTGCCTTCGTGGTGCTGCCGCAGGCGCTGCGGCTGACCGTCCCCCCGATCACCAATCGGACCATTGTTATCACCAAGAACACCGCGCTCGGCACCGTGATCGGCGTCGGCGAAATCCTCAATCAGGCCACCACCGGCCAGTCGTTCTCCGGCAACGCCACGCCCCTCATGATGGGCGCGATCGCCTACGTCATCCTGTTCATCCCGGTAGTCGTGCTCGGGCGCTTTCTGGAAACCCGGTTCGCCTGGCGGAGGGCCTGATGGAGGCGATCGCCGCGCAATTCTTCAATCTCGACATCATGGCGGCGGCGCTGCCGATCGTGCTGACGGGATTGCAGCAGACCATTTTTCTCTGCCTCGTTGTCATTCCGTTGGGACTTTCCGGCGGGCTCGGCTTTGCCCTGTTGGCACGCTCGCGCATGCAATCGGTGCGCTGGGCCGCCGTCGTCGGCATCGATTTTTTTCGCGCGGTGCCGCCGCTGGTGCTGCTGATCTTCATCTATTCCGGATTGCCGTTTGCCGGACTGCGGCCGTCGCCGTTCACCGCCGTCGCCATTGCCTTCTTTCTCAACACGTCGAGCTATTACGGCGAGATCTACCGCGCCGGCATCGAGAGCGTGGGCCAGGGTCAATGGGATGCCGCGCGCTCCAGCGGACTAAGGAGCTACCAGACGCTCGCCTATGTTGTGCTGCCCCAGGCCATGCGCAATGTCCTTCCTGACCTCCTCTCGAATACCGTGGAAGTGGCAAAGCTTACCTCCATCGCCAGCGTTGTCGCGCTTCCGGAACTTCTCTATTCAGCCGACATGGCGCGATCGGTGACCTTCAACAACTCGCCCGTCGTGTTGGCTGCGGCAATCTATCTGGTGATGCTGTGGCCCATGGTGCGTCTGGTGAGCAGGCTCGAAAGACGGATGGCCTCGTAAACGGGGAGGGGGGAGCGGAGGGAGTATGAGCCGCGTACTGCGGATTGCCGGCGCCCAGATGGGCCCGATTGCGAAGGCCGACAGCCGCCAGCGCGTGGTGCGGCGCATGCTCGACCTCCTCGATCAGGCCAAGGCCGAGAACTGCCGGCTCGTGGTCTATCCCGAACTCGCGCTGACGACCTTCTTCCCGCGCTGGTACATGACCGAGCCGGCGGAGATCGACGCCTGGTTCGAGCGGGAGATGCCCAATGCGGCGACCCGTCCGCTGTTCGAGCAGGCGCGGCAATACGGCATCGGCATCTCGTTCGGCTATGCCGAACTCACGCCCGACGGGCATCGCTTCAACACCGCCATCCTGGTCGATCCGGGCGGCAACATCGTGGGTAAGTACCGCAAGGTGCATCTGCCGGGCCATTCCGAATACGACCCGCAACGCGCCTTCCAGCACCTGGAGAAGCGCTATTTCGAGCCGGGAGACCTCGGCTTTCCCGTGTGGCGCAGCCTGGGCGGCATCGTCGGCATGTGCATCTGCAACGATCGCCGCTGGCCGGAGACCTATCGCGTCATGGGCCTTCAGGGGGTCGAGCTGATCATGCTCGGCTACAACACGCCGTCGATCAATTCGCAGAAGGCCGAAGAAGGACTGGAGAAGCGCCTCTTTCACAACCGGCTCACGGTGCAGGCGGGTGCCTACCAGAACTCGACCTGGGTAGTCGCGGTCGCCAAGGCCGGCGTCGAGGACGGCCACCCCTTGATAGCCGGCAGCATGATCGTCAATCCCGACGGCGAGATTGTCGCGCAGGCGAAAAGCGAAGATGACGAACTGTTCGCCTTCGACTGCGATCTCGACGCCACCGTTTTCGGCAAGTCGACCATCTTCGATTTCGAGCGCCACCGGCGCATCGAGCATTATGCCCGCATCACCAGCCAGACCGGCGTCATCCCCCCGCCGGAGATTTGATTTTCAGAGAATTCGTTTGGCTTGCGCTGCGCGCTCGCTTCACTCGCCCGGGACACGAGTGATGTCGGACTGCACCGCCAGGAGTGCCATCGCGACCGCCGCCTGGGTCGGATCGATCACCGGAATTCCGAGCGCCTGTTCCAGCGGCCGGCGATGGCGCGCCATGCCCGCGCAACCCATGACGATTGCCTCGGCGCCGTCCTCGTCCTTGAGGGCGCGGCCGACCTCGACCATGCGCTGCAACGTGTTTTCTCCGCTTGCCGTTTCCGCCACCGACATTTCCAATGGCCTTTCTCCCGCGAGGCGATCCATCACCGCCATTTGGCGGAGATAGCGCTGGTGACGAAGCATCGAACCCCGACCGATGGCGATGACGCCGAAGCGCCCGGCACGCGCAAGCGCGGTGAGAACGCCGGATTCGGCAATGCCGAACACCGGGCGCGGCGTGCCCTCGCGGCAGACATGCAGGCCGGGATCGCTGTAGCAGGCGATCACGAATGCATCGGACGAATTGTCCGCTTCGACCAGCCGCCGCAGCGGCATGACGACGCTTTCGGCATCGGCCTGGGTCTCGATGCCGAACGGGCCCTCGGCGAGAGTGCAGCACACGATCTCCGGCCCGTGCTCGAAGCGAAGCGGTTCGAGCGCGGCATCGATGTTGTCCGTCACCCGTTGATTGGAGTTCGGGTTGACGACGCGGATGCGTGCGCGCCTCTCGGACATCGGCCTCCTCGCGGCCTAGTGCGGTGAATTTGAAGTTCCTATCATAACTGGACGCAAGCTCGTTTAGGAACTTCAAATTCAAAACCGCACTAGAAATCATAGAGTTGCTAGTGGTCCTTAAATTCCGAAGTTCGTATCTGAACGTGCCGCGAGTGGTGGCGAACTTCGGAATCGGACCACTAGCTTGCTCTTTTGCGCCATCATCTCGATATTCCCTCATCTTGCAAGCCGCATCCGCGTTTCCTGTTATCCGCAGCGCGCGAGGAAAAAAGAGATGATCACGCCGACCCAGCTGGAATTTCTGCGATCCATCGATACTCCGACCGTGTGCAACCTGGTCGAGATCGTCGCTCCCGAGCGGCGCGGTCATGGCTACACGGTGCGCCACCTGCATTGCCCGTTCCCCGACCTGCCGCCGATCGTCGGTTTTGCCAAGACGGTTACCTTCAAGGCCAAGGACGCCGTTCCGCTTGCGCAGGGCTCCTACATGCAGAAGAGGCTCGATTACCTCGATTACGTCGCAGCTTCACCGCTGCCCGGAATCATGGTGATGGAAGATCTCGACGGCGAGCACGTCGGCTATGGGGCCTTCTGGGGCGAGGTGCAGTCGAACGTTCACAAGGCGCTCGGCTGTCTGGGGGTGATCACCAACGGCTCGGTCCGCGATATCCCGATGATCGCTCCCGGATTTCAGATGCTGGCCGGCTCGATCGTGCCTTCGCACGCCTATGTCCACGTGGTCGAATTCGGCATCGACGTGAGCGTCCACGGCATGGCGGTGAAATCGGGAGACCTCGTTCACGCCGACCGCCACGGTGCCATCGTCGTTCCGTCGGACAAGATTGACGCCATGCAAAGCGCGCTCGCCGCTCTCGCCGCGCGTGAGGCAAAGATCATTGCCGCCGCCAAAAGCGGCAAAGGCGTTGCCGCCATCAAGGCGGCGATGGCGGGGTAGGGGCGCTGCGCTTGCTCAGTTCGCCGACTAGTGGTTCGATTCCGAAGTTCGCCAGTGCTCGCAGCACGTTCTGGTGCGAACTTCGGAATCCAAGGACCACTAGCAACGTTATGATTCTAGTGCGGTTTTGAATTTGAAGTTCCTAAACGAGCTTGCCGCCAGTAATGATAGGAACTTCAAATTCACCGCACTAGCGCGTGCGGCGCCACGCGCCGACCTGCGGGATGGGTATCCCGAGATTCTCCCGCAGCGTCTTGCCTGCATATTCCTTATGAAAGAGGCCGCGGCGCTGCAGTTCAGGCACGACGAAGCGAGCGAAGTCCTCATACGCGCCCGGCACATGGGTTGCCGATATGACAAAACCGTCGCAGGCACGCTCGATGAACCATTGTTCGAGCTGGTCCGCCACCTCGCTGGGGTCGCCGACAATCGGGTTATGCACCCGTCCGCGCCCGCTGAAATGGATGAACTCGCGCACGGTCGGATTCCTTTTTCCGCTTGTGCGCACCACATTGTCGCGAATTGCCTGAAGCCCGGACATTTCCGCCATCTCCGCGTCGGTGAAGGCCTCGTCCATTCCCTTCCGTGCGAAGTCGAAGTTGAGCGCCTCGGACAGGAGCGACAGCGCGTCGATCTCGAGCGGGAGTTTCCTGATTTCCGCCCATTTGTCTTCCGCTTCGGCTCTGGTCGCGGCGCAGACGGTGTTGACCAGCTGCGTCACCTTGACGTGCTCCGCCGCGCGGCCGCAGGACGCCACGCTCGCCTTGAAATCCGCATAGTCGCGCTTGCCGACATCCATGTTGGGATAGACGACAAAGATCACCTCGCCCCACTGCGCGCCGAAACTCTTGCCGCGACCGCTCTGGCCGGCCTGGATGATGACGGGGTGGCCCTGCGGCGAGCGCGGTACGGTGAACGGGCCGCGCGAGCGGAAATAACGGCCGCGATGGTCGAGGCGATGGACCTTCTCGGGGATTGCAAAGAGACCTGTCGTCTTGTCCGCAACGATCGCGTCATCCTCCCAGCTGTCCCAATGGCCGAACACGACCTGCATGAATTCGTCGGCGCGGTCGTAGCGCAGGTCATGCGCGATCACTTCCTCGCGGCCCATGTTCTGCGCCTCGCCGTCGTTGAGCGACGTGACGACATTCCAGGCCGCGCGCCCTTCGCTCATGAGGTCGAGCGTCGCGAACAGGCGCGCCACATGAAACGGCTCGTAGTAGCTCGTCGAATAGGTGGCGCCGAGGCCGAGCCGCTGGGTCGCCATGCCCATGACCGTAAGCACGGTGACCGCGTCCAGTTTCACGCAACGGATTCCATGACGCACCGTATGCGCGTGATCGCGCCCGTACATGTCGGGCATCGACAGGCGGTCATCGAAGAAGCCGAGGTGGAACCTGGCCTCTTCGAGCACGCGGCCGATATGCCGGTAGTAGTCCGCCGACCAGGTATCCGTGCGCGACTGCGGGTGGCGCCAGGAGCTCGCCAGGTTGGTGCAGTTCTGCGCCTGCAGGAAGGCGATCAACGTCATCTGCGGCATTGGCGGGTTCCTTCCAGCCGACGTGATGAGTTTGTGATCACTCCGGCTTGATCTTGGCCTCGGCCACGATTTTTGCGTTGGTGGCGGCATCTTTTTGCATCAGGCTCAGCAGCTCTTCCGGGGTTCCTCCCTTGATTTCGAAGGTCTGTGAGGCCAGCCGCTGCTGCACCTTCTCGTCCCGCAGTATCCTGCCGATCTCGGCATTGAGGCGGGCCACGATCGCGGGCGTAGTTCCGCCGGTGGTAAGCACGGCGAACCAGGATGTTACCGGCGGCATGTTGGTGATGCCGGCTTCCGCCAGTGTCGGCACATCGGGCAGATATCTGGTTCGCGACCCATCGGAGAGAGCGATGGGAAAGAGCTGCTTGTCGTTGATGAATTGCAGCACCGCATTGAGCGGAGCCATCATCACGGGAATATGCCCGGCCACGAGATCGGTGACCGCGGGTTGCGTGCCCCGATAGGCCACGTGCACCAGCGGAATGTTTGCGGCGCGCGCCAGCAGCTCGCCGGCAATATGCGGCGGCGAGGCAATTCCCGGCGAGTTGTAATTGACGCCGTTCTTCGCGTTCTTCACTACTTCGATGAACTGCTTGAGGTCGCGCGCCGGGAACGAGGGGTGCACGGTGATAACCGTCGGCGTGCTGCCGAGCGCAATGACCGGCGCAAAATCCTTGAATACGTCGAACGGCAGGTCATTGCGCATGGCGGGCAAGGTAACAAGCGTGTTCGAGACGATCAGCAGCGTATGGCCATCGGCCGGAGCGCGGGCCACGATCTCGGCGCCGATAATGCCCGAAGCACCGGGACGGTTCTCGACGATCACCGTCTGGCCAAGCGCAGGGCCAAGCTCATTGCTTATGGTGCGCGCAAGCACGTCGAGTGTTCCGCCGGCCGGGAACGGCACCACAAAGCGCAATGGCCTGTCGGGAAACGGCGCTTGCGCCAAGAGCGAGCCTGGCAGCAGCGCGACCAGCCCCGCGATCAAAGCAAGTTTCAACGACATGTGTTTGCGCGGGTTTGTGTCAGCCGGGGAGTGGCGGTTCACTGCCCTGCAACTGCACGCGGTAACCCGAGCGGACATTGGGCCAGTAATCCCAGACGGCCTTATGGTGGGTGCAGCGGTTATCCCAGAACGCAATGGAATGTGCTGTCCAGCGGAAGCGGCAGGTCCATTCCGGCTTGTCGCAATGATCGATCAAGAGCTGCAAAATCCGTTCGCCCTCGAGCCGCGGCAGCTCATTGATGTGCGAGGTAAAGTCGCGGTTGACGAAGATTACCCTCTTGCCGGTTACGGGGTGGCGGGTGATGACGGGATGCACCGAGACCGGCGTGCCGGGCCCGAACACGCGGGTGCCGTCGTGCGTGGCGGTGAGTCCTTCGAGATATTTCTTCATCCGGTCGGAAAGCGCCGCATAGGCCGCATACATGCTGGCGAACATCGTATCCCCGCCGCCGTCCGGCGGAACGGTGTGATTGTAGAGCATGGTGCCGAGCGGCGGGAGGGGCGCGCAGGACTGATCGCTGTGAAAGTTCTCGCCGGAAATCTGCTGCGAGTTCTCGTCGTAATGAAACTTGCGCACGTAGGGGTTTTCCGTCGTCTTGCTGATGGTTGACTTGCCGACATGCGCGCCGAGTTTGCCGAAATGGCCGGCAAGCCTGATCTGGTCGTCAAAACTGATTTTCTGATCGCGGAAAAAGATCACCTGATAGCGGGCGAAGGCGTCGTGCAATTCCTCGACCTGCTGGTTGCTGAGCGGTCGGGTCAGGTCGATGTTGCCGATCTCGGCGCCGATATGCGGGCTCGACGGGGTGGCAGTGATGGTCTGATAACTGACTGCCTCGGGGATCGATGCAATTTTCGCAATCTGCGGCAGATGCGCGGTCGCGCTCATGACGACATTCTCCGCTTGTTGGCGCTCGCTGCATGCGCTTTGACGTTATGATAATATGCCCAGCAAAGACGATGCTGTCATGAATAATTTCCCCCGCATCACACAAAATCTCGCTGTCATGGGAGGCAAGCCGTGCATTCGCGGGCTGCGCATCACGGTCGGGGTGATCGTCGGGCAGATCAGTGCAGGGCGCACCGTGGACGAGCTTCTCGCCGACTATCCCTATCTCGAACGCGAAGACATTCCCGAGGCTTTGCGGTATGCCGCCTCGCTAACAGACCGCTGAATACTCCTATGGAATAATCCGGCGCGGCATGGGTGGCGCCGGATAGCGTCCGGTCACCGCATTCCAATAGGCCCACGAGCGTTCATCCATGATGCCTGGCGGCGCATGTTCGAGGGCCTCGCGAAAATCATCCAGGGGAACGTAGCGGCGCACCACGGCTACTTCTTCGGCAGTCGCATAGGTCATGACATAGGTGAGGAAGCGGACGGGATCGGCCAATGCCTGTTCGGCCGGCTCAAACCATATGACGCGTGGAGCCAGATCCATAAGATCGGCGTTGTGTGGAAGCGCTTTCATCCGCTGCGTCCATTGTCCTGCATTATACCTGATTGTCTGAGCAACAGTGTGGTGTGGGCTTGTAGAAGGGGCGAGACATTATAACCGCGCTTGTCGCCATAGCTCCAGGCAATGCGCAATGGAAGAACGATTTAGCCGTGTTCGAGCGTCAAATCGCCCGTCTGCAAGGCTAAGCACGGGCGCGATAGGTTTACTGGCGCTGAAGGGAGCGGAACCCGGCCGTCGCTCTTCGTGGCTCGCCGCGTGGCGCCGAGCACCTCAGAGTGACGGCGCCCGCCTCAATGCACGCTCTGCTTCTCCGAACGCCGCGACTGCGGGGCGCGCGTGCTTTCCGCCTGCAGCAAGGCGCGCGCCTCGTCGGCGGTCATCGGCTCGCCGAAATGGTAGCCCTGCGCATATTCGCAGCCCAGCTGGAAAAGCTCGATGGCGTCCGAATCGGTCTCGGCGCCTTCCGCCACCACTTCCATGCCGAGGTCGTGCGCGAGCGAGATGATGGAGCGCAGGATCACCGGCCGCGTGCCCTTGCCGTTCGAGCGCACGAACGACTGGTCGATCTTGATGGTGTCGAACGGGAAGCGCTGCAGATAGGCGAGCGAAGAATGCCCGGTGCCGAAATCGTCGAGCGCGAGCCCGGCGCCAAGATCGCGGATGCGCTGGAGCATCTGCGCGGCATGCTCCGGGTTCTCCATCACCAGCGACTCGGTCAATTCGAGCTTGAGCGTGCCGCGCGCGAGCGAGGAGCGGGAAATCACTGTGCGCAGGTCGTGGATGAGGTCCTGGCGCAGCAATTGCCGCGATGACAGGTTGACGCTCGCAAAGATCGGGTCGCGCTGGCGCACGGTGCGCTGCCAGGTGCTCAGCTGCCGCGCGGTGCGCTCCAGGACGAACATGCCGAGTTCGACGATGAGGCCGATCTCCTCGGCAACCGCAATGAACTCGGAAGGCGAGGTGCGGCCCATCTTCGGGTGGTCCCAGCGCGCCAGCGCCTCGAAGCCGGCAATCGTGCGGTCTTCCAGCCGCACGATGGGCTGATAAAGGATGGTGATCTCGTCGCGCTCGAGCGCGCGCCGCAGTTCCGATTCCAGCATCAGGCGATCGGTCTTGCGCGCCCGCATCGACGGCTTGAACAGCTCGATGCGATCGCCGCCGATGCGCTTGGCATGAAACATCGCAAGCTCGGCGTCCTTGAGCACTTCCTCGCCGCGGTTCGCCTGTGCGTCGGCGAGCGCAATGCCGATGGAGGCGGTCAGGAAAATCTCCCGATCGTTGAACGCAATCGGCGCGCGCAGCCCTTTGCGCAGAGTCTCGCTGAAAGCAAGGATGCGATCGGAATCGCGCTCGGAAAGAAGGATGAGCGCGAACTGGTCGCCGGAGAGCCGCGCCAGCGTATCCTGCGGCTTGAGCAGCCGACCGAGCCGCCGCGCCAAGGTCAGCAGGATGGAATCGCCGACCGCAATGCCGACGGAATCGTTGACCTGCTTGAACCGGTCGAGATCGATAACGATCACGGTGGGCTTGATTGCGGTGTCAGCCTTGCCGAAGGCGAGAACGGCTTCGAGGCGGTCGAGAAACAGCTCGCGGTTCGGCAAGCCGGTAAGGTTGTCGTGGACCGCATCGTGCAGGAGGCGTTCCTCTGCGTTCTTGAACTCCGTCACGTCGGTCAGCGTGCCAACGAGGCGCACCACCTCGCCGTCCGAACCGACCACCGGGCGCGCCTTGATGGAAAACCAGAGGTAATGGCCGTCGGCGGTGCGCAGGCGAAAATCCTGGGTGAGCCGGCCGCGGCGCTGCTCCAGCACGCTGTCCAGCACGGCGCGGAAGCGGTCGCGGTCGAGCGGGTGCAGCACGTCGAGCCATCGCGCTGCCGGGCCTTCGAGCGAACGGCGCTTGAGACCGAGCAGCGCCTCCGTTTCCGGACTGGTGAAAACCCGGTCGGCGGACACGTCCCAGTCCCAGATCATGTCGCCGGCGCCGGTGAGCGCAAGCGCGCGGCGCTCGACATCGGAGACGATGCCGCTCGAAATGCCGCCGGCGAAGGCATGCTGCATGACGGTGAAGCCGATCAGCATGACAATCAGGACGAGGCCGCCAAGGAGCGCCGGTCCGATGATGTCGTTGGTGAGTTGCCCGGTCACCGCGAGGCTTGCGGCAATGACCCACACGAAGAGCAGGAACCAGGTCGGAATCAGCAGGACCGCGCGATCGAAGCCGTGCAATGCAAGATAGACGACGAGCGCAAAGCCGAGCACGGCGATCGCCAGGAGCGACATGCGGGCAATGCCCGAGGCTATATGCGGCTCGAACAATGCGACGGCGACCAGCGCGGCCAGGAATGCCAGCCAGATAAGGGTGATGTGCGCGTAGCGAACGTGCCAGCGATTGAGATTGAGATAGGCAAACAGGAATACGACCAGGGTGGCGGCAAGGATCGCTTCACCCGAGGCGCGCCAGATTTGTTCGGCGTTCGGCGACAGGGCGAAGACCTTGCCCCAGAATCCGAAATCGATGCCGATATAGACCAGCACCGCCCAGCCGAGCGCGGCGGCGGCGGGAAACATGATGCTGCCCTTGACGACGAAAAGGATGGTGAGAAACAGCGCCAAGAGCCCGGCAATGCCGATGACGATGCCGTGGTAAAGAGTGATGCTGTTGACCTTGTCCTTGTAGGCTTCGGGTTCCCACAAATAGAGCTGGTTGAGCTTGTCGGTGCGCAATTCCAGCACGTAGGTCATGACGCTGCCGGGATCGAGCGTCACGCGGAAAATATCGGCGGTCGCGCTGTCCTGGCGCTCCGGCCGCTCGCCGCTCGACGTGATGCTTGCTACCCGCGAAGTGCCGAGATCGGGCCAGAACACACCCGACCCGACCATTCGGTAATGCGGCACGACAATGAGCCGCTCGATCTGTTCGTCGCCGGAATTGGCCAGCGCGAATACCGCCCAATTGCTGTTGCCCTCGCGCGCGCGAACATCCATGCGGCGGATGATGCCGTCGGGGCCCGGAGCCGCGGAAACGAGGATGCGGTCGCTGTCGCTGCGATGGCGTTCGGCGGAATCGGTGAGGTCGATGGCGGCCGCATCGCTACGGACACTGACCGCCTCTACGGCATGCAGAGGCGAGCCGCTTGCGATGATTGCAGCCAGCATTGCCGCAAGGCAGATGCCGATGACACGCAACGGACGTCCTCCGAGCTCCACCCCTGCCGCTCTCCCCGAGCATCGCCGGACGAATTCTCGTTCCGCGCGCGGCCCGAGCCTACTCGACTTTACGTCTATTTCACGACCCGAAAGCCTCGCCAAGTGTAGGCAAAAGGCTAGGTAAAGGCGCCTTTTCCAACCCCGTATGCGGGGCCATGTGCGGGAGGCCATAGCATATTATGGTACGGGACCTAGAGGCGGCCGGGACGGAGCAAGTGTCCCGAACCCGAAGTTCGCCAAAATGTGCAGCAAGCTCGGTCGCGAACTTCGGGTTCAAGAGGGACACTAGAAGTATAAGAGTGGCAGTGCCCCTTGATTCCGAAGTTCGTATCAGAGCGGGCGGCGGTGTTGTACGAACTTCGGAATCGGGGCACTGCTTGTCCCGGGTCTTCGTTTCGCTGGCGTTGCGCGCTAGCTTCACTCGCCCGGGACGCACCACGCAGAGACAAACCTATGCCAGCCATCGATGAGGACGACCGTCCAAAGAAAAAGATCAGCCACGAGATCGGTCAGGATCTCTCGCTCCTCTCGGTCAGGGAGCTGGAAGAGCGCATCGCATTGTTGAAGGAGGAGATCGGCCGGCTGGAAGCCGACATTTCGCGCAAGCAGGCTTCGCGCGGCACTGCCGATCAGTTCTTCAAGCGATAGGAAACCAAAATTTTTGCTGTTTATGAAAAACGTTAAGGCCTTGTTAAGCTTTCTCGTCCATTACTGTGGGCGTCCATCTTCTGGACATTGAGTGGCTCCTGTCCACTCTGTTTGACGCCTCCCTGTTAAAAACTTCGAGCCGCCGGCATCGGCGGCTCTTTTTTTGTGCCATTTCAGAACATCATGCGGTGCAACAATGCGGGATGACTCGTCATCGAGCACCATCCCGCTCTAACTGCATGTTTGAGCATGATCTTTTTCCGAAAAGTGGTGCCACCGATGGTCCGCACCTTTTCGGGGTCATGCTCCCCGTGTCCCGTTGGCAACTATGTCCAAAGGTTTACGCGCTGGGTGCTGGACAGGGCTAAGGCGCTGCGTAATCCTTGAGGTTCGCCGGGGTTGGCGCAAGAAAAAAACACCGTGTAGCGTGAGGCGTACCGATGTCCGAGAAGTCGGCCAACGAGGCCGTTTCATTTGGCGAAAGGCTTGCCAGCTCGCAGGCCTTTGCCGACCTGTTTCGTGACGGCATGGCGCTCGTCGAGGACACCGCGGCCTACCTCGATGGAGCCGGTCGCCAGGAGTCGAAGCGCCTCCAGCGTAATGCCGCATTGGCCTACGCAACTGAAAGCATGCGTCTGACCACGCGACTGATGCAGCTTGCTTCATGGCTGCTGCTGCATCGGGCCGTGAAGGAAGGCGAAATGTCGCTCGCGCAGGCCAGCAAGGAAAAGAGCAAGGTCAAACTGTCGGTGGACGAGCACGTCAGCGAGCAGAACATGAAGCTTGTCCCCGACCGCCTGCGCGCGCTTGTTACCCGTTCGCAGGTGCTGCAAAGGGCGGTGCGCCGCCTTGACGCCACCATGCATGCGGCGCCGGTGCGTCTCGATCGCGGCAATCCGGTCGAGCGGCAGCTCGGGCTGCTCAGGGCCGCATTCGAGCAGGAATGAACAGCGTTACGTCTTCTTGGCGCCGATACCCGCAAATTTCTTCTGAAAGCGCGAAAGCCGTCCGCCGCGATCGACCAGTTGCTGCTGCCCGCCGGTCCATGCCGGATGCGACTTGGTGTCGATATCGAGGTGAAGCGTGTCGCCTTCCTTGCCCCAGGTCGTGCGGGTGGTGAATTCGGTCCCGTCGGTCATGACGACCTTGATGGTGTGATAGTCGGGATGGATATTGGGCTTCATGGGCGCTGATCCCTGTCTGGCGCGGCGCGGGCAAATGGCTAAAAATTCGCGGCGCTCTATAGCGCAGAAGCAAGCCGACCGGCAAGACACGAAATCAAGGCGCGAACTAGATGAACGTGGTCGAGAGAGAGCCCGCACGCGCGGTCGAGGCTGCAGCCGATGCGGCGAGCACCGCCGGTGCGGCAGCTTCCGGCGAGACCCGCGCAAGGAAGCTGCAGCCGCTTCTCTCGTTGCTGCCCTATCTCAGGCGCTACCGCGGGCATGCCGCTGCCGCCCTTGCCGCCCTGTTGGTTGCCGCCTTCACCACGCTGGTCGTGCCGATTGCGATACGGCGCATGATCGATTTCGGATTTTCGCGCGAGAGCGTGAATTTGATCGACAGCTATTTTGCGGTGATGATCGCAGTCGCCGGCGTGCTTGCCGCTGCGAGCGCGGCGCGGTTTTATCTCGTCACCGCGCTCGGCGAGCGCATTGTGGCGGATTTGCGCGAGGAGGTGTTCGACCATCTCACCTCGCTGTCGATTGCGTATTTCGACCGAGCCAATAGCGGCGAATTGATCTCCCGGTTGACTGCCGATACGACTCAGATCAAGGCCGCGGTCGGCAGCGCAGTCTCGATTGCGCTGCGCAATCTCGTCCTCTTCATCGGGGCGAGCACCATGATGGTGGTGACAAGCCCGCGCCTGTCCGCCTTCGTCCTGGCTGCCATCCCGGTGATCGTGCTGCCGCTCTATGGCTTCGGCCGCGCCGTGCGTCGCCGCTCGCGCGCCGCCCAGGACACGCTCGCCGATGCCTCCGCTTATGCCGCGGAACTGATCGGGGCCGTGCGCGTGCTGCAAGCCTTCACCAACGAGAGGCTTGCCGGCAGCCGTTTCGGGGCCGCCGTCGAGCGGGCTTTTTCCGCGGCGCGCGATTCAATCCGAGCGCGGGCGATGCTCACCGCCTTTGCGATTTTCCTCGTTTCGGCAAGCGTGGTGGTCGTGCTGTGGGTCGGCGCCCAGGATGTGCTCGCCGCGCGCATCACCGCCGGCCGCCTTTCCCAGTTCGTGCTTTATGCGGTGCTGGCGGCGGCCGGCCTCGGCCAGCTTTCCGAAGTATGGGGCGAGGTAGCGCAGGCATCCGGTGCCGCCGAACGATTATTCGAGCTGCTTGCCGTGCGGCCTTCGATTGTCCCGCCGCCGCGGCCTCTCGCTTTGCCGGAGCCCGCGCGCGGGGAGGTTTCATTGCAGAATGTGCGCTTTCGCTACCCCGCACGCCCGGAAAGTCTCGTTCTCGATGATCTTTCCTTCGACGTTCGCTCCGGCGAGAAGCTCGCCATTGTGGGGCCGTCGGGAGCCGGCAAGAGCACCATCTTTCATTTGTTGCTGCGCTTTTACGACCCCTGCTCCGGGGCGGTTAAATTCGACGGCGTCTCGCTTACGGCGGTCGACCCGCAGGCACTGCGCCGGCACATCGCTTTGGTGCCGCAGGAGGTCGTAATTTTCGCAGCCTCGGTGCGTGAAAACATCCGCTTCGGCCGGCCGGCAGCCACTGACGCGCAGGTCGAGGTGGCAGCGGAGCTTGCCCTTGCCGGCGAGTTCATCGCGCGCCTTCCGCAAAAGTTCGACACGGAACTTGGCGAGCGCGGCGTGACGCTTTCGGGCGGACAGCGGCAACGCATTGCCATTGCGCGCGCTATTCTGCGCGAGGCGCCGCTCCTCCTGCTCGATGAAGCGACTTCCTCGCTTGATGCCGAGAGCGAGACGCTGGTGAAAACGGCGCTCGATCGCCTGATGGAGCATCGCACCACCCTCGTCATTGCCCATCGGCTTGGCACGGTGCTCTCTTGCAATCGCATTCTGGTGATGGAGGCTGGCCGAATCGTCGAGCAAGGCAGCCACGAAAAATTGATCGGCGCGGGCGGCCTCTACGCTCGCCTGGCGAAGCTGCAGTTTCAGACCTGACGCTCCCGCCATCGCATTCCCGAAATCACGCACGCGTGATGCTGCGATGCAGCTTATAATTATCTGTTCATTCCCGCGCCGAGATTCGGTCACCGCCATTCCCAACCGGCGCCATGGAGCTGTGCGAATCCACTTTTCAGTCGGAGGCATCGTGCCATGGAGGATTTCATGCGCCAGTATTTGTTGGCCGCAGTTTCTGTCTCGCCTTTGCTGCTGTTCCCGCTCACCGGTACCGCTGCTGCGCAAGCGCCACAGCCGAACCGGGTATCCGAAGCTCTCGTCCATGAGAACCTTGCGATCTATTTCATTCACGGCCAGTCCGCTCCCGGGAAAGTACCGCTGACGCTTGAAGAGGCGTTGGCGGCGGGCAGCGTGCGGGTGCGCGAGACCGGCAATGTCAACCAGCTCGAGGTCGAAAACCTGGGAGACATCGAGGTGTTCGTGCAGTCCGGCGATATCGTCAAAGGCGGCAAGCAGGATCGTACCTTGACGGTCAGCCTGCTGCTGCCGCCCAAATCCGGTGCCATCCCGATTGCGTCATTCTGCGTCGAGCAGGGCCGCTGGACCCCGCGCGGCCGCGAAGATGCAGGGAATTTTTCGACGGCGTCGGCTGCGGTGCCTTCGCGCGAGCTCAAGCTTGCAATGAAGGCGCCGGTCCCCATCGCTTCGCCGACCGCCGATCCTTCGATTGCCGGACCGGCCATGCAGGCTGAAACCGGAACGCGGCAGCAAAAGGTCTGGGACAGCGTGCGCGAGACGCAGGCGAAGCTGAGCGGCAGCCTTGGCGCGCAAGTGCGGTCCGTGCAATCGGCCTCGAGCTTGCAGCTCGCGCTGGAAAACGAAAAGCTCATCGACGCGCAAAAAAGCTATATCAATGCGCTCAAGCCCGCCGGCGAGCGCGCCGACGACATCGTTGGCTTCGTGTTTGCCGTCAACGGCGAGGTCAACAGCGCCGATGTCTACTCGTCGAACGGACTGTTTCGGAAAATGTGGAACAAGCTTCTCACCGCAAGCGTGATCGAGGCCATCGGGCATAAGAACCAGCCTGCGGCGGCGCCACCGTCGGTGGACGCCGTGAACGCTTTCCTGGCCCAAGCGGAGGCGGGCAAGACGGCTGCCAAGGCATTGAATGCCGGCGTGCGTCTCGACACGCGCGAGGCGGAAAAGGCCTATTTGTTCGAAACGATGCGGCTTACCTCGGCCGGCGCTCCCGAGGCCTGGGTGCACCGCAATTACCTGGCGAAGTGATTACATGCATAGCGCGGGCGCGCTTAACGCGCCCGCGCTTATTTCAATCGCGGCGCGCGGATTTTCTTTCGCAATCCACGTAAAAATGGCATCGAGCTCGTCGCGCGCTGCGTGCTCGAACGTTACCCTCATGTACGCGAAGAGCGCAATCGCTGGAAAACTTCCTCAGCCGGGATCGTCTTTTCGCTCGGATTTTCGATCCTGCGCCGAACTTCCGCTGCCTGTCGGTCGGTCAGACGCAAATCGCTTTTATCTTGCTCTTCCATAACCTCGACAACGTGGACTACGTCAGCCTGCCGCTCCAACGGCCAAGTCAATACGCGATCATGGATTTGCTTAACCTGCTCTCTTGTCATGATTGCAAATATAGCATGCGACTGAAAATATAACACTGGCGTGTCCAAAAAGGTTCACGCCGGGATTCACGGCCGCCAGCTCATCTTGTGCACGGGCGCTCCGGAGCGCCAGTTGATCGCCTCGCCGCAAATCACGAAACCCTCCTTTTCGTAAAAACGAATTGCGCGAGGGTTGTCGGTGTTGACGTGCAGATCGAGGCCCTGCGGGGATATGCGTTTGGCCTCGGCAAGAAGCGCGCGAGCGATGCCGGAGCCCCAGGCATCGGGCGAAACCACGAGCTGATCGAGATCGAAGCTCGCGGGATCGACGGTGACGAAGCCCAGCAATCGACCGTCGGCTTCCGCGACAACGATCGTCGCCGCCGCAACAAGCTCAGTGCGCCAGCGCTGCCGCCACCACTCGACCCGCACCGAAAAATCGATTTTCGGATAGACGAGCTGCCAGGTCTGCTGCCACAATTTTATCGCGGCGTCTTCGTCTGCCGGCATATAGGGCCGAAGCATGAAAGACGGCGTGGCCGTTGCGGCCGCATCTAAGGGAGAAACGGCACCTCGTGTGGGCAGAATTACCGCTCCGTCAGCTTCAGTTCGATGCGGCGGTTGCGGGTGAAGGCTTCCTCGTTCTTCTCCGGGTCGATCGGCTGATATTCGCCAAAGCCTGCTGCGACGAGGTGCTGGGGCGATATGCCTTTGCCGATCAGATACTGGACGACCGAGATGGCGCGTCCCGCCGACAGCTCCCAGTTATTTCTGAATTGCGGACTGTTGATGGGCCGTACATCGGTGTGTCCGTCGACCCGCAGCACCCAGGCGATTTCGCCGGGAATTTTTTTCTCGAGTTCATGGAGCGCGCCGGCAAGCGCATCGAGCTCCGCGCGGCCTTCCGGTTTGTCGAGGGTGGCCTTGCCGGTATCGAAGAATACCTCGGATTGAAAAACGAACCGGTCGCCGACAATGCGAATGTCGGGGCGGTTGCCGAGAATCGCGCGCAGCCGTCCAAAGAATTCCGATCGGTAGCGCGAGAGCTCCTGCACGCGTTGCGCAAGTGCGACGTTGAGGCGCTGCCCGAGGTCGGCAATCCGCGCCTGCGATTCCTTATCGCGCTTCTCGGTCGCGTCGAGGGCCGCTTCCAGGGCAGCGAGCTGGCGGCGTAGCGCCCCGATCTGCTGGTTGAGCACCTCGACCTGCGCCAGCGCGCGATTAGTGAGCCGTTTTTCTGCATCGAGCTGGCCGCTGAGTTCATTGGCCCGGCCTTGGGCTTCGGACGCGCCGCTGCCGATGCCTTCATAAAGGCCCTTGTAGCGCTCGCGCTCGCCCTCGGCGGCGGTGAGACTCGAACGGATTTGCGAAAGCTGCTCCTCAAGATTGAATTTCCCGGTCTTTTCCAGGGAGAGCAGCTCGGTCAGCTGCGCTATTTGCGCGTTCAGCCGACTGAGCGCAGTGTCTTTGCCGGTGACTTCCTGCGTCAAATAAAACTGCACGACCACGAATATGCTGAGCATGAAGATGATGCCCAGAATGAGTGTGGAAAGCGCATCGACGAAGCCGGGCCAGTAATTCATGCCGACATCGCGGCGGGCGCGGGCAAGAGCCATGGTTCACCTACTTCTTGACTTCCTCGCGCACCAGAATCTCCAAGAGCCGGCGGATGTCGCGATGCTGCTGGGCCTGCGAATCGACCCAGTCGCGGATCATCTGCTGCTCGGTGCGCATGTGGTGGACCAGCCCCTGTATCGCTTCGGCAAGATTGGCCATCGCCGTCGTGGTTGCCCGACTCGAACCGCCGTCCCCGATCGCCTCCCGCAGCCGGTCGATCGCGCCTTTGAGATCGGCTCCTCCCGCCAGCGGCGCGACGGCGGCGGCGGGCGCATCGCGATCGACCCCGAGATCGCGCACGGTGGTGGACAACCAATCTTCAAGGTCGGTGTAGAAGCGGTTTTGCGCCTGGCTGGTCTGCAGGTCGAGAAAGCCAAGCACGAGCGATCCGGCGAGACCAAACAGCGACGACGAGAATGAGATTCCCATGCCGCTGAGCGGAGCGGCGAGACCTTCCTTGAGGGATTCGAATATTGCACCGGCATCGCCGCCCGGCTTGAGGGTGTTGATCACGTTACCGACCGAGCCTACCGTCTCAATAAGCCCCCAAAACGTGCCGAGCAGGCCGAGAAACACCAACAACCCCGTCATGTAGCGCGACATGTCGCGCGCTTCGTCAAGGCGGGTCGCAATCGAATCGAGAATGCCGCGCATCATCTGCGACGACATCGCCATCCGTCCCATGCGGTCGCCGAGAATGACTGCCATGGGCGCAAGCAGCACCGGCGGATGCTCGACCGCCAGGCCGGGATCGGCGAGGCGGAAACCATTTACCCAATTTATTTCCGGAAACAGTCGGATGACCTGCCTGAAGGCAAGCGCAATGCCGATTACAAGAACGCCGATGATCAGCGCATTAAGGCCGGGATTGGCCAGGAATGCGTGCCAGATCTGCCGGTACAGCACGACCACGACCAGCGCGCACAGAATCAGAAACACCAGCATCCGGACAAGAAAAATCCGGGGGGATGAAAGCTTGAATGGGTCGATGTCGTTCGCCATGGTGAGCGTCAGCAATAGCCTTCCTCGACGTAGAATAAGGCAGCGCCGGGGCGGAAGAAAGAAGGCTGGATTATCAGCGCTCCCTAGTGGTCCGATTCCGAAGTTCGCCAGTGTTCGCGGCACGTTCAGGTGCGAACTTCGGAATCCAAGGACCACTAGCAACGTTATGATTCTAGTGCGGTTTTGAATTTGAAGTTCCTAAACGAGCTTGCGGCCAGTAATGATAGGAACTTCAAATTCACCGCACTTGTGCCGCGACGGGCGCAGGCATTCGGACGTTTCCCAACACTACCATCAGATCGCGATAAATCCCCTCGTTGCCGGCCAGAATGCCATTCGAACTGAGCGCGACCTCGCCGCCGTCGAGAGCGGTGACAAAGCCGCCCGCCTCACGTACCAGCACGATTCCGGCGGCCATGTCCCAAGGCGAGAGGCCGCGTTCCCAATAGCCGTCGAAGCGTCCGGCGGCCACCCAGGCCAGATCGAGTGCGGCCGCTCCGTACCGGCGCAGCCCGGCAACCTTGTCCTGCACCGCATTGTGCTCGATGCGCGAAAGGAGGACATCGCCGCGGCTGGGATGGGGCAGCGCGCAGGCAACCACTGCGTCGGCGAGCCGCCTGCGCCCAGCCACCCGTAACCGGCGATCGTTGAGAAACGTGCCCTTGCCTCGCTCGGCTACGAAAAGCTCGTCGGTTACCGGATTGTAAACGAGACCGGCGACGAGATTGCCCTCCCGCTCGAGCGCAATCGAGATTGCGAAATGGGGTATGCCGTGCAGGAAATTCAGCGTGCCGTCGAGCGGATCGACGATCCAGCAATGCGTCCGGTCGCTCCCTTCGAAGCGACCGCATTCCTCCCCGAGAAAACTATAGCCGGGCCGCGCGTGTTCGAGTTCTTCGCGCAGAATCTCTTCGGAGCGCCGATCTGCCGCCGTCACGAAATTTCCCGGACCTTTGACGGAGACCTGCAGGTGCTCGACCTCGCCGAAGTCGCGCTTGAGCGCTCGCGCCGCCTTCTGCGCTGCCTTGATCATTACATTGAGGAGAGCGGAGTGGAGCATGGTCAATCGCGGTTGCTTGCACTAGTGCGGTGAATTTGAAGTTCCTATCATTACTGGCCGCAAGTTCGTTTAGGAACTTCAAATTCAAAACCGCACTAGAATCATAACGTTGCTAGTGGTCCTTAGATTCCGAAGTTCGCATCTGAACGTGCCGCGTGTGGTGGCGAACTTCGGAATCGGACCACTAGTTTGCTATGTCTGTTCTGGGCTAGCGCAGTGTTTGTAGCTTGTAGCCCGCATGGAGCGCAGCGCAATGCGGGAATATCGACCCCGGATTTCGCTTTGCTTCATCCGGGCTAAAAAGGGCGCGGTACCGTCAAGAGCGTGACTCGCGCGCCTCCTTGATGGCATCGATCCACGGCTTCGCCGCCTTTTCCGCCGCGGTACGGGTCTCCGGCGATTGCTTCTGCACGAAGGTGTCGAGCGGTATATCGCTTACGCCGCCGGCTTTGGCGACAATATGCCATTTGACGGCCTCGACAGGATCGGCCTGCAAACCGCGGCCGACTGCCAGAATGTTCGCCAAGCGGTTTTGCGCGACGGGATTGCCTTTCCTCGCCGCTTTCTTCAAAAGTGCCGCCGCTTTCAACTCGTCTTTCGCCACCCCGGTGCCGTTGAACAGCGCGATCGCATATTCGACCTGGGCGTCGGTATTATCTGCGAGCGCGGCGGCACCGAGGAGCCGCGCCGCTTCCGCAGGATCACGCGCAACGCCGCGGCCCTCCTTATAGAGGGTGGCGAGGGCAAATTGCGCCTCCGGGTTACCGCTGTCTGCGGCCATGCGAAACAGCTCGGCGGCGCGGGCAAAGTCCTGCGGGAACAGCTGACCTTCGATATAGAGCAGCCCGAGATCGTAGGCGGCGGCGGCGTGTCCGAGCTTGGCAGCGGCCGCAAGAAGCTTGGCGCCCTCCCGGCCGTTTACCGCTCCGGCGCGTCCGCCGAGATGAAACATGGCAAGCGCGAACATCGCTTCGCGGTCACCGCGATCGGCAGCCAGGCGGTACCACTCCGCGGCCTTGGTATCGTCGTGTGCAACGCCGAATCCGTTGGCGTAAAGCTCCGCCAGCAGAGTCATGGCTTTCACATCGCTCTTTTCTTCCACGCGCCGCGTCGCAAGCGCGAAGGCTGTCATGTAATGGCCGCGCTGGAACGCGGCATAAGCGACGTCTGCATCGCGCGCAGACGGGACGGGGGGCTCGGGTGTGGGTATCTGCGCCGCGGGTGCTGGCGGCTTGCGGGCCGCGGGCTTCACCGCCGGTTTTGCAGGAGACTGCGGAGCAGGCGGGGTCAGCTGCACCGGCGCCTGCGCAAAAGCAGCGCTCGCCATGATGATCACGGCGGCGATCCAGGCAAGGGCAGCCGCATGCCGAACGCGGGTCATTGTATGCTGTCGTTCCTTGCGCCAAGCCGTCGCGCTGCGTCGGCAACCGCACTGGCGCATCCACGACGATCCGCAAACACGAAGTCGCCTATGGCGACGAAGTCGGCACCCGCGGCCGCCAACGGTTCGATCTCTTCCAGTGATTGCGCGAAGCCGACGCAGGGTATTTCGAACAGCTCCGCCCACCACGCTATTCGCTCTTGGACCGTCTGGAAGGAAAATCCTTGGTCCGGCATTCCGGGCTCGCCGAACATGACGTAATCGGCGCCTGCCTCGCCGGCGAGCATTGCCTCATGCCTGGTAGCAAGACGGCCGCAGCCCGCGATACGGTCAGGCTTGAGGGCGGGGAGCGCCACCTTGAGGGCTTCTACTCCATAAAGATGGGCGCCATCGGCACCCACACGCTTTACCAGATTGGCAGCACCGTCGAGGAGAAGGGCTGTTTCCTTGCCCTGAAAGACCGGGGCGAGAGCCTTCGCCTCGTTAACCATAATGTGTTCATCGGCCTTATCCGGCGCCCGCAGGAGAACCGCGGCAATGTCGGCGGCACCGAGCGCTTCTGCAAGCCGGCCCGCCAAATCGGAATTGGCCTGCGGAGTCACAAGGTAAAGACGCGAAACAGGATGCCGGATTTCGGCCGGGTTCCCTCGAGACGCCATGGCAGTTCGCTTGCCTTTGCAATCGGGCGGAAATGGGGGCGTTTGTAAACCATCAAGCCTACGAGAGAGTAAAGACCATAGGCGTTAACGCGCACTTTGCGCGGTGCGCGGTATCTGAGTGGTATGGCCTTCGCTGGTAGCCCGGATTTCGCACTTACGAAATCCGGGCTACGTCGGGATGTCAGGCCGCCCGCTTTTCCATATCCTGTTTCCACTGGCCCTGGGTCGCGAGGTTGTTCATGCGCGCGCGATGCGAGAATGCGCGCTGGGCGGCGGCGACATTTTCATTCTTGCCCGCCCAGGCTTTTTGCGGTGCCGCCTGCAGCGCGCGGCCGTAGCTGAAGGTCAACCGCCAGGGTAATCCGCTGATGCGGTTCATGGCATCGAGATGCGCCGTCGCTTCCTCGTCGGACTGGCCGCCCGAGAGAAATGCAATCCCGGGAACGGCGGCGGGGACGCAAGCCTTGAGAAGCTTCACCGTCTTTTCGGCAACTTCGTCGACGCCCGCGCGGTTCTTTGCCTTCTTTCCGGCGACCACCATGTTCGGCTTGAGCACCATGCCCTCGAGCGCGACCTTTTGATAATAGAGCTGCTCGAAAACCGTCTTGAGCAGCCATTCGGTAATGAGATAACAGCGCTCCGCATCGTGCTCGCCGTCCATCAGTACTTCGGGCTCGACGATGGGAACAATTTGTTCGTCCTGACAGAGGGCGGCATAGCGCGCGAGTGCATGCGCATTGGTCATGATAGCAGCGTAGCTCGGAATACCCGGCCCGATATCGATGACGGCGCGCCACTTGGCGAATTTTGCACCGAGGCCGCGATATTCGACGAGCCGCTCGCGTAAGCCGTCCAATCCCTCGGTAATGACCTCGCCCGGAGAGAAGGGAAGCGGCTTGGTCCCCTTGTCCACCTTGATGCCGGGAATGGAGCCGGCTTTCTCGATGATCTTTACCAGTGGCGTTCCGTCTTTTGCGTTCTGCCGGATCGTTTCGTCATAAAGAATGACGCCGGATATGTATTTCGACATGGCATCCGTCGAACGGAAGAGCAGCTCGCGATAGTCCCGCCGGCTATCGGCACTGGACTCCACGCCGATTGCATCAAAGCGCTTCTTGATGGTGCCCGAGGATTCATCGGCAGCAAGAATGCCGCGGCCAGGCGCGACCATCGCTTCCGCCACTCTGTTGAGCTCAACTAGGTTCATGTGAAGCTCCTTTGCAGTTTGTCCCTGATATTGCCGTCTCCGAACGGATTGGCAATCCTTCAATTCGGCGGCCGTAAAAGTTCCACGTTCAGCTCATCAGCGCTTCCACCCCGGGCAATTTTCTTCCCTCCAGCCATTCAAGGAAGGCGCCTCCCGCTGTCGAGACATAGGTGAACCGCCCGGTAGCGCCCGCGGCATTGAGCGCCGCCAGCGTGTCGCCGCCGCCGGCGACGCTGATAAGCCCGCCGGCGCTGGAGAGTTCCGCTGCCGCTTCCGCGACCTCGATGGTGCCAATATCGAACGGCTCGACCTCGAAGGCGCCGAGCGGCCCGTTCCAAACCAGCGTCTTCGCTCGCGCAAGCACGGAACAGATATGCTCGATGCTGCGCCGGCCGATGTCCAGTATCATGTCATCGGCAGCGACGTCTTCGATTGCGACGAGGCGCGACGGCGCGTTGGCCTGCAATTCGCCGGCGACGATCGCATCCACCGGCAGCACGATTTCGCGGTGTTCGGTTTCGGCTTTTTTCATGATTTCGCGCGCAGTCGCCAAGAGATCGTGCTCGCACAGCGACTTGCCGACGCCATGCCCAAGCGCCGCCAGAAACGTGTTGGCCATGCCGCCGGCAATTACCAGCACATCGACCTTGGCAAGGAGATTGCCAAGGAGGTCGAGCTTGGTCGAGACCTTGGCGCCGCCGACGATTGCCGCGAGCGGCCTTGCAGGGCGATCGAGAACGGCCGTCAGCGCCTCGATTTCGCGCTGCATGCTGCGCCCGGCATAGCTCGGCAGACGGCGAGCAAGCCCTTCGACAGAGGCATGCGCGCGGTGCGCCGCTGAGAATGCATCGTTGACGTAAACATCGCCGAGACGCGCAAGCTGTGCAACGAAATCGGGATCGTTGCGCTCCTCGCCCGGGTGAAATCGCGTGTTCTCGAGGCAAAGCACGTCACCGGCATGCATGGAATGGATCGCATCCGTTGCGGGTTCCCCGATGCAATCGGCCGCAAAGGCAACCGGGCAGCCCAGGATATCCGCAGCGACGGGGACGAGAGTTCTTGAGCGAGTCCTTCGGATCGCGCCCTTTCGGACGGCCGAAATGGGAAAGCAGGATCGCCTTGCCGCCTTTGCCGGTGATTTCGCGGATGGTAGGTGCAACGCGCTCGATGCGCGTGCAGTCGGTGACCCTGCCGTTCTCGACGGGCACGTTGAGGTCGACGCGCACCAGAACGCGCTTGCCGTTCACCTGCGCTTGATCGAGCGTTCGCAAGAAGGGCATGGGAAGACAGAGGTCAGACGACAGATGACAGACGACAGATGAAAAGCAGCTGTCATTCCGGGGCGACGCGAAGCGAAGCGAAGCTCTCGGCCTCCACTTCGCTCCGGCCTCGCCCCGGAATGACGCCGGATACGATTTGAATCAAGGAAACTTCGAACATGACTTCACCGCGAGTTTGCCTCATCGGTCCTCTGTCATCCGACATCCGTCCTCCGGCTCTAGATCAGCTTGCCGATCGCCACCGCAGTGTCGACCATTCTATTGGAGAAGCCCCATTCGTTGTCATACCAGGACATCACTCGCACGAGCGTGCCGTCCATGACCTTGGTCTGGTCGATCGCGAACACCGAGGAATGGGCGTCGTGGTTGAAGTCGCTCGAAACATTGGGCGCTTCGGTGTAACCGAGAATGCCTTTGAGCTGCTGGTCGGCGGCGCGCCGCACGGCGGTGTTGATCTCATCCTTCGTGGTCGCACGCTTGGCCAGGAACTTGAAATCGACAACCGAAACGTTGGGGGTCGGCACCCGGATCGCAACGCCGTCGAGCTTGCCGGCGAGTTCCGGCAATACGAAGCCCACGGCCTTGGCGGCGCCGGTCGACGTCGGGATCATGTTGATGGCGGCTGCGCGCGCGCGATAAAGGTCCTTATGGACCTGATCCAGCGAAGGCTGGTCGTTCGTGTAGGAATGCACCGTTGTCATGAAGCCCTTGTCGATGCCGACGGCATCGTTGAGCACCTTGGCCACCGGCGCCAGACAATTGGTCGTGCAGGAGGCATTGGAAACGACCTTGTGGTCTTTGGTGAGCTTGTCGTGATTGACGCCGTAGACCACCGTCAGATCAGCTCCCTCGGACGGTGCGGAGACGATCACGCGCTTGGCGCCCGCGGCAAGATGTGCAGCCGCCTTCTCCTTTGACGTAAAGATTCCCGTGCACTCCAGTGCGATGTCGATGCCAAGCTCCTTCCAGGGAAGCGCCGCCGGGTCCTTGATGGCGGTTACCTTGATCGTGCCGTTGCCGACGCTGATGGAATCGCCGGAGACCTTCACCTCGCCGGGAAATCGGCCATGCACGGAGTCGAAGCGCAGGAGGTGCGCATTGGTCTCGACCGGGGCAAGGTCATTGATTGCCACAACCTCGACATCCCGACGATCCGCTTCGGCGATGGCGCGCAATACGTTGCGCCCGATCCGTCCGAAGCCGTTGATCGCGATCCGAACTGACATTGCGGAGCTCCTTGCATTTCATCGCCCGCGGGCGGCAGGCACGTTATAAATAGGGAGCCGCGCGGCGCCTTAAAACCTAGTGTCCCGGTTCCGACGTTCGTATCCCTTTGCAGCACGCTCGTATACGAACGTCGGAACCAAAGGGACACTAGCAACTTATTTGTGTCTAGTGTGGCTTTGGATTTGACGTTCCTACGAATGACTTGCGGCAGGGCTGGTAGGAACGTCAAATCCGCCACCTAGCGCAGCCGTTCCAACGCAGCTTTCGCGACCGCCTCGGCAGTAATGCCGAAGTGCTTGTAAAGGTCCTTATACGGCGCGCTCGCCCCGAAGGTCGTCATGCCGACAAAGCCGCCCTCGGAGCCTATGATCTCATCCCAGCCCTGACGGATCGCCGCTTCGACCGCTACTTTGACCGTGGCGGCGCCGATAATGTCTTGTCTCGCATCGATGGGCAGCGCCCGAAACAGTTCGACGCATGGGACCGACACCACGCGTGCCGATACGCCCTGCTCGCCGAGAAGCTTGCGCGCCGCGATTGCAACAGAGACCTCCGACCCGCTTGCGAACAGCGAGACCTGCGCTTCTTTTGCTTCCGCGGGAGCTATCTCATAGGCGCCGGCAGCGCAGCGGTTGCTTTCCTCGTGCCGCAGGCGCAGCTGCGGCAAATTCTGGCGACTGAGCGCGAGAACGCTGGGAGATCGACAATGCTCGAGCGCGAGCTGCCAACATTCGGCAGTTTCGATCGCATCGCAGGGTCGAAAAACGAGCAGGTTTGGGATTGCACGCAATGCGGCGAGATGCTCGATCGGCTGGTGGGTAGGTCCGTCTTCGCCCAAGCCAATCGAGTCGTGGGTCATGACGTGGATCACGCGCTGCTGCATGATCGCGGCAAGGCGGATCGCTGGACGGCAATAATCGGAAAAAACCAGGAACGTCCCGGAATAAGGGATAATGCCGCCGTGCAATGCCATGCCGTTCATTGCTGCGGCCATGCCATGCTCGCGCACGCCGTAATGAATGAACCGGCCGCCATAGTCGGCGGCTGAGAGAACCGGCATGCCTTTCGGTTTGGTATTGTTGGAGCCGGTGAGATCGGCGGAGCCGCCGATAAGTTCCGGGATAAACCCGGTCAATGCCTCAAGCACGGCTTCGGACGCATTGCGTGTCGCCGTCTCTTTCGGCGACGCGGCGAGCTTTTCCTTGACCGAACATGCGGTCGCCGCAAGCTTCTCCTTCGACAACTCGCCCCGCATTCGACGCTCGAATTCGTCGCGACGGGCCGCCGGCAAGGATTGGAGCCGCTCGCGCCAGGCTGCATGCGCCGCTTTGCCGGCAAGCCCGGCCCCGCGCCACAACTGCCGCACGTCGGCGGGAATGGCAAAAGGCGGCTCCGACCAGCCGAGCCGTTCGCGCGCCGCCTTGACCTCGTCGGCGCCGAGCGGGGAGCCGTGACATTTCTCGGTGCCGGCCTTGTTTGGCGCGCCGAATCCAATGGTCGTGCGGCACGCAATCAGTGAAGGCTTGCTGGAATTTTTCGCATGCCCGAGCGCCGTGGCGATCGCTTCCGGATCGTGTCCGTCGATGCGTCTTGCGCTCCAGCCCGCTGCTGCAAACCGGCCGATCTGGTCGACCGAATCGGCAAGCGCCAGGGGGCCGTCGATGGAAATGCCGTTGTCGTCGAACAACACGATCAGTTTTCGCAATTGCAGATGTCCGGCAAGCGCAATCGCCTCGTGGCTGATGCCCTCCATGAGATCGCCGTCGGACGCGAGCACGTAGGTGTAGTGGTCGACAATGTCGCTGCCGAACACTGCGGCAAGGTGGCGCTCGGCGATCGCCATGCCGACGGCGTTGGCAAATCCCTGTCCCAGCGGTCCCGTCGTTGTTTCCACTCCCTCCGTGACGAAGTTCTCCGGATGTCCCGGAGCTTTCGAGCCGAGCTGACGGAAACGCTTGATCTCCTCGGTTGTGATCTTCGCGTAGCCCATGAGATGCAGGGCCGCGTAAAGCAGCATCGAACCGTGACCCGCAGAGAGCACGAAGCGATCGCGATCCGGCCAGGAGGCATCGTCGGGGTCGAATTTCAGAAAGCGGGTGAACAATACGGTTGCGATGTCGGCCGCCCCCATGGGGAGCCCGGGATGGCCGGACTTCGCCTGCTCTACCGCATCCATGGCGAGCGCCCGGATGGCGTTTGCCATGCGCTGATGTTGTGCAGCCGTTACGGGGCTCGATTGCTCGCCGGTTGCGCGCGCCAGAGTTGCAGTTGCGCTCGAAGCTGCGGCGAGATGCGAATTGCCCATGGTGCTGTAAAATGTTGCCCGCGCGAGGCTCTAGCATGCGCGCAGCGCGAGGCAAAGAATGCCGGTCTTCTACAAAGGGCTCCATGCACAGCCGAAATGAAAGCGTCACCGGCAGGTTGACGCACCGGCGCGCAATACCATAGGAATGACGTAAAGGTCCTGTTCTAACCGATTGCGAGTGCAAACGATTTTCGTCGGTTTCCGCCGACGAAGGGGCGGAGGTTTTGCGCATGTCGCAACAAGCGGTCGAGCTTGCCAGCCGGCGTCTTGCGCTTGCGCTCGAGGCGCTTTCGGCTGCCGTGGAACGGCGCAGGGACGCGCATAGCAAGGAGGGCAGTCTGGCGCTGCAAATGCACGCGCTCGGCAACGACCGGTCGCGCCTCGCGTCCGAGCTTGATGCGGCAACTGCTCGAACGCGCGCACTGGAGGCAGTCAATCGCGAAATCGCGCAGCGTCTCGACGCCGCAATTGCCTCCGTAAGGTCACTGCTTGCCGCCGGCGATGACGGGCTTTCCGCGACCTGAGCAGGAACGGTATGCCGCAAGTGAGCGTGACCATAAATGGCCGGCAGTTCCGCATTGCGTGCGAGGACGGCGAGGAAGCGCGGCTCCAGACCTTGGCGCAGGATATCGATCAACGCATTGCACGACTGCGCACACGCTTTGGCGAGATCGGCGACACCCGTCTCACGGTGATGGCAGCGCTCACTGTCGCCGACGAACTGGCGGAGACCAAGCAGCGGGTGGCGCAGATGGAGCCTGAACTTGCGACCTTGAAGGAGGCCCGTGTCGCTTCTTCCGACAGCGCGCAAGCAACCCAGGAGGCGATCGCGGCTGCGCTCAATGCGGCGGCCGAACGCATCGAAAACATCACCAGGCGGCTCAACGAGACCCGGGACGACAAGGATGTCCCCATGGGATGAGGCTTAATCAGCCGCGAGCTGCGCTGGCGCTGCTACTGGCAAGCCATTACATTTGCGCGCGCGGGGCTGCGAGGTGCGTCAGGAGCCATATCCCCGGGGCCTTATCGATCCTTAAGGGAGCTGTCCCTGACCGGGCTCGTGGGCTCGGACATATGGCGCCCACCTACTTTCGTAGGGAACCCGGGATCGACGCTCCAACGGCCATCGCGGCTCCGCGCTTTTGCTCCATGCAGTCTCTCGACCCGATCGTAAGTGAAAAAGCGGCGCTTCGCCGGCAAGCGCTCACGCGGCGCAACGCCATACCCGCCGACACTCGCGCCGCCGCATCTTTGGCCATTGCCGAGCGGCCATTGCCCTTTGCGCTACCGGAAAACGCGGTCGCCTCGGGCTTTATGCCGCTCAAGGGCGAGATCAACCCTCTTCATTTGATGCGCAAGCTCAGCGATGCCGGCGCTCGACTGGCACTGCCGGTTGTGGCCGGCCGCGGCAAGCCGCTGGTGATGCGTGCCTTCGCGTTCGGCGATCCGCTGACCTCCGGTGTATGGGGAATTCGGGAGCCGCGGCGCAGCGCGCCGGAACTAAAGCCCGACATTCTCCTTGTCCCGCTGCTCGCATTCGACCGCAGCGGCTATCGAATAGGCTACGGAGCCGGCTATTACGATCTCACCATCAATGCGCTACGCAGCATGAAGCCGGTGCTAGCCGTCGGCATCGCGTTCGCCGCTCAGGAAATTCCGCAGGTGCCGAAAACTGCACGCGACGCCCGCCTTGATCTCGTGCTAACGGAGCGCGAGATCATCCGCTGTCCATAAGCTCAAAGCATGCGCATCCTGTTCGTTGGCGACATCGTCGGCCGCAGCGGCCGTTCAATTCTGCTGGGGCGCTTGCCGGACCTCGCGCGGCATTGGAAGCTCGATTTCGTGGCGGTGAACGGCGAGAACGCGGCCGGCGGCTTCGGCATCACGGAGGCAATCTATCAGGAATTCATCGATGCCGGCGTTGACGTGATCACCGGCGGAAATCATTCCTGGGACCAGAAGGAAGCGTTGGTCTTCATCGAACGCGCTCCTCGGCTGCTGCGTCCTGTGAATTTTCCCATGGGGACGCCGGGGCGCGGCGTCACGCTCATTGAAGCGCGCAATGGCGCCCGCGTGCTCATCGTCAACGCCATGGGCCGCATCTTCATGGATCCCCTGGACGACCCGTTCGCTGCCGTGGACCGCGAGCTTACGGCATGCCCGCTCAAGCAATCCGCCGATGCGATCATTGTCGACATTCATGGCGAGGCCACCAGCGAAAAGCAGGCAATGGGCTATTTCTGCGACGGCCGCGCCAGCCTCGTGGTAGGCACCCATACCCATGCGCCCACTGCCGATCATCGTATTTTGCCGCTGGGCACCGCCTTCGTTTCCGACGTCGGAATGAGCGGCGACTACAATTCCGTGATTGGCATGGAAAAGGAGGAGCCATTGACGAGGTTCTTGCGCAAAATTCCCGTGGCTCGCTTCGAGCCGGCAACGGGAGAGGCGACTTTATGCGCGCTCGCCGTTGAAACGAGCGATGCAACGGGGTTGGCGGTTCACGTGGGCGCGGTGCGGCTGGGCGGAAAGCTGGAACAGGCGACCCCCGGTTTTTGGGGGTGAGCGCGCGGTTTGAAAATAACGATTGCAGCTGGATATAAACAACTTCGCGCATTTTTCCTGGCGCATGTTTGAGCAGCACGTAGTTGGTGAAAAGCCATGGCTGGACATTCGCAGTTCAAGAACATCATGCACCGCAAGGGGCGCCAGGACGCGGTGAAGTCCAAGCTGTTCGGCAAGCTCGCGCGCGAGATCACCGTTTCGGCGAAATTGGGAATGCTCGACCCCGCCATGAACCCGCGCTTGCGAGCCGCCATGCTCGCAGCGCGCGCCGAGAACATGCCGAAGGACAACATCGAACGTGCCATCAAGAAGGCGACCGGCGGAGACGCGGAGAGCTATGAGGAGATTCGCTACGAGGGATATGGGCCGGGCGGCGTTGCCGTGATCGTCGAGGTCCTCACCGACAACCGCAATCGGACGGCGGGTGAGGTGCGGGCGGCCTTCACCAAGTCGGGAGGCAATCTCGCCGAGACCGGCGCGGTCTCTTTCCTGTTCGATCGCGTCGGATTGGTGGAATTCGACGGCAAAGTCGCGAGCGGCGACGCCATGCTCGAAGCCGCCATCGAGGCGGGCGCAGAGGACGTGATATCAGGCGAGGCCGGCCACGAGGTTTACACCACGCCGGATTCGCTGCGCGAGGTGGCAAAGGCGCTGGAAGCGCAATTCGGCGAGCCGCGCAAAGCGGCCCTGGTGTGGAAGCCGCAAAACACCATCGCCATCGGCGATGACCAAGGCGAAAAGCTCCTGCGGCTCATCGAGACGCTCAGCGAGCATGACGACGTGCAAAATGTCTATGCCAACTTTGAGGTCTCGGATGCGCTGATGCAGAAGGTCAGCGCGTAGGGCGGGCAAAATCGCTGCAACGCGTTCAGTCTCGAATAAGCGCTTTGCCCACCCAACGAGATGGTGATCATCACCCGTGCTGGGAGCGGCGCAGCCGCGACCATGCCCGACCCCACGCTCGAGCCACAGTCGGCAAACTGCGCCCTCGCGTCCTTCGCAGTTGCGATGGCCGAGCGGGAAATTGCATCCGTTCGGTGGAAAATCGGTCCATCACGCGCGTGAACACCAGCTGTTGTTGCTCGCGATCGCAACCTGGGCACCGGAAGGTGCGCAGCTCCTTGCCTGATACCATCATGCTTTGATCGGGCAGGGCCCGCACCACACGCATTTCAAGACCGCAGGCGACACATCGCATCACACCCCCTCCTTGCGTCAGATGTCTCTGATCTAGATTCGCAGCGCAAACAGCAGCATCAGGGCTGCGAGCCAGATCAGCGTGAACACAACCCCCAAAGCTATTGTGGCTACCGGCCAATGGTCACGCCACGATCGCTTGCGCACGGCCGGCGCAGATGCCGGAAAGAACTCGAACGCTTCCTTGTCGTCATTGAATGGAACTGTCATCGGTGGCCTCCTCGGATCGAAAACGGCTGGGTGGCAATCCGCGCGCCTGCGTTGGAAAACGCGCAGCACGGCACGCGCGAGCACGATGGATCTTCCACCCCCGCCGCGGTGATGACGCCGCAGTTGATTCGGTATTCGTCGAGGTGCTGGCGATCCCAAAGCCAACACCCGAGGATTTCGGCCTTGACCCGGGTTAAGTCGAATCGAACAGACCCGAGCGGCCGCAGTCGATACGTTTCATTTCAGTAAACGCCCCTGTTGTAACTTGGATACATTGAAAGCAGAAAACCAGTTCTGCAATATGGTTGTCTGCAAATATTTGCCGAGCGTTGCAAAAATCCCACAATATTGGGCGGTGGCCAAACGCTCAGAGATGAATGCCCAACCATTTTGTCATTCCGGGGCGCCGCGTAGCGGCGAGCCCGGAATCCATAACCACAGACCGGGAGTATGGATTCCGGGTTCTCGGCCTTCACTTCGTTCTGGCCTCGCCCCGGAATGACGCTGGACGTGATTTCGAATTTAGAAGAGAGCTCGACTAGGCGCGGCATGCGGCCGGAGCTATCAAGAATCCGCATGCGCTTGCCGATTCGCATTCTCGGCATCGACCCCGGGCTGCGCCGCACCGGCTGGGGTATTATTGCAATCGACGGCTCGCATCTGACTTTTCTTGCCTGTGGATCCCTCATGACCGACGAAAAGCAGGCGCTCGCGGCGCGGCTCCTCGCCATCCATGATGGCTTGCGTCATGTGGTCAAAGAACATGCGCCGCACGAGGCTGCCGTCGAGGCAACCTTTGTCAACAAAGATGCCTTGGCAACTCTGAAGCTTGGCCAGGCGCGCGGGATCGCCATGTTGGTCCCGGCTATCGCCGGACTGCCGGTGGCGGAATACGCGCCCAATCTGGTGAAAAAGACCATCGTCGGCACGGGTCACGGCGAGAAGGCGCAGGTTCGCATGATGGTCGGCGTGCTGCTTCCGCGGGCGGCTCCGCAATCCGACGATGCGGCCGATGCGCTTGCCATAGCGGTGTGCCATGCCCATCACCGCCAGAGCGCCGCGTTGCGAGTGGCGAAATGATCGGAAAGCTCAAAGGTATCATCGAATCCTATGGCGAGGATTCCATCATTATTGACGTCAATGGTGTCGGCTATCTCGTCCATTGTTCGGCGCGCACGCTGCAGGAACTGCCGGCAGCCGGGCAGCCCGCAGCTTTGTCGATAGAAACTTATGTGCGGGAGGACCAGATCAAATTGTTTGGTTTTCTCACCGATGTCGAGCGCGAATGGTTCCGATTGCTGCAGACGGTGCAGGGAGTCGGCGCGAAAGTCGCGCTTGCGGTGCTCGGGACGCTGCGGCCCGCCGACCTCGCGACCGCGATTGCCATGCGCGACAAGGCCATGGTTGCGCGCACCCCAGGCGTCGGTCCGAAAGTGGCCGAGCGCATCTGCACCGAATTGAAAGACAAGGCGCCGGCCTACGCCAATCTGGACCCTTCGGTGATCCGCCTCTCAGGCATCGTCGAGGAAAAACGCGCTCCGCAGCCGATTGCCGATGCCGTCTCCGCCTTGATCAATCTCGGCTACGGTCAGCCGCAGGCCGCCTCCGCCGTCGCCGCGGCGCTGCGCAGCGCCGGCGAGACCGCGGATGCGGCAAGCTTGATTCGGCTTGGCCTCAAGGAGCTGGCCAAATGACGAATTCGGAAAGGCGTCCATGCTGAGCGCTCGCGACCAGGAGTTGATTGCCGCAGCCAAACAGGCGATCGCGCGCCGCTATCGCAACGATTGGCAGGAGGTCGGCGCCGCGATGCGAACGCGCGATGGACGCATCTATACCGGCGTCAACCTCGACGCCTATCTCGGCCGCATGGCGGTTTGCGCCGAGGCGGTGGCGCTCGGGCGCGCCGTCACGGAAGCCGGCGAGACCGGAATTGAAACCATCGTCGCGGTGCGTCATCCCGAGCCCGGTGAACCGGACCAGAATATCACGGTGGTGTCGCCCTGCGGCAGCTGCCGTGAATTGATCTGGGACTACGACCGCGAGGCACGGGTAATCGTGCCGGGCGCGAACGGTCCGACTGTCGCGGTAATCCGCGAGCTGCTGCCCAACAAGTACAGCAGGGAGCGAACGCTGTGAGGATCGATTGAGCCCGACCCCGCGCTTGCTTGCGGCCGAGCGCCGCGCCGAAGACAGCGTCGACAGCTCGCTGCGCCCGCAGCGGCTTGCCGAATTCATCGGCCAACAGCAGGCGCGCTCCAACCTTGCGGTCTTCGTCGAAGCCGCGCGCGCCCGCAATGAGGCGCTCGATCATGTGCTGTTCGTCGGGCCGCCCGGATTGGGCAAGACCACCTTGGCACAAATCGTCGCGCGCGAGCTCGGCGTCAATTTCCGCGCCACTTCCGGACCGGTGATCGCCAAGGCTGGCGACCTCGCAGCCCTGCTCACCAATCTGGAAACCCGTGACGTGCTGTTTATCGACGAGATTCACCGGCTCAATCCGGCGGTGGAGGAAATCCTCTATCCCGCGATGGAGGACTTTCAGCTCGATCTTATCATCGGCCAAGGGCCGGCCGCGCGATCCGTGAAGATCGACCTCGCCAAATTCACCCTCATCGGCGCAACCACCCGTGCCGGCCTGCTCACCAACCCGCTGCGGGATCGCTTCGGCATTCCGGTGCGTCTGAATTTCTATTCCGAAGCCGAGCTTGAGGAGATCGTCAACCGCGGCGCGCGCGTGCTTGGCATCGGCATCACCAACGACGGGGCGAACGAGATTGCGCGGCGCGCGCGCGGCACCCCGCGCATCGCCGGCCGGCTGCTGCGGCGGGTGCGGGATTTTACGCTGGTTGCCGGTGCAAAGAGCATCGACCGGCGCGCCGCCGACCGGGCGCTCACGGAACTCGAAGTGGATGCCGCCGGACTCGACGCAATGGATCGCCGTTATCTCCTCACCATTGCGCAGAATTACGCCGGCGGACCGGTGGGGATCGAGACGCTTGCCGCGGCCTTGTCCGAGCCGCGCGATGCCATTGAGGAAATCATCGAGCCATTCCTGATCCAGAAAGGCTTCCTGCAACGCACTCCGCGCGGGCGGCTCTTGACCGCGCATGCCTTTCGTCACCTCGGAATGGCCGAGCCCGTACGCGACGCCACGCAGTTCCATCTGTTCGGAAATGGCGTGGACGAGAGCTAAATTTGAGAGTGACATGATTGCGCGCCGTGAAGACTTTATTGCAGCCCGATCGCCTTGTGCTTGTCGCCGACTCTGAGGACGAACGGAGCGCGCTGACGGTGTGGCGTGGCGCGCATGAGGAGTTTGTTTTTGCCTTGGGGAAGAGTTCTGCCGGTGAAGCAGTACTCGTCAGCCTGGGGCCTCGCGCGCAGGCATGCCGGGAGCCGATCAACGTCACCAGCCTCAGTCCTGATCCGATCCGGCTGATCGCCAATTTCGCAGCAACCCCATTCGAACTCGATGGGGAGCGCTACGCCTGCGTGGAGGCCTTCTGGCAGAGCCTGCGCTTTCCGCAGGAGGAGCGGCCGCGTATCGCCCCTCTGGATGGGGCAGCGGCGAAGCGTGAATCGGCGAAAGCGCCGTACGCCAGTCATGTGAGCTATGCCGGAGAAGCGATTCCCGTGGGCACCTTCGCGCATTGGCAATTGATGCGGCGCGCCTGCCACGCCAAGTTCGAGCAGAACGAGAATGCGCGCGCAGCGCTCCTTGCCACCGGCAGCCGCCCTCTCATTCACAGGCTGCGCCAGGACAGCCGCACCATCCCGGGGGTGATCATGGCAGATATCTGGATAACGCTGCGCGCGCGTTTCGCTCGGATTAAGGGCAGGGCTTCGTTGGATGCGAAACTATGACAGCGGCGGCTCTCGATGGCGCACTGCGCAACGGCGGTCACGTGATGCAGGTGCGCGTCTATTACGAAGACACCGATTTTTCCGGCATCGTGTATCACGCGAATTATCTGCGATTCATGGAGCGTGGCCGCACGAATTATCTGCGGCTTCTCGGTGCCGGGCACCGCACCTTGTTCGAGGAGGCGCAGGAGGAGGCGCCCGGCTTTGCCTTCGTCGTGCGCTCCATGCAAATCGAATTCCTCAAGCCGGCGCGAATGGACGACGTGCTGGAGGTCACGACGTCTCCGCAACAGGTGAAGGGAGCCTCGATCACGTTGCGCCAGTGCATCACCCGGGAGACGGAGCTGCTGATCGAGGCGCTGGTGCGGGTGGCTTTCGTATCGAACGGTCGGGCGCGACCGATCCCGCGCCCGCTGCGGCTCGCCATGCAGGCGGACTAGTGCGGTGAATTTGAAGTTCCTATCGTTCTGGCCGCAAGCTCGTTTAGGAACTTCAAATTCAAAACCGCACTAGAATCATAAAGTTGCTAGTGGTCCTGGATACCGAAGTTCGCATCTGAACGTGCCGCGAGTGCTAGCGAACTTCGGAATCGGACCACTAGGGGGAGGCGGAGGCGTGCTGACGGCGGTCAGGGCAATCAACCTGGCAAATGCCCCGCCCTAGTTTGGACAATATTGAGCGGAAGTCCGTATTTCGACCGGTGGGGCCGGTTCGCATTCGTTCGCATCTTCGGGTCTTCGGCGAGGCCTGGCAGCAAGACAGCCCGGGCGGTCGCGCTCCCGCGATGCTGCACGCCTCTCAACCATCGGAGAGCCGGAAAGCAGGCGATGACACCGTCCGCGGCACCACTCTCCATCTGGGATTTGTTTCAGAACGCCGATTTTGTCGTCAAGGTCGTGATGATCGGGCTGCTCATTGCCTCGGTCGCGGTTTGGGCAATCGCCATCGACAAGGTCCTGCTCTATGCGCGCACGCGCCGCGCAATGGACAGTTTCGAGCAGGCATTCTGGTCCGGGCAATCGCTCGAGGAACTCTATCGCTCGCTCGTGTCGCGGCCGACGCACTCCATGGGAGCCCTCTTTGTCGCCGCAATGCGCGAATGGAAGCGCAGCATCGAGGGGCAGCCGCGTTCTTTCGCAGGCCTGCAGATGCGTATCGAGAAGGTCATGGACGTGACCATTCAGCGCGAGATTGCGCGGTTGGAGAGGAATCTTCTGGTGCTGGCGACGGTCGGTTCCGCCGGGCCGTTTGTCGGCCTGTTCGGGACCGTATGGGGCATCATGACGAGCTTTCGCGCGATTGCCGGCCAGCAGACCACGTCGCTTGCAGTGGTCGCTCCGGGCATCGCCGAGGCCCTGTTTGCCACCGCAATCGGCCTCATGGCCGCCATACCCGCGACCATTTTTTACAACAAGTTCGTGTCCGACGTGAACAAGCAGGCGCAGCGCTTGGAGGGATTTGCCGATGAATTTGCCGCCATATTGTCGCGGCAGATCGATGAGCGCGGCTAGTGCCGCCGATTTGAAGTTCCTGCAGCGGTAGCGGCAAGTTCGTAGAGGAACTTCAAATCGAAAAGCGGCACTAGAATCATAGGTTTGCTAGTGCCCCTTTGCTTCCGAAGTTCGTGTCAGAGGGTGCCGGAATGTATCACGAACTTCGGAAGCGGGGCACTAGTGCCGCCGCGGGGCACTAGTCAGTAATGGCGATCAACACCAACGCTACGGTGGTCGGCGGACGCCGCCGGCACCGCCGGCGGCCGGTCATGGCCGAGATCAATGTGACGCCCATGGTGGACGTCATGTTGGTGTTGCTCATCATCTTCATGGTATCGGCCCCGCTCCTTACCGTGGGCGTTCCGCTCGATCTGCCGCAGACGCAAGCCAAGACGCTCGATCAGGACAAGGAACCGCTTACCGTTTCCGTCAATATGAAGGGCCAAGTCTTCCTCCAAAATACCGAAATTCCATTGGAGGAAGTGGTGCCCAAGCTCAAGGCGATCACCGACGCTCGGGGAGGGGCGGACGAGCGCATCTATGTGCGCGGCGACCGGCAGGTCGATTATGGGACGGTGATGAAAGTGATGGGCCGAATTTCAGCGGCGGGCTTTCGCCGCGTCGCGCTGGTTACGGAGATCGAGCAGCAGGGATCGGGACGGTAATCGCGCGACATCGGGGATAATGAGAACAGCCTATACCATATCGGGGATCGGGCATGCCGCGGTTTTGCTGTGGAGCATCTGGTCGCTTGCAGCGAGGCCGCTCCCGGTTCCGCCGAGCGATGCCTTGCCGGTCGACCTGGTGAGTGAAACCGAGTTTTCGAAGATCGCAGCTGGAGACAAGGACGCGCAGAAGGCGGATACGCCCAAGCCGCTGGTGGAAAAGGTCGCCGAGCCGAAACCGGCCGAGGACGTGACCGCGAAGGTCGTCGAAAAAAAAGAGGTCAAGGCCGCGCGCGAAACTTCGCCTCCCGTTGAGGAAAAGCCCGCCGAGACCAAGCCCAAGGAAGCCAAACACGCGGAAGCGAAGCCCGATCCCATTGCCGACGCCCTGGTCAAAGACGAAGCCAAGCAGGAGCCAAAAAAAGCGGAAACCAAGCCGCCGGCCCCGCCCAAGAAGCCGGCCCCGCCGGCGCCCAAATTCGATCCCAAGAAGGTCGAGGCATTGCTCGACAAACGCGATTCGACGCGGTTGGCAGCGGCCGGCGATACGCTCAACAACACGCCGTCGCTCGGCCTTGCGAACGGCCCGGCGGCACAGCTTTCACAGAGTGAGTTGGATGCATTCCGGCGCAGAGTGGAGGAGTGTTGGAGCCCGCCGCCCGGGATCGAGACCGCGAGCAGGGTGCAAGTCGTTCTGCGGGTGCAGTTCAATCACGACGGCTCGGTGGCCAGGCCTCCGGACCTCGTGTCGGGAACCGCCTCGCCGCTTGGTCCTGCCATGGCTGAAAGCGCCAAGCGCGCGATCCTGAGATGTCAACCGTTCAAGATGCTCAAAGCCGAGCACTACGACCAATGGAAAGACATCGAGATCAATTTCGACCCGCAATACATGCTGCGCCAATGAACGACGAGAACAGAGAAATGAAGCGCGGAATTGCATCGATAGGCCGGCATTCTCCGACGCGTCGTCGGTTGATCCTCATCGGGGCGGGTGCGGCCGCGGGTTTGTTGACCGCCTCGTCCCGCCGCGCGGCTGCGGTGCTCAAGCTCGACGTGACCCAAGGCAGTGTCCAGCCGGTTCCGATCGCCATCCCGGAATTCATTGCCGTGGCCACGCAGGATCCCGCGGCCGGACGCAATGTGGCGCAGATCATCGCCGCCAATCTGCAGCGTTCAGGTTTGTTCGCTCCCATCGATCCGGCCGCCTATATCGAAAAGATTACCACCATCGATACTCTGCCGCGCTTCGCCGATTGGCGGCAGATCAATGCTCAGGCGCTGGTGACCGGTCGCATCACCCAGGCCGAAGGCAGGCTGAAAGCCGAATTTCGGCTGTGGGATGCATTCGCCGGGCAGCAGCTGCACGGCCAGCAGTACTCCACAACCGCCGACAACTGGCGCCGTATCGCGCATATCATTTCCGATGCCATTTACGAGCGATTGACCGGAGAGAAGGGCTATTTCGACAGCCGCATCGTATTCGTCGATGAATCCGGCCCTAAGGAGCGCCGCATCAAGCGGCTTGCTCTCATGGACCAGGACGGAGCAAACGTGCGCTATCTCACGCGCGGCGACGACCTCGTCCTCACCCCGCGCTTCTCGTCGTCGGCCGATACCATAACGTACATGTCGTACGGCCAGGGTGACCCGAAAGTCTATCTGATGAACATCGAGACGGGGCAACGCGAGATCGTAAGCAACTTTCCCGGCATGAGCTTCAGTCCGCGCTTTTCTCCGGACAGCCAGCGCGTGATTTTCAGTCTTCAGCGCGGGGGGAATTCCAATCTGTTCGTTATGGATTTGCGTTCCAAATCGACCATGCGCCTCACCGACACCCAGGTGATCGATACCGCGCCGTCCTATTCACCCGACGGAGCGCAAATCAGTTTCGAGTCGGATCGTGGCGGCAAGCAGCAGATCTATGTCATGGCGTCGACCGGCGGCGAGGCGCAGCGTATCAGCTTCGGCGACGGGTCCTATTCGACCCCGGTCTGGTCGCCGCGCGGCGACTACATTGCTTTCACCAAGCAGGCGCAGGGGAGGTTCGCAATCGGCATCATGCGCGCGGACGGGTCGGGCGAACGCATTCTGACCGAGGGCTATCACAACGAGGGTCCCACCTGGGCGCCGAATGGCCGGGTGATCATGTTCTTTCGCGATCCCGGCGGGAACGCCGGGCCGTCGCTTTTTACGGTCGATGTCACCGGTCGCAACGAACAAAGCGTGAAGACACCGAGTTACGCATCGGACCCTTCCTGGTCGCCGCTGTTGCAGTAGCTGGACCAGCGTTTCCAAAATCTGTCATTCCGGGGCGAGGCCGGAACGAAGTGCAGGCCGAGAGCCCGGAATCCATAACCCCGGTCTGTGGTTATGGATTCCGGGTTCGCCGCTACGCTTCGCTTCGCGGCGCCCCGGAATAACGGAGAAGTTTGAATACGAGAAGTTCCATGGAATCACTCTACTAGCCAACAAGGCGCCGCATTCACCGCCTATTAACCAGTATGAAAGCTTTCGGCTTTGGTTCGCCTTTGTTGCTTCGGGGCAATACCGCATCAAGGTCGGCAAAAACTTTGGCTTAACCACGCAGCTGCTAGACCTGCGGGATGTCCGGGGAACGACGCAAAAATGGGGGCACCGGAATGGCGGATGGTGTCGGCCGCGTGCTTCGCGGCGCGAAATTCGTCGGCATATTGGCATTTGCGCTTGCGCTGGCCGGGTGTGCCAATCGAGCGACCGATGGAGCCCTGGCTGCCGGCAGTGCGCCGCCCGGCAGCCAGCAGGACTTCGTGGTCAATGTGGGCGATCGCGTCTTCTTCGAATCGGATGCTACCGAGCTCACCGCACAATCCGTTGCCACCTTGGAGAAGCAGGCGCAGTGGCTGCAGGCCTATAACCAATACACCTTCACCATCGAAGGGCATGCCGACGAGCGCGGCACGCGCGAATACAATATTGCGCTTGGTGCGCGCCGCGCGCAGGCGGTGCGCGACTATCTCGCTTCGCGCGGCGTCAATCCACAACGCATGCGAACCATCTCCTACGGCAAGGAACGCCCTGTCGCGGTCTGCAACGATATTTCCTGCTGGTCGCAGAACCGCCGGGCGGTGACGGTGCTCAATTCCAGTTCGTGAAGCGCCCGAATAAGGGGCAAGGGGGATCAACCGGCGCCTTCGGGCGCCGGTTGTGTTTTGGGAACAGACGACGGACGACGGAGGACGGAATAAAAGGGACGGGTCTCCCAATCTGTCCTCTGTCGTCCGTTCTCCGTCGTCCGAGTCACAATTTGGACGCCAGCGATTCGTATGGTATCGCAAAACCGACAGCCACTATGCGGCCGATGACCTGCTTTCCCTTCCGCGCGCCGTTGGCGCTTGCTCTCATGGTGTTCACGAGCCTTGCAGCCGGGCAGCGCGCCGTTGCTCAGGAGAGCGAGCGGCCGGCCGGATTGCTCGATCTCTTTTTTGGCGGCAGCGAGCGGATCGGGGGTACCGAGCGCAGCGCGCAGCCGACGACGCTCGATCGCACGGCGCAGGCGAGCGGCACCGATCTTGTGCTTCGGCTGGAACGCCTCGAGGCGCAGATGCGCCAGCTCACCGGATTGATCGAGCAGCTGCAATTTCGCAACCAGCAGCTTGAGAGCCAAATCCGGCGCATGCAGGAGGAGAGTGACAGCAAATCTGCGGCCCGGCCGGGGGTCGCATCGCGCCCACCCTATCCGGCGCAGAACCCACCCGCCCCGGCCTCCGCTTCGCCCCGGCGCGGAGATGCGTTCGATCCCACGCAAAACCCGAACGCGCCCGGCGCGCCGCACGCGCTCGGATCGATGGCTGCACCTGGCGGGCGGCCACCCATGAGCGCAGATATCGGCGACCCGAACAACGTGCCGCCACGCACTGCCCCCGGTACGGTCGTCGCCACAGCACCCCCCTCGCAAAGTCCGAAGGATGAGTTTGACCTCGCCTATGGATACATGCTGCGCAAGGACTACGCGCTCGCGGAAGAAAGCTTCCGCGGCTTCCTGAGCAAGCATCCCAACGACCGCATGACCGGGGATGCCACCTTCTGGCTCGGTGAAAGCCTCTATCAGCGCCAGCGCTTCCGCGATGCGGCAGAGTCGTTCCTCAATGTGTCGACGAAATTCGAAACGAGCGCCAAGGCGCCGGACGCGCTGCTGCGGCTCGGGCAATCCCTTGCCGCGATTGGAGAGAAAGAGGCAGCATGCGCTTCGCTGGGCGAGGTGCAGCGTAAATTTCCGCGAGCATCGCCGAACTTGAAGCAGGGAGTGGAGCGAGAACAGAAGCGTGTCGGCTGCTGACGCTAGTGCCGCCGATTTGAAGCGGGACACTAGGCGGCCGATCGCTGCTGGCGAAGCAAACAAGTTGTTCCGCCCGTTTACGCGGGCTCGCGCGCTGGTTCTGGCCGTTTCCGGCGGACCCGATTCGACGGCCTTGCTGATCCTTGCGGCGCGCTGGCGCCGCGCGCGCAGGCACGGACCAGAACTCTTTGCTGTTACGGTCGATCATGGCTTGCGCCCGCAATCCGCCACCGAGGCGCGCGCCGTCAAGGCTTTGGCGCGCCGGCTCGGAATTGCGCACCGCACTTTGCGCTGGAGGGGAAAGAAGCCGCGCACCGGCTTGCAGCAAGCAGCACGCGAGGCGCGTTACCGGCTGCTCGCAGCGGCTGCCCGCAAGGTGAAGGCCGGCTGCGTTCTCACCGCGCATACGCTTGACGACCAGGCCGAAACGGTTCTGCTGCGTATGGCGCGCGGCAGCGGGGTGACCGGACTTGGCGCCATGCGCCAGCTCAGTGCGCTGATCTCTCCGTCACGTTCGACGGAAAACCGAAACCGTCATCGCAATCGGTTGCTGCTGGCCCGGCCGTTGCTGGATATCGGCAAGGCACGACTTATCGCGACGCTCACGCGTGCAAAGGTCGAATTCGCCGATGATACATCCAACCGCGATCCGCGCTTTGCGCGTTCGCGCATGCGCGAGCTGATGCCGCTTCTCGCGCGCGAGGGACTTGATGCGCCTCGCATTGCGCTCTTCGCCCGCCGCTTGCGCCGGGCCGACAGTGCTCTGGAAAGTGCGGCGGATGCCGCCGTCGCGCAGTGTTCAAGCGAGCCATGGACGGATCATGCGCCGATCGTCTTCGATGGACGGCAGTTCCGTGAGCTTCCCGCGGAGGTGGCGCTGCGGCTCCTTGCCCGCGCGATCGGGCATGTCGGAGGCGGGGCGGCTCTGCGCCTTGGCAAGCTGGAGCAGCTTTATGCGGCGCTCGCGGGGGCATTCTCCGGCTGCCGCCCGAAATCGGGCGGCAGGTTCCGTTTGCGCTGCACTTTGGCGGGCGCGCTGCTCACTCTGAGCGATTCGCGCCTGGTGATCGAACGTGCGCCGGCGCGAAGGAAGCGGCTTTGAGTTTTTCTCTTAACCCCAGCAAGAAAACGCCAACCGGGCTCTGCAAGCAACGGTAGAATAATAAAGAAAAATGCGCTTTCCCTTGGCAGAAAGCAGCCCGACACCTAGATTGTGGGCGGGATGGACGTGAATTGGCCGTAAACCCACGGGTACCATGGGTGGACGTTGGCGGTCCCATGAAGGACAAGGCATGAATGCCAACCTGCGCAATTTCGCCCTGTGGGTGATCATTGTCCTGCTTCTGCTTGCACTATTCACGCTGTTTCAAAATCCGGGTCAGCGCACGACCGCGCAGGACATCTCCTTCTCGCAGCTTCTCAATGAAGTCGATCAAGGCCGCGTCCGCGACGTCCTGATCCAGGGGCCGGAGATTCACGGTACCTTCACCGACGGCCGCAGCTTCCAGACCTATGCGCCTAGCGACAACACGCTCATCCAGCGGCTCTACGGCAAGGGCGTGTCGATCACGGCGCGCCCGCAACAAAACGACGTGCCTTGGTTCGTGTCGCTGTTGGTATCGTGGCTGCCGTTCATTGCGCTGATTGGCGTCTGGATATTTCTCTCACGGCAAATGCAGGGAGCCGGCGGCAAGGCGCTTGGCTTTGGCAAGAGCCGCGCCAAGCTTTTGACCGAAGCGCATGGCCGCGTCACCTTTGAAGACGTTGCGGGGGTCGATGAGGCCAAGCAGGACCTGCAGGAAATCGTCGAGTTCCTGCGCGACCCCGGAAAATTCCAGCGCCTGGGCGGACGCATTCCACGCGGCGTGCTCCTCGTCGGTCCGCCCGGCACCGGCAAGACGCTGCTGGCGCGGGCAATCGCCGGCGAAGCCAATGTGCCGTTCTTCACGATTTCAGGTTCCGACTTCGTCGAAATGTTCGTCGGCGTGGGCGCCTCGCGCGTGCGCGACATGTTCGAGCAGGCCAAGAAGAATGCGCCCTGCATCATCTTCATCGATGAGATCGACGCGGTCGGCCGTCATCGCGGCGCCGGGCTCGGCGGCGGCAACGATGAGCGGGAGCAGACGCTCAATCAGCTCCTTGTCGAGATGGACGGCTTCGAGGCGAACGAGGGCATCATCCTCATCGCCGCGACCAACCGGCCCGACGTGCTCGATCCGGCGCTGCTGCGGCCCGGCCGTTTCGACCGGCAGGTGATCGTGCCAAACCCCGACGTGGTTGGCCGCGAGCAGATCCTCAAGGTGCATGTGCGCAAGGTGCCGCTGGCCCCTGATGTGAATCTCAAGACCATTGCCCGCGGCACGCCGGGCTTTTCCGGCGCCGACCTCATGAACCTGGTCAATGAGGCTGCCCTGATGGCCGCCCGGCGCAACAAGCGCATGGTCACCCAGGTCGAGTTCGAGGACGCCAAGGACAAAGTAATGATGGGTGCCGAGCGCAAATCGCTGGTAATGACCGAGGAGGAAAAGCTCCTCACCGCCTATCACGAGGGCGGCCATGCGATTGTCGCGCTCAACGTCAAGGCCACAGATCCCGTCCATAAGGCCACCATCATCCCGCGCGGGCGCGCGCTCGGCATGGTGATGCAACTCCCTGAGCGCGATAAGCTTTCCATGAGCCTGGAGCAGATGACCTCGCGGCTTGCGATCATGATGGGCGGACGCGTCGCCGAGGAGCTCGTCTTCGGCCGAGAGAAGGTAACCTCGGGCGCCGCTTCCGACATTGAGCAGGCAACGAAGCTTGCGCGGATGATGGTGACCCGCTGGGGCCTGTCCGACGAGCTTGGCACCGTGGCCTATGGGGAGAATCAGGACGAGGTGTTCCTCGGCTATCAGGTAGCGCGCCAGCAGAATGTTTCGGAAGAAACGAGCCGCAAGATCGACACCGAGATCCGGCGGCTTGTTGAGTTGGGCTATGCCGAAGCGCAGCGGATCCTTGACGAGAAGCGTTCCGACCTCGAAACCCTGGCCAAAGGCCTCCTGGAATTCGAGACGCTCAGCGGAGATGAGATCAAGGATCTCCTTGCCGGCAAGCGGCCCACGCGCGAATCCGTGATCGAGCCCGCGACCCCGCGCGGCTCGGCCGTGCCGCCGGCAGGAAAGCCGCGGCCTCGCCCGGAAACCGGCGGCCTCGAGCCGCAGCCCCAGGCGTAAGCGGCACTACATCCGTTTGAATGCCGGCATCACGTCCTTTGCGAACCAGCGCAGCTGCTCCTTGAATTCCTTGGGCGGAAGCCCTTCGGCCCAATGGATCATGAAGTTCTCGAGGCCAGGGTATTTCGCCGCGATCGACTTGATGCCGTCAATCACCTCAGCCGGCGTTCCGCAAAACCAGGCCTTCTGCGCAACACCGTCTTTCAGCACGGGCGTGCGTGCAGGCGCGCCCGGCGAGCCCCAGGTGCGGCCATGCTCGTCCGCATAGCGGACGAAGCCGAACGGCGCGAACCATTTGAAGCGCTCGTCATGCGCGGGCTCAAGCCGGCGCATCGCCTCTTCGCGGCTGCCGGCCAGATAGACCCCGGCACCCCAGATCACGTCCTCGCCCAGTTGTTTGTTTTGACCATGCTTGAGGCAGGCTGCGTGGTAGGCGCGAATCACATCGTCGAGAATTTTCTCGCCATTGAGGGTCACCATTGCCTTCAATCCATATTGCGCCATCAGCTCTATGGTCTTGCCGCTGGCGATCGGCATCCAGATCTCCACCGGAAGATGTTTTGGCCGCGGTACCATCGTAATATCCTCAAGGCGGTAACCGCGGTAATTCACGGGCGGCGGACACTCGTAGTACTTGCCCTTGAAGTGGAAGGACTGCTCGTTGAAACAGGTTAATAGGAGCCGAAGCTGCTCCTCGAACAGATCGCGGTTTTTCTCCGCGTCAATGAGCGGCGCGCCGAACGTCTCGACCTCGCGGGTGTGATAGCCGCGTCCCACTCCCATGACGATGCGGCCGTCCGTTACGAGGTCGGCCATGGCATAATCCTCTGCCAGTCGAATCGGATGCCACATCGGCAGTACATTGAAGGCGCAACCAAACTTCAGGCGCCTGGTCTGGGTGGCGAGCCAAAGGCCGAGCTGGATCAGATTGGGAAAGACTTCGTAGCCCTCGCGCTGGAAATGATGCTCGGCCGTCCACAGCACTTCGAAACCGAGCTCATCCATGAGCTGGGCGACATCGCGCGCGGTGAAGAAGGCCTCGCGCAGCTGCTGGTCGGAATACCGCCGGTCGTTGGCTGGTGTGCCGTTGAGCCCGATGTTGTCGAGCTCAATCTGACCGACGTAGAGGACATGGAATTTCTTGATCATGGTGCCAACAGTACCTGGCGGCAGGCGGCGGGGAGGTCGGTCATTCTCAGCGGAGGCTTCTCCCTCAGCTCCACGGGCGGCTGCTTCGGATGCAGGACGGCATCGGTGAACCACCGATCGAGAACCCTGCCGCTGCAGCCGTCGTCCGCCGCGAGCGGTGGCTCCGATATGCAGCCGGGACTGTCCGCTGGACAGAAAATCCGCACATGGAAGTGATAATCGTGCCCATACCACGGCCGCACTTTAGTGAGCCACGCGCGGTCGCGGCCGGCGCTGCGGCATAGCGCCTTCTTGATTGCGGGGTTGACGAAGATACGCGAGACCTGCGGGTCTTGCGCGGCCGCTTTGATGATTGCGGCGTGCGCCGGCGTCCACACATTGGGGTCCACGTCCTTGCCATCCTGCGCAACTACCACGGTCGACATCATCTCTTCGCGCTCTTCGCGGGTTAATTTTCGGTCCGGCATGGGCGTGAGCCAGATATCGGCGTCCAGGCCCACCTGGTGGCTGAAATGCCCGGCGCGCATCGGGCCGCCGCGCGGCTGCGCCATGTCGCCGACCAGGAGACCGCGCCAACCGGTCTTGGGCGCCTGACTGGCGAGACGTTCGAGGAACCGCACCAGGTTTTGATGCCCCCAATTGCGGTTGCGCGACTGGCGCATCACCTGCCAGGTCTCGCCGTCGAGGGGCAACGCTTTCGCGCCGGCGATGCAGCCCTTGGAATAAAAGCCGATGGTACGCGTCGCGAGTGCCGGTGTCGTTTTGCGGCCAAACAGTTCCTTCGCCGGCGTCGCTGGATCGTTAGGGTGGGCCAGCGGGGGCAGCGGCTCGGGATTGACGCTGCCCTTGTCCTGCGCCGCCGCAAAATTTGCCGCGAGGAGCGAGAGTGCGAAGCAGAAATGTGATGCGCCACGCAAGGCCGCCGATCCTACGAGTAAGTCCCGTCCCTACCTTGAATACACTGGATGGAGGAACAGCCAAAGTAGGTCGTTGCGCGACGTACAGTCATCGCCGTCCGGAGCGCCAGATCGAAAGGATAACCCAGAGGCTGTTCGCGAATGCGATCAGGTAGCCGGCCAGCCCGCAGTATGTGAGCAGCGACACCCCGAACAGGGTAGGCCCGCCCGCTATCGTCATCACGATGGATGAGCCGATGACGAGCGATGCCGTCATGATGCCGATTGTTGCGCGATTAATCGCACTGTGGACGCGATCACCGAAGGTGTCGAGGCGTTTGAGATCGAGTTCAACCCGCATGCGGCCATGGCGCGCGTCCTTGACCAGCCGGGCAAGGTCACGCGGCATCGAGGCGATCAGCCCCAAGAAATCGCTGAGCGTCGCTTGGCCCCGCCGCAACGCGTCCACCGGTTGATAGCGCTCGGACATGGCGCGGTTGAGAAACGGCTCCGCGCGGTCAACCAGACGGAACTCTGGATCGTACTGGCGGCCAAATCCCTCAAGAGTGATGAGCGCCTTGAACAGGAGAGCGAGATCCGCCGGCAGCACGATCGAGTGCTCGCGCAGAATTGCCGATACTCTGCGCAGCAGCGTTCCGATCTTCAGATCCTTCAACTGCGCGTCGGAATAGTCGAGAGCCAGTTCGCCAAGATCGGCGGCAAGCCGGGCCTCGTTCACAGCATCATTGCTGCGCCAGTCAAGTAACACCTCCAGCATCATCTCTTCGTCGTGGCGCACGAACCCGGCCAGCAGATCGACGATCTGGCTGCGACGCGCCGGCGAGAGCCGACCCACCATGCCGAAATCGATCAGCGCGATGCGGTTGCCGGGGAGGCACATCACATTGCCGGGATGCGGATCGGCCTGAAAGAAGCCGTCCACCAGGATCATCTTGAGCATGGTATCCACACCGCGCGCGGCAAGGGCCTTGCGGTCGAGGCCCGCGTTGTCGATGGCCTGCAAATCATCGCCGCGGATGCCCTCGATGTGCTCCTGCACATTCATCGAGCTGCTCGTCCACTCCCAGTATACTCGTGGGACGAGCACGTCGAGATCGCCGGCAAAGTTATGGGCGAAGCGTTCCGTGTTGCGTGCCTCCACTGCGAGATCAAGCTCGCGCTCGAGCGAGCGGCGCAATTGGCCTACGACGTCGATAGGCCGGTAGCGCCGCAGCTCGGGTATCTCCTGCTCAGCGAGACGGGCAAGATGCTCGAGGATTCTCAGATCGGCGCCGACCTTTGCCGCGATTCCGGGGCGGCGAATCTTCAGGATTACCGGCGTGCCGCTGGCGAGCGTGGCCCGGTGTATCTGCGCGATCGAGGCCGCGGCGTAGGGTTCGCGCTCAAGATTGGCAAACACTTCGACCGGAGACCGACCGAGCGCCTGTTCGATCTGCGGCAAGAGATCGTCGAACGGCACCGGCGCCACATGGCTGTACAGCCGGTTGAGTTCATCGGTCCACGTCGAAGGCAGAAGGTCCTCTCTTGTCGAGAGCATCTGACCCAGCTTCACGAAGGTAGGCCCGAGTTGCTCCAAGGCGAGTTTGGCGCGCTGCTGCGGTTCGAGATGCGCGATTTCACTGGCCTGTCCCCATTGCAGTACCTGGCCGGTGCGATCGAGCAGCGTAGAGACGCCGGCGCGACGCACGAGGTCGCCGAGCCCATGGCGAATGAGGACCGAGCTGATCTCCCGCAAGCGGGGCAGCTCGCGGGCCGCACTGAACATATTGGAACCTATGTGCCGTTCTTCGCCTCGGATTGGTCGCGCAGGGCATCCGCGACGCCGGCCAGGACGCCACTGGCAAGCAACGCCATTCGGGCGCTTGCATCACGGATTGTTGCCATCCCGGATGTAGCGCCCACGCCTCCGGCAAACCCGCCCATCATGCTTGCGACGCGGGCACTCGCCTCCACTCCGACGTTTTGGGCGTGGACCGCAAGCTCCATCATTTCGCGACGGAGGTTGCCGGTCATCGCCTCCGCGATGCGGCTCGCCGCAGCCGCGTAGTCCTGTTCCAGCTTCTTCAGACTGACCAGCGCCTCCTTCAAGTCGTTGTCGGTGAAGTCCTTCCCCCGTGTCGCGAGCTGCTGGAGAGCGTCGTGCGTGGCGCTCGCGGACTTCGCAAGCGCCTCGTCGAGTTTCCTCACTGTATCAGCGAACAGCTCCCGCGCCTCAGCACCGCTAACGGCCATGTTGTCCGGCGTTCCACCGATCAGGACGCGGGCAACATCCCTGACTGCCTCGGGGTCGATCCGGCCCTGCTGTAGAGCCTGGCTTGTCAGCCCCTTAACCCGTTCTCGGATCACTTGGTCCTCGGTAGTAACGGGAGAGGCGGGGTCCGATGTGGTCGGCTCAGGCATGCGTTGCTCCATGGCTGGTGCTGGTCAACCTTAGTGCATTTTGCGGTCCGCCGACAGGAGGGAGGCCCTACCTCCCGCTGCGCGGACAATAAGCCCCTCCAACCGCTGAACAAAGAGGTTAAGGCCGCCGAATGGTCTGTTGACACAAGATTGCCACTGGCGTTTGACACCCTTCTCTGAGAAGGGACAACTATCTCGGCTGTCCCAAGCAGGGAGTGCCGTTATGTGCGACTACAGTCTGCACCATGTAACGTCCAGACCCGCAAAGGTCGGAGACAAACTCGTAACGACGCAGTTCAACAACTCGGTGACACGCGGTTTTGCCGCGGTGGGAGAACCAAACGTAGCCGTGTGCCTACTTCCCGGCACAGAGGTCGCGTTCGATAAGGAGATCGAGTTCGAGCGTGGTTTTGCCGTTCTCTCAATCTGGAAGCGTGCAAAGGGAAGCGGCGAAAAGGTAGCTCGCTTTCGGCAGGTGAACACGGATAAGCCGAACGTGCATCACGATGCGCTCGAATTCCCGAATGGAGAAATCGTGTTGGTCACTCGGCTCTGTGAAGGTCAGTGCGCAACAGTGTTGCAGTTGCCGGTCTCACCCTCTAGCGTGAACAATATGGAGCAACCGAAGCAAGCTACTATCGTCGGCTGAACTTCGACGATCACGGCGGCAGCGACGGCGCGGCGCTCAGGTCCAATACGAGTTGGGGGTTGAAGCTGACTTGGCCGCTCGCTGTCGCTCAAAAGCTTCCCGGAAGATTGGCACGCCTCCGGTTTTGACGTCGCTGGAGCGGCAAGCCATGAAACTTCCCCGTCGCAAATTCCTGCATCTGGCTGCGGGCGCTGCCGCGCTTGCGGCGATTCCGCGAATGGCAGTGGCACAAGCCTATCCGGCGCGGCCAGTGCGCATTGTCGTCGGCTTTGCCCCTGCCGGCGTAGCCGACATCAATGCGCGTCTGATCGGTCAATGGCTGTCGGAGCGGCTCGGCCAGCAATTCATCGTCGAGAACCGAGGCGGCGCAGGCGGCAATATTGCCACAGAAGCGGTCGTGCGCTCGCCGGCTGACGGCTATACGCTCCTCCTGGCCGGATCGAATGACGCGATCAACGCAACGCTGTATGAGAAGCTCAATTTCAATTTCATTCGCGACATCGTGCCGGTCGCCGGTATTGCTGTGGTACCGAATGTCATGGTGGTAAATCTTTCGGTTCCCGCCAGGACGGTGCCTGAGTTTATCGCCTATGCAAAGGCCAACCCCGGCAAGATCAACATGGCATCGGCCGGGAGCGGGACGCCGAACCATATGTCCGGCGAATTGTTCAAGGCGATGACCGGTGTAAACATGCTTCATGTGCCGTACCGGGGCGGCGGGCCGGCGCTCGCGGACCTGCTCGGCGGACAGGTGCAGGTGACATTCAGCCCAATGCCAACGTCGATCGAAACGATCAGGGCCGGCAAACTGCGCGCACTCGCCGTGACGTCCGCATCGCGCTCCGAGGCGCTGCCGGACATTCCGGCCGTCGCCGAATTCGTGCCGGGTTACGAGGCGAGCACCTGGAGCGGGATCGGCGCGCCCGCGAACACGCCCGCCGATATCGTGGACAAGCTGAACAAAGAGATCAATGCGGGCCTTAGCGACCCCAAGATGAAGGCGCGGTTTGCCGATCTGGGCGCTACGGTGCTCGCGGGTTCACCCGCCGATTTCGGCAACTTCATAGTGAAATGGAAAGCCGAGAAGCCTGGCACCGGCTGGGCAGCAGGCGATGAATTGTACCGGTGCCAACGCTGTCTGCGTTGCTCCTCTGCGGAAAATCTGAACGCGAATCCGCAAGCGATCGCGGACCGAAAGTAACGCGGCCCTCCCTTTCGCGGGCGTCATCGATCGTGCCGCCAAATTGCGCAACTCCCCTGAGCAATCGACCTTTTTGTGATCTCGATCACATCGTCGAGACGTCGGGCGCTATAAGGTGGGATCGTTAATAGCCCGCCACAGGTCAAAGTACATGGAGGCGCGTTATGGCTATCAGGTCAATAATCCGCACGGCAAGCCTGGTCGTCGCCGCGGCGACGCTGATTGGATCGGCTGCTGCTGCTGGTCCCCTTGAGGTTGCGCTGGTAGAGAAAGTGAGCGGCGCTTCGAGCGGCGTGGAGTTCATGGACTATGTCCATTCTGGCCAGGTCATTTTGCTTGGCTCCGGCGATACCATTGTACTCGGGTATCTGCACTCATGCGTGCGGGAAACCATCACCGGCGGTATTGTGACGGTCGGGTCCAACCAGAGCGAAGTGCAGGCCGGCACAGTCAGCAGAACCCGGGTGCAGTGCGATCTTGGCCGGGCACGCGTGGCACCCGAGCTGTCGAGCGCGTTTGCTGGAAGACTCTTCCGCGGTGTAGGGAATTAGTATTGAACTACGCATGTCTCTTTTGCAGCTTGTTGCTGATGTTCAACGTGGCGGCGCCGGTCTTGGCAGAGGACAAGCCGGCGGTTGAGGAAACGCCATGCGCTCTCGACCCGCAATGCAAAATGCCGTTTCTCGGGCGACAGTTTCGCTGCCCCACGATCCCTGACTTGCGCATCCCTGAGTCTTTGGACCGCGGCGTGAACTTTGCATTCAATTCGGCCAAGCTGACAGTGGCTGCGCGCAAGGGGCTCGATCTTCTAGCTGAAACGCTCAAGCATGCCGATTTCGGCAACATTGATCTCACTATCAGCGGCCATACCGATGGGCGCGGTAACGTCGAATATAACCAGCAACTTTCGCAGAGGCGGGCCGACGCTGTGCGACAATATCTGATTGCGCAGCAGACGATGAACCCGGAACGATTGACGGCGAAAGGTTATGGGAAATCCCAACTGCTGTACCCGGCTGAGCCGGGCAACGAGCTCAACCGCCGGGTTGAGTTCAAAGTAAGTGTGAGTGGTTCCGATTCTCCGACCCAATCTGATGCATCCGTCACATCCATAGCATGCCCGAATTCACCGAGGACCAATTGAACTTTCGCTGGGATCGCCCTGCGCGAACGGTAGATTGCGAGCTCATCGCAATTGCGCTTATTCAATCACTTCGTCGGCGGTAAACAAAAGCATCGGCGGGATCGTCAAGCCCAGCGCCCTGGCGGTCTGTAGGTTGATCACCAGATCGTACTTGGTGGGCTGCTGATAGGGCAGATCGCCGGCCTTCTCGCCGCGCAGGATACGATCGACATAGGAGGCAGCCCCGCGATAGAGTTCAACGCGATCTGCGCCGTAGTATACCAGCCCTCCGCTTGTCACGAAAACACGCTCGGAATAGATCGCCGGCAAGCGATGCCGCGCAATCGTTGCGACGGTCTGCTCGATGAAGGCGGAGATGGTCACGTCCGGCGGGACAAAAATACCGCTATTTGGCTGAGTTGCCACCGCAGCCACGGCGCGCTCGACATCCGCAAGCCCGTGAATGTGAGCGATGGTCGGCTTGATGCCGAGCGGCCCGGCGGCGGATTCAAACGAGCGGGCAAAAAAGACTCCCACGGGGTTGTCCGGATTAAAAATCATGGAAATGTGTGAGATGCTGGGCGCGATCTCTTTGAGCGTCTGCAGCATCTTGCTGATGACCGAAAGCTCCATGATGGCAAAGCCAGTCACGTTGCCGCCGGGATGAGCGAGGCTTTGCGCGTAGCCGCGCGCGACGGGGTCGGAGCCACCGGGGTTGACAATTGGAATCGAGCGCGTCAGTTCCATCAGGATCGGAATAACGCGGCCGCCGACGGCCAAGATCGCGTTCGGATTAAGTTCGACAAGGTTCGTGGCTGCGGAGCGAATGAGGTCCATGTTGTCGCTGGTCCAGCGTTCGTCGAACTGGGCGTTGACGCCGGCCGCCCAACCATGTTTTCGCAGTTCGTCCCGGAAGGCGCGCACGCGCGCCTGCATTTCCGCGTTTGTTGGCGGGAACGGCATCAGAATCGCGATCCTGCGCACGCTCTCGCCTTGCTGCGCACGCGCCGCGAGCGGCCACGCGGCCGCGCCGCCGAATAGCGTGATGAACTCGCGGCGTTTCATTTTGCTCCCCCGGAGGCGAGGCCACGCCTCATTCGACCACGCCGTCGGCGGCCGACAATACGGACTCCGGAATGGTCCAGCCGACAGCCTTGGCGGCCTTGGGGTTGAGGAACAGCTCGAACTTCGTCGGTTCCTCCACCGGCAGCTCGCCGGGTTTGGCTCCCTTGAGGATCTTGTCCACGTAACCGCCCGCACGTTTGCAGATCGCATCCTGGTCGGCTGCATAGGACATGACCGCACCCTGCTTTAAAGTGTCCTTCGACCAGCTTGAAAACGGCAAGCCGCGTGAAGCCGAGATGCGCGCGATCAGCGCCCGATGCGCAAACGCCAGTCCATCTGGATTGGTCGTGAGCACCTGCATCTTCGCCCGCTTCATTGCGTCGAATGCCGGACCGAGGTCGTTTGTCGTTTTCCACTCGAACGTCTGCATCGTCAATCCGAGCTCCTGCGCCGCCTGCGACGGATCTGCGTAGGGCCGCGGGAGCGGGTCATTTGGATTGATCAGCAATGCAACGCGGGCGAGCCCCGGGATGAACTCCTTGAGAAAGTTGATCCGCTTGGCAAACGAGCCGGCCGAGAAGCTCGACAATCCTGTTACATTGCCGCCCGGCCGGGAGAGGTTCTCCACCAATCCGCTCCCGACGGGATCGCCAACGATGAGGAAAACGATGGGGATGGTGGTCGTTGCGGCTTTTGCGGAAGTCGCGGCGGTGATCCCCACGCCGATCAAGACATCGACGTTCGCGGATGCAAGCTCGGCTGCCATGCTCTTGAAGCGGTCCGGCATGTCATTGGCATAGCGATGCTCCAGCTTGATATCGCGCCCTTCCACATAACCGGCGTCGCCGAACCCCTTGACCAGAGATGCGAAGAGCGAACCCTCCTGTTCGGCATTCACCCCTCGCCAGAGTACCCCGATTCGGGGAATTTTTTCCGGCTGCTGGGAGAGCGCCGCGAGCGGCCATGCAGCCGCCGCACCGCCGAGCACCAAGATGAAATCGCGTCGTTTCAATTTAATCCCCGTCAAGCCATGAGCGCGTCACAGAACACCAAACTGAGCAAGGGTGAATTAGCGGGTGGATGGGTTATTTTGCAACCCGGCGGCTCGGATCAGCGACAAGTCTCGTCCTCGAACCGTCATTCTGAGGTGCGGCGCTCGCTGCGAAGCGGCCACGCTACCCGACGCTGCCGTCGGTGCCACGCCGCAGAACTATCCCCGGCGTCGCGCCGGTGTGCGTCGCATTCTCGACGACAACGGTGCCATTGACGATGACGGTCGTGCGTGCGCAGCTCGGATAGCGATGCGGGTTCGCGTACGTTGCCTGGTCGCGGAAATCATTCGGATCGAAGATTGCGATGTCGGCGCGGTAGCCCTCCTTCAATAGCCCGCGATCGCGCAATTTGAGCGCCTTTGCCGCGCCGCCGGTCATCTTGTAAATCGCCTGTTCGAGCGGGATCAGCCGCTCGTCGTGGACATAGCGCCCGATAATTCTGGGAAAGGTGCCGTAAAAGCGCGGATGCGGCATGCCCTGGCTTACGATCCCATAAGTCGCGACGCAATTGCCGTCTGAGCCGACGAGTGCGGTCGGCGAGCGCACGATCGTGCGGATATCGTCTTCCGAGATCGACGCGATCAGAACGCGAGTGGCTCCGCTGTCGGCGATCAGATGGTCGCAGATCTGGTCGATCGGGTCGCATCCCCGCGCCGCCGCCAGTGCTGCCACTGTCTGGCCGACCGTCTGCGGCAGGCACGGCGAGATCGAGATCTGCACTGCCTCCCATGACGGGATGCGGCCCCAGTTGTTGAGCCCATGATCGGCGACCTCGGCCCTGACTCGCGCTGCGGCGTCTCCGGCAAGGCGAGCCGCGCCAGCATCGCCGCGTTGTCGCCGATCTGCACCCACGGTGGCAGCAGGTTCTTCAGCGGGTTGGCACCGGCGGTGTAAGGATAGGCGTCGCAATCGATGCTGCACCCTTGCGCGCGGGCGGCGGCGATCTTGTCGAGGATCTGCGACACCTTTCCCCAATTATCGACCCCTGAGCATTTCAGATGCACGATCTCGACATGCACGCCGCAGGCGCGGGCAATGTCGATCGCCTCCTCCACCCCCTGCATGACCTTGTTCGATTCGTCGCGGATGTGGGTGAAATAACCCGCGTTGTGGCGTTTCAATACCTTGCAGAGCACCATCATTTCGTCGGGCTGGGCAAAGCTGCCGGGCGGGGTGAATAGGCCCGATGACATGCCGAGCGCGCCGGCGCGCAGACCGTCTTCCAGCAGCGCGATCATCTGGTCGCGTTCGGCCTCGGTCGGCGCACGATCTGCCATCCCCATCACCATGAGTCTGAGCGTGTTGTGGCCGACCAGCATGCCGGCATTGACCGCGACTGCGGGGAATGTGTCGAGGTATTCGGGAAAGCTCATTTCCCGAAACGGCAGCCACGGCGCGCCTCCGCTCAGGTAGTCGGCGAGGAGCTGCATCTTTCCCGGCAGCACAGGCGCGACCGAGAAGCCGCAATGACCGATGATCTCGGTGGTGACACCCTGCCGCACTTTGCTTTCGGCCTTCGGATTGATCGGCAGGACGAAGTCGGAATGGGTCTTGATGTCGATAAAGCCGGGAGTCACGGCGAGACTCTCGGCGCCGATGACCTTGTTCGCGTCGCCAGCCAGCGACGGGCCGCAGGGCGGCAATGCGGCCGTCGGCAACAGCGAGATCGCCGATGGTGCCCGGGATGCCGCTGCCGTCGATGACGGTGCCGCGGCGAATCAGGATATCCCAGGTCACAGCGGTCTCCGTGCGGCGCCGCGCGCGCCTAGTGCGGTGAATTTGAAGTTCCTATCAGTACCGGCCGCAAGCTCGTTTAGGAACTTCAAATTCAAAACCGCATTAGAATCATAATGTTGCTAGTGGTCCTTAGATTCCGAAGTTCGCACCAGAACGTGCCGCGAGCAGTGGCGAACTTCGGAATTGGACCACTAGTCTGCCGATCCCGGGCGTTATGGCGAACGCGGAATGTCGAAGCCGTCGTTTTTCGCGGCGACTACCAACTGTCTTGGCCGCTGTGCAGCCACTGACAACAGGGATATCCATTGTACACGCAGCCGTCATTCCTTTGTTGCGCGGCGCAGCCATATTGAGATGCGGCTGCGGCCGGGACTAGCGCCTCGACGGTTATGATGGCGGCGAGTGCGAGAGCGGTAAAGAAGGTCTTCATATTGCGTCTCCTGAGTGTGGTGCTGCGATGATCGAGCAAGATATAGCGAGCGGGCCGGAGCGCCGCTTGTTGCGGGTTGCTGCGGTTTATCCGTTGTTGCCCGGGAGCCTTCGTTCGACTGGTACGCGGCCACGGTTGCGCCGCTACAAGCAGAACTGCTCCCTGTGTGCATTATCTTTTCTGCCGCGGATTTATTCCCGGGTATTTATAGAGCCGATTTGAGCGAAGCGAGGATGCACCCTCGCTGCTGTAACATCGGTCGCACGCTAATAGTTCCTGTTCTAATTTCCTTCCGGTCCCGGTACGATGATCAATTAGCCGCCGAGGAGACTGCGCATGATTATCGACACCCACGTTCACGTTTGCAGCTTTCCTTCCTTCAGGGATCTGAGCAGGCATATTCGTACGACTGAAGACCTCATTGCGTTCCGCACGCGCTACCCCGATCTCTACAACTGCAGTTTGACGGAACAGCCGGTCGACAATTCGGACGCTCTTGTCGCAGACATGGACAAGAACGGCGTGGCGCTTGCGCTGGTCCAGGCTCGCCCGGGCTTTGTCGCCAATGACCTGGTAGCCGATGCCGCCAATCGACACCCCGACAGACTGCTTGCGCTGGCCCGGGTCGGACATGACCAGGAGGCTGCCGGATACCATGAAGACCCCAGCGCCTTCCGCGAGCAAGCGCCCGAGGAGATCGAGCGTTGCCTGACCAAGCTCAAAATGAAGGGCGTAGGCGAAATATTTATCCGCTCACTGACTGACGAAATTCATCCGGAAAGAATAGCCAGGCACCTCGACGGTCTGATGAAAGTTGTCGCCAAGCATCGTGTGCCAATTCAGTTTCCGACGGCATGGTCGCAATTTCCAGGCGGGCTGTTCTACGGCGATCCGTTGTGGGTCGACGAAGTTGCCTTGCGCCATCCCGGCGTTCCGATAATCCTGACCAAGATGGGACGCAGCATCAGCCGTTACTTCGACAGCGCGATGACAGTCGCCCTGCGCAACGTGAATATCTACTTTGATGTGGTCGGCACCAGCTACGATCATCTGCGCCTTGCTGTTGATAAGATCGGCTCGGAACGTATCCTGTTTGGCACGGACTGGTCTGCCACATGGCGTTGGATCAGCGTCCCGATGAGCCTGCACAGATTACGCATGAAGGTTATCGATGATGCAAGGCTCCCGGAGAGCGATCGCAGGAACATTCTTTCGGAGAATGCTGTTCGGCTCTTCAAGCTGGAACAGCATGTTGCGCAACATAAGCCTTCGTCGCAAAGCGCCGCCGAATGAAATAGAACCTGACGTCGAAGCCATACCCCCCAAGTCAGCAAGACAATAAGCCAGCAGAGACAACACTCAGCAGATACATATGTCAGCTAGCGCTCATTCAAGATATCTTATCGTTCCCGTCTTGTGCACCGTCGCGTTAATTGAGTTGCTCTTCTGCGCCAACGCCGACGAGTTCCCATCGCGGCGGATGGAAATCGTCGCGCCTTTTCCTGCTGGAGGATCCGCCGATCTTTTCGCTCGATCGGTTGCGCACAAGGTCAGCAACATCACCGGGCAGCCGGTCATCATCGAGCCCAAGCCCGGCGCGAGCGGAATGATTGGCACGAAAAGCGTGATCGATGCAGCTGCGGACGGTTACACGCTCCTGTCTACCAGCGTGGTTTCCCTGCTGGTCCCGCCGAGTCTTACGGAGCCGCGGCCGTTCGATCCGCTCAACGACGTGGCGCCGATCACCTCGATGGCGAAAGTTCCCGCGCTTCTGGTGGCAAACCCGAAGCTTGGCGTCCACAACCTTTCCGAGCTGATCAAGTACGCCAACGCGAATCCCGGCAAGGTAAATATCGGCTCGTCGGGAACGGGAACCGTCGCGCATCTGGCTGCCGAACTTTTGAAACGTGAAGCAAAGATCGACATCTTTCACGTTCCCTACAAGGGTGCTCCGCCAGCCATCAATGATCTGGTTGCCGGACACGTTGACCTGATGTTCTCCGATGCGTCGTTTTTCATGGAGCATATCCAGGCCGGAAAACTGCTTCCTCTCGCGATTGCTACACGCGAGCGAATTGCGCAGCTGCCAGATGTACCGACGGCGGTCGAGCTCGGGTATCCCAATCTGATCGCCGATAACACCTATTCTCTCTTCGCCCCGGCACGTACGCCGAGTACCATAATTGAAAAGTTGAATGAGCTGGTGCTGGCGGCTCTCGCTGATCACGCAAGTGCAGGCATTCTACTGGAAGCAAACGGCCATGCCGGCTGGGATGAAAACCGCAGATTTCAAGGCATTCATTGCCGCGGAAGCGCAACGCTGGGTACCGCTCGCGAAGGAAACCGCGCAAGACCGGAAACAGTAGAGCGGCGGCGCAGCCGGCCTGTTGAACCAGTGCGGTGAATTTGAAGTTCCTATCATAACTGGCCGCAAGCTCGTTTAGGAACTTCAAATTCAAAACCGCACTAGCATCATAGAGTTGCTAGTGGTCCTTAGATTCCGAAGTTCGCATCTGAACGTGCTGCGAGTGGTGGCGAACTTCGGAATCGGACCACTAGACGATCTTGCGGGGAGATCGTGACCCAAGCGGCAGCAACGAACCTCATCCGCTGGCATTACCTGTGGTATGTCGGCGCGGCGCTTGCCGTAATGATTGCGGTCATTGCCAGCCATCACATGTGGTCGCTGAACTTTATCCATGTGTTAAGCGGTTTGTTGTGGACCGGAATCGATCTGTTTATGGGCTTCGTCCTTGGGCCGATTCTGCGGGTGATTGATCTACCGGCGCGCAAGGCAGTGCTCTTGCGGCTGACGCCGCGCACGCTTTTCCTGATGCCCGCGCTCTCCATCATAACCGGTACGACCGGTTGGTTTCTCGCAGCGGATATGGGCTTCACCGCGCTGCCATGGCCCGAATATGGATGGATAGCAGCGTCGCTCGTCCTTGTGACCCTGATGGCTATTCAAGGGCTCGGTTATCTGCTGCCAACCAACCTGCGGGTGTGCCTGGAGCTCCAGCGGTCCACGCCGGATAGCTCCAGAATCGCCAGGCTGACGAACCGCTATTTTTTCGCTGTAGCGCTCCAGGGGATCATGCAGATAGCGACGATAATGATCATGGCGCGCCTCGCAACCGGAATTTGAAACCAACTCATGCGCGCTATGCCGAACTGCATTCCCCTCTGCGTGTACGCCAAGAGGAAGGCGCATTTTCTTATCAGTGCCTTGGATAACAACCTGATCAGGATTAGTGCGGCTTTGCTGGCTCCCCAACCACCACAAACGGAGCCCAAAGCCGGGGGTCTGCTTCATCGTCGGATTTGGCTTGGTCAATCATCGCTAGCATGGATTGCCGCAGCGCCTCAGCGTGCGACAGTTTTGGATCGCGCGAAATGGCTCGAAACGTGCTGACCATCAGCCTTGCTGCTGCTTCATCGTCCACACTCCAGTGCGACACGACCAGCGATCTTGCGCCCGCATAGAAGAAGGCACGAGCAAGACCCGATAGAGCTTCCGCACCAGGTTTTTCTTCTCCTGCTGTGTTGCAAGCGGATAGCACGACCCAATCTGCATCAAGTTTGAGCTGCGCGACCTCGCTGGCAGTGAGCAGACCATCGTCAAAATCATTTGGATTGTCTGGGATCGTGAGTGCCAAAGCGGGCTCCGCTTTGCTTTTGGCAAATAGCTCTAAATCTCCCGCAACCAACCCATGGGTTGCGAAGTAGACGATGCGATATTGATCGAGCTTCGCTTGCTTGACGCCGGTTTCAGTGGCATCCAATCCAAGTCTGACGTCGTCTGTTTGCACCTTCAACTCTTTAGCTATTTGCTCCACTTCTTTGCGGGTGCCCGGCAGTTGGGGAAGGTAGTCACCAATAGCAGTGACATCGACCTGGGTACCGCGATAGAAGCTGGTGATGTTGCGCTTGGCGACTTTCTGTGCCCGTGCGCGAGCAGCCTTTGAGAACACCGGGTCGGCGAAGGCGATCATCGGCTTGTGCGCGGACGAGGTTTGCGATCCTCTGCGCAGCAGTTTCAGGCTCGCAACCGAAGGCAAGATCGTGACGGCATGCGAGCGGATGAGCCAGGCCACCTCATTGAGCTTCTTGCCGCTCGGGTCTTTGGTGACGAGCAGCTGGAACGGCAAACTCGTCAGCGCGCCATGGGGCACGATGGAAAGGCGTTTCTTGGCTGCGATCTTGTCAGCAAAAGTACCGAATGTCGCAAGATAGAGTTTATACGCTAGCGCGGCATCAAACCGGCTGCGTACATCGGTCAGGGACGCGCGCAATGCCTGTACCTGAGAATCCAACTCCTTGGCTGAAATCTTCAGCTCTCTCCATTCGGCATAGTTGCCCGTGACGATCCAAGCGTAGCTCTTAGCACCGAAGTCGAAAACCAACAGGGCTTCATCATCGGCAAGAAGCGGCTGCGTCTCCGGCAACGAGATCAATTGCGGCTTGGACAGAGCTACGTAGTCGGGAAAGCGCTGATTGAAGATTTGGCTTAACCTGCCGCGCTCCATCTTGACCGCATCAACGCGCTTGCGAATCTCATCCTCGACCGCAGGGGAACGTTCCGCAGGTGGTTTGGAAACAAAGGCAATTATCAATTTGTCCAGCGCTTCCGCTTCACCGGCTAAATCCTGATCCTTGCGTACGAGCTGCGCCAGCTCAGTTGTGCCCGCGGCAAAGCGTGCGGCTAACCTCAAAACGGCACTTGCCGCTGCGGAGGAAGAAACACGCTGCACCAGTTGGTAGCTGTCTGTCAGCGCTTGGCCAGCGCTGATCAGGTTGTTCGATTGAGCCGCGAAAAGCACCGGAAATGCAGCATACTTGGCGGCGATGCCCTGGGTGATGGTTCGTCTGACAATGGGTAAGGCATCAGCATAACGCGCTTGCAGATTATAAAGGTACACGAGGCTGTTCAGCAGCTCCGATACGTCGGGATGGTCGGCACCAAGCGCCTTTTCGCGAATGCTTAACGCTCGCTGGAACAAAGGCTCGGCATCGGCATAGCGGCCCTGGGTCCGATACAATACAGCCAGCCCGTACAGCGATGCTGCCACATCGGGATGATCGGGCCCAAGCGCCTTCTCCCTGATGATCAATGACCTCTGGAACAAAGGCTGGGCCTCGGCATAGCGTCCGTGGGTGGAATATTGCGTAGCCAGATTGTTTAGTGAAAGAGCGACGCCGGGATGATCGGGACCAAGTGCCTTTTCTCGAATCGACAATGCCCGCTGTTGCATCCGTTCGCCATCAGCGTAACGACCTTGGCTGCTGTAAAGAACGTCCAGGTTATTCAGCGACAACGCTACTTCGGGATGATTGGGACCTAGTGCCTTTTCGCGAATGGCCAATGATCGCTGGAAAAGCAGCTCGGCTTCGGCATGGCGACCTTGTATCAAATATAGCGACCCTAGATTGTTCAGCGACGCTGCGACCATGGGATGGTCGCGACCGAGAGTCTTTTCCCAAATAGCCAAAGATCTCTTGTACAAAGGCTCTGCATCCACATAATGTCCTTGGTCCTCATGCAGTGAAGCCAGATTATTCAACGAACCTGCGACACTGGGATCGTCGGAACCGAGCCTCTCTTCTTCGATCGCCAATGCGCGCCGATACAAAGGTTCTGCTTCCGCATAATGGCCTTGTTCGACGTTCAGGTGAGCAAGGTTGTTCAGCGCTAGAGCCACACGAGGGTGCTTGGGGCCAAGGGACTGTTCGTAGATCAGCAATGCACGCTTCTGAAATCGTTCGGCTTCAATGTATGAGCCGCGTGCACTATGGAGCAGTGCCAGATTGGTTAATGTTCCGGCAACATCAGGATGATTGGGACCGAGCGCCTTTTCCCTGATGGTCAAGGCCCGCTGATACAAAGGCTCGGCGTCCACGTACCGACCTTGGTTCTTATACAGCAAGCCCAGATTGCTCAGCGAACTTGCAACAGCAGGGTCCGTAGGACCAAGCGATTTTTCTCGAATGGCCAATGCGCGCTTGTGCAAGGGTTCAGCATCGGCGTACTGACCTTGCTCCCGGTACAGCTCAGCCAGATTGTTTAGGGCCCTAGCCAGATCGGGATGATCCGGACTGAGGGACTTTTCGAAAATACCGATTAAGCGTTGCGCCAGGGGAATGGCTTCTGAATATCGCTTGGCGTTGTAGAGATTCCAGATTTCGTTCCGGAGTTGGTTTGTCTCAATCTCCTGCTGTGCCAATGCAATCGAAAGGTCGCCGAAAAGCAATGTAGCGAGAAATGCACCTGCGAGGCCAGCCTTCAGGAGCAATCGCACGCTACCCTCCCGGAGAATCGTTATCGCCGAATGGCATCGCCAACACGCTTCGAAATGACCGCCAAAACGTTGACCATCTATGGCCTTGCACGCGCAACACGTAAAATTGACCGACAGCCACCGGGTCTCGAGAGGGAATGTTTACGTCGAGTCTGCTTCTAGCTGAGGAATACGTCCGCCATTTTCGTCCTCGCTAAGGCAGCTCAGCAGATCATAAAATTGATCCGTGCATCACGTCCAGGTGAACGTGTCGAGCAGTAGATCGGCCCCGTCATATCGCGTCCTAGAGCCTGCTGGAAGAGTGGACGACAGCGGTGTGAGCAGGGCCGTGGCTCCCAGGCCGGTAGACACCGGCGCGCACACCGGCCCTTAACGCGTGTTCGTTCATCGCCTTGAGCGTCGGGATGAATTCGTAGGGCAGCGACAGCGTGGTCGGTGTCTGCATGCCGATGCCGCGCGCCACGTCGGCGACGAAGTCGTTGCAATTGTAGGCGAGAATGCTCCAGGCGTGGCGGGCTGCGCGGGTGCTGGCGATGATGGCGATGAGCCTGTGAAACTCAGCAGCTGTGAGCGGCCGACGGAAGCGGCTGGCGATCTTGCGGCCGAGCGTGTCCTTTTCCGGCGTGGTCGCCGCGTCCATCGGGATGAAATGGCCGAGCACCATGCTGGGGATGTCGCCGGTTGGATGGATGTCGGCATAGGTTGCGGTGGCGGGTTGGCCAAGGCCGTTGCGGCGGCCATAGGCGATGTAGCTGTGACCGTAGACGCCGTTCACCGCGACGCGAAACTCGACGTAATAGGGGTACGTTTCAGCCTCGACGGCGGGCATCGGCACGGCGAGACGTATCGGCTCGGCCCGGACGAGCGCCGTTGCAAAAGAACACGCCGCCAGCAGCGCGGCAGTCAGAAGTGATCTGGAGGAAATCCCCAGTCCCATGGTTCGAGGTGACCGTCATGCAGGCGGACAAGCGCCTATTGGATTGTTCAGTTCGTTCGCCCAATGGTGTGCCGACGTCGAGAATTTGCATGCGAGGACGTGACGCGACACTTACCGCATCGTTACAACACCGTAAGGTAAGTCGAATTTGGCAGTGCTGTAGTTTTCTGACAACTATGGTGCGTTCAGCACCTGTCGACAAGCCGCAGGCATCTCAGCCATTTTGGGACCGGGCCGCGGCTTCGACGGCGTCGCGTCTATTGCATCGCTGGACCAGCGATGCATTTCCTTGCCAACACAGCCGTCACCCACATCGCGCGGCGACTGCGGCTCGCATTCCGGACTGTCGGGCGGGCAATTGAGACGGACATGGAAGTGCCAGTCGTGCCCTAACCACGGCTGCACCTTGCGCAGCCACGCGCGATCATTACCGGCCTCGCGGCAAAGCGCCTTCTTTATGACGGTGTTCACGAATACGCGGTTGACGCGCGCATCCTCTGCCGCGGCCTTGATCAGCGCCAGGTGCGCCGGGGTCCACACCTTCGGGTCGACATCCTTGCGGTCTTTGGCCACGACCACCGTGGCCATCATCTCTTCGCGTTCTTCTCGCGTGAGCTCGCGGTCGGGCATGGGCGTGAGCCAGATATCGGCATCGAGACCGACCTGATGGCTCGCGTGGCCGTTGTGCATCGGGCCGCCGCGCGGCTGCGACATGTCGCCCAGCAGGAGTCCCGGCCAGCCGCTCCTGGCCGCGCGCTCGGATAATTCTTCGAGGAATTGCACTAGGCTCGGGTGCCCCCAGTTGCGGTTGCGCGAAATACGCATCACTTGCCAGTTCTCGCCGTTGATGGGCAGTGCGACAGCACCCGCGAGACAGCCTTTCGAATAGAAGCCGATGGAGCGCGCCGGAAGGGCGGCGGGCGTCGTCTTTCGGGCGAACAGCTCCCTGGCCGCGGTCGCGGGGGTGTCAGGCTTTGTTAGTGGTGGCAACGGCTCGGGATTGAGGGTGCCCTTATCCTGCGCGCTTGCCATATCCGGTGCGAAAAACGCGACGGCGCACAATGCAAGAGCCGTCTGCCATAGTTTGATGGATTGCGCAGGCGCACCGACGGGCTTGAAAGCAAAAAAGCAGCGGAGGATCATGTGGTCTGCTTGCAGCCTGGACAGTGGCTAACGAACTGCGTCACGATATGGGGGACTGCGGCGGAATGGAGGCACTGTCCCTGACGCACTCGCCCGCAAGTCTCAGGTGAACAACGACAGGGCTACCTGGATCTGATCAGCTGCCGCAGCCAGCAGCCCGTCATAGGTTGTTTGGCCTTGAGCGGCAGCCTTGAGAATGCATTCAGCGAGATAAGCCTTTGTTGATGGGGTTGAATGTTCCAAGGGGACTCTCGTCATTGTTTCCTCAAGCGCATTGCGCATGAGTTGTACTAATTCGGGGTCGAACATTGGCATAGCCGTGGCTCCCCGTATTCAGAGTTTCCATCACAGTCGGATCAGCTTTTTTTACTCATACTCTTTCGGAAGCAATCGACGTCGGACTCGCATCGCGCGATCCATATCCCCGATGGCCCCATAAATGCTTCTTGCCCGGCTCTGTCAGGCGATAGAGCGCCCCAGATCGTCGCTTCTGATGACGGCTTTCCACATGTTCCCCTCCGATCCACATCTTGACACAGCCGGTGTCAATGGAATTACAAATCGAAACCTGCGACATTGCAAATTAAACTTCTGTTAGATTAATTCGAACAATATTTTTACGGAAATTTTCCCGAAAGTTTATCGCCTACATCGATCAGCTGATGTTCCATTTTTTGTTCGGACCTAGATTGTAAATAATTTGGCTGATGGACCAACAACATGTGCAGGGAACGGTCCTGGATTTTCTACCCATAAACAAAGCATCAACAAGTGATTCCTGCGAAGCCGTGGCTGGATGAAACCTTGCCAAAGGATCGACCCGGAAACTCGCGGATCAAGGGTGCTAATGTGGTTTCAGCGCTGCAATCTTCCCAGGCCGACGAAGCATGTCGACCGGTTTGCCAATTGACTGCGCCGAGCCGTGCGAGACGCCGGTGACGCGCGCAGGTGCAATTCCCACGACGTGGACGGCGTGCTCTGACTGGTAACCGACTTGCGCGCAGATAAGCGCTCGCAAAGCTCTGCCGGTCAAGGCCCGAAAATTATTTCGCGCCTCGTTCCGACAATTGGAACCGGCATGAAAGGCGTAATATTCCAGAACGGCCAGGCAGACCGACTCTGGATAGGCAAATATTGCGCGGGTGCCGTGCTCGAGACGGAGGTGAGGTTCCTGGAGAGCCAGGCCACTGCTGGAGAGGATGGCGCGTATCCGCATGATTCGCGGCTTGTGCCGGGAAGCGTTCCACTCGCTGCTGATTGTCCCGATGTGTGCATTGCGCACCCCGCACAGACGCGCCAAGCCGCGTTGGGTGAGAAACGGCGTGCCGTCCGCGAGCACGCCCATTCCGAAACCTCGTATCTGGGTCTGCCGATCAATCCCGAGATCAAGGACGCCTTGTGAGGGGTCGATCCGCTTGGACCGTGCTTTCACACGTAGTCTTATGATTGCTTTCGACATAGAAAGGATTCCGCGTCACCATTCACGCACTATCCAACGTCGTAAGCCTGCGTCGCCGCCCATATCGAGCAACCGCAAACACGCGGTTCGCGCAAGAGATCCGGCCCCATCGCATGTTATCATCCCCGCCATCCACAACGCCGGACTGCGGTCATTGGAAGGATGATTACCACCGGAATTCCCATGTCCGGGATCGTACCCGAGCCATGTGGCCCCGTTCAGGAACCTAAAGCCGGCGGATCATATCCCGGCCGACATGTCGAGCAGGGCCTTCGCCACCATGACGTGCGCTCCCTTGTGCTCGTTGACAAGCTGCGTGACGCGAACGTCGCAAGCCAGGCTCATGAACGAGTAGGCGTCCTCGCGCGAAAGACCCGCTTTCTCGTTCAAGAGCCGCATCATCTCCCGCACGGCCTGCTTTGCCGCCTGATCGAAATCGCTGTCGAAAGCCATGGTGATGAAATGCGTCGGTGTTTCGGCGCGCGGCAGAGCAAGTTTCATGTCCTTGCGCACAATCAGCTCGAACGTTCCGCGCAGCGCAGTCTCGATCGCCGTGACACAGACTTCGCCATCACCCTGCACGGCATGGCCGTCTCCGGCCGAGAATAGGGCGCCGCGGTTGAACACGGGCAGAAACAGGGTCGTACCTGCTGTCAGCTCCTTGTTATCGATGTTTCCGCCGAACTCCCGCGGAATGACCGAAGTCAGGCGGCCATACGCGGGCGGCGGCGCATTTCCCATGTTGCCAAAAAAGGGCGCCAGCGGCAGCCGACCGCCCCATGGCGGATATGCAACCTGCGCATTGATGTCGATGGGGATTTGGATCGCGCGCCAGGTCTGACCGAAATCCTCCGGGATCGTGCCGGACAGCGGCCGGATGAGGTTATAACCCCAGTTCTGTCGCAGCTGTATATTCTTGATACGAACTTCAAGCGCATCTCCCGGCTCCGCGCCTTCAACGTAGATCGGCCCCGTCATGATATGCGGACCAAGTCGATACGCGTGCCGCGCGTAAACCTCGGCGTACTCCGGCAGGATCTTGAGTTCGCTGCCCGGCTTCGGCAGCAGGTCAGGACTGCCGGAAATCGTGGTGATGGTGACGCTGTCTCCGCTTTCAATCTTCAGAACCGGCTTGAGCGCAGCATCAAAATATCCCCAGTGTACGGTATCGGCGCCGGCATTGAGTTCATGATGCTTTGGCATTGGTATTGGACGGTATGCGGGGGCAGAGTATTCAATGCAACATAGGCGCGTGCTGATCGCAAGCCGGTTATTTATGCATGTGAGGTGGTTGCGACTTATGGCGTAGCGCGACAAGAGCAGTGTCTGCCAAGGCGTTCAGCGGTTAATAGCGGCAACCCTCGCATGGCTCCTGCTGGTGGGCGTCGCGGCTGCACAGATCCCTGTTCCGGCAAAGCCCGTTTCCGGCAGCGGTCAGCTTATCCGTACTCAGACCAGCCGCCTTATGGAAGTTCGGCGAGGGAAGTGGCCCCTGGGCCCGGCGTGATGCGCATCGGCCACTGCTTTGAGTCGAACGGCACCGCTGGCGGCAGGAACGGCCTGGTTCCCAGTTTGCTGCTTTCGGCGACGATTGCGTCCCGCGCATCGCCTCCCATCAACTCATAATCCATCATGTGGTAATTGCCAAAGAATAGCGCTCCATCCGAGCGGTCGGCGATGATGCGGGTAAACGCCTCCATCATCTCTTCGGGCGTTGTCGTGAAGGAAAGGGTCTCGATCAGGATCAGCCGGTCGTTCATGGCCTCTGGCCCGAAAAACTGCGCCAACACGCTGAACAGCACGTTATTTTGACGCGTGGCATAGATCGTATTGCTGGCTGCATAGGTCTTCTGCCAATCAGCGCCAAGCATCTTCTTCCAATCCGCGAGTACGTTCATCCAATGGGCGACCTGGGTCTGCGCCGCCCAGGCGATGTCCTCCTTCAGGTACCGCGCCTGTTTCTTGGCGAATGCCTGCAACGCGTCGAAGGAGATGGCGCGTTTCTCCAAACAATCGTCCATGAATGCGAGGTTGTTCTGCAGAATAATGCGATCATTGTCGCGCCACTCCTTCGGCATCGGTACCTCATCCAGGCCATCGAGTGCGGACTTCATTCGGGCACGATAGGCGAGCATCGAGCCACGCCAGGACTGATCGGCGGGATTGTCGAGATACGGCCCGACCACCTGGGCGAGCGCCATGGTGCTGTGGTCGACAGATTTGAGCAACTGATAGACGATAGGAACCGATGGTGCCTCGAGCGGAGCCATGCCGGGCCGATAAAGAATAAACCTGCCGCCGGCTCCCGAGAACAGGCCGAGAATGACGGGATGCTTGCTGAGAATGTTCCTATGGAAGATTTTGGCAGCATCATCGTAGAGTTCGAACATGGCGGTATTCAACGCCAAGACGTTTTTCGTCGCGATCTCGGCGGAATTCGAAGCCGTGCGGCCCGAAATCGGCGCCATATAAGTCGGCAGGTCTTGCGATTTTGCCGCTGTGGCCAGACCAGCCACCACCGCAGATGTCAATATTATGCAGATGCAGTGTCGCATATTAACCGCCCTTTCCCTGATTAACCGGCCAGCGCCACACACTCGATCTCGCAACCATTGCCGAACCGAAGCTGCATCGACCAGGCCGTACGGGCCGGCGGTTGGATCGGAAAAAATTCGCGATACACCCGATCCATCTCCGCCATATGTGAAATGTCGGCCAGCACGATATGCACGCGCACAACGCGATCGAGCGATGAGCCGGCAAACTCCAGCATATGCTGCATATTGGACAGCGTCATGCGGACCTGTTCTGCAATCGGCCCATGACGGCGCTCACCGGTCTGCGGATCAATCGGAACCATACCCGACAGGAATATGTAGTCGCCGACGCGAATACCCGGGACATGCGGCAGGTTGCCCATACGCGAGGCATTGAGCAGCGGGTTCTTCGGTGTTATCACCGCGCGTTGCAGCTTTTTGCTCATGGCATCACACCAGCGCCGTGCATTCGATGATCACCTTAATGCCGTCGGGAAGGCGTGCGCCGCAGACGGTGCGTGCGGGCGGCGCATCGGGAAAGAAGCGGACATAAACCTCATTCATGTTCGGCGCTTCCAGCATGCTGTGCAACAGCACGTTCACCTTTACGACCTTGTCGAGAGATGAACCTGCCGCGTCCAGCAATTGCCTGAGGTTGCCAAGGATCTGACCGGTCTCGCTCGCCGTCGTACCGGGCATGGGCTTACCGGTCTGCAAATCGACGGACGTCAGGCCGGACACAAAGATGAAATCTCCTCCTCTCACCGCCATCGAGACTGGCGGGGCAGAACCGCCCGGCGCATTTGCGGCGCGGTTCGGCGGAAAAATGATTTCACGCTTGGCGCTCACTAGTGCCCCGATTCCGAAGTTCGTAAACCATTGCTGCCCGCTCTGATACGAACTTCGGAATCCAAGGGGCACTAGCAACTCTATGATTTCTAGTGCGGTTTTGAATTTGAAGTTCCTAAACGAGCTTGCGGCCAGTTATGATAGGAACTTCAAATTCACCGCACTAGATAAACACTCAGGCGGCGGCGATCGCGTCGAGCTGTATCTTGAAGCCGGCCTCGATCTGCGCCGTCCATACGGTGCGCGCCGGCGGCCCGTTCGCGACGTATTGCCGATAGACACGATTGAGCACGTCGTACTCGATGCTGTCGTAAATCAGCGCATGCACCTGCACCAGCCGGTCGAGCGAGGAGCCAGCCGACTCCAGGAGCAGCCGCAGATTTCCGAAGATAACGTGCGCCTCGCTGGTGAGCGTGCCGTGGCGCCGCTCGCCAGTTTCCGGATCGACCGGCAGCATGCCGGAACAGAAGATGAGGCCGCCAGCGCGGATGGCCGGCGACTGGTGGTGTCCGTAATGCTGCGCCAGATCGAGCCCGGGGAGCGGCGCCGCAATGACTTCACGCATGGCGCAAGCCTTGCCGCATGAATCAGTCCGACAGCTGCGCCACGCCGGGCAGCAGGAACCGCTCGATGTTGCCGGGCGCCTTCACGTCACCCAGCTGGACCAGGGCGTCGATCAGGGCATTCATCTTGGTTCGCGAGATCCTGCCGGTGCGATCAAAAAAATTGTTCTTGTTGAAGAAGTCGTAGGACTTGTCGACGTCCTCGAGCTTCTGGCCGCTGGCCTTCACCAGGATGTTTACCACCTCGGCTCGGTTCTTGGGATCGTAAAGGTACTCAATGCTTTTGCTCTGCGCGGCGAGCACGCGCTTGAGCACGTCTGCACTGCGCGCCGCCCAAGCCTTGTTCACCACGGTTGCCGAGAACGCCAGGTCCGGCGCATATTGCATGGCGAGCCCGAGATCGTTGTAGCCCTGGTTCTGAATCTGAAAGTTGGACGGGGGCAAAAGAATTGCGGCGTCAACGGCGCCGCCGAGAAGCGCCTGGGCACGCGCGGTGGTCGCGCCGGCATATACGTAGTCATAGTCGCCGCTCTTGAGCCCCTGCGGCGCCAGCATGCGATCGACGTACAGCCGGGTGATGTCCTTGGGGCCGCCGACCGAAATCACCTTGCCCTTGAGATCCTTGAGGCTCTTGATGCTCGACTTGGCCAGCAAGGCGTAGGGCGGCACCTGCACTTCGAAACGCGCGAGCGCAAGGGCGGCGCCTTGGTCGATGGCGCGGAGGGGATCCACGATGCCGGTGGACATCGTCATGTCCAGCGAGCCGGCCGAGAGCTGCTGGATCACCGATGCGCTCGACTGGATATAGATCACGTCTGCCTTGAGGTTTTCGGCAGAGTAGAAGCCCTTGTCGAGGCCGATAAAGAGCGGCCAAAGATTGGCTGACGGCGATCCGACCGTGCCGATGGTGACGGTATCCGCCGCGCGCACGGGCAAAACCAACAGCGGCATTCCTATCGCCAATCCGAGCGCGACACGACCGAGCGTTTGCAGCCTTCGCATGATCATCCTCCATGTCCATTCCACTGTAGCCACTCTCTGGGTGCGCCAGTTGCAATGTTATTTGAGAGGCGACGGGGGCGCCAGCAGGGTCTCCTGTCCGCAAGCCTGACGGTCAGCTCGCACAGACTGTGATGGCCATCACGAAAAAGCGCTTTGCGAGCAAGATGTGAGCTAGCTCACCACGATCCCAGTGCCGACGGTCTATGTGTGCGTACAGAGGTTGGGGGATAGGTAAACACAGAAAGGACAAGACAATGTACGCACAACGCAGTTCAATCCTCATCCTGGTCGCCGCGGCCGCGCTTGGACTCGCAGCTACTTCCGCGACGGCATCGGCGAAAGACGGCCACATCACGGTCCACAATAGCTCGCCCTCCTCCAAGAACACCGCATCGCACATGACCACGGCGTACCGCGATCATGATCGCGATCATGATCACGACCACGACGCCTGGTATCATCACGATCACGACCGGTATTATGACCACCATTACGACAGGTATGTCCCGACCGAGCAGGTACGGCCCACCATCGTGCGCCCGGTCATTGCCAGCCCTTCGCCGCCGGACAATTGCCTGACGAAGGAATATCTCCAGCCCGACGCGGTGTTGTTCAAGGACGTCTGCACCAAGCAGTGGGCGAAGAACTCGACCATCGTTCCCACGCGGATGGCGAGCGCCGACGCAAAATGCCTGACCAAGGAAAACCTGCAGGGCGGTGCCGTGCTGTTCAAGGACATCTGCACCAGCGAATGGGCAATGAACCCGCCGGACCAGGCGCTGCCCTCCAGGTAACCGCGCAGAGCGAGAGGATAAACCCGAACCCCGGCCGATGGCCGGGGTTCGTTGCTGCTTGTTTTATATCGTTACCTCTAGAGGTGCAGACCGGAGGTCTTAATATTTTTCCCAACCCTCTTCGGCCATCCCTTTGCCTCGGGAAAAGCGCTCATATCGGCCAATTCAACGATGTTTCGCATTGATCTATCAACCCAAGCCCCCATAGCAGCAGCAAGGCAAATGCTTCGATTGACCGTGAATGAGCCGCGATGGAATACTGCAGAGTTCCCTGGGATTCTCCAATGCGAGCCATGTTGACTGGACTATTTATTGTCGGCTGGACAGCAGTCGGCTTTACAAGTACCGCCTGCGCACAGGGAGGAAGAGTGTTCAGCAAAGACGAATTCACCAACTCCTGCGCCCCATGTCACGGAGTGACGGGCAAAGGTTGGCCATCTTTATTGGGAGCGTGCCTTAATTCGTTGCTTCACTGGTGAGCACATCTTGTCCGCTGCACCTCAAGAATTAGTTCGCGCGCTCATAGTTGTTCCGAGTCGTGCCAGGAGCGGCTGTGAGCAGATGCAGCAAACGTGAGCTCAAAACTACTCGATCACCTCGTTGGCGCGACCAAGCAGCGACAACGGCACCGTGCGGCCAAGCGCTCGGGCAGTCTTCATGTTGATGATCAGTTCCACCTTCGTGGACTGCACCACCGGCAACTCACCCGGCTTCTCGCCCTTGAGGACACGGCCCGGAGCGCAACGTGCCATGCGATACAACTACTACTCGGGGTCAGCGCGCCAGAGTTCTTGCGAAATAGAAAAGGCCAAATGGAGCAAACGTGTTTTTTGCTCGGTTCGAAACAATTCGATATGCCGGTCTCTGCGGAGCAGCGGCAATTTCCATCTCAGGATCCTGCGGGGTGCGGAATCCTCTGGCCCTGCCGGTGGCCGCGTCTCCGAAAGCACGGTAACGATTAGGCTCGAAATACACAAAAAACTTCGCCTGGCTCGGCGTCCACCACCTCGCCAGCTTGGCCTGGAATTTGTTGAGACGGATGCATCCCAGGCTAACCGGAGCCCCAAATGTACCGCCGGAGTCGAGACCCCCGGCAATCTCATGGATGCCGTTCCCAGACAAACCCGAATAGCCAGCCACGGGCACGAAATGCATGAAGTTCGGCATCTCGATCGGACGGCCCCCGTTGGCGAAGGGAACGATCCGAGCGTATCCGCCGCCCATTCGCATGTCGCGACGGGCGTCGGCGGGACTGTATCTGCGATCCGAACTCCAGTTCCGCGAGTTAATAACGTTGATCGGCGCATAATAGCGGTAAAGCGGTGGCGGTGCGTTGCGCAACGAGGAGGTCACGAAACGGTAGACGAGTTTCGGCTGCCCATCGACAACTTCGCAGAAGCTCAGTGTCTGTCCCACGCAGTATCCATGGACGACGGAAGGCTTGACCACGGGATCAGTCTTGTAGCGTTGGACCTGTTGGAGATAATTCTGCAGATCCTCAAGCTCCAGCGCGAGGCCCGCAGAGTTGCTCGGCCTTTCTTCTGACGCGACGAGCGCTTCGACGCTTTCCTTCGCCAAAGAGGCAACATCAGTCTTGCGCGCCGCCGCAATCGCCCGTAGCCGTGGGAACTCGCTCAGTTCGCCCACCGACGTGAAGTATTCCTGCACTCCGCGGCAGTTGCCGTCTTCATCCGTCGAATTCAGATCGGCGACGATGTACCGCTGACGCAGATTCTCTGCGAGCTTGGCGTCCTCGTTGAGCAGAGCGGAAAGCGCGAACGATTTCTCGGTTTTCGGATCCTTCAGCGCTTCAAATGGAATCCGACAACTCGCGTTTATATCCGGATCTTTTCCTGCCGCAAAGGTCGCCGTGCTCTCTGCGCTAACGGGAGACGTGACAATAACGAGCGCTATGGTCCAAAAAAACAATGAAGCGCGCATACTCCCCCCAAGCACGCACTCGCTCATCACCAAAGCTTGTCAGGTACGGCGTCGCGAGCGTTAAGCCCACTGCGCTGAAGCAGCTTTGGAACGCGGCTGTTAGAGTCCGCCGTCGACCATTTGCATTAGCCAACAGTTCCACGGCGCAATCAATCCGACGGGGCAGGGGCGCGCACGGAAGCCTGTGGAGAACACTGTCCTCCTGTCGGTTCTCGTTCAGACGTTGCCTGTTTGTCACACCTGGGCGCGGGTTAAGCCCTCATGGGATCCGAACGGAGGATCTCGATGTCAAAGTCTGCCAAGAGTTCGCAGCAGAGGTGGCAACATCGAAAACACTTGAGCAGATTGCTTTCGGAAACCTTCGGCCGCACGCGTTCCGGATGGAGGTGCATTTGACGGGTTCCCAACCGGCACCGACCGTATAGGTCAAGAAGTGGATACGGCAGATGCCCAGAGCATGCTCGACCATCACCGCTGGGATCGGCTGCACGTGCTATTCAATAATGTACGGCTGCCGAAGTTGGCCAGTGTTCGACGGCGTCAGCAGAGGTTTGCATGTACTCTCTTTACCTCCATATGTCAGGTTTCACCAACCACGCGGTCGCTGCGCCGCCGAGTAGAGTGATGAACTCGCGCTTGTTCAATCGATTACCTCATCGGCGATGGCGAGCAGGCCAGGCGGAAAGGTGAGACCGAGTGTTTTCGCGGTCTTCAGATTGATGACAAACTCCAGCTTAGTCGGCTGCATGACTGGCACGTCGGCAGGTTTTTCACCATTGAGGATACGGCCGGTGTAGATGCCCGCTTGGTGGTATGCATCGGCGACATCGGCTCCGTAGCTCATCAGACCACCAGCCACGGCGCTCTCGCGGCGTTCGTAGATCGCCGGGATTGCATGATGCGCAACCAGCGTGACGATGTGCTCGCGCTGACTGTCGAAGAAGGCATCAGGGCTGACGATGAGCGCGTCAGCCCGTTGTTGGACAAGAGTTGCGAACTGTCGATCAATTTCGCGTTCCGTGCTCGCAGTAAGAAGCACAATCTGCTTCCCAAGGGTGTGCGCTGCTGACTGCAGGTCTTTCGATATGGCCTCCGCATTGGGATTGGTTGGGTTGACGAGCACGGCGAAAATGCTCGCCGCAGGCATCAGGTCATGCAGCAGGCCCAGCCGCTTAGCTCCCACCAATGCGCTGAAGAACGCAACGCCAGTAACGTTGCCGCCCGGCCGGTTGAGGCTGGCAACCAAGCCCTGCTTGACAGGATCAGCGCCGGTGACGATGCAAATTGGAATTGTCGATGTCGCAGCCTTTGCTGCGAGAGCGGCGGGAAGGAAGGCGGCCGCGATCACCGCTACCTTGCGATTGACTAGATCGGCTGCGAGTTTCGGTAGTTCGTTGTACTGACTCTCTGCCCACCGATATTCGATTCCGACGTTTTTACCCTCGACATAGTTGACCTCGTTAAGTCCTTTGCGAAAGGCGGCCGCGAGGTATTCGCTCGGCTTCACTGATCCCTGGTTAAGAAATCCGATCACTGGCATGGCCGGTTGCTGTGCGCGCGCGGCCAGCGGCCACACGGTTGCGCCGGCTAACAGCGTGATGAACTCGCGCCGTCTCATTCGATTACCTCGTCGGCGCGGGCGAGTAGTGTCGGTGGTACTTCGAGACCGAGCGCCTTGGCGGTTTTCAGGTTGATGGTCAACTCGTATTTGGTCGGTGCCTGCACCGGAAGGTCGGCTGGATTGTCACCTTTGAGGATGCGATCGACGTAGCTGGCCGCCCGCCGGTACAGATCGATTTGGTCGGGCCCATAGGACATCAAGCCGCCGTCGGCGACAAAGTAACGAGTGGTGTAGATCCCTGGCAGTTGGTACTGGGCCGCCAGCCTAATGATCAGGTCTCGATGGGCTAGCGTGACTGGGCTGCCCAGCGTGATCAGGCCCCCATTCGATTGGCGGGCGAATGTGGCAATCCCGCGCTCGATCTCGCCAACGTCGCGAACACCGACCGGACTTACCTCCACGCGGAGCGACGACGCCACGCCCTGGATTGCGCCCAGCTCTCCGCTCGTGAAGGGCAAGGTGGGATCGCGAAGGACTGCTACTCGCATCACGCGAGGAGCAATCTCCTTGAGCAGCTCCAGCCATTTTGTGCCGATGCCGTATTCGTAAAGAGCAAAACCTGTTGTATTGCCGCCTGGACGGGGCAGGCTCGCGACGAAGCCCTGGCCGACCGGGTCAGTGACCGACGCAAACACGATCGGCACGGTGCGGCTTGCTTGCTGCAACGCCGCCACGCTCGGGCTAGTCGAGGCCAGGATCACCTCCGGCGCGAGAGCGATCAATTCCGCCGCGTGCTGGCGGAGTTTGGCGTTATCAGCGCCCCAGTGGTAGTCGATCCGCAGGTCGCGGCCTTCGGTCCATCCTAATTCCTGCAAGCCTCGCAGGAATCCCATCAGGCGGGACTGTCCTTCCCGATCTTCTGCAGGACCGGTCATGAGTACCCCGATACGCCGGACGCGATCAGCCTGTTGCGCGCGCGCCGCGAGTGGCCACGTCGCCGCGCCGCCGAGCAGCGTGATGAACTCGCGCCTTCTCACTCAATCACCTCGTCGGCGCGCGCGGATAGCGTCGGCGGTACTTCGATGTGAAGCGCCTTGGCCGTGCTTAGATTGATGACAAACTCGAACTTGGTGGACTGCACGACCGGTAAGTCAGAAGCTTTTTCACCCTTGAGGATGCGCCCGGCATAGACGCCGGCCTGACGATAGGCATTGTTCAGACTGGTTCCATAACTCATTAGGCCGCCAGCCACGGCGAAATCGCGCCATTCAAAAATAGCGGGTAGCGCATGGCTACTGGCTAGGACGACGAGCTGTTGGCGTCGGCTATTGAAGAAAGGGGAGGCGCAAACCAAGATCGCACCGGCACGCTGCGAGACGACGGTTGAAAACGCAGCGTCGAAATCACTTTCTGTATTGGCGCGAACGATGACTAACCGAAGTCCGAGATGGGCCGCGCCATCCTGCACGTCATGCAATTGAGATTCAATGGCTGCATAGTTTGGGTTCAGTAAGACCCCGATGATATCCGCCTTAGGGACCATTTCGTGCAATAGCCCCAGCCGCTTCGCCTCCAGTCCCGCTGTGAATTGGTAGACTCCGGTTACATTGCCGCCCGGCCGGCTGAGGCTCGATACAAGGCCGACTTCAACGGGATCGGCGCCGACAGAAAAGACGATCGGGACCACCGTCGTCGCCCGCTTCGCCGCCAATGCTCCCTGCGGACTGGAGGCCGCAAGGACCGACACCTGCCGCTGGATCAGATCGGAAGCGAAAGCCGGAAATCGATCAAATCGTCCCTCGGCAAAGCGGTATTCGAGTGCCAGATTCTGCCCCTCAATAAATCCTATTTCCTTAAGACCAGCCTCAAAGGCCGCGATCTCGTCGCGGAGCGCCGCACGGGATCCCGCCATCATGAACCCGACGACAGGCATTGCCGGTTGCTGCGGGCGCGCCGTGAGCGGCCACACCGCTGTCGCCGTACCCCCCAGTAGAGTGATGAACTCCCGTCGCCTCATCGGCTTCGTCCTTAGTACCAGGACGGAGAGCCTACCATAATGCGAGCAGGAAAGGCGCTTCGCATCGCAGCGAAAATAGACCGCCAACGTCCGACTTGGGTCAAAACGAGAATCGCTGATTTACGGGCATATGTCAGCTTCCGCCGGCTGCGGACATAGCTCTGGCGTTGGCTTCGGCAGCCTTGGCCGAGTAGATCCAGACACTCCTCAACTGCGGACACGACCGCCGTCCACATTAAGCGTCTGTCCTGTAATAAAGGCAGCGTCATCGCTAGTCAGGAACGACACCGTGCCGACGAGATCGGCGGGCACTTCTGGCCGTTTGATCGCCTGCATAGAGGCAGCGTGAGAGTATTCGTCCTCCATGCTCGCCATTCCTGCGCGCGGCGCTCGCGCTAGCGTGCCGGGCGAGCGCGTGAGGCCTGGAGAGATAGCGTTGACCGTAATCCCGAAGGGACCGAGTTCGCTCGCCAACGCCCGTGTAATGCCGACAATGCCGGCCTTGCTCGCCATGTAGTGCGCGAACCCGCTTACCACCGAACCAAGTGTGCTCGATGCCATGTTGACTATCCGTCCCCATCGCCGCTGTTTCATGCCGGGCACGAAGGCAGAGGTCATGAGAAACACGCTATCCAGATTGATCGCCAGCACCCGCCGCCAGTCAGCAAACGTCATTTCATCGAAGGGCTGATTGGGAAAAATACCGGCGCAGTTGATGAGCATATCGCAGCGGCCAAAATGTTTAGTGACGTCGCTCGCAAGCGTCTTGACCGAGTCCACCGAGGACACGTCGCAGGTGCAAACGAGCACTCGCCGGCCTGCCTGCTCGACCATCTTCGCCGTGTCGCTGCCCGGTGCGATATCGGCGATGACAATGTGGGCCCCGTCCTGAGCAAGCCTTTGCGCGAATGCTTGTCCGATACCGTTCGCCCCGCCTGAGATGACCGCGATTTTATCGTGGTGGGATTTGGCCATGCAGCCCTTCCTTCGCTTCCTGCATAGCAAGTAGCCATGCGCCGAGAACCGCCGCGTTTCCGATCAGGCTAAATTTCATGTTGATGCGCGAGCCACTAACAGCCGTGTTGCCCGCGGGTGAGTAGCTCCCGGCTGTTACCCGCGCACCGCGAACGGCCACACCGTGGCCTCACCAAGCGCACCGAGAAATTCGGTCGCGTCATTTTCAGCCCTGCGGCTCAAAGAGGCATCGTAGCGGCGAAGGCTGTTACTCTGGAAGGGGGGCGCGAATGGTCGGACTTCCAATGGTCGAGAATAGTCCGGTTCTCAGTCGAGAACACCCACAGTGTTACCGCGGGTATATGCAGCTCGGCCGACCAGTTGAGGACGTCATCAAGCTTCTCAGCGCCACGCTGGTAGATTTCACACGGCTCACTAAGTCTTTGTTTACGTGCGTGGCGGCGGTTTCCATCCAGAATGATGCCAATGTGCCGCGGCATCGGCTGTCGTTTGATCTGATCGACGAGGCGGCGCTCATAAATCCAATACAAGAAACGGAGCAGCAGCGACTTGCCCGCATTCTTCCTGGGCTTTGGCTCCGTGGTCTTCTGAAGCGCGTCGATCCGAGTCAATGCAATTTGTCCATCGGGAACCAACGTGATCGCCCGTTCGTATGCTGGACTTAAACCGGAATACATCGCGTCTACCCTTTATCTGGTCGCGTGCGAGGCATATCGCAGGCAAATGTGCAGACATTCGCCAATGTGGAACAGTTGGCTCGCTCCGGCGCTGCCCGTGCTTTCGCCGACGAGTTAATTGTCGGCAGATGCAAGCGCTGGCCAGTGGTAATCAGGAAGTGGCAATGTGTCTACCAGCGCCGCGTTTGAATTGAACCTGCACACTGTCTGTATCCTCTTGCAGGCCGGCAATCTCATTGCCGAAAATGACTTCTGTCGTGCTCTTGATTCTTTCGAACTGCAGACGCGATAGGTCGCTGCGTCCAAGTGTCACAAAACGTCCGCTAGTCAATTCGCCGAAGACACTCGCCGACCCGGAAATCGGCGGGGACTGCATTATTAGCCTAACTGCATGAAACCCCAGAGTGAGATCAGGGCCGCGACTACCAAGCCCATCCACGATACGGACATCTCAGATATCGAAAGAGCCCACTAGGATTTGTACCGTGGCATCAGTTCAGCCGCATTTCCTCTCTCAATTTCCTGCAACTCCGTCGCATTGAATAAACCTGCCTCACGCAGTCCCGCTGCCGTATCCCGGGCTGTAAGGAACGGAAAATCGGTTCCAAACAGAATTTGTGTCGGTCTTACGAGCTTAGTCAGAGATGCCAATGGATGGATCGTCATCGCATTCGCGGTGTCGTAATAGAAGCGCTCAAGATAATAGGCCGGCCCTCTCGGGAGTCTTGGCTGCAGGTCCTTACGAGAGGCAAAGTAATAGGTGAAGCGCTGCATCAAGAAAGGCGCTGTACCCCCAGCGTGCGAAAAAATCCATTTTATGTTAGGGAACTGTTCCGCCGAGCCGCTGAATAACAAGCTTGCAATAGTGCGGGTCGTATCGGTGCCCAGCTCTATCAGCGGCTCGAAAACATCCGGCACGAGGTTGCGACAACAATCATTCCTGAATGGATGCGTATAGACGACGGTCTTGCGCCTATCGAGTTCTTCCAGCACCGGTCTGAATGCCGGATCGCCAAGAAACTTTCCCTGATAATCCGTCATCATGCAAATGCCGTCCATCTTCAGGGTGTCGAGCGTGTATTCAATCTCTCGCAGGGACCCTTCGACGTCTGGCAGGGGCACGGTCGCGAACATGCCAAACCGACCTGGATTATCGCTAATGAGCTTTGCCGCGAACTCGTTCGTCTCACGAGCGAGCTTGCGTGCAGAATTGTAGTTGCCAAAAAACACGCTTGGCTCGCTTACAGACAGAATTGCAGTTCCGACACCACCTTTATCCATGTCTTCGAGCGATTGGCCGACGGTCCATTTCATGAGCGGAGCCTGACCGGTTCTGCGGCCGCTGATCTCCGCGATGAACCCTGGCGACGAGACATGGTGATGGACATCGATACGGAAGGGCTTGTCGATTGACGAGGGCGCCTGGGCGGATACTTCCTCATTCCCCGGCGGCAGGACAAAGCCGAGGGTTGCCGCAGCAGAACCCTTCAGAAGTGTTCGGCGCGTGCAGAATGCACCAGAAGCGATCGAGGGGTCCGTATGCATGCGTAGGTGATTAAACACCTGGCGGAACGATGGCAAGGCAATCGGGCACGCACGTTAAATGATTATTCAGAGCACGCGACTTGATGCTACTGTAGACCGGAGAGTCAGGATCGTCGCAGTGCTGATCGCGAGTTTCTCCGAATGGTGGGGCAGGCGCGGCACACAACGCTCCGGAACCTAGGTCATTGCAGCTTCATCGGCAGGTGCATCAGCCGCAGCTCACCGACTGCCCCGCCATACCGCGGAACGAAATTTGCATCGGCGAGCCTGGCATTGGGGAAACGCGCGAGCATTCGGCGGATCGCAATGGTGATCGTCGTGCGACCGAGAATGTTACCAATGCAATGGTGCGGCCCGGCGCCAAAGGCCAGAATCCGCTTCGGATGCCGATGAATGTCGAAGCGCATTGGATCCGGAAACACGTCCGGATCGTAATTCGCGGCTTGCGGCGAGGGCCGCACCACCATTCCTTGCAAAATTTTCGTCCCGCCCACCTCCGTGTCGCCCGTAGCAACGCGGGGGAAGGTGAAATACCCATTGCTGGCTATGCGCAGGCACTCCTCGACAGCGTCGGCAATGAGGCTTGGTTCGCGAATGAGCTGCGCGCACTGATCCGGGTGAGAATAGAGCGTGTAGAGTGCTCCGCCGGCGGCCCTGCTGGTGGCGGAGAGCGCCGCGCCACAAATCGTGAAAATCTGATCGAACAGTTCCTGGTCAGTGAGTTTGTCACCCTGATCGCGCGCGGTGACGAGATCGTTGATGAAGTCCGGGCGAGGATTGGCCCGCCGGTCCGCGATGATTTCCCGCACTAATTGCGCAGCGCGATCGAACGCTCGCACGCACTCGGGAGCAAACGGTTCTCCCGGCTTGGTATACGTCGTGAGCGGCAGCACATCATGGAAGGCGAGGAAAATCTCCTTCTGACGTTCGTCCAGGTTCGCCATTGCCGTCAGCAGCGTGCCGACCACGAGCTGCGCTCCGTAATCCTGCATCCCGTCAAACTCGTTGCCACCGCTTTCAATCTTGTCGAGCATCCCGTCGATGATCTCGCTGATGCGCGATTCGAGCCGGTTCAGGCTGCGGGCGGAGAAAGCCGGCATCAGCAATCTGCGAATTCTGGCATGCCGTTCGCCATCCATCTGGGTGACGAACTGCACACCCATAAACTTGTCAAACTGCTCGAAGCCGGGGCCCCTCGGCACCTCCGATGAGAAACGCTTGGTATCAAAAAATACTTCGTGCACGTCCGCATAACGTCCACAAATGACCTGCGGGGGCCCGGATGAAAAAACATAAAAGGGGGGCGCCTGGCCCATTCGGCGAGAATGGTTCGCGCGTTTTGCTTGAACTCACTGCTGCCAAGGTCCACGTGAACGACCTTGCTCCTGTCGAGATCGTCGAGCAACACCATGGTTCCTTCAAACTCCTGGAACAGCTTGCCCATTTACTCCGGCGTCATGCCGATGCCGGCATCATTCATGCCTGCCGCGGCGACCAGCCGTAGATGCGAGCCAGCGTGCCACCCATCAGCTTGGCCTTGTCGCTTTGCGAGATGCGGTCCGTAACGCGGAAGGCATCGACACCTTGTGCGTAATCGAGGAACTTCACGGCGCGTGTCCAGTCCGTGCCCCACATGCAGCGGTCGATCCCGAACGCATCGATGACGCGACAGACCGGGTCCCAGATGTCCGTGTAGGGGAAGGGCTCGCGCGACAGCGTGCAGGCGCCGCTGATCTTGATGGCGACGTGCTGCTGCTTGGCGAGCGTCAGCACCTTCGGCAGCTCGGCCCACGGGTCCGCTGGCACCGGCGGCTCGTGCGGCTGAAAAAGGCCAAGATGATCGACAATGATCTGCATATCGGGGTTGCGGCGGATAAGCTCGAGCCCTTGGTCAAGCCGTCCGGCAATGTGCAGGTTGACCGGCAGGGACAAACGCCCGGCCTCCGCCAGCACGCGATTGAGGCCGGGATCGGCGGGGTCCTCGGTGTAGCCGCCGCGGACGAGCAGCATGCGAACGCCGACCGCACCGGGAGTGCGCTTCCAGTCCGCGATGACCTCCGCGATGGACGGGTTGGCAGGATCGACAGGCTTGACGAGGGCGAACCGGCCGGAATGGCGCTTGTGCACTTCGAGCGCATAGCTTGCGTCGTAGCGGTACATCGTGAACGGCGACACCAGGATTGCGCCGTCGACGCCGACGGCGTCCATTGCCGCGACCATCTGGTCGCCCGTAACCTCGGGCGGTCCCGTCAACACGGCGTGCCACGGCCGGGCAGGGTGATCGCGCTCGTAGGCATGCACCTGCGCGTCGATGGTCGGCATATCTGGCTTTCCCTATGCGCGCCCACATATTGAGTGCACAGAGTGCACACGTCCGACTTCCATACGATAAAGCCTTGAGGAGCGCTTCGCCAGCCGCGTTGCCAATTGGACTCCGACCCTGTTAGCTTGACCTTTCATGAAGCGAAGAACCTTTCTCAAAGCTGCAACGGGCAGCTTGCTGCTTCCGCAGATGGCCGCTGCACGTATTCCGGCGCACAATTGGAACGCGTGCGATTTCGGCGCCGGTCCAACCGCCCAGGACAGACTTTATCAGGGGCCCTTCCCGCAATATGCGCCCGAGGCATTCATTCCCGACTCCGATGTGGTGATGACGACGACTGCCGCGAAAGACATCGTTGCTAATTTTGCAATGGGGCTGACCGTATATGTGAGCGGCGATTATTGGCCGATGCGCACGGGAGGGGATCCGGTCGAAAAATATCTCGAAGACCTGATCAGGATTCCGTTCGTTCAGAAGGTCTACATCCGCCTCAACTGGTGCAACATTCAAAGCCAGCCCGGCAAACTCGAATTCCCCGAAGCCTGGAAACAGACTTTCGCGATCGCCAAAAAATACGGAAAGCGCGTGGCGTTTCGCGTGATGCTGGAAAATCCCGATTATCCCGACCCGGGAATGCCGAAGTTTCTGCTCGAAAAGGTACCCTACGTCGCGCTCAAGGGCGAATGGAAAGCGAAAGATCGGAACCATGCAAAAGGCTTTAAGATGCCGCGCTACGACCTTCCCGCCTACCAGGCCGCCTTCACTGAACTCAATGAAATGCTTGCGAACGAATTCAACGGCCACCCCGATGTCGAATACGTCGATGCGTTCATGTACGGCTTTTGGGGCGAAGGGCATACATGGCCGTTCACCGGTCATCCTTTCCCCGACGACGCAACTGCCGAAAAGACCTGGATCGAAATGTTCGAAACGCAGCTCAAGTGCTGGACGAAGACGCCGCTCGTGACGAACACGCAACCGGATTGGAGCCGCGTCGGCAACTCGGAACTCATCGCGCGCACCATTCGCTCCAACAACTGGCTGCGCACCGATTCCATTTTCGTCGAGAACGAGCAAATCGAGGCGCTCAGCAACCGCCCGTCGTGGATCGCGGCCATCAGCGAAGCCGGCATGACGACGGGAGACACTAAAGATTTGCGCATGGATCAGGGTGTGACGGCGAACGAAAACATCATTCAGCACGTGATGGACATCGGCGCCAATTATTGGTCGGTGTGGAACTGGCACAACATTTCGGCGCGCCACATCCTGAGCTACTACGAAAAATTTCCGGCACCGATCGACACCCTCGCCCGCCGCATCGGCTATCGTATCCGCCCCGCATGGATTTGGGCGTTTAAGAAGGACGGCGCGCCCGGCCTCGTGATCGGCCTGGTGAACAACGGAATTTCCGATGTGCCGGGAATTTTGCGCCTCACTCTCTCGAGCCTTGACGGAAAAGTCCGCGTCAGCGGCAGTCTCGACGCCGGCTATCCCAAGACCCGCGGCGTTCGCCAGGCCATGCTGCTGCTGCCGAAAGGCACGAATTGGCAAGGCCTTCGGCTGAGCGCCGAGCTCGAGGTAAAAGGCGTTTCTTATTCCGTGCGCTGGGCCTGCCAACAAAAATTAAACGATGACGGTTCACTCACCCTTCGCCCCGCGCACGATTGATGGAGGCAATTCGCCTGTCGATTGGAGGCAGCCCGTTGCAGGCTGCGAGCAAAGTGCAAGGGGCCGCCTATGACGCCAAGCTATCTGCGTGACCTCGTTATTGCGAACCGCATTCTGTCAAATGAGGGAGTTGTCGACGCCTTCGGACACGCCAGTATTCGTAGCCCGGAGAATCCGGCTCGCTACTTCATGTCGAGGTCACGCGCGCCCGAACTCGTCACGGTCAATGATTTGATGGAATTCAGTCTTGACGGGGAAGCAATCGATCTGCAAGGGCGAGCACCTTACGCAGAGCGGATGATCCATGGCGCAGTCTATGAGGCACAGTCCGAAGTGAATGCGGTCATTCACAACCACGCCTACGAGGTGATTCCTTTCGGTGTGACCGGCGTGCCCTTGAAGCCGATCATGCACACTTGTGGTCCGATTGGATCGGACATTCCCACATGGGACATCCGCGACAAATTTGGTGAGGGGGACCATTTGGTCGTCACTATGGATCAGGGTCGTGACTTGGTGCGTTGCCTTGGCAACCGAAGAGTGGCACTCATGAAACGGCATGGTTGTGTCGTTACTGGAAAAAACATGCGTGAAGCGGTCATGACCGCGGTATATCTGCAAGTCAATGCCAGGCTGCTGTTGCAATCCTTGCAACTGGGAAAGCCGGATTACCTCACTCCGCTTGAAGTGGAAAGCTGCACCGCCCGGCAGACAAATCCGCTCTCGCTGGATCGCGCATGGGAGTATTGGAGCATGCGTGCTGGAGCGGACAAGATTTAGCCCGCCGTTTACCGTGAGCGCATCCACATCCTTTTCACCACAAGCGGAAACCACCGATGAGATCGCTTCCTCGCGTTGACAACAAGCGCGTAATCGACATGCACGTCCATATCGGGCCGGAATTTTTGCGCCGAAAATACAGCGCAGCGTCACTGGCTGAGGAAGCTCGCCGCGAGGGTTTCGGTGTCGTAATGAAAAACCACTTTCAGCCCACGACAGGCCAAGTCAGTCAAATCCGCCGGCCCGACGACGACGTTGCGTTAATCGGCTCGGTGGCACTCAACTTCAATTGTGGCGGCCTCGACGATCATGGGGTGCGCGCCGGACTCTCAGGATGGAAAAGAGATGTGACAGCTGCTGATCCCGACCGCGATCGTTTCGTTGTCTGGATGCCGACAATGTGCTGCGAGGCTCATCTTCGTTGTTATAATCGTCGGGACATCTCGGTCGCTTGGGGCGTGAAGGCGGAATATACGCGGTTCTACGCGGAAGGGACCGGTTATACGCTGGACCTTAACGACGCCGTCAAGATGGCAGCGGTCGATCGTGCATTGGCGCTGATCAAGAAGCACGATCTCATCCTTGCCACTGGCCATCTCGATCGACAGGAAACGCTGACGATCGTCAAACGCGCGCACGCGATGGGTATCCGCCGCATCATCATGACGCATCCGCTATTTCAGGCTACCGAGCTCAATCCGGAAACGATGGCAGCCATGTGGACCCGATATGGCGCCTACAGTGAACTCTGCTTCTCCAACCTGGCCATGGATCACCTCACTTACGCGCAATATCTGGCAGTCATCGAAGCTGTCGGACCGCAGGGCGTGCTGCTGTCGAGCGACGTCGGCCAAATATTCTCGCCGCCGGTCAGCGAAGCTCTGCTCGAATTTTTCAGTGAGTTGCAAAAGCGTGGCGTCACAGAACATGACATCGCGCAAATGTCGGTTCTAAATCCCAACCGCCTTCTCTTCGAGGCGATTGGCTAGATGTACGTTCCTGTCGCCACTAAACTACCAGCGGCTGACCCTTGCGTTCCCTGATCAAAGAAGCCGTTGCAACAATGTCCAGGGCCCAGATAACCACGAGGAAGGACAAGGCGGTCGTTAGAGAGTATTGCGCAGCCAAAAGGCCGACCACCAACGGTCCGAAGCCGCCGACACCTCGCCCGATATTAAAGAGAACATTCTGCGCAGTGGCGCGCCCTCGGGTTGGATAACTTTCGGCGATGAGGGCACCATAACCTCCGATCATTCCGCTCAAGAATATGCCGGTGATCGCCCCCACCACCAAAAGCGCAGTCGGGTCCTTGACCTGCGGATAGATGAAAGCCATCGCCATGGCGCCTGCCTGGAACGCGATAAAAAGCGGCTTGCGGCCTATTCGGTCCGCCAGATGACCAAACAACCACATTCCGACAGCACCGCCTGCAACCGTCGATGAAATCCACAGTGCCGATCGCGTGAGCGAAAAACCCAGCTGCGTCGACAGATACGACGGCAGCCAGATCATCATGCCGTAATAGCCGAAGTTTTGCGCAGAAGTCATGATGGTGATGCCGATCGTGGCGCGGGTTGCATCGCGGTCGGCGAACAAGACGCTGAACGGATTGATGCGCTCGCTTTTGGTTGCTGCGACGAACAAGGCAGGCTCACCCAGATAATAACGTACGCCAAAGGCTACAAACGCCGGTAGAACCCCCACGAGGAACATTCCCCGCCAGCCAATATGCGGAAGGAGAACGGGCGTAAGCAGCGCTGCAGTCAACACGCCTGTTTGCCAGCCAAGCGCAACATAGGATGTTGCGCGCGCGCGTTTGTGCGCGGGCCAGGCCTCGGCTGCAAGGGCCATTCCGATGCCGAACTCCCCGCCAAGTCCAATCCCTGCAATCGTTCGGTAAACAAGGAGATCCCAATAGCCCTGAGCAAGCGCACACAAGCCGGTAAATCCGGCGAACAACAGGATCGTCCAGCTCAAAACTCGCACACGTCCATAACGGTCGCTCAATGGACCAGAGATAAATCCTCCGGCAACGGCACCTATCAATGTCCAGGTTATGAGTGAACCAGCTTCGGGCGGTGTAAGTTGAAGAGCTGCGGAGAGAGGTACCAAGATAAAACTCAAAATCAAAAGGTCGAACCCATCCATCGCATAGCCAAGGAAGGAGGCAACGACGGCCTTGCGGGCGTAGCTGTCGACTTTTGATGGAGTAAGAACTGGATTAACAGTCTCAGCCGGAGTCAAAGCTGGAGTGATAGTCATATAGTTCCTCGTATCAGCCTGATTGACCGATCACACCACTGCCAAAGATCCCTAGTGCGGTGAATTTGAAGTTCCTATCATAACTGGCCGCAAGCCCGTTTAGGAACTTCAAATTCAAAACCGCACGAGAAATCATAGAGTTGCTAGTGGTCCTTAAATTCCGAAGTTCGCATCTGAACGTGCCGCGAGTTGTGGCGAACTTCGGAATCGGACCACTAGTACGCAACGCATGCCAGCCAATTCCCATTGTCAGATTATATTTTTTTCGCAAAGCGTCGATCCTACCCTCAAGAGGCAGCTAAAGGAAGCAACGGAGAACAACCCCGCGATCCGCCGCGAGCACTTTGCCATACTCGTCCAGACCGTCGAAATCGGTATAATGTGGGTTGGCTACTGGATTTTACGGTAGGATTGATGGATTGTCCGAACTGCGACGCCATCGTTCCGAATGGCAACAGATTCTGCGGGCAGTGTGGCGCGGCATTGCCTCTCCGGTGTCGCGCCTGTGGCAGCTTGAACCCGGCGGGAGTCAAATTCTGTGGGGATTGCGGTGCCGGTCTAACTTCAAACACCGGTGCATTCCCCGTCGACAGGTCTCCCAGAACCCTACGTCCGACTGAGACCGAAGCGGAACGCCGCCATCTCACCGTTATGTTTTGCGATCTTGTGGGATCGACGGTGCTTGCGACGAACTCGATCCGGAGGATCTGGCTGAGGTCATCCGCAGGTTTCAAGTGGTTTGCGTGAGTGCGGTCGAACACCTCGGCGGCCATGTCGCTCAATTTCATGGGCGACGGAATCGTCGCATATTTTGGCTATCCGCAAGCTTATGAAGACGATGCCGAACGGGCGGTGCGGGCCGGGCTGGATGTTGTGGCAAAGATCAGTCGGCTTCTTCTGCCTTCCAGTGAACCCCTGCAGGTGCGCGTGGGGATTGCAACAGGATTGGTCGTTGTCGGCGAGACGCCCGGCGAAAGCTCGGTACAGGAGCAAGCTGCCGTCGGTATTACTCCGAATCTGGCGGCGCGCTTACAAGCCTTGGCCGAACCAAACACCGTTCTGATCGCTGAGAGTACGCAGCGGCTTCTTGGCAATGTGTTCGTCTATGAGGCCGTCCGGCCCTACCAACTCAAGGGGTTTTCAGAGCCGGTATTGGCGTGGCGGGTCGTTGGAGAGCGTGTTGTCGACAGCCGTTTTGACGCCCAACGGTCGGGATCCTTGACGCAGTTCGTCGGCAGGCAGCCTGAACTCCAGCGGTTGCTGGATTTGTGGGAGAAGACAAAATGCGGCGAATGCCATGTGGTGCTGTTATACGGCGAAGCCGGTATTGGTAAGTCACGCATCAGCAAGATGCTGCACGATCGCCTCAGCGATACTCTCCATTTCCGCATCCAATATCAGTGCTCTCCGTACCATACCAACAGTCCCTTTTATCCTGTTGTAAATCAAATTGAGCACGCCGCGGGATTTGAGGCGGAGGATACGCCCAAAGTCAGGCTCGAGAAGCTTAGAGCCATGCTTACTCCGGCGGGCCAAGCGATTCTGGCAGACATCGGTCTTTATGCTGCGCTGCTCTCCATCCCGACAGGCGGCCTATATCCACAACCCGATGTAACCCCGCAAAGGCAGAAAGATCTCACTATCAATGCACTGATTCGGCAGCTTCTCGCGCTTTCGCAAACGCGGCCGGTCCTTTTCGTGCTGGAAGACGTTCACTGGATCGATCCTACCACTTTGGAGCTGGTCAATCGAACCATTCGATCGATCAAGGCCGCTTCTGTGCTGTTTCTGTTGACGTTCCGGCCGGATTTCGTCCCGCCATGGCTGGATCAGCCGCGCGTAACAATGCTTCGGCTTGAAAAACTAAGCCGCGACCAAGCTGGTGCCATGATCGTTGCTGTGACGGGAGGGAAGAAGATTCCTACCGAAGTCTACGAACAGATCATCCGCAAGACTGACGGCGTCCCATTATTCATTGAGGAGCTCACCAAGGCGGTCCTCGAGTCGGGGCTGCTGCGAGATGCCGGCGATCGATATGTGATCGACGGTCCATTGCCCCCTCTCGCTATTCCAACAACGCTTTACGATTCGTTGATGGCTCGTCTCGACAGGCATGCACCAATAAAGGAAATTGCACAGATTGGAGCCGTTCTCGGTCGTGAATTCTCCTATCGCCTGCTCGCGGCCGTTGCACCGACGTCTACTGCCTTTCTCCAGGCAGCTCTCACCCAGCTCACTGCTGCTGAACTTATCTTCGAGCGCGGCCAGCGGCCGGATTCGATATACACTTTTAAGCACGCACTGGTGCAAGATGCGGCGTACGAAAGCCTGCTACGAAGCAGGCGCCAGCAACTTCACAAGCGGATCGCTGACGTTCTCAAGGAACAGTTTGCGGAGATCATCGAGCGCCAGCCCGAGCTGATGGCCCATCACTTGCTGCATGCCGGTCTTGTTGGACCAGCCATCGATTACCTGCAAAAGGCGGGACAGCGAGCCATTCAGCGCTCTGCCAATACAGAAGCTATTGGACATCTCAAGCGCGCGTTGGAATTGCTTCATTCATTAGCGAAAAATACGGGACGTGCGCACACAGAACTCGAATTGGAGGTGATGCTCGGCCAGGCAATGATTGCGGGCCGTGGTTATGCGGCAAGCGAAACAAAGGAAGTTCTGCTGCGCGCAAAAGGTCTCATGGATAAATCGACCGCTCCCTCGCAGAAATTTGCCATCCTGTACGGGATATGGGCATGTTATTACGTTGGCGGTGAAGGCGCTCTGCTCCGAGGAGCGGCCGAAGATTTTCTAGCAGAGGCTGAGCGCCACGACGACACTGCGGCGCTCTGCCTTTCGCACCGCACGCTCGGCACTACTCTTGTAACGATCGGTGATTTTGTCGGCGGACGATGGCACCTCGAGCGAGCAAGAGCGCTCTACGATCCAAGCAATCACGCTTGCTTCCGGTATCAATATGGCCAGGACATCGGTGCCGCCGCCTTGTGCTACCTGTGCTGGGCCCTGTGGCATCTTGGATATGTCGAGCAGGCCTCAGAAGTTGCGGCTGAGGCGGTGACTGTTGCCGAAGCGTCGGCTCACCCGCATACGCTCGTCTACACGATTTGCCATGCACGCGGCGTGTTGGACGTCTGCCGCGACTACACCGAGGAGATGCGATCCTACGCCGGCATGGTCGTCGCCCTCTCTACCGAGCACGGCTTTCCATTCTGGGCGGCCGGGGGACAGATCTTCAAAGGCTGGGCGGTCACTTGCGAAGGAACGGCCGATCAAGGGCTCGAGCTGCTTCAGGAAGGTCTCTCCGCATGGCAGGCCACCGGAGCACGGCTGTGGTTGCCCATTTTCCTGGCGCTCAAGGCCCAGGCTCTCGCCAAACAAGGTCGCATCGACGCTGCCCTGCAAACCATCGAGCAGGCGATCGTTGTTGTAAATGAGACTAGCGAACGATGGGCAATCGCTGAGGTGTTACGTCTCAAGGCCGGCTTCCTGATGGCTGCAGGCCGCGCGCGGTCCGACGAAATCGAGGCGCTGCTTGTCGAGAGTCTGGGGATTGCGCGACGACAAAAGGCACACTCATGGGAACTGCGCACCGCCTGCGATCTGGCGCGCCTGTGGCGCGAACAAGATCGATGTGAAGAGGCCGTTAAGCTGCTGCAGGCGAGCTATGACCAATTCACAGAAGGGTTCGAAACGCCTGACGTTAAGCGCGCGAGGAAGCTTCTTGACCAGTTACTGTGCTTAAAAGAACGCGCGACGTGAATGAGATTGGCAGTTCAGTGGGTCTTCAATGTTGACGCCGATTTTGTCGCTCCGGTGAGAGCCGATTACACCGCACCCAACTGCACCCTCCTCAAACGCGTCGGCTCAGGTCTACCAACCACAGGCGGGCGCGCTGTTGATCGCTGAGGCGAAATATCCGCATTGCTTCGGCTTCTGCCGCTTCCCGGCTCGGCGCCGCGACAATCCCGAGCAATCGTCCGCCGCGCCCGCGGTCGCGCACTGACGCGCGCCATGCTCCGCAGCGGGCTGAGGCGGCTGCCTGCCAAGTTCGGGTTTGCTGATATCACGCCGCGCATGTGAGCTTGACCGGCACCCGTTAACAAGTGCCAACTGCTTGAGGACCGTCGTGCGGTCGGCCGGCTCTCAATGCACGCTGGCGAAGTCAGCGTACGGCGCATTACGAGCTGTGACGGAAGCCCTCTCGCGCATTGCTGTCGAATGTTGCCGCGCTACTGCTCTCTTCGCAGTCGGCTTCTCCGCAGACGCAGGAGTCGAAGCTGTGGCAGCCGGCGGGTCTACCCGCTGCGGCTCCGCTGCCGGGGCAACTACGTCAGTCGCCGCCTTTGGCGCTACAGTCAATTTGATACCGTCAACACTGACCGGCGCCGGAGTTTCCGGGACAGCCGTCGTCGCGGCGGCTGGTGCCGTTGTTTCCTGGACAGCTGTCGTTGCAGCAGCTGGCGCCGACGGTTCCTGCGCAGCTGCCGTACCAGCGGCCAACAGCAGGAGCATCGTTACTTTGAGATTGAGCATGAGATTTGGAGGCCCCGCGTTATTAGTCGGATTAGTCCTGAACCGATTATGATTAAGCCATAACGGCGGATTGTGCTCTAGTGCTGAAAAGCCACAGGACAACTGAAAAGCCACAGTCAAATTTAATCTGAATGAAATATTACATGGGCCTAATCGCGTTCACCCGACTTTTAGGCTTTGCTTGTCGGAACGCACTAAACTCCGACTGTCCGAGCGACCGTCAACGTGGCGCAGGATTCGCGGCGGGCGCGAACAGGTTGCTCGACGCGGCTGCCTGGATGATCACCGCCGCATCTTCCGGCAGCAGCAACCCGCGCGCCAAGAGATCCTGCGCGGCGATCCGGACCCGGTTCACGTAATCATCACGACTGCGATAGCGCTCCTCGATCGACGGGCGGGCGTCGCCCGCGTGTTCCCGTTGCGCCTTCGTAGCGGCGAATGCGGAGAAGGATCCGACCAGCATGCAGGTGAACATCTGTGGCTGATTTTGGCCGCCGTTCGTGCCAGTCGGCACAGCAATATCCGGCAGCCGCACGCCACCGACCGCGTTGCCGTCTGCATCACGCCTCGGCACCTGAATCACGGCGCCGGAAAGCTTGGCCGGGGCGCGCAGCGCGGGTGGGTCGCCGCCGGCTGGCTCCAGCGGCATCAGCACGCTAGCGGGGGGCTCGGCGTTCAGGCCCACCCAGGCGTCGAGGCGCAGCAGCAAGGCGCGCGATAGAGGGGCCCAATCGAGGCGACCGGGCGGCAACGTGCACGTCGGCGCCTTGGGAACAATCACATGCGATCCGCCGGCGATGTCGTACATCCTCACATTGGCAGGGAGCGGCTGATCCGCGGTCCCGGATGCGCCCGTGCGACCGAGCGAGGCGCGCAGCGAGTAGTAGTCCGTGGTCGAGTTGATCAGCAGTATCTTCGGCGGGACCTCGCCCCGCGCCTCGACCCTGGCGATGATCTCGCCGATCGTGAGCGGCCCGTCGTTTACACCGGGAAATTCCGGATCGGCGAAGGTAGGAGTGCCGTTACCGCTCGAATTCCGGGCCGGTACCCGTCTGCAGAATCGGGAGAAGGCCCGCGGCCGATACAAAAACGTGCATTCCATCAAATACGCGCCGGTTGCCCACCATGTTGAAGCCGTTCAGCAGAAAGGTTTTCAGGAACCTTCCGTCCTGGGATTTGCCGCTCGCGAGCGTGCGGCTGATCGCTCCCTTGAGCGGGTTGGGCGTTCCTGCGCTGTCGGCGGATGCGTGCGCGAGGAAGTGTGCAGCATCGCGCACGATCGCGAAGCCGCCTCCCTCGACGTACCGTTTCTTGCCATCGGCATCGACGAACGAAGGCAGGTCAGCGTCATGTCCGAGCTCCCAGTACACCTCAGCTATGTTGAAGCCGTGGTCCTGGAGAAAGCCGCTGCCCTGTTCCAGCGTACCGGACATAAACGGCGCATCGCGCGGCGAGTTGTAGAGCGCCTCCGCGTATGCGCGGCCGCGGTTAGGTACGTCTACAAGCAATGCGCCGTTGCCTCCGCGATTCGCCTCCGGCATGATGAGAATAATCCTAGCTGAGTAGGCAACGCGCCCGCGCTCGTTGCGCGCGGCTTTGTCGATCCCCGGAATGGCCTCCTGCGGCGACAAGTCGCCGTGGATCCTGCCCTGCCAGATCACGTAATCGCCCACGCGAAATGTCCCGTACGGTTGCTTCGACGTGAACTCAATTCGGGTAACTTCCGCGCTCGCGGGTCGCGCCGTGGCGAGCAGGAAGAGCAGGCAGATCAGGAACATCACGACGGGGCCGTTTGGACGCTGCGGCATTGGAATCCTCCCAGGGTAGCAGCCACGAAGTTGCGTTGGCACCTGATCGGGTACACCGAATAGCAATTCCGCCGCATCCGATCCCTGATAATCGCTGCCCTTGCTGCGCTGCCGCGAAGTCCGGCGGTCAATGTCGCTGCACAGACCCCCTGACCGAAATATGCGATTTCGAGTAGGATGCGATGCGGTTCTCGAACCGGTGGCAGCAAATGCGGCACATTCGATTACCGAGCTTTATCTACCGGCGATCTTTCGGGAGGACATAATGAACCAGATCACACGGCAGGTTTTCGGCGTGGCCGGTTTTGCCCTGTTGCTAGCCACATCCGCGAGCTTTGCCCAGCAGCCGCCAACAGTGCGCATCCGAGGTCAGATTGAGAAGACCGAGGGCGATGTCATGGACGTCAAGGCGCGCAGCGGCGATATGATGAAGGTGAAGCTCATCGATCCAGCGCGTGTGTTGGCACTGGTGAAGGCATCGCTCGCGGACGTCAAGGTCGGAAGCTTTATTGGCGTTACCGCCATGCCGCAGGCTGATGGCAGCCAAAAGGCAATAGCGATCCACATTTTCCACGAGTCCCAGAGAGGTGTCGTACCCGACAGGTTCCTGCCATGGGATCTTCAGCCGGGCAGCACCATGACCAACGCATTTGTCGACACCACCGTTGCCGGCGTCGAGGGGCAGACGATCACGGTCAAGTACAAGGATGGGGAGAAGAAGGTGATTGTTCCGCCCAACACGCCGATTGTCGCGGTTGCGCTGGGTAGCAAAGACGACATCAAGCCGGGCGCACACGTCTTTATAGTCGGTGCAACGAAGCAGGCGGATGGTTCGCTTACGACCCCGGCGATTTATGTCGGCCGCGACGGCGTCGTACCGCCGATGTGACCTGGTGAACCGAACGCGGTTTTAACTCTGTAGGATGCAGTGCGGTCCTCGAACCGGGGAGATACATCCGCTTCAATCATTTAAAGCGGCGCGGGTTGGCAGCGGGTTTGGCGAGGGGCAAGTCATCATGAATGGAAACGAAATCGACATGCGCACGTTCGCAAGGAACGCTGGTGCGAATGTTAGCTATCCGGCTGGCAGCATAGTGTTCCACAAGGGCGATCCGGGACCATGCATGTACGTTGTCCAGTCTGGCGTCATTGAGATGGTAATCGGTGACAAGGTGGTAGAAGTGTGCGGATCGAACGAGGCAATCGGCTTCATGTCGATGATCGACGGCGCTCCCCGTTCTTCGACTGCGCGTGTCAAGGAAGCCTGCGAACTTTCCGTGATCGATCACCGCAAATTCCGTTTCATGGTCGACGAGGTCCCGAACTTTGCGCTTTATATCATGGGCGCAATGGCACGACGCATACGCGGGATGGGGCAAGCAATGTAGCCCATCCTGACTGGTCCGAAAGTAGTTCGGCGCCAGGAACGGGGCATCGGCTGCGGTTATTCGATCACCTCGTCAGCGAGCGCCAGAAGCTTAGGCGGGACCTCAATGCCCAGCAGTCTTGCTGTCTGCAAACTGATGACCAGCTCGAATTTCGTGGGTTGCATGACCGGCAGGTCGGCCGGTTTTTCACCTTTGAGGATGCGGCCGGTATAAGCGCCGGTCTGCTGACAGGCATGCGCAATGTCAGGCCCGTAGCTTATCAGGCCACCGGCCTCGGCATATTCTTTCGTGGGATAGACTACGGGCAGCGCGTGGCGGGCCGCCAGCATGACAATTTGCGCGCGACGGCTGAAGAGAAACGTATCGGGAGGAACCATCAATACGCCCCCAGCCTTTTGCGATAACTGCGCGAAGACCGAATTGATCTCGCGTGCGGTCCCGGCGTAGAGCATTTCGACTTCCAGCCCAAGTCTTGCAGCCCCCGCCTGCAGGTCTTTGACGATGGCTTCGATCAGGGGATAGTTGCGATTGACCAGCGCAGCAAAACGCGCGGGTTTCGGCACCAGCTCATACAACAGCTCGAAGCGCTTGGCTGTAAGGTCCACATTCAACAGGTTGATTCCGGTGGCGTTGCCGCCCGGCCGGTTGAGGCTCGCGACGAGACCGAGCGCGACCGGATCGCCGCCGGTAGCGAAGACGATCGGTATCGTCGTTGTTGCTGCCTTGGCTGCAAGCGCCGCTTCCGTGCTGATCGGCGTCGCGATTACCGCCACCCGGCGGCGGATCAGATCGGCGGCCAATTCCGGCAGCCGATCAGCCAACTCATTCCCCCAGCGAAAGTCGATCGCCACGTTTTGTTTTTCTACATAGCCGGTTTCGCTCAAGCCTTGGCGGAAAGCCGTGACCCGTTTGGCGTTCGGCTCCGGCGAGCCGGCGTGCAGAAAACCGATAACCGGCGTCTCCGACTGCTGTGCGCACGCCGCGAACGGCCACGCAACCGCTGCGCCGCCAAGCGTGACAATGAATTCCCGTCGTCGGATGCGGATTGCCATGTGACCCTCTCGCGCGGGGTCGTGCCCATGCAACAGAGTGGACGATATCACGCTTTAGCGAAGGAACGAACAATCCTTTTGCGTAGCGAAAGTCTTGAGCAGCCCATGGCTCAGATGGGTCGATGCTGTTGAAAAAGTCCGCGACATGCCAGCGGCGCAACAATCGAATTGTCGAGGACGATTTTTTGAATTGAACTTGCGCGTTCGATGCTTATCTCTAATTAATATTGCTCGGATCAATGAACTACGGCCGGTCGGCCTCCGACCTGATTTTGTGTGCTCGGGGTTACGTCAACCTCGAGGAGCATTCCGGGCAGACGAGGGCAGCCACGACGACAACGGAAACACTGGTCTCCTCAGCTTGCGCAAGTCTGGTGTTCATCGCCGGCACGTCCGCGGCTTTTCGTTTGGCTCTCGTGGCGCTTTGCTGCTTTTTCTCGGCGCGCCGTATTGCGCCTTCGCATAGTGGCCCCACTGCGTGCGATTATCTCACCGACCCTCTTCGCGAATTTGAGATTATCGACTGGCGCAACCTCATCTGGGCTGCCAATCAACGTAATGAGGTCGTTCAAGTGTCGCGTCGGTTCTGTTGAGATTCCGGTGCGCATGATTGGTCCTCCGACGCGCGCCCCAATCCCCGCTCAGCAGGTAATCTAGTCGGTCGGCACGGATATGTGTTGTGACCTATCTCACACCTCGCCACGTTGATACAGTGCAAGTCCTCCGTTTTGCGAGCCCTCACCCCCCGCCTCTGTTCAATGCACTGCGGCGTAGCCAGGGTACGGCCCGAAACGAGCACTGGGATAGTAACTTGCTACCGGAGTCCTCTCCCGTGTTGCCGTCGAATTCTTCCGCGCCGCTACCGCTCTCTTCGCGACCGGCGTCTCTGCGGGAGCAGGGGTCGGACGTATAGCGGGTGATGGGTCCACCCTCAGGGGCGACGTTTCTTCCGTTTGAATTGCTCGGCCGATGGTCTCGTCGGCGTTCTCCATGGGAGGCACATCAATCGCTGCCGGCGAGGATGCCGCCATCTGGTTATGCCTAAACTGAGCCGCTGGATGGTTTATTACTGTTCTCGGTGGAGGGGTATAGGCCGCGATTCCCGGATTCTGGTTCTTCGCGGGTTGCATCAATTTGTAGAAACCGAATACGGCCAATCCGCACGTAAAGGCGCAGACCGCGAGGTAAGTCGAAATAGCGAGACCAGTTTTCTCGGCTTGAGGGAGTCTGCGTCGCATGGCCTCAATCAACGTGGCCCCTTGCCTTCTTGTTCCGGCGAGGCGGCTCAGACCCTGAGCTATTTGTGACTCCTCTCGGTCGGTCTAAGGCAACACCCATGTCGCACGTTGCCATAATTGCTTGCCCGACTGGGTGCGGGGTGCCATAGCACCGTTATGTTGTGGCGTTCTTCTTCGTGACTGTTCAGGGTTACGTTTGCGCGTTCACGACAGTATCAAGTCACGGCCGATCAGGAACCTGGCGGGATAAGAAAGACAAAGCCGAACTGCTCGAATACTGCCTTAGGCTTCGAGGTCCGCTCCTGGTCATGGGCCGCCCAAAGGGAGGCGTCCGCGTGCAGTCCGAAATACCTTCGTTCTGTGACCTTTCGCACTTCACGATTCACGTTATTGAGCAGAAATCTGCTCCCGTTCGCAAATCGCACGAGGTCGACGATCGCATCGTTGTAACCTCTGGCGCATGCTGTCTCTGTAACTCCTACCATGCACCGGGAGGTGTCCGTGGTGATCAACTGTTATCGCGGTTATGGAATTGCCTGTGCACAGTGCAATATCGGACTGATTGCACCAAACCGGTCGGAGTACGTGAGCGAGCGCCACATCCGTCATTCGTGGTCTTGTGAAAGTTGCGGTCACCAATTCGTGACTTCAGACCATCTGCAGTTTGATCGAACGACTATAGCGCGCAGGAAATTTCAGGTTCTTCCTTTGCTTGTTGCATGAGCGGGTCCTCACCGCGAAGCGGCGATCTTGATAAGCCGGTGTTGTCCTATCATACGCGAGGCACGCTCGCATTAGCTCTGCATCACCCCAATCAACAGACCTAAATTCAAGCTGATCGACTTGCCCGGGGAGTGCCACAGCTGACAATATTTGTTGCTCGACTTTGACGGCAGAGGACCTGCAGTGGCTTTCGATCAGTGCGCCAGCAAGACAGGCAAGTCCGCATTTGTCATGACGTGTTGGGTTGCCCCACCGAATATCATCTGTCTCAATCGGCTCTGCGTATAAGCGCCCTTGACGAGAAAGTCACAGCCCAAAGCTTTTGCTGTCGCCAGAATCGCGGCGCCGGTATTTTTGCCGTCAAGCTCGGTACTCAGGGGCTGTGCCGCAATGCCATTGCGTTGCAGGTATCGGATCAATTGCTCAGCAGACGGCCCCGGCACTGCAGTCCCGCCAGTGACCGTCAGGACCGTCACTCGATCGGCCTGCTGAAGAAGGGGCATTGCAAGGGCAATGGTGCGTGCCTGTTCTGTGCTACGGTTCCATGCGACCAACACATTGCTGGCAATTCGCTGCGGCGGTGACCGCGGACATAGCAGTATCGGCCGACCACTTTCAAACAGCCCTGATTTAATCGCTCTATTATGCAGGCCGGTCGAATTGGCATCAGGCCTGGTCATTACAATCACGTCGAAAACGCGTCCATAGCTGCCGACAAGGTTCTCGCTCGCGGGGGCATGGTTAAACCAGCCGAAAGACAGTGACCCTGTCGTTCCGGTCGAACGCGGGACATGGTGTTTCTCCATGAAGCTTTCAAAAATTTGGCGCGCTTGGCGCTCCACCTTTGCGACGTCCTGCCTGTAGGTTTGCAATGGAATACCACCACCCACATCGAACGCGGCAAACTCGTCAACACTCCAGCGCAGTGCGAAACCTTCCAGGTAACTGTCGCATCGTTGAGCCAACAGCAGCGCGGTTTCCAGCGTTGACTGAATGGCCTCGTCGTCTTCCGTGGGAATCAATATTGTCTTCATGCTCACCGCGACCTCCCATCACCTCATTGTCGGAGAGATCGACGTGCCATATCGCAGCCGCGGCCGCTGGACTGCCAAGGGGGCAATCAAATCTCGCCGTCTGATGTGGATTGCCATGCGACCCCTCCCGTGGGGGTCAAGCCGTGCAACGGATGGAGGATACCACGCTTTAACCGCGCCGTCCTAATGACCGCTTGAGGTCATGGAGAGGAGAAATCGGCATTAGCAAAAATCGTCCGCAGTGTATTCGGAAGCAGCCATGACCAGCACGAGGTGGTACCCACACTAAGTGCACAAAGCACAAAACCGGATTCATGCACTCCAACCAAATAGAGTTCCATGTAGCAATCACGACAGCACAGGCCAGCGCTCAATGCTTCCGGGCAATCAATTCAACCGGCGCAATGCGGCCATTTGAAATATTGTCGATCATGTTCTGCGCTTTTTCCGGCGTGCTCTTGCCCATCAGAACATGCAGGCCGAGTGGTGGCGGTCCGCCGGCCGCTGCTGTCTTGGCTCGTAATTCCGCAAAAAAGGCAAGGGCAAAGTCGCGCCTGTTTCGCTCGGCGATGACGGTAAACCCTGCCTTCTGGAGTGCGTTCTTGTACCGCTCTGGTTCTGCCACGGCACTCAAGTCAGCCGTTGTTGCCCACGGAACCGGATAGGCAAGGTCGCCAGGTCCGGTTCGCATCACGTCGTAGATCCCGAAGGAGGAGTGGGACCGCAACACGCGCGCAACCTCGGAGGCCAGTTTTTCCTTGTCTTCGATGTTCATGCCGACGTGCAGCATGTAAGCGCCGTCGAAGCTGCTTTCGGCAAATGGCATTGCGAGCGCGCTGCCTTGATGGAGGGAGATGCGTTGATCGAGGCCAACCCACTTGCACAGGGCGTTACCCGTTTCGACGAATTCAGTGGTCAGGTCTACGCCGGTAACCTGGCTCCCGTATCGGCTGGCGACAAAGCGTGCAGCGCCGCCTAGCCCGCATCCAACGTCGAGAACATGCATCTGAGCAGAGAGCCCGAGCTGATCGAGAAATTCCTCGGACGCTCTCCGCCCGCCGATATGAAACTCGTCAACTGGAGCAAGATCATCGACCGTTACGGTGTCTGCCGTCTTGCCAAGCGAGACGATGCCAGCGCGTATCGCCTCGATCAGATCGCCGTGCGTGTAGTGCCTCGACACATCGGTTTGCACTGGCATCGTTCACCTCCGTAAAGTCAGCTTCTCCGCAAATTGCGGATTCACTGAGCACAATGCCGGCACGGCCCTTCCGTGCCAGCGGCGGACTGATGCTGCGCAGCAAACGGGGTTACTGTTCGATCACCTCGTCGGCGCGTACGAGGAACGATTTGGGTATCTTCAACCCGATTGCTTTAGCGGTCTTCAGGTTAATGACGAGGTCGAATTTGGTCGGCTGCTCGACCGGGATGTCGGCTGGCTTCGTTCCGCGCAAAATCTTGTCCACATATTCGGCGGCGCGTCGGAACAGGTCGTGGAAATCTGGCCCGTAAGACATTAAACCTCCCGCTTCAACATACTCCCGGCTCCCGTAAATCGTCGGCAGTTCGAGGTCCTGGGCCAAGGCGTTGATTCGATCCGATTGGCGAAGACCAGTGGGTCAGTCGCTACGTAAAGTGCGTCTGCGTGGCTCTTCAGCGCCTCGATAGCTGGCGGGATATCATCTGTCCGCCGGATTTCGAGTGTCGTAACTTCGAGGCCCAGTGTACGGCCTGCTTCTTGAACCTCGCGCATCTCCAACAAGGCACCGCGCGCGCCGGGATTTGCCATTATCGCCAACCTTCCAAGATTGGAGACAGCCTCACGCAAGAGTTCGAGTCGCTTGCCGGCGGTATCCGTCTGTTGAATCGACAGGCCAGTAACGTTGCCGCCTGGATGCGCGAGGCTCTCGACGACGCCCGCGCCAACCGGGTCCATCTGTGCCGCAAAGACAATGGGAACAAGCGTTGTAGTCTGTTTTGCCGCTAGGACTGGCGCAGATGCATACGTAACAATAACATCGACCTTGAGCCTTACGAACTCGGCGGCGATCTCGGCGAATCGCTCAGTACGCGCCTCAGCCCAGCGATACTCAATCGCGACGGTGCGCCCCTCGATCCAACCCAGTTCGCCCAGTCGTCGCACAAAAACAGCGATCCAAGGCGCCATAGCCGAAGCCGTGGTCGGGCCCAGGAGTCCAATGGTCGGCAGCTTGCCCGAAGGCTGTGCGCGGGCCCCTAGCGGCCAAGCCGCTGCACCGCCAAGCAGTGTGATGAACTCGCGCCGTCTCATCTTCTCTCGCGACCCGAAGGTTGCAGCCTAGCACAAATACCGTTGTTTTCGCGCTCAGTCCCGATGCTGTAAAACATACTTCGGTGAAACCTGGACCGGCAAAACTCCGGGCATAGCACCGCGTAGGATACGATCGACGTACCCGGATGCACGCGAAAAACATATCCTGATAATTTGGCCCGTATGAGATAACCCCGCCCTCTCTAGTCTAGTGTCCCGGTTCCGACGTTCGTATCACTTTGCAGCACTCTCGCAAACGAACGTCGGAACCAAAGGGACACTAGCAACTTTTTGATTTTAGTGTGGCTTTGGATTTGACGTTCCTACAAATAACTCGCGGCAATGCTGATAGGAACGTCAAATCCGCCACACTAGGCAAGTTTTTGTAGGGTGGATTGGTGGGCTGAGTTAGAAAGTCGCGCTGCGACCTTGGAGCTCTGTCGGCTTTCGCGGTGCTGCTCAATGAAAGCGGCACGACGCACGGGGTCGGGGTTGAAGCAGCCCGCGAGATGTTCGCCCTTGATGCGGCTGCGTGGAATGATGCCGAAGTAGCAGTACCAGTGCCGCCACCCGCCGCCGGGGGAACAAGGCGCGGTGCTTTCCACTGTGTCCACAGCCCCCTTCATCATCTCGCGCGACAGACGGTCGAGCATCCATCGCTCGTAGCGAACGAGTTGCTTGTCAGTCGTGGGGAGCCGCACGGTGATCCGAACGTCGGGCACCGCTGGCTTGCCATTTTGGACGTACCATATCGGAAACTCCTCCCGCGTGAGCCACACGCAATCGAGCGGCTGGTACTCTGGGGCGAGTGTTCCGATGCCCTCAAAACCTGATTCCTTCGGCGGCAGGATGCCGTTGCGCCAGATTGTCCCCTTGTTTGGATTTCTTTCTGAACCGAACGCCCGGAACGAGGTGAAGTGGTAGAGAATCATTGCGGCCTCCTCCCCCCGCCCGAGCCTATCGAGGAGCCCGAACCGAGCCTGTCGAGAACCCGGATTACCGTCTGCGCGTGCCATTTACTGCCCGTGCAGGTATCTTGCGCTTGTTCAATTCGCCTTCTTGCAGCCTGTCACTTTCGCGCGAGACACAGATATTGCCCGCCCATCGTGCGTCCGCAGCGTTTCGGGCCCATCACACACATACGCGCATTCCGGCCGGGCCCAAGCCGCTGCTTCCTTTACTCCGCAGCTTCTTTCGCTGCCAGCCGATTGCGCGCATGGGAGGCCAATACACGCCTCCGCCGGCCAACAATGCCCAGACATTAGCGAGCGCATGGCCACGACCCTGGACGAGTATACAAACACGCGTGAGTAGAAGTCGGGGCGACCTCAAGGCTCAGCACAACAACCAACAGCGGTGCCACCCGATCCGGTACCGCAATGTCTCTTACTCTGGGGCGTATCGATAAACGTGATGCCAGGAAAGCACCAGCATAGTAAGCTACAGAGCAGGTTGGTCGTGTAAAACCCTAAATTTTGGCCCGCGATCGTAGGCTCAGCGCCTGCTAGACGACGCAACGCGTCTTCATCCTGTGTCGCGATCGCTGCCAGCTCGGCTGGGCTCAGGTCAATCTGGCGGACAACACGGTGCCAATTCCAAGGGTCCTTAAAGTTTGCGCGAAATTCGTCATCCGAGTTCAACCGTTGCAGAACCTGTCGTAGTGTTTTCTCTGACATTGCCTTGTCCTTTCATCCGACGTTTAGAACCTATGAGACTCGCGGCAGATGCTCACTGGGGAGCAAATCCCCGCTACGTCGCAGAATTCCTCACAATGCCGTCCCCCTTCCGGATAGCAGTATCGAGAGGTCCGAAGATCAGGTCTGCCGCGCTTGCCGCGTTGGCAATGCGAAGCAAGAAACTGCCAACGCCTGCGTAGCCCAGCATCAGGTCGGGCGAGACTGCTCCCTTGTCGTGCATTGCGTACACGCCCTGTCGTTCCGGAAGTCTAAAGCGTTGTAGGTTGCCGCCACATTCGTGCGCGAGCGCGAGCCATTGCCTGTCACCCAATTTCTGATAGCAATCGAGCATGAAGTGACCCGTGCCACTGAGCCCGTGGCAAATGCCCGCGCGCGTCTCGGTTCTCCGGCGTGCAGCGATCGCGCACGCGGCACTCTTGGCGGTCTTCCGATAGCGCTGGTCAGGTACCAGACGGTCGAGCCAGAGGAAGAATTGCCCGATTCCTCCTGCGCCGTGGCAATGCGCTTGGAGCCCTTTTACCGTGTGACCTAGCTGCCCAGGCCAGGTGAGCAGCTCTTGCTCGTTCTCACCGTTCTCAATGGGAACGTTGGTGGTGGAGGGGACGGCCAAGGCGATGAGTAGTTCGGCGGCGCCCCGAGCAGTTTCGAAGTAATACTCCTCGCCGGTTACGCAACCCAGATAGGCCAGCGCGAGTCCGACCCCGGCCCCGCCATGCAAAAGCCCGAGATAGGGAATGACGGGCCCCCCCGGAGCCGACGACGCAACTTCCCAATAGCAGCCGGCGCCCGCTTTCGTTGTTAGTGCTTTGTCAACCAACTGATCGCCGACAGCCCGAGCGTCCGCCAGAAATTCGGAGTTGCCGGTCACTGCGTGCATTGCCAGCAGCCCGAGCATGGTGCCCGCTGTGCCGTACATGAGATCCATCGTAAGAGGGACTGCGCCCCGTAGCCGCCGTAGTCGCAAGTCCGCTGCTACGAGGTACCCCGGCTGGTCGAGGAGCTCGGCTAATCGCAGGAAGAAAAAGGCGACGCCGGCCTCTCCGTTGTGGAATCCGTGTTGCGCCCGCCCGCGTCCCCAAATTGGGCCGGCAAGCCAGCGTGCAGCAGCTCGGGCAGCATCAGCGTAGCGCTCCTCGCCGGAGTCGCGCGCCAGCTCGGCAAGAAAAAGGCCAATTCCTGCCGCCCCGCCGTAAAGGTCGGGACTGTACTCGGTGCGCTCAATCCATTCGAATCGCCGTTTCCAACACAAGCCTCCGCCCTGGTCTTCAGCTGCCGCACAGAGCGCGTCTCCGACCTCCCGGGCTAGACGGAGTGCTTCCTCACGACCCACCTCTAACGAAATCCAGCCCTTGTTCGATTTCGTCATCCTTCGCTTTGGCGCGCGTCTCCACATGCATGCCTTCGAACTGACGGGCAGCCTCGGCGAGCGCGTCCCGCGCCTCGTGCATCGTGGGAAATCGATCGGTGCGTTCCCAAGCCGCCGCTCGGTCGATCACTTTAGCGAGAACGGCGGGAAAAGAGGATCGAACAGTGGCAAGGGGTCTTCTCGGGAAGGGCCGCAAGAAGTCATTGCCTTTCGGCATGTCTTGGAATGACGCATCGCCGGCAGCGAGGTAATAAAGGACGGCGCCCCAGGTGAAAATATCGTCTGCTGGACAAGGGCGCTCCCCTTCGTACTGTTCGCGTGAGTAGAAGGGTGGCGTCCCGATACTCAATGGTTTGACCTGACTCTTCAGGTACTCATGGGCAATGCCGAAATCGATCAGCCGATAATGCCCGTCGGGCGTCTTGAGCGTATTAGCCGGCTTGAAGTCGCGAAAAACCAGGCCGATTTTGTGCAGGTGTGCAAGCAAATCGCCGGTGCCGAGCCCGATCGCGGTGACTTCCCGAGGATCGATTCCTTCCTCGATCGAGTGTTGCTCCGATAAGACTTTGTCTAAAGAAATTCCCTCAAGGTACTCAATTGCAATGTAGCGGTTGCCGTCCAGCTCGAATCGATCATAGAAGCGCGGGAGCACTGGGTCGCCCGCGTAGCGTGTTAGTATGTACTCCTCGTTGGCTGCCCAATCGCGCGCGTCGCGACCGAAGGGGTCGAGCCCGACGTCGTGCCAAGCCTCCTTCAAAAGGCAGATTCGGGCGGGGTACGCCATGACGTCGACCGCGCGAAAAACGCCGCCGCGTGGGCTTTGTCCCACAGCATCGCAGACGAAGTACCGCCCACTGAGGAGCGGCGCTCGTATCGGCGGCGGCACGCGAACAGCCGCAGCTTCGAAGGGATCAGTGATCGATGGGTCGGGCGGCCGATAGAAGTTGAGGCGAACATCGTCCGTGAGACGGCCCGCCGGATCGACTATGTCGTAGCTGCCATCGTATTTGTCGACCCCGATCTGAGACTCATGCCGTCGAATCATTGAGCCGTAGCGATAGTGGACGAGACTGTCCGGGCGTAGTGCCCGGTCGGTCGGAACCCGTGGGCCGCGGCGCCCGCGCGTGGCCGCATCCAGTTTGACGGCCAACCGAACCGCGTGGGTGTCGTCGCCGGGGTATACGGTGATAAACTTCCCAATCTGTGAGATGCCTAACAGGCCGCTGTTGAGCGCACTAAGTAGCTTGATCGAGCTCAACACCTTGAAGCGCGCACCATCGGCGAGGAGCACGTCAAGCGCCGCTTCAAGAAACATCGACAGCTGAGAGCGGGGTAGCGGACACATGCAGCTTCCAGCCCTGGTCGGGCCAAGGCCCCGTACCAAACGACTGTTGACTGAAATTCTCGTCGTGCGTGGCCCACGGGACTCGCCGGTTCATGACCAGGCGGATCGGATCCTTTTCGATCGGAAGGTAGCCAAGTGGTGGGTCCACTTGCGCCGGTTCCAATTTCTGGCCCGCCGTCCTACCCACAAATTATGCCCCGCAAATTTCTTACTATTTCGGCACGGCACCCGGCAGCCCTAAGGGGCAATCCACACTACTGCACCAGTTCTGAACAGAAGATGTCATAGCCTTGTACGGCGAGCATTGCTGACCTGACTTGCGCACATAAAGGCTGGAACTGGTGGGTTAGTCGGCAACCACTGAAGTCTGCGTGGGTCTGAGGCGCCCGGGTAATAACCACCCATTCGCTCGAAGACCTTGAGAAAATCTGCCGGACTGTGCCGCGATTTAAAAATGCGCTGGACGCTGTGGCAATCTGTGCAATTGAGCAGCAATCGTTTCATTGCAAATTCGCCGGGAGCGCTTGTGATCCATTCGGCGTTGATGATTTGCTCTGGCGAGCGCTGCACCGGCTTGAGCTTGATGTCGGCGGTCGTTGCCGCTCCTTGCGTCAGAACGGCTCGGCTGGAACCATCCAGATCGTATCCAGCGGCTCTTATCCGCAATTCGTAATCGCCCGCCTCGAGCCGGCCCGCACCGTGATCGTCGAGCCCACGCGTTTGGCGCTGACGATCACGCCTTCCATAACTCCCTCGCGGTCAGACGAAACTATTCCGCTGAGCGATGGGAGCGCTTGGGCAAACACAGGTTGAAGGGCGAAGGAGAGGTAAGGCGACCGGCGGCCAGGATTCCGGTTGTTGCTGCGCGCATGCCATCCTCCGGTTTCGGCAGGCAATCGAAGGTGTTCAGGCGAGGTCCACTGCAAAGCGTTTGAGATCGGCGAACGAGCAGTGCTCCAGAGCGCCTTCGTGCGTGGCGCGTAAGACCACGCGCGGCGCTTGGCCCGCCTCAAGGGCCTCTTGCCAACGGGGTGCGCAGAGACACCAACGGTCGCCAGGCTTCAGGCCGGGAAAGCCAAATTCCGGCATCGGTGTTGTAAGATCGTTGCCGCTGGATTTGGAGAACTCTAGAAACGCGGCGGTCATGACGGCGCAGACTGTGTGGCTGCCGATGTCCTCTCGCCCTGTGTCGCAGCAGCCATCTCGAAAGAACCCCGTCATGGGGCTTATCGAGCAGATTTCGAGCCGTTCACCAAGCACGTTACGGGGGGTGCTCGGCCGACCGCCTCCATTACCGCCAGTGTCCCTCAGCATTTGCCTGGGGTGATCGATATGATTGCTGTTGTGCGCATGTAAGCCTCCTTGCATGCTCCAACGAAATTATAGCCGACCCAGCGGCCTCACGCGACCACGCTTGCGCCCTTAGCTGGTGGCAATCTGCTCTGGCGTCCTCGCGCGCGCGAGCGATTGCCGCATTAAGCTCGCCGCCAAAGATGAATATCCAGGCGCTGTAATAGAGATACACCAGCGCGATCATTGCCGACGCGAGACCGGCATAATAGGTCACGTAGTTGTGGGCGAAATCGGCGAGGTAGCGGCCGAAAGCGAAACCGCAGACGAGCCACAGCACCAGCGTCGCCGCGATTCCTGGCCAAACCTGCCCTGGTCCTCTGCGGCCGGCGGGTAGCCACATGTGCAGAATGAAGAGTGCTACCGCCGGCACCGCGCCGCCGATAGCAAAGCGCACCAGGTTGAAATAAAATGCGAGCGGCGCGATCCATGGAACATATCTGACCGCTGCCGTGAAGATCAGCGGTCCCAGCACGACCAGGAACGCCAGCGCCAGCAGTGCGACCGCACCGACCAGCACATATCCGATCGATTCCAGCCGCAAGAGCCACCACGCTCGCTCGTCGCTGAGTTCGTACGCGCGATTGAGTCCAATGCGCAGGCTCTCGACGCCGCTTGAAGCAAAGTAGACCGCAAATACCACGCCAAGGGTGAGGACGCCGCGGCGAGGTGTGGTAAGCACGTTGTGAACCTCGCCGGCGAGCGGGCCTGCGACCTCCTTCGGCCAGGCCGCGAAGATCAGGCGGGCAACCACGTCGGCCAGATTGAAGGAGCCGATGATGCCGGCGAGCGCGGTGATAACGATGAGGAACGGGAACAGCGCCATCAATACCGACAGCGCGATATGGCTGGCGATCGCCCAGCCGTCGTCGCGATTGAAGCGATCGAAAGCGTCTACGACGATTCGAAAGCACAGGCGGGTCGTATCCAATCCGAGGTGCCCTCTGCGCTTCACAGGCGATCTAATGCTCGGCCATGGCGCTTCCGGAATGCGTAATGCTCAGCCTTCGGCCTGTGCCGAAGCCGAGCGAACAGGCATCAATTCGTAGCCCGCATGGAGCGAAGCGTAATGCGGGTAGGCTCCCCCGGATTGCGCTTCGCTCCATCCGGGCTACGGGCCGCGGGCTAACCAAAGCGGCGCAGCAGACGGATAGTGCGCTGCACCACCGCATTGGTCGCCACAGGGAGGAAATAGTTCAATGCCGCGCGCTTGCCGATCTCCGCACGCGTTGGGTACGGCAGTACAACAGCGGTAAATGCTCTGATATTGAGCTTTTGGCTGATCGCCAGGCTCCAGGCGCTGATGATTTCGCCGGCCTGCGACCCCACAATGGTGGCGCCGAGGATTACGCCTCTTTTCGTAGTAATCACCTTGATATGGCCCCGCGTGTCGCGCTCGGTCTGGGCGCGATCGTTCTCATGGTAGGGCCAGCGCAGCACCCGGAAGCTCAGGCGACGTCGCTGCGCTTCCGTCTCGGTCAAGCCGACATGGGCTAGCTCGGGGTCGGTAAAGGTCACGCGCGGGACCACGTCCTTGTTCACTCGCACGCGCAAGCGAAAAAGCGCGCTCCGGATGACGAGACCTGCGTGGTAATTGGCGAGATGAGTGAATTGCGCCCCGCCAGCGACGTCGCCGATGGCGTAGACGCGCTTGTTCGTAGTCTTGAGTCCCTTGTCGACCAAGATCCCCCCGCCATCATAGCTTATGCCAGCTTGTTCGAGGCGGAGGCCCTCTACATTCGCGCGCCGGCCGGTCGCCACCAGGAGATGGCTGCCCGCGATCGCTTGCTCGCCGTGCTCGCGGCGAACGATGACCTTCACCTTTCCATCCATCGCCTCGACGCGAACGACCGCGACGTTGCTGCGAAGGTCCACGCCCTCGTGCACGAGCTGGTCGACGACGACTTGCGCGCATTCCGGGTCTTCACGCGCAAGCGGCTGCGCCACATCCAGGACTGTAACCGCGGACCCCAGTCGGTGGAACGCCTGGGCAAGCTCGAGCCCGAGCGGACCCGCGCCGATGACAATGAGGTGCTCGGGCCGGGTGACGAGATCGAATACCGTCTCGTTGGTGAGGTGCGGTGTTGCCTCTATCCCGGGGATCGGCGGCAGCGACGGAGAAGAGCCTGTTGCAATGACGAAGCGCCGCGCCTTGATCTCAATCTCATCCCCGACCGTCACCGTTTCCGCATCCCGGAAGCGCGCCGTGCCTGCAATGACGCGCACTCCGAGGCCGGAGAAGCGCTCCTTCGAGTCGTTGGGCTCGATGGCAGCGATGACCTCACGAATATGTGTGTGGACCCTCGCGAAATCGACGTCCAAGCCTCGCGCCGACACACCGAAGGCTCGCGCTTGTGCGATCACGCGGGCGTGCTTGCCGGCCGCGATCAGTGATTTCGACGGTACGCAGCCGGTATTGAGGCAATCGCCTCCCATCTTGCCCTTCTCGATGAGCACCACTGGCGCGCCGAAGGCAGCGGCAGCAGCTGCGACTGAGAGGCCACCCGAACCAGCACCGATGACGCAAATGTCGGGTCTCAATAGTTCCGCCATATCCTGCTCGCCAATTGGCGGAATACGCTTCGCTCTTCCGTCTTCTAATCGATTTTACTCCGCCGAACGAGTGATATTCCTCCTCTTCTTTGCGGCCATACGCTGTTGGGCTCGAACAACGAGTTTCGTGGTCCGGTCTTTGAGAAACCCAACCATCGCCGTACGCGGTCTCTCTCCTGGGCGAGCTGGGTGAGAAATTTCTCTCGACAGCGCTTTGAGCAGAACTGCGTTTGACGCCAGTGCTGGCGGACAAGTCCAAACTTGCCGCCGCAGTGGGCGCATCGGTTAAGCATTGTGAGTACTCAGGACACTGAGCGCGAGCACGGCCGCACCCGTAGCAGCAATTGCGCGGCTCATTTTCGTACGCATGATCTTTTCCTTCGATATGCGTCGCCGCCTCCAGGGCGGCCACCCTCAATGTATGAGTAGATTTGCGCGCAGTGAGGCCCGGCCAGATTATGTTTTCGCAATGTATAGTAACAAACGTTCAGAAATGTCGTGGCTACCTCCGACTCCGGCCGTTGCGCCACGTTAAAGCGAACGGTTAATTTGTGCCATGAGCGCACTCATGCGCCGCCGGGAGGATCCCATGGAACGTCGCCGCCGTCGATTTCTGTATCTGGCCGTCGGGGCTGCCGCGTGGCCCGCCGTCTCCCAACCCGCGTGGGCGCAAGCCTATCCGTCGCACCCGGTGCGCGTGATTGTTCCGTTTGCGCCGGGCGGCGTTACCGACGTAGTAGCGCGGCTGGTGGCCGGTAAATTGAGCGAACAAATGAACCGGCCGTTCTATGTTGAGAATGTGGTCGGCGGGTCAGGAAATGTTGGGATGGCGCAGGCTGCCAGGGCTCCGGCGGACGGCTACACGATCCTCACTGCGTTCAGCTCATATGTCATCAATCCGTCGCTGTTCGACCGGGTGGCTTTTGATCCCGTCAAGGATTTCGATCCACTATCGCTTGCCGTTACCTCGACGACCGTGATCATCGTCAATCCGACGGTCCAAGCCAAGACCATCAGCGAACTCATTGCGCTCGTTCGCGCCAGTCCCGGCAAGTTCAGCTACGCCTCGGCGGGAACAGGTACGACCTCGCATCTTGCGGGCGAGCAGTTCCGTCTGGCGTTCGGGTTGGATATCGTGCACGTACCGTTCACGGGCGGCGCCCCGGCGGTGGCTTCGGTGGTCGCGGGTCACACGCCAATCGGCATGGGCAATCCGATCACCGCGGTGCCGCTGATCCGTGACGGGCAGATTCGCCCGCTCGCCGTCACCAGCAAGGAACGATCGCAAACGATGCCGGACGTTCCGACCATGACGGAAGGGGGCTTCCCCGAAATCGCCGGGGACAACTTTGTCGGGTTCGTCGCCCCGGCCGGTACGCCGAAAGACATCATCGGCCTGCTTAACCGCGAGATAGTGAAGACCATTGCGGCGGCGGACATGCGCGAGCGACTCGCGATGCTCGGCTACGAGCCGGTGGGCAGTACGCCGGAAGAATTCGGGCAACGAATCCAGACCGAAATTGTCACCTGGGCGAAGGTAATCAAGGCGGCGAATATTCGCCCGCAGTAAGTAAATGTCTGCCTCCACGCTGCTCGACTAGTGTCCGATTCCGAAGTTCGCCACCACTCGCGGCACGTTCAGATGCGAACTTCGGAATCTAAGGACCACTAGCAACTCTATGATTTCTAGTGCGGTTTTGAATTTGAAGTTCCTAAACGAGCTTGCGGCCAGTTATGATAGGAACTTCAAATTCACCGCACTACGCAGCCAAATCGCAATGAGAACTCCGCTTTATTGCGGCTTCACGCCGGAGAGTTTGACGACCTTGCGCCACTTCTCGACCTCTGCGGCGATGAGGCTGTCGAACTCGGCAGGTGTGCCGGCAAGCGGCGTGCCGCCGAGCTCCGCAATACGTGCCGTCATGCCCGAATTGGCGAAAGCAAGGTTGAGCGCCTTGTTGAGGGTATCAACGACCTCGGCCGGCGTGCCTCTCGGCGCGCCAACGCCATACCAGGCGCTCGCCTCGTAGCCGGGCAGGAAATCCGCCACCGTCGGAAGGTCCGGCAACACCGGCGAACGCGTTGCCGTCGTCACCGCGAGAGCGCGCAGCTTGCCGGAGCGGATGAGCTCTATCGAGCTCGGCAGGTTGTCGAAGGCGACGTGCACGACCCCGGTCATCAGGTCGGAAAAGCCGCCGCCGGCGATACCGCGATAGGGCACATGCACGATGTCGATATTGGCCATCGCCTTGAACAATTCGCCGGACATGTGAATTGACGAGCCGACTCCGGAGGATGCGAAGGAAATCTTCCCCGGGTTGGCCTTTGCGTAGGCGATGAACTCGGGGACCGTCTTAACCGGCAGCGACGGTGTCACCTCCATGACGTTGGGCACGCGCATGAAGCTTGCGACCGGCACGATGTCGGCGAGCAGATTGAAATTGAGCCTTTCATAGAGGGCGGTATTGATCGAGTTCGCCACGTTGAGCTGAAGCAAGGTGTATCCGTCCGCCGGCGCCCGCGACACTGTCTCGACGGCGATATTGCCGCCGGCGCCGGTGCGATTTTCGACGACGAATTGTTGCCCGAGCCGATCGGACAGCCATTGCGCGATCAGCCGCGCGGCGATGTCGCCGCTGCCGCCGGCGGCAAAGCCGTGAACGAAGCGCACCGGGCGCACCGGATAGCTCTGCGCCGTGGCAATGGGCGCGATGGTTTCGCAAGCGGCGGCACAGGCCGCGAGGTGCAGGATTTGGCGGCGTGCAAATTTCATCGCTCAAATCGGCGGGTGACGCTTTCGGCTAATTTAGTTCCGCCCTTCGATTGATACCTCCACCGCAGTGCGGAGAGTAGTCGGAAGTTTTACTTGGTTCGAATCATATCGGCGTCGTTCCGGGGCGAGGCCGGAACGAAGTGCAAGCCGAGAGCCCGGAATCCATAACCTCGGCGATCCTTAATCCGTCTCCCGGTATATCACCGTAAGCTCGTGCTGACGTCAAAGCAGAAAGGCCGCCCGCAGGCGGCCTTCGCAAGCAATGCAATGCGACCCTTGATCAGACCGTCGGGTTCCAGGGAGCGGGCACCCAGCGATAACGGTCACCGTCCTTTTCGATGTTGCCTACGGCTGGGAAGGGGAAATGGTATCCCTGCACGCGGAGCTTGTCGGCGATCACCATGTCGTAAAACTTGCGCCGCGTCTGCTCGGCCAGCGGACCGTCGGTATCGAACAGGAAGTACCAGCCTGGGTTTCGCACGAAGAGCGTGCCCATTCCAGCAGTGACGTCCACCTGGTGGACCAGACGGTCTGAACCCGATGAAATCATGAAAGACGTGTGGCCGGGCGTATGGCCAGGCGTCGGCATCGAGGTGATGCCGGGCACCAGATCTTTGCTACCCTCGTATTGCGCTACCTTGTTGCCGAGTGCGCCAAGCACGCGTTTAACGTTGGCGAACTGCCCCCTGACCGGGTCTTGGAAACGGGACGCGTTGGATTCGTCCGTCCAGAACTTGATGTCGGCGGTCGGCATCAGCACTTCCGCATTCGGAAAAGCAAGCTTGTTTTCTGCATCGAGCAAGCCGCTGATGTGGTCGCCGTGCAGGTGCGAGATAATGACGACGTCGATGGCATTCTTGTCGATTCCCGCAGCAGCGAGATTGTTATGGAACTGACCTAATGTTCCCTTGGACTGCTGGAATGCTGGGGGTCCCCCGCCGGCATCGATCGCCACGAGCTTTGAGCCCGTGTTGACGACAAGCGGCGTGTACCAGCTTGAGGTCTTGTCCGACGCTAAATGCATTGCCGCCAGCGCTGCACTGACCTCGTTCTTTGGCACGTTTTGGACATATCGATCCGCGAGCGGGCCAACATTTATGCCATCGGTGACGGCAGTGATTTCGAATTCACCCACCTTGTAGCGATACCAGCCAGGATTTTGTTTGCCGGCGAGCGGAGCCGCGGCTTGCGCTGCGTCGTTGCCGCCAACGGACGTCAGAGCGCTCGCAGCCGAGACCGCGGCAGCGCTAGTCAGAACATTGCGACGCGTGATTTGGTTCATGAATTTCCTCCCTGAACTCACACGAGTTGCCTCCAAAGAAAAACACCTCGCCCCGTGTTCTATTACTACTATCACAAATTCTCTTTCCGCAACGAAAAAAGCTGAAGTGATCGCAGCCCCAACGTTTTTATTCGAGCAGGTGAATGTCCTAGATGGGACTTTGCCCGTGCCTCGGCGGGCCCTTCAAAAACCTGCCGGCGTGTGCTCAACTGCGGTCATAACAAACGCGTAAAAGCGATAAGCATCGGGCAGGAACGGCGGAAGCAGCCCAGTAAGACTATCCCGCAACAAGTCACCCTACAATCCCGCGTCCGGGTGCTTAGGCTCGCGGGCACGAGGTCAAGTTCGGAGAAAGCGTTATGGCGGTTGCCTTTACCATCAACGGCCGGTCTGCGAGCGTGGACGCTCAGCCCGACACGCCGCTGTTATGGGTCGTGCGGGAGCACCTCAAGCTTACCGGCACTAAATTCGGCTGCGGCTCCGGCTTTTGCGGCGCGTGCACGGTGCATGTCGACGGCAAGGCGGTGCGCTCCTGCCAGATCTCTCTCTCGCAGGTGGCCGGCAAAAAGGTAACCACCATCGAAGGCCTCTCGCCGACGGGCTTGCACCCTCTGCAGAAGGCGTGGATCGCCCAACAGGTGCCGCAATGCGGTTACTGCCAGTCCGGCCAGATCATGCAGGCAGCGGAGCTCCTGACCAAGGTCAAAAAGCCGAACCGGGAGCAGATCATCGCGCATATGGATGGGAACATCTGCCGCTGCGGAACGTATCCGCGCATCGTCCGTGCCATCGAACAGGCCGCACGGGAGAGCTGATATGAAGACGGTTGCGCAAACCGAAAATTTCGAACTTTCCCGCCGCGGTTTTGTCGGCGGTGCGGCCGCCTTGAGTTTTTCCTTCACCCTTGGCGCAAGCTTGCTCGACAGCGTGTCCACGGCATTGGCGCAAGCTTCAGCCGAGCTCAATGCCTGGGTGACGATTGCGGCCGATGGTACCGTCACCATCCTCTGCCCCATGTCTGAGATGGGACAAGGCGTCTTGACTTCCTTGCCTCTCATCCTTGCGGAAGAACTTGACGCCGACTGGTCGAAGGTGAAGGCCGACTTCGCTCCGCCCAATCCCAAGGTCTACGGCAATCCCCACGAGCTGTTCAAAGGCGCGCAGGTTAACGCCGGCAGCGTAGCCGTTGCCGGCTATTTCATGCCGCTGCGGATGGCGGGGGCGCAGGCGCGCCGCGTGCTGATCGACAACGTCGCCGCCAATTGGAACGTGCCCGCGCAGGAGCTTTCCACGAGCAACGGCTTCGTCATCCACGCCAAATCGAAGCGCCGCATCTCCTACGGCGACGTCGTCAAGTTCGCGAAGATGCCGGCGGAGCTGCCGAAGATCACCGAGGCGGAGTTGAAGCCGCAGTCACAGTTCAAGCTCATCGGCCGCAAGGACATCGGACGCGTCGATGTGCCGGCGAAAGTAACCGGCACGGCCAGATACGGCATCGATGTGCAGGTGCCCGACATGATCTATGCCTCGGTGCTGGAGGCTCCCATGGAGGGCGCCAAGGCCGAAGTTCTCAACGCCGGCGACGTCGCAAATGTGACGGGCGTGAGCAAGGTCCTCCCACTACCGTTCGGAGTTGCGGTCCTGGGCGAAACCGTCGAGGCGACGCGAGCCGGCCGCAATGCGCTCAAGGTGAAATGGGACATCAGCAGCGCTGCGGCGGCGAATACCGACTCCGTCAAATCGAAGGACGATTACGCGCGTCAGGGCAGGGACCCCAATGCCAAGGCAATGGAGGCCTACAAGGTCGGCGATGCACCGGCGAGCTTCGACGGCGCCAATAAGATCTTCGAAGCAGCCTATTGGTCGGAATACTGCTACCACGCGCAGATGGAGCCGATGAACGCCGTAGCCAGAGTCTCCGACGACGGCCAATCGGCGGAAATCTGGACCGGCACCCAGTTCGGCGCGCTTGCTGCCAACATCATCGCCGGCATTCTCAAGACCACGCCCGACAGGATCAAAATCTATCAGCAGTTGCTCGGCGGTGGCTACGGCCGGCGCCTCTGGCCGGATGCCGCGATCCAGGCCACCATTCTGTCGAACATCAGCAAAAAGCCGGTCAAGCTGATCCTCACGCGCGAAGACGACCTTGCCGCCGCCCGGCCGCGCCCCATGACCCACCACGTTCTCAAGGCGGCGTTGGACGAGAACGGCAATGTGGCGGGCTGGTATCACCGGCTTGTTTCGGAGAACGTCGATGCGGTTGCCGCTCCGCCGCGCTTCGAGGCGACCGGCGGCAGGGACTACATCGGCTGGCGCGGCCTCGATCAGGCCTTCTACGCCATACCCAACGTTCTCGCGGAAGCGGTGCGCGAATTCCGCGGCATGCGGGTGCATGCATGGCGCGGCATCGGCTCGGGCTACAACAAGTTTGCGGCCGAGTCCTTCCTCGATGAAGTCGCCCATGCCAGCGGCAAGGATCCGCTCGCGATGCGTCTTGAACTGACCAGGGAGCAGCCGCGTGCCCAGGCGGTGATCAAGGCAGTCGCCGAAATGTCCGACTTCAAGCGCAAGCGCGACGGCCGCGGCATGGGGATCGCCTTCTCCGACTACCATGGCACGCTCTCGGCCGGAGTTGCCGAGGTGTCGGTCGATCGCAGCAGCGGCAAGATCAAGGTGCACAACTACTGGGTCGCAGTCGATCCGGGGCTCGTCGTTCAACCCGATCACGTGCACGCGCAGCTGGAAAGCGCCGTCGTTTACGGCTTGAGCGCGGCGCTCCTGGAGGAGCTGATTGTCCAGGATGGGGCGGTCAAACAATCGAACTTCGACAATTATCCGGTGCTGCGCATGCGCGACATTCCGGAGATTCACACCAAGGTCGTCGCCAGCAACAACCCGCCTACCGGCATGGGCGAGATCGGCGTCGTGGCGGTTGCCCCGGCCATTGCCAATGCGCTGTTCGATGTCACCGGCGCGCGCGTGCGGGCAATCCCCATGTCGCCGGAGCGGGTGAAGAAAGCATTGGCGTAACGCACCGCCGGCAGGTACCTCCTCCTGAAAGGGGTTATCGAAGCCCAATTCCGGCATTGCGCTGCCTTGTTCTGCTGCTAGCAAATGCGCATGCGGCGGCGCGAATTCGTAACGCTTCTTGGTGGCCTCGTGGCATGGCCGTTTGCCGCCCGCGCGCAAAATCAAGGATCGCCAGTTCAGGGATCGCCAGGCCAACCGGCGGAAGATGCCGTCGGCCAGGTTGCGACAGTGCAGGGCGACGCCACCGTCACGCGCGGCAGCGTCGCTGCCGCGGCATTGAAAATCAAGGACCTGATATTTCAAAACGACACGCTGGCGACCGGCGCGGACGCATCGCTCGGCGTAACCTTCGACGACGAGAGCACGTTCAGCCTCACCGCCAATGCGCGCATGGTCGTGAGCCAGTTCGTCTATCAGAAGAGCGGCAAGTCGAATGCTGCCTTGTTCAAGGTCGCGCGCGGCACGGTCGCTTTCGTGGCAAACCTCGTTGCCAAGAACGGAGACATGAAGATCACCACGGAAACCGCGGTTCTCGGCATCCGCGGGACGACGGGGATCGTCGAGGTGCCGCCGGCCGGCGCGGCCGGCGCCGGCGAGCCCAAAGTCAAGCTCTACCCGGACGCCAATGGGCGCGTGGGTCAGATCGAGGTTTCAAATCCGCAAGGCGCCCGGCTCGGCACGCTCACCCAGGGCGCGAGCGCTTTCACGATCCGGCGCGGACCCGGCGGGCAATTGGCGGCGGTGCCGTTTCGCATTCCGCCGCAGGAGGCATCGCGCGATCGCGGCGTGGTGGCGCGCCTCTTTGCCTCGCACACCGCCGGCCGGCAGATGCTGATCGAGCGCAGGCAGTTGCGCAATCTGCAGCAGCCGAAGCGCCCGCCGGGCGGACGGCCGAACCGCACCTTGCGCTTGCCCGGCCGTCCGGCGCCGAAGCGCAAGCAGTAGCAAGGGCCATAAGGCGGGCGGAATGGCAGCCCCTACGCGCCGTCACTTGACCTTGGCGGGCGCGATCTGCATGACAAAACCGAGCGCAAGCCTCAACCGCCGCAGGCATAGATGACGCAAATCGAGGAAGCCGCCGCAACGCGAGAGCAAGACCGAGAGCAGGACAATGTCAGGCTCTCCATCGGCTTCATCAATTGGGCGCACGCGCTCGATCACTACGTCATGCTCATCTTTCCGACGGTGGTGATCGGGCTCGAAGCGGTGTACGGGCGCAGCTATGGCGAATTGCTGGCGCTCGGCACCGCCTCGTTCATTGCGTTCGGTTTGTTCTCGCTTCCGGCCGGCTGGCTCGCCGATCGTTGGAGCCGCCGCGATATGATGGTGCTGTTCTATCTCGGCTGCGGGGTTTCGCTCATCGCCGCCGGCATGGCTCCCAATCTGATCGCGCTTGCCTGTGCGCTCTTCGCGCTCGGGATATTTGCCGCCATCTACCACCCCGTCGGCACCTCCATGTTGATCGAGCAGGCGGTGTTGCGCGGCCGCTCGCTCGCGTTCAACGGCGTGTGCGGCAATCTCGGCGCGGCGCTTGCGGCGGGGGTGACGGCCACGCTGATTTCCGTGCTCAGCTGGCGTGCGGCATTCCTGCTGCCCGGTGCGATCTGCGTTGCCACGGCGCTCGTCTATCGCCGCCTCGTTCCGCGCGACACCCGCAAGGCGCACGATCGCGCGCGCACCGCAGACGTTCCGCTCGCCACCTCCCTGGCGATCGCCATCTTCTGCCTTTTTATTGTGATCGCGCTGTGCGCGGGCCTCGTTTTCAATATCGTTTCGGTCGCGCTGCCGAAGATCATGGATGAACGGCTCGGCGGCGACCTGCCGCTGGCGCTGGTGGGCGGGCTTGCCACCGCAGTGTTCATGTGCGGCGCCATCGCCCAGGTGGCGGTCGGCCGGCTGGTCGAAAGATTCCCCCCGCACATTCTGTTTGCGGTGATTGCGAGCTTGCAGTTCCTGGGCGTGCTGTGGGCTGCGCAGATGACCGGCAAGCTGCTTATCGTGGCGCTCGCCGTTTCCATGGCGGCAATCTACGCCCAGGTCACCGTCAACGATCTGGTGATTGCCCGCTACACCGCCGATGCCTGGCGCGGGCGGGTTTACGCGGTGCGCTATTTTCTCACCTTCCTGGTATCGGGCGCCGCGGTCTCGGCGATCGCGCTCCTCTATGGCCGCGGCGGCTTCACCCTCGTCCTCGCCTGGACAGCCGTCATTGCATTGGGCTTCGTCGTTGCCACGGCAGCAATCGCTTTCCTGGTCAACGGCATCGAGAAGGAGCGCGCGCGGGCAGTCGCACCGGCGGAATGAGAACTAGAAAAAGGCCCGGTCCTGCGACCGGGCCTTTCCCATTTTGTCGATGCCGCGGAAGGGTCAGAAATCCATTCCACCCATGCCGCCGCCGCCGCCGGGCGGCATTGCGGGCGCCTGCTTCTTCGGCACTTCGGCGACCATGGCCTCGGTGGTGATCAGGAGCCCAGCAATCGACGACGCATCCTGGAGCGCAGTGCGCACCACTTTGGTCGGATCGATGATGCCCTTGCGCACCAGGTCGACGTACTCGCCGCTCTGCGCGTCGAAGCCGTAGGTGTACTGGTCCTTCTCGATGATCTTGCCGACGATCACCGAGCCGTCCTCGCCGGAATTGATCGCGATCTGGCGCGCCGGCGCGGAGAGCGCCTTGCGCACGATCTCGACGCCGGTCTTCTGGTCGTCGTTTTCGGTCTTCACCTTCTTGAGGACCAGGCTCGCTCGCAGCAAGGGCACGCCGCCGCCCGGCAGTACGCCTTCCTCGACCGCCGCGCGGGTCGCATGCATGGCATCATCCACGCGATCCTTGCGCTCCTTCACTTCGACTTCGGTCGCGCCGCCGACCCGAATGACCGCCACGCCGCCGGCGAGCTTGGCCAGGCGCTCCTGCAGCTTCTCGCGGTCGTAGTCGGAGGTGGTCTCCTCGATCTGCGCCTTGATCTGACTGATGCGGCCTTCGATGTCGGATTTCTTGCCGGCGCCGCCGACAATGGTCGTGTTCTCCTTGTCGATGGTCACCTTCTTGGCGCGGCCCAGCATGGCGAGCGTGACGTTCTCGAGCTTGATGCCGAGGTCCTCGGAGATCGCCTGGCCGCCGGTGAGTACGGCGATGTCTTGGAGCATCGCTTTGCGGCGGTCGCCGAAACCGGGCGCCTTCACGGCTGCCACTTTGAGGCCGCCGCGCAGCTTGTTGACCACCAGCGTGGCAAGCGCCTCGCCCTCCACGTCCTCGGCGATGATCAGCAGCGGCTTGCCGCTCTGCACCACCGTTTCCAGGAGCGGGAGGAGCTCCTGCAATCCGGAGAGCTTCTTCTCGTTGATGAGGATGTAGGGATCTTCCATCTCGACCCGCATCTTGTCGGCATTGGTGACGAAGTAGGGCGAGATATAGCCGCGGTCGAACTGCATGCCTTCGACCACGTCAAGCTCGGTCTCCAGCGATTTCGCCTCCTCGACGGTGATCACGCCCTCGTTGCCGACCTTCTTCATTGCTTCGGCGAGAAAGCGGCCGATCTCCGCATCGCCGTTGGCGGAGATGGTCGCCACCTGCGCGATCTCGTCGTTGGAAGTGACCTTCTTGGAATTCTTCCGCAGGTCCTCGACCACGGCCTCGACGGCGAGGTCGATGCCGCGCTTGAGGTCCATGGGGTTCATGCCGGCGGCGACCGCTTTGGAGCCTTCCTTCACGATTGCAGCGGCAAGCACGGTGGCGGTGGTGGTACCGTCGCCGGCAATGTCGGAGGTCTTCGAGGCGACCTCGCGCACCATTTGCGCGCCCATGTTCTCGAACTTGTCCTCAAGCTCGATCTCCTTGGCGACGGTCACGCCGTCCTTGGTGATGCGCGGCGCCCCGAACGACTTGTCGAGCACCACGTTGCGGCCCTTGGGGCCGAGCGTCACCTTCACCGCGTTGTTGAGAATGTCGACACCGCGCAGCATCCTGTCGCGCGCGTCGACGGAGAATTTGACTTCTTTGGCAGCCATTTTCATTCACTCCATTGGGTATGGGTAGCCGGTTGCTATTGCGTTCGCTGATTGGGATTTGTGCTCAGGCCGCCTTCTTCTTGGCTACTCCTTCTTCGATGACGCCCATCACGTCGCTTTCCTTCATGATGAGGAGCTCCTCGCCGTCGAGTTTGACCTCCGTGCCGGACCATTTTCCGAACAGCACGCGGTCGCCGACCCGGATATCGATGGGGATGAGCTTGCCGGCCTCGTCGCGGCCGCCCGGCCCGACAGCGGTGACTTCGCCCTGCGACGGCTTTTCCTTGGCCGTGTCCGGGATGATGATACCGCCGGCGCTCTTTTCCTCGGCGTCGATGCGCTTGACGACAATGCGGTCGTGAAGCGGACGAAACTTCATGGTGTCCTCCTAATATGTTGACTGGATTGGAGTTTTAGCTTCGGAATACCGGCCTTCCATTGCCGGTAGCCCCAGCGGCGACATAGGCCGAGTGCCTTTGCCCCGCAAGAGGCGCCGGAAGAAAAATTAGCACTCCTCTTTATGGAGTGCCAACAAAATTTTGTAGCGTGGGTAAATTCGTCTGCAAGGGTGCTCCGCGTGGGCCATAGCCCGCGAAGACGGGCGTAAACGCCCTTAAGGCGCCGCACGAATTTGCCCACCCCAGAAAGCCCTGTGGACAGCGCCTTTGCCCACCCTACTTCTGCGCGGGCTATTAGCAGTGTGACAAAAATGCTGCTAACGCCTTGATAATGGGAACTTATTCTATTTTTTAAGCTTGTCTGTGCATGAGGTCACGATCAAGATTTGGTGTCCGAATCGGAGGGCATCATATGGCAAGCAAGGACTTTCGGCGCCAGCTCGAAGGCTATGGCCTGACCACGGCGCAAATTCTCTATCGGCTTCCGGACCATCCTTCGGTGCTGCAGACATTTGTCTGGCAGGACTACGATGTCTGCCCGCGCTTTCCCGTGCTCAATCGGTTTCTGGCATTCTGGCTGGAAAAGCTGGAAGGCCCGCTCCATTCGGTGACGGTCGCGCATTCACGCCTGATCAGGCCCGCCGAAATCCGCGCGGTGAACGGCGAGTTCCAGCTGCACTGAATACTTATAGAGTGTCGTTCCGGGGTCGAGGCCGGAACGAGTGAAGGCTGAGAGCTTGCGCGGCGCCCCGGAATGACGGAACGGTTGCCGGAAACGCTTGCGCCTCGCCCGCAATCCGCACGCAACTATTATAAAGCATGCTCGCGCGGTAAGAACCTGCACATGCAGGCCGCCGAACCAACGCAGCCGCCGGCCGCTGGCGCGGCGCGCCCGGCGAACTTCGCAATAGCACCACTTGCCCGCATCGCCGGGAATATCGCGCGCACGCTCCTCGGCCTCGTTCTCCTCGCCATGGTCGCACTCAATGTGATCAACGCGGCCGGCCGCTACGTTTTGGGCGCGGTGTTCATCGGCTCCGACGAACTGCTCGTGTTTGCCATGATCTTCATGGTGATGATCGGGATGCTGATCGTCACCGCCGAACGCGGTCACATCGCGCTCGATTTCCTCGCCCACCGGCTCGGTCCCGGCGCAGGCCTTGCGCTGTGCCTCCTGCACGATCTCATCGTGCTCGCCGCCAGCGCCTATGCGGCAGTGCAATCCTTCGCCTTCGTCGCCCGCGTCGGCGCCATGGGCCAGACCAGCATGGCGCTCGGCCTTTCCATGGTTGTGCCGCACAGCGCGCTTGCCCTGGGCTTTGCCGGAACGGCGGTGGTCAGCGCTCTTCTCGTGATGCGCGACATTCTTGCGCTGCGTGCCGCGAGCGGGCCTGGTGGGAGCGCGCGCCGATGATCTGGACGCTCGCCGTCGTGCCGCTGGCGATGCTTTTTCTCGGAACGCCCATCTTCGCCATTTTTCTCTTCGGCGCCGCGGCGACCTTCGTTCTCTTCCTTTCCGTCTCGCCGCTTGCTTTGCAGCAGGTCATGTTCGGCGGGCTCGACAACTATGCGCTGCTCGCGATTCCTTTCTTCATTTTCGCCGGCGACCTCATGAGCGGGACGGGAATTGCCGACCGGCTCACCGCCTGGGTGCTCGCGCTCATCGGCCGTATCCCGGGAAGCCTGGGCGTTGCGACCGTCGGCGCCTGCACGCTGATCGGCGCGATTTCCGGCTCCAGCACCGCCGTCGTCGCCGCCGTCGCGCCGACCTTGTACCCGGGCCTCATCCGCGACGGCTACGGCACGCGCTTTTCCGCCGGCCTGGTCAGCGCCAGCGGTTCGATCGACATTCTGATCCCGCCGAGCATCGCCATGATCCTCTATGGCGCGTCCGCCGAGCAGTCCGTCCCCAAGCTGTTTGCCGCCGGCGTGCTGCCCGGCTTGCTGTTTGCGCTGATGATGTCGCTGTTCGTGATTTTTCGCGCGCTGCACGCGGGCGTGCGCACGGCCGCCGAATTCAGCTTTCTGCACCTCCTGCGCACCACCTGGCGCGCGATCCCCGCATTGTTCATGCCGCTGTTCGTCCTCTCCGGCATCTATCTCGGCTGGTTCTCGCCCACCGAAGCCGGCGGCTTCGCCTGCCTCTACGCCATCCTGGTCGGTCGCTACGTCTATCGCACCATGTCGTGGCGCGACGTGCTCGCGTCTGCGTCCCGCTCGGCGCTCATCACTGCGCAGATCATGGTGATCGTCGCAGCGGCCTCGCTGTTTTCCTGGATCCTCACCATCAACGGCGTGCCGCAGGGCTTGACCGCGCTGCTCAAGTCGCTTGACCTCGCGCCCTGGTCGTTCCTCATGGCCATCAACATCGTGCTGCTGATCGTGGGCTGCTTTCTCGATCCGACTTCGGCTATCCTCGTGCTCACGCCGCTGTTCATGCCGCTGGTAAAGACGATCGGCATCGACCCCATCCATTTCGGCATTGTGATGACCGCCAACATCGCCATCGGCATGTTCACGCCGCCGTTCGGGTTGAACCTGTTCGTGGCGCAATCCGTGCTCGGCATCCCGCTGGAAACCCTCTATCGCGGCGTGCTGCCGTTCGCCGTCGTGCAGATTTCCGCGCTGATGATCGTCACCTACTGGCCGGCGCTCTCCCTCTACCTCGCCAATGCGATTTAGGAGAAACATCATGCCCGCACCCCGCCTGCTGACCGCCGCGAGCGCGCTGCTGCTCGGCCTCCTCATCGTTCCCGGCGCGCCGCGGGCGCAGACGGTGATGAAGCTCGCCAATGCCACCGTCAACGACGTGCAGCACGAGTGGCAGAAGCTCTTCGTCGCGGCGCTCGCCGCGCGCGTCGGCGACAAGGTCAAGGCCGAGATCTATCCGGCGAGCCAGCTCGGCGCCATTCCGCGCATGGCCGAAGGGGTGTCGCTCGGAACGATCGAGTCCTTCATCACGCCCACATCCTTCGTCACCAATATCGACCCGCGCTTTCAGATCTTCGACGTCCCCGGGCTGTTCGTCTCGCCCGAGCACGTGCACGCGGTCATTCACGACCCGGCCTATCGCGATCACCTCGAGACCATGTTCCTCGATCGCGGGCTGCGCGTGATCGGCGCGATCTACAACAGTCCGACCGTCATCCTGTTCAAGAAGCCGGCGCCGACGCTCGTGGCCATGAAGGGAATGAAGGTTCGCACCTTCGCTTCGCCGCTGCAGATCGAGCCGATGAAATCGATCGGCGCCATCCCGGTGCCGCTGGCGCTCACCGAAGTGATCCCGCAGCTCCAATCCGGCGGCATCGATGGGCTTCTCGCCGGCATGCCGATCCTCACTGCGTTCAAATATTATGACGTTGCCAGATACGTGACCGACCTGAATTTTGCGCAGATCGTGTCGGTCGATATCGTCAACGAGAACTGGTTCAAATCGCAGTCGCAGGAGGTGCAGGAGGCCATTCGCGCCGCCGGGCGCGAAGCCGAGCAGAAAGCCTTCCCCTGGGGCGTCGACAACGTCAAGCGCTCGAACGCCGACTGGCTCGCCCACGGCGGCGAGATCATCGCGCTGGCTCCCGCCGAGCAGACCGCCATGATGGCGTCCTTCGTCGCGCTCGGCACCTCGATCGTCGAGCAGAACGGCGCGGTGAAACCCGAATTCGACCGGCTCAAGGCGCTCGTTGACGCCAGGCGGCCGAAGTAACTCTCGGCACGTCATTCCGGGGCGCCGCGCAGCGGCGAGCCCGGAACCCATAACCAGAGACCGGGAGTATCGATTCCGGGCTCTCGGCCTTCACTTCGTTTCGGCCTCGACCCGGAACGACTGTCCGCCTGTCACTCCCGCTCGGACTCGATTGGAATGTCTTCCGGCGCAATCCACACCACCTGTCCATCGCGCCATTCGCAGACCGGATTGCCTGCCTGCTTATGACGCAAGAGCGCCTCGCGCACTCCGCGCTGAATCGCGCGCGTGATCAGATCAATGTCTTTCACCCGTTCGCTCAGCGGCCGCCGGTCAGATGCTTTCTCGGTCATGAGCCACCTCCGGGGTCTCCCTCAAACAGTGACATGCAGGCGCACGCCGGCTCGCTTTTGCAGATAGCCGATCACGTTGAACAGGTTTCTTGCCTGCGGGTTGCCGCGCGGACCGAACATACGGATCAAACTCTTGGGCGGCGCACCCGTGGCCTTGCCGAGCTTTTCAAAGCCCACTGTGGCCTTGATGTAATCACGCAAGATCGTCTTTCCCGTGTCCACGTCACCGCTGAGCATCGCATCGACGCCTTCACGCAGAAGAGCCTCGGCGAATTTTTTGTCCGCCTTGACGTGCCGTTGCACGAGATCCTTGAAGCTCTTTGTTCTTGCCATTTCTTCTCTCCGTTCAGCGCCGCCCGCGCTTGCTCCGTTTATAATCGCGCCAATAGCCCTGGGCCCTCTCGATGTCGGGCTGCTGGCGCTTCTTCGTGCCGCCTGTCAGCAAGATAACCAGGGCTTCACCGTCACGTCCGAAATAGACCCGGTACCCAGGACCGAAGTCGATCCGGTATTCGAGCACACCTTCACCAACCGATTTGACGTTGGAGAAGTTGCCCTGCTGCAGCCGAACAAGCGCCCGAGTGACCTTGGCACGTGAGATCGGCTCCAACTCCGCGTACCACTCGGCGAACGGTGGCATGCCGCCGGCGGCCACGTAATAGCGAAGCTCAGGCATTGCCTTCAGGTAACACAAACGTTACCCATGCTCAAGCGCGATGCGAGGCAGCATTCCCCGCATTTCCGCGGATGACGTCTTTTGGTCTTAGGGACGGAAGCCGGCCCGTCATGCGGCGAGTGTGACGGTGACCTCGCGAATGCGCGGGACGGGCGCCGGCGGAATCGGTTCGCCCCGCGCAGTCATATCCTCAAGCACGAGGCGAATAGCATCCTCTGCCATAGCAAGTGCCTCTTCCTCGTCTTTGCCATAGGTCACGATTTCCGGCAGCGCCGGAACGCGTACCGTAAACCCACCTTCTTCTTCTGGCTCAAGAACGACCGCGAACTTGCGCTCTCGATCAACCACGATTTGCCTCTTGTCCCTGTGATGACATGGGCCAGTATATCACAGGCTGGATATCACAGGCTGGTCGATGCGCTGAATCATGCGGTTCCGTTATCATGGTAGCCCGGATAAGCGAAGCGCAATCCGGGGCGGCGTTCCCGCATTTCGCTGCGCTTCATGCGGGCTGCGGACCGCGCTTCAGCCTCTCCCGGCCGTAAGCCCAGGTAGCTGACAGCTCGCTCGCATCACGCCGCCGTCTCGACCTCGCGCGCGATCCGCGCGCCAACATCGCGCACAAGCATGATCCCGAAAAGTGGACACCACTTTTCGGAAAAGATCATGCTCAAATAAAACAGAGCGGGATGGCCAATTGAAAAAAATCATCCCGCTCAGCCGCACGCCAGTTCGTATTGCGATTGCAGGTTGATCCAGAACTGTGGGTCATTGCCGAAGTAATGACCGAGACGCAGCGCGGTCTCGGCGCTGATCGAGCGCTTGCCGTTGAGGATATCCACGATACGGCCCGACGGCACGCGCAGCGCCCGTCCCAATGCATTGGCTGAGAGCTGACGCGCCTTGAGTTCGCGCCGCAAGATGCGGCCTGGATGAATGGGGATCAATGCAGCGTCCTCAGTGGTAATCGGCGCTCTCGACACTTCACTGCTTCCAATCGTTGCCCGGCATGATTCTGCGCATGAACTCATCGAACAGAGTTTTGGGAGTTTACAAGATAAAGATAAACTACCTAAACTCGCTATAATTACCCCCTTTAAGCCAGCCCCGTCCTCCGTAGCCCGGATAAGCGAAGCGCAATCCGGGGCAGCCTTGTCGCTTTTCGCTGCCGCTCCATGCGGGCAACAGCATTGGCGCTTTGGCCTTCTCACCCTGGCGGAAGCTCGAAGAACGCCGAGCCATCGTTCGCCATGGTAGGGACGAGGAGATTGCGGTCGAGAAACAAGTTGCGCATCTCGCAGCTCGTCTCGGCAATGAGCAGGCAGCCGTGGCAGGCGGCGCCATGGGTGGCGCGATCGCCGCTGCGGTCGTCGGGGTCGTGATCGGCGCAGACCGGATCGTTGGAGCAGATGGCGGCGCGCGTCCAATGCGCTCGCCAAGATGTGCGAGAACCGCGGCACGCTGCCGACCAATCCGCCCAGCGTGCCCTGCGCGCCGGCGGTCGCCGTATAGATCAGAATCCCGAAACGGCCCTGGGCAGCGGTCCATGCCCGACAATGCATAGACCCGCTCCTTGAGCGAGCTTGCGGGATAGCCGCAGTCGAGCGCGATCTCCGACATCAACGCGTGCGAAAGGCTGTGCAGGAGCACGTATGCCGTCCCGGGATAGCTCGGCGCTTTGCCCATGAAGCGGCTGCTCCAATGCACGTAACCACCGACGAGCTTGTCGTGCCGCCTTTCGCGGCGTCTTTCCCCAGCCATTCTGCAATGGCCGCTTCGTCGAAGTGGATGAAGATGCCTTCGCCGAATTGCTCGATGGCGGGCAGCCAATCGGCGTTCTGCGTAATCGGCGCGCCGTGCACTGCCAGCCGCACGTCTTCGAGTTCGCCGTCGGCCGAGGTTGGCGCCGCCTCGAAACGGGTGAAGCCGTACAGGCACGAAACCTCGCGCAATCGATGCACCGCGACGAGATTCTTGATCGCCGACAGATCGAGACCGGCACTCGGATCGGCCCATGCCTCGCGCGGCAAGGTCTGCGCGTAGAGTTTCGCTGTCGGAGTATTTTGCCCGATCTCAGGGCGCCCGCTCGCGAACACATCGAACTCGGACAATTTCGGCCGCCCGGAATTGATGATCGCGCCCTCGCGAATGCGCGTAAGCCGCGCGAAGATATCCTCATCCGAGTAGCCTCCGAGCGTCGCCGCGAGCTTGGAATTGAAACGCTTCGCCGCGCAATGTCCTGCGCGGTCTGCACGTTGGTCAATTCGCCGGATACCTCATCGACAAGCCGGGTGAGGTCGTCCTCTTCGCTTGGCAGCGAAATGACGGTGTAGACCTGTGGGAAGTAGGTGTTCGTCGCGGTGCGCGTCAGCAGCTTGAGTTTCTTGTCGCAGCCATTCGGGTCGCGATCGAGCAGCCACGGCCGTTCACCGCGGCAGTTGCCCATTCGTCCCGCCTGGAACAATGCCTGCAGAGAAAGCTGCTTGCCGCAGCCACAGACCACCGTCATGTCGGCAGGGTCGGCGCTGGTGCCCTTCTCTTCGATCCACATCGGCTCCTGGCACGGATCGTTGTTGCCGTGCACGACCCATTTCCAATTGATGTCCTGCAGGTGGCCCTTCTCGCAGGCACACACGAAGCGGATCGGCGTCACATCGGATTTGGTGCCGTCGTCGATAGACGAACTTGCGCCGCCCGCCGCGCGGATCGAGGTCCTGCCAGCGCACCAATCGTCGGCGGCGCGCAGGCTTGCCATCCACCGTGACGATCTCGACATGCTCGCATACGAAATAGGCCGGAAACACCGGCGCGACGATATAACTCGGCAGGCGCCCCGGCCTTGCCTCGTCAACCGGCGGCGTCCGCAGCGACAGGCTCTTCGATTGCTCCAGGCGTCCTTGCTGCTTGAGGAGCTTCTCCAACCGCAGCGCGATCCGCGGCTCCGGAATTGTCGTGAACGCATCGCCTCGCATTTCCCACAGATCGAGGCCGCCGACGAGCACGGAGCGGGTGGGAAGGTCCACCATTGCACCCGGCCCGAAGGTCGAGACGACCTGACTTAGCCGTTGTGCGTTCTTGGTCATGCGAGGTCGTCCGCGTTGGCGATGCATCCTCCGCTCGGATCGCGCGGGTTCAATGCGACGCTCGGCTCAACATCGCGCATGGATCGGCCCGCGACAAAGCGGGCGTGCGAAGGGCTCAAGTTGGCAATCTCGGGAGCGAGCGGCATGTGCAAGCAGCCGGTGCGGACTTTTCTTGTCCGCATATCCGAACACATTGCCACCGGCAGCCTGCGCTCCGCAGTCTCAATCCACGCATCGAGAAGCTGGTCCACCAGCGCTTTCAGCGCCGCCCTGCCGCCTGGAACCGCAGTTCTCCGGTGCGCGCGCGACAATCGCATCGCGCACCGCAGCGCGCGTCGGCGGGCGGTATTCTTGAGCTCCTTGACGGCGATGTCGGGCGTGAGGCTGGGATCGACGTGCCGCGCCGCCGCTACGACCACTGCCGCCAAGGCGCGGTCCAAGGCGCGTGACGCCCAGGGCGTCACGCTTGTCGCCTCGACCGCCCGATAGAAGCTGCGGTGAAAATTGCCGAACTGCTCGAAATGGGTGCGGTCGCGCGGCTTGTGCAGATTGAGAACGGCGACGACCAGCCCCGGCCTGATTGTCATCACGGCCGATGCGGCTGGTCGCCTGGATGTACTCGGCTGCCGTCTTGGGTTGTCCCTGCACCACCATCAGGCCAAGCCGCAGAATGTCCAACCCGACCGAGATCATGTTGGTGGCGAGCGCGACATCGACCGGCTCGCCGTTGCGCCCGAATACGGTGTCAAGCCGCTGCTTGGCCTCGGCGACGTCGTCGGTCGACACGCGCGAGGTAATTTCCATTGGCTCCTTTATGCTGCGATCCGCAAAGGGACTGTCCTTGGGATCGAGGCGGCGTCGTTGCGTGCCGTATCGGGCGGCGCGATCGCGCACCTCGTCCTCGACGATGCGGCGTGCGCCGCCGAGTTCGCGCAATGCATTGAAATAGCAAAGTGCGGTCATATAGGGGTCGGCGGGATTCTTGCCCGGCTCGGAGCTTGCAGCACTTGTGTCGAATGCTGCCTGCGCGGCGGCGATCAGCGTCGTCAGCGCGCGCAGAAACACGAGCTTGGGTCCGCGCCCCTGGGCCGCAATGCCGAGATAGAGCCGCGCGGGAATTTTCGATGATGGCACGGTTCGTGCAAAGAAGCTGTCGCTGCGGTCGATGCCGGGAGGCGGAAACACGCTGGTGTTGCCGCGATCAAAGAGCGCGCTGATCTGCTCGCTTGCGCGGCGGACGGTCGCAGTCGATGCCACGATTTTCGGCCGGATGCGCTGATCGCCGACACGGCGCGAAGCAAGCTGATCGATGGCGGCCTCGTAGAGGCCAGCAACCGTGCCGAGCGGCCCGGCGATGAGGTGCAGCTCGTCCTGAATGATCAGATCGGGCGGGTCGAGCTTCCAGCCATTGTCGAGGGGGCGCCCTTCGCGCCTGCCGTCATTGGCGCCATAGAAACCGATCTTTTCGGCAAACCGGTCGACGTGACCGAAGAAAGCGCCGGTCTCGCCCACCCACGGCAAGCTCGCGAACTTGTCGACGGTGGCGATGAGAAACGCCGGCAGACGGCGATAGATCGGCTCGTCCACTGTCAGGATCGGCAGCGCACGATCGCGCGTGAAATCGCAGGCAACGTTGGCGCAACGGATTTCCAGATTGATCGGGTGCAAGATCGTTGGGAACGCAGGCAAAGGACGCGGGCTTGAATGGCGTGCCGCACCAGGGGCACGCCTTGAGGGGAGCGGGTGCGCGTTTGTCCTGCCCGGTCTTGTACCGCTCGCACGCGTCCGACCGCGGTGGTCTGGTCCGCATCGCCCTTCCCACCCGAGTCGATTGGGCGAGGCGTCAGAGCCAACCCATAGGCCGATCTCGATCGGCCAGTCGCCCAGATGACGCCGGCCCTTCTCGTCGACGTTCTCCGGCGCGGTGCGCATCAGCTCGAGCGCGCAGACGACACCGGCCGCGCGCGCCAGCTGATCGAGCGTGAGCAGGCGCAAGCGTGTAGCGCATGATGACGGCAACGCCGGCGCCGAGCACGCCCGGGCCGACAAGCCGGCGATAGGCGATGACGAAAGCCGCAAGACCGAGATAGGCTTCGGTCTTGCCGCCGCCGGTCGGGAAGAACAACAGGTCGGCGATCTCGCGATCGGCATGCTTGCGATCGGCAAGCCCGGCGATGTTGAGGAGAATGAAGGCGAGCTGGAACGGCCGCCATTCCGGCGCCGGTTGCGCCGCGGGATCGCCGGCTGCGCCGGCATTGCGTCGCCGCGCCGCCATGGCGACGGCGAGGTTCATGAAGCGAAAGGCGCTGCCGAGCAATGGGATTGGTGGAGACGATCTCGATGCCCTCGACCATCCGGCGGCGCGCGTTCGCCATTTCAGCGATGAGGCGCTCCGCTGTCTCGCGCCGACGAGCGGGCAGACCGGCGAGCTTTGCTCGCTCGGCCTCGATCCATTGGCCATAAAAACCGGCAGCTCGGAAAGCGCTTGCGCCAAAGGCTGCGCCGCCTTGTCGCAGCGCGCTCGGCCAGCGCCTCCATGCCGAACGTGACGCGTGATTTGAGCTCGTCGTCTTCGTTGGGCGCTACGCGCTCGACCTCGGCCTGCGGCAGCGGATCGGTCCAGACCCGCGTGACGCGCCCTGCCTGGTCCTCGAGCGCATCCCACCCGGCGGCGGCATTGCGGCCGACCGCCCATTCGCAGACGTCGCGATAGTGAAGGTCGGCGACGCGCAAGTCGAAATCGGTCGCTTTGTAGCCGGACACATCAGGCCGCGGGCAGAAGCCATGCGGGCAGACAAGCTCAAGCCGCGCCTGAAAAACGAAGCCTGACATCCGCATAGAAGCGGTGGACGGGCGCGCGCCGGTTGACCAGAAAGACCGTGAGCGCGCGCACCTGCTTGTCCCCGTCGGGGGTGGGAAAATCGAACAACCGGGCATGGCTTTCGAGCACGAGTCCGCCGCCTGCTGCGCTGCGCTGCCGCACTTTCCGGAACCACGACGCCGCTCGCCGCGTCCGTCCGGCACCGCTATGCGAACGGTTTGCTCTTTCGGCTCGCGCACCCACTCGACAAACGGCCGGTCCTTCTTCTTACGCTTGCCGTCCTCGCCGGTCTCTGCAGATTCATCGGGAAGGAACAAGTCTTCCGATAGCGGCGGCTCGGTGCGGTAGTCGCCCCAGCACACGCGGGCCTCGATCTCCGTGACATCGGGCGGCAGCAGGACGGTGAGCCCGATCGAGGACGGCAGGAACCGCCGCTTCGCGCTCGGCGTCTCGGGCGGTGCATCGTCGCCCGCGGCGCCGCCGGCGCCTTCCTCGGCCGGCTCCTCCAGGTCGGTCTCCATTTCCTCCTGGACGGAGGGATCGTCCTCGCTCGCTTGCGGCCCATCCTGCGCAAGCGGGTCGTTCGGCAGGCGCGAGAAAGCCGGTGAGGTACCAGCGCGACGGATTCTCGTTCAGCCGCTCCCTTGCGAGATCGGCAGTCCTGCGGACCGGGTCCCGACGAGATCGCGGCGGAAGGCGTTCACGATGGAAGAACGCACATCGAGGGATCGGACTGGCGCGGTCATGATCGCTTGGCTCCCTCCAACAGCACGATCTCGTTCAGCGCCTGTGCAAGCCAGGCGGTCGGTGTAATTGGACCTCAATGCCTCCTTCGGCCGATGGCCTACCGCATCGAGCAGGCTCTCCAGGGCCACGAGGCGATCCCGAAAACCGAGCCGCACGCCGAACCGCAAGCTCGCTTTGTCGGGGCCGCACAGCACCCACGCATCGCTGCGCGTAAGCGCGTGCGCCCAGAGCGATGCTTCTCCGGGATCGAGATACCCGAAGAGCGCATCCCGTACGATGGCGCCGGCGCGTTCCGCATCTGTGACTTTTTGCACGGCCTCGAGCGAAGCTTCGCAAGCGCAGCCCGTTCGACCTGCTGCTCGCGCCGGCGCCGCTGATAGCCGGTCTGCGTCTCGATCACGCAATCCTCCACCGTCTCCACCGGGTATCCGCTCGGTAAGCGCTTTCCACGCACCGATGCGCCAGCACTCCAGAATGACATTCGTGTCGACCAAGACCGGACCATGGTGGCGCGCCATCGGCGCCTCACAGGTCGAACGCCGCTTCGACCCCGTGCGTCGTGCAGAGTTCGGCAAGGTCCTCGATCGACAAATCGAGCACGTCGGCTGCCCTGCGCACGGAGATTTGTCCTTGCTCGATGGCGAGCGCGATCACCTCCAGGAAGCGGCTTGGAGAATAGCGGCGGCGGGGCGTGCCGAGCGTCGTCTCGATGCCCGTTATTGCGCAAGGCTGCATCTGGAATAGCCTTTGCCTGCGCCTGATCGAGCCGCCCAGCGCGACCATTCGCCACTTCAGTGCGGTTGCCGTCACCTCAAGCGCATCCGCTGTCGCATTGAGCCACTTGACCGCATTGTCCCCGGGCGCGCAAAGCGGTCCAGCGCCGAGAGCGGCATCAGCAATGCCGACGCGAAATTGTTGGCGAGCTGCTCGACTCGGTTCCTGCTGATCTCGGTTGCCTCCTCGACATGCTCCGGAGGCATCGTGTCCCACGTGAGAATGTGAAACAGCTCGTGGGCCAGGTCGAAATGCCGCCGCCCCGGCGCCTCGTGGCGATTGATGATTACCGCATCGAGATCAGGCAGCCGGCATGCGGCACCCGAAACGCCCTCGAAGGCATCGACCATGAGGACAGCATCGCCGAGCTCGCGCTCCATCACGTCGGCGAGCCGCCTGGCCGGTATGGTGCCCAAGCTCGAATTCTTTGGCGAACCGCTCGCCTGCCGCCATCGCCTCTTCGAAGCGTGCTCTTCGGGGTTAGCTTGAGCGCGTTGCGCAAATACGAGGCGGGCCGTCCGACCTCGGGCGCAAGCGTGCGGTTCGCGGCGATCCAGCGTCCAGCGACGCGCTCGAACGCGTCCAAGCTGCGCGCGTCCCACGTTGGACTGGCGCCAGGAGAATTTGCCCTCGCCGACGAGCAGGAACGGATTGGTGAAATAGTCCAGTGGCGCGCCGAGCTTTTCGACTGCGGTGATAAGCTCTTCCGCGGACACGCGGCGCTCCCCTGTCTCGATGGCGGAGACCGTCTGGCGATCCTTGAAGCCGAAAAGGCGCGCGAGGTCGTCCTGGGAGAGCTTGCGCTCTTCCCGCAGCGCCTTCATCCGCAGCCCAATGAGATCGGTCGCCATATGGTGGTCCCCCGACGGCCAATATAATCTTGCGAAACGATTATTGCAAGAAAATATTGCACTTTAGCAGATGCGAAACGAACAAACAGCTGAATTCGCTAATATTTCTGGCCTCGCCAGAACTGAACCCACAGCCGTGCACGGATTAGGGTTTTCATCGGTCATTTAAATTTGCAATTTCGTTCTCTGTATGTTCTAATTCGACCTCATTCATTTAGGTAGAGCTCTAGAACCGAAAAATGATTCGCAGTTGCCGACAACCTTACAAGCGGGAGCAATGGCATGACGCGTCTATTGGTTGAAGAAGTCGCGCGGGGTCTTCATCCAAATGAAACGGTTGTCGCAGTGAAAACAACGACCGGTACAGAACGCCTTGTTCTTCCGCGTCAATCAATCTTAAAAAATTCCATCGAGATCGGATGGCCTATTCGGAGCAAGGCAGACGGCACTTTTCTCATTGAATTCCCTCGCGAAACGCAAAGCGGCGCATGGCGAGCATGGGTTCCGCGCGCCCAACTAATCATTGAAGAAGAGCGCAAGCGGGCGTGATACTGACCGACCGTGAAATTCAGATCGCAATCGAGCGGAAGCTGATTCAAATTACTCCGCCGCCCGATGAGCTCGCCTACAGTTCCACCAGCGTCGATTTGACACTTGATCCGAACATTACTCAATTCAAACAAAACCCTTCGTTTTTGCCTCGTGCAATCGATGTTACGCATCCCGATTACGATTATGACACCGCTCTCGACGAGTTGAGTGCTACTACTCCGATTGGTGGAGCTGGTTTTGAATTGCCGACCAGGGAACTTGTTCTGGGATGGACTGCTGAAAACATCAACATTCCTACCGACGCCAGATTAGCTGCGCGGGTTGAAGGGAAAAGCTCTCTTGCGAGAATAGGCATCGGGGTCCACCTCACAGCTCCGACGATACACGCCGGGTTCAAGGGCCAAATCAGACTGGAGATAATCAATCAGGGTCCTGTTCCAATTATTTTGAAACCGGGAATGCGCATTTGCCAGCTTGTGTTCGAATTGACGTTAGGCACGCCTGAAGCTGGATACAAAGGCCAATTCCTGGGTCAGAGCGCTACGGAGTCAACTTAACGTTTGCAAAATAGAATCCCGCGTTTTGATATAAGAGGCTTATTAATCCCGCATGGTTTGCCCAGCGGACCCCATGGGTTCCGGCCTGTGGGGTTTTTCTTTCGCGAGCGACCCTCTTTCCCCGTCACCCTGAGGTGCGCGCCCGGCATCTTTGCCGGGCGAGCCTCGAAGGGCGACGGCCCCAATCGGGCAGCACACTACAAGTACTCAGTTGCGGGCCGATCATTCTTCGAGGCCCGCGCAGTATGCGCGAGTTGCGAAGCTTGTCGTGTAATGCGCGGGCACCTCAGAATGACGGAGATGGGTTGTGCCGGTGCGCAGGATGCCCCGTAACTAAGCCTCGTCCAGGTCGTCGTCGGTATCCGGGTCGCGCTTGCCTTTCATGCCGGGGGCGATGCCGAGGCGGACTTCTTCGGCGTGGCGCTCGGCGTTGAGCGCGAGGAGGCGGGCGAGGACTTCGTCGCGGAAGTCGGAAGGCCAGAACAGGCGGCCCTGGTAGGTGTGGTCGTCCTCGTTGGTCTCGTCGAGGAAGATCGGCGCGGCGCGCGCGGCGAGGTCGTGCCAGCCATAGGCTTCGAGCACGGCGCGGTCCATGGCGGCGTGCAGTTCGCGCAGGCGCTGGATGTCCTCGGCGGTCTCGCTGCGGATCGTGGAAGCGATTGTAGGTCTTGGTCATGCCCTCGTTGCGGGCGACCATGAGCGCGGCGCGGTGGTCGTGGTAGGCGTGACCGGCTGCTTCAAGTTCGGCGAGCTTCTCGAAGTCCAGCGGAAATGGAAAGGTGTCAAAGCAATCGGATGGCGTGTAGCGAAGATCGTCCTTCATAGATGACGCGAAGAAACGCGCCCAAATCTCATGGGCTCGGACTGGAGAACAGCAAAAGCGAGCAAGATTTCGAATGCGAAACAATGATCACATCGAGTTTGCGAATACATCTGCCAGTTGGAATAACTGCGAACGCCAAATGTGTCGCTCGTCCGTGGCTATACGACAGAACTCGCGACTATCTCGCGATAGCTCTGTAGCATGTCGCACTGGCGTCCGCAAAATGCCACCATCGCCGTGTGCGCAGATCTCTATTTCGTTGTCGCTCAGCGTCTGCACACTGATCTTCAACGATTTCGAGCAACTTCGGACAATCGCGCTTGAGCTTCGGTCTCTCGATCAATTCACTAAAATCGATGACATATCGATTATGCGCTATGCTGGGATCTGAATTGATATCTTCTCCGCCAATGTAAGGAAAGATACGCTCGCGCATTCACGGATCGCTCGAATCAGCTTGTTCATGTCAGCAGCGAGCGGATCTGCTCTTGCGCAGCATCGTCGTCGAAAGTAAAACCCATGCCGAGACAGTACAGAGCCTATGAACGCGCTTTCTGATGTTTGCCGACAGTGCATGCGGGTCGCGATCAAGTTCGCCTTCGACAAGATATGCAGAGATTCTGACGCACTGGTCGATCATTCAGGATACGCTGAGATTTCGGTCGGCCTTTCAGCAACATGCACGATCGCACACGATTACGGCGGCTTCGCCAGGCCATATGCAGTCGTCGTGTCGCGCGGAAGATTGCACCACCTGATCGCAGAATCTGAGCTAAGCCCGCGTGTCGCGCGTGTCTCCCTGTGCAATCGTCTTGGTCGCGATCAAGCCGAATGCACCGTCTGTTCTCAGAAGCTCGAACGCTCGACGAAAGAAATGTGCGACAAGATCGGCATTGCCATGCGCCGCCGTTCGTGAATCGGTTGCGAAGCCAAGCCATGTATTCGTCGATTGCCGCTGATGATGGTGATTCTGTCCACCGCAAACGGAGGATTGCCGACGATCGCATCAAAGCCGCCGTTCTCGCGCGCAAACACCTCCGGAAATTCGATCTCCCAATGAAATGGCGTGAGCGGATGCGCGCCTTGCTTCAACGTCGCGGCCATGGCGGCGAGCTTGTCCCACGCCACCGGTGATCCGCCGAGCCAGCTCTCGACCTCGGCGCGCTTCTTCTCGCGCGCCTTCGGCTTGTCCTCGGCGAAGAACGCCGCGATCACCGCGTCGCCCATCAGGCGGATGTCCTTCAGCCGCGCTTCCAACGAGCGATGCCGCTGCCTCCTGAATGGCGCGCGCGGTGTCGTCGGGCGCGGCCTGGATTTCGGCGCGGCCCTTCATCGCCTCGGCGACGCGGTCCTTCACCAGTTGCCGGAACAGCGGCAGGCCGGGCTTCGACGTGTCCCAATGCGCCGCCGCGATCTGCGCCTGCGTCAGCCCCACCAGGCTGTCGCCCGATTTCAGCGCGTGATCGAGGAAGGTGAACTCGTGGTCGCGCGCGAGCGTCGCGAGCCACAGCGACAGCTTGGCGAGATCGGTGGCGAGCGGGTTCTTGTCGACGCCGTAGAGGCAGCGCTGCGCGACCAGGCGGCGGGCGTGCAGCTCCTCGTCCTCGTCCGCCGGAATGACCGGCTTCTTCTCCGGGATGGCGCGCCCACGCCTCGACCAGCCTCGCCGCGAGCGCGCGGCAGGCCTCGACCAGGAAGGCGCCCGAGCCCATGGCCGGATCGCACACCTTGAGATCGAGAATTTGCTCCGGCGTCGCGTTCGGGCCCAGCCGCTCGAAGGCCGGCTCCAGCGCATGTGCGCACGATCGGCTCGGTGAGGCTCCGCGGCGTGTAGTGGCTGCCGGTGCGGCGGCGCTCGTCGGTCGGCTGCAGGATCGGCGTGCCGGCGGCGATCGCGTGCTTCTTCGGCGAGCCGCGCTCGTCGACGATCGGCATCGAGCGCGGCGGCCAGCTCCGCCGACGGTCTTCGCCGCCTCCACCGCCTTGGCGACGCTCGCCGAGAGCTGGCCGCGGTCGGCCTCCTCCTTCAGGAACTTGATGCGGTCCTTGCCCTTGGCGGCGGCGAGCTTTTCGAGATCGACGAAGACCGGCGTGCGGTTGTTCTTGCCGGCCTTGATGGCGAGCGACGCGCCCCGGCGGCGGTCTCGACTGTGAAGCCCATCACGGTCTCGTAGACCGAGCCGATCTGCTCGACGTCGAGCGTGCGGTAGGACAGCCGCTCGCGCGTGCCGCCCTTCGCCTGCAAGGTCATCAGCCCTTCGAGGATGCGCAGGCATGCAGCCGTCGGAGACCGGCGAGCACGCGCGGCGGATCGGCCGCGCTCGGCGCGCCCTTCGAGGAACGGAAACTGCATCGGGATCGAACAGCTTGCCGCCGCGCGCCTGCACGAAATGGCTGGCGTGGCCCTTGTGGATCAGCCGGAACAGCGCGAGCAGGCGGCCCCAGCCGCCGCGCCGCTCGTCCATGGTGTCGGGATTGAGCGCGGCGTCCTCGCTGAGCCGCGCATAGAGGCCGCGCACGCGAATAGCTCGTCTCGTAGATCTGCCGCGCGCGCCCGTCGGTGCGCGAGGGCAGGAGGTCGCGATCCTCGGCGTAGAGGATGAAGACGAGCCGCATCAGGACGGTGAGCAGGCCTTCGTAGAGATGGCCGGGGCGCGTCCGCGCGAGCTCGCGGATCAGCTCGGGCTCGGCGGCATCGAGCCCGCGCAGCAGCTCGTGCAGCGCGCCCAGCACCTGCTCGGCGAGCGCGGTCGAGACCGCGGCCTGCGCCTCGCGGCTCTTCTTCAACAGCGCCGGCAGGCGGCGGTCGGCGGCATCGGCGAACAGGCGGAACGATCGAGCAGGAGCTTGAGCCCGCCCAGCATCGGGCCGGCCGGCGACGGTGCCGAGCGCGCGCAGCGGAAATGTCAGATGGCCGGAGGTCTCGCCGCGCGGCGCATAGACCAGCCGCAGCTCCGGCGGGTAATGGTCCTCGCCGTCGCGCGGCTCGTTCTTTTCCGAAACGAGCAGCCCGGCGAAGACGCCGGTCTCGCGCAGCAGCCGCTCGAAGCGCTGATGCGGCGTCGCCTCCCAGCCGTCCGGCGCTGCCGCGCGCGTCGGGATCGATGCCGGGCGGCTCGACGCGGACCAGGAGCTGCCAGCGCTGCTCGCCTTCGCCCAATTCGCTGCACCGCCCAGGTGGGGCTGAGCGTCGTGTCGTGCTCGGGCAGGCGGACGATAAAGCTCGTCGGGCAGCGGCGGGCCCGCCGGGACTGCCGGCGACGTGCTGCGCCTCCCAGCCCAGCACCTGCTCGAAGAAGGCCAGGATTCTGGAGGGCGGGCTTGGTCGGAGTCATCGCCGATGAGCGCGGCGACAACCGCGGTATCGGCCTGGGTCTGGCGCGAAGGCGCGAGGCCGAGCTCCTTGAGCAGGATCGGCGCGACGACGAGCCCGACCGGCTGGACGTGGTCCAGCCATTCGAGATCGGGATCGCGTTTGGAGCTCGCGTCGCCATGCCGCCTCATCCCGTCGCCGGCCAGAGATAGACGAGCCCACCGGCTCCAGCCGATGCGCGTGGACATCGTAGGAAGCGCGGATGCGCGCGCGGCTCGTCGCGGATTTCCGTTTCCAGGCGCGCGAGCCGCACCTGCCAGTGGCGACGGTCGGCCTCGCGCTCGCGGCGCTCCGCTCGGCGATGCCGGGAAGGAGCAGCTGGTTGGGATCGAACTCGGCGGAGGCCTTGGCGATGCGCTTGCGCTGCTGCTCGAGCAGCTCCGCCAGCGATCGCGCCTCGGCCTCGCCGCGCTTGGCGAGCTGCACCTTGACCTGCGCGAGGCGCTCGTCGGCAAGGCGCTCCAGCGTCGGCAGGAGATCGGCGATGTCGCGCTCGACGAGCGCCTGCACGCGCGCCGCCGCCATGTCGGGCGCCGCCCGGGCATTGCGCAGCGCCTCCTCGAGCTGGTTCAGGGTGCGCTCCTCGCCGCTTTCGCCGAGCGCGCGCAGCGGTTTGCGGTCGCGCTCGGCCTCGGTCCAGATCGCGGTGACCGGGATGATCTCCTCGTGCAGCCGCGCGGCGCCGGCGCCGTAGACCGCAAGCCGCCCCATCAGCACCACGCGCGGCTGCGCGCCGGGGCCTTCAATCACGGAAATGCGCGACAGGCCGGACTGGAAGCCCTGGCGACAGGAAGCGCGACAGCAGCCGCCGGACCAGCCGATGTTCGAGGTGGACCTGCACCACCTCCGGCGCGTCGCGGCCGTCCGGGCAGCCGCGGCGGTTCGAAGGCGATGGCGCGGATGGGCACCCGCTGGCGCCATTCGTTGATCCGCTCGCCGCGCTTGCGCGGGCGGGCGCGCAGATCGTCGAAGGTATCCTGCCAGCCGGCATCCCTGGCGAAGGCGGGATCGGCCGGATCGAAGGTAGAAGGTGGCGACATTGCCGACGGTCTCGCCCCGGGCGCGATCGAGCGAAGTGCCGGCGCGCGTCAAGGCGGCGCCGACCACGCGCATGAGGTCGTCGGCGCCGACGCCGACGCGCTCGCGCGAGTCCTCGCGAGCGCGTTCTGCAGCTCCTCCTCCTCCTTCAGGAGCCGCTCGTAACGCGCGCGCTCCTCGTCATCCATCTCCGCCCGCGCGCGGGCGAGCCGCTCGGCGTCGGTCTCCTCCTCGATCGCCTTGGCGAGCGCCTGCGCTTGCCCTCGGTCGATGCCGCCGGCTGCGAGGCGATCGGCAATGCGCTTCTCGATCACCTGGCCGGCCGATCCGAGCTGCTTCGCGAATCACCTCGGTCTTGCGCACCAGCGCTTCCAGCACGATGTCGGCCTCGCGCTGCTCGTAGCGGAAATAGCGGCAGAACACCTGCTTGGCCGGCTGCAGCTTGCGATCGATGCGGCCGTTGCGCTGCTCCAGCCGCGACGGGTTCCACGGCAGGTCGAAATGGATGAGGTCGGAGCACCAGGTCTGCAGGTTGATGCCTTCGCGCGCGGCGTCGGTGCAGATGAGGATGCGCAGCGGCTCCTTGGCCGGAGTCGGCATTGAAGGCGGCCTTGACCTCCTCGCGGCGATCCTGGCCGGTCGCGCCGGTGAAGACGCCGATGCGCTCGTCGGCGCGGTCGGTATCGGCAAGCGCTTCGCGCAGCCGGCGTCTCCAGCCAGCGCCGCGTGTCCTCCCATTCCGTGAAGATGATCAGCCGGCGATCGTTCCAGCGTCGTGCCGGTAACGAGATTGGCCTTGATCCAATCGACCAGCCAGTGCACCCGCGCATCCGGCCGGCGGCGCGGCGCTTCTCGGCCAGTCGCGATCATCTCGTCGACGGCCGCGAGCTCGTTGCGCAGGTCGGCGCCGGATGCTTCGACGACGCCCACGACGGTTGCCGCTTCGGCGGTCGCGTCCTCGTCGGCCTCGATCGCCTGCTCGGCTTCCTCATCTTCGAGGCCCAGCTCGTCGGTCTTCTCCGTCGTGCTGCCGTCGACAAAGGCCTGCGCCGCGGCTGGCGCGGCTTGCGCTGTCTCGCCGTCGACGAGCCGCTGCAAGGCTTGCGCGGTGCGCCTTCAGCGTGCGCAGGAAGGCGGCAATCGAAGAGAGCAGCCGCTGCTGCAGCCCGACGAAGGCGAGCTTGGCCAGCGCCGCCTTGTGCGGCGCGAGCTTGGCGATGCGGGCGTTGCGCAACTCGCCATAGGCGGCGAGGCGGCGCCACAGGATCGAGTTCCGGCGCGTCATCGGGCAGGCCGGCGATCGCGATAGCGCTCGACCTTGCGCTCCGGGAATGCCTCGCCGAGCCGGCGCAGGTCGGCCTTCAGGCGGCGCACCATCACCGGCTCGAGGTCGCGCGGGCGCACCTCCACGCCGCGGGTGAACCGCTGCGGGTCGAGCATCTCGAGCAGCGCCGAGAAGCTGTTGGAATGGCCGTTGTGCGGCGTGGCGGTGAGGAACAGGCGATGCTCGAAGCGCTGCGCCAGGTCGCGCACCGCCCGGGTCAGCTGGCTGGAAATGGCGTAGCGCGCGCCGCCGGACGGCGCGGCATGGTGCGCCTCGTCCAGAATGAACAGGGCGCGCGAGCGGAACTCGCCGAGAATGTCGCGCAAGCCCGCGATATAGGTCTCGTCGGTGAGGAGGCTGTGCGCGATGATGAAGCGCGAGCCGGTGGTCCACGGATTGACGGAGAAGCCGCGCTGGCGGCGCAGCTCGCCGACGCGCTCGCGATCGATGATGTCGAAGGCGAGGCCGAATTTGCTCTCGAGCTCGTCCTTCCACTGCACGATCATGGCCGGCGGCGCGGAGACCACGATGAGGTCGATGCGCCGCCGCAGCAGCAGCTCGCGCACGACGAGCCCGGCTTCGACGGTCTTGCCGAGGCCGACGTCGTCGGCGATCAGCAGATTGACGCGCGGCAGCCGCAGCGCCTTGCGCAGCGGCAGGAGCTGATAGGCATCGAGCCGGATGCCGGCGCGGAACGGCGCCTGCAGCAGATCGCGGTCGGCGGCGGTGGCGGACCGCCAGCGGATCGCGCGCAGATACGCGGCGAGCACCTCCGGGCTGTCGGGCGCGCCGCGTCCGACTTGCGACCAGGTGTCGTCCTGCGATGACGCTGGTGCCGATCTCGGCATCCCAGAGCACTTCGATCTGCTCGCCTTGCGCATCGTCGGCGATGCAGGAAAGCTGCAGCGTGGTGAGATCGGGCTCGCTGTCGTCGACCGCCTCGACCAGCCACGGCCGGCCGCGGACATGGACGAACTGGCCCTGTTGAATTGTCATGTTCCCCCTTGTTGCTTCGCCGCCGGGTTTGGATTTTATTTTGTGGCCGCCATATCGCAACGCGCCTTGGCAGCATTATGCCCGATGCGGCGAAGCGATCCTGCTAAAACCAACACCACCTTGTGAGTTGACCCGTTACGCGAAAAGCCTATTGTTGGGCATTCTCCAAAATTGCGATCGGATGCTGCTTTGTAGCCCGCGTTTCGCGCAAGCGAAATGCGGGATCGGGCCGTTCCCGGATTACGCGGAGCCTGTCATCGGGCGGCGCTTTGCGCCGGCCCGTTGGCTCCATCCGGGCTACAAACGCTGCCGCACGCTTTTGCCAAAACGAACCCAACCAAACCCGACGAGAGGGGCGCATGCGTTTTGCCAAAACGAACCCATCGCTGGTTTGGTCACCTACCCCGGGCCTGTATTTTCCCTGTTGTTTACAGGCCTGTCCTCTTGGACTTCACTCGAAGCAGCACAACCATAGATCGTCCTGTCCGCTTGTCCGGACTCCTGATCTCGCCTGATAATACAGGCATAAAAGTGTGCAATTCGCGATGAACGCGTAAAGGTTGTGGGTCTTGTTCAACATGCGGTTGTAAATGATCGAGAGCTGATTCCCAATCCGGGATGGGTCCGCTTTTGTCAAAACGAACCCAATCCCGATCTCGCGGGAAAGAGAGGGCGGGCGGCCTCAATGGTTCGAGACGCATCGCACCGCACGCGTTTACAGCAAAATGTGGAGGCCTTCCCGGATTTCGCTGCCGCTCCATCCGGGCTACAGCGTCGCCGATGTTCGACTGCACGAGCTATGCAGCCGCGGTTACGGGCGGCAGCGCGACCGTCTCGATGTTGGCGTAATTCGACTTCGCGGTGTTCGATATCGAAGCCGACGCCTCTGCCGTCGCTTCCCTCGAATCGACTTAACAGACCCTAGATGATTGCCTTAATCTCGAAGTACATGAGCAAAGCAATATTACGCAGAAAATCGCTTGGCCGAACGGTAAGCTCCAGGATATAAACGCAGTCGCATTAATCCGCGCATGCTTCGCCCTGTCGATCAGCCAGAAGTCAGCGCCGTGACCGGGTCTTCAGGCGGGCTGCGACGTACGATGTGCACTTACGGTAAGACCCGAGGATGATGTTTTGAGATCTTGAGCCAAGATCAGGTGAAAGCAACACATTTCGACCCGACAACAGATTGGTCTGCGGAACTATCAAGGTCGATATCGCGCACGTGATCGAGATCTGGAAGAGCAGGACTAGAGCTGTTGCTCGCTGACGATGCGTTTTTGTTAATTGCCGCCTTCGGCTCGCGGAAAAAAACCGAGGTTTTCTTTTGGGCCGAATCATCTTTCGTCTGCACCGTCTGTGGTTTTCGAGGCGTTCTGCGTTCGCGAGGCCGACGAAGAGACTCCGAGAACCGATTGCGAATGATTGCCGAGGATCATCGTAATGCCGCTTCGGCATGCACGACATTTCAAGAACCGACTTGATGCCCGATCAAATTTCCACGTTTAATATGCCGATGAATCGCCTTGGGGTCTTCCTCGGCGCGAAAAGATTTGGGGAACACGTGAGCTGATCGAAGGTACCAGTACGTGCATTGTTTTGGACAAACGGAAGCACCGATTGCGAAAGCTATCATTTCCGACATCGCCGGGCGAGATATCGCGATTCGGCGCATCAAAGTTCACACTCAACGATTGACCGAGGAAATAGCAAGCTGGCTCAGGGCCCAAAGCCGCAATCGGAATATACCGGGCGGACGCAAAATGGCGAAGGAATTCGCCACATTTCGGAGAAAAATACCCAGGATTTGCTACCGGCGCGAGATATTCGAGCCGGCTGAGCTTACATTCGGCGACTACGCAGGAATGGTCGTAGAATACATAAACGAAACTGCAACTTGAGTTGCCGCCGGGGCAGTCCTTTCGCGCAATGACCCAATCCGACTACGACTACATCATCGTCGGCGCGGGCTCCGCCGGCTGCACGCTGGCCAACCGGCTCAGCGAGGACAAGGACATCCGCGTGCTTGTCCTCGAGGCCGGCGGCTGGGACCGCGACCCGCTCATTCACATGCCGCTCGCCTGGGGGAAGATTCTCAGCGAACGGCGCCACGACTGGGGCTACGACGCCGAGCCCGACCCCGCGACCGCAAACCGGCGGATCGAATGCATGCGCGGCAAGGTGGTCGGCGGCTCCTCCTCGGTCAATGCCATGGCCTATGTGCGCGGCCATCGCGCCGATTACGATCGCTGGGCCGCGAACGGAGCGCCCGGCTGGTCCTATGCCGATGTGCTCCCGTATTTCCGCCGCCAGGAGACCTGGGAAGGCGGCGCAAGCCCCTATCGCGGCGGCGACGGCCCCATATCGACGCGCAAGTCGCGCTACGAAGACCCCCTCGTCACCGCCTATACCGAGGCCGTGGTCGCGGCCGGCCACCCCTACAACGACGACTATAACGCCGCCGAGCAATCGGGCGTTGCGCGCATGCAGATGACCATCCGCAACGGCCGGCGCGAGAGCGCGGCGACGGCGTACCTTCATCCCGCACTCCCGCGCGACAACCTCGAACTCAAAGTCAAGGCACACGTCACGCGCATCGTGATCGAAGGAAAGCGCGCGGTCGGCGTCGACTACATCCGCAACGGCAAGGCCCTCTCGGCCCGCGCACAGCGCGAGGTGATCGTGGCGGCAGGCACCATCAACTCGCCGCAGCTTCTGATGCTCTCAGGGATCGGCGCGCCGGATGAGCTTGCCCGCCACGGCATTGCCGTGCGCATGCCGCTCCCCGGCGTCGGGCAGAACCTGCAGGACCATGCCGCCGCGCTCATTCTCTACGCGCGCAAATCGCCGGGGCCCGTGCACCGCGCCATGCGCTGGGATCGGCTGCTCGTCGAAGCGGCGCGCGGTTACCTCTTCGGCACCGGCATCACCGCCGACCTTCCCGGCGGCATCACCGCGTTTCTGCGAACCGGCCCGCACGCGGCGCTCCCGGACACCCAGCTTCTCTTCATCGCCGGCACGCTCGGCGCCGCGCCTTATCCGCCGTGGCAAAAGGGCTTTGCCGACAGCGTCGCCTGCCGCATTGTGCTCTTACGCCCGCAAAGCCGCGGCAGCGTCACGCTCGCTTGCGCGGAGCCGACCGCGCATCCCCGCATTGCGCAGAAGCTCCTCTCGACCGACGCCGACTGGAACACCATGCGCGCCGCGGTCGCGCTCTATCGCGGCATTGCGAAGGAGCGCCAGATCGCGCCGTTCATTGCCGGCGAAATGGGCGCCATCGCCGACGCCAGGACCGATGCGGAGCTGGAAAGCTTCGTGCGCGCGACCGCGGTGACGGCGCACCATCCCGCCGGCACCTGTCGCATGGGACCGGCGTCGGATGCCATGGCCGTGCTCGACCCCGAATTGCGCGTGCATGGCCTCGACGCCCTGCGCGTCGTCGACGCCTCGGCCTTTCCCGACCTTGTCGGCGGCAACATCAACGCCGCCGTCATTATGCTTGCGGAGCGCGCCAGCGACCTCATCCGCGCCCGCAAGCCTGCCGGCGCGAAGGTCGTAAATGCGCCCTCTCCCCTTGCGGGAGAGGGCTCCACGGCGGTTCATCGAAGATGAATGGGTGAGGGGTCAAAACTTCAAAATGCAAATACCCCTCACCCATTCTTTTTGTTGCGATGCTTTCGCAGCCCTCTCCCGCAAAGGGAGAGGGCGCCATCAGCAGCGCTCGCGCTCGCGCTTGCGTGACGCGTTAATTAACCCCCCTCCGCCGTCTGCGGCGCGGCCGCCGGGTTCCACTGGCCGCGGCGCATGCGCGTGACCTTCACGCTCCTGAACAAACCGGCCTTGCGGAAAGGCTCGTTGCGCGAAAAGTCCTCCGCCTCCTTGCGCCCCGGCACATTGATGATGAGACAGCTGCCGATGCGCGTTGCGCCGTCATCGGCAAGAAGCGCGCCGCCGAGCACCAGGATGTCCTTGTGCGCATCGAGATAGGCAAAATGCCTTTCCCGGTTCGCCGCGCGAATCGCCGCGCCATCCTCCCGGTCTTCCTGATAGATGATGTAGAGCATTGGAGGCACTCGCCATGTTCCCTGCCGTAAGCCCTGTCATAGCGCTCGCCGTGGTCGCCGCCACTGCCGCAACGGATGCGGCTTACGTTTTTTTCAATGCCGCGGTCGGCGCCAGGCGCCGCTTCTGGGCGGCCAACTGGAGCGCGGTCTGGTATCTGCTCTCCGCATTCGCGGTCATCAGCTATACGGAAAATGCAATCTACGTCCTGTTCGCCGCGATCGGGTCGTGGCTCGGCGCGTTTGCATCGGTAACGTGGTTACGGCGTGGATTTTATCGGGACGAGCGCCATAACCCGCCATAGGCGAACGTGGCACGGCCGTGCCGTATTATACCTCCCCCTGAAAGGGGGAGCATAGACGGCCTTTCGGCCGCCGTTCTTGGCGCTAAGAACGCCGATGCTTTGCATCGGCTATGTCGCGAAGCGATCCGGGAGGGGGTTCAGCTCGCTTCGCGCAGCTTCACCGCGCCTTCGAGGTCGACCGAGACGAGCTGAGAAATCCCGTGCTCCGCCATGGTCACTCCGTAGAGCCGGTTCATGCGCGCCATGGTGATGGGGTTGTGCGTGATGATCACAAAGCGGGTCTCGGTCGAGCCGGTCATCTCGTCGAGCAGATCGCAGAAGCGCTCGATGTTGTGATCGTCGAGCGGCGCGTCCACCTCGTCGAGCACGCAGATGGGCGCCGGATTGGTAAGGAACACCGCGAATATCAACGCGAGCGCCGTGAGCGCCTGCTCGCCGCCGGAGAGAAGCGACAGCGTCGCCGGCTTCTTGCCCGGCGGTTTGGCAACGATTTCCAGGCCGGCTTCCAGCGGGTCTTCGCTTTCGGTGAGCTGCAGCTCGGCGGTACCGCCGCCGAACAGTTCGGTGAACAAATGCTGGAAATGGGCGCTCACCTGCTCGAACGAGGCGAGGAGCCGCTCGCGCGCTTCGCGATTGAGATTGGTGATCCCCTGGCGCAGCCGCTTGATGGCTTCGGCAAGGTCGTCGCGTTCGCGCACCAGCGAACCGTGTTGCGCTTCCACTTCGCGCAGCTCTTCCTCGGCGCGCAGATTGACCGCGCCGAGCCGCTCGCGGTCGCGGCGTAGCCGTTCGAGACTGGCCTCGACCTCGGCCGCGTCGGGGAGCGCCGCGCCGGCCTCGATGCCGGCAAGCTGCGCGACTTCCGCCGGCTCGACTTCCAGCATTTCGTGAATCTCGTGCGCCACGTCGGCGAGCCGCCGCTTGCCCGCCTCGGCGCGCTCCTCGGCGCGCGCCGCCTGCTCGCGCGCCTCGCTCATGGCTTCGAGCCTTGCCCGGCATTCGCGATCGGCTTCGGCGAGCGCATTCTCGCCTTCCGCCAGACAGTCCGCGGCCTTGCGGCGCTCGGCCTCCGCCTTCTCGATTTCGCTCAGCAAGGCGCTGCGTTTCTGCGCGAAGATTTCCGGCGCGTCCTTGAGGCTTGTCTGCTCGCTCTCGGCTTCGCCGGCGCGCGCCTCGAGGACCGCAATCTGCGCGGTGGCGCCGGCATGGCGTTCCGCGCAGCCGCTGCGGTCCGCTTCGATGGCGGCAAGCCGGCGCGCGGCGATGTCCGCTTCGCGGGTCAATGCCTGGCCTTCCGCGCGCACTTCGGCAAGCCGCGCGCGCTGTCCTTCGATTACAATGCGCAATTTCGCCAGCTCGCCTTCGAGTTCGGCGGCGGGCGAAAGGCCCGCAAGCGCGCGCTGCGCGTCAGCGTCCCTTGCGACGGCCTCGTCGCGGCTTGCAGCAAGGCGCGCCGCGGCCTCGGCGAGCGCGGAAAGTCTTGCGGCATTGCGGCTCGCCGCGCGCTCCGCCTCGACGTAGCGATCGCGGCACGCCTGCGCCTCGTGCTGGCGGGTCCGCCACGCATGGCGCGCCGCGCTTTCCGCCTCGGCGGTTGCGACAATCTCCTGCTCCGCGACGTGCACCACCTGGCCTCGCGCTTCGACCTCGCGGCGCGCTCCTTCCAGTTCGCTCTCGATATCGGCGAGGCGGTTCTTTCCCGCGAGCCGGCGCGCCGCCCCGGTCGGCGCATTGGCGGCAACGGAAAAACCATCCCAGCGCCAGAGATCGCCGTCGCGCGAAACAAGCCGCTGACCGGGCTTGAGCAGCGCCGCAAGCCGCGCGGCGTCTTCGCGCGTGACGAGACCGATCTGCAGGAGCCTGCGCTCAAGCGCCTTCGGCGCCTTGACATGGTCGGCGAGCGCCTGCGCCCCTTGCGGCAATGCCGGATCGGCGGGATCGACCGTCGCGCCGCCCCAGCGCATGGGCGCCGATGCATCGATGGGCGCTTCGAGATCATCGCCAAGGGCCGCCCCCAAGGCAGCCTCGTAGCCCTTTTCCACGGTGAGATCGTCGATTGCCGCCGGCCACAAATTCTTGCTGTCGACGTGGAGAAGCCTGGCCAGCGTCTTGGCTTCGGTTTCCAGCCGTTGCGCGCGCCGCTCCGCTTCGAAAAGCGGGCCGCGGGCCATTTCCAATTCCTGGCGGGCGCTGGAATGGGCGGCTTCGGCCCGCAGCGCCGCGGCTTCCGCCTGGGCGAGCGCTGCCTCTGCCGCTTCCGACGCGCTCGCGAGCATGGCGATGTCGGTTTGCCCGGCTTGCGCCAGCTGGCCGCGTTCGGCGGCGATCGCCTGCGCCTCATGGTCGAGTTTGGCGACGCGCTCGCTCTGCTCGCGGATGGAATTTTCCAGCGCGTGGCGTTGCGCTGTCAGTTCGGCAAGCTTGCCGGTGAGCGCGTCCGCGCTCTTTTCCGAATGCGCGAGCGTCGCTTCGGCTTCTCCGGCGCGCTGGGCGACGCTCGCGCGCTGCTCGTCGCGCGAATTGCTTTCGTCGCGCAGGCTCTTCTCTTCGGCCGCCAATCGCGCGAGCGTGGTTTCCGCATCGCTTGCGAGGCGCCGTTCGCGGGCGATGTCGTCGCGCAATTGGACGAGCCGCCGGTCAAGCTCGGCGATTCTTTCGCGCGCGCGCGCCTCTTCGCGATCGAGCGCGTCGCGCGCGCTGGCAAGCCGCTGCAAAGCCGCGGCGGCAGCGGCCTCGGCGTCGCGCAGGGCCGGCAGATCGGCTGCGGCAAGCGCCTGGCGTCGGGATGCCTGCGCCTGCTCGCCGGTGCGCTCGGCGACGAGGAGCGTAGCGGCAGTCCTGGCGTGCTCGGCCTCGGCAAGCTCTGCGTTGGCGGCGACCCAGCGCAGGTGAAACAGCGTCGCCTCGGCCTTGCGGATTTGCTGCGCAACGGAGCGGTAGCGAATCGCCTGCCGCGCCTGGCGCTTGAGGGCGTCGGCCTGGGTGGCGAGCTGGTTGATGACGTCTTCGAGCCGCGCGAGGTTGTGCTCGGCCGCCCGCAATCGAAGCTCCGCCTCGTGTCGGCGGGCGTGCAATCCGGAAATGCCCGCTGCTTCCTCCAACACCCGGCGGCGCTGCTCGGGCTTGGCCTGGATGATCTCGCCGATGCGGCCTTGATGCACCAAAGCAGGGGAGCGCGAACCGGTCGAGGCGTCGGCAAACAGGATGTGCACGTCACGGGCGCGCACTTCGCGGCCGTTGATCCGGTAGGTCGAGCCCGACTTCGCGCTCGATCCTCCGCGATATGTCGAGCGTCTCGTGCTCGTTGAACTGCGCCGGCGCCTTGCGCGCGCTGTTGTCGATCTGGATCGCGACTTCGGCGTGGTTGCGCCCGGGCCGGTTGTTGGTACCGGAGAAGATCACGTCATCCATGTCTGCGGCGCGCAGCGACTTGTGCGAGGTCTCGCCCATGACCCAGCGCAGGGCCTCGACCAGATTGGACTTGCCGCAGCCGTTCGGGCCGACGACGCCGGTCAGTCCCGGCTCGATCAGGAAATCGGTGGGCTCGACGAAGGACTTGAAGCCGAGGAGGCGCAGTCGCGTGAGCTTCATGCCGGCGCAAGTCCAGTGGTCATGGGGAGGCTCGGCAAGAATCTTGACGAGAATCTCGATGAGTGCCGCATCGTTTGGAACAATGAATCGATTAACGGTGATTTCGCAACAAGAAGAATACGTTGTTACCGTTCGCCGTCATGGCCGGGCTTGCCCCGGCCATCCACGTCTTGGCAACAAGCAAGGCGTGGATGCCCGGCACGAGGCCGGGCATGACAGAGCTTGGTCTGAACTTACGGAAAACGTTAGGCAAAAACCCTTAATCAATTATTAACTGTTAAGAAAGGGAGCGACCTGCTTCTCCAGCTCCTCGACCGTCATCGCCCCGCGCACGACATTGCCGTTGACGAAGAAAGTGGGCGTGGAGCTTACGCCCAATTTGGTGGCACGGACACGTGACGCTTCAATTCCCTCGACCAGTGGCTGATTTTCGAGACACTGGTTGAAGCTTTGCTCGGTAAAGCCTGCCTGTTTGGCAATGGCGAGCAGGGGTCCCAAGGGCTTCTGCACCACCCATTCCTTCTGCTGGGCGAAGAGCGTTTCCAGCATGGGGAAATATTTGTCCTTGCCGGCACAGCGGGCGAGCGCGGAGCCGGCGGCGGCGAGGGGGTCGAGCGGGAACTCGCGGAAAATGAAGCGGACCTTGCCGGTATCGATGTAGCGCTTCTTGAGTTCGGGAAAGGTCGTCTCATGAAAATGCGCACAGTGCGGGCAGGTCATGGACGCATATTCGACAATGACAACCGGAGCATCCGCAGCCCCCAGGCTTTCGTCGCCAAGGGGGCCCGGCAGCATCAGGTCCCCCATGGAAACTGTCGCGCCCGGCGCAGTATCAGGCAGCATGCTGCTCTGCGGCCGGCTCCAGAGATAATAGCCGCCTCCCGCCGCCGCGATCAGCACGGCCGCGCCGCTTGCTACCAGCAAATGACGGCGCGAGAGCTTGGGATCGCCCCCCGCCTGCTTGGCCGTATCCATGCCTCTGGCGCTCATGCGGTAACCCCCTTTTGTTCCGTAGGGTGGGCAAATTCGTCTGCTGGACACTTCCGCGTGGGTACGGCGCCGCACGAATTTGCCCACGCGGAGCGTCCGTGCACAGCGCCTTTGCCCACCCTACAATTCGTCCGCGATAGTCTAGTCACTGCAAATGTGGCAATCGCGCGCCATTGCGCCAGCCCCTGGGATGCGCGGGGCGGTTGTATATGCGCCCTCTCCCCTTGAGGGAGAGGGCTACTCAGCGGTTCATCGAAGATGAATGGGTGAGGGGTCAAAAAATTCCGCGTGCAGATACCCCTCACCCATTCTTTGTTGTGGCAATGCCTGCGTAGCCCTCTCCCGCAAGGGGAGAGGGCGCCATCTGCGGCGCTCGCGCTTGCGGATCGCTCAGCGTGACGTCTGCTTCACGGCCGCCCCGAGCCGTCCCAACGCCGCCCGCAGGTTGTCGTCGCGAATGTCGGAAAGCGCCGCGGCAATGCGCGCCGCCGCCTCTCCATCGAGCGCCGGCGGTTGCGGCCTTTTATTGCGCACAAGCGGGGCCTGATGCAGCCGCAGTTCGCCGATCGCCTGCCAGCCGAGGAAGCGATTGACCCGCTCCAGGATGATTGCCGCGAGGTGCTGAATTTCGAGCGCGGTCGGCCCTTCCACCCGCAGCACCAGCGTCCCCGGCTCCGGTTGATCGCCGTGCTGTCGGCGCGGCCAGCGAATCTTTTCGGGCTGGGAGTGCTCGGCGATGTCGGCGCCCACGATTTCCGGCCAGCGCGCAACCAGCTCGGTCGACGCAAAGCCCTGTTTGGCAAAGGCTGCGTTCAAAGTCTTGTGTGCAAGCGCGTAAAGCGGTTGCAGCTGCGACTTTCGGGGCTTGTCCATGCGGTTTCGCTCGCGTAGGGCTGATTCCGATGACGCTAGCAGTGCAAGGCAAAAAGCGAAAGCAAACGGCTTCCTCGCATGCACAAGCGCCTCACCCGCAGCCCGGCGCGCTGCTTGAGTGGTACGACCGCAATCGGCGCGTGCTGCCGTGGCGGGCGCCGCCGCAAACGCCGGCTGATCCCTATCGGGTGTGGCTTTCCGAAATCATGCTCCAGCAAACGACCGTGCGGGCGGTGGCTCCCTATTTCGAGCGCTTTATCGCGCGCTGGCCCACGGTCCAATCGCTCGCCGCGGCATCCCTCGATGACGTCCTCAAGCTGTGGGCCGGCCTTGGTTATTACGCGCGGGCGCGCAATCTCCACGCCTGCGCGCAAGCGGTGGTGGCGCACGGGGGCGGACAGTTTCCGCACACCGAGCGCGCGCTGGCGATGCTGCCTGGAATTGGCGGCTACACCGCCGCGGCCATCGCCGCGATCGCCTTCGACGTGCGCACGGCCGCTATCGACGCAAACGCAGAGCGCGTGATCGCGCGTCTTTTTGCGGTAGCAGCGCCGCTACCTTCCGCCAAGCCGCGCATCCGCGCGCTTGCGCAGGGCATCCTGCCCGCGCGCCGGGCCGGCGACTTTGCCCAGGCGCTCATGGATCTCGGCGCCACCGTCTGCACGCCGGCGCGGCCGGCCTGCATGCTCTGTCCATGGCGGGCAGAGTGTGCCGGCAGGCGTCGCGGCAACCCGGAATATTTTCCCCGCAAGACGGGCAAGCGCGTCGGCGAAACGCGCCACGGCGCTGCTTTTGTGATGCTGCGCGGCGACGAGGCTGTGCTTTTGCGCCGGCGGCCAGCAGCAGGGTTGCTCGGCGGCATGACGGAAGTGCCGACGAGCGCATGGACATCGCATTTCGACGAAGCCGCAGCTCTGAGCGAGGCGCCGCAGCTTCCATGCGCAGCAGCGCAATGGCGCAGGCTTACCGGCGCGGTCGAGCACGCCTTTACCCATTTTCCGCTCGAGCTTTTCGTCTATGTCGCCACGGTCGGCAGGCGCACTCGGCCGCCGCACGGCACCCGCTGGGTTGCGCTGCCCGAGCTTGCGGGTGAAGCCTTGCCCAGCCTCATGCGCAAGGTCCTCGCCCACGCGCTTGAGCTTCCGCCCGGACGGCCGCCCGCAGCGCATCAATGACGAGGAGGCCGTCTGCCGTCTCGACGTGCCAGAACGCCCAGCCGTTGCAGGCAGTGATACCCTGCGCCAACGCGCCAATGCGGTGAATGGAGCCGACACGATCGCCCAGCGTGATCGCGCCGTCGGCGCGCACCAGCGCCTTGACGGAGCGCCTTGCGTCGCACAGGACCGCGCCGGGCAGGACGAGGCCGCGTTCGATCAGCTCGGCGAATGGGATACGCGGTGCCTCGCGCGCGCTCATGAACGGAGCGATGGTTGCGGCCGGGAGCGGCGCGGCCGCGGCGATGCGCTTTTGTGCCGCCGCGACATAGTCGCGTTCGCGCTCGATGCCGATGAACCGGCGGCCCAGCCGCTTGGCGACGGCGCCGGTCGTGCCGGTGCCGCAGAATGGATCGAGAATCACATCGTTCGGCCGTGATGAAGCGAGAATGACGCGCGCAAGCAGCGCTTCCGGCTTCTGCGTGGGGTGAAGCTTCTTGCCGTCCGCCGCTTTGAGGCGCTCCTCGCCGGTGCACAGCGGGAAGGTCCAGTCGGAGCGCATCTGCACGTCGTCGTTGCCGGCTTTGAGCGCCTCGTAGTTGAACGTGTAGCCTTTGCTTGTTGCGTCGCGTGCGGCCCAGATCAGCGTCTCGTGCGCATTGGTGAAGCGCCGGCCGCGAAAATTCGGCATGGGGTTCGCTTTGCGCCAGACGACGTCGTTGAGAATCCAGAACCCGAGATCCTGCAGGATGGCACCGATGCGGAAAATATTATGATAGGAGCCGATCACCCACAGCGTCGCCGCGGGCTTCATGACGCGCCGGCAGGCGGTGAGCCAGGCGTGGGTAAACGCATCGTAGGCGGCAAAGCTCGCGAACTTGTCCCAATCGTCATTGACGGCATCGACCTGCGAATCATCGGGACGTCTGAGATCGCCTTGCAGCTGCAGGTTATAGGGCGGGTCGGCAAAGACGAGATCGATGCTCTCGTGCGGGAGCTTCCCAAGCTCCGCGACACAGTCCCCGCGCATGATCTGCGCGGATGACGTGGAGGCAACATCGGACGCAAAATTCACGCGGGGCGCCCGAGCGGGCGCCCCGCGACGCGACACAAACATGACTCAGGACTCTGACTCAGGCGACGCGGCCGGTGACGCGGGACCTACAACCGACAGCGATGCACTATGGCGCCCTAAGGTAAAAATCGGCTTAATCGCCGAAACGCCCCGGGCGGTCGGTCGCGCCTGCGCGAAAATGGCACTGGGAAACAAGGACCCAGCAACTATATTGCTCACGCAACGTTTCTGTCATTCCGGGGCGCCGCGCAGCGGCTCTCAGCCTTCACTCCGTTTCGGCTTCGCCCCGGAATGACAACGAATATTGGCGCTAGCCTGGAGGCGAAGCCATGCGCTTGGAAGACTTGCAGGAAAGCAGCAACATCGAGGATCGCCGCAGTGAAGGCGGCTTCGGTGGTGGCGGTGGCGGTTTCGGCCTCCCGATCGGCGGCGGTGGGCTTGGCATCGGCACCATTGTGGTGCTGGGGCTGATCGGTTGGGCGCTCGGCATCGATCCGGCCGTCCTCATCGGCGGCGCGGAAGTTCTCAGCGGCGGGCAGCAGCCGCAAGTGCAGGCGCCGCCCAGTTCGCGCCGCACGACCACGCCCCAGGACGATATGGGACGATTCGTCAGCAAGGTCCTGGGCAGCACCGAATTCGAATGGAAAAAGGCGTTTGCCAGCGAGGGCCGGACCTATACCGCTCCGGTCCTGGTCTTGTACCGCGGTGCTACGCACGCCGACTGCGGCGGCGTTGCGCAATCGGCCATGGGCCCGTTCTATTGCCCGGTGGACCGGAAGGTCTATCTCGACACCGCGTTTTTCGATCAGATCGCAACGCGCTTCCGCGGCTGCCAGGTGGGCAGCAAATCCTGCCAGTTCTCCGAGGCCTATGTGATTGCCCACGAAGTCGGGCATCACGTGCAGAACCTGCTCGGCATCCTTCCCAAGGCGATGCAAGCGCAGCGCGCTTCCGAATCAAAGGCGGCGGCGAATCACATTCAGGTTGCCGTCGAGCTGCAGGCCGATTGTTTCGCCGGCGTGTGGGCCAATCGCGCGAACGAGGATCTCAAGAGCCAGGGGAAGCAGCCCTTCATCGAGCCCGGAGACGTCGAGGCGGCGTTGCAAACGGCGGCGGCGATCGGCGACGATACCCTGCAGCGGCGCTCGCAAGGATATGTGGTGCCCGACAGCTTCACCCACGGCAGCGGAGAGCAGCGCCAGCGTTGGTTCAACGCCGGCTTTCGCTCGGGCTCGATGCGGAGCTGCAACACCTTCAATGCTGCGCAGCTGTAGGACCTGCCCGGTAGCCCGGATTTCGTTCTTACGAAATCCGGGGCAGGGTCGCGGATTGAGCAAAGATGCCCAATCCGGGCTACAGGTTTCAGTCATGCCCATCTGAAACGCGAAGCATGCCTGGAATAGACCAGAGCAGAACGTTCATCCCGCTCAAGATCGCGGTAATGACCGTGTCCGACACGCGCGATCTTGCGAGCGACAAATCGGGCGCAACGCTGGTCGAACGCATCGAGCGCGCCGGCCATGCAATCGCCGATCGCAAAATCGTTGCCGACGAGATCGAGGGCATCCGCGCGCAGGCAAGAAAGTGGATCGCCGACCCTGCAATCGATGTGATCATCACCACCGGCGGCACCGGGTTCACCGGACGCGACGTGACGCCGGAAGCCATCGAGCCGTTGTTCGAGAAGCGCATGGAAGCTTTTGCCACCATGTTTCTCCTGGTGAGCCGTGACAAGATCGGCACTTCGGCAATTCAGACCCGCGCCACCGGCGGTGTCGCAGGTGCGACCTATATTTTCTGTCTACCTGGCTCGCCGGGGGCATGCCGGGATGCATGGGACGAGATCCTGGTGCACCAGCTCGATTATCGGTATCGGCCCTGCAACTTCGTCGAGATCATGCCGCGGCTTGACGAGCATCTGCGCCGGGTAAAAGCGCAAGGCGCACCCTTGTAGCCCGCACCCTTGTAGCCCGCATAAGCGAAGCGCATGCGGGAACTGCGGTCCCCGGATTTCGCTGACGCTCATCCGGGCTACGGACTAACCCGTAAGCTCCAGCTCCCAGCGAGGTCAATGATCGAGGTCACCCCCTTGCGCTGGGCGCTATTTGCACTATGTTCTTGTTTTGTTCGAGAACGGAAAAATGGCTTCTTCGTCGATAGTCCTTCGCCAGTCGAATTCGCCCCCAACGCCCGGACTCGGCGTTGCGCGGCGCTCGAAACTTTCGGCCGCCCAGGCGGCGCGCCGCCCGGGCGCCATCGATCTCGATGCGCCGCTCGATGCGGATGCCGCCGTTGCCGACGAGCGCCGCCGCGGCCGCGGCTCGCAGTCGAATGCTTCGGGCCGCTATGAAGCGCTGGCGCGTGCCGCCTTTAACGACGGCTGGCAAAGTTTCGAGGAATTGCCGCCGTTCAAGACGACGGTGAGCATCGACTCCACGCGCAAGGTCATCACCAGGAACAATTCACCCGACATTTCATTTGACCGGTCCATCAATCCGTACCGCGGCTGTGAGCACGGCTGCATTTATTGCTTTGCGCGCCCGACGCACGCCTATCTCGGCCTTTCTCCCGGCCTCGATTTCGAGGCGAAATTATTTGCCAAGCCGGACGCGGCCAAACTTCTTGAACGCGAACTGTCGGCCCGCGGCTACGTACCGCGTACCATCGCCATCGGCACAAACACCGATCCCTATCAGCCGATCGAGCGCGAGTATCAGATCATGCGGCGCATACTGGAAGTGCTCGAGCGCTTCGGGCATCCGGTGGGCATTGTCACCAAGTCCGCGCTCGTCCTGCGCGATCTCGATATTCTCGCCCGCCTGGCGCAGCGCGACCTGGTGAAGGTCGCGCTTTCGGTGACCACGCTCGATGCAAAGCTCGCGCGGGTCATGGAGCCGCGGGCGGCAACACCGCCGCGCCGATTGGAGGCGCTGCGCCAGCTCGTTGCCGCTGGCGTGCCTGCCTCGGTGATGGTTGCACCGGTGATACCCGCGCTCAACGACAGCGAGATCGAGCGTATTCTCGATTCCGCGGCAGCGGTCGGTGTCAAGGAGGCCGGCTACGTGCTGTTGCGGCTTCCGCTCGAGGTTCGCGATCTCTTTCGCGAATGGTTGATCGCCAATTTTCCCGATCGCTACAAGCACGTGTTCAAGCTCATCCGCGAGACCCGCGGCGGCAAGGACTACGATGCCAATTGGGGAAAGCGCATGACCGGGGGCGGCCCGATTGCCTGGATGATCGGCCGGCGCTTTCAGCTTGCCTGCGAGAAGCTCGGCTTCAACCAGACGCGCAGCGCCTTGACCACGCAGCATTTCAACCCGCCGCGCGAGGCTTGCGCGCAGCTCAGCCTGTTTTGAGGGAGAGCCCAGAGGCGCGCTAACCACGCGCGCCTTCATCCCCGGCGTTCACAGCGAGGAGCCGGAGGTAGCGGTTGACAGCGCCGGGAAGCTGCGCACCATCGCGGCATGAGTCGCGACAAAGCGAGGCCCTCCGCGGCAGCCAGCATCCGCCTGCCCCTCGACGAGGAGGAGATTCGTCCGACTTTCCGGCGCGAGCGCGCTGCGCTCAAGCGCGGCGTATGGCCGGTTGCCGGATGCGATGAGGCGGGCAGGGGACCGCTTGCCGGACCGGTGGTTGCCGCCGCAGTAATCCTCGATCCCAAGCGGGTCCCGCGCGGGCTCAACGATTCGAAGAAGCTCGATCCGGAAACCCGGGAGAAGCTGCACGCCAGGATCTGCGCGACCGCGGAAGTGTCGGTGGTCTGCGCACCGCCTTGGCGCATCGATCGCGACAACATCCTGCGGGCTTCGCTATGGGCATTGGCGCGGGCGGTTGCCGCCTTGCCGGTAAGACCGAAGCTTGTTTTCGTCGATGGCCGTGACCGCATTGACATCGGCTGCGACTGCCAGCCGGTGGTGAGCGGCGACGCCATCATCGCATCGGTCGCGGCAGCCTCCATCGTCGCCAAAGTGACGCGCGATCGCCTGATGACGCGCCTGGGTCTGCTCTATCCCGGCTATGGTTTCGAGAACCACAAGGGGTACAGCGTGCCCGAACATTTCGCTGCGCTGGCGCGGCTCGGCCCCACCGTTCACCACCGCCGCTCGTTTGCTCCCGTGGCAGCAAGCTACGGCGTCAAGCTCGTCGTCGAGGAGGCGGAAACCCCCACCGCGCAAATCGAGTCACTGCCGCTCTGATTGGGGCGCCTTTGTCTCGCCGGTTGCCTCCGCTAACCTTCGGCTGATGCTCTACGTCTCCATATTCGTGGAACTGTTGCGGTCGCGGCCGGCGCTCGCCGTGTGGATTGCCGCAATCGGCCAGGCCGTGCTTTGGACCCTGGTGCCGACGCTATTTTATTCGGCTCCGCCCGGCGATGTGCCGAGCGTGCTTGCGGTAGGGCATGAGTTTCAGCTCGGCACCTATCTCGGGCCGCCGCTTGCCTTCTGGCTGGCGGAGCTGGCGTTCGATCTTGCCGGACGCAATCTCTTCGGCGTCTATGTGCTGTCGCAAATCTGCGTCGTTGTCACCTACTGGGCCATATTCCTGCTCGGCCGTTCCATAGTCGGAGCGCAACACGCTGCCCTTGCGGTACTGCTCATGGTCGGAGTGGCGGCTTTTACGGTGCCGACGCCGGACTTCGGGCCGGTCGTGCTCACCATGCCGCTTTGGGCGTTCATATTGCTGCACTACTGGCGCGCGGTCAGCGAGATGCGGCGTGCCTATTGGCTTCTGCTCGCGGTCGAGGTCGGGCTGCTGCTGCTCACCACCTATGTCGGTCTTGTGCTGATCGCATTGCTGATCGGCTTCACGCTGGCAAACGAGCGCGCCCGCCAGTCGCTTAAATCGTATGACCCGTTGATTGCCGCCGGGGTCGCCGCGCTGGTCGCCGGACCGCATCTGATATGGCTCGCTGATTCGAGCGAGGGTTTGCTGAAAGTGCCGGCGGGATTGCGCTCGTCGCAAGCCGTGCTCGGAAGCTTCATTGGTTGGATTCGCCAGATCGGTTTGATTCTGACCGCCCATGCCGGCCTTGCGGTTCTGGTGGCATTGGTGGCGGGGTGGCCATGGCCGCGGCATGAGCCTGCACCTGTCATCGTGCGCCGCCCTGTCGATTCTTTCGCACGGGAGTTCGTTTATTTCTTTGCCGTGGCGCCGGCACTCGCCGGCACGCTGCTGGCAGTCATCGTTGGCTGGACCGGACCGATCGGCGGCATTGGTCCGCTGGTCATACTCTCCGGACTGGCGGTGGTGGTTGCAGCAGGAGATCGCATTATCCTCGCCAGGCAGCAGGTGGTCATTGCCGCCTGGTTCGGCCTGCTGATTGTCCCTCCCATTCTGGCGGCGGCGGCGGTGCTGGTGTTGCCGTGGCTCGGTATCGATCTGCGGGTAACTTACCCGATGCAGGCGATGTCGCGCTTCTTTTCCGAACTCGTTCGAGCGCCGCACCGGGTTGCCGCTGCAGATTGTGACCGGCGATGCGCGCACGGCCGCGCTCATCGCGCTGGCAGCACCGCGGCGGCCGAGCGTTTTTCTCGCCGAGGCGCCGGAGCATTCGCCTTGGGTTACGCTCGACAACATCAAAGCCAAGGGCGCGCTGGTAGTTTGGCCGGCGTCCGATACCGCCGGTGCGCCGCCGCCGGTCCTCAATGAACGATTTCCTGACCTTGTCGCCGATGTGCCGCGTGCCTTCGAGCGAACGGTGCAGGGACAGCTTCCGCTTCTGCGCATCGGGTGGGGCGTGCTCAGGCCGCAGGGCGCCAATCCCGCACCGGCGCCGGAAACCGCTGTCCCACCGAAGAGCCCGTGAGGGAATTTTTGATGCCCGAAGTCAAGCAGCAACCCTCTGTCCTCGACCGCTATTTCAGCCTCTCCGAGAGCGGCACCAGCGTGCGCACCGAGCTCATCGCCGGGCTCACGACTTTTCTCACCATGGTCTACATCGTGTTCGTCAACCCGCAAATTCTCGGCAATGCGGGAATGGACAAGGGCGCCGTGTTTGTCGCGACCTGCGTAGCCGCGGCGGTATCCAGCCTGGTGATGGCGCTTTATGCGAATTATCCGATTGCGCTCGCGCCCGGAATGGGTCTCAACGCGTTCTTCGCTTTTACGGTAGTGCTTGGTTACAAGTATTCGTGGCAACAGGCACTCGCCGGCGTGTTCTGTTCCGGCGTCGTATTCTTTCTGATCTCCATTTTCAGGCTGCGCGAATACATCATCAATTCCATCCCGAAGAATCTCAAGCTGGCGATCTCCGCCGGTGTCGGCCTGTTTCTCGGGATCATTGCGCTCGAAGAGGCAAAAATCGTGGTTGCGCACCCGGCGACGCTGGTCAGTCTGGGTGATCTCAAGCAGTGGCCGGCGGTGCTTTGCCTTCTCGGCTTCGTTTTGATCGTCGCCCTCAATGCGCGAAATATCCTGGGCGGCACGCTGCTCGGCATGCTGGCGGTGACCGTCATCGGCGTGCCGCTCGGGCTTGCCCGATATACCGGCATCGTAGCCCCGCCGCCGTCCCTTGCACCGACTTTCTTCCAGCTCGACTTCTCGCGCGTAGGCGAGCTGACCTTTCTTATCGTCGTGTTCAGCTTCCTGTTCGTTGATTTGTTCGACAATGCCGGCACCTTGATCGGCGTCGCCCACCGTGCTGGACTGCTGGATAAAGACGGCAATCTGCCGCGCATGAAAGAGGCGCTGCTCGCCGACGGCTTTGCCGCCATGTTCGGGGCGCTGATCGGCACCTCGACCACGACGAGCTATATCGAGAGCGCAGCCGGTGTCGCGGCCGGCGGCCGCACCGGCCTCACCGCCGCTTTTGTGGCGCTGTTTTTTCTCCTGGCGCTGTTCTTCTCTCCGCTCGCCGGGATGATCCCGTCTTATGCCTCGGCGGCAGCGCTCCTCTATGTGGCCTGCATCATGAGCCGCGGCCTTGCCGAGATCGACTGGACGGATATCACCGAGTTGGCTCCGGCAGTAATCGCCGCGGTGAGCATGCCGCTTACCTATTCCATCGCGACCGGGATCGGGCTCGGCTTCATCACCTATGCGCTTGGCAAGCTCATTGCCGGCAAATTTGACGAAGCAAAACCCGCCGTGCTGGTCCTGGCGCTTGTCTTTGCCGTCAAATTTGCGCTCCCGGGGTGATTAATCGATCACTGCGATGGCGTTGATTTCAACGAGGCAGCGCGGATCGGTGGCAAGCCGAACCACCTGAACGGTGGTAGTGGCCGGCTTGGTGTCGCGGAAAAATTCACCCCATACCCGATTGAGTGCGTCCTGGTCGGAAAGGTCGGTGACGAAGCGATCGGCAGTCACCACGTCGGAAAAGGTTGCGCCCACCGCAGCAAGCCCGCGCCGCAGGTTCTCCAGCGCCGCGCGCGCCTGGCCCTCCATGGTGCCGGGCATTGCATCGAACTCTTCCGGGCGGTGCGGGTGGTGATGATACACCGGCGCCGCGGTGACGCCCGCGAGATAGATCGTGGTGCCGCCTTTCACTTTGATGGCAGGCGCGTATGGCATCCACAGGTCAGGGGCATCCGGCCAGTGCACATGTTCGATCGATTTCGCCATCGGCTCCCCCGTTTATGGCGCTGACAACGCTTTCTTGATCATGAGAAAATCACGCCACGCGAGTTGCTTCTGCAGCGGCTGGCGCAAAAGATATGCCGGGTGCAGCGTTGCCATGGCGCGAATTTCCCTGGTGCCGGTGTGGTAGTTGAACCAGCGGCCGCGCATTTTGAGGATGCCGTCCTTGACGCCAAGCAGCGTCTGCATGGATGGCCCGCCCAGGCACACCAGAATGTCAGGGTCGACGAGCTCGATTTGCCGCATGATGAAGGGAAGGCAAATGGCGGATTCCTGCGGTGTCGGGGTTCGGTTGCCGGGCGGCCGCCAGGGGATGATGTTGGCAATGTAGACGGACTGGCGGGCAAGGCCGATGGCGGCGAGCATGCGATCGAGGAGCTTGCCCGAGCGGCCTACGAAAGGAATCCCGGCGAGATCCTCGTCGCGCCCCGGCGCCTCTCCCACGAACATGAGCGAGGCCTGCGGCTCACCGTCGGCGAACACCAGCTGCTTGGCGGTATTGCGCAAAGCGCAGCCTTCGAATCGATCCATGATTGTCCGCAGCTCTTCAAGGTTCGCAGCCTTCCGTGCCATCGCGCGCGCAGCCATGATGGCAGCCTCAGCCGAAACCGGCGGCGGTGCCCTCACTATGGGTGTGGCTTGCGGGGCAATTTTTTGCGCGGGTGCGTGAACTGGACCGCCGATATTGCCGGCGCTTCCTGCCCGGTCCGGGGAAGTTTCCGCAAGTCGATCGACCGGCCGCTCGCCGATCAAGGTGTCTAGGCCCGCTTCCTGATAGAAAGCGAGCAGCGCGAGCAACGCTTTTCTATTGTCGCTGGTCATTGCCAGCAACATGCCTTTTCTGCGGCGTCAATTAAAGTGGCAGTTACAATGAGTGCCCGCATTTTGGTTCACTAAAGCCATGCGGCCTTCGACTGCCATTGGTGCGGTCTCTTAGTTTCGTGCAAATTACAGGGAATTGCGCAAGAGCGAGGATAAGATGAACGCCGACGCCTTACCCGATCGCGAGGCCATGGAGTTCGATGTGGTGATCGTCGGCGCCGGTCCCGCCGGCCTTGCCGCGGCAATAAGGCTCAAGCAGCTTTCATCGGATCTCGCCGTCGTTATTGTGGAGAAAGGCTCGGAGGTTGGCGCCCATATCCTCTCCGGCGCGGTCATTGACCCGATCGCCATCGACAAGCTTCTTCCGGAGTGGCGCAACGAGGAAACCCCAATCAAGACCAAGGTAACCCGTGACCGCTTCTACTGGCTCTCTGCCGCGCGCGCGGTTCGGTTGCCCAACATGCTGATGCCGCCGCTGATGAATAATGACGGCAATTACATCGTCTCGCTCGGAAATATGTGCCGCTGGCTGGCTGGCAAAGCTGAAGCTCTCGGGGTGGAAATCTATCCGGGCTTTGCCGCCAGCGAGCTTCTGTTCGACCAGAATGGTGCAGTTGCCGGCGTCGCCACCGGCGACATGGGCATCGCGAAGGACGGGCATCGCAAGGACAGCTTCACTCGCGGCATGGAACTGCGCGCCAAATATACGCTGCTGGCGGAAGGCGCCCGTGGCAACCTAAGCAAGGGCCTCATCGAGCGCTTCGCGCTCGCCCAGGCAAGAGAGCCGCAAAAGTTTGGGCTTGGGCTCAAGGAGCTGTGGCAGGTCGCGCCCGAAAAGCACCAGGCCGGCTTGGTGCAGCATACATTTGGCTGGCCGCTTAAAGCGCGCACCGGCGGGGGCTCATTCCTTTATCATTTCGAGGAGAACCTGGTCGCGGTCGGATTCGTTGTTCATCTCAATTACGACAATCCGTATCTATCCCCCTTCGACGAGTTCCAGCGATTCAAAACTCATCCGCTGTTGCGCGGCACATTCGAGGGCGGCAAGCGGTTATGTTATGGCGCGCGCGCCCTCACCGAGGGCGGCTGGCAGTCGGTTCCCAAGCTTTGCGCGCCCGGTGCGGCGCTCATCGGCTGTGCCGCCGGATTCATGAACGTGCCGCGCATCAAGGGCAGCCATAATGCCATGCTCTCCGGAATGCTTGCAGCTGAGCAGGTGGCCCAGGCGATCAGCGCCGGCCGCGCTCATGACGAACTCAGCAGCTATGACGAGGCGTGGCGTTCGTCGGCAATCGGTCGCGACCTCTGGAAGGTGCGCAATGCCAAGCCGCTATGGTCGCGCTTCGGCACGGTTATCGGGGTTTCTCTCGGCGGCCTGGATATGTGGACCAATGAGATGGGGTTCTCGCTCTTCGGCACTCTTGGTCATGGCAAACCCGACTTCGCGACACTGCGGCCGGCGGCGCAATGCTCCCCCATCACCTATCCGAAACCGGACGGTCGCATAACATTCGACCGGCTTTCCTCGGTGTATCTCTCGAACACCAATCATGAGGAGGACCAGCCGGTGCATCTCAAGGTCAGGGATCCTGGCCTGCAGAAAATTTCCGAGCACGACCGCTACGGTGGGCCGTCAGCGCGTTATTGTCCGGCAGGAGTCTATGAATGGGTCGATGAAGGCGGAACCGCACGGTTTGTCATCAACGCGCAGAACTGCGTCCATTGCAAAACCTGTGACATCAAGGATCCGAATCAAAATATCGCTTGGGTTCCGCCGGAGGGGGGCGGGGGACCGAACTATCCGAATATGTGAGCGTGCCGGCTGGCACCTAGTGCGGTGAATTTGAAGTTCCTATCATTCCGGCCGCAAGCTCGTTTAGGCGGCCCAATCCTGGCCATCCGAACGGTACGTCACGATGCTGCCCTTATCGCGGCCTTCAAAGACGATGGACATACCCAGTCAAGGCCGCTATGGCGGAACGGAGGCCAAATCGGCCATTCTCATCAATGCGGCACGCCTAACGCGCGTTCGCCCGCCAGATGGAGTTGACGAGCCGTGATTCCTTCCCGATTTCTGGGCCGCGTGGCCATGGCCGCAGTGGCCGCTATTGTCATTGGCTGGACCGGACTGGTGTCGGCGCTGGCAGAGGCGCCCACGAGTTTTTCCCGCACTTCCACTTCCGGTAGCTATCTCGCTGCCCGACACGCCGGCGGGGAACGCGACGCGGCCGCCGCGGCAGCGTATTACCGGGCCGCGTTGCGTGGCGATCCCCGCAATAACGAGCTCCTTGACCGCGCCTTCCTTGCGGTGCTCGCAAACGGCGAGGTCGAGGAAGCGATCAGGCTCGCGGAGCGCGTCCTGCAGGCTGATAAGACCGACCGGATAGCGCGGCTTGTGCTCGGCGTTCGTGACATCAAGCAAAAGCAATATCCGGTGGCCCGTCGTGAGCTTGCGCAATCGATCCGCGGTCCGATCACAGATTTGGCCGCAACGCTCCTGTCGGCCTGGACCATGGCCAATCCGGCCGAAGCCCGGCAGGCCATTGACAGCATCGACAAGCTCTCCGGGGCCGACTGGTACGTGATCTTCAAGGACTTGCATGCCGCCTTGATTCTCGATCTTGCCGGTCAAAAGAAAGACGCCGCCAAGCGCTTCGAACGCGCGTACAAGCACGACCCCACTGCGCTTCGCATTGTGCAGAGCTATGGCAGCTTTTTGTCCCGCCAGAGCAGCACGGCCGATGCGGCGAAAGTCTTTGCTGTTTTCGAAGAGACGCTGCCGCGTCATCCGCTGGTGGTCGAGGCGACGAACGACCTGCAGGCCGGCAAGAAGCTCCCGCCCATGATCGACAGCGTCCAGGCGGGCGCTGCCGAGGTGCTCTACGGGCTGGGTGCGGCGCTCGGACGCCGCGGCGGAGAGGATCTTGGACTGATCTATCTGCAGCTCGCGTTGTATCTCGTGCCCTCGCATCCGCTCGCACTGTTGTCGCTCGGCGACCTCTATGAGGCGATGAAGAAGCCCGAACTCGCCAACATCATCTATGAACGGGTTCCGGCAAATTCGCCGCTTCTGCGCAATGCGCAAATCCAGATGGCGATGAACCTCGATGCGCTCGAACGTCCGGACGAGGCAAAAGCCAGTCTCGAGAAGCTCGTTGCCGCCAATCCCGGCGATCTCGAGGCCATCATGGCGCTCGGCAATGTACTGCGGGGGCACAAGCAATTTGCCGAATGTGCCGATGTCTACTCCAAAGGCATCGACACCATCAGCAAACCCGAGAAATCCAATTGGGTGATCTATTACTTCCGCGGGATCTGCTATGAGCGCGCCAAGCAATGGCCCAAAGCGGAGACCGACCTCAAACATTCGCTTGATCTCTATCCCGAGCAGCCGCACGTGCTCAATTATCTCGGGTATTCATGGATCGATCAGGGCATAAACCTCGACGAGGGCATGCGCATGATCAAGCGCGCGGTAGAACAGCGCGCCGACGACGGTTACATCGTCGATTCGCTCGGCTGGGCCTACTATCGGCTTGGCAACGTCGAGGAGGCGGTGAAGCAGCTTGAGCGCGCAGTAGAGCTCAAGCCGGAAGACCCGACCATCAACGACCATCTCGGCGATGCTTATTGGAAAGTCGGCCGCGTGCTGGAGGCACGATTCCAATGGTCGCATGCGCGCGATCTCAAGCCCGAGCCTGAAGATCTGGCCAAGATCGAAGCCAAGCTGCAGAGCGGGCTGCCGGACGATACAGCCTCTTCGGCGGACGCCGAGCAGAGGAAGGCGGGCGGCGGCTAGTTGACTCCGCCGGCGGCGCGGGTCGAACAGGCACCCGCCAAGATCAACTTGACGCTGCATGTGGCCGGCCGCCGACCTGACGGTTATCACGACATCGACAGCTTCGTTGCCTTCGCGCGGCTTGGCGACCGATTGACGTTTACGCCTGCTCGCACGCTGACGTTCAGCGTGCAGGGTCCGCTGGCGCATGCCTGCGGTCCGATCGGCGATAATCTCGTGCTCAAAGCCGCCGCCCTTCTTTCCTCTCACGTCGCCGGCTTGAAGGTTGGTCATTTCCAATTATGGAAGCGCTTGCCGGTGGCGGCGGGCTTGGGCGGCGGTTCGAGCGATGCAGCAGCGGCGCTGCGGCTATTGGCGCGAGCCAATGGCCTCGCGTCGAATGATCCGCGCCTGATGCAGGCGGCACGCTCGACCGGAGCAGACGTGCCGGTCTGTCTCGACCCTCGCCCGCGCCTCATGCGCGGCATCGGGGATATCCTTTCCGCTCCTGTTGATCTGCCCCTGCTGCCGGCGGTGCTCGTCAACCCCGGGGTGATGCTGGCTACCAGGGATGTGTTTGCGGCGAACAAATCGATAGCCGCCGGTGCAGGGGGTTGCCCGAGCTCCGTGCCTGAATTCGAATTTGCACAGTTTTTCGCTTCAGGCACGCGCGCTGGCTTGCTTGCGGCTTTAGCGGAAGGCTGCAACGATCTCGAAGCACCGGCCATGGAGCTTGCACCGGAAATCGCCGTCGTTCTGGCCGCCATGCGCGATCAATCAAGCTGCCGCTTCGCGCGCATGTCCGGATCCGGGGCAACCTGTTTCGGCATTTTCGTCTCCATGCGGATGGCGCAGAGAGCCGCCCGTGCCCTGCGCGACAAGCATCCCGCCTGGTGGGTCCGGGCAACGGCACTCGGCACGGCTCGCAAACAGTCGTAGGGTGGGCAAAATCGTCTGACCTGGACTTCTCTGCGTGGGCAACGGCGCGCAAACGACGCGTTAAGACTATGCAAAGCGCCGTTACCCACCCTACAGCTGCTGGCCAGGATAATACCCCGCCTTTGCATGAGCCGAGGCATCGATTAATTTTCGAAGACATGTTTGCATGGAGCCGCGCTTATGACGTTCACCGTAAGAAGCAACAGTTTCAAGGATGGCGATTATCTCGGTGCCGAGCATATCCTCTCCGCCGACTATGGGTTCGGTTGTGACGGTGGCAACAAATCGCCGCATCTTGCCTGGTCGGGAGCGCCGCCCGCGGCCAAGAGCTTTGCTGTTACCTGTTTCGACCCGGACGCTCCGACCGGCAGCGGCTTTTGGCACTGGCTCGTTGTGAATATTACGCCCGATGTGAGCGAGCTTGCCGCAGATGCGGGCAATCGGACGGCCGCGAAACTGCCAAACGGAGCCCTGCAGACGCGTACCGATTTCGGCGCGCCGGGCTACGGTGGACCTTGCCCGCCGCCCGGCGATCATCCGCACCGCTATCTTTTCACTGTCTTTGCGGTGAGCGAAGACCGTCTGCAGGTTTCGGCCGATACTTCGGCGGCAGTAATTGGATTTCAACTTCATTTCAATACGCTCGCCAAGGCGTCGATCATGGGCCTCTACAAACGATGAGCGGCGCCGCGGCTTCGTACGCACCGATCAGGCTCGAACAAAGAATTGGAGCGGGATGGCGGCGCGATCCAGAATCATCCCCGCTCTCGATGAAGACGCTGTTCAAGGTTCCTGCATGATCCGCGTCGGCATCGGAGGCTGGGTATTTGCACCCTGGCGCGGTGCCTTCTATCCCGAAGGACTATCGCATGCGCGTGAGCTCGAATTCGCCAGCCGCAGGCTTACCAGCATCGAGATCAATGGCACCTTTTACTCCACGCAGAAGCCGGAGAGCTTTCGCAGATGGGCTTGTGAAACGCCCGATGATTTCGTTTTTTCGCTAAAAGGGCCCCGCTTCGCCACCCATCGGCGCGTGCTTGCCGAGGCAGGCGATTCCATCAAGCGATTCTTTGCAAGCGGGGTCCTCGAGCTCAAAGGCAAGCTCGGCCCCATTCTTTGGCAATTTCATCCCGGAAAAAAATACGAGGAAGGCGATTTCGCTGCCTTTCTTTCCCTGCTGCCGCAGCAACTGGATGGCAGGGCACTTCACCATGTCGTTGAAGTAAGACACGAGAGTTTTCTCGTTGCATCGTTCATTGAACTCCTGCGCAGGTTCTCGATTGCCGTTGCGCTCGTTGATTCGGAAAAGCACCCGCTGATTGCCGATATGACGAGCGGCTTCATCTATGCCCGCCTGCAACGCTGCTCCGAGGCGGTGGCGACCGGCTATCCGCCGCGCGACCTCACGGCCTGGGCGAAACGCGCGCAAAGCTGGGCCGACGGTAAGGCACCCGCAGACCTTCGCACCATTGCGCCGCCATCTTCGCAGCGAGGCAAGCGCGACGTATTCGTTTATATGATTGCCGGCGAGAAGGTGCGCGCTCCGGCCGCGGCCATGGCGTTGATCGATCGGCTGAAGTGAAGCGGTCGTTTCAAGGCTGAACGATCTAATTGGAGCGGCAGATGCAGAACTCGACGGCTTCTTCCAGCGCCGCTTTCATGGGGGAGTTTGGGAACAAGGCAAGCGCATCGGTTGCGATGGCGCCATAGTGGCGGGCGCGCTGAACCGTGTCCTCCAGCGCCCGGTGTTTGATCATCAGGCTGATGGCGTGTTCGAGGTCGGCATCGGTGGCGTCAGCTTGTTCGAGCGTGCGCCGCCAGAACGCCCGCTCACTCTCCGATCCGCGTCGAAACGAGAGTACCACCGGCAAGGTGATCTTGCCCTCGCGAAAATCGTCTCCCACGTTCTTGCCAAGCTTGGCCGCCTTGCCGCCGTAGTCGAGAGCGTCGTCCACAAGCTGAAAAGCAACCCCCAAATTCATGCCAAACGAGCGACAGGCCGCCTGTTCATCCTTCGGCCGCCCGGCGAGCGCGGGACCGACTTCGCACGCAGCGGCGAACAGCTCTGCGGTCTTGGCGCGGATCACGGCGAGATACTCGTCTTCGGTGGTCGCCGTATTGTTGGCGGCGCCGAGTTGCATCACTTCACCCTCGGCGATCACCGCCGCGGCCGAGGAAAGAATTTCCAGTGCCTTGAGGGAGGCAACCTCGACCATCATCTTGAAGGCCTGGCCGAGCAGAAAATCGCCGACGAGCACGCTTGCCTCGTTGCCCCAGAGCATGCGGGCGGCGAGCTTGCCGCGGCGCATCTCGCTCGCATCCACAACGTCGTCATGCAGGAGCGTTGCGGTATGCATGAACTCGACCGCGGCGGCGAGTTTGACGTGTCCCTCGCCGACATAGCCGGCAAGTCGCGCCATGGCGAGCGTCAGGATGGGCCGCAAACGTTTGCCCCCTGACGATATCAGGTGATTGGCAACCTCGGGAATCATCGTCACTTGCGATCCGGTTCGCGCCAGGATCGTGCTATTGACGTTTGCCATGTCGCCGCGCACGAGCTCGATCAGTCGATCGATAGAGGTAAGCGAGCGGCTTTCGAACGGAACAATGACAGCCAATGATGCACTCCGAGCGCGGGGACGGGCGAGCATAGAAACGCTATGGTGCTGCGGCAAGTGCGCTGACGCCTTTTCGTCGGGAGGGGAGTAGATGAGTGAAGCAGAGACGGCAGTCGCACGTACTGGTCTCCCGCGTTTCGCCGGCGGCCAGAGATTGGCGGTCCTCATTCCGTGCTTCAATGAGGAAGCGTCGATTGCCACAGTGGTCGCCGATTTCCGGCGCGCACTACCCGAAGCCTCCATCTATGTCTACGACAACAATTCCACGGATCGTACCGCCGAAATTGCACGCGCGGCCGGGGCGCTCGTGCGCCGCGAGATGCACCAGGGCAAAGGTAATGTGGTGCGGCGGATGTTCGCAGACGTCGACGCCGACATCTACGTCCTCGTGGATGGGGACGCGACGTATGACGCGCCGAGCGCGCGGGCCATGGTCCGGAAGCTGGTCGAGGACCGGCTCGACATGGTGGTTGCAGCGCGGCTGGACCAGGAGCAGAAGGCTTACCGTTTTGGTCATCGCACGGGTAATCGACTGCTCACGGCATTCCTGTCATCGGTGTTTAACGCCAGCTTCACCGACATCCTGTCCGGATTTCGCGTGTTCTCCCGCCGGTTCGTGAAATCCTTTCCAGTTCTTTCGCGCGGCTTCGAGATCGAGACCGAGCTTTCGGTGCATGCGCTCGACCTTGAACTGCCGGTCGCTGAAATCGCAACCCCATATTATGCCCGCCCGGCTGGATCGGTATCCAAACTCAGCACCTGGCGCGATGGGCTCGGGATATTGCTTACCATCGTAGGGCTTTATCGGTCGGAACGTCCGCTCTCCTTCTTCAGCGGGGTTGGCCTTGCGCTTGCCATCGCTTCCATTGGTCTGGCTGTGCCGATCTTTGTGACCTATTTCGAGCAGGGAATCGTCCCTCGCATTCCAACTGCAATCCTGGCTACCGGCCTCATGTTGGTAGCGGTCCTTTCGGTTGTTGCAGGCCTGGTGCTCGACACCGTGACAAGAGGCCGCCGCGAAGCCAAGCTGATCGCGTATCTGGAGCAGCGAGCGCCTGGCGAGGACTAGTGCCGCCGATTTGAAGTTCCTACAGCGGTTGCAGCAAGCTCATGAAGGAACTTCAAATCGAAAAGCGGCACTAAAATCACAGGCTTGCTAGTGCCCCTTTGCTTTCGAAGTTCGTGTCAGAGGGTGCCGCCATGTATCACGAACTTCGAAAGCGGGGCACTAGTGGTCCAATTCCGAAGTTCGCCAGTGCTCGCGGCACGTTCAGGTGCGAACTTCGGAATCCAAGGACCACTAGCAACGCTATGATTCTAGTGCGGTTTTGAATTTGAAGTTCCTAAACGAGCGTGCTGCCAGTAAATGATAGCAACTTCAAATTCACCGCACTATGACCGGCGTCTTTGAAGCGAGGCGGGAATTTTCGAATTGCGCGAACTGGTCCGTACCAATGACGCCGTATTGGTTTCCGCTATTCAAGCGCTGCTTGAAGCCGCGCAGATCCCTCACATTCTGCTCGATCAGAACATGAGTGTCCTGGAAGGCTCCATCGGCATTCTGCCGCGGCGAATTTTGGTAGCGGACGACCACGCCGAGGCCGCGCGCCGGTTGTTGCAAGAAGCCGGACTTGGGCACGAGCTTCGCCCCGATGCCCGCTGACCTGCAACGCCGGCGGCGGAATTCGATTGCTGGATCGCTTCGCGAGCGCAATCCATCCGCGCGGGAGAAGGAAGTTAAAGCATCCGACATAACAGACGACGCGGTGCTCGGAGGACGGCTGCGTCTGCGTCAATTGCGAGAGGGACACCGCTTCGGTCACGACGCCGTTTTGCTCGCGGCAGCATGCCCGGCGCGCGCGGGAGAGCACGCCGTCGAACTCGGGGCAGGGGTAGGTGCGGCGGGCCTGGCATTGGCAAGCCGTGTCGAGGGTCTCGCGCTCACCATGGTTGAAGTCGATGAATGTCTTGCCGCCCTCGCGCGGGAGAACGCGCAAATCAATGGATTGAGCAAGCGCGCGCATGTCGTCAATCTCGATGTCTTGGCGGCACCACGAGCCTTTGCGAACGCGGGACTCGCGGCGGAATCGTTCGCGCGCGTTCTGATGAACCCGCCGTTTAACGATCCCGCACGCCATCGCGTTTCGGCAAACAGGCGACGAGAGCTTGCGCATGCCGCTTCCGGGGACGCTGTTGCGGCCTGGATCAAGACGGCCGCGCGGTTATTGCGCCCGCGCGGTACTCTCACTTTGATTTGCCGCGCTGATAGCCTCGACAAGGTGCTGCAAGCGCTGTCTCCCGCTTTTGGCGGGCTGTTGGTGCTCCCCATTCACAGTAAACCGGGAGAGCATGCAATCCGTGTTCTGGTGCGGGGGACGAAAGCCAGTCACGCGCCGCTCGGCTTGCTGCCGGCGATTTTTCTCAATGGCAGCGACGGCCGCCCTTCGGCAGAAGCGCAAGCGATCTTGCGCAATGGTTCGACTCTACGATTGGCCGCACTTTAGCCGCGAACTGGCGTGCGCCAGGTCGGCTTGTTCAGACTTCATTCAGCGGGAACGTGGAAAATAGCCTGAAACGGGTGAGTTCAGTTTGAGATGACGCCATGAAGAAACCTGTGACCGCGCTTGTTGCTGTAACCGCCTTCGCTACAGCGGCGGTTGCGACACCGAATACGGCGGATGCACGAGGCGGCTGGTGGGGGCCCGCGATTGGCGGATTTGCCGCCGGAGCAATTATCGGAAGCGCGTTGGCGAGGCCGTATTACGGTTATCCCTCGGGATATTACGGATACTACGCCCCCGGCCCGGTCTACTATAGCTACTACGGGCCGGCTTACTACGGCCCGGGGCCCTATCGCGGCTGTGTGCGTTACCGCTACGGCTATCGCCATCGGGTGTGCTGATCCGGCATCAATATCTTCCGGCCCGTCGCTGCATGTCGTCGAGCACGGCCGCGGTCGGCCAGCAATCAAGCTTTATGCGGTTGGCCTTCTGATAAGCTCCTACCGCGGCGCGCGTCAGCATGCCGGCCTTGCCGTCGATCTTGTCCTTGTAGAGCCCAAGCTTGGTCAGCGTGCGCTGCATGGTCTCGACCTGCGCGGTACGCAGCTGAGTGTTCTTGCTCCAAGGCGTCTCGAATGGACGCGGATCGTTTATTCGATCGCTCAGATGACCGACGAACAGCACATACAGATCAGAGAAATTGTATTCCTTGATGACATAATAGTTCTTCAACGTCAGAAAGGCCGGTCCGTAGGTGCCTTCCGGCAGCAGCAGCGAGGCCGGCTCGGCGAGATCCGCCTCTCCTGGCTTGCGGCCGTACGCCAGGGTGAAACCTTGTTTGAGCCAATCTCGAAGCGGGCGCGTATTTTCCGGAACGCCGAGCGTGCAGTCAACGTCTTGGGGCGCGTGCACTTCATAGGCCCAGCGGGTGCCGCGCTGCCAGCCCTTCGCAACCAGCTGTTGCGCGGCCGATGCCAGGGCATCCGGCACCGAATGCCAGATGTCTTTCTTGCCGTCGCCGTCAAAATCGACAGCGTATTTGTAGAATTCAGACGGCAGAAACTGGGTCAGGCCCATGGCGCCACCCCAGGAGCTACGCATATCGGCAAGCTTGATGTGACCTTCCTCGAGCATTTTGAATGCGTAGAGAAGCTCCTGTTGAAAGAAATCCTTCCGGCGTCCGTAATAACCTTGCGTCGCCAGCACGGTGATGGCGCTCTTGGGCAACTTGTAACCGCCGAACGCCGTCTCGCGGCCCCAAATCGCCAGCAAAACATTTCCCGGAACGCCGAATTTCTGCTCGATCGCGGCGAGCGTCCGGCTGTTCTCGGCGGAAAGCTTTTTTGCCTGTTCGGCGAGGCGCGCGATGGTCGTCTCCTTGATGTAGTCGGCAGGCGTTTGCACGAACTCGGCCTGGCCGCGCGGCGGCACTCCCTCCCTGCCCGGCAGGTCGAGATCGGGGAGACTGAGATCGGGCTCGACGCCCTGCGTGGCCGCCTCGAAGGTATGTCGCGAGACGCCCATCGCCTGGGCCTGCGGCCATAAGCCTTGCAGCCATTTTTGAAAACCGATGTCTGCCGCGGCCGCGACGGTCGGCATCGCAGTAATCAATAATGCCGCTCCCATGGCCGCCCAGTTGCGCAATGGACTCATTCCAAGTGACTCCTTTCAATATGTCGCGCCGTGCCTTATGTCGTGCCGTGCCTTTGGCCTGCTCGCACCACCCGCTCGCCTGCAACGATTCGATGGCGCAGGGCGTTATCGATTGCATCAAAAAACGCCAAACCTAAGGAGATTTCGATGCTGCAGGTTCCGCTCGAAATCGCATTCCACCACCTCGAAAGCTCCGCCAGTGCCGAGCAGGAGGTCCGTGCCCGTGTGGCCGCGCTTGAAAAGCTTTATGATCGGCTGGTTTCGTGTCGGGTGCGCATTGACCAACGTGCCAAGGATCGCAACGGCACCATTCCGCCCGTGGTGCGCATCGAACTCGGAATTGCCGGACGCAATGACCTGGTGGTGAGCCACGAGCCTGACCACCTCCTGCGCAAATACCGGCATCCCGATCTGCACAAGGCCATCAATGAAGCCTTTCGCAAAGCCGAGCGGCAACTCCTCGATCTGAAAGAACTGCGGGAAGATCGGGAAAAGGGAGCAGCACACGACGCGCAGAACCAGTCGCTCGGCCAAATCGCCGAGATCACCCCGGAGGAGGATTTTGGATTTCTGACCACCAGGGAGGGCAGGTTGCTGTATTTCCATCGCAACTCGGTGCTCTCGGGCGAATTCGATCAGCTCGCGCGCGGTGACGAGGTCCATTACAATGAAGACGTTGGCGACACGGGACCGATTGCTACCAAAGTGCGCGCCAAGGCGAGGGCTTAGTGGGCAGATTGTAGCCCGGATTGACCGGTTTCGCTCAATCCGGGGGTCCCGCTCCCGGATTTCGTAAGAACGAAATCCGGGCTACCAACTGCCAACGGCTCGCTTCGCGTTCAGCGGCTGAATTTCTTGTATTTTATCCGATGCGGAATGGTCGAATCCGTTCCCAGCCGCCGCATCTTGTCCTTCTCGTAGTCCTGGAAATTACCCTCGAACCACTCGACGTGGCTTTCGCCTTCGAACGCCAGAATATGCGTGGCGATGCGATCGAGGAACCAGCGATCATGGCTGATGATCACGGCGCAACCGGCAAAATCCTCCAGCGCCTCTTCCAGGGCCCGCAAAGTGTCGACGTCGAGATCATTGGTTGGCTCATCGAGCAGCAGCACATTGGCCCCCGATTTGAGCATCTTGGCGAGATGGACGCGGTTTCTCTCCCCGCCCGAGAGCTGGCCAACCTTCTTTTGCTGATCCGCCCCGCGAAAGTTGAAGTTCGAGCAGTACGCGCGTGAATTCATCTCGCGCTTGCCCAGCATGATCACGTCATTGCCGCCTGAAATCTCTTGCCAGACGTTGTTGTTGCCAGTGAGGCTGTCACGTGACTGATCGACATAGCCGAGATGGACCGACTCGCCGATTCTAATGCTGCCGGCATCCGGCTTCTCCTGCCCGGTGATGATGCGGAACAAGGTGGTCTTGCCGGCGCCGTTTGGCCCGATCACGCCGATTATGCCGCCAGGCGGCAGCTTGAAGGTGAGATCGTCGATCAGGAGATTGTCGCCATATCCCTTCTTGAGGCGTTCGATATCGACAACGTTTTGGCCAAGGCGCTCGGCGACTGGGATGACGATCTGCGCAGTCTGCGCCGATTTGTCCGCCGCTTGCTTGACCAGATCCTCGTAGCGCTGGTAGCGCGCCTTGGATTTCGCCTGGCGCGCGCGCGGCGAGGCCGCGATCCATTCCTGCTCGCGGGCAAGAGTGCGCTGGCGCGCTTCTTCCTCGCGGCCCTCCTGTTCGAGGCGTTTCTGCTTCTGCGATAACCAAGCCGAGTAGTTGCCCTCATATGGAATGCCGCGGCCGCGGTCGAGCTCGAGGATCCAGCCGGTGACGTTGTCAAGAAAATAGCGGTCGTGGGTAACGATAAGGATTGCCCCGGGATAGTTGCGCAGGTGACCTTCCAGCCAGTTGACCGATTCCGCGTCGAGGTGATTGGTCGGCTCATCGAGCAGAAGGAGTTCCGGTTGTTCCAGCAGCAACCGGCAGAGCGCGACCCGGCGGCGCTCTCCACCTGACAGCTTTGCAACGTCGGCATCGTCCGCGGGGCAGCGCAAGGCGTCCATGGCCTGATCGACTTTGGAATCGAGATCCCACAATCCCTTGGCCTCGATCTCATCCTGCAGCTTGGTCATCTCGTCCGCAGTCTCGTCCGAGTAGTTCATGGCGAGGTCGTTGTAACGCTGGAAAATCGCCTGCTGCGGCGCCACGCCCTGCATCACGTTCTCACGCACGTTCTTCGCCGGCTCGAGCTGCGGCTCCTGCTCGAGGTAGCCGACCCGCGCGCCGTCGGCGGCCCACGCTTCGCCGGTAAACTCCTTGTCGAGCCCCGCCATGATACGCAGCAGCGTCGACTTGCCCGAGCCGTTGACGCCAAGCACGCCGATCTTGGCATCGGGATAGAAGGACAGATTGATGTTCTCCAGGACCTTCCGATTGCCGGGGAAAGTCTTGGAAAGTCCTTGCATGTGATAGATGAATTGACGGGCCATGCGACCCTTTCTGCCTGTTTCGCTAGTGGAGTTTGCGGGGATTGGGCGCTGATGTAGCGAGGCATGCCGGGTAGGACAAGGTCGCTTACCGGGGCCCTCGCAGGACCCGTTACTTAAAATCTGTGATGCTGGGTTGGCCAGGTGTTAACCGTTACCGTAACCTTTTTGCCACGGTCAGCCACTAAATTGAAATTGCTGACAAATTCCTACTGCTTTTTAACAAATATGGATGGAATATCGTCGCCGTCGAATGGGCGTTGCATGCGCGCGCCCACGACAGACCACCGGATAGGAAGAGCACCGGAGGGGGGTCATGGCGAGACAGAAAGTTGCGGACACGAGCCGTGCAGAGCGAGCAAGCCTCCGCGCGGATGCCGGGAACCTTATCCGCGAGCTGCTCAAAGCTCTGGTTGATCCCTACCGGCCGGAATTGCATTACATGCGCGGCCCGGGACCAAAATGGCATGCAAAGCAGGATCGCGCCCGTGCCACCGTCCCGGCGATGGTCCGCGGTAAAGCGCTGATCCCAGGCGGGAGGATGCTCCCTCGCTGATTGTTTGTCTCCTTGAGGCGTTATCGGCTTTTGCATAGCTGAACCCCGGGTGTGACTCCGGCGGCCGTTTGCGTTGCCGTCCGCTGTGCTATTCTAAAATTCCTTTCGCTTTCCATTGCTCTCACTCCTTTCAGGGACGCCGTCCGATGCCTCGCTATCGCTGCGCGATTCTGGACGATTACCAGAATGTCGCTCTCAACATCGCTGATTGGACGAAGGTTTCGGCCGACCTCGATATCAAAGTGTTCAACGAGCATCTTGGCGGGCAGGAAAAGGTCATCAGCGCCCTGCGGGGATTTGAGATCGTATGCGCGATGCGCGAGCGCACGGCATTCCCGCGGGCGGTCCTCGACAAGCTGCCCGACCTCAAGCTCCTGATCACGACCGGCATGCGCAATGCGTCGATCGACGTCGCAGCAGCCAAGGACTGCCGGATTGTGGTCTGCGGCACGCCGGCCGTCGGCAGTCCAACTGCCGGCATCGCCATCGGCCTCATGCTCGAACTCACGCGACGCATTGGTTATGAAAACGCGCGCATGAAGTCGGGCGTGCCCTGGCAGAGCACCATCGGTCTCGACCTGGAGGGCCTTACGCTGGGCGTGATCGGGCTCGGCAAGCTCGGCACGCGCACCGCGCGCATCGCGCAGGCTTTCGGCATGAAGGCGATTGCCTGGAGCCGGAATCTTACGCCGGAGCGATGCAAGGAAGCGGGTGTCGAATTCGCAGAGAAAGATGAGCTGTTCCGCCGCGCCGACATCGTCACAATTCACCTGGTGCTTTCCCAGCGATCACGTGGAACTCGTCGGCGGCCATGAACTCTCGCTCATGAAGCCATTGGCCTATATCATCAATACATCACGCGGTCCCATCATCGAGGAATCTGCGCTGCTTGCAGCATTGCAGGCGAAGAAGATCGCCGGAGCTGGGCTTGACGTATTCGATGTGGAGCCGCTCCCCGTGGACCATCCATTGCGCAAGCTCGACAATGTCGTGCTCACGCCGCATCTCGGCTATGTCGCAATCCAGAACTACCGCGCGTATTTCGCCGGCGTAGTCGACGACATCCGCGCCTTCCTCGACGGCAAGCCGGTGCGCGTCCTTGAATAATTGCTGCGCGCAATGAATGCGTCTGGACGAGACACCATTGCGTCTGGACGAGACAGCATAGAGCAGTCAGGATGCCGGGGTGGAACTTGCATCCCGTATCGATAGACGCCTCGCCGCTATCGTATTTGCAGACGTCGCGGGCTTTTCCCGCCTTCTTGGCAAGTACGAGCTTGAGACGTTGCGGCGCTGGAAGGCGATACGGCTCGAAATCATGGAGCCTTCCGCCACCCACCACGGCGGTCGAGTGGCCGAGATGGCCGGCGATGCACTCCTCCTCGAGTTCCCCAGCGCCGTCAACGCGCTGCGCTGGGCCATCGATGTACAGAAGGCAGTCACCGGCAGACACAACGAGTCGGATCCTCCCGCGATAAGCCTTCGCATCGGCCTCAATGTCGAGGATGTCATCGTTGATGGCGACATGCTGCAGGGCGATGGCGTCAATATTGCCGCCCGCATCCATCAAGCGGCTGAACCCGGGCAGATTGTCGTTACCGCCTCGGTACGCGACTATGTCAGCGGCCGCCTGCCGGTGTCCTTTCACGACCTGGGAACACCGCCCCTGAAAAATATTGCGCGGGCGGTGCGGGTATTTGCGGTCGAATGGTCCGACGCGGGCCCACCTGACACCGCGGGTCAACCCTATCTGCAATGGTCTACCCGGCCGACCATAGCGGTGCTCCCGTTCCGAAACATCGGAGAGTCCGACGCAGACAGCTATTTCGGGGAGGGGATCACCGAAGATATCATAACCGGGCTCTCGCGCAGTCGCTCCCTCTATGTGATCGCGCGCACTTCTACATTGCGTTACCGTGAGCGCGACAAGGATATCCGGCAAATCGCCAGCGAACTCGACGTGCGCTACGTTCTCGACGGCAGCGTGCGGCGGCACGAGACAAGCTTGCGCATCAATTCGGAACTCATCGACGTGGCGGCGAATCGGCCGATCTGGGCCCGCCGGTTCGATGGTGCCAACGACAATCTGTTCGAGTTTCAGGATCGAATAGTTGCGGAGATCGTCGGCTCGCTCGAGCCGCGCGTGCACGCGAGCGAAGCCGCCCGCGTGCGGGGACGGCCGACCGAAAGCCTGGATGCGTATGACTGCGTCCTCAAGGCAATCTCGCTGCTTTATCTCTTTACCGATGAGAGCTACCGCGAATCCGCAATCCTGCTGGAGCGGGCTATCGCATTGGATCCGTCCTATGCTCAGGCGCACGCATACTTTGCGTGGCGCCTCAATTTCTGGGTTGGCGAGGGGCGCTCTCTCGACCCGCAGGAAGACACGGCGCGCGCGTTGGAGAGCTCGCGCCGCGCAATAGAGCTCGACCCCGAGGACGCCTTCGCGCTGACCGTGGCAGGCCATATCCTCTCCTTCTTTGGAAAGAGGCCACTTGAGGGGCTCGATCTCCTCGAGAGCGCACTTGAGATCAATGAAAACTCGGCCTTTGCCTGGGCCATGAGCGCACTGACCTGCGCGTATCAGGGCCGTGCTGACGAAGCGCTGGAACGGCTGAGAAATGTTTCGCGGTTGAGCCCGTTTGATCCGTTGAATTTTTATTTCTCGATCGTCGCCGGTATTGCCGAATTCGTAGCCGGCCGTTACGGTGAGGCGATCGCGTGGCTGCGCAAATCGAAGCGAGCTAATCCGCGGTTCATTGCGTGTCTGCGAATGTTGGCAGCATCGCTTGCTCTGTCGGGGGATGAGGCGGGCGCGCGGCTCGTCGCGAACGAGTTGCTCGCCATTGAGCCTTCGTTTCGAGTCTCAGCTTTTTTGGAATGGTACCCTCTGATGCGGGCGGACGACCTCGCCCGCCTCGGAGCGGGGCTGCGCGCTGCCGGCCTGCCGGATTAGCGCAGAAGAGGCAGAGAATACGAATTAAGGGAGGAGGGCTGATCATGGCATTCGGGGCAGGTGCAGGAGCCGGTGCTGGCGCGGGAGCCGGTGCAGGCGCTGGCGCGGGTGCCGGCGCAGGAGCGGGAGCAGGTGCCGGCGCTGGAGCGGGAGCAGGTGCGGGCGCTGGAGCGGGCGCAGGCGCTGGAGCCGGTGCGGGAGCGGGAGCAGGCGCTGGAGCCGGTGCGGGAGCGGGAGCAGGCGCCGCAGCAGGTGGACGCGCGTCTACCGGTGCCGAGGCGGGCCCGGGCACGGGCCGCAGTTACTACGCCACACCCTGGGACCTGCGCTTCCGACCCTGGGCACTCGACTTCACGCCGGACGACGCTGGCAACCCGGCATTTCCGTTTTTCGAAATCGTAAATCCGTATCAATACGACAGGACGAAGCGACTTCCTTGCGTGGACAACCGACGACTGGGACCCGGCATTGCGGTTCTGGACCCTGCCTTACGATCCGCAGCTCGCCGAGTGGCTGAAAACCGTCGATCCTTCTCGCACGTACATCATGGCGGGCCGGGAATTCGGCGGCAAGTCCACGAACGTGGCAGTTCGATCGCATACGAATTGCTTGCGAATGGTTGGTTGGAGCCCCTGGATCTCGCATGGCAGCCCGACGCGGCACTGAGACCAGCGGGGGGCGCCGACTGGACTGACGCCAAAACCAGCGCCTTGGAGCACCATCCGCGCCGAGATCGAGGAACTGCAGACGCTTATGCAGGATGATCGCGACCGCTACCTTGCGGAAATCGAGCTGCAGGCGGATGGCGGGCCCGACTACTTCGTTGCATACATCGATGCGAACAAGGCGCGATTTCCCTGGACCATCGAGCTGATCAACTGCGGGCTTTGCCATCGGCAATATCGCCTACTCCTATTACAAGGCTGCATTTCAAGCGCGTGCGCCCATCGTTCCTGTGTCCGGGGCTGACGTCGCCATTTGGTCCTCCTGGGCATCCATCGTTCCCGAGCGGCCACTCTTTTCTAGGCCACCTCTTGGCCTTGCTGCTCCTCGAGATCCCCGGGAATCTCGCAGCGCTTACGGCATCTTCGACCCTCCAGCTCCGCTCACCGCGCCCACCGGTTTACCCGGCAAGAGGGTCGAGCCGTACCCCACAGTGAACATTTCGCAAAGCCAAGGCGGCCAACCCGCAGTCGTCACCTTGAGCTCATCCGGATTGACCGCACATGGGCTAAGTCCGGTGATACAGTTGTCTTTCGAACGCCTAGGCCGAATATTGAATCGCTTCCACCGGAGATCGCCGCGAACACGCCCTATAATGTTCTGCAGAACGGCGTGGACACCCAATAGCTTCCAAATTTCCGACCAAACCGACGCGACGATTGTTACGACTGTAAGCGGGACGGGCACAATTGACCGAAACCCCTTATTGGGACGCGGCGAGATCTATTCTCCGCTGCTTTGGCTTTCACAGCGTCTCGCAAAGAACCGCGAGCGCCTCGGCGTCCACTATATGTCGGACTCGATGGGAAGCCGGCATCTTGCGGCCGCCCTCTGGCGTGCGCTTCTCCACGAGGAGGATTCGCAAAAGCGTCTCGTCTGCCCGACATTGGAGACCGTGCTCGGCCATGCGAGGGCCGAATGGCCTACGAAATGGCCATAATCCGGCAGCGCGGACCACGAGTGTCTTCAAATTCACCGCATTAGGGCTATCGGGTGGACCAACACGCGGAGGCCGAGGTTGTTGTCATTAGCCACTAGGTCGAGAAGCGGCGTCGGTTGCTGGCTGCACGGCAGGTTCGTTGCGGGATCGATGTTGGCGCGGTCGTCCGCGGCAGTTCGCTCGGGCGAGCAGCAGATAACGTTTGCCGCGAGGTAGCGGCACCGCCGCGAACGTGCCAAAGTTTGCGTGGCCGCCCGGAGCGATGTTGTGGGGGGCGCTGCCCGTTATGGCAAGCTGCTTCCAGCCTGGGCTTGGATGTCCCATTTTGGCGGTGGCCCTGCCGGCCATTCATGCCACCAGACTCTGACTGCGGACATTCTGTGCCAGCGTGGTGCCGCGGTTTCCGACCACCACGGTAATTTTGCCATTGGCGGCCACGGTGATCGCAGCAGGATCGGCTTGCCATTTCGGGGGCCACTGGATTAGACTCTGATTTGATCCCACTCAAGTGAAACCGGATTGTAGCTGCCGGGGCCATAATCGATATCGCCGTACGGCGTGGTTTCGGAAGTCGGGCGACGGTCCGCGATGTAAATGTCGACTGGTGGCGGTGTGCCCGGGGCGTTGTGATCTTTCCGGGAGGTTTACAACCCCTGTGCTTCGAACGCCCAGCGGATCACCTTGTGCACGCAGCCGCCGATCCTCTCGAAAGTGTCGGGATTGCCTGGAGGAGAAAACAGGCGGAAAAAGAACGTACCATGGGGTACTCAAAGCCGTATTGACGTCGGTGTCGATCAGCGCGGAAACGAACTGATCAGGGTCGTTTGCGGGTACGGCCAACGAAGTACCGAGTATCTGGATTGCCCGCATGATGAGATAGACGCAATAATGCGATGCTGATCTGCGGGCATGCAGGTCGGGGGTGCTCGGCGACGTCACCAGCGTCGTGTCGCCACCGATGCACCGGTACAGACGGAACAAGGACGAAGAGAGGATCTGCTCGCTCCAGTACGCTTTACGACGCGGGCCCAGCGGAATCCGGTACCTGAGACAAGGCGTAATGCAGCGTCCCGCCCCAGCTCCATCCAACCGCCACGCATCGGTCGTGCCGGCGCGGCAAGAACGCCCAGGGGAAGGTCGCGCCTCGCCAATTCGGGTCCGTCGCAAGCTCCGATTCCGGGTCCGCAGACGATGGCAGCAAGCGCATCTCCCGGGCTGTGAGCAAATCTGAACTGCAGTTCGCCCACCGAGGTCGTCAGCAGCACGTGTCCAATCTCGTGCCAGATCCAGCGCTCATCGGCGGCGATGCCGAACGGCTGCGCCTGCGAGCGCGTCGTGCCATCCCAAGGCTTGCGCGCGCGCGTCGACAGATCGGCCAGCGCCAAATGCATCTCAATAATGGATCCCGGAGGAACCGGACTTCGTTACCGGGAAAGTTATCCGGTAAGCCCTTTACACGAACGCGCGCATTCACGGTCTGGCCGTCTTTGCCCGGTCCGGGGCGGATTCCGGAGCGATAGTGAACTTCGAGTGGAAGGGGGGCGATCCGGAAATAATTGTTTGGGGGCAATCCATACGCACGAAGGCGGTCGAAGAACTGTTTGACGTTCCAGTACGCCATGACCGCGGAAGAATCGTTTGATCGGACCGGCGGTCCGCTGCCCGGCAGATTGACGGACTTCGGCGATCCTGGAGTAACGCCGTAGTCCTCCAGGACAAATCCGGGGCACACGACCACCACCTCGTCTTTATAGCCGTCAGGGGCGTAGACCAAGGGCTGTGGTATTGGCTGCACTGTCGTGCGGTAGCTGTCGAGCACAGCTTCGGGTCTTGTCGGTCGTCGTCCGTGAAGATCTTGCGGGCCGTCCTGTGATGCCGGATCGATTGGAAAAATTCGTGCCGAGCCTGCATCGGCCACGAGCGCAATCTTGCCGACGAGCGTTGGCGGACTGGTGCTGAGCCCATTCGCGTCGTGTGTGACTTTTGTGGCAAAGACGAAGGAGTAATAAGGCTCCAGGTCGACAGAGTCAGGCGCGGCGGCGTTGGTCTTTTTGGTTTGGCCTGTGGCATTCAATTCAGCATGTACGTAGCTTTCGTTTGCCGGACCGGGCATGATCGGCGACAAGCGCATACCCTAAATCGCAACGGTAGCGCTTTCCAAGCCCAGCGTTGATGCGATCGTACTCTCTGAACTCACCCGAGATCAGGAAATTTATGAATATCTCAGATTGAAGTGCCGCCTCGCGGGTCCGGGCGGCGCGGGTCAAGTGTTGTACCGGCCTCGGTCGAAAATGGCCGAACGGAAGGGACGCTGACATTCCCGAAATGCGGATTTCGAACTGTGAGCCGGATTGTGATCTGTATTGTGACTCGAGCTTTCGTACATGCGTGACGACCCGGATGCCGAACCCTGCCCCAGTGGGCTGGGATGCCAGCATGATCACCATTAGATCGGAAACGTTGTTAGACGCATCCGTCCGGGGAGCCAAAAACGACACCAGTGACCGTTTTTGCGTTCCAGGGCGTTCGAGCGGCAACCATTCGAACGAAGAGTCTCCACTTGGGTGGTCAGGATCCAGCGCGTCAAGCCATTCGGGTGGCAGTCCAAGTGCAGGGTCAACAAGGTGATTGCTGTTCGCCGCTACAAGATAGTCGTGCCCAATTTTTTTTAGGTCGTGTTCGAAGTTCGTGATAGTCCCCGTCCCCATGTAAGGCGCCGTGGGATGACGCAACAAGACAGTGGTCGGGTAAGTCTGATTGTCGTCGCCAGGGTTACCCCAGCGCTGGCTCCAGAGAGCAAACTTGCTGGGATCCATACCGTTGAGTATCTGTACTACGGGTAACGCGCTTTGCCTGGGGCCTCGCCGGCCGTTTTTCGGCAGCGCGTTTTGCCCGTGACTTCTTCCGCTGGTTTTGGGAGCCAGCGCGCCGTTTTGCCATTGACGTCCCCTCGGTTTGCGGTCGTCCGCTATTGTATCACAGCGCCGGACAATTTCTCCTGCGCGGCTGCCGACGAATGCTACTCCCTTGCGGTACCGGGGAATACCCAGGTCTTTGGCAACATGTTATGGACCGAATGGAAGATCGCCTATGAGATTCAGTTCAGATAGTGGCGGGCGAGCTTGGCTGGGTCGGCCACCGATATTGCCGAGCTGGAATGAGCATCTCCCGCGAGCATCGGGAAGTTGCAACGTGCGGCGGTCGAGTAATTTTTTTGATCCGCAAGCGTTCAATGGACAGGCTGCCTCCCGTCATGGCGTTGATGGGAATGTTGGCGGGCATCGCAACCGCGGCCGCCCAGCTTTACCCCTCCCGTCCGGTTACCATGATTGTGCCGTTTGCCGCCGGCGGGCCGATGGATGTGGTTGCGCGCGTCGTGGCGGAGGGCATGCGGGCTCCTCTCGGCCAGAGCATAATCATTGAAAACGTGGTCGGAGCCGGCGGCAGCATCGGGGCCGGCAGAGTGGCGCGCGCCGCGCCTGACGGATTTACCCTCGGCTACGGCGGCTGGCCGACGCATGTGATCAATGCCGCTGCTTACACTCTTTCCTACGATGTCGTTGCCGATTTCGAACCGATTTCAATGACCGCAAGCGCTCCGTGGCTGATCCTGGCGAGGAATGGCATGCCAGGCGACGACCTTCGGGGCTTGATTGCGTGGCTCAGGGCTCACCCCGACACAGCGACTGCAGGACACGGCGGTGTGGGCAGCGCGTCGCATGTCTTCGGCGCCCTGTTCCGGATCGCTTCCGGCACAAAGCTTCAGCTTGTGCCATACCGCGGCAATGCCCCGGCGATGCAGGATTTGATCGCGGGGCGCATCGATTTGCTGTTCGACAGCCCGGCCACCGCCCTGCCGCACATAGAGGCGCGCGAGATCAAGGTTTACGCCGTCACCGCCAAGCATCGACTGGCATCCGCGCCCGAAATTCCAACGACAGGTGAGGCGGGATTGCCGGACTTCGAAATCTCGTCATGGCACGCGCTTTGGGCTCCGAAGGGCACGCCGAAAGAAATGGTTCAGGCGCTCGATAGCGCCGTCATCTCCGCCCTCGGCGATCCCGCCGTGCGGCAACGTCTCGCGGCTTTAGGGCAGGAAATTCCCACGCCCGATCAGCAGAGGCCGGAGGGGCTCGCTCGTCTGCAAAGGGCAGAGATCGATAAATGGTGGCCGGTCATCAAAGCGGCGGGCATACGCGCGGAATAGGCTCCAGCTGCCGCAGGGATTTGGAATCGCGTTATAAGCAGATCGGTGCGGTCAGCGGGCCATCGCCGACGGTGCCGGAGCGATCGGAGTCGCGTTTACGGCAGGGGCGCCGGGCCGCGTATAATTTGGAGGAACGGGCGTTGCCGAAGCGCTCGCTGGAGCACGGCCCGGCAGCACCACGACACGCGTGCCGACCTTGACCCGGGTGTAGAGGTCCATCACGTCCTCGTTGATCAGCCGAATGCAACCCGAAGAGACGAAACTACCGATGGTCGAGGGCTGATTGGTGCCGTGGATTCGGTATACCGTTTTCCCCAGATAGAGCGCGCGCGCGCCGAGCGGGTTGGTGGGGCCGCCTGCCATGAAGCGCGGCAGGTAGGGCTGGCGATCGATCATCTCTTCCGGCGGATGCCAGTCCGGCCACTCCGCCATTCGCGTAACTTTCTCCGCCCCTGTCCAGGTGAACCCCTCGCGCCCGACGCCGACGCCGTAGCGCATCGCCTTGCCCTTTTCGATCACCAGATAAAGATACGTGTTCTGGGTGTCGATAATGATGGTGCCCGGGGGCTCCTTGGTTCGATAATCAACCAGGGTGCGACGGAACTGCGGAGGCAGTTCCTTGGTAGGTCCGGTTTCCGGACGCACATCCGGCGGCAGCGCCGCCATGCGCGGGTCGCCATTGACTCCGCCTGTCACGCCCCGATCGGCCAGATCAGGAGCAATCGGCAGGGGCGGCCGTACGCTGCCGTCTTGCTCAATGACAACTGGTGCGCCGGGCTGTGCTGTGGGCGATGGCGGCAGCACTGGCGGCGGTGCGTAATTCGGGCGGGCGAGGCGCGCGCCTGGATCAAGCGGCGCCGCATTGCCTTGCGGAGGAATACGATAAACATCGCCCGGCGGGATTGGCGCGAGCTCGACTTCGTCGGAATGAACCGGACCGCCTCGCTGATAGCGAATATTGGGGGGTGGCAACGGCTCGACAACCGCGCCCCGGTCGTCAACTGGCGGCAGCGGCCGGCTTTGAATCATTGGAGGATCGTAAAACGGCTCGTACTCGTCATCGATGGGTACGGGTGGCGGCCGATAGCGCGGGTATGCCGGCGGAAGCGGATAGGCCTGCGGCGCTGGATAGTATTGCGCGGCCGCTTGACCGCACGGCAGTGCAAGGCCGAGCAACAAAGTCGCCAAGCCACCCGCCACGGCACTAGATGTGCGGAAAACCATTCCCCCTCCATCGCAACGGAAAACCGTTGCCCCACGCCTTTGGCAATCGCCCATGAACAAGGCACATTCAAGACATTAGCGGGAAAAAAGTAACCAAGGGATTGACGCAGGGTTTGACGGAACCTGGTCTTTTTCAAGGACTTACGGCGCTGCCCGCCCGCGTACAAAGCCATTTTTGTGCGCCCCCTTGCCGCTTGCTGCTACAGCGTTCGTGCCCACGGAAGTCCTTCGAAACTGCCTACATCGGCCAGGTTGAGCATCGCCGTGCGTGCTGCTCTGAAGTGTATGCCAACCGCTATGGCTCAATGGCTACGCGATATTTTTGTCGCTAGCTTGTGAGCTTGGCAGTGGAGGGGCTTTTCGAGTGCCGGCTGGGTTGATCTCGCTCGAACACGGTGGCGACCTGTCCGTGGCGCGCGAGCATTTTCCCGATTACGTCGAACCGCTGGTTGATTTGTCCACGGGTATAAATCCGAACCCGTATCCTCTGCCGAAATTGGCACCTGCCATTTTTGCTCGATTGCCGGAGCCGGAGGCACTCGATCGCCTCGCGGCTGCGGCTGCGGCGGCTTACGCCGCCCCATCCATCCATACCGTGACCGCTGCTCCTGGCACACAGGTTCTGCTGCCTGCAATAGCAGCATTGCGTCCGTCCGGCCGCGCGGCTGTGCTGGCTCCCACTTATGCCGAACATTTGCGGGTCGCTTCCCTGATCGGGCACCTCGCCGAGGAAGTCGCCGATGTCGGCAGTCTCGCACAAGCCGATCTCGCTTATGCAGTGAATCCAAACAATCCGGATGGCCGCTTGCTTCCCCGAAGTGCTTTGCTCGCGATTGCCGATGCGCTGCACTCACACGCAGGGATTCTCGTTGTCGACGAAGCGTTCATGGACGTTGCAGGGGGCGATATGAGTCTCGCTCCCGATGTCACCCGCGGCAACATTGTCGTGCTGCGATCGTTCGGCAAATTCTACGGGCTCGCGGGACTGCGGCTCGGTTTTGCGCTTGCTGCTCCCGAACTCACGGCACAACTCAGGGCCTGGCTCGGTCCATGGCCGGTTTCGGGAGCAGCGATTGCGATTGGGAAATCCGCGCTGGAGGATCGGGAATGGACGCGATCAACGCGCGCATCTCTGCAAGATTCGGCGCGGCGGCTCGATGGTATGCTGTCTGCCCGCGGCAAACTCGAAATCATCGGCGGGACTTCATTGTTTCGCCTCGCGCGTACGCCTTTGGCAATGGACATTTATCGCCATTTAGGCCGTGCCGGTATTTTCGTGCGCCGCTTTGCCGAACATCCGGAGTGGCTGCGATTCGGGCTTCCCGGGCGCGAAGAGGCCTGGACGCGCCTGCGCACTGCGCTCGCTGATCTGGCATAGAATTTGTGGGGCAAGGGGGCATGAACTCGGCGCTGGAGAAGCTTTCGCCCTGGCTCTTCACCATCGGCGTTTTTGTTTTGTGGGAGCTTGCCTGCAGGGCTTTCAAGATCGACAAGTTCATTCTCCCGGCGCCGTCGGAGGCATTTGCCGCCATGGCGCAGTACTGGCGTCCGCTGCTGCGCAACTCGCTGGTGACGCTGTGGACGACGATGGCGGGCTTTGCCCTTGCCGTCGGCTTTGGCATGGTGCTCGGCTTGATCGTCGGCTGGTCGCGCGCGATTTACCGCGGCCTTTATCCGGTGCTGATCGGCTTCAATTCCATTCCGAAGGTCGCGGTCGTGCCGATCCTGATCATGTGGTTCGGGATTGGCGAGATACCCGCGATCCTGACCGCGTTCCTCATCTCGTTTTTCCCGATTGTGGTCAATGTCGCGACCGGACTTGCCACCATCGAGCCGGAACTTGAAGACGTGCTGCGGGCGCTTGGCGCCAAGAAGCTCGACATCATGCTCAAGATCGGCATCCCGCGCACGCAGCCTTACCTCTTCGGCTCGCTAAAGGTCGCCATCACGCTGGCCTTCGTCGGCACCGTGGTGTCCGAGACGGTCGGCGCCAATGCCGGTCTCGGTTATCAGATCGCACTCGCTGGATCGAATTTTCAGATGCCGCTTGTTTTCGCGGCGCTGCTGCTGCTCGCGATCGAGGGCATCGTCATGTATGCGGTGTTCGCCTATGTCGAGGTGTATTTCACCGGTTGGGCGTTTCGCTCTTCAGCCAGCGCCGCGGCGTAGGGCGGATTTTGTTCTTGCGAAATCCGGGGGCTCAGTCCCGGATTGAGCGAAGGCGCTCAATCCGGGCTACGATTCTGCCCTGCATCCGGGACCGCGCTACCGCAAATCTATCCGTGCGCGCAGGTCATCAATTGCCGCAAGCACCCGTTCCGGCGTGGCAGGCGCATCAAGGTTCGGGGCAAAGCGGTGACCGGCAATGCTGGCAATGGCATCGCGAATGGCGAGCCACACCGAGATCGCCAGCAGCAGCGGCGGCTCTCCGACGGCCTTGGAGCGGAAGATGGTGGCTTCCCGATTGTCCGCGTCGCTCAGGATGCGTGCAGTGAAGATCGGCGGGACGTCACGGCTTCCCGGGATCTTGTAGGTCGAGGGGCCATGGGTACGCAGGCGTCCGTCGCGGTCCCAGCATAATTCCTCGGTGGTCAACCATCCCATCCCCTGCACGAAGGCGCCCTCGATCTGGCCGAGGTCGATCGCGGGGTTTAGCGAACGGCCGCAATCCTGAATGAGTTCGGCACGAAGCACACGCAACTCGCCGGTGAGCGTGTCGATCGCAGCCTCTGCGGCCGCAGCGCCGTAGACGAAATAATAAAACGGGCGGCCGGTATTGGTGGCGGGGTCCCAGTGAATCTTCGGCGTGCGATAAAACCCGGTGGCGGAGAGCGAGACCCGCTTCTCCCAGGCAAGCGCCGCAAGCTCGGGAAAAGAGAGACTGCGGTTTCCGGCATAGACATGATTGGAGGAAAAAACGATCTCGCCTGCAGGGACTGCAAAATGCTCCGCGGCAACCTCGGTCAGGCGCGCCTTGATCTGCTCGCAGGCATTCGCCGCCGCCATGCCGTTGAGGTCCGAACCGGAAGATGCCGCCGTTGCCGACGTGTTGGGCACCCGCGCGGTGCTGGTCTGCGACACGCGAATGCGGTCGATATCGATTTGAAATATCTCCGCCACAACCTGCGCCACTTTTACGAACAGGCCTTGCCCCATCTCGGTGCCGCCGTGATTGAGCACAACGCTGCCGTCGGTATAGACATTGACAAGCGCGCCTGCCTGATTGAGCGCTGGCTTATTGAATGAAATCCCGAACTTCACCGGCATCGTGGCGAGCCCTTTCTTGATCACCGGACTCGCGCGATTGAAATTATCCACCTCGCGCCGCCAAGCGGTCAGGTCGACGGCCCGGTCAAGCTCCTCCACCACCCGCTCGATAATGTTGTCTTCCACCACCATGCCATAGGGGGTGACGTCGTTGCGCCCGACCCGATAGAAATTGCGGCGCCGAACCGTATCGACGGGAAGCTGGAGGTGGCGAGCGATGCATTCGATGACGGTCTCGATCGCAAGCATGGCCTGGGGACCGCCATAGCCGCGAAAAGCGGTGTTCGACACGGTATTGGTCTTGCACGGCAGGCCGCGCAAGCGGACGTTGGGCAGGAAATAACAGTTATCGACATGGCACAGCGCGCGCGTGAGCACGCTGGGGGTGTGGTCCGCGACGTTGCCGCCGTTGGCTGCAAGGATCAGATCGAGCGCGCCTATGCGGCCTTCGCCGTCGAAGCCGACATCGTAACGGAACAGGAACGGGTGACGCTTGCCGGTCGCACACATGTCGTCGTCGCGCGCAAGCCGCAGCTTGACGGGCTGCCGCACTTTCCAGGCGAGCACGGCTGCGATCCCGGCGATAATGGTGGCCTGGCTTTCCTTGCCGCCGAACCCGCCGCCCAGGCGGCGTACTTCGACCGTTACCGCGTTGAAGGGAATGCCGAGGAGATGCGCGACGCCGTGCTGAACCTCGGTTGGATGCTGGTCGAGCTCCACACCTGCATGTCGCCCGCGTCGCCGGGAATGGCGATGGCGATCTGGCCTTCGAGATAGAAATGATCCTGGCCTCCGCAGCGCAGCTCGCCGGAGAGCCGGTGCGCAGCGCCGGCGAGCGCCGGCTCGACATCGCCGCGAACCATGACTTGCGGCGGCGAGACGAAGCTTTCGCGCGCCATTGCATCTTCGATGGTCAGCACGCTGGGCAGCGGCTCGTATTCGATGTTCACGAGCTTCGCCGCTCTGCGCGCCGCATCGAGCGTCTCGGCCGCGACTGCGGCGACTGGCTGGCCGACATATTCGACCAACCCTACGGCAAGCGCCGGTTCGTCGCTGCGGATCGGCGCAATGTCGTTTCCTCCGGGAATATCGGCAGCCGTTATCGCACCGTGCACGCCGGGAATGGCGAGTGCGTTCGACAGGTCAACGTGCCGGATACGGGCATGGGCATGCGGGCTGAGCACCAGGGCTGCTTCGAGCGCTCCCGCTTGCATGGGCAGGTCGTCGAGATAGCGTGCAGCGCCGGTAACGTGCCCTGACGCGCTATCGTGCGCCACTGCCGCATGGGCGCCGCCGTGAATGCGTGCGAGGCGCTCGTTCATAAGGCCTCCAGGCGTAATGGAATGTCGGACGACGTTTCGAGCGCAAACCGGCGTATCAGGTTGGCCGCGACACGCGCTCGGTAGGCCGCGCCGCCGCGATGATCAGCGATGGGAGTGAAATCGCGCGCCAGCATAGTCTCGAGGTCGGCGAGATTATCGATTTTCCATTCTCTTCCTTTGACAGCTTCCTCGACATGCCGAGCCCGCCGTGCACGGTCCGCCATGCCGCCGAACGCCGCATGCAATTCCCGCACGCGGTTTTCTCCGCGGTCGAGCTTGAAGGCAGCGATAACCGTGGAAATGTCCTGATCGAAGCGTTTGGCGACTTTGTATACGGAAAAGTTCTGGTCGGCTGACAGGAAGGGAATACGAATGTCGGCGATGATTTCGCCCGGCAGCAGTGCGGTCGCGCGGTAGCCGGTGATGAACTCCTCCACCGCCACCTCCCGCTTGCCGGTGCGTGAGACCAACCGCATGCGGGCACCCAGCGCGATCAGGCATGGAATGGTGTCGCCGATCGGCGAGGCAGTTGCGAGATTACCGGCGATGGTTCCGAGGTTGCGGATTTGGCGCGAGCCAAAGCGCCGGATAAGGGAGCCCAAGGGCGGGAAATGACGATCTATAGCGGGTAGGGCCTCGGTGTAAGTGACGGCGCCTCCAAACGCCACGCCTTGTGGATCGCTCGCGATCTGCCGCAACTCGTCAACCGCTTCCGTGGCGATGACCGCGGGAAACCGTTCGCGATCCTTGCTCACCCGCAACCCGAGGTCCGTGCCGCCGGCGAGCAGCAGCGCACGCGGATAGTCTTCCATTGCGGCGAACAGTTCATCGAGCGAGCGTGGCCGCAGGAATGCCTGGTCGCCCACGCGGTAATCGCTGCAACTCGGCAGCGACGAAAGCGCAGCGGCAGCAGCGCCACTGTCAGCAAAGCGCTCAGCTGGGGCGCAGGCAATGCGGCGGCACGCCTCCACGATGGAGCGATAGCCGGTGCAGCGGCAAAGGTTGCCGGCGAGCGCCTCATGGATAAGCGTGTCGTCCGGAGGCTCGCCGCCATGCTGGAACGCAAACATCGCCATCACGAACCCTGGCGTGCAGAACCCGCACTGGGTCGCATGGGCATCGACCATCGCCTGCTGCACGGGATGCAGCGTGCCATCGGCGGCGCTCAGTCCCTCGACGGTAACAACGGACGAGCCATCGATCTGCGGCAGCATCATCAGGCAGGAATTCACCGCCTGGTATTGCAGTTTTCCCTCGATACATCGCCCAAGCACAATGGTGCAGGCGCCGCAGTCGCCTTCGGCGCAACCCTCCTTGGTTCCGGTAAGCCGCGCGCGCGCGCGCAGCCAGTCGAGCACCGTCGTGGTCGGCGGTGCGCTCTCCTCGCTGCACGGCTTTCCGTTCAACAAGAATCGCAGCGGCGCCATCAGAGGTGTCCGTCTCCAAACAAGCTGATCCTGATAAGCGCGCCGATTGCCCGCAAGACCCGCGCGTGTCCCCACATAATTTCTGCAATGATATCGATGCGGCTCTTGGCATCATTGCGGGGCTGCGGCAACATTGCTCCACCATCGAGCACAACCGGTTCGTTTCCATATCTTCCTGCAACCTGAGCGGTGAGGCAAATGCGGCGAGTGTCTCCGAGAGCTTTGACAGCGGCCATTGGCATTTCGCTTGTGTGCGCCAGCGCCACGGTAGAGCAGGCGATGGCGCAAACGCTGGAGAAGGTGACGGTTCGCTTCACCTGGAAGCTCAAGGGCGAATATGCGCCGCTCTTCGTCGCCCTGGATAAAGGATATTACAAAGCCGAAGGCCTCGATGTTGAGCTGGCGGAAGGTTCCGGCGCGCAGACGGTGCTCAAGCTCCTCGCCAGCGGAAACGAGAAGTTCGGCTATGGGCCGGCTGTTTCGGCTGCACAAGGCATAAGCCAGGGTTTGCCGGTCAAAGTCGTCGCGCTCTATCAGACCAAGGCTCCGATGGGGGTGATCTCGTTTCCCGAAGTGGCACTCAATTCTCCCAAGGACTTGGAGGGCAAGCGGCTGGCGATCTCGGTCGGCGAGACGTTTGGCGACATGCTTGGTCCTTTTTGCAGGGTCAACCACGTGGACATGAGCAAGATCCAGCAGATCCAGATGGATGCCTCGGCCCGCAGCACGCAGTTCCTGACCCGCAAGATCGACATCATGTCGGTCTATTTGAGCAACGAATTGCCGCAGCTCGAAAAGCGTTCCGGCGTGAGATTCAATCTTTTGCGTGTCTCTGATTTTGGCCTCAGTCTGCTCGGCGCTTCGATGATCGTCGGCAATGCCTTCGTGGAGCAGAACCCTGAGCTCGTCAGGAAGCTTTTGCGCGCGACTGCCGGCGGCTATCGCGACGCCATGGCCAATCCTAAGGAAGCCGCCGGGGCGATGGCCAAATACATGAAAATCCCGGAGGACCCCGGCGTTCTCGAACAGCAGGTCGAAGCGACCGTCGTTTCGACGAATGCGCCGCAGGGAAAGCCGCTCGGCTGGCAAGATGCTGCCGATTGGCAAGCCAACCTCTCGCTCTTGAAAGAGACCGGCGGCATTGCCGAAGTCAAAGCGTTGAACGCGTATTATTCCAACGATTATCTGCAGTAGGCGTGTCGCTTGTGCCATGTGCTCGCAGTGCACGGGCTTTCCGTGCGTGCGACCGCCGCCGGCGCATGCTAACAAGCTACGATATGGAGGTTAAGACCATGGCAACTCTCGATTGGTCCCAGTGCGCCGTCGTCGAAAGTATCCCCGGCAAGGTTAGCGGCGCCTGGGTATTTCGCGGAACCCGCTTGCCCGTTGCCACTGTCATCGAGAACCTTGAGGATTTGAGCATCGAGGAAGTGATGGAACAATTCGAGGTTACACGCGAGCAGATTACGGCGGTGCTCGATTTCGTGGCGAGAAGCCTGAAGGCCTCGCAATTCCCTGATACAGAGCAACGGTAGGCGATGACATTTGGCACAGCAGTGCAGCATGTCACCTCCCCCTGAAAGGGGGAGGTCGGCGCGAAGCGCCGGGTGGGGGTCAAATAGACGATTTTATTTTCTAATCGGACCCCCACCCGACCACCTTCGCTTCGCTCGGTGTTCGAACTCCCCCTTTCAGGTGGAGGTATTCCGAGTTTGCCGAACCTGTGTGAACCAAAACGAACTGACTCGCACTTTAACAACATTGGGTACTAGGGCCTGTATCTCGCCTGATCGGCTGCTCGCGGTGACCGGGAGTTTCCATGACAACAGTTATCGCGGCCAGCGACGCGCCGCTTGCATCGAGTTGCGTGGCCGGATGGGTCAACCGCAACGGGCCGGTGCTCGCGGTGTTCACGGCTATTTTCGCATTGTGGGAAATCGCCGTGCGCGCCTTTGCGATTCCCGACTATCTGCTGCCGGGCCCGTTGCTGATAGTTAGCAAAATCATTACGTCATGGCAGCTCCTGCTGGTGAATGCCTTTGTCACCCTGGAAGAAATCCTGGCAGGCTTTCTGCTGAGCGTGCTGGTCGCAATCCCCCTTGCCATCGCTGTGGTTTATTCCCGCATTTTCGAGCGCGTGGCATTTCCGTTCATGGTCTCGCTGCAGACCATCCCCAAGGTCGCGCTGGCACCCATCCTGGTGATCTGGCTCGGCTATGGCCTCATGCCGAAGGTAATGGTCGCCTTTCTGATCTCGTTCTTTCCGATCGTCATCAATTCGGTGATCGGCATGCGCTCGGCGGAAAAGGAGATGATCTATCTCGTGCAGTCCATGGGCGCCGGCGAACTCACCACGTTTCTGAAAATCCGGCTGCCCAAGGCATTGCCGTCGATTTTCGGCGGCCTCAAGGTCGGCATAGGGCAGGCCGTGGTCGGCGCAACGGTGGGCGAATTCATTGCCGCGGAGAATGGGCTCGGCTACCTGCAACTCATTTCCCAGGTCCGCCTCGACACGCCGCTTCTGTTCGCCGCCGTCGTCGTGCTCTCCCTCCTTGGCGTGCTCTTGTTCAACATCGTCGCGTGGATCGAGCAGCTCGCGCTGCCATGGAGCAGGCTCGCGACCGAAGTGGTCGGGTAGAGCGTCTCGATCATGGCTCCGGTCGAGGCGATCGAGCAGCACGCCGGCTCTCAAACAGCCGGGGTCCCGATCGCTATTCGCGGCGTGACGAAACATTATCGCGCCGCGCGCGGCGGCGATGTGCATGCGCTGGCCGAAATCGAGCTTTCGATCAAAGCCGGCGAATTTGTCTCCATTGTCGGACCAAGCGGCTGCGGCAAGAGCACCCTGTTGATGCTGGTCTCAGGCCTGCTGCCGCCGACATCCGGCACAATCGAGATTGATCGGCTGCCGGTAAAAGGAGCTGTGCCCAATATTGCAATCGTATTCCAGCGCGACGTCCTTCTCGATTGGCGTACGGTCCTTGCCAATGTGCTTCTGCCGGTGGAAATCAAGAAGCTCGACCCAGTCACCCATCGCCATAAGGCGCGCGAGCTTCTGCGCTCGGTGGGACTTTCCGATTTCGAGGACAAATATCCGGCAGAACTTTCCGGCGGCATGCGCCAGCGGGTAGCGATCTGCCGCGCGCTGGTGCAGGACCCAGGCCTTCTGCTGATGGACGAGCCGTTCGGCGCGCTCGACGCCCTCACGCGCGAACAGATGAACCTCGATCTTCAGCGCATGTGGCTGCGCGATCGCAACACCGTTCTGTTCATTACCCACAGCATCGAGGAAGCCGTGCTGTTGTCGGATCGGGTTGTGGTGATGTCGTCGCGCCCGGGCCGCATCGCCGACATTGTCGTGAACGAGCTTCCTCGCCCGCGCGGCGCGCACACCCGCAGCGAGCCTCGTTTCCTGGAGCACGTGGAACGCATCCGCCGACATTTCCTCGCGCTCGGCGTGCTTTCCGAGACTTAGAGCAGCGCCGGGCCGGCGACTAGTGGTCCGATTCCGAAGTTCGCCACACTCGCGGCACGTTCAGATGCGAACTTCGGAATCTAAGGACCACTAGCAACTCTATGATTTCTAGTGCGGGTTTGAATTTGAAGTTCCTAAACGAGCTTGCGGCCAGTTATGATAGGAACTTCAAATTCACCGCACTAGCCGCCCCGCCTTGAATACCAGCCGCTGCGGCGGCCGCCGCGCCAATGCGTCATCGAGCGATGATGCCGGGATGAGGACAAGGTCGGCGGCTGCCCCCTCGCTGAGCGAGCGCCGCCCGTCGCAAATGGCGGCGAGCAACTCTGAGCTATCGTCGATATGCGTTGCCAATACCGTAAATTGCGCGGTTTCCAGCATGTCGCCATCGCCGAACGGATAGAACCAATCGCGCACGTTGTCGGTGCCGAAGCGGACCGCAACGCCGCCGTCCAATAGCTCGCGCACCAGCGTCACTCCGCGTCGTCGCGGCGTGCCATCGCCGCGATCCTGGAGGAGGAGATTCGTTTGCGGCAGCGCAATCACCGTCGCCTGCGCGCGCGCCAATTTGCCGATCAGGTCGCGCGCGGGTTTTTCTGCCATCGCGGCGAGAGCACATAAATGACTGAGCGTCAGGCGGCCGATGAGCCCGCGCGCAATGACTGCATCGGCAACCATGGCAGCGAGCATTCGCTCCGGATCGAGATGCTCATCGAGGTGCAGATCGAGGGGGAGGTCGCTTTCCTCGGCGAGATCGAGCAGTCGGTCGAGGGCAAGCCGCGGATTTTCGCTCGCGTTGAGGCTTGCCCCGATCAAGTCCGGCTTGCAAGCCACGGCGCGCTTGAGGCGATCGAGGGCATCGAGGTCGCTAAGATCGTTGCGCGAGGTCGAGAACGCGACAATCTCCACATCAAGCCGGGAACTCACGTCGGCCTTTGCCGCCAACACGCCTTCCATCGACCGCAGCTCCACGATCGGATCCACGTCGGTATGGGTGCGAACGCGCGTTGCGCCATGCACAATCGAGCGCTCAAACAATTGTCGCGCGCGCTCTTTCACATCTGGGACGGTAAAGGCCGCGCGCGCGCTCGCGGCAGCGGCGATCGCTTCGCTCAACGAGCGCGGCCGGGACGATTGCACGGTGAAGCTCCGGTCCGCGTGGGCGTGCAGGTTCACCAATCCGGGAATGGCGAGCCAACGCGCCGATCCGGCGTGCGCGGCATCGATGGCGCCGATCTTCCCGTCGCGCAGGATTAGGCGGAATACGCCCGCCCGGTCGGGCAATACGACGGGATCGATCGTCACGTCATTGCGGGGCGGCATCGGTGCGGTTCGCGCGCGGTCCTGCCGTACTCTCAGTATCCCTGCGGCCCGAATACCTCGATCCCGAAGCGGCGCTCGAGCGCGCGGCCAAAACGATATTTCATCTCAGGCCCCTCATAGGTCATCGGCGGCGTGCGCAGGAACCCGCTCTCCGGCTCGACCCGCAACACGGTGAAGGAAGGGCCGTCTTCCGCCGCAATGGCGGGCAGCTGCTGCTTCAGCATCTCGACCGTATCGATGGCGCGTGCGCGTGAAAATCCTGCGCCGCGCGCGATTGCGACATAGTCGGCGCGCCCATCGTTGACCATCGGTAATGCCCCGACGGTCTGGTAGACCCCGTTGGCAATCACGAAATGCTTGAGATTTTTCGCTTGTTGCGAGGCCTCGGTCAGCAGACAGCCGAGATTCATGCACAGCGACCCGTCGGCATTCAGGAGCCAGACCGAAGCTTTGGGCAAGGAGAGCGCAAGGCCGAGCGCAAAGCTTGCCGCAAAACCCATGGCGCCGTGCATGTAAAAGCTGTCCTCGCTTTTGGTGGCAGCCCACCATTCATTGGCGGCCATGCCGAGCGCACAGACCGCAACCGCGTCTCCGCGATGGTGGGCAAGCAGCTCGATCGCCTCGCGCGCGCGCATCAGGTTTGCTCTTCTTTCACCAGCCGGCGCGCCAGGAACAATACGAACGGCCGTTTTTGCATGCGGCAGGTCTCATAGGCGTCAGGAATGCTGCCGATTTCTTCTGCGCGATCGATGACGTGATAGGGAAAATCATAGCTCTCCAGGAGCGGAATGGTGCGGCGGCCCTGGACTTCCTGGTAGATGCGGTGATCGTCGATCGAGCCGCGCTGGCTCACCATCAGGAAGACGGGAATCTGATGCCGCAAATTGAGCGTGGCGAGCTCCCCGGTGCAGGTGAGGAGGCCGGTGGCGCCCATCAGTGCGACCGAGCGCACGCCGCCGAAGAATGCGCCGCTGCAAATGGCCACGGCTTCCGCCTCGCGCGCTACCGGCACGTGGCGTATCCGGTTGTCGGCGGCGATGCGCTGAATGAGCGGCGCAATCCAATCGTCCGGCAGCGAGGCCGCAATCCGGATGCCGCATTTGGTGAGCTGTTCGTGCAGGCGCGCGGTCACGTCCATGCCCAGGCCTCTCAGCAGAACGCGCGTCGGTGCGCCATCATGGCGACGCGGCAATGACTTCGACCTCGACCAGAAATTCCGGTCGGGCGAAACCCGACACAATCATCAGCGTCGAGGCCGGCGGTGGGTCGCTTATGTAACGGTCGCGCACGCTCATATAGCCTTTGAGATGCTCGCGGGAGACGACGAAGGCATTGATGCGCACGATGTCGCTGAAGCGAAAGCCTGCCTGATCCAGCACCGCGCCGATATTGCGAAAGCAGAGATCGGTCTGCTGCTCTATGGTGTCGGGCACTTGGTCCTGCGCTGTGATGCCAAGCTGGCCGGAGCACACCAGAATGCGGTGACCGGTGGGAATTTCCACGCCGTAACTGTAGCGGGCGAACGGCGGCCGAATGCTCGGCGGAGTGATATGTTTCATGGCAGTCTGCTGCGGAAGGGAACGTAGGCTTCATCGTCTGCGAGGCGAGGCTTTTGCTATAGCATGCAGCCGGCAAGCAACGTGAGTCCGCCCGCGCTCAAACTCATTGAGGGCCCGCCACTACGGGCAGTTTCTCGATCGATCTCAGCCCGGCCCGCTTTCGCCACCGGATCTGATCGGGCTTTATGGCGAGCTGGAGTTTCGGCCACTGCGTGAACAGCGCCTGCAGGGCACACACGCCTTCGATGCGTGCGAGCTGGTGACCAAGGCAGAAATGGATTCCAGTGCCGAAGGAGAGGTGCCGGTTGGGTCGCCGTTCAAGATCGAGCTGTTCGGGATGCTCGTTAGCCTGCGGGTCCATGTTGGCTGCCGCGATCATGACCATGATCCGATCGCCTTTCTTCAGCTGCACCCCTCCGAGCTCTGTGTCCTTGCGCACGAAGCGCGGCTTTGAAAACTGCACCGGAGAAACGAAGCGCAGGAACTCCTCGACGGCCAGATTGGCGCGGCCCCAATCTTGCGCCAGCCAATCGCGCAGCACGGGATTTTTGAGGAGCTCGTAAATCGATCCGCTGATCAGGTGTGTTGTGGTCTCCGACCCCGCACCCAGCAGCAGAAAAACCATCGACACCATTTCCTGCGCGCTGATACGGCCGCCCTCCATTTCCACGCGTACGAGTTCGGCGATCAGGCCCTCGCCGCCATGTTCGCGGGCGGCCTGCAAACGTCCTTCCAGATAGCGTCGCATCTGCGAAAGACCTCGGATCATCCGAAGAAAATCCATGACGCCGGCCAGCCGCGCGACCGTGTTCGCCCAGGCGATGAATTTCGGCCTGTCGTCCTGCGGCAAGCCAAGCAGTTCGCAGATGACCGAGAGCGGCAGCGTTCTTGCATATCGCTCGACGATGTCGGCCGGACTTCCGTCTGCGAACAGCCCGCCAGCGAGATTGTCGGCGATCGTTCGAATGCGCGGCTCCATGTTGAGGACCGCGCGGCGGCGGAAAGCCTCATCGACGATTCCCCGCAGGCGCGTGTGGTCCGGCTCGTCCATGGTGAGCATATTGTTGGCGAGCGCGGCAACGGACCCCGGCATCCACCACCGCAGCCCGGCAAGTCCGCCGCCCTCCTTTCGCAGCGTGAATGTGCCGGTGTCCTTGAGCGCCTGTGCCGTCAATTCGTATGTCGTCGTGATCCAGACCTTGCCGACGATCGGGAACCTGGTCTCGATCACCGGGCCGGCTGTTCTCAGCCGTTCGATGCCGGCGGCCGGGTCGCGGAAAAAGGCCTGACTGGCGAAATCGACCCGCGTCGTCATCGCTCATCTTTCTCTGCAGCGAATCTTTGCCATCACCCGCAAGGAACCCCCTGCGCGGCGAGGCTTCTGCTATAGCATGCAATGTAAGTCCGCCCGTGCTCAATCGGGTCAAGCCGAGCACGGCAGGCGGACAATAATGCGGGTCATTACGCAATGGCGGCGAAGCGCTTCTGGGCAGAGCTTAAATCGAGCGAGTTTACCGGCCTCGACCCGAACGCCACCTTGGCGGTCCTGCCGGTCGCCGCAATCGAACAGCACGGTCCGCATCTCCCGCTGATGACCGATACCGCCATTGCCGAAGGCATGATCAAGACCGTGCTGGCGCGGCTTCCCGACGATCTGCGCGTTCTGTTTCTTCCGATCCAAATGATCGGGAAATCGAACGAGCATTTGCGCTTTGCGGGGACGATCACCTGCTCGGCGGAAAACCTCATCCGCATCTGGATCGAGATCGGCGAAGGTGTTCACCGCGCCGGGTTGCGCAAGCTGGTAATCGTCAATTCCCATGGCGGCAACATTGATGTCATCGGCATTGTTGCGCGCGAATTGCGCGTGCGGCTCGACATGCTGGCCGCGACCACGCAATGGCGCCGCTTCGGGCTGCCGGCCGGCCTCTATTCGCCGTTCGATACCACTCACGGCATTCATGCCGGCGATATCGAGACTTCGCTGATGCTGCATTTTCGGCCCGACCTCGTCGATATGAGCAAAGCCAGGCACTTCGGCTCGAAAGCAGCCGAGATGGAAAAGGATTACCAGCACCTGCGTCCGGCCGGGCAGCATGGCTTCGGCTGGATCGCGCAGGACCTCAATCCGGACGGCGCCCTTGGCGACGCTTCCGCGGCAACTGCCGAGAAAGGGCGGCTGACGGCGGAGCATCAGGCCGACGGGTTCATTGCCTTCCTGCGCGATGTCACGCGTTTTCCGCTGAGTTCACTGGCGTAAGCGGTTTCTATCAGGCCTTGCGATCGGCAGATTTGCGGTCGAAATCGAGATGAGACATGGCGGCGATCGCGCTGATCAATAGGATCAGCAAATATGCCTTGATCATGGATGCCCCGCTTCTGCTGTTCCGGTAATCCACCCGGATTTCACCTCCCTACGCCCCCAGGAGTTAATGAAAGGTAACTTGAGGCAACGGCGAGGACATTGCTAAGACCTTGCATTGCGCCCGCTCGCAAACCGCAGTTTTTGCGGCAGCCGCGCAGGAATTAAGCGGTATGGCTGATCACAACGCGTCCGAGCACCTGCGCCAGCTTCTGGCCAGCGCGCACCAGGCCCTGCGTCCGGTCCTTCCCAAGCGGCTGCGCGGCGACATTCCCATCGTGCCGGTCGTGCGGCTCACCGGCCTCATTGGCTTTTCAACGCCGCTGAAACCCGGACTTACGCTGGCGACGCTTGCCCGCCCGCTCGAGCGTGCTTTTCGCATGCGCCGGGCGCGCGCGGTCGCGTTGGTGATCAATTCGCCGGGCGGCTCGCCAGTGCAATCGCATCTCATCTTTCGACGTATCCGGCAGCTTGCAGTCGAAAATGCACGTCCCGTGATCGCCTTCGCAGAAGATGTCGCCGCCTCGGGCGGCTATATGATTGCTTGCGCCGCCGATGAGATTGTCTGCGATCCGTCGTCGCTGGTCGGTTCAATCGGCGTCGTCGGCGGTTCGTTCGGATTCGCCAAGCTCCTGGACAAGCTCGGCATCGAGCGCCGGCTGTATACTTCGGGCGAATACAAGGCGATGCTCGACCCTTTTCTGCCGGAAAATCCCGAGGACGTCGATCGCATCAAGGCAGTGCAGCGGGAAATTCATACCGGCTTCATCGATCTCGTGAAAGAGCGACGCGGCGCCCGCCTCAACGGCTCGGAAAAGACCTTGTTCTCCGGGGAATATTGGACCGGCAGCAGGGCCATTGAATTCGGATTGGCCGACGCGATCGGCGATGTGCGCTCGACGCTGCGCCAGCGCTTCGGTGAACAGGTGGCAACGCCGCTGATGGCGCCGGCGCGCGGCTGGTTCGGCCGCGTGCAGCCCGCAGTGGACGCTGCCGAAGTTCTCAGCTTCCCCAACGATTTGGGCGAGCAGATTATTTCCGCACTGGAGAGCCGCGCGATGTGGTCGCGCTACGGATTGTGAGCATCTCCGAAAGCTGATAGGAAACAAGTCATGTCCCCGATCCTGATTCCTCCCTTGGCCAGAATTGCGCTGGGCGTCCTGAGCGCCAGCGCCGTGGTCGGTTGGGTTGTGAAAGAAGTCCGCCGTATCAAGGAGGAAGTCGAGCGCGAAAAAACCACGCAGGCGGACTTAACCGAGCGCGAGAACTTGCCGACACTGCGCCAGGACCCGCACACCGGCGACTGGCGCGTGATGTAACGCTTGTCGGGCAAGCCTTCTTCTTCTTTGCGGCCCGAGCGGTCGTTTCAGGGCCTGATCCTTCAGCTTCAGCGCTATTGGGCGGATTACGGCTGTGTAATCCTGCAGCCTTACGATATGGAGGTCGGCGCCGGCACATTTCATCCGGCGACCACCTTGCGAGCGCTCGGACCTAACCCCTGGCACGCCGCCTATGTGCAGCCGTCGCGACGGCCGAAGGACGGCCGCTATGGCGAAAATCCCAATCGGCTGCAGCACTACTATCAGTTCCAGGTGATCCTCAAACCGTCGCCCGATGACATTCAGGACCTTTATCTCAATTCACTTTATGCCATCGGGATCAATGCGAAACTGCACGACATCCGCTTCGTCGAGGATGACTGGGAATCCCCGACGCTAGGTGCCTGGGGTTTGGGCTGGGAATGCTGGTGCGACGGAATGGAGGTATCGCAATTTACCTATTTCCAGCAGGTCGCAGGCTTCGAATGCGCGCCCGTTTCCGGGGAGCTGACCTATGGGCTCGAGCGGCTTGCCATGTACGTGCAAGGCGTTGATCGCGTATTCGACCTCAACTTCAACGGCCGCGAGGGCGAGGGTAAAGTCACCTATGGCGATGTGTTCCTGCAGGCTGAGCAGGAATATTCCCGGCATAATTTCGAGTTCGCGGATGGCGAGATGCTGTTCCAGCAATTCAAGATGGCGGAGCAGGCCTGTCGTCGATATATCGATGCGGGTTGGATCACCGATGGAAACCGCAAACGTCATCTCATGGCCTTGCCGGCCTATGACCAATGCATCAAGGCAAGTCACGTCTTCAATCTGCTCGACGCGCGCGGGCTGATTTCGGTAACCGAGCGGCAGAGCTACATTCTGCGCGTGCGCGAGCTCGCCAAGGCCTGCGGAGAGGCTTGGCTGGCAACAGCAGGAGGAGGGGAGCAGCATGAGCACAGAGCCTGAAATCGGCGGCCGCCAGCCGCTTGCGGTCGATGTCGAAGCGGGGAAAGAGCTACTGGTGGTGTGCGTGCGGGCGCTCGAAGACCCAGCCGTTCTGCGACGGCTCGCATAAAGGGACGCAGTTCCGGCCGGTGGAGTGGAAGCCGGAAAAGGCGGAGCAGCTTTGGTTCTGTGCGTGCAAGCGCACGCAAACGCGTCCACTGTGCGACGGCAGCCACAAGAAACTCTAGCGGACCACTAGCGGTGAGACGCGATGCCGGACCTGTTGCTCGAATTGTTCTCCGAGGAAATCCCGGCGCGCATGCAGTCTCGCGCAATGGAGGACCTGCGCAAGCTCGTCACTGATCGTCTGGTTGCAGCGGGACTCCACTATGAGGGAGCCAAAGCATTCGCGACGCCGCGGCGTCTGGCGCTTGCGGTCGAAGGAATACCGGTCAGGCAGCCCGACGCGAGAGAGGAGAAGAAAGGCCCGCGGGTCGGCGCGCCCGAGGCCGCCATCGCCGGCTTTTTGCGCGCGGCCGGCTTGCAATCGATTGCGCAAGCGAGAGTCCAGGCCGACAACAAAGGCGACTTTTACATCGCCGTGATCGACAAGCCGGGACGCCCGGCCATCGCCGTCATCGCCGATATCCTGCCTGAACTCCTGAAGAATTTTCCCTGGCCCAAGTCCATGCGGTGGGGCACGCGCTCGCTTGCCTGGATTCGCCCGCTCCATTCCATTGTGGCAACGTTCGGTCCTGCGACCGAAGAGCCGGACATCGTTGCGTTTACAATCGACGGCATCGCCGCGGGGAACGAAACACGCGGGCATCGATTCATGAGCCCGCATCCTTTCAAGGTGCGCCGTCTCGACGATTATGCCGCCAAACTCGAAAAGGCGAAGGTGGTGCTTGATCCTGAGCGCCGCCGCCAGATTATTCTGTCCGATGCCAAGAACCTCGCCTTTGCGCAGGGCTATGACCTGGTTGAGGACCCAGGCCTGCTCGACGAGATTGTCGGCCTGGTGGAATGGCCGGTCGTGCTTATGGGCACCTTCGACCAGGATTTCCTCGCAATTCCAGCCGAGGTGATCCGCGCAACCATCCGTAACAATCAGAAATGCTTCGTTTTGCGCGATCCACAAAATGCAAAGCTCGTGAACAAATTCCTCCTGGTTGCCAATATTGAAGCGGACGATGGCGGCAAGGCAATCGTCGCCGGCAATGAACGCGTCATTCGCGCGCGACTGGCGGATGCAAAGTTCTTCTATCAATCAGATCTCAAGGTCCGGCTCGAGGACCGGTTGCCGAAATTCGATCAGATCGTCTTTCATGAAAAGCTCGGCACGCAAGCTCAGCGCATCGCGCGGATAGAGGCGTTGGCCGGCCGCATTGCTCAATCAATTGACGCCGACATTGTAAGCGTCGAGCGTGCGGCAAGACTCTGCAAGGCCGATCTCCTCACCGAGGTCGTCGGTGAATTTCCCGAGCTGCAAGGCCTTATGGGAAGATATTACGCGCAGGCACAAGGAGAAGATGATGCCATCGCTCAGGCCTGTGAAGATCACTACAAGCCGCAAGGGCCGGACGACCTTGTTCCGGCTAATCCCATTTCCATTGCCGTCGGGCTCGCCGATAGGATCGATATGCTCGCCGGCTTCTGGTTGATCGGGGAGAAGCCGACCGGGTCCAAGGATCCTTATGCGTTGCGACGGGCAGCATTGGGAATCATCAGATTGGTATTGGCGAACGATCTGCGCTTATCTCTTTCGGCGTTGCTGCATGAAGCTTGCGAGCTGCATTCCCGCGGCGCTCGCGGCCGTGAATTGATGCTTCGGGCGGAAGCCGCTGTTCCTGATCTCCTCGTTTTTCTCGCTGATCGCCTCAAAGTCCAGCTGCGCGTCCAAGGGGCACGGCATGATCTGGTCGATGCCGTTTTCATGCTGGAGCGCCAGGACGATCTGCTGCTCATATTTCGCCGGGTTCACGCATTGGCAAAGTTCCTCGCCACGGAAGATGGGAAAAATCTGCTCGCCGGCTATAAGCGCGCAACCAACATCATCCGTATCGAGGAGAAGCGGGACGTCCGGCAATATGCCGGCTTGCCGGACCCGTCGCTCTATCGCCAGGCGGAAGAACGCGCGCTGGCGGACGCAATCGAGAGAACCAGCCGCGAGGCGAGTGCTGCGGTTGCGCGCGAGGATTTCGAGACGGCGATGCGTGCCATGGCCAGGCTGCGTCCCCACGTCGATGCCTTCTTTGACAAGGTGACGGTCAACGTCGCCGACGGTCCGGACAAGGACAAGCTGCGCGAGAACCGGCTCAAGCTGCTCAATGAGATCCGCGATGCCACGCGCTCGGTGGCGGATTTCTCGCGTATCGAGGGTTAGGACGGACACGAATATAGATACCGGCTATGATGGGAATCCCCATGGAACCCGCCGTCCGGCCCGCCATTATCGTGCCGGCTGACCTCGCAGGAGAATTCCTATGACGCTGACCGTTGCTCACATATCGCCGCTCATCGCACTTGCCGCCGGCATCTTGATTCTCATCATGCCGCGCCTTTTGAACTACATCGTTGCAATCTATCTGATTGTCATCGGCCTCATTGGGCTCAACAACATTCACCATTTCATCCATTAAGGCCTGCAGCCCTTGTCTTTGTGGCAACCCTGCGCTTGCGTCCATCCGAGCTATTTTCAATCCGGTCCGGGCTTCAATAATGAAAAAGTCACCGCGCGTAGTTGCAGCCAAAAAGTCAAATACAAAATCTCTGCGTTCCCGCACTCCTGCAGTACGCAAGCGAGCCGGCCGAACGCAGAACAAAAAAAGAGAAAGCAAGAAATGGGTGTATTTCTTCGGCGATGGCAAGGCCGAAGGAGGTGCCGAGATGCGCAACCTTCTCGGCGGAAAGGGCGCCGGTCTTGCGGAAATGGCAAGTCTCGGCTTGCCCGTGCCGCCGGGCTTCACCATCACCACAGATGTCTGCACCTATTTCTATCAGAATGGAAAAACCTACCCGGCAGACCTGCAGCGGCAGGTTACCGAAGCCCTCGATAGAATAGGTCGCCTCACCGGCAGGACATTTGGCGACAGCAGCGCCCCGTTGCTTGTGTCGGTGCGCTCCGGCGCTCGCGCCTCCATGCCCGGGATGATGGACACCGTTCTCAATCTCGGTCTCAACGACCAGACGGTGGAGGCGCTCGCGCGCAATTCCAATGACAAGCGCTTCGCCTACGATTCCTATCGGCGTTTTATCAGCATGTATTCCGACGTTGTGCTGGGCGTAGAGAACCACCATTTCGAAGAGATTCTCGACGAGCACAAGGACCGCCGCGGTTACACTCTCGACACCGAGCTGTCGGACGAGGACTGGGTGGAGGTCGTCGCGCATTTCAAGCGGCGGGTCGAAGAGGAGCAGGGCGAACCGTTTCCACAGGATCCGCAGGATCAGCTCTGGGGGGCGATCGGCGCGGTGTTCGGCTCATGGATGAATCAGCGCGCTATCACCTATCGTCGCCTGCACAACATTCCGGAGAGCTGGGGGACTGCCGTCAGTGTCCAAGCCATGGTGTTCGGGAACATGGGGGACAGCTCCGCCACCGGTGTCGCATTCACGCGCAATCCTTCTACCGGCGAGAGACGCCTCTACGGCGAGTTCCTGATCAATGCGCAAGGCGAGGACGTCGTTGCCGGAATCCGCACGCCGCAGGAAATTACTGAGGCGGCGCGGCAAGAAGCCGGCTCTGACAAGCCGTCAATGGAAAAGGCCTTGCCGCAGTCGTTCAAGGAGCTCACGCGCATCTACGCGATCCTGGAACGGCATTATCGAGACATGCAGGATCTCGAGTTCACCGTGGAAAAGGGCAAGCTCTGGATGCTGCAGACGCGCTCGGGCAAGCGCACCGCGCGTGCCGCAATCAGAATCGCGGTCGAACTTGCCAATGAACGACTGATCACCCGCGAAGAGGCAATCACCCGTATCGAGCCCGGCACGCTCGACCAGCTGCTGCACCCCACTATCGACCCCAATGCCGAGCGCCAGATCATCGCGACCGGATTGCCGGCCTCTCCCGGCGCAGCTTCAGGCGAGATCGTGCTGTCGGCCGATGAGGCGGAGGCGCTCAAGGCAAAGGACAAGAAAGTCATTCTCGTGCGGGTCGAGACCTCGCCCGAGGACATTCATGGCATGCATGCGGCCGAAGGAATTCTGACGACGCGCGGGGGAATGACCTCACATGCCGCTGTGGTCGCGCGTGGCATGGGCAAGCCCTGCGTTTCGGGTGCGGGCGCGTTGCGCGTCGATTACGCCGCAGGGACCGTGAGCGTTGGCGGACTGACGCTGCGAAAGGGCGACGTGATCACCATCGACGGCTCGAACGGACAGGTGCTGGCCGGTCGTGTGCCCATGAGCGAGCCCACGCTGTCGGGCGAGTTTGCCACCCTGATGCAGTGGGCGGACAAGCTGCGCAGACTTGGCGTGCGCGCCAATGCCGACACGCCAAACGACGCGCGCGTGGCGCTGAAATTCGGCGCCGAAGGCATCGGGCTTTGCCGAACCGAACACATGTTCTTCGAGGAAGGCCGCATCCGCGCGGTGCGCGAGATGATCCTCGCCGACGATGAGAAAACCAGGCGGTTGGCGCTGCAGAAACTGTTGCCTATGCAGCGCGCGGATTTCACCGAACTATTCGAGATCATGCAAGGGCTGCCCATAACGATCCGGCTGCTCGACCCGCCGCTGCATGAATTCCTGCCGCACGGCGAGGAAGAAATTGCCGAAGTTGCCGCCGCTATGAAAGCCGACCCGAAGAAGCTCGCCGACCGCGCCCGCGAGCTGCACGAGTTCAACCCGATGCTCGGTTTCCGCGGATGCCGGCTGGCGCTGGCATATCCGGAGATTGCCGAGATGCAGGCGCGCGCCATCTTCGAAGCGGCGGTTTCCGCCGCGAAGCGCACCGGCAGACCCGTGGCACCGGAAGTGATGGTGCCGCTGATAGCGACCAAGGCCGAGCTCGATCTGATCAAGGCGCGCATAGACGCCATGGCGGAAGCGGTGGCGCTGGAGACGCAAACCAGGGTGCACTACCAGGTCGGCACCATGATCGAGCTTCCGCGCGCTTCGCTGCGGGCCGGCGAGATTGCACAAACGGCCGAGTTCTTCTCGTTCGGGACCAACGATCTGACGCAGACGACCTTCGGCATCAGCCGCGACGACGCGGCAAGCTTCCTTGGCACCTACATGGCGCGCGGCATTCTGGCGGCTGACCCTTTCGTTTCCATCGATGCCGAGGGGGTCGGGGAACTGATGCGCATCGGGGTGGAGCGCGGCCGCACTGCGCGGCCAAATCTCAAGATCGGGATTTGCGGAGAACATGGCGGAGATCCCGCCTCGGTTGCGTTCTGCCATCAGCTTGGCCTGGACTACGTCTCCTGCTCGCCGTTTCGCGTCCCGATTGCGCGCCTTGCGGCCGCGCAAGCCGCGGTCGGAAAGCAGATGTCGGATGACAGATGACCGACGACAGATGACAGGGGACAGGGGCGGCGGCTCTCATTGATAGAATGCGGTCCCCGGTCTGATTCACCTCCTCGGCAGGTAGCGATCCTCTGTCCTCTGTGCTTTGTGGTCCGCTAGGATATCGGTCCTCCGTCGTCTGTCCTCTGTCCTCTGATCATGGCCGAGAAACCCGAAGACATCCTGGGCATCACTCCCGCGGTTTCCGAAGAGAAGCTGCGCAAGGCGGAAGCCTATGTCGAGGCCGAGGAGGGCGTCGTCAACCGCCTTTCCGGCTGGTCCGGCACGCTGGTGACCTCGATCGCCGTCGCCATGACGCTTTTTCATCTCTACGCCGCCTACGACATCGTACCGACCCAGCCGCTGCGTTACACACACGTCGCGTTCGTGATGGTGCTGTGCTTTCTCTCGTTTCCCGTGGCCGAGCGCTTTCGCAATCGCATTCGCTGGTGGGACGCGGCGGCAGCGGTGACTTCGGTCGCGATCCTTGTTTATGCGATCTGGGGCGGCGAGGACTTCACCGACCGCGCCACTTCTCCGACGCGGCTCGATGTCATTCTCGGGGTGGTCTTTATCGTCCTCTTACTCGAGGCAACGCGCCGCACCAGCGGCTGGATCATGCCATTCGTCGGCATTCTGTTCATCGTCTATGCAATGACCGGTCCCTATTTGCCGCCGCCATGGACGCATCGCGGTTACGATGTCTCGCGGCTGGTCGGGCACCTTTTCATCACGCTGGAGGGCATTTTTGGCGTCGCTGTCGATGTCTCCTCTTCGCTCATCATTCTGTTCACCATCTACGGCGCGTTTCTGCAACAGTCCGGCGCCGGAAAATTCTTTATCGATTTTTCCCTGGCGCTGATGGGAGGAAAGCCGAACAGCGCCGGCCGCACCATTGTGCTGTCGTCCTTTCTGCTGGGCGGGCCGTCCGGCTCCGGGGTGGCGACGACCGTGACGATCGGCGCCGTCGCCTATCCCATGATGCAGCGCGCGGGATTTGAGAAGAACGCCGCCGGCGGATTGCTTGCCGCCGGAGGACTGGGTGCCATTCTCTCGCCGCCTGTTTTGGGCGCGGCAGCGTTTCTGATCGCTGAATTCCTGAAGATCAGCTACCTCGACGTCATCTGGATGGCCACCATCCCTACCTGTCTCTATTACCTTTCGCTTCTGTTCATGGTCGAGCTCGATGCCAAGCGGTTTGGCGCCGAGGTCGTTCCTTATGACACGTCGCTGACCCTATGGCAGATGACCAGGCGCTACGGTTTCCATTTCACGTCGTTGATTGCCGTTATCGTTTTCATGGTGGTGGGCTATTCGCCCATGCTCGCCGTCTTCTATTCGACGCTGATGTGCTTCGCGCTGAGCTTCCTGCGGCCGGAGACTGCGCTCAAAGGAAAGAAGCTGGTGCGCGCGCTGGCCGACGGCTCGATCAGCGTGCTTAACGCGGCGACCACCTGCGCATCCGCCGGCATTATCGTCGGCGTTGTGACGCTCACCGGTTTGGGTTTGAAATTCTCCTCCATCGTGCTCGACTATGCCGGCGGTAGTCTCCTGCTCACCGCAATCTACACGGCGCTGGTGGTCTGGATCGTCGGTTTGGCCGTTCCGGTCACCGCTTCCTACATCATTTGCGCGGTAATCACCGCGCCCGCGCTTACCAAGCTTGGAGTGCCCGATTTCGCCGCGCACATGTTCATCTTCTACTACGCGGTTTTGTCGGAAGTCTCGCCGCCCACGGCGCTCTCGCCGTTCGCGGCAGCCGCCATCACCGGCGGCGATCCTTACCGCACGACCATGCAGGCGTGGAAATACACGCTGCCGGCGTTTCTGGTGCCCTTCGTATTCGTGCTCGATCCGCAGGGGGTGGGCCTGCTTATGAAAATCCCCAAGGACGGCTCGGTCTGGGACATCTTCATGGTCACAGCTAAAACGGCCGCAGGGCTCGCTTGTCTTGCCGCTGCCGCGCAGAACTGGGCGCTCCGGCAAAATACCTTTGCCGAGCGCGTGCTGTGGACTGTGGCGGGACTGCTGCTGGTTTTTCCAAGCTTGCTTGAAGCGCTTGCCGAAACAATTTCGGGGTACGATGTGCCGCATCCGGCGCCATTCGGTCTGGCGATCGCCGCTGCCTTGTTGGTAAAACAATTGCGCTCGCCGTCGGCGCCCGCCGCGGCGAACAAAGCCGCCGCCAAGCGAGATGGAGGAGGGTAACTTGTTTCTTTTCAGAGTGCGCAGACTGCTGACGTGCACGATTTTGGCGGCGGTAACGGTTTTTGCCGCAGCCGCGCTTGCGCAGCAAAAGACCATTGCCATCGCCACCGGCGGCACCGGCGGAGTTTACTATCCGCTCGGGGGCGCGCTTGCGAATATCATTTCGAAGAACTTGTCGGGATATCAGGCCGCTGCCGAGGTCACGGGCGGCTCGGTCGATAATCTCAAGCTGATCGGCTCGGGCCAGAGCGAGCTTGCATTCTCAATGGCCGATGCTGCACTCGATGCGTATAACGGCCAGGACAAATTCAAATCGGGAAAAGTCGCGGTACAGACCTTGATGGTACTCTACCCCAACCGGATGCACGTGGTTACCATTGACGGCACCGGGATTACCACCATGGCCGATCTCAAAGGCAAGCGTGTTTCCACCGGCTCTCCAGGCAGCGCGACTGAAGTCATGGCGTTTCGGGTGATTGAGGCTGCCGGTCTCGACCGCGACAAGGATATGAGACGCGAGCGGCTGGGAGTGGCGGAGTCCGTGAATGCCATCAAGGACCGCAAGATCGATGCATTCTTCTGGGTGGGCGGGCTGCCGACCGCGGCGGTGACCGATCTCGGCGCGACGCCCGGCGTAAAAATCAAGCTTGTCGACCACAGCGACGTGGTCGACAAGATGAATGCCAAATACGGCAAGCTTTATGTCACCGACGTCATTCCGGCGAGGACCTATCCCGGCCAGGACACCGAGAACAGGATCGCCACGGTCTGGAATATCCTGGTGGCCAACGCCAATATGCCGGTGGAAACGGCCTATGCAATTGTCAAATTGGTCTTCGATAAAAAGGCCGACTTGGTTGCCGTCCACAAAGAGGCGGAAAATATCGATTACAAATATCAGCTGTCGGCAAGCTCGCCGATACCTTGGCATCCCGGCGCGCTGAAATATTTTGCCGATGTGGGCGTCAAGATGTGAACTGCCTCCCTCCAGCGAAGCGATTTGTTTGCGGCAGCCGGCGGCCCTTAATGGCAGGAATGGGGCGACTAGTGCGGTGTCTGCGCGGTTAACGCGATCGCAAGGTTAATGCGGCAATAAAAAATTCGTCGCAATTGCGCCATCACGGTGCCTTCTGGCGCCGCGACTATCGCATTCGTTTCGGGGCTGGGGGGTCAGCTTACTGATGCTCGTATCGTTTGAAAGGCCGCAGGGTGGCCTGAGCGCTCCCTTGTGGTTTGCCGTCGTCATACTGCTGTTGCTGACGGGCAATATCGGACGCCAGGAGCTTGCTGGACCGATTGAACGTCAGCCATCCGCCGGCGAGCGTTCTGCCAAGGTGGCGTTCGCCGCGGCGTTCGGCTCAATGCACGACCAGAATTTCAGCGTGCCCCGGCCGATCGGCGCTGTGCCGCCGACGACCGGCTACACTCTTGTCGGGTTCGATCCCGGCGGTCCGGAAATGGTGGAAGCCAACCGGCTACGTGTTCTCGCCAATAACCCGAACGGCGACCCCATGATCGATCGCCGGCACAAGGGCGATTTCGGTGTCGCGCGAAAGGCGGACCGTCTGCCCCTCGCCAAGGACAATCGCGAAGTTGCCGGTTCGAATGGCGAGCGGGATTCTGCTGTCGTTACGCGGCAAGACTTGTCGCCGGTCCCTGCGTCGGACCAAGCTCGCGGGAGCGAGTATCGGACGGCAACTGTATCACCGCAAAATTCGAAGCTGGCCTATCCTGTTCTTGCCGCGCCGAGTGAAGCCAAGGGCATGCAAGCCGGCAGCAAACAGGAACAATCACCTACCGGGACAGTCGCCGACGAATCAGGGCCGCAAGACGCCCGGCTTTATTTCAGCGTCTATCCCATGGGCCAGAAGCTTGCAGCGCTGCAGCCCTGGACGCCTGGCGAAGAGCCGCAGTTTGAAGACTTCAACGCGACGCGCCAAGAAGTTGCCGTTGTCACGGAGCCGTTCGGCAGTTCGATCGTCAATCCGAACGAAGCCACATTCAAGCTCGCATCTCTGCCGACGAATAGCCTTACTGAACGCGAAAGCGCGATCGTCGAAGAGCCGGTTGAGCGTGAGGACCTGCCGCCGATAGCAGGCTTATCCGTCGGAAAGGATGAAAGCGGCAGAGGCGGCGAGACGGTTGCGCCCAAGGGCGAAGTCACCGGCGAGGACAAGCGACCGATGTCGCCGGCGGAGCGACTGAAGCTTGATGAAAAGGCTCGCGCCAAGGCGGAGAAATGTCTCGCCGAGGCGGTATATTTCGAGGCGCGGGGCGAACAAGCGCTCGGTCAGGTCGCGGTCGCGCAGGTTATTCTCAATCGCGTCTTTTCCGGCAAGTACCCCAACACGGTATGCGGGGTCGTCTACCAGAACGCTCACCGCCATTTGGCCTGCCAGTTCACCTTTGCCTGTGACAGTATTCGCGACGTGATTCGCGAGCCCGATATGTGGGAGCGGGCAAAGAAGATCTCGGCTGAAATGCTCGACGGCAAGCTCTGGCTTCCGGAAGTCGGCAAAGCGACCCACTATCACGCCACATATGTTCACCCGGGCTGGGTGAGCGAAATGAAGAAGATGCACAAGCTCGGAGTGCACATCTTCTACCGCCCGCGCAAATGGGGCGACGGCGGGGAGGCACCGGAATGGAGCGATCCGGAGACGACTCACGCGGTGGCTAAGACGCTGTAAGCTCAGATCTCGATATCGAGTCCGATATCGAGATTGGGTGCCGAATGGGTGATCCAGCCTGACGAAGCGTAATCGACGCCGGACTGTGCAATTGCGGCGACGTTGTCGAGCGTCACATTGCCGGAGGCTTCCAGGGGAAATTTCCCGGCCACCAAGCCCACCGCGGTTCGCATCGTCGTCACGTCCATGTTGTCGAGCAACACCGCGTCGGCAAGACCAGCCGCAAGCACCTCGCGCAACTGATCGAGCGTATCGACTTCGATCTCGATCTTGACGAGGTGCCCGGCTACCGACCTGGCGCGCTGCAGCACCGCACGAATGCCGCCCGCAACTGCGATGTGGTTGTCCTTGATCAGGATCGCGTCATCGAGGCCGAAGCGATGATTAAATCCCCCGCCGCAGCGTACGGCATACTTTTCCACCGCGCGCAGGCCGGGGGTGGTTTTGCGCGTGCAGCAGATGCGCGTGCGGCTGCCGGCAACGCGGCGCACGAATTCGGCCGTTGCCGTCGCCACCCCGGAGAGATGTCCCAGCAGATTGAGCGCGACACGTTCCGCGGCAAAAACCGCGCGTGCAGGGCCACCGATCGTCAGCAGCATTGTCTTTGCGGTAACGCGATCTCCGTCCCGGGCATGGGCGGCGATTTCAATGTCCGGAGCAAGCTTCTGGAATGTCGCGGCTGCAAGGGGCAGACCCGAGATGACGCCGTCTTTGCGGGCGACCACGATGGCGCGCGCAATAATATCCTCCGGAATGGTGGCAGTGGAAGTGACATCGCCGGCGCGTCCCAGATCTTCCGCAAGGGCACGCGAGATCACAGCGTCCAGCTCAAGCGGCGAAAGAAAAGCGTCCGGGCAGAGCAGTGAACCGCTCATGCGACACGACCTTCGCCTATTGGATACTCAGGCAAGGCTGCCATGCGAAAGAGCAAGAACGCCCATGCAGACAATCGTTTGAGAAGACTGAAGCAAGACCGTACAAGGCGCGACATGATTCTGCTGCTCCCCACCGACATGCTTTGAGTGATATCGCACAGGCGGCAAAAAACAAACGTCATGACAACGACCATTTCTGCAATTCCGAGCACCGCGGCCAATCGCAACGGTTGGCGCACGCCGGCTGTGATTGTGGTCTGCGGCTGCCTTATTGCAATGATCAGCTTCGGTCCGCGCTCCGTCCTCGGGTTCTTCCTTACCCCGCAGTCCCAAGCCAACGGCTGGGGCCGCGAGGTGTTCGGGCTGGCGCTTGCGGTCCAGAATATCCTGTGGGGGCTCGGCCAGCCGATTGCCGGCATGATTGCCGACCGCTTCGGCATTGCGCGAGTGCTGTGCGCAGGCGGGGCTTTCTACGCGCTCGGCCTCGCCATGATGGCGTCTTCGACGACGCCGATAATGCTCGACATCTCGGCCGGCGTTTTCATCGGCTTCGGACTTGCCTCCTGCTCGTTCAGCGTTGTGCTGTCGGCATTCGGCAAGCTTCTGCCTGAAGGCTGGCGCTCGCTCGCGTTTGGCGGCGGAGCTGCCGCTGGATCATTTGGCCAGTTTCTGTTCGCCCCGGTCACTGTTTCGCTGATTGATTCGGTCGGCTGGCAGGAAACGCTTTTGATTTTTTCCGCGATCATGCTGATGATATGGCCGCTTTCGCTTGCGCTCGCCACTCCCCGCAGCGGCGAGGCATTGCGCCACGTTAGACAGCAATCCGTGCGCCATGCTTTGTCCGAGGCATTCGGCAATCGTTCGTATCTGCTGTTGGTGACGGGCTATTTCACTTGCGGATTCCAATTGGCGTTCATTACCGTTCACCTGCCAGCCTTTCTCCTCGACCGAGGGCTTTCTAACGAGATTGGTGGCCGCACCGTTGCGATTATCGGCCTTTTCAATATCGTCGGTTCGCTCCTGTCAGGCTGGCTCGGCGATGTGATGCCAAAACGCTACCTGCTTTCCGTCATTTATTTCGGTCGCGCGCTTGCAATTCTTGCATTTATCAGTTTCCCGATCACGCCCGTCTCGGCCGTTCTTTTCGGGGCGGCAATGGGATTTCTTTGGCTCTCCACCATTCCGCCCACCAACGGTATTATTGCCGTCATCTTCGGCACGCGCTGGCTTGCGATGCTCGTCGGTTTTTCCTTCTTCAGCCACCAGGTCGGCGGCTTTCTCGGAGTTTGGCTGGGTGGGATGGCATTTGAGCGCACGGGCTCCTATGACTTGGTCTGGTGGCTTGCGATCCTGTTCGGGCTGCTTTCGGCCCTGATCAATCTTCCGATCGTGGAAAAGCCGGTCGCGCGCTTAGCTGCCGCTGTCTGACGAGAGAGGACAAGAGGACAGACGTCAGATGACAGAGCAGATAGTCCGGTCGAGTGCCATGTGCTCGCCTGCGCGATTGTCACCGTTCGCCGGCCCGCTATTATCCGTCCTCTGTTATCCATCCTCCGTCCTCTGATGCCGCGCTTCAAGGCCATTGTCATCGACAAGAGCGCGACCGGACAGACGGTCGAACTCACAGACTTCGATGAGAACGGCTTCATGCAAGGCGACGTCACCGTTCGCGTCGAATGGTCGACGCTCAACTACAAGGATGGGCTTGCGATTACCGGTAAGGCGCCCGTGGTACGGCGTTTTCCGATGATTCCCGGCATCGATTTCGCTGGCAGAGTGGAAGGTTCCAATCACGCGTCCTGGAAAAAGGGAGATCGCGTCGTTCTCAACGGCTTCGGGTGTGGTGAGACCCATCTCGGCGGCTATGCCGAAAAGGCCCGCATCAAGGGAGACTGGCTGGTTCGGCTTCCACCCGGGCTAAGCGCACGGCAGGTGATGGCCATTGGCACTGCCGGCTATACCGCCATGCTTGCCGTCATGGCACTCGAACGACACGGCGTCACTCCGGCGAGCGGACCGATTTTGGTAACCGGGGCTGCGGGGGGCGTCGGGTCCATTGCGATTGCAATTCTTTCCAAGCGTGGCTTTCAGGTCACGGCATCCACCGGCCGGCGGACTGAGATTGATTACCTCAAAAGCCTCGGTGCGAGCGAGGTCATCGAGCGCTCCGAACTCAGCGGACCCCCGAAACCATTGGCAAAAGAACGTTGGGCGGGCGCCATTGACAGCGTCGGCTCGACCACGCTCGCCAATGCACTTTCCATGACCCGCTATGGCGGCGCTGTTGCGGCTTGTGGATTGGCGGGCGGCATGGATTTGCCCACCTCCGTTGCTCCGTTTATTCTGCGTGGGGTGTCTCTTCTCGGCATCGACTCAGTCATGTGTCCGCTGCCGGTGCGTGAGAAGGCGTGGGAGCTTCTCGACCGCGAGATTGATCGGGACAAGCTTGCGGCCATGACAAGCGAAATCGGCCTTGCCGAGGTAATCGACTCGGCCGGCCGCATTCTCGAGGGCGGCGTTCGGGGACGGCTCGTGGTCAAAGTTGGGTAAAAAATGGTCAAGATTTGCCAGCCAAACTCCCCGGCATGATTACGACTGATTTGCGTGGTTAATGCTCGGTTAGGATTTGCGGCGGGGAGGGGGAAAATCGAGATGGTTGCACGCTGTGCGATTGTGGTTGCGAGTGTTCTCGCAACCCTCCCGGCGCTGGCCCAGAGTATGAATGGCGAAGCGGCTCGGCGCTTTGTCACGGGCAAGTTGTTCGCCTTTCAATGCTTTGATGGCTCGCGCGGCCTCGGCCGTATTTACGGCGATGGTTCGGTGATCGGCACTATTCAGTTCAGCGGCTCAGGACCTGCGCGCTCGGTATGGCTGCCGCCCGGTACCCTCAAGGTCAAGGGCGATGCGGTTTGCGCAACGCTGAAGGGCCTGTCGTTTGAGCCCTGCTTCAACCTGAGCAGGACGGGTGAACAGAGTTTCCGCGGCTCCCTCTCGGGTATGGGCGCTGTCGCCTATTGCGACTTTATCCGCCGCGCCAACGTCGCCTCCACCCATCCATCGTTAGCGCAGGCAACCGCCCCGCGCTCGGCGGCAATGGCGCCTCGCGAGCGAGAGTAATCGACGGTTCGCAGTTTTTCGAAGGCGCGGCTATTCCAGAGCGAGCTGGAACGGATCCGCCTCATAGGCCATCGCGCCGCGGCCGATCAATTCAATCGCCGCGACCATGCGTCCCTTACGGCCTAGCACCCGGTCGGCAATCGACACAATACGATTGTTCGGACTGGCTGTCCGCGAAACCCGACGCAGCTCGCGGGCGATAGTGAATTCGCAGCGCGTTGCATTGAGGGCGCAAGCTGCGACATAGGCCCCGGCCGTCGAGCGGCTGATGCCGGCAAAGCAATGCACCACCAGCGGCCGCGCACGGTCCCAGCCTTGCACGAAGCCGATGAGCTGAGTGACGTGCTCCTCGCAGGGAAGCACATACCCGTCCATCGGCTCGGTAACGTCGTCCATGCCGAGGATGAGGTGGTTGCTCGCAGCGATGTGGCTCGGCCGCTCCACCCGGTCGGTATGCTTGAGCAACGTGACAATGTGCAGCGCACCAGTCTGTTCGACCGTTTCATGCAGCCGCGCAAGCGAGCAGACGTGGATCATCGAATCATGGACCGATCTGTGATTGAAACGAAGGATATATGGCGCGGAACTTTGCTGCGCAAAAGAGCCCGCGAGCAAGGTTCTTCGTGAGCAATGCATTCATGATGGGGCGAGCTTCGTGAATCGCTCAATATAGCGTGATTCGGCGGCTTCCGCCGGCCATGGCGAAAGGTAATCGCGCTCGATAATGGGACGGAATTTCGGAGTAGGCCCGAAGAATCGCCGCGCCTCGGGATTGGAGAAGCCGGCAAGCCGCGTCGCTTCGAGGTAAGCAGCGGAACGATCGCATGCCTTGATGAGTGCCGCAAGCTCATCTGGCAGTACTGGAGGCAAACCGAAGCGGAGATGGATGGCAGCATGCAGCCGCGCCTCCACCACCTTATAAGCATCGCCGATGACGGCCTTGAAGGGGGAGATGATGTCGCCGATGACATATTCGGGAGCATCGTGCAGCAGAACGGCGAGACGTCCCTTGCGGTCAAGCTGTGCGCGCTCGCGCGCCAGCGCTTCGGTAAGAAGAGAATGCTGGGCGACTGAGAAGATGTGCGCGCCTTCGGTTTGGCCGTTCCAGCGTGCCACCCGTGCCAGCCCATGCGCGATATCCGCGATCTCGATATCGAGCGGGGAGGGATCGAGCAGATCGAGCCTTCGCCCTGAGAGCATCCGCTGCCAGGCACGGAAGGGCCGCAGGCGCGGTGTCGACTGCGCCTTTGCCGACATCAGCGAAGATTGGCCAAGGCTGCATGGCGATAGCAGCTCACAACATGGTCGTTCACCATGCCAACTGCCTGCATGAAGGCATAAACAATGGTCGGCCCGCAGAATTTGAATCCGCGACTTAGAAGCTCCTTGGAAATTTGACGGGAAAGCGGTGTTTCGGCCGGCACCTGAGCGACCGAGCGGAAGTGATTTACCTTCGGCTTCCCATCCAGGAAGCCCCACAGAAAGTGGGAGAAGCGTTCCCCTTTCTCCAGCATTTGCAGGTAGGCGCGTGCCGATAGGATCGCCCCCTCGATTTTCAGTCGATTGCGCACAATACCCGGATTGTGCATGAGCTTCTCGACCCGGGCCGGCGTGTAGCGCGCTATTTTACGAGGCTCGAAGCCATCGAATGCTCTGCGAAAATTCTCCCGCTTGCGCAGGATGATGATCCAGGAAAGGCCGGCCTGAAAGCCGTCGAGCACAAGCTTCTCATAAAGCGCACGATCGTCGTATTCCGGCACGCCCCATTCCTCGTCGTGATAGGCGACATACAGCGGATCCTGCTTCGGCCAGGGGCAGCGCGACAGACCATCAGCGTGTGCGTTCATTCCACAGCATTCGGCTTGTCGGGAAACGCAAACCGCGCCCAGGCAGGCTTCGCGACGTGCAGCTCTATGCCGCCGGCGCTGACTGCTTTACCTTCCGCAAGCGCCTCGCCAAGCCGGTCGAGGCGCAGGGTTGCTATTCCGCGTCCCTGCGCGCTCGAACCGAATGTGCCGATCGTTCGTTCCCCAGCAACCACTGCCGTGCCGGGCTCCGGCGCAAAGCTATCGAAGCGAACGGCCACTGCTCGCGTCCGCGCCGTGCCCCGATGCTCGATGCGCGAAACCACCTCCTGGCCGACAAAGCAGCCCTTGTCGAAATCGACCCCGCCGAGCTGATCCATGTCGCTATCGTGGGGGAAGGCGTCGCCATAGATGAAATCAAGGCCGCCGCGAGGGATCGCATGAGCGATCCGATGCGCCTCGTAGGCAGCGGCTTCCACCAGTTCGGCTCCCAGTTCGCCCGCTGCTTTGCTCGCGAGATGAGGTGCCAGCATGCAGCGCATGCCGAGATCAGGCAGCCGAGGATCGGCATAGCACAGCCCGTATTGGCTGTTGGCGTTCCCTTGCCAGATTGCCATTACGCCGAGGACTTCCGACAAGTCCTCAATGATCACCTTTGCGCGCAGCTTATAAAAGTTGAACCGCTCAACCAGCGCCGGGGCGAGCGGACGCGGACAATCAAGAAATAATCCACCACCGCTTTGCTCCGGCGCCTCCGCGATGATGAAATCGGCGATGATCTTGCCCTGAGGGGTCAATAATCCCGCAAAGGCGGCGTCCATCGGCGTCACCTTGGCGGTGTCGACGGTGACGAGACCGTTAAGGAATTTGCGAGCGTCATCACCGGCGATCTTGATCACGCCCCGGTCTGGAAGCAGTGCCGCTTTCATAAAGAATATTTGCCAGATGTTCCGACTGAACGGAAGCGGCCGCGCTTGCCTTCCGATCGGGTGTAGCGCCCATCTGGCCGGGGCGCGGATAGTGCGGTGAATTTGAAGTTCCTATCATTCCGGCCGCAAGCTCGTTTAGGAACTTCAAATTCTATTGTCGAGAAGTGATCAATGAGAATTCGCCTTGCCGGATGCGCAAAGCGAGGCCCTCGGCGAACCGCGCGGCCGGTTCTTCGCCATACGTCGACACGAATTCGGCAAACGCGGCAAACAAACACGCCTGCGCGAGGCAGTCGCCGTCGATGCCGTCAATGCGAGCTTCTAACCAAGCCTCATGCAGATAGCCGAGTGCAGCACGCTTCTGCTCGTGGTCGGGAGCCTGCCCCATCGGCCCAGTCGTCAATGTCGCCATGTTCCGTGTCAATCTAGGGCCGGGTCCCCGCGGCCCGCTCGACATGGCAAGAACTTAACACGCCGACTCTGATGGGCTAGAGCGCAATGCTGGAAGGGTTAATGCCGGCCGCTGCGAGTTCAATTCTGATTCCACTAAGCGCTGGCATCGTGACGCGGCTCCTCTTGCCTCACCCCCTGTGAGCAGCTTGCGCTTTGTGTCCCGCAAAGCCCACGAATTTGGGCGTCTAGAAGCCAACTTTTTTCCTTATTTATCAATACACTAAACTTTAATTGTCGGGGATCACTCTCGCTCGCCTGACCGGATTGGCGAAGCCATGCTTCGCCTCGGCCCTTGGGGAAGGGCTCAGCCTCGGTCGGACGTTTGGGAGCCGCCCGCGTGTTGTGGCGGATAAGGGGGCTTTTCTACATGGCGAGCATGGCCGTTGCGGTGACCGCCGGGCCAACTGCACTGCGATTCCAGCGCCCGGCGCGGCCGGTCGTTCGGTCGATGGTTCGATCTGCGCGCCCACTGCAGCGGACGATGCCGTTGCAGGGGACGGTCGCGCGGCAACAGTTCGCCTGGCTGCCGGCAGGCATCTTGGCGCTCAAGCTTCTGGCAGCCGTCATCGCGGGCGCCGGAATCAGCATGGTGCTCTGGAAAGATGACTGGAACCCCATCACTGCTGATACTGCCGACAACGACGTCTATGACCCCGCTCTTTATTCGAGTCGGCAAGCCAGCAAGGCGTATCGGCGGGAGCATTCGGCCTTGCAGTGGGAACCGAACTGGGCTGATCGAGGGGTGATATTGAACTTTCCGCGACGGATTCAGACCGTAAAGTTCACGCCGCCGGTGCGTCACGCCGCTTCTTCGTCGCTGACCAGCCCGCTCGCTGGCAAGCCGTTGCGCTATCTGATTGGAACCGACGCATCAGGGCCGGGACGTGACGACGAGGTCACGATGGTTTCCTACAATGCAACAGCGCCGGTCAAACGCGGCATCAGTATCGCCTACGGCAACCTCTTTGATGAAAGAAACACCGGTCGCTATCGGCCATATCTGCACACGTCCGACACCGCAGCGCAGTATGGCGAAGGGCAGATCGATCCGCGCGGTCCGGGTTGGGAAAAGAACCTGCGTGAGCAATTCGAGCGACGCAAAAAGCAGGGGTTTGAGTATATCGAGCTCGACAATCCAGACGCCTACTCCGCAAAGGACGTAATCGGGGCAATCGATCTGGCGGCGAGCTATGGGCTCAAGGTGATCGCCAAGAATCCCCTGCTCGTGAACGGAGCCGTCTCATATGTGGCGCATCCGAATGTCGTAGCTGTGATTGTCGAGAAAGGTGCGGGTAATCCGCCGCAAATGGATGCGCTCCGGCGCAAGGCGGGGAAGCCCAATCTGCCGGTTTGGTTCGTTGCGTTCGGTTCCGGGCGCGCATGGGCGGGCAGCGTTGCCAACTCTGCCAAACAGTACCCCCATATGGGCGTGACGTATTCAAGTGCCGGCGAGTATGGGAACTCGATCGATATTCTGTCGCCTGCTCGATCAGGATGATCCCTGCGGGCATCCTGCTTGATACGCGTCAGTTCGCGTAGCGTGCCGTCAAGTCGCGCGCGATCTTCGAGCCTTCCTCGAGGTAACGGCGGATAACCACATCCGCCGCCGGGGTACAGGTGCGGTAGGTTTGCTGGTAACCCCGATAGCCGCGATTGAAGCTTGCAATCATGCGAGCGCGACGCTCGCCCGCCGGCGCCTCGGCATCGACCAGGGACTGCATCTCGTTGCGCCATTTCTGGCCTTCGTTGGCGCCGCAGATGCCGCGCAAATAATGCAATGCACCGAGGATTTCGGCGAGCCGCCAAAGACTTGGATCGAACGGCGCGGCCGCGACTTCGGCACGCGCCGGCGCCGTGGCCACAAACATTGCGAGCAGGCTCAATAAAAGGATTCGTGGTGCCATTGGATGCGGGTCTATGGGTCGATCCTGAAGGATCGCAGTCGAGCTTTACATCTTCGCGGCGCAAGGCGACGGAAAAATGGCAGTTTCCCTAATGCCAAACTCGGAACCTTTGGTGCAAGCTGCCGACTCATTTAAGGCCCTGCTTCTCGCAGACGTTCACGGGCTGCTGCGACAATATCCGGCAAGCCCGGCGTCGTCGGCAATTTTGCAATCTCGGCTTGGTCCACCCAACGGCTGTCGCTGAGCTCTTCGTTGAGGATTACCTCGCCCTGCCGCCAGCGTGCGGCAAAACACAGGATGACGAAATGGCGCTGAACGCGGTCGTCTGCGTCGCGGTCAACCACTTCGCGAAAACCAGCGAGCGCGATTGGTTCGATGCGCAGGCCGGTTTCCTCGGCGACCTCCCGTTCCACGGCTTGCTGGAGCGTCTCGCCGAGTTCGACCACCCCTCCCGGGAGACTGAATAGCCCCTGCGCCGGCGCTCGGTCGCGCCGCACCAGCAAAATCTTGTCATCCCGGAAGATAGCGGCACTCACCGCGAGGAACGGACGGACAGGATAGGTCCTTGCGTCGGCCACAGGCAATCAGTTTGGCAAGACGTCTCGATCGAGCCGTCGAGATTGATCGTACTGCGCGCTGGATCGCGCGCCGCCCGGCCAACGTTCATGCGTCAGCGGCACGGTGAGTTTCGCGTGCAGGCCCTGAGGCTCGAATAATTGCTCCACGTGCCCGTTGAGCTGCCGTTCAATGACCATACTGATCAAGCGTGAACCAAAGCCGGCTCGCCGGCTGCGCTTCGGAGCGGGTCCATCGGTTTCTTTCCAATCCAGCACGAGCGTCAACCCTTGAGCGGTACGGGTCACCGACCAGCTCAAATCCACTTTCCCGAGGGGCTCCGAAAGGCAGCCATGCTTGCTGGCATTTGTGACGAGCTCGTGCACCGCCATGCTCAAGCCGAAAGTCGGATCCGGTTCCAGGAATACGTTCGGGCCGGTGAACGAGATGCGATCGAGGAATGCAGCAAGCAGCGTGTTGAGCAGCTCGGTGAGCGAGGTCGATTTCCAACCGCCTTCGGTGATCAGCCGATGCGCATTGGCAAGAGCCAACACGCGCGCCTCGTACTTGGTGACAAGCTCGGCGAGATTGCGCGAATTCTTGGCGGTTTGCGAGAAGAGAGCAAGCAGTTGCGAGAACAGATTGCCCGAACGATGGCGCAATTCGCGAATCATCAGTTCATGGCGTTGATCGAGTTGGCGGCGCTGGATGGCGCCTGCGACGACGTTGGCGACCGCCGCGAGAAATGAGACATCGTAATCGGCAAATTTCCGCCGCTTGGCGGTATGTGCGCCAAGGACTCCGTAGGCGCGGCCATCGCGCCCGGCGATCGGAGTGGTAATCCCGCTCACCACGCCATGCTCGTGCAGCAGAGGATGACCGGTAAATCTGGTTTCCGATGTGAGATCTTCGACGATCACGGGGCGACCGGATGCCAGCGTATAGCCTGCCTGCGAATTGCGCGTGGTGGAAACGTGTGCGGCGCCGAGAAGCCCAGGCTTCCAGCCAATTCCGGCTCTGAGCAAAAGCTCCGCGTCCCCCGGCAACAGTTCGAGGATCTTCACCATCTCGACATCGAAAATTTCACCCACGGTGGCGACGACTTCATTGAAGAATTTCTGGAGGTCGCTTTCCGCCAAGGCGCGCTCGCCGAGCCGCGCAAGCGCTTCCTGCTGACGCGCGCGCACCCGAACCTCCCGGTAGACGCGCAGGCGCTGCGTGATGTCGCGGCAGGTTCCAAGCAGCTGAACAGCGAGCCCGTCTTGCAGCACCACCGTTGTAGAAGCCTCGAACCAGCGTTCCTCATGTCCGGACAGGCCCGGCATGTGATATTCAACCCGACACGGCTCGAGCGTGTTCAGGCTTTTTTGTATTGCTGCAAACAACCCTTCTTGCGCCGGCAACTCTTGCGGGGCAATCGAGAAGGTACCCTCAAGCTTGCTGGCCGAGTGATCCACACCCACACGATTTACGAGGTTCGTCGACCATGCCATGCGATGGGAAGTGAGGTCCCACGACCACACCCCTGTGGGTGCGGCATGCAGGGCTGATCGAAACGACTCGATACTTGGCTGCACGGCCGCAACCGATTCCGCGGTTTTCGGGCTATCGCATTTTTCTTGCGGCGGGGACACCTTCAACCCACGCTCATGCTGATGTGATCGACCTTACATTCGCGCTGCGTCGCAGGCCGTGGCAGGCGGATTAGACAGCAACCTTCGCCGCGGCCATGCATGCTACCGATGCGTTTAGCCCGGCGCCAAAGCCGAGGCGTCCCCTCTTCGCCCTCAGTACAAGCGAGCAAGCCTTGCAATGGTTCCACCGGCCGGAGGACCAATGTCAAGCAGCTTTCGACGCAGCATTATAGATGCCGTTGCGCGGCGCAATGTCCCCGCACAACGGCGCGTGCGAATCCCAATGGTCGCTGTCCGCGGAAAACCTTCAGACGTCTAAGAGATGCAGCGGCCCGGAACGCGGGCGAGGGGGGGCTGGCCAATGGCGCTGACTACCGGCTCGCATCCATCCGGCAGTTCAGGCCGTGATATTGCGGCGGGAGGCGTTGTCGTTCCTACCGGTCCATTGATGGCATTGCGCGTCGTCACCGGAGCAACCGGCAAACGGTCGCCTTTGAGCGTCCGATTGAAACTGGCTGCATTCCTGTTCGGGGAGGGGGCCGCCGTGGTCGAGGAAACTTCAAGTCCGATGGCGAATGCCGCGAGGGCCAAAGCGGTGCCGCAACACGCGACGAGATATCGAGAATGACGCAGCATGAGTTGCTCCCACGATCCCTGTGCCTATTAGTCGCTAACCCCCCTCGTCAGGTTCACGTCCCCGCCACTGCAATTTTGCCCCCAGTTGCGTTGTGTCCAACGCGAGACGAAAACGGGAGTTCCCCGGATTCGGACCTGGGAAGGTGGAGCAGGTTTTGAAACAAGGATCGGTGAAAAGCAGCCGTCGAATTCACTAGGCGCGCCGGCAAAAAATTTACGGAACCAGCGCTCGGGCTGGGCATTATCATGGTAGCCGGCCGCCCATTTCCCCCTCCCCGTGCTCGGCCGGTTTCTCGGGCGTAGTTGACGGAAACGTCGGCTACGCCCGTGCCTTTTGGGGCGGCCCTTAACTGGAACCTTTCTGCGTGGGATGGGTTTCCTTCCGGCACGGACCCTGGATATCGCCACGCATGTTTCGAGACCGAAATTATTCACGCGCGATTACCGCGGACCTCCGTGAAATCGAAGGCCGCCTGCGAGCGCTGGAAAGTCGTTTGCAACGGGTGGGAAGTCGGACCTCGGCAAGCGCTGCTCTGGCTGCCGACGGCGTCGGGGAAGCCATTGCCTCGGCATTGAGCGGCATGGCTGACCGGTTTCGGGGCGGCGCCACATCAGTCACCGAGGAGGCGGCCAAACTCGGCGGGGAGGCGGCCAAGCTTGGCAACGAAGCGCTACGGCGCCTTTCAGATGAAGTCGAACATCACCCGCTCGCCGTAATTGCCGTAGCGCTTGGCGTAGGTGTCGTCGTGGGACTAGCCTGGCAGCGGCATTAAGGCGCCGACAGATTTCTCCAAAAGCCTCGGATTAGACCGTGACGCGGCGATCGCGACGTTTGGCACTGCGTTCGAAAAACAGCGCTTGGCTGGCAACTGCCGAAACCGTGGCTGGCTGGAATGGCTTGGCTATCAGGAACGCGGGTTCCGGTCGTTCTCCGGTCAGGAAGCGCTCCGGATAGGCGGTAATGAAAATCACCGGAGCTTCGAAGGACGCCAGCAACTCGTTGACAGCCTCCAGTCCGGAGCTGCCGTCGGCGAGCTGGATATCTGCGAGGATAAGACCGGGTCTTTTCTTCTTCGTCAGCGCCAAGGCTTCGGCATGCGTGCGTGCAACGCCCAGCACCCTGTGACCGAGGCTTTCGACCAGGGTTTCCAACTCCATGGCAATGAACGTGTCGTCCTCGATGATCAGCACGTCGGTAGCGATTTCGGCCGCCAGTTCGCGGCCGGACTCCTCGACCAGAGTGCGTAGTTTCACCACATCGATATCGAGAATGCGCGCTGCATCCGGCTCCGAGAACCCTTCAAGGGCCACCAAAAGGAATGCCTGTCTGGGAAGCGGAGTGATATTGGCGAGCTTATGCTCTCCCGGCAGCGTACCTGCGGGCAGCCCGATCGCGCCATTGACGGCAACCGAGTTCCAGATCTTTGTGAAAAGGCGATACAGCGCCACGCGCGGTCCTCGCTCGTTCTCAATGATGGATCGATCTGCAATGAGCGCTTCGAGGGTTGCTGCCACGTAGGCGTCGCCCGAAGCCTGATTGCCGGTCAGAGCTCTCGCGTAGCGTCGCAAAAACGGCAGATATTGCGCGATTGCAGACGAATTGGGCACGACACCCTCCCGGGATGATCCCTATGGAGCATACCGGGCGGAAACAATTGTGCCACAATAAAGTTCCACCCGGCCGGAACGAACCGTTTTGCCCTACGTTATGCGAAGATGAGCGGGCAAGGGGCCTGCCGGCGAGAATCCAGCCGACGGGATGCGAAAATGAAGGTTTCCAAGTCACTTAAGCCCGATTGGGCGGGTCCGAAAACCCCATTCCCGCAGCAAGAGCCGCCGGAGGCAGAGGCCGCCATGCAAACGGACGCTCCGATACGCAAGCCAGCAGGACGGTTGAGCCGCGAAGACCAGCGACGGCTGGGAGACATCTTGCACCGTGTCTACGATGACGTGGTGAAACAAGGTGTCCCTGATCGCTTCCGCCATCTTTTGGATGAACTCGAACATCCGAGCGACAGCGAGCGGGCGCATCCCCAAGGCTCTGCGTTGCGCGGACAGGGCAAACCGGAGCACAATTCCGAACCGGATCACGTTTTTGAGGCGAAGAGCAGCGCTACTCCCAGCAACAAGGGATCGCACTGATGGCAATGCGAACATCCGTACGGGAAGCGATGCTCGCAGCGGTTCCCAGCCTCCGGGCATTCGCCATATCGCTCTGCGGCAACGTCGATCGCGCGGACGACCTTGTGCAGGAAACTCTCCTGCGTGCGATGGCGAATATCAACTCGTTCCAGCCGGGTACCAACATGTCCGCTTGGCTGTTCACAATCCTTCGTAATCTGTTTCGTTCCGAATATCGCAAGCGGCGTCGAGAAGTTGAGGATACCGACGGCAGCTATGCGGAAAGCCTCAAATCCCATCCGGAGCAGCACAGCAGGGTCGAATTCGAGGAATTTCGCACCGCGCTTGCAAAGTTGCCACCGGACCAGCGAGAAGCGTTGATCCTCGTCGGCGCTTCCGGGTTCTCTTACGAAGAAGCAGCGGCGATTTGCGATTGTGCCGTCGGTACCATCAAGAGCCGGGTCAATCGCGCCCGCACACGATTGTCCGAGCTTCTATCGATCGATGGCGCCGACGACTTCGGCCCGGATCACACGACGCGCGCAATCCTGTCCGCCGGTGGCCGTGGGGGATAGAAGCCTTCAGTCTCTCAAAAATCGCTCTCGCCCGGAGAACTGGAGTTCCCCGGGCGACATGTCAAAACCCATTCGCGGGCTGCTAAGGAATGCGCGGGGCGCGTCCGCGCAGCAATCCGAATACAGCGGAGATCAAGAACAGAATAATAGCGACGTAGAAAATAATTTTTGCAATTTCCACCGCGAACCCTGCGATCCCGCCAAAGCCTAGCAGTGCTGCGATCAGCGCGACAATAAGAAACGTTAATGCCCAACCAAGCACGGCAATAATCCTCGTTTGAGAAGTTAACGCGCAGGTATTGGGAACAGTTCCAGAGCTTTGGCCGTCGACGGCGGTCAGGGTGCGGGGCATCCTGCAGAACGAGCAAGGGGCCATCGAACATGCGTTGCAGCAAAGCCTCATTTCGCTAAAAAACGACGCTGACGCCGTGTTGGTCGACACCGCCCAAGCGCTGCTTCACCAAACAAATACACGCAGGGATACAGGAATTTACCCTTTAACCTCAACAACATGATGAAGTGGCATGCCGCCCTTCCGGCGCTTAGATTTGTTTACCGAATCAGCGCAGGCTAGGGCGCGTCGAAGCACTTCCTTGTCGATAACCTGATCGACTTTGCGCGTGCGTCACGATTATTGTGAAGCAGAGATTCCCTCGCTTCGCGCCCCGCAACCAGAACAGGGGATTGCGCTTCGCCACCGCTCATGAACCATCTGCCGAACAGGAAAATTCCAACCCTAGTGGAGAGTGTCTTGAGGAAACTCGTCGGGGAGAACCCCGCAACCTGGCGTCCTGGTCTATCGAGCTTGCGTTTGGCGCTCGTGTCAGGGGTCGCATTGACCATGCTTGCGAGCCTGACAAGCTCAGCGGACGCCTATTATCCGCGCAGACTGCGCTACTACGGTCCGAGCGCGTGGTATTACGGTTCGGGAAATGGCTCGGGGCGCAACGTTCACTATGCACGCCAGGGCAGTCGGGAAAAGTCCGAGCCGAAGAAGGACGTGGGCTGGGAATTGCACGACGGTCCATTGCAGGTCGTTGTCACCATCGGCACTCAGAAAGTTTCGCTCTACAGCAATGGCGTTCGGGTCGCACAAGGCGCAGTCTCGACTGGAGTGCCAGGCCATCCGACGCCCATGGGGGTGTTCAGCGTCATCGAAAAGGACCGCTATCACCACTCGAATATCTACAGTGGCGCCCCGATGCCCTACATGCAGCGCATCACATGGTCTGGGGTGGCATTGCACGAAGGGGTTGTCCCGGGCCATCCGGCTTCGCATGGCTGCATTCGTTTGACGCACGATTTCGCTGCCAAGCTGTGGCCTATCACAAAGCTCGGCGTGCGCGTCCTCGTGGTGCGCAATGAGGTAAGTCCGGTTGAATTTGCGCATCCAAAGCTGTTCGTGCCTGCTTCGAAACCAGGTGGGCCCTCCATTGCTCTCAATGGTACAACCGATGGCCGGCGGGTCGCGCAGTCCGTCAGAGTAGCCCAGGCGGCGACCACCTCGACCGAAGCAAGGCCCGAGGCCGAGGCACCCGCTGCTCAAGAAACGGATCGCGCGAAGCCCATAGCTCCGTCCGCACCAATTGCGGCTGAGGACGGCAAGGGCGTGCCTGCCGCCATTGAGGCTGCTCAGCCGAGCAAGCCGGCCGAACTAGCCGGGCCAACGGAATTGCGCAAAGCAGTAGCCATGCCGGAACAGTCGGCTGGCACGACCGTCGAGCCCACGGTGACGGGAACCTTGGCGGACGACGATTTCGCCAAACCCGCGCCAGGCTTCGATCCTGGAAAGCCTGTGCCCCCACGCATCAAATTGACCGATCAGCCGGTGAAGCACAGCGGTCAGGTGGCAGTTTTCATCAGCCGGAAGGAAAAGAAGATTTTCATCCGTCAAGGAATGGTGCCGGTGTTGGACATGCCGATCGCCATTGAAGAGCCCGACCAGCCGTTGGGGACTCACGTATTCACCGCCTTGGGCACGACCGAGGATGGCGGCATGCATTGGAACCTCATGACCATTCCGACCGATGGCACTCCCGCGCCGGAGCGTCGAGACAGCCGCAGAAGGCTAAGAGAACCGCCGCCGCCGCCGCCGAGCGTTCACCTCAAAGCGCCATCGAGCGCAACCGAGGCGCTCGACCGCGTCCAGATGCCGAAGCAGGCGCTTGACCGCATCAGCGAACTCATGGGCGCCGGCTCTTCGCTGGTCATTTCCGATGAGGGGTTGGGGCGCGAAACCGGCCGCGGAACCGAATTCATCGTGCTGACCCGCTGATCGTCCTGAACTCATAGTTTGTAGCCCGGATGGAGCGAAGCGTAATCCGGGGCGGAATCCCGCATTATGCTTCGCTTACGCTGCGCTCCATGCGAGCTACAACTACTCAATCCAAGCTCTCTGGACAAATCCGTGTTCGAAGGATTTACCCGCGGCGAAATAAAGACCAGCGGAGCCCGCATTACTGCTGTGCATGGCGGCCACGGGCCACCCCTCTTGCTCATGCACGGCAATCCGTTTTCGCACGTGTCCTGGCACAGGCTTGCACCGGAGCTCGCGAACGAATTCAGCGTGGTTGCGACCGACCTGCGCGGCTACGGCGACTCGGAGAAACCGCCAGGGGGCAGGGACCACAGCGCTTACTCGTTCCGCGCCATGGCGCAGGACCAGATCGAGGTGATGGCTTCACTTGGGTTCGCGCGCTTTTACGCCGCGGGCCACGATCGCGGCGCGCGCGTGCTGCATCGGATGTGCCTCGATCACCCCGACCGTGTGGCGCGCGCCGCCATTCTCGACATTATCCCGCAGCATCATCTGCTTAATCATGTGACGCGCCAGTGGGCCACGTTCTCCTGGCACTGGTTCTTCATGATCCAGCCCTACGATTTTCCGGAGCGGTTGATGGGGGCGGATCCAGATTATTTCATCGAGAGGAAGCTTTCAAAGACGGCGCAAGGACTGAGCTTCTTCGATCAGGCGGCGCTTGCGGAATACAAGCGCTGTTTCCGTAATCCGGCGACCATTCACGCCATGTGCGAGGATTATCGGGCAACCCACGGCATTGATCTCGCGATGGACGAGCAAGACTTTGCTGCGGGCCGCAAGATTATTTGTCCACTGCTGCTGTTATGGGGCGCCACCGGGGGCGTTGGCCGCAATCATGACTCGATGAAGATTTGGACGCATTATGCCGCCGATATCCGCGCCGGCAAGGCGCTCCCCTGCGGGCATTACCTTTCCGAAGAAGCGCCGCAGGAGACTTATCGTGAACTGCGCAACTTTTTCATTGACGGCGATCTATAAGAACGCATTGTTGCGATAATCGGGTCGGGGCCACGGTCTTGCCCCTTTTTTTCTATCCTGTAGGTTTGGGCAGTCAGTAGAGGAGCTATATCTGATGAAAGTCCGAGTGATTCTGGCATCGTTTCTGGTCGCGGCAGTGGCATCCCCCGCGTATGCGGCGAGTTATTATGTCGTGCAAAACTCGAAGACGCATAAGTGCTCGGTGACGAGCAAAAAACCGTCCGACAAGAGCAAGACGCTCACTCTGGCCGGCGATGGCACGGCCTATGCCAGCAAAGCCGAGGCCACTGCCGCCTTGGGAACGATCGAGGCCTGCAAAACGACATAACGTCACGCGGAATCGACGGACGGCGTTCGATAGGAGCCCGGCAGACACCACGCGCCAGCATCAGGCATTTGATCAGGCAGTTGGCGCGGGCGCCGCCAGGAAGGCGTGCGTTGCATACCAGAGCAGATGCCGATTCTTGGCAAGGCCCGGACTGTGTGCGGTGTTCGGCAGGCTGACCAGCTGGCGGTCGCCATTCGGGAGTGCGCGGTAGAACTCGAATAGATCTTCGAGTGTCGATATCCCGTCGTGATCCCCGCGGATCATCAACACAGGTGCAAGCACCTTGCTCGGATCGACGAGCGGAAGATTGGCCGTCATGTCGAGATACGTGCCGGTCGGCACTTCGCCGCCGAATTTGAGCTCCGCATCGGCCATCGCTTCCGCCACTGCCGGGTCGTAGCTCGAGGCGAGATTGTCGCGGGTGAATATCGATCGAATCATGGTCCGATCGCGCGGTCGGCGATTGTGGGTTCGATAGAACTCGACCCGTTTTGCGCGATCGCGCAGTGTCGGCGCCCCGGTGCCTTTGTAGGTAAAGCCGGTTAGCACCAGCCGCTCCACGCTCTCAGGCTGGGACTGCGCGAAAGCGGCAGCGCGGATCGCGCCCGAGGAGGTGCCGTAGAAGTGCGCCTTCGGGCGCCCGGTTTCGTGCGCAACGACCGGCATGGCCGATTTGAGGTCATCAACGCTGCTGGCGATGTCTGAATTGTTTCCGGAACTCCCGGAGTGCCCATAGCCGTCATGGTCCATGGTCCAGACGTCATAGCCATAGCGCGCAAACACATTCATGAGCGAATACTCGCCCTTGCCGGGCACCGTCAGATCGAAACTCGTACGCGCAGAATTGGATGAGCCATGTACCAGGAATAGAACCAGCAGCGGCGGTTCTCCGGGTTCCGGTGCAGTAGAGCGTTTGCGCCAAAGATTGAGCCGTATATCTCCTTTTTTGGCCCAATATTCTTGGCTCCAAAGCGGGTCGTCGGGGGTTGACGCGTTCGTTTTGGCAAACGACTGAGCGCCCTGCATAAGTCCGCCTACGCCAATTCCCGCCGCTTTGAGGAGCGCGCGGCGTGCGAGCGCCGGGTTGGTGAAGAATGAGCCTGGCATTGCGATATCCTTGTTTGGCGGCGGTCCGGTCAAGGACGGGTTTTTTATCATGATACCGCACTGCCATTCCATCAATCCGATGATATCTTTGCGACAAGCGCGTTCTATCGCGACGCTGAGTACGTCATTCTGGCCGCAAGGCTGGTTCTTACGAGCCTGATTGCTGAATTTTCATGCTAGAAAACCCGATGCAGCCAAATCTCGATCGCGAGCACAGGGTGCTCGATGCGTTGCACCGGGCGGCGCTTTTTCTCGACCGGCGAATCGGTTGGAACCGCATCGGGGTCGTGATCAGCCTCACCATCATCGCTGTTGCGGCGACGGTGCTCTACCGCATCCTGCGGACCATCGATGGGCGTGAAGTTATCGACGCCCTGACCACGACCGATTGGCGCGACTTTACCTTCGCTGCTTTTTTCGTTGCCGGAGGCTATTTCACTCTCACCTTTTATGACTATTTCGCGCTGCATTCGATCGGAAGGGAGGATTTGCCGTATTGGGCGGCGGCATTGGGCGGTTTCACCAGCTACGCGGTCGGCCATAACGTCGGAGCAAGCGTGCTGACCGGCGGCGCTGTGCGCTATCGCGTTTACTCCGCCTGGGGACTCCATGCCGTAGATGTCGCAAAAATCTGTTTTGTTGCCGGGCTGACATTCTGGCTCGGCAATGCGGCAGTCCTGAGTCTGGGCATTCTGTATGCGCCGCAGGCGGCAAGTGCGATTAATCAACTGCCGGCATGGAGCAATCGTCTCGGGGCGCTCCTCGGCCTGGTACTGCTGACCTTTTACGTCGCCTGGGTATGGCAGCGGCCGCGCTTCGTCGGCCGCAGCGGCTGGAGCGTGAAGCTGCCGGGCGGTCCACTGACCTTGCTGCAGATCGGCATTGGCATCATCGATCTCGGCTTCTGCGCGCTTGCCATGTATATGCTCGTTCCTGAGGAGCCTAACATGGGCTTTGTCGAACTGGCGGTGATCTTCGTTTCCGCTACCCTGCTCGGCTTTGCCAGTCACGTGCCCGGCGGCATCGGAGTCTTCGATGCCGCCATGCTGGTCGCGCTGTGGCAGTTCGATAAGGAAGACCTGCTTGCAGGGCTGTTGTTGTTCCGGCTGCTCTATTATGTCATTCCGTTCGGCCTTTCGCTGCTGATTCTGGGTGGGCGCGAGCTCTGGCTTGGGTTGCGAGGTACCCCGCCGCCTCCGATCGAGGCGTTGCCTTCACTTGCGCCAACCGAGGTCATGACACCATCGCTGGATGCGGGCGAAGGGAATGTGCCCTGAGCAATAACTTAAGCGATTGCGCTGTTCCCGCGTGAAGCTCCTTTGAGATTGATGGCTGACAGGAATTCCTGACGGGTTGCCACTTGCGTACGAAAGCTTCCCAACATGCAGCTGGTCACCATGGTGACATCGGGTTTGTGAACCCCTCGAGTGGTCATGCACTCATGGGCTGCTTCGACCACCACTCCCACCCCGAACGGCCGCAACACGCTGTTGAGACAATTGGCAATTTCGGCCGTCATTTTTTCCTGCACCTGCAGGCGTTTTGCATATACCTCGACCAGGCGCACCAGCTTGGAGATTCCAACCACTCGCTCGCGCGGAAGATATCCGATGTGAACGCGGCCGATGATGGGCGCGATATGATGCTCGCAGTGGGATTCGAAGCGAATATCGCGCAGAAGCACGATCTCATCATAACCGGCAACCTCCTCGAAGGTGCGCTTCAAATATTCGCGCGGATTCTCGAAATTGCCCGCAAACCATTCTTCGTAGGCGCGTACGACACGCGCAGGCGTTCCGACCAAGCCCTCGCGATCAGGGTCATCCCCCGCCCATAGAATGAGAGTGCGCACGGCGGCTTCGGCCTCGGCGCGCGATGGGCGGCTGGCGCCTTGCGCAGCGTGAGTGGCGGATCGCGTCTTCCCGCGCTGATCTGATTTGGTCGGTTTGTCCATCGCGTATCCCAAAGGGCTGAGGGAATTATCGAGCATAGTCATATATCAACCCAGCCATCAAATCAGCGGCGTAAAATGAGAAAACGCAGGCAATGCGCGCCTGCAATAAATGCGTCAGGAGGCAGCCCGTGCAATAGCCGGGATGAAACCTCTGGGCCCGCTTTGCGCGCACCTGCGGTCTGAGCCTTAGCTTCCGCTTCCCGGATGAGCCCGCGATGCGATGCCACGCTCGGTCCGAGCGAATTCACCCCAGGCGGCAATATCAAGCGCAATGTGTGGAGGACATCATCCCCGCATGGCACGCCGATCGCGTCGCAAGTTGGCGGGCTGATACGCAACGCGCGAGTGGTAGGCGCAATAGGGCAGACTGGTAATGGTCTGGCCGCCGCAGAAGAAGAAGTCGGGGTTGCCGGGGTCTCCGATCGGCCAGCGGCAGGTATCCTCGTTCAGTTCGAGCAAGCTACGACGCTGGCCAAGGGGAACGACATTATCGACCAGTTCCGGTTCCGCCTCGATATCAAATTCGTAGGCGCGCGCGAGAGCGGTATTACCGCGCAGGGAAGCGCGCGGGACCCGCAGCATCTGCGAAGCAGACCGTTGTTTGCGCGGACGGGGTGCGGTCGATGCCGGCGACTTGGCGCGGCCCGAGAGCCCGAGACGATGCACCTTGCCGATTACCGCGTTGCGGGTGACACCACCAAGCTCTGCGGCAATTTGACTCGCCGAAAGTCCATCGGCCCATAGTTTTTTCAGCGTTTCAACGCGCTCATCAGTCCAGCTCATCGCCTCAAATTCCTCGGCAGCTGCTGCGACGGTAAAGTCCAGGACAGAATCCCACTCCCGGTCTGGGCAACGAATGTTGGCCCGACACATACTCCCGCTACCGATTTACGCTGACTGTCCGCCGCACGGATTGTCGTATTGGACAATCGAAAACTACAATATGGCGGGAGTCGGGCGCAAGAGTTCGCGCATCCGCGCGTCCACACCTTCCGGCCGCGCCGGAGAATGCGTCCACACTTATCTGCGGCGGGGAAAGCCCGTCAGGCAGGCAAGTCGTCCGATTTCGAAGTTCGCCAGCACTCGCAGCACGTTCCGGTGCGAACTTCGGAATCCAACTACTGCTAGGCAACGTTATGATTTTAGTGCGGTTTTGAATTTGAAGTTCCTGAACAAGCTTGCGTCCAGAATGATAGGAATTTCAAATTCACCGCCCTAGTTTTGGTTGCACGGACGCGTTGACAGGGAGCTATGCTGCAATAAAATACCGTATCGTGCCGCCCCGGTGAGGCGGCACATTTCATTTTCGGGCAGTTGCAGGCCAAAACAGATGAATAGCTCTCGGGCGTCGCACCTTCTGCCGACCTATACGCGTGTGGACCTTGCCTTCGAACGCGGCGAAGGCGCTTGGCTCATTGCCAGCAACGGCGAACGTTATCTTGATTTTTGTTCGGGAGTTGCGGTGAACGCGCTCGGACACGCGCATCCGCGCCTCGTCTCGGCGATCGCCGAGCAGGCCAAGAAACTGTGGCATGTTTCCAATCTGTACCGCATTCCAGAAAGCGAGCGCATTGCGGAGCGGCTATGTGCGGCAAGTTTCGCGGACGTGGTGTTCTTTTGCAATTCCGGCGCTGAAGCCATGGAATGCGCCATCAAGATGGCGCGCAAATATCAATCTACGAGCGGCAAGCCGGAACGCTACCGCATTATCACCTACGAAGGCGCCTTTCATGGGCGCACGCTGGCGACGCTTGCGGCCGGCGGTCAAAAAAAATATCTCGAAGGATTTGGTCCCGTGGTCGATGGCTTTGACCAGATGCCATTTGCCGACCTCGCCGCCACCAAGCATGCAATCGGTCGCGAGACTGCAGCAATCCTGATCGAGCCGATCATGGGCGAAGGCGGCGTGCGTGTGGTACCGCCCGAGTTCTTACGCTCTCTCCGGCAGCTGTGCGATGACAACGGGCTGTTGCTCATCTTTGATGAGGTGCAAACCGGGATCGGCAGAACCGGCCATCTGTTCGCGTACCAGAGTCGCGGCGTAACACCGGACATCATGGCGCTTGCCAAGGCGCTGGGGGGTGGGTTTCCGCTTGGCGCGTGCCTTGCCGCGGCCGAGGCGGCCAAAGGTATGGGCACCGGGACCCATGGCTCGACGTTTGGCGGCAACCCGCTGGCCATGGCGGCAGCCGGCGCACTTCTCGATGTTGTGCTGGGGGCGGGGTTCCTCGATCACGTGCGGCGCAGTTCGATCATCCTCAGACAAAAGCTTGCCGAGCTAAGGGACCGCTATCCCGGGATCATTGCAGAAGTACGCGGCGAGGGGCTGCTTATAGGCCTGCGCACTGCGATACCCTGCGGCGAGCTGGTGGACGGGCTGCGAAAAGAAAAGATGATCACCGTTGCAGCGGGTGACAACGTGGTGCGTCTGTTGCCTCCCCTTATCGTCAGCGAGCAGGAGATAGCCGAAGCGGTGCACCGCATCGAGCATGCCTGTCAGCGAATTGGCGAGACACGCGACGCCCGCAAGGGAGCGGCCGGATGAGCATCCGTCATTTCCTTGAATTGATCGACATCCCCTCGCAGGAACTGCGCGGCATGATTGCCGCCGGGCGAGCCATGAAGTCGCGCCGAGATCGTGATGCGCAGGCGCTTGCGGGCCGGACGCTTGCCATGATCTTCGACAAGCCGTCTACCCGCACGCGTGTGTCCTTCGATGTCGCCATGCGGCAACTCGGCGGCGGAGCAATCATGCTCACTGGGCAGGAAATGCAGCTTGGTCGCGGCGAGACCATCGCCGACACCGCGCGCGTACTCTCGCGCTATGTCGACGCCATTGTGATCCGCACCCTCGATCACGACACGCTCATTGAGCTTGCCCGCCATGCCAGCGTGCCGGTGATCAACGGTCTCACGCGGCGCTCGCATCCCTGTCAGGTGTTGGCTGACGTGATGACATTCGAGGAGCATCGCGGCTCAATTCGCGGCAAGACCGTCGCCTGGACTGGCGATGCCAATAACGTGCTTGCCTCCTGGATGCATGCTGCCGATCGGTTTGATTTTTGCCTGCGGGTGGCGACTCCGCCTGAGCTTGCGCCCAAGGATTGGCTGATCGAGTGGGTCAATCGTTCCGGCGCCAGCGTGCATATCGGCAGCGACCCCGAGCAGGCGGTCGAAGGCGCCGATTGCGTCGTGACGGACACCTGGGTCTCAATGGGCGATAGGGACGGCGAGCGGCGCCATAATCTGCTTAAGCGTTATCAAGTGAGCGGCAGGCTGATGGCGCGCGCCAAGGCGGACGCTGTTTTCATGCATTGCTTGCCCGCGCATCGCGGCCAGGAGGTCACCGATGAGGTAATCGATGGGCCGCAGTCCATCGTGTTCGACGAGGCCGAAAATCGCCTGCACGCCCAGAAAGGCATTTTGGCCTGGTGCATCCGGGAATCAGCAGTCAGTAATCAGTAATCAGTAGTCAGCCAATGAGCATTCGGGTACTTCTGATTAGCGATTACTGACTACTGATTCCTGAATTCGCCATGCCCAATCCTGAGATCGTCATTCCGACGCGAGCCCCGGCGCTGAAACCGGTCGACGACTCTATTTTGCCGTTTGCAGTGGAGGCGCTGGAACTGCGGGGTCGGGTCGTGCGGTTCGGTCCGGCGATTGACGCCATTCTCTCGCGCCATCGCTATCCGGCTCCTGTAGCGAAGCTTTTGGGCGAGGCCATCGTGCTCACGGTCCTGCTCGGCTCAACGCTCAAATTCGAAGGCCGTTTCATCCTGCAGACCCAGAGCGACGGACCGGTGCGGTTGTTGGTTGTTGACTACACCACGCCAGGGCGTGTGCGCGCATGCGCGCGCTTCGATGCCGCGCGCGTTGCCGCGGCCATCTCCTCGAATGCAGCGGATCCGGGCGCATTGCTTGGTTGTGGGCATCTGGCGATGACCATCGATCAAGGGCCGGATACCGCCCGCTACCAGGGTATCGTGGCGCTCGAAGGCAAAGATCTCGAACACGCCGCCCATGAATACTTTCTGCGTTCGGAGCAAATTCCCACCCGGGTGCGGCTCGCCGTGGCCGAGGAGCTTTGCCCGCATGATGAGGGTACCCGCCACCGCTGGCGCGCCGGAGGCCTGCTGTTGCAGTTCTTGCCGCAATCGGAAGACCGCGCGCGCCGACCGGATCTCGATCCCGGCGACGTACCGGAAGGCATGACGTTCGACGCGCCTCACGAAGACGACGCATGGATTGAAGCGCGCTCGCTGGTATCGACGGTTGCCGACATCGATCTGCTCGACCCCGATCTGTCGGCGGAACAACTGGTCTATCGATTGTTCCACGAGCGCGGGGTGCGAGTGTTTCGCGGCAGGGAGCTGCACGCCCAGTGCTCGTGCTCACGCGACGGAGTGGAAAAAATGCTGCGCAGTTTTCCGCCGGAAGACCGCGATCACATGGTGGAGGACGGGAAGATCACCGTCACCTGCGAATTCTGTAATGCGAGTTATGTCTTCGCCCCTTCAGAGGTGAGCGAGCCCGCCGCGGCTAGTGTCCTGAACCCGAAGTTCGCGCAGATTGTGAGGCGCGTTTGATCGCGCCGCATCGTTTGGTGATTACCGGTGCGTCGGGCTATATCGGGTCACGTTTGCTCGAACTGGCGCGCGCGCAGGGCTGCGAGGTCCTGGTACTCGGCTCACGGCCATCGGGCAGCGCTATTGAAGCCGTGCCATGGCGGCTCGGCGAAGTGCCGTCGCGTAATGCGCTTGCTGGTGCCACGGCCATCATCCATCTTGGGCATTCCTGGGCAAGCGACGCTGCTGCCGGCACGGGGCCTGACAACATTAATCTACAGGGAGCCGTCGCGCTGGCCTGCGCCGCTTGTGGAGCAGATGTGCCGCGGTTCGTTTTCGCCTCCACCACCTCGGCGCGCGCCCTGGCCCTCAACGCATATGGTCGGATCAAACATTCCATTGAAGCCCAGCTGAGCGCGCTGGCTCAGGAACCGACACGCATCCTGAACGCCCGCATCGGCTTGGTCTATGGCGGGCCGGAGCGTGGGCTTTATGGTCTGTTATCGCGCATCGTCGGTTTCACGGGATGGTTGCCGATGATCGGGCTCGACCGCGAGGTACAGCCGATCCATATTGACGAGGTATGCGTCGGGCTATTGCGCCTTGCCCTCGACCCGCCTTCAGACCATTCGACCTTCGTTCTGGCTGGCGCGCAAACGATGACCTTCGGCGCCTGGCTGCGGATGCTCAGGCGCGCGCGTACCGGCCGGAGTCTCGTGCTCATTCGCGTGCCGATACGAATCGCGCTCTGGGCGTGCGATCTAACGCGATTGATCCCATTCATTCCCACCATCGACCGCGAACGTGTCCTGGGGCTCGCTGGCGCCGAGCCCATGGTCAGCGCCGACGACCTCGCTGCTCTCAGCATTATCCCACGCGATCCGCTGTTGGCGCTTGCCGCAACACCCGTAGCGCGCCGCCGACTCATCGCCGAGGCGGCTGTTATGCTCGGCTACGTCGCCGGCAAGCCGATCCGCTCGCCTTCGGCGCTCATCCATCTTACCCGCGCCATGGCCTGCGATTCGTGCCCGCGTCGCGCCATACCTACCCTGGCACGGCGTTGGCCTGCTTTGTTGCGGCTACTTGAGCCAATCCGACCATCCATGCGCCATGGGCTTTCTCGCCACCTGCATCTTGCCGCCATGGTGGTGGAAAGCCTGCCGGCCGCGCATCTTCCGACAACCCCTGGGTTCGCTACCATCGCCATGCAGTTAATGCTCGAGGGTCTCGCGCTGCCGTTCCGCCTTTTCTTCAGTCGTCTCTCCGCCTGATCCAATAGCGATCACCAAGCTAATTTTGCGCCGTGAAAATTCAGGCTAGCGAGGCATTTGACACTGAATTCATCGTCATCGGCAGCGGACCGGCCGGTGTCTCCGCCGCAATAGCGCTGGTCGAGGCTGGCCGGCGTGTGCTGATGATCGATGGCGCGGGCCCACAATCCTCCCCCGAGTGGGGCATGGCACTGCGACCCGACAACGGCCTGTCGCCGAAGCTGCGCACACCAGCCGCGCTCTCAATTATCGAGCCGTTCCGCGATTGGCTGAATGTGACGGAGGATGGATTTCATGCCGTCGGATCGTTAGCGCGCGGTGGACTGGCGCGAATTTGGGGCGGATTCGTCTCCGAGTTCGACGAGGGTGACCTGGAGGGTTGGCCGATCACGGTCCACGATCTGCGCCCGTCCTACAGAGCCGTCGGTGACCGGACTGGGATAAGCGGATCGGCTGATGACGATATGGCGGCGTTCTTTGGGCTATCGGGGCGATTGTTGCCTCCGCCCCCGATCGGACCGACGGCCGCGCTGCTGCGCGAGCGTTACCGCCAAGGCTCACGGGCCGCTGGCTTCGCCCTCGGGCTTGCGCGCAACGCCTTGCTTACTGTTGATCACGCAGGTCGACAGGCGTGCGACTTATCATTGTCCTGCCTGTGGGGCTGTTCGCGTGGGGCCATTTATGATGCCAGCGGCGATGTCGCTCAGTTGTGCCGCAGCCCGAACTTCCGCATTATCGAGCACGCCATGGCGCGGCGGCTTGCTTCTGTCTCCAACGGATGGGAAGTGACCTTGCGCGGCAGCGAAAGCCGGATGCGCGCCCGGCGGATCGTTGTGGCCGCTGGTTGTCTTGGCACACTGCGGCTGGTGCTTCCACTGCTGCGCTCAAGCGAACCTGGCCGATTGCGACTGCTGAATAGCCCGGTCATGGTAACCCCCATTTTGGTGCCACGACGACTCGGCTGCGCGGCGCCCAATCAGGGCTACACCATTGCCCAGCTCGGGTTCTGCTACCGGTACGGCACTGCCGCCACCGACTATGCGACAGGCGGCCTCTATGAGGTCGCAGCATTGCCGCCGTCCTCATTCGCTGTCCGCCTGCCATTGGGTCGGCGCGCAGCGACCGAGACTTTTCGCGCATTCGCACCAGCCCTGGCAGTGGCTACAACTTATTTCCCCGGTACCTGCAGCGCCAATGAGATTCACTGGCGGCGCGACGGCGAGGACATCGCCGTTAAAATTTGTGGCCGTACGGCGCCCGGCTTCGACGCCATGGCGGTCAAAGTGCAGCGGTCTTTGGCGCGAATCTGGCGGAGACTCGGCGGCTTCGTGTTGTCCGGCGGTGAACTGGCAAAACCGGGCACCGATGCGCATCTTGGAGGAATATTTCCGATGGGCTCAACTGAGCGCTACGGCACCACCGCTCTTGGAGAGCTGAATGAAGCGCCAGGCCTGCATCTGGTCGACGGTTCTGTGCTGCCGACAGTGCCGTCAAAATTCACGACATTGACCATCATGGCCAACGCTGATCGAATTGGCCGCGTCCTGTCACAGTCCACCCTGGTGCCTTCGTAAATTCGTGAAGTTGTCGTCTCGCTCCCGCGTAAGAGAGATTCAACGACAGCTGAAGGATGAAGCGCCGTAGAATGTCCGCGGCCTCATGAACCGCAAGATATAACATGCGCCACATGCCCTTAATGGCCGGTTTGCGCCGTATTCGAACCTGGCTGGTCCCATCGCCCCCAGCAGCGGCGCTACTTGTATGCTTGGTTGGTGCATACTGCCTTCGAAAGGCGTTATCCCTGCCAATTTTACCAACGATCACCGGTGACTCTGAGGGCTACCTTTCTTTTGCAGACTATCGACCACCTGGGTACCCGAGTTTTCTTTACATCTATCAGATTGTATTCGATGGGTTGATGTATCTGCCTCAGATTCAGCTCGTGCTGTTTTTTACATCAGTCCTTCTTTTGGCTCTGGCGGCAGCTTTAATCACGCAAAATAATTTTACTGCCTTCTTGGTCGCTGGCTTCGGCGGCATCTACATTCCAGGCTTTGATCCTGCAAGTGTCATGGCCGATTGTCTGTATGCGAGTCTGTTGATAACAGGCGTAGCGTTCTTTTTATTTTTCATCTCAACAGGATATCAAAGCCTCGTCTGGTTGGCGGCGCTATTTTTTGGGCTCGCCGCCACAACGAGGAGCATTGGCTATGTACTGATCCCGGCTTTTGTTCTTTCGCTAGCTTTCTTGGTAGTCTTTTACAAAGAGCGCGTGTCGACGGCAGTGCTCGCGATGGTGCCACTCGTTGTCGTATTTACCGGCGCATGTTCGATTACCTACGCGCAGACAGGACACTTTAGGATCGGCTCATTCGCTGGATTCACCCTTCTAGGAAAGGGCCTTTTGGCTGCAAAGCCGTTGCCGGCGGAGCACCCGTTGAGTTCTCTGAATTGGATATCTGCAGAGGTAGAACCAGCGCAGCTCGAACTGGATCGTGCTCCTTCCGTGATCTTCAAGATGCTTATGTCACTGCAATATTATGAATACCTGACATGGGACAAAATGACAGCCGAACTCGATGCCAGGTGGCCCGCCTGGGGGAAAGTGCGAGCAGGCCACGATCGAGCCAAATTGGCGCTTGAACTGAGCAAGGCATACATGGCCTACAACCCGATGGCGTGTGCAAAACTTGTCCTGTTGGACTATGGCGCGCTCTGGATAATGCCCCGAGTGCTTACGAAGTCGGAACAAGCTGCGCTGCAACGAACTTGGGAAGGTTTGGATGTCGCCTTCTTGACCTCATTCGAAAAAACAAAAAGACGCGACAGCAATTTTCGCAAGGTTGTACCGCAGGCGTATGTCAGTGACGCGCAGGTTTGGCTGTTTCGTCTGATAAGTATATCTTTCGCACTGGCGTCGGTGCTTGTTCCAGTCGTGCTGATTACGCACAGGACTAGAGTCGTTCCCTCTGTGGTTGTTCCATTGGTCCTGATTGGATTGATCGTGCATTTTTCCTACGCGGCCACAGCGCTGGCTGCGTCAGGGGCTGACGAACGATTTGTCTTCCCAACTTGGCCGTTGATAGTAGCCGCACTGGCTTTATTGCCGCATCTTCGATCTGCCGATCTACTTGCGGTTGTTCCGTCGTTCCGCTCATGAAGCATCAATCTCTGTTAGAGGTCGTTAGCTGTCCAATATGCGCATCGCCGGTCTCTACAGAGGTTCGCGCTGCATGTTATCCATCGCGACTGACGCATGAAACTCTCTTATCCATTTACTCAGCAGCGAGCGAGAACGAACTTTTCGATGCAATCGTTCAGTGCAATAATTGCTCGCTGCTCTACCTAAATCCGAGAGTGCGCCGAGAACTTATTCTAGAATCATACGCCACGGCAACCAAACCAACCGATGACCCGCTATTTATTCAGCAGGATGAACAGCGTTTTTTGACGTTTCGACGGAATTTAATCCGGATAATCCATACTTGTGACATACAGCCTGATCGAAGCAAGTTCGTACTTGATATTGGATGTGCGTCCGGTGGTTTTTTGCGAGCTGCCGAAGGGGTGGGGTTTTCTGCCGTTGGTATTGAACCTAACCGGGCTCTTGCTGAATATGCGCGGCGAGAATACCGCCTCGATGTTCGCATAGACGTTTTTGAAGCACAGGATTTCGGTTGTCAAAAATTTGAGATCATATCAATGTGGGATGTCATCGAACATCTTCCCAATCCGATTGAGCTCGTCAGCCTTATCCACAAACACTTGAAGGACGATGGGATATTGATCATCAATTTTCCCAATTACGATTCACTCGCGCGCAGACTGTTAGGCCGACGCTGGCCCATGTTCTTGGCCGTCCATTTGATTTACTTTACAACAGAAACGATGATGAACTTGCTCGCTAAGTGCGGGTTTGATGTGATATCGGTTAAGCCATTTTTTCAAACCCTGGAGTTGGGCTACCTCCTTAAAAGAGGGAGCGCCAAGTTTGGAATATTCGATCTCGCTGGGCGTTTCAGACTGGGCACCAGGTTGGGGCGGCTGCCTATCACTTACAATCTTGGACAATCACTCCTCGTTGCTCGCAAGAAAGTTGGCTGAGTACGTACTGTGCAAGCTAACGCGCCTGTGACGGCGGAAGGACATTACCACTCGTGCGCTACGGAGAGTCGCGCCAGGAGATCAATCGGCTGGAAAAACTCTATTGCCTCATGCACGCAAGAAGCGTGTTGCTCCTATGGGTTATGGGCATCTCCATGAAAGTTGATACCAAGACATGCGTAAGCGAGGAACTCGAACTTCTAATCCCAACCAACGATGTCATCGATCCGGAAGTGACGATCCTGGTGCCGGCGCTCAACGAGGAACTGACGATCGAGCAGTTCATTGAGTGGTGCCAGCAGGGGATTTCGGCGAGCGGAAGCGTGGTTGAAATCTTGATCGTCGACAGTTCCAGTGATCGTACTGCGGAGATTGCCGTTTCTAAAGGTGCGCGGGTGCTCAGGATCAAGAAGCTTGGGCTCGGCCGGGCTTATATTGACGCGATACCATTCATCCGCGGTCGCTTTATCATTATGGGTGATGCTGATTGCACCTACGATTTTCGTGACATCAAACCATATATCGATGCTTACCGTACGGGCGCTGAATTCGTTATGGGTTCGCGATTCAAGGGTTCGATCGAACCCAACGCGATGCCACTGCTGCACCGCTATTTCGGTACCCCAGTGACCACATTCGTTCTCAACATCATGTTCGGAAGCAGCTTCTCGGACATCCATTGTGGCATGCGTGGCCTAACCCGAGATGCATTGCTGCGAATGGACTTGCGCTCAAAGGGGTGGGAGTACGCTTCCGAGATGGTTCTGAAATCGGTGCACATGAGGCTTCGCACAACAGAGGTACCAATCAACTTTTTCAAAGACCCTTCAGGAAGGTTAAGCCACATGAAGCGGCGCGGCTGGTTAGAACCATGGCGTGCTGGATGGATGAATCTGCGGGCAATGTTAACCTACGGCGTCGACTTCTTTCTGTTGAAGCCTGGTTTCGCGCTGCTCGTCCTAGGTGCCCTTTTTCTGTTTCCGTTGGCGTTTGGCCCTATCTCAATTGGAAAGATCAATTTATCCCTCAATACGATGCTGCTGGCAATGGCGGTGTCGCTGCTTGGACTTTCCATGATCTATTCCGGAGCAATTGCCAGCGTTCTGTTCGATTATTCGCGCACGCTGCGAGATCGAATCGAGCGAATCGTTAGCTTTGACCGTACGATCGTTTTGTCGTCGGTCGTCACAATCGTCGGAGTTCTCGCCATGCTGCCGCTGGTAGGGACCTACATTACCAACCAATTCACTTTGCCTGCCGGCAGCATCAAAACGCACTGGGCGGTAATGGGCCTTTGGCTCGTTAGCGCTGCCTTCCAGACTTTCATTTTTGCATTGATGGTCCGTGCGCTCGGCGTTGTACTGCCGGACCGCATAACGGTCGATTCGAAGGTTGTAATAATTCACTCCGGAAAAAAAGATCAGCCCTGACGCATGCCTTTTGATGGAAGACTGCAGTGCCAAAGACGAGGCACAGGTACGAAGAAAGGACTGGCATTTGGCCGCAGCAGTAGTATGAACGCCATCGATCCTTTGCAGTTTGTGACGATGGTCGGGCTCCGCGAAACGGAGCGCGCGCTCGATGATGGCATCAAACTCCGCGGAAATGTGACCTGCCCAACCGGGCACGGATACGCCGATGTGAGGCGGCACTAACATTGGACCCGACAGAATGACAATCAAACTCATGTTAAAAATTTGCGGTGTAGCCGCCTTGGTCCTGCTCGCATTCATCGCCCTGGGCCCCGCGGAATGGACGCCGCGCTCGGGACTTGGCTTTGAGTTCGACCACTTCGTTGGCTATTTCGTTTTCACATTGATGTTCTGCCTTGCTTGGCCCAGGCCGTTCGTGGTCGCAGGAGCCCTCGTGGCCTACGCGGCGCTGCTGGAGGCCCTGCAAGCTATTCCACCGGATCGCCATTCCAATCTTCTGGCAGCTTTATACAGCGCAGCCGGGGTGCTGGCGGCGGCTCTGCTTGCTGACCTTTTCATCCGAGCACGGAGGCGGTTTCAAAGTGGGACGGCAACACGGGATATTTGATGGCTGAGGAACAAATTGCTCCCTCCTAATAAAGTCCCATTGTGGCTTTTGGGTAACATCCTGCGCGCTAAAATTATAGTAAGATCAATGACTAAGCGTCGCATGGATACGATAGAATGTCGATTAGACCCATGGCAAAAGTTTGCGGCGCGACCGTCTTGGTCCTGTTGCTCGTATTTGCCGCCCTTGGCCCCGCGAAATGGCAAATTCGCACGGGACTGGGCTGGCAGATCGACCACGTCGTCGGCTATTTCGGGTTCACGCTGATGTTCTGCTTCGCTTGGCCGCGGCCGCTCTTGGTCGGGGGAACCCTCCTGGTCTCCGGGTTTCTGCTGGAGGGATTGCAAGCTCTGACGCCAGATCGCCATTGCTATTTTCCAGGGGCCTTGTACAGCGCAGCCGGAGCGCTGGCGGCAGCTCTGCTTGTTGATCTTTTCATCCGAGCACCAAGGTGGTTGAGTGGGCGGACGCTTTTGATACCGCAGCGTCTTAAGGCCGCGCGGGCCACACGCCGCGGTCGTGTCCCTGGGATGGTGTAGCTCGCGATGTAGCATCGCGATCACCGGCATCGGCCCGACGGGTCACCCCATCTTTTTCCGAAAAGCGGCGCCCACCCCAGATCAAGTGATCAAGTCTGGGGCAGGCTTTTTCGGGATCATGCTCTAGATCGTGTGCTGGAGACTTGCTCAAGTGTCCGCATGGCGCGGGCTGCGCGCCCGGCGATAAGCTCGCTGCGATTGGAGCTCCTCATGCGCGATGTGACCCAGCATCAAAACGGGCAGCACCATCGCGGTGAGCAAAACGGCCGTCAACATTCCTGCCTCCATGGAAATCGAATAACCAGCGAACTCTGATAATGATGTTTGGTGAAGATAATTGGCACATTTTGGGTCAAGCCAATTCAAAATGGATTTTCAACATACCTGTTGCACTTTGGACTCACTCCTTTGCTGCAGGCCGCGTTTTCCGAGTCTTTCAACGTTTCGTAGATCAGCGCATATTCGTTAATTGTATTAGCTTTTTATGAATTGTGCTCTCGCGGGCACAACTTTGCGCCGACGCCTCGAGAGAATCGCTGCAAAACGCAATCGCGAATCACTTCTGAAACTTGAGCGCGAACTCATCCACCGGCTTGTTCGGCGGCGGCTGGATGGAGAAGTCGCGGGTGTCTTCCGGGTGGCGCCAGAAATCGCCCTGCGCAACGAGCCGGAAACCGGCCGCCTCGACCTCGCGGCGCAGCGCGCTCTCCTCGATCCGATGCAGGCTTTTGCCGACGGAAGTGCCGTCGCCCGCGCGTGCGGAATGGTCGGCGATGACGAGCATCCCGCCGGGCCTGAGCGCCGCGTAGAGCTTGCTGTTCATCGCGGCACGATCGACGGCCATGTAGGTCGTGTCGTGGTAAAAAAAGAGAAAAGTGATGAGATCGAGATTGCGCACGTCCGCGGGCACCGGGTCATCGAAGGCGCGGACAAGGCGCACGATGTTTTTGCCCGCCGGCGTGTTTAGTCGGGCGTCGAACCTCGCCTTGGCGCGCTCGCCAAGGTTGGCTCCATTCTGCGCATACACCACCCCGCTCGGAGCGATGGCACGCGCAACGAGCTCGCTGCTGTAACCGCCGCCCGCGCCCATATCCAGAACCTTCATTCCCGGCCGTGGCGCCGCAAAGACAAGAAGCTGCAGCGGGTCTCGCCGCCGGTCGATCTGGCGGTCCGCATCGGTTCGATCGGACGCAGAGATTATTGCGGCGTAATCAGGAGCGCTGTTCTGCGCCGATGCGCAACTGCCTGCGCAAGCACAGGCCACAAACGCGATCGCAATGGCGAGGGCCAAACTGGCTCGGGCATGAAAAATGTCAAACTCGACTGATCCAAACATTATTGTCCCTGGTGTCCTGGTCGGATGCCCGTTAATCTTAGCGATCGCTTATCCGTGCGACGCCAATGCCGACATTGCAAGCATCAGAAAACCCGGCTGGCGCGCAAGCGCCGCCGGGTTCGTTCGTGAGGCCTCGCCCCTAGGGTGTTGGCCGGCTATTTTCCGTATGGAGGTACGGCAGCCACCGGCGGAGGCGGCGGTCCCGCCACATAGCCGGGGCAGACCTGTACGGGTGGCCCGCCATAGCCGACAACGCGACCCCAGCCGTCGACGACCGGCTGCGCCGCCCAATAACAACCTGGTCCGTAGACCGGCTCCGGATAGCCCGAATACACGACGTAGCCGGGCGGCCGGGTCGCGATAATGGCACCGGCAATCACCGCGCCGCCGACGATGCCGGCAGCGACTCCCGGTCCCCATCCCCAGCCTCTTCCATGCCAGCCCCCTCCGTACCCACCCCATCCGCGCCCGCGCCAGTAGGCGGAGGCATCGGTCGCGGTGGCGGCTAAGGTCACGGCGATCGTCGCGGCCGTGAGTAAACCGGCCAGAGTCTTCTTCATAGGAATCTCCTTGGGATTGCGCGCGCCGTGGGATCAAACGTCAAGCAGACCCAAGCCCCCCATGCCCGCCCTCAATCTGCCGCACTATATTCTCGCTAATTTGTCGGAATTGGGTCGAAAAAACTGGCCATCCCTGTGGAGTTGCCAAGGACCTCCGCGAGATGGGCGTTTGGGTAAAGGGAGAGGAACACCGACTCGTGCGGTGAATTTGAAGTTCCTATCTTAGCTGGCCGCAAGCTCGTTTAGGAACTTCAAATTCAAAACCGCGCTAGAAATTATAGAGTTGCTAGTGGTCCTTAGATTCCGAAGTTCGCAACTGAACGTGCCGCGAGTTGTGGCGAACTTCGGAATCGGACCACTAGTGCGTTGAACCGCCTCGTCATCCCACAGCAGCGATGGCGTCAATCTCCACCATTAATTCGGGCTGCGAGAGCCGCCGCACCTCCACCGTGGTGCTCGTCGGCATCGCATGCGTAAAGTATTCCATGCGGATATCGACGTGTTTGAAATACTCCTCGATGTCGGTGACGTAGGTATTGGTCCGGACCAGATCGGCAAGACTTGCCCCGGCGGCTTCCAGCGCGGCTTTGATGTTCTCGAGTGTCTGGCGCAATTGGGCCCGCATATCGCCAGCCCCGACAATCTGACCGGCTTTGTTGCGGGAAAGCTGGCCTGAGACGAAGATCAGTTGGCGCGGCTCGACCGTGACGACGTGCGAGTAGAGGAGAAGATTGTTGACCCGGCGCTGGTGCAGCGCGTCCGGCTGAATGTTACGGCGATTGATCGACACGATGTCTCATCCCCTTCCAGCTCAGCGCACTGATCGTAGGGCGGGATAGCCGTAAGGCGTAACCCGCCGACTGACCTGCGTCGCTGCAATGGCGAATTGCGCCTTCGGCTAATCTAACTAATCTAATCTAATCCGCCCTACTGCCCGAGACTGCAGACATCGACGGAGTCGAAATACGTTCCGCTGAGATCATCACAAACGATCACTGTAGAAGGAGATGCAGTTCTACTTGAGCCATTCGGCAGCAGAATGGGTCTTGAAAGACTTGGGTTGATGGAGTTGGAGACCGAACTGCTCGATGTGTTCGATGTCGAGTTGCCGGTTGCATTTTGCTGTGTCTGCTGCGCGGAGGCGATTGCAGTACATTGCAGCAAAGTTGCAAGAACGAGGATGATTGGAGATGCGCTTGACAGGCTCATTTCGAAGATCAACTCCACACATGACGACAGTTTTCGGCCGCAACAGCCAGCCACAAACGGAACATTAGGACCGCGCCCGAAGTTTCGCAATGCGAGGCCTCCGGTCCGGCCGGTGCCAGGTCAAGTGTGGCTCAAACGATTTTGCCAACTGAGGCAGCGACAAGCCAAACAAGACCTCACTGCCTGGGCTTGATGCCCAGCGCCTGCGCGATCCTGGCAATCCTCGCGCGTTGATCCTCGACGGAAGCGGCGAATTCGGCGGGGCCTCCAGGATTGGCAATCTGCGCCGTGCCGGTAAGCCTTGCGGCAATCTCGGGATCGGCGGCGATTGCCTTGACATCCGCGCCGACCCGCTCGCGCAGATCATCGGCCATGCTGCGCGGCCCAAACAGGCCGACCAGGCCTTCCACTTCCAGCGCGGGGAATCCCGCCTCGATGGCGGTCGGAATATCGGGCAGGATCGGAGCGCGCATGCGCCCATTCACCGCCAGAATCCTGATGCGTCCGGCCTGCACCTGCGGCTGCATGATCGCGTAGGAGCCCATATAAAAGTGCAGGCGGCCTTCGCCCACGTCGGTGGCCGCTTGCACGATGTCGCGATAAGGCACCTTTTGCACGTTTAGGCCGGCTGTGTGCAGGAAGTAATCGAAGGTGAATTCGGTTATTCCCGGCACTACCGCAGCGTTGAACTTGCCGGGCTGCGCGCGCGCCCGTTCGACGAACTGCGCAACGCTCGTAATGTCCATCGAGGCGGGCGCTCCCACTGCAAGAATGGTGTTGGATATGCGCGCGATCGGAACGAGGTCGGCGGGCGTATAAGGCAGCTTGTCGTATTGATAGGGATGGACGGTGAACGAGCCGCTTGGCGAGCACAGCAGGATGTGATCGTCGTTGGCGCTGACGAAAGCCTGAATGGCGACAAGGCCGTCGGCGCCCGGCCAATTCTCGACTACCACGGCTTTGCCCCAACGCGCCGGCAGTCGATCAGCCAACAATCGCGCACCGATGTCGACGCCTGCTCCCGGACCGAACGGGACAATGAATTTCACCGGCCGCTGTGGCCAATCCTGCGCCTGCGCGTGCGAGAGCACGCCCGCGCCCAGAAGAAGCGTGAATGCAAAGAGTTGCGCCAATCGCTTCATATCAATCCCAACGAAAACGCACCCCAACACCACCGATCGGATCCGCCTCGAATGCAATACCATCTTCGCGCCGCTCGATGCTGATGGGCGGCACCACCGAACCGGTGATGATGATCTCTCCGGCGCGCAGCGTTTCGCCGAAGGCGGCAAGCACATTTGCCACATGCGACACAATTTCAATCCAATTGCCGGTATTGGCCTGCGGATCGGTGGTGCGGGCCACCTCGGCTCCGCGACGGATCACCCGACAAACGACACCGTTCGCGGCCGAGTCCAGCTGTGCCGGCGCGTTGGCCCGCAGCACGACGTGGCGCTGGTAGATGTTCCCGCGCAGAATCTCCTCGGGATCTTCGGGCGGCGCGGTTACATCGACCAGTTCGATCGCCGGGGAGATTCCGCCGATCGCTGCGACGGTGCCGGCGCGGTCGGTGCCGGGACCGATGTCGCGGGCGATATGGACGGCAATCTCGGGTTCGGCGACGGGTTTGGACCAGCCGGACAGCGACACTTTTGCGCCCGGCGCCAGACTGGCATTGCGGGTCAGGAAGCCCACCAACGGACCGGAAATCTTGAGCTGCTGCAGCATCGCCGGCGCGCCAAAGCCGACCTTCCAGCCCAGCGGCTCATCGCCCCCGGCGAGCCGTTGGCGCCGTAATGCCAGCTGGGCGCGCATTCCGCGCGCTACCCGCGCATCGTCCCACAGCTTCACCGCATCATCGCCGGAGGCTCAGAGCATGATCCCGAAAAAGCCCACCCCAGACTTGATCTGGGGTGGGCACCACTTTTTGGAAAAAGATCATCCTCCATCAAAGAAATAAGCGGGATGATGAGTTCGAACAAGGATCATCCCGCGCTAGACATCCACGCTTGCGATCAGCGCGTTCTGTTCGATGAAAGCGCGGCGCGGCTCGACCTTGTCGCCCATCAGTTCATCGAACAGGACGTTTGCCTCGTCGATTTCCTTGACGTTCACCTGCAGGAGCGAGCGTGCATTGGCGTCGAGCGTGGTCTCCCAAAGCTGACCGGGATTCATCTCTCCCAATCCCTTATAGCGTTGCAGCGAAACGCCATTGCGGCCGGCATTGGTCACCGCCTCGAACAGCGCCACCGGCCCGTGAATCGCCGTCTCCTCGTCCTTGCGACGCAGGACCGCCGGGCGCGGATAAACCTGCTGCAAGGTTGGCGCATGCTCGTCGAGCTTGCGCGCATCGGCCGAGCCAAGCAGCGCCTGATCGAGCACCGCAACATCGGTGACGCCGCGCACCGTCCTTTCGAAGCGGAAGCCTTCGCCCTCGCGAAATTCCCCTTGCCAGCCGCGCTCGATCTCATCGGACAGCGCGTCGAGCCGCCGCGCAATGTATTTCGCAGCTTCGACGGCGTTTCCCGGATCGCCGAAGATATTCGAATGAAGGACGCCGGCGATGGCGGCCTGCTCGACGACTTGTCGATTGTAGCGGCTGTGCAGACCATTGAGCAGGTTGCGAATGACGCGCGCCTGCTCGACCAGGCCTTTGAGATCCTCGCCCGCGCGATGCTCGCCGGAATGGAGCCGCAGCACGCAGTTCTCCAGGCCGCTGCCAATCAGGTAGTCCTCAAGCGCCCGTTCGTCCTTGAGATATTGCTCCGATTTTCCGCGCGTGACCTTATAGAGGGGCGGCTGCGCAATGAAGAGATGGCCGCGGTCGATCAGCTCGCGCATCTGGCGATAGAAAAAGGTGAGCAGCAGGGTGCGGATATGCGAGCCGTCGACATCGGCGTCGGTCATGATGATAATCTTATGATAACGCACCTTGTCGACATTGAATTCGTCGCTGATGCCGGTGCCAAGCGCCGTGATCAGTGTGCCGATCTCCTGACTGGAGAGCATCTTGTCGGGTCGCGCGCGCTCTACATTGAGAATTTTCCCCCGCAACGGAAGCACCGCCTGAAAGGCGCGGTCGCGCCCCTGCTTGGCGGAGCCGCCGGCGCTGTCGCCCTCGACAATGAACAGCTCGGATTTGGCGGGGTCGCGCTCCTGGCAGTCGGCAAGCTTGCCGGGGAGGGAGGCGACGCCGAGCGCGCTCTTTCGCGTCATCTCGCGCGCCTTGCGCGCCGCCTCGCGCGCCGCTGCTGCCTGGATGACCTTGGTGACAATGAGCTTGGCCTCGGCGGGATGCTCCTCGAACCAATATTGCAGCGCCTCGTTGATGAGGTTCTCGACCACCGGACGAACCTCCGATGAGACGAGCTTGTCCTTGGTCTGCGCGGAGAATTTCGGATCGGGCACCTTGCAGGAGAGCACCGCAGTCAGCCCTTCACGGCAATCGTCGCCGGTGAGCGCGACCTTCTCCTTTTGCGCGACGCCCGCCTTTTCCGCATAGCCGGTGACCTGGCGTGTGAGGGCGCCGCGGAAACCGGCGAGATGGGTGCCGCCGTCGCGCTGCGGAATGGTGTTGGTGAAGCACAGCACGGTTTCGTGGAAGCTCTCGTTCCACCACAGCGCGCACTCGATGGCGATTCTGTCGCGCTCGGTTTTGATGGTGATCGGCGAGGGAATAAGTGGGTTCTGGTTGCGATCGATGTATTTGACGAAGGCCTCCACTCCGCCTTCGTATCGCAGCTCCTCTCGCTTCTCGACGGCGTGGCGCTTGTCGGAAAGGACGATCAGCACGCCGGAATTGAGAAAAGCGAGTTCGCGCAGCCGGTGCTCCAGGGTCGCGAAATCGAATTCGGTCATGGTGAAAGTGGCAGGGCTCGGCAGGAAGCTAACTTCCGTGCCGCGCTTATCGTGCGCAGCGCCGACGACGCAAAGCGGTGCCAGCGCCTCGCCGTCGCGGAACTCGATGAAGTGCTCCTTGTCGTCGCGCCAGATGGTCAGCTTGAGCCAGGTCGATAGCGCGTTCACCACCGATACGCCGACCCCATGCAGGCCGCCGGACACCTTGTATGGGTTTGCCGCATTATGCGCCTCACCAAACTTTCCTCCGGCGTGCAGCTGCGTCATCACCACTTCGGCGGCTGAGACCCCTTCGCCCTGATGGATGTCGGTTGGAATGCCGCGACCGTCGTCGCGCACGCTGCAGGATCCATCCGGGTGGAGAGTGACCAGCACTTCCTTGGCGAAGCCGGCCAATGCCTCGTCGATGGCATTGTCCACGACTTCGTAGACCATGTGGTGCAGGCCGGATCCGTCGTCGGTATCGCCGATATACATGCCCGGCCGTTTGCGCACAGCGTCGAGGCCCTTGAGGACCTTGATCGATTCTGCGCCGTAGTCGGAAGCAAGAGGCACGGTCTGGCGGACGGCTTCAGCCATGGGCAACTTTCGAATCGGAGGTTTGCGTGGGGACGATTTGGTTTGGCACGAAAAACCGCCCCCGTACAGCCCAAAGTGTACGCTGTAAGTAACTGTTTTTTATGGAATTTCAAGGGCAGCGCGCGGCCCGCAAGGATGATCGAAACGCCGCGTGGATTGGCTTATCGCGGCCGGTTTGGATGCGCTTTCGGCGCCTCGTCGAGGCGGTATTTTGCCATCGGGAGATAGTCCGCCACCGGCTGCACAAAGCCGGTCAAGGCGCACGCCCAGATTTCGCCTCCAACTGGCCCAAACTTCCACTGCGCGTAAATCGTTCCACAGTTTCCGGGTGCTGCGACCCTGGACTCGGCTGCCGGTCTGCCGCAATTCTTCCAATGTTGCAGAAAGGAGCCGCACCATGCCGCTTCACTATTGTCATCCAGAAGCGCCGCATAAAAAGCTCAGGCTTCCGGAATGGTACATCTCCAATCTGATGCTCGATCGCGCGCTCGACGCCATTGTGCGACGGGTCAAGAAGCTCGACCGCGAGCACGACATCCCGTATCTCGCCGGCTACAGCATCGATGGCAAAACGATCTATATCGACCGCCACATGCCGCGCATCATGAAGGTCGACGGGCGCGAAGTGGATACCGATCGCTTCTTGATCCTGCATGAAGAGGTGGAAAAGACGCTGATCGATCAGCTCGGCCTGCATTATCTGCATGCCCATCAAATCGCTGCGCGCGCCGAGGAGGCGGCGGTGCGTGCTGCCTGCCTGCGCTGGCGCGACTATGATCGCTTCATGCAGAAACACGTGAAGACAATCGGCGACGAGCGCCTGCGCAAGGTGCCACCCGACCTCGATCTGAAGCCCTATCGCGATGAGCACGACTTCGATCTGCTCAAGCGCATGAACGAAGCCGTCGAAAAGGGCAAGACGCCGAAGGGCATCGACCGCGAGCAAGTCAGAAGAGCGCTTGACCGGCATGCGCCCGAGCTCAAGGCGCACCTCAAGGATATGGTCGGCAATCGAAGATAGCCGCCCAACGGACGCACGGTTCCCTATTCGCTAGAAAGAAGGCTTCAACCGATCGACCCCGCGTTCACTCCGCGGCGATGCGCACCTCCGGCGCGGCAGAGCGCACCTCGGCGTCGACATCGCTCTCGAACTTGACGAAATTCTTCTGGAACATGGCGACGACCTTGCGGGCCGTTTCGTCGAAAGCTGCTTTGTCCTTCCAGGTCTTCATGGGATAGAGAATGTGCGGCTCGATCCCGGGTACCGAAGTCGGCACCGAGAACCCGAAATAAGGATCGGTGCGGAAACTCACTTTCTTGAGGGAGCCGTCGAGCGCGCCGGTGACCAGCGCGCGTGTCGCCTTGATCGGCATGCGCCGGCCGACCCCATAGATGCCGCCGGTCCAGCCGCTGTTGACCAGCCAGCAATCGACCTTGTGCCTGGAAATATAATCGCGCAGCACGTTGCCATATTCCGCCGGCGGGCGTGGAAGAAACGGAGCACCGAAGCAGGTTGAGAATTCTGGTTCGACGCCCACCAGGCCTTTCTCGGTGCCGGCGACTTTGGCGGTATAGCCTGAAAGGAAATGATACATCGCCTGCGCCGGGGTAAGCTTGGCAATCGGCGGCATGACCCCGAACGCGTCGGCAGTGAGAAAGATGATGTTCCTGGGATGGCCGGCCCGACCGGTGCGCGATGCGCGCGGCATGAAATCAAGCGGGTAGGCCGAGCGGGTATTCTCGGTACGGGAGTCGTCGTCGAAATTCGGAACGCGCGTCTGCGGATCGAACACCACGTTTTCGAGCACCGCGCCGAACCGATTGGTCGCAGCATAGATTTCCGGCTCAGCCTCCTGCGAGAGCTTGATACATTTGGCATAGCAGCCGCCCTCGAAATTGAACACGCCGTCCGGTCCCCAGCCGTGCTCATCGTCGCCGATCAGAATGCGGTTGGGATCGGCGGAAAGGGTGGTCTTGCCGGTGCCGGAAAGCCCGAAGAACAGCGCAACATCGCCGGTTGCCCCGGCATTGGCCGAGCAGTGCATGGGCATGACGCCCTGTGCCGGCAAATAAAAGTTGAGCGTGGTGAACACCGACTTTTTGATCTCGCCCGCATAGGACGAATTGCCGATCAGAATGATCTTGCGGCTGAAATCGATGGCAATCACGGTTTCGCTACGCACGCCATGCCGCTTGGGATCGGCCTTGAACGAAGGCAAATCGACGATCGTGAGGTCGGGAATGAATGAGGCCAGCGCCGAACGCTCGGGGCGGATAAGCAACTGCCGGATGAACAGCGAATGCCAGGCGAGCTCCGTGAACACCCGCGTCTTTATCTGATACGCCGGATCCGCGCCGCCATGGAGGTCCTGCGCGAACAGCTTCTTGCCGTGCGCATGGGTGATAAAATCCTCGTATAGCCGCTGAAAATTGGCTTGCGTCATTTTGCGGTTGCCGCCCCACCAGACCGTATGCTCGGTCAGGTCATCGACAACCGTGTGCTTGTCCTTGGGCGAGCGTCCCGTATGCGCTCCCGTCTCGGCGCAAAGGGCGCCGCCCTCGACAATTGACGCTTCGCCAGCCGCAATCGCATGCTCGTACAAGAGAGGCGCAGTGAGATTCCAATGGACGGCGCCCAGCTGCCTGAAGCCAAATCTGTCCGCACCGTAACTGCCGTTTCTGATACCCGTTTCCTGCACGAAAAACCTCCACGGACTCCCGACTGGCCGTTAACAATTCAGGACGGCTTCTTGCTCCAATCGATCATGGGATTTGGCGACGGTTGCGCCCAGCGCGACCCTATAATGGGGATCAAACCTTCTGCCAAGCCGCAATGCACGTGACAGTTTACGCGACAGGGAACGCTCCTGCGACGGCATGGCGCGTCTATGTTGCGGCGCGATATGGCTGTCATTCCGGGAGCCGCCGCAAGCGGGAGCCCTGAATCCATTACCCCGGTCGTGTTTATGAATCCGCGCGGCCCCCGGGATGACGCCGGCTTGCGGTTATGCCTACCACAATGCTAGGCAACGAGGCCGCGGTACAAACCCTTTGACGAATCATAGGTTTGTCAGGGATTGGTCACATTTCAGCCTTGCTTTAGGGGCTTCGATTTCAGGGGGCTAAACGCCAAGGGATAGGGGCTCCATGCCTACAATCGCTCTCGTCGACGACGATCGCAACATCCTGACCTCGGTTTCGATTGCGCTCGAGGCTGAAGGCTACCGGATCATGACTTATACCGACGGCGCCTCGGCGCTCGACGGCTTCAAGACCAGCCCTCCCGATCTCGCCATCCTCGACATCAAGATGCCGCGCATGGACGGAATGGAGACATTGCGGCGCCTGCGCCAGAAGTCCGACATGCCGGTGATCTTCCTCACCTCCAAAGATGAGGAGATCGATGAATTGTTCGGCTTGAAAATGGGAGCCGACGATTTCATCCGCAAACCGTTCTCGCAGCGGCTGCTGGTCGAGCGGGTCAAGGCCATTTTGCGCCGCTCGGCCCCCAAGGACGGCAGCGCTCCGAAAGAAGCCGATGCCACCAAGGTGCTCGAACGCGGGCTGTTGCGCATGGATCCTGAGCGCCACACCTGTACCTGGAAGAACGAGCCGGTGACGCTCACGGTGACCGAATTCCTGATCCTGCAGGCGCTGGCGAGCCGGCCAGGCGTGGTGAAGAGTCGCAATGCGTTGATGGATGCGGCCTACGACGACCAAGTCTATGTCGACGACCGTACCATCGACAGTCACATCAAACGTCTGCGCAAGAAATTCAAAGGGACCGACGACGACTTTGACATGATCGAAACCCTTTATGGGGTTGGCTATCGGTTCAAGGAGATCTGACGGCGCAGCTTGGCGCCGCGACGACACCAGAGCAAGATTCGTTACCTTGGTGCTCCCGGTTCTGCAGCGCACTACTACACGCCGAAGAGGCGCTTCGTGCTGCGCTGCGCCCGGGACACGAGTTTAGGGGCGCGCAACCGGCAGACCGACCGTGCTCAATCGAACGCCGGAAAGTTTCACCACCATCGCCGAGCCGCAACGGCTCGATGAGACTCTGCCGCTTGCGGAAAAGGGCAGCAGGCTGGCAGAGCTGTTGCGGCAAGGCTGGTTTTTGTTCGTCCGCATCAGCTTTTCCAGTCTCACGCGCCGCATCATCTTTCTCAATGTTACCGGCCTTCTCGCGCTGGTGGTTGGAATTCTCTACCTGTCGCAATTCCGCGCCGGCCTTATCGACGCGCGCGTCCAGAGCCTCCTCGTACAGGGCGAGATTATCGCCGGCGCCATTGCCGCGTCCGCCACGGTGGAACCCGACTCCATCACCATCGATCCCGAGCGCCTGCTCGATTTGCAGGCGGGTGAAATCTACGGGCCTTCGGAAGAGGCTCTCTCCGGCCTCGAATTTCCCATCAATCCCGAGCGGGTCGCCCCGCTGTTGCGCCGGCTGGTATCGCCGACGAATACCCGTGCGCGTATCTACGACCGCGCCGGCGTCCTGATCCTCGACAGTCGCAACCTCTACGACGTGCTGCGCTTCGACCTGCCGCCGCCGACGCAAAAACCCGGGATCCTCGAACGCGCCTATGTCGCCGTTCGCATCTGGTTCACGCGCGGAACCTTGCCGCTTTACCGCGAGCTTGGGCCGCAGGAAGGCAAGGGCTATCAGGAAGTCGGCAACGCGCTGCAGGGCTTCAAGTCCAGCATGGTGCGCATCAACGAGCGAGGCGAGGTGATTGTCTCGGTGGCAGTGCCGGTCCAGCGCTTTCGCGCGGTGCGCGGTGCGCTGATGCTGTCGACGCAAGGCGCTGATATCGACAACATGGTCGGCGCCGAGCGGCTGGCCATTGTGAAGGTGTTTCTCATCTCCTCCGGCGTGATGGTGGTTCTGTCATTCCTGCTCGCCGGGACCATTGCCGGCCCGGTGCGCCGGCTTGCGGAAAGCGCCCAGCTGGTGCGCCGGCGCCGGCGCTCTCGCGTGGAAATTCCCGATCTGAGCCATCGCCGCGACGAGATCGGGCATCTGTCGCGCTCGCTGCGCGATATGGCGGATGCGCTCTACAGCCGCATTGAGGCGATCGAGAGCTTCGCCGCCGACGTGGCGCATGAGCTGAAAAATCCATTGACCTCGTTGCGCTCGGCAGTGGAGACGCTGCCCCTCGCCAAGACCGACGAAAGCCGCAACCGGCTCCTCGCCGTCATCCAGCACGACGTCAAGCGGCTCGACCGGCTGATCTCGGATATATCGAATGCGAGCCGCCTGGAAGCCGAGATGCAGCGGCACGAGGCACAGCCCGTGGATCTGCGAAAGCTCCTCACGACCGTGGTCGCGGTGGCAAACGAACGCGATCATAATGGCGTATCGGTCGCTCTGAAATTCGAAGGGTCCTCCGCAGATGAGCTTTTTGTCCTCGGCCATGATTCCCAGATCGGACAGGTGATCGACAATCTCATCGACAACGCGCGCTCGTTCTCTGCGCCGGGAACGACCGTGCACATTGGCTGCCGGCGTGGCGAACACGATATCGACATCGTTGTCGAGGACGAGGGCCCCGGCGTGCCGGCAGAAGCGCTGGAGAGAATTTTCGAGCGATTCTATACCCATCGGCCGCATCAGGCATTCGGCCAGAATTCCGGTCTTGGGCTGTCCATATCAAAGCAGATCGTCGAAGCCCACGATGGCCGTATCTGGATGGAAAACCGAGAAGCGAGTTGCGCGGTCGCAAGCGGCGTTCCCGAAATTATCGGCGCGCGTTTCTTTGTCCGGCTGCCGGCGATGTAATGGCAGCCGAAGCTCCGAGCGTGCATGCATCGGCGGTGCTCGTCGGAAATTTTGCAGTTCTCATTCGAGGGGCGGCAGGAGCGGGCAAATCGCGCCTGGCGCTGGCGCTCATCGCCGCGGCAGAGACGGGCCTCCTGCGCTTCGCGCGCCTCATTGGCGACGACCGGGTGCATCTTGAAGCTTGCAACGGACGCTTGCTGGTGCGCCCGGCGGGCGATCTCGCCGGACTGATCGAAATGCGCGGTATCGGCATCCGCCGCCTCGACTATGAGCCGATCGCCATCGTCGGCCTCGTCGTCGATCTCACTGTCGAGGATGCAGAGCGACTGCCAAGCTCGAACGAGATCGTGCTCGCGGGCGTCCGCGTGCCTCGACTTGCCGTTGTCGCCGGCGCCGAGCCGATGCCTTCCGTGATTGCCTTTCTCACGACCTCGCCAAGCGACATTAGACCTCACTCATGAGCCTTGCGGGCGCTCCGGAGGGAACAAAAGTAACCTATCCGCCGCAGTTCCCTGTCCGCCGCGGCCGATGGCGGGCCTCCCCGGCACTCCCTTATGCTGCAATGCAACACGCTGACGAAAGAGCCGAAAGTCCCCTTGCGTCCGAAGCCGGGATGATCAAGATGGGCGCCTTTTCGTGCGGTGCAACGGAATTCCGCCGGCAGGGAACTCAATGATCGGTCTCGTCCTGGTTACCCATGGGCGGCTCGCCCTGGAATTCCGTGCCGCCCTGGAACATGTGATGGGTCCGCAACCCCAGATCGAGGCGGTCACGATCGGACCCGATGACGATGTCGAGCAACGCCGCACCGACATCGTCGAGGCCGTCAAGCGCGTGGATAGCGGTCAGGGCGTTGCCATTCTCACCGACATGTTCGGCGGCACGCCCTCGAATCTGGCGATTTCGGTTATGAGCCGTCCCAAGGTCGAGGTGCTTGCCGGCATCAATCTGCCTATGCTGGTCAAGCTCGCTAAGGTGCGCGACGAATGTCCGCTATCGGAAGCGGTCGCAGCTGCGCAGGATTCCGGTCGCAAATACATCACGATTGCCAGCCGGGTCCTTGCCGGGAAATGAACGACACCCAAGGCTCGAACGAATCGGGCTCCACTGGCGACCATGCCGATGGCAATGCGGTCACTCGCGTGCTTCATATCCGCAACAAGAAGGGACTGCACGCCCGCGCCTCGGCGAAATTCGTGCAAACCGTCGAGAAGTTTGACGCCGACGTGAAGGTAAAGCGCGGCCAGGAAGTGGTCGGCGGCACCTCCATCATGGGCTTGATGATGCTCGCCGCCGGACCCGGAACCAGCATCACGGTCGAAGCGACCGGACGCGATGCCCGTGCAGTCGTCGACGCGCTCGCCACGCTGGTGAGCGGCCGCTTCACCGAGGAGGAATGAGCACTACGCGGGCGAACGCTCGTTGCGAGGTACAACGTTCAGGCTTGCCTGCCACAGGGACTCGACCCAGCTGTTACGCTGTCGAGCCTCCCCTCGCAGCCAAACCTTGTGCTGTTCCACGCAAGCGCGTGAGCAAAAGCTCTTGAAGGCACGCCGATGCCGCACCAGGCCGAATTTGCCGTAGCAGTATGCGCAGTGGTTGTTCATCGCCGCCTCCGGACGTCTTGCGGCCGAAATTGAGGGCCCGGCAACCCGTCGATTAGAAGCTAGTATGCAGTGCAGCATAAGTCTACCGCAATGCACAATTAGTATTAGCCAGGATGTAGAAGTCAGGCGGGGCGCGAGAGAGCCTCGATCACCTCCTGCGGCACCGGGGTGGCTTTCATAACGCCCGCAGGCAGATGCCCTTTCACCCATACCCGGGTTTCGAAGCCTTCCGCCGCGAGGTTAGCGTCGAGGGTGAGGCGGTGGCGTAAGTCAAAGCTGGAACGGCGGAATTCACTAACCATGGTCTCGATCGTGACATCGTCGCCGAACCGGGTGGGGAGCAGAAAACGGCAGTGGACATTCACGAGCGGGTGCCCGGCAAAGTCATGCGCCTTGAGATAGTCGCGCTTGGTCATGCCGATGGCCCGCTCGATGAGCGCGGTGGTGCAGGCGTCGAAGATCGCGAGATAGCGGGGATAGTAGATGATGCCAGCCGGATCGCAGTCGCCCCATTCGATGCGGACAACTCGCGTATTGACCAGCATGGTCGCTCAAAGAGCCATTCAGCGCGGCGCCATGCGCAGCGCGCCGTCGAGACGGATCACTTCGCCGTTGATGTAGGTGTTCTCGATGATATGGCGCCCGAGCGAGGCAAACTGATCGGGCCGGCCGAGCTCTTTCGGGAACGGCACCGCAGCGGCGAGACTGCGGCGCGCTTCCTCGGGCAACGCCATGAGCATGGGAGTATGGAAAATTCCCGGAGCGATGGCGTTGACGCGGATTCCGAACTGCGCGAACTCCCGCGCTGCCGGAAGCACCAAGGCCGCGACGCCGCCTTTGGAGGCTGCGTACGCCGCCTGTCCGATTTGCCCTTCGAAAGCGGCAACCGAAGCGGTCATCAGAATGACGCCGCGCTCCTCCTCCGCAAGCGGCGATAAGCTCTGCATGGCGGCGGCAGCGAGGCGCGTCATGTTGAAGGTGCCGATGAGATTGATCTTGATGACGCGTTCGAACTCGCCGAGCGGCATGGGACCATCGCGGCCAACGATGCGCTTGGCTGGACCGACGCCTGCGCAATTGATGAGAATGCGCGCTGGACCATGTTGCTCGCGCGCCTCGGCAAGCGCAGCCGCGGACTGTTCGGCATCGGTCACGTCGCAACGCGCGGCGCAGCCGCCGATCTCCTTGGCAATTGCGCGTGCGCCGTCGACGTTGACGTCGAGACAAGCGACCTTGGCACCGGCGCGAGCAAGCTCCTGCGCCATGGCGGCGCCCAGGCCGGAAGCGCCGCCGGTCACCACAGCGGCATGTCCTTTGATTTCCATGATCGGCGCCCCCCGCTTCGCTTCGAGCTGGCTGTGTGTAATGTTAGAGCGTTCGCCCAGTACGTTTCGGTGACATTTCCGGCAACCAGGGTCAAGCTTGGGACGATGGAGGCACTAGTGCGGTGAATTTGAAGTTCCTATCGTAACTGGCCGCAAGCTCGTTTAGGAACTTCAAATTTAAAACCGCACTAGAAATCATAGAGTTGCTAGTGGTCCTTAAATTCCGAAGTTCGCATCGGAACGTGCCGCGAGTGGTGGCGAACTTCGGAATCGGACCACTAGCCCCGGAGGATGCATGAGCGAGTTGCGTGACGTTTTTATTTGCGACGGGGTGCGCACGCCCATTGGCCGCTATGGTGGGGCGCTTGCCAAGGTGCGCGCCGATGACCTTGCCGCGATACCGATCAAGGCGCTTGTCGAAAGGCATCCTGCAGTCGATTGGTCCGCACTCGACGAAGTCGTGCTCGGTTGCGCCAATCAGGCCGGCGAAGACAATCGCAATGTGGCGCGAATGGCGCTGCTCCTCGGAGGCATCCCCGCCAGCGTGCCGGGGGTAACGGTCAATCGGCTGTGCGCCTCGGGGCTCAATGCGCTTGGCGATGCCGCGCGCGCCATTCGATGCAGCGAAGCTGAATTCATCATTGCCGGCGGGGTCGAGTCGATGACGCGGGCTCCCTTCGTGATGGGCAAGTCGCCGGAAGCTTTCGCGCGCAGTGCGGAGGTCGCCGACACCACTTTGGGCTGGCGATTCATCAATCCGCTCCTCAAGGCGCAATACGGCGTCGACTCCATGGCGGAGACCGCCGAGAACGTTGCCGAAGAATATCAGGTGTCGCGCAGCGACCAGGATGCATTCGCGCTGCGCTCGCAACAGCGCGCGGGAAAAGCACTTGCCTCAGGCTATTTCGCGCAGGAGATCGTGCCTGTCACCCTCCCGGGCAGCAAGACCGGGCCGCTCACCATCGACAAGGATGAGCACCCAAGGCCGCAAACGACCCTCGATGGGCTTAGCAAGCTCAAAGCGATCGCGCGCGAGGGCGGCACCGTGACAGCGGGGAATGCCTCGGGGATCAACGACGGCGCTGCCGCGCTCATTCTGGCAAGCGCGCAGGCTGCGAAACGCCATGGGCTGACCCCGCGTGCGCGCGTGCTGGCAATGGCTTCGGCAGGGGTACCGCCCCGCGTCATGGGAATTGGCCCGGTTCCGTCGACGCAAAAACTCATGGTGCGGCTCGCGCTCAAAATCGGCGATTTCGATCTGATCGAGCTGAACGAGGCGTTCGCCGCCCAGGCGCTTGCCTGCCTGCGTCAGCTCGGCATTGCTGACGACGCCGAGCACGTCAATCCGCATGGCGGCGCAATTGCGCTTGGCCACCCGCTCGGCATGTCGGGCGCCCGGTTAGCCTTGACCGCCGCGCACGGATTGGAGAAGCGCGACGGCAAGCTCGCGCTCGCAACCATGTGCGTCGGTGTCGGGCAAGGCGTGTCGCTTGCGCTCGAACGGGTGTAATTGAATGGCAGGAGACGCCAAGTGGTCCGATTCCGAAGTTCGCCAGGGCTCGCGGCACGTTCGGGTGCGAACTTCGGGTTTGGTAGTGCCCCTTTGCTTCCGAAGTTCGTGACAGAGGGTGCCGCAATGTATCACGAACTTCGGAAGCGGGGCACTAATGCCGATGAGTCCTGGCTACATTCCCTTCCACCCCCATCCTTCCAAGCCGAAATTTCGGCCACCGCCCGGTGCAGTCGATGCGCATTGCCATGTGTTTGGACCGGAACAAAAATTTCCCTATGCGCTGGAGCGCAAATATACGCCTTGTGACGCGCCCAAAGAGAAGCTGTTCGAACTGCGCGACTTTCTCGGCTTCGACAAGAATGTGATCGTGCAGGCGAGCTGCCACAGCAAGGACAACCGCGCCATGGTCGACGCCCTGGAAAGCGCCGGCGGCAAGGCCAAAGGCGTTGCCTTTGTGGGCGAGGAGGTCACCGACGGCGAGCTCAAAGCCATGGATCGCGCGGGCGTCAAAGGCGTGCGCTTCAACTTTGTGAAACGGTTGGTCGACTTTACGCCCAAGGACGTGCTCGACCGTATTGCGCAGCGGATTGCACCGCTCGGCTGGCACATCGTGGTGTATTTCGAGATGGCCGACCTGCCTGACCTCGAGGCATTCTTCACGTCACTGCCGACAACCGTGGTCGTCGACCATATGGGCACGCCGAACGTTGCTCGCGGGGTCGATGACCCGCAGAACCAGCGCTTCCACCGGCTCATGCGCGAGCATGACAATTTCTGGGCAAAGGTGACCTGCCCGGAGCGCATGACGCTCGCCGGCCCGCCCTATGACGATGTGGTTCCTTTCGGCCGCGAACTGGTGCGGCGGTTTCCCGATCGGGTGCTGTGGGGAACCGACTGGCCGCATCCCAACATGAAGCAGGCGGCGCCGGACGACGGCGTGCTGGTCGATTACATTCCCAAGATCGCTCCGACCGCAGCCGAGCAAAAGGCCCTGCTGGTCGACAATCCCATGCGACTCTACTGGCATTGAGCTGCCGGCACGTTGTTCGCTATAGGCGAGTTATGTCAGAATCCAAGGGGAGCGTCTGAGGAGAATGCCCATGTCACGCAGGCCGCATGATTATGACGATATCCCGGGCACCTTCGTGTTCGATGCCGAGCGCTCGCGCCAGGGATACGGCATCAACATGTTCTGCATGTCGTTGATGAAGGACGAGAACCGCAAGGCGTTCAAAGCCAACGAGTCAGAATATCTGCAGCGCTTCCCGCTCAGCGACAAGCAGCGCGAAGCCATCCTCAAGCGCGATTACAATCGCATGCTGGAACTGGGCGGCAACATCTATTTCACCGCCAAGCTTGGCGCCACCGACGGCCATTCGTTTCAGCATCTCGCCGCCACGATGACCGGAGCGACGCAGGAGGATTATGCGAAGATGATGCTCGCCGGCGGCCGTTCGGTTGAGGGCAATCGCAGCAAGTCAGGGCGGGAGGTCTCCCGCACCGTCGGCGCAAGCGGGCGCGGGCGGAAAGCAAAATCGAAAACGAGCAGCAAGTCGAGGTCGAAACGTGGCTAGGATCATCGCAGGCGTCGCCTCCTCGCATGTGCCGGCAATCGGCGCGGCGATCGACAACAAGCGAACGGAGGAGCCCTACTGGAAGCGGGTGTTCTCCGGCTTCGAGAAATCGAAGGAGTGGATGGCCAAAGCCAAACCCGATGTGGCCATTGTCGTCTACAACGATCACGCCTCGGCGTTCTCCGTCGAGCTGATCCCGACTTTTGCGCTCGGCTGCGCGGCAGAGTTTCCGCCGGCGGACGAAGGCTGGGGTCCGCGCCCGGTGCCGGTCGTCAAGGGGCACCCGGAACTTGCCTCGCATATTGCCCAGTCGGTCATCCTTGATGAATTCGATCTCACCATCGTCAACAAGATGGATGTCGATCACGGGCTGACCGTCCCGCTCAACCTCTTATTCGGGTCGCCCAAGGAATGGCCGTGTCCGGTGATCCCGCTGGCGGTGAACGTCGTGATGTATCCGCCGCCAACCGGCCACCGCTGCTACATGCTGGGCAAGGCGATCCGCAAGGCGGTGGAATCCTATCCGGAAGATCTGCGGGTAGTCATGTTCGGGACCGGCGGCATGTCGCATCAGATTTCCGGCCCGCGCGCGGGCCTGATCAACAGCAAATTCGACAAGCAGTTTCTCGACAACCTCACCAAGGACCCCAACAAGCTTATGCGCATCCCACATGTCGAATATATGCGCGAGGCCGGCGCCGAAGGGGTCGAAATGGTGATGTGGCTCATCATGCGCGGTGCGCTCGACCAGGACGTCAAGGAAGTCTATCGCTTCTACACCGTGCCTGCATCGAACACGGCGGTCGGGCACATCATTCTGGAGAACAAGCGCAAGGCTCCCGCGCGAGCGCGCGCGAGCGCCGGCAAGGCCCGGCAGGCCGCACTGCGCAAGGCGAATCCCCGAATTGCAAGCAAGGAAGCGCGATGAAAATCTGTGTAGCCGGTCAGGGCGCGTTCGGTCAGAAGCATCTCGATGCGCTCAAGCGCATTCCGCAGGTCGAGGTCACTTCGCTGGTCGGGGGCAATCAGGATGCGACCGCAGAGGTTGCCAAGAAATACGGAATTCCCCACTACACCGGGGAATTGTCCGAGGGGATCAAGCGCGCGGATGCGGTGATCCTCACGACGCCCACCAAGATGCATTTTCGCCAGGGCGAGCAGGCGATGCGCGCCGGCAAGCACGTGCTGGTGGAGATTCCAGTCACCGACAGCGTCGAAGATGCGGAAGCCCTGGTGCGAATTGCAAAGGAGACCGGCGTCGTCGCCATGGGCGGCCATGTCCGCCGTTTCAATCCAAGCCATCAGTGGATTCACAAGCGCATCAAAAAGGGTGAGCTTGCAGTTCAACAGATGGACGTGCAGACCTATTTTTTCCGCCGCCGCAACATCAATGCCGCCGGTAATCCGCGCAGCTGGACCGATCACCTCTTATGGCATCACGCGGCGCACACGATAGATTTGTTCCAGTACCAGGCGGGAGCGACCATTTCCGACTGCTATGCCGTGCAGGGACCGATTCACCCCGAGCTCGGCATTGCCATGGATATGGGCATCGTCGCCAAGGTGCCGTCGGGCGCGATCCTGACGCTGTCGCTGTCGTTCAATAACGACGGTCCGCTCGGCTCGTTCTTCCGCTATATCTGCGACAACGGCACCTATCAGGCCTTCTACGACGACCTGGCGGACGGCAAGAAAAACCCCATCGACGTATCCAAGGTCGATGTCTCCATGGACGGCATCGAGTTGGAGGATCGCGAATTCATCGCCGCCATCAGGGAGAAGCGCGAGCCCAATGCCAGCCTGGCGCAGGTGCTTCCCTGCATGCGCGTTCTCGGCAGGCTCGAGCAGATTATAGATCCGCAACGCAAGGCACACGCGTAGGCCCTGTAGTCGGCGGCAATCACCGGAACGGAGGAAAACAATGCTGCGAAGAACGATGATGGCCGCGACAGTGTCGCTGATTGCGCTGGCGACCGGGCCGGCCTTTGCCCAGGAAACCGTGAAAGTCGGTGCCGTGCTGCCGCTCACCGGCGGGCAGGCCGCGGTCGGCACGCAGATCCAGGCCGCCCTCAAGCTCTACATGGAAAAGCACGGCACTACCGTTGCCGGCAAGAAGATCGAGCTGATCATCAAGGACGATGCCGGCGTTCCCGACAACTCAAAGCGGCTGGCGCAGGAATTGATCGTCAACGAAAAGGTTGGCGTCGTTGCCTCGGCGCTTACACCGAGTGCCATGGCGATCGGGCCGCTCTCCACCCAGGGAAAGACGGCCAATGTGGTGATGGTCTCGGGGACGTCCGGCGTCATCAATCCGAACAACCCTTATATGGTGCGCACCAGCTTCACGCTTGGACAGCAATCCGGAATTATCGCGGAATGGGCGGCGAAGAACGGCAGTAAGAAAGCCGTCATCGTGCAGTCGGATTGGGCTCCCGGGGCGGAGGCCACCGCCGTTTTCACCGACAGCTTCACCAAAGCAGGGGGGCAGGTCGCGGAAACCATCAAGGTACCGCTGCAAAATCCCGATTTTGCGCCCTTCCTGCAGCGCGCGCGGGATCTTTCTCCGGATACGCTGTTCGTATTCGTGCCCGCGGGCCAGGCCGGAAGTTTTGCCAAGCAATTCGCCGAACGCGGCCTCGACAAAGCCGGCGTCAAGCTCATTGGTCCCGGTGACATCACCGATGACAATGACCTGCCGGGGATGGGGGATGCCATGCTGGGCGTGGTGACCGCCGGGTTTTATTCGGCGCTGCACGATTCTCCCATGAACAAGGAGTACGTCGCTGCATTCAAGAAAGGATACAATTTCCGGCCGAACTTCATATCCGTGGGCGGCTGGGACGGCATGCATTTGATCTACGAGGCGCTCAAGAAAACCGCTGGGAAGACCGATGGCGAGGCGTTGATCGGGGCCATGAAAGGAATGAAATGGGAGAGCCCGCGCGGACCGATATCGATCGACCCGGATACCCGCGAAATTGTGCAGAACATCTATTTGCGCAAAGTGGAGAAGGTCGGCGGCGAGCTTTACAACGTCGAGTTCGCAACCGTTGAAGCGGTGAAAGATCCGATCAAGGCCGCCAAGAAATAGCGCTGGGGGTCAGCCGGCGGCCGTCATCCTGAGGTGCCCGCGCGCGGTATAGACTACAAGTCTGGTAGCACCGTTAAGGCGCGCGGGCCTCGAAGGATGCACGGCCAAAGACCCCGCATCGAGGCTCGGCGCCCCGCGCCGAGCCTCAAGGATGAGGAGAGAGGCCGTGACCTACCTCACCGCGCGCAGGCAAATCGTTATTGAATGGGGTCATTGCGACCCGGCCGGCATTGTCTTCAACAGCCGGTACTTCCAATTTTTTGATTGGAGCACCTGGCTCCTGTTCGAACAGGCGCTCGGCATACCGACCTTCAAGTTCAGGACGGAATTGGACGTCACCATGCCGATCGTCGATGTGAAAGCGAGGTTTATCGCGCCGGCGAAATTCGGAGACGTCGTGGAAATCGCCTCGACCGTTTCCGAGTTCAGGCGATCGAGCTTCGACGTGCAGCATCGCATCGAGAATGCAGGCAGGCTCGCCGTCACCGGGCAGGAAACCCGGGTATGGACCCGCCACGATCCGCACGATCCCGAGCGCCTGCGCGCGAAACCCCTTCCCGCCGACGTCATCGATCGGTTCAAGATAAGGGTGAACGCGCCAGTGCGGTGAATTTGAAGTTCCTATCGTAACTGGCCGCAAGCTCCTTTCCTACGAGACGGGCGCTACGAACGCCCTGCGTTGTTGATCCGCAGTTATGCACGCGCCCTCCTCGGGATGAGGTCGGAGACAGCAGGACTCGCGCACAAAAGAACAATGAGAAAAAAAATGAAGAGAAAAATTTTACAGTGCCGGTCTTCTATCTCTTTGAAGATAAACGAAAACCGGAAATGCCCGCTCCCCAAGAACAATGATTATCAATGCGATAACAATCACGGGACGCAATCAGGCTTCGCCTTCACGCAGCCAGCTGTAGATAAGGAACTCGTCATCTGCGCTTGCTCTGCCCTCCGCAATCATGCGTTCGATCTTCGCGTCCAGTTCACTCTCGGTCTCCCACAAGTTCCACCACACAAGGCGCTTGTGGGACTCCCGCGTGCGGTCCTTTTCGATGCCGCGCATGCGCTTCATCGGCAACTGATGCTTGTCTTCGAGATCGGCCATGATAACTCCCTTGCTATGGCAGTGCGGGTGTGTTGTCTGCGGATGGTACGGGGTCCGCTGGAATCTCAAGCTTCGCCAAGCGCTTCTCGAAGCCGTAGGTGGCAAGGGCGCGCAGATAGACGTTGATCACTTTCGCCATCTGGGCAGCCTCGGAAGGCGTCAGATCCCCATCGGCTATCCCGCGCACGATGGTTGCCATTGCCGCAACCGCCTCCTCGCCGGACTGCACGGGCGGCAGCGCATAGGCGATGGGATCGCTTTTAGGCACCGGTGCGAGCCGGTTCATGCAGATGCGAATAGCGGCGATGTTGCCTTGCTCGGCCAGGCTGCTCGCCTGCATGGCAATCTTTTCCGCGCTCTCTTCGAGCACATTCTGCACCCGGATGGTTGCCTTGTTGCGCGAACCCGGCGGACGGCCCGCCGGATTGCCGCTTTGGCCTGGCTGAAACGGCATGACTTTCTCCCTTGTTATTTCGCAAAAAAAAGCGCCTGTCGGCGCAACAAAAAACCCGGCGCGGTTGCGGCCGGGTTTGGACATAACTTCAAATGGTGCGCGTTCTTACGAGATATTCGTTACGTTGTCAAGTGTCGGTAGTGGGTCAGTTTGAATTTTTTTGTTCATACTTTTCCAAAACGAGCACCATGTCCTCCACATCCCAAAGCCGATGCACGACGCCAGCAGCCATCGCGGGAGTGACGCGAAGCTTCTGATGGATGCGGACGAAATTGTAATACAGAAAGTGCAGCGACACGGCGGCGATATGGTTTTCAGCCTTCTTGGTGAATGCATTCGTCAGCCGAGTGAAGCGCTGCATATGCATACGCATGGTTAGGTTCTGCCGCTCCACATAAGACGTGCTGATGTGGTCTGGGTCAGGATTGCCGAGCACTGCTTGCCGCTGCGCACCGATGCATTCGGTCGGGCTGTAGCGATGTTGTGCTCCCTCCTGCGGCATCCCATAAATTTTGATCAGCATCGCGTAATCGACGTTCTGATGCATCACGTCGTCCACCACGTCCAAATATGCCTTGTGGCCGTCCGACGTTAGCTGCACGCGATGAGCTAGGCGGCTCGATAGATCGCTGATGAAAGCGTGCGCGTGTTCCGCATCGCGCCGCCCGACAAACCAGGACGGCACAATCTTGCTATCGGCACAGATGGCCGTCCAAGTCCAAAGATCACCGTATCCGAGTTGGCCGCGCTTGCCTTCCGGTAAGTTCCCCTGCTTGGCGTAGCAAAATGACCAAATCTCATCGACTTGGATACGGCGGCACGGAAGATTGCGAAGCGCTTCGTCCTGATAGGCCGATGCCGCTTTGCCAGCATCGACCAGGAGCCTCGTGACTGTGTTCTTGCTGGCGCCCGTCAACCGAGTAACCGCGCGAATCGAACTGCCCTCGCAAAGGAGGTGAAGAATACGAGCACGTTGTTCTCTGGACATCCGGTTCATACTAACCTTTATGCTTGAAATAAAGGCCAATATCAACAAGCATTTTTACACTATGTGTGAAAATGTAATTGACGGAATCGCAACTCGCGCTATATAGAGGATGTCCATGGACGTGACCTTCAAAGATCAGTCCTTGGACCGCTTGGAGGTCGATCCGGCCTACTCAGCAGGATTGGGGAATGCGGTTGTGAAAGCGTATCGAAAGCGAATGCAACAGATCAGGGCAGCTACGGACGAACGAACCTTTTATGCCTCTAGGGCTCTCAATTTCGAGAAATTGAAAGGCTCGCGTGAGGGGCAGTACTCGATGCGGCTAAATGATCAATGGCGTCTCATTGTCGAGTTGAAGGGCGAGGCCCCGAGGAAAACTGTCCATGTCGTTGAGATCGCTGACTATCATTGACAATCCCGGACAGGGAAAGAGCCGAGTACCGGCAGAAGTCTTTTCGCCGGGGGAGTTCATTCGCGAAGAGTTGGAAGCTCGCGGATGGACACAGGGTGACCTTGCGCAAATCATGGGAAGACCTGAGCGCCTAGTAAGCGAATTGATCACTGGCAAGAAGCAAATAACGCCCGAAACTGCTCGTGGGCTTGCACAGGCGTTTGGGGATGACGATCCGCTGTACTGGATGAATTTGGACAGCGCATATCGTTTGTCTAAGAGCGCGCCAGCAGACGACGCCGTTGCTAGGCGCGCTAAATTGTATTCGCTATTTCCTGTGCGAGAGATTACCAAGCGCAATTGGATTGCGCCTTCGGATAACCTCGATGTGATCGAACATCGCGTATGTCGTTTCTTTGAAATCGCAAATTTGAATGAGCGGCCCGCTCTAGCTCATGCTGCCAAAGCGGTTCAATACGATGAAAGGACCGCCCTTCAGTACGCTTGGCTGTATCGAGCGAAGGAATTGGCAGAGGCAAGTCAGGTAGCGCCATATTCAGCGCAGAAGCTAAGAGCCGCACTTGCAAAACTTCGAGCATTGCTTGTCGCGCCCGAAGAAATTCGGCAGGTGCCCAAAATTCTTGCCGACGCAGGGGTTCGGTTTGTGATCATTGAATTTTTGCCCGGAGCTAAGATTGATGGGGCGACCTTTTGGTTGGGCGACACCCCTGTAATCGCAATGTCACTTCGCTTTGACCGGGTGAATAACTTTTGGTTCGTGTTACGGCACGAAATAGAGCATGTGCTAAATCAAGATGGCAAAGTGATTTTCGATATTGAGTTGACCGAAAACTTACAGCGAAAGACCGCGCTACCGCCAGAAGAAGTGAGGGCGAATGATGCTGCGTCGGAATTTTTGGTGCCAAAATCTGAGTTGGATAGCTTCATCATGCGTGTGAGGCCGCTATATTCCGAACAAAGAATTTTATTGTTTGCACGTCGGATAGGCGTTCATCCCGGCATTGTTGTTGGGCAATTGCAGTTTCGAGACGAGATTCCGTATACACACTTTCACAAGCATCTCATGAAAATCAAAGAAATCGTTACACAGACCGCTATCACAGACGGATGGGGAACCACCCCGCCAAGTCCAAGACAGCGCGGAGCTTAAGCCAATGGCCACTCTTAATGAACAGCTACTAAAGATCGTTGAAGACTATCGCGCTGCTGGCGAGCCTTGGCCTGCCACTAGAGAGCAGATGGCAGAGTGGGCAGTGGCTAATGACCGATACGAACTCACACGGGGCATGGCCGTCAGCCAGTGCGCCGAGAGACTTTCGCGCGCCATGGGCTTGGAGCATGTTAAAGACAAGAAGGGCCGCAGTGTGCGTAAATATTATGCGGCCCGCGTCCGTGAGAACGGACAATTGGTCATGAAATGGGATGACTTGAATGCAGAGCGTCCGTTCATGGAGATGGCGGCTGCCAACCGAAGAAATCAGGTTTTAGGACAGTGCTTGCAGCTAAAGAACGATATTGACAGCTACAATGATCGTTGTTGTCCCGATCAGCCCATCCAAATGGATTTCAATTTTAACATTGATTTGGAGGAACTGACGCAACTCAATGACGCCGCTTAATCAACGAGATTTTTTCCAGCGCGTTTGCGCCGCCAGCCTAGCGATTTCTGCTCTTTGCTCCGGCGTCAGTTTTATTGCCCTTGCTTTGCCCCCCTTTGGTCCACCAGCTTTACCACGGGCAACCGCACGGGCACTTTTGCCCTGTTCCTCTGGCGTTGGCCGCCTGTCCTCGATCTCGCCGACGGCAATATCGACAATGAGCTTGCCGAGTTGGTTAGGGTCACGGGGGCGTTTCTTCATAGTCATTTCTTAGCACAGACCGTCGTGACGCCAGCACGACCTGGATAATTCCGATAATAGTCCAGTCGCAATTCCGACGCCGCCTTTTCGCATGTTTCCTTCGAGGAAAATTCGACCTGATAGCTATGGGGCGGTTGTTGTCCGAGCACCAACGTCACCAAAAGCAAGTACGTCTCCATAGGCGAAGTATGCTCGCATCACCCGTCGATTTCTAGGCTCGGTCAAGAGCGCCTCATTTCAAACTGACCCACTACCCAAGTGTCGGCTAGCCCTGCCTGTCGGCTAGCCCTGCCCTGGGCGCAGCAGTCCCTTGATGATCTTGCGCGTGGGGGTCATCGGCATCTGCGCGATCAATTCGATGCGCTCGGGCCATTTGATCTTTGCGACGTCCTTGGCTCGCAGCCATTCGCAAATTTCCGCAAGCGTCACGCTTGCGCCTTCCCGCGGTACGATGAAGGCGCACGCTTTCTCGCCCAGCACCTCATCGGGCATCGGCACGATCGCCGATTGGAGAACCTTCGGGTGCTCGTCGATCAGCGCCTCGACATCGGCCGGATTGATCTTGATGCCCCCGCGATTGATCAGATCCTTCAAGCGGCCGGTGATATGGAAGTTGCCGTCAGAGTCGCGGCAGGCGAGATCGCCGGTGCGGAACCAGCCGTCGACAAAGCTCTCCTCGTTTGCCTGCGCGTTGTTGTGGTAACGGGCAAACACCGACGGACCGCGGATCTGCAACTCGCCGGATTGACCGTCGGAGATCGGCAATCCGCGTTCGTCGACGATGCGCACTTGCATTTGCGGCGTCGGCCCACCGATCGATTCGCAGCGGACCTTTTCGGAATCGGCAAGCCGCGTATTGAGACCCATGAACAGTTCGGTCATTCCCCACATCTGCATGACCTTGCCGCCGGGCATGAGTTCCTGCAGGCGGCGCGCGAGCCGCGGCGGACAGACCGAACCCGAGATCGTCGCCAGGCGCAGCGACGCGAGGTCCTTTTCCGCAAGCAAACCTGCCTTGAGGCAGGCAGCGATATGGGCAGGAGCGGCAAACAGCATGGTCGGCCGACCGGTCGCCAGCGTCTCTACCAACAGATCGGGCCGGAAAGCCGGCAGCAGCAACTGCGTCGCGCCGACGGATAGCGCGAAATTGATGATGCAGATGCCGAACGCATGCGTGAAAGGCGCCCCGCTCAACAGAATGTCATTTTCGCTGAGCCCATAAAGGGGTTCGCACAGGCGATTGTTCGCCAGCATGGTGTAGGAACTGTGCACGACCGCTTTCGGCGCGGCGGACGTCCCGGATGTGAAACAGAGAATGGCTGGGTCGCCTGCCGCGCTGCTCTCGCCAACGTCCGAGAACGGCCCCGTTTCGATCAGCTCTTGGAATGCCAGCGTGCCGGGATGCGCAGGTCCGACGCTGACAACATCGGTGAGGCTGCCGACGGCCTCGCACAGCGCAAGGAAAGCTTCCGCCGGCACATAGTCGCCGATCGCGGGACCGCAGATAACAAGTCGCGCACCGGCGTGGCGCAGGAGCGGCTCCATTTCGCGGGCGCGATACGGCATATGCAAGGGCGCGAGCACCGCGCCCAGCATGCTAGCCGCGAAATACGCAATCATGAATTCAGGAATATTGGGCAGCTGGATGGCAATGACGTTGCCCCTGTCCAGGCCGCGTGCGCGCAAGGCGCGCGCGAGCCGCTCGGACCGCCGATGGACCTCGCGAAAGCTCAATGTTGCGGTGGACGTGACGATGGCGGGCTTGTCCGGGGTCTGCGCAGCCGCGTGCGACAGCCACTTGCGGACTGTCGCGTCGGTCCAGAAGCCGCGCGCGAGCATGTCGGAGGCATGCGCCGGCATGAAGCGCACGGCATCGCACAGTTGCTCGGAATCGAGCGAGGCGGAAAGGCGCTGCTCGGGATGGCCGTCTGGTTGTGCAACAGCGGGCTGGTGCATGATGTTCCCGTGCGTGAACCCGCGACCCTACCCGCGGCGATCCACAATGCGCGGAGCTTTGATGCTCGCCTCGAATTCCTTGGCGAGCGTGCCAAGCTCAATCGCGACGATCTCCGGCGTCAACTCGAATGCCTTTCTGATCGCGTTCGTGAGTTCGGCCAGCGAGGCGTTGGCGTCGCAGCCGCGCTTGATCTCGACAAAGACCCGCAGTACGTCCCCGGACGGCGTCGCCACCGCTTCGCATTTGAAGTCGTTCACGTCGCGCTGACGAAACAGCAGGTCCTCGAACTCGGCGTGCCCGACATTGACGCCCTTGATCTTGAAAAACCCGCTGGTGCGGTGGGCGTGTCGCACCAGGGAAAAAATCGAGAACGGGCCGTTGCCGGAACCGCCTCTGTGGCAGGTCACGAGATCGCCTGACATCCAACGCAGAAACGGCGTCACGTTATTGGTGAAGAGCGGCGTCACCACCAAGGCTCCCACCTTGCCCTCAGGCACGCTTTCCTTGCTGTCGGGATCGATCACCTCGATGTAGAACAGATCGTCCCAAATCCGAAAACCGCCCGCCTCCTCGTCCTCCGCTCCCATCATGCCCGCTTCGGTCATACCGAACGAAGTCGCGCAAGCGCGCTCCCCACGTCACCTCGATCTTCTCGCGCTTGGCTTGCGAGATCGGCTCAGCCGAACAGATGACCAGCTCGACCGAGCCGCGCGCGAGATCATGGCCGTTCTGGTCGGCGAGATTGGCAAGATGCAGCGCATAGCTCGACATTCCCATCCAGACCTGCGGCCTCACCTTGTCGATCAGTTCGAGCTGGAGCGCGGAGGGCGTCGTGGTACCGGCGCCTGCCATGAGCACGGCCATGCCGCATTTCTCCGCCGCGCGGGCCATCATCTGGCCGGCGGGATGAATGCCGAGCGGAAACGAGCATTGCACCCGCTGCGCAGCGCTCGCACCGGCGCAGTGAAACACGCGGCAGAACCCAAGCATGGCTGCCACGAGGTCGCGATGACTGCGGGGATAGAACAGCGGTCGGCCGGTCGTTCCGCCGGAGCGCCAATATTCCGAGACCCCGTCGCCTTCGCCGGGAATGAGGCAGAAATCGCGGTAGAATTCCGCATCCGACATGCCGCGCAGCATGTCCTTGTCGAGGATGGAAATCTTGCTCCATTCGGCCGGATCATCCAGCCGATCGAGATTTACGCCATCGAGCTTGCCTTTGAAGAAGAGGGCGCGCCTGGACTGCTCGACCGCGCGGCGTTTGCGCTGTGAATGAATGCGGCGGATTTCATCGGTACTCTTGGGCGGCACAAGCGAAGGCGCGATGGCATTCATGGTATTCGTTCCGCCGGAGGCAAATTCCCGATCCAGCGCTCCTGCCGATGATAGGGCTCCGGCAGATCGTTGCGCTCCTGCGCCTGAACCATGTCAATGAGCCGCAGCTGCTTGTCCGGTAAGTCCTCTTCAATGATGTCGAGCGCATCGGCGAGCATACCGGCGTAATCCTCGCCTACCGGGCATACGTCGGCACACCGGCGGCATCCGGTGATGACGCCGGACCCGCGCAGAATGCTTTGCCACAGATTGAACATCGTCTCGCTGCGCAACAGCGCCTTCTTCTTCTCGGAGCTTGGCTCCGCCAGTATCGTCTCGATGTGGCCTGTCAGCTTGGCAAATCCGTAGGGCGAGCGGAATTGATCGCACGCCTCCCAGTCACGATCCCAATGGCGCACGGCATCCGCCGGACAGACTTTTAGACAGCGTCCACAGGTCGGCCCGAGACAAAGGCTGTCGCCGCGTCGGCGGTCCGGCTCGATGTCGAGGGACGACATGACGGCGGTGAGGATCACACGCGGGCCAAATTCAGGCGTGAGCAGCTGCAGATTGAGACCAAGCGTGCCGAGTCCGGCCTCCACGGCCGCATGCGGGAGCGACAGGATAGTCGTCATGTGCTGTGCGGGGTCGTCCTGGTAGCGCCACGGGTCGACATGGGTTGGCGGAATGATGATGGCGGGATAGCCGAGCGTTTCCAGCCAATAGACCAGTTCGAGCGAGACTTCTTCGAGCGTCGAGATTGCAAGCTCGTCATTGTAGAACTTGGTGCGATCCGACCATGCCTTGATGCGGGCGACGCCGCTGTTGAGGCGTTTTGCGAGGACGATCACCCGCCGATAATCAAGCTCGGTGATGTCGATGGGGCGGCGCGGATTGGCGGGATCGGGGGGATAAAGATTCATCAGCTCGCCGTCGGCAACGCCGACGAGATCCGCGCCCAGTTCTCTCGCCTTGCGTTTGACGTCATCTGCAGTGACAGGCTGGCGGAAGATCGCGACCATTTTAGCGGGTATTCTCTTTTTGCGGCTCTTGCGAAGCGAATGCCTGCGCGCGTTCCTCCTGGAGGCGCTTGAACTCCTGCAATTGCCGCGCGACGATCCCCTGATAGCCTTCCGTGCCGACCCAGCGAATATTCCACGCATTGAGCCCGTCCACGGGATCGCCGCGGCGCCGTGCGGCCTGCATCTTTTTCGCCAACGAGACCTTCTCCGGTGTCTTCTCCGGAATGAATTTCTGCGGCTCGGCAAGATGCGCATGATAGTCGTTACCGACGGGACATACTGCGAGGCAGCGCGGGCAATCGCCAAAGGAGCCGACGACACGAAGAAGCCCCTGCCAGAAGCCGAAGAAATCCCGCGAGCGCGCCATGGCGGCGAATTCCTGCTGTGAGGCGCCGGCGGCCTGCCGTTCGAATACGCGTTCGAGGAATTTCACGATCTGGGCGAAGCCGAACTCCTGGGCATGTTCGGCGCAGCCGCGCTTGTCGATGCCGAAATGCAGCACCGCATCGCCCGGGCAGGAATGCAGGCAACGGCTGCAGGATTCCCCGATGCACACCTGTTCGGTCATCGGCCGATCGGCGGCAAGCGCAAGCTCGGTGAGAACCCCGGTCAGATAAAGACGCGGTCCGTATTCGGGCGTGAGAATGTTGACCTCGAGGCCGAGGGTGCCGAGACCCGCTTCCACGCCCAGGTGACGGGTGGACAAACGTCCGTAGCTTGCCCGCTTGTAGCTCCACTCGGTCTCCTGCGCCGGCACCACGAAGGAGGGATGTCCCGCGGCCTCAAGCTCCTCTGCGAGGCGGTACGCGACTTTGTCCATCTTACGCAGGACAAGCATGTCCATGTACTGGACCGGAACATTCGATTTGCAGCGAAAGGCGCCGGCGGGAATATGCTGGACGAGCACGATCACGCTTTTCACGTAAGGAGAAATCCGCTCCGGCGTTTGCGGCCAGAGGGGGTCCGGCGGGAATGCGTTCAGGATTGCGGCATCGGCTATGCCGGCGAGATCGGCACCGAGACCGAGGGCGCGCTGTTTGACGAGTTCCGCGCTGATCGGCGCAGCGCGACGGAAGGGCGTTTCTTGCGCGGGCGTGCCGAGGCCGCTCCAGCGCGTACGGGCTCTCTGCGGTTGAGCGGCAGCGCCAGACATTCGGCGGCCTTCCGTGCCAGGCGAAACGAAGGAGAGTGCTAATGTGACGGTAGTCGCAGCCGCTGTCAAAGAAGCTTAAGCCAGCGCCCTTGCATCGCAACCCGCACCCCCTTCAATATGCACCTCGACGGGAGAACGCATGCTGACCATCCTGTTCGACGGCATCGCCTACGGCATGCTGCTGTTCGTGCTGGCATGCGGCCTGTCGGTCACCCTCGGCTTGATGAATTTCGTCAATCTTGCGCATGGCGCCTTCGCCATGGCCGGGGGATATGTCACCCTCGTTCTCGTCAACCGGGCAGGCGTGCCGTTCCTGGCGGGACTTCCCATTGCTTTTGTGGTCACTGCCGTCATCGGCGCGCTGTTCGAGCGCACGCTCTATGTGCATGTCTATACAAAGAGCCATCTCGAGCAGGTTCTGTTCACCATCGGGCTCGTGTTCATGTCGGTTGCCGCGGTCGACTATGTCATGGGCTCGCAACAGGTGTTCATCCAGATTCCGAGCGCCTTGCAGGGGCGCTTTGAATTATTCGGCATCGGCATTGGACGCTATCGGCTGCTTATCATCATCGTGTGCGGGCTGCTCACGCTTGCTCTACAGCTCATCCTCAGCGGCACTCGTTTCGGCAGCCGCCTGCGGGCATCCGTCGATGACGCGCGGGTTGCGCGCGGCCTCGGCATCAATGTCAACGGTGTCTTTGCCTTGACGTTCGCGTTTGGATCGGGTCTGGCCGGCCTTGGCGGCGCGCTCGGCGCCGAGATTCTCGGCTTGGATCCCACCTTTCCGCTCAAATACATGGTCTATTTCCTGATTGTGGTGACGGTGGGCGGCACGTCGAGCATCACCGGTCCGTTCCTGGCTTCCTTGCTGATCGGCATCGGCGATGTCGCCGGCAAGTACTATGTCCCCAAATTCGGGGCCTTCGTGATCTACACCATCATGATCGTGCTTCTTATCCTGCGCCCGCAGGGTCTTTTCGCTCGCCCCGCAGGCAAATAGCAGCGCGTCGATGCCGTCCTTCGAACTCGACCAGGTAAGCCGGCACCTCGCGACGCGCGCGCGTTGGACATGGCCGGAATACGCGTTCTGGCTCGCCGCATTAGCAAGCGTATTCCTGCTGCCCGGTCGACATTTGATACTCACGGAAATTGCCTGGCTTGGATTGTTCGCGCTCTCACTCGATCTGATCCTTGGCTATGGCGGAATCATTTCGCTCGGTCATGCGGCATTTTTCGGCTTGGGCTCCTATATCGCGGCGCTGCTGGGCAAGCACGCAATCATCAATGAACCGGTGCTGGCACTTGTCGTCTCCGGCGCTGGCGCCGCGCTGCTCGGATTTGCAACGAGCTTTCTCGTGCTGCGCGGATCGGATCTCACACGCCTGATGGTGACGCTTGGCGTCGCCCTCATCATGCGCGAGATTGCCAATCAGATTCCCGGGGTCACCGGCGGCGCCGACGGCCTGCAAGGCGTCACCATCGCTCCGATATTGGGGCAATTCCAGTTCGATATTTTCGGCCACGTGGGCTACGCCTATTGCCTCACGGTGCTGTTCATTCTGTTTTTGCTGGCGCGGCGCATCGTTCATTCTCCATTCGGCCTCTCGCTGCGGGCGGTGAAGGGAAACCCGTTGCGTAGCGCTTCGCTCGGCATTTCGGTCAACGCGCGGCTGGTTGCCGTCTACACGCTGGGCGCTTTTTACGCCGGCATAGCGGGCGCATTGCTCGCGCAGACCACCGCCTTCGCCTCGCTTGACGTGTTTTCGCTCGAACGTTCCGCCGATCTCCTTCTGGTGCTCATTATCGGCGGCCCCGGCTACCTCTATGGAGGCCTCATCGGTGCCGTCGCCTTCAAGCTCATCCAGGACGCCTTGGCCACGTTCGATCCGCAGTACTGGCAATATTGGATCGGCCTGCTGCTTATCATGCTGGTTCTGTTCGGCCGCATCTACGGCGCTGCCATTGCCGCCCTTATTTTTCTCGTAACTTTCCGTTTTCCATTGTCGTTTTTCGCATGCGCCCTGATCGTGCTGGCAATCGGATTTGGCTATGCTTACATCCGCAAGTCGCTCAACGTGGTCGATACGCGGATGCTTGCACTGAACAAGCGGGCGCGGTCTGCATGGCAGACGCTATTGCAGCGGAAGCAATGAGATGCCCGTCGTATTGGAAACCGCAGGGCTTCAGAAGCATTTCGGCGGGCTCGCTGCGGTCAACGATCTCTCGCTGCGCATCGAGAAAGGCGCACGCCATGCTTTGATCGGACCGAATGGAGCCGGCAAGACTACGGTGATCAATCTTCTCACGGGGGTACTGCGGCCCTCCTCCGGCCGCATCATGCTTGAAGGCGCGGAGATCAGCTCGCTGGAAGCCTATAAGCGGGTTCGATTGGGCCTCGCGCGCACGTTTCAGATCAATCAATTATTTCTCGATCTCTCGCCTCTCGAGAGCATCGGGATTGCTATTTCCCAGCGCATGGGCACAAGCGGGCAATGGTGGCGCCTGATCGGCTCGAAAGGCGCCGTGGTTGAAGAGATTGTTGAAATCCTCGATCGCTTTCATTTGACCGACGTCATGTATGAGCGCACCGGCAATCTGCCCTATGGCAAACAACGTCTGCTGGAAATCGCTCTCGCCATCGCCTGCCGCCCGCACGTGCTGCTGCTTGACGAGCCGGCGGCCGGCGTGCCCGATGCGGAGCGCCAGGAAATTCTGACGACGGTCGCCGCGCTTCCGGCCGACGTCTCCGTGCTGCTTATCGAGCACGATATGGATATCGTGTTCTCCTTCGCCGATCGAATCTCGGTGCTGGTCAACGGCGCCTTGTTCATCGAGGGCACGCCGGACGAAGTAGCGATGGACCCGCGCGTCAAGTCTGTTTATCTCGGCGAGTTGCTCAATGCCTGATGTGCTGCATGTCGAGCTCTTGACCGCCGGCTACGGCGAAGCAATCGTGCTGCATGAACTTTCCCTCGCCCTGCCGCAAGGCCAGTCGCTGGCGCTGCTCGGCCGCAACGGAATGGGCAAAACCACACTGATCAACTCGATCGTGGGCGTGACCCAGTATTTCGGCGGCCGGATCAGCCTCGACGGCCGCGATATCACGCCGCTGCGCGCCGATCAGCGGGCGCATGCCGGCATAGGCTGGGTGCCGCAGGAGCGCAATATTTTCAAATCACTGACGGTAGAAGAAAATCTCACCGCGGTGGCACGGCCGGGACGCTGGACGGTAAAACGGATATACGAGCTGTTTCCCCGCCTGGCCGAGCGTCGCCGCAACCTGGGCAATCAGCTCTCGGGAGGAGAACAGCAGATGCTGGCGGTCGGTCGCGCCCTGATCCTCAATCCGCGCATCGTCCTCTTGGACGAGCCCTTGGAAGGGTTGGCCCCGATCCTGGTCGAAGAATTGCTTGCTGCGTTGCGTCGCATCATTCGCGACGAAGGGGTCTCGGCCATTCTGGTGGAGCAGAACGCCCAGAAGGTGCTCGCGGTAACCGATCGTGCGGTGATTATCGAACGCGGCGTGGTGGTGCATGAAGGAACGAGCGCGGACCTTGCCGCCGACCGCGCCCTGCTCGAAGCGCACCTTGGCGTTACCGCGGCAGGAACGCGCCGCAGCGGAAAGACGCTGCATTGATGCCGCCGCCATCGACGGCGTGGGGGAGGGAGCGTAAACAATAAGGAGTGCATGCAAATGAAACGAACCAAGCCCCCATTCCGCGCCGATCACGTCGGCAGCCTGTTGCGTCCGCAGCCGCTCAAGGAAGCGCGCGCCAAACGCGAGCAAGGTGCGATCTCGGCGGCTGAGCTCAAGGCGGTGGAAGACCGCGAGATCGACAAGGTAATTGCCAAGCAACAGGAGATTGGGCTTGAACTGGCGACCGACGGCGAGTTTCACCGCTCATGGTGGCATTTCGATTTTTTGAGCATGCTGGACGGGGTAGAGCTTTACGAATTGGAGCAAGGAATCCAGTTCCGCGGCGTGCAGACCAAGGCACAGGGTCTGCGCGTCGTCGGCAAGTTGGGTTTTTCCAATCATCCCATGCTCGAACATTTCAAATATCTCAAAGCGCATGCGCGCGTCACGCCGAAAATGACCATTCCCGCGCCGCCGGTGCTGCATTTCCGCCTGCCAAAGGACGGCATCAGCAAGAACGCCTATTCCGACCTCGATGGTTTCTTCGAGGATCTCGGACAGACCTACAGGAAGGCGGTCAAGGCGTTCTACGATGCGGGTTGTCGTTATCTGCAGTTCGACGACACCGTATGGGCTTATCTCTGCTCGCAGGAGGAACTGCGCAAGGCGCGCGAGCGCATGACCAATGTCGATGCGCTGCAATCGATCTATGCGCAGGTGATCAGCTCCGCGCTGCAAGGCAAGCCGGCCGATATGACCATCACCACCCATGTCTGCCGCGGCAATTTCCGCTCCACCTGGATAGCCGAGGGCGGTTACGAGCCGGTGGCGGAGACGCTGTTGGCCAAGGTGAACTACGACGGTTATTTCCTCGAATACGACACCGAGCGCGCGGGCGGCTTCGAGCCCCTGCGTTTCCTTCCCAAAGGAGGGAAGATCGTGGTGCTGGGACTTGTCACTTCCAAGAGCGGCACGCTCGAGCGCAAGGAGGACGTTAAACGGCGCATCGAGGAGGCCAGCAAATTTGCGCCGCTGGAACAGTTATGCCTTTCCCCGCAATGCGGCTTTGCCTCGACCGAGGAAGGCAATATTCTTGCCGAAGACGAACAATGGGCGAAGCTTCGCATGATCGTCGAGCTTGCAAAAGAAGTGTGGGGGTAACGCGCCCGCCGCGCGCTTACCCGCCCACCACTACATTGGGAGGAAGCAATGTTTACACGGTCACGTTTGATCGTCGCGCTTTTCGCTCTGCTATGTTCGACAATTTTTCCCGCGGCGGCGCAGGCGCCGAGCGGCGAGCCGATAAAAATCGGCTTTGCCATGGCGCTGACCGGGCCGCTTGCTCCCAACGGCAAAATGTCGCTGGTTGCGATGAAAATCTGGGAGGAGGACGTCAATGCCAAAGGCGGACTGCTCGGCCGGCCGGTCAAGCTCATCTATTACGACGATCAGAGCAGCCCGGGGGCGGTGCCCGGCATCTATACGAAGCTTCTGGACGTCGACAAAGTCGACTTTGCGGTGAGCCCATATGCCTCGACCCAGGTCGCGCCGGCAATGCCCATCATGATCCAGAAGAAGCGGCTCTATGTCACCCTGTTCGGCACCGGGATCAACGACGAATTCAACTATGACAAATATTTCTCCATGATTCCGACCGGGCCGAAATCAAAGCCCGCTTTCACCAATGGATTTTTCAAGATTGCGCTCGCGCAGGATCCCAAGCCGCAGAGCGTTGCGCTGGCGGCGGCCGATGCCGAGTTCGGGCGCAACGCCTGCGAGGGCGCGCGTGAAAACGCCAAGACTGCCGGCTTGAAAATCCTCTACGACAAGAACTATCCGCCGAATACGACCGACTTCGCGCCCATCGTGCGCGCGGTGCAGGCGACAAATCCCGATCTCTTCGTCGTCTGCTCCTATCCGCTCGATTCGATCGGAATGGTGAAGGCGATGAACGAGATCGCCTTCAGGCCGAAAATGTGGGGCGGCGCCATGGTCGGACTGCAGGCAACGGTGTTCAAGACGCAACTCGGTCCGCTGCTCAACGGCATTGTGAACTACGAGACCTGGATACCCGCCCTCGACCATGCAGTTCCCGGGGTCCATGGAACTCCTGAAGAAATACCAGGCGCGCGCTGCCGGGGAAGGCGTCGATCCGCTCGGCTACTACATGCCGGTATGGGCCTATGCTTACCTGCAGGTGCTTGGCGATGCGATCGCGGCGACCAACAGCCTCGACGACGAGAAGCTTGCCGATTACATGCGCAAGGCGACATTCAAGACCGTCGTTGGCGACGTGAAGTTCGGCGCCAAAGGCGAATGGGCGGAAGAACGCATGCTGCTCATTCAGTTCCAGAACATCAAGAGCAACAGCATCGATGAGTTCCGCGACCTCTCGACCGAGGTGATCCTGTATCCGGCGCAATACAAGTCCGGCAACCTGATCTATCCGTATGAGAAGGCGAAGCAGTGAATCAGAGGTCAGAGGTCAGAGGTCAGACATCCGACATCCGGCATCGCTCTGACATCCGAACAATGCTATTGCCCACCACCCTCGTTGGCTCCTATCCGCAGCCGGAATGGCTGATCGACCGAGGCAGGCTCGCAAAGCAGGTACCGCGGGTGCGGGCACATGATTTGTGGCTCATTGATGCGCAGAGACTGGAAAGCGCGCAGGACGACGCCACCGTGCTTGCAATCCGCGACCAGGAACGTGCCGGGCTCGATATCATTACCGACGGCGAGCAGCGGCGCGAGAGCTATTCCAACCGCTTTGCCACCGCCCTTTCCGGCATCGACCTCGACAACCCCGGCAAGACCCCGAACCGCACCGGCGGGTTTTCCACGGTGCCGCGGGTGGTGGGCCCGATCAGGCGCAAGCATCCGGTCGAGGTGCGCGATGTCGAATTCCTGCGCGCCAATACGCAGCGGATGATCAAGATGACGGTGCCGGGGCCGTTCACCATGTCGGCGCAATGCCAGGACGATTTCTATCACGACGAAGAGAGGCTCGCCTTGGATTACGCCGCGGCGGTCAATGCCGAGATCAAGGATCTTTTTGCAGCCGGCGCCGATATCGTGCAGATCGATGAACCGTGGATGCAGTCGCGGCCGCAAAAGGCGCGCAGCTACGGCCTTAAGGCGATTGACCGGGCGCTCGAAGGGGTCATTGGCACGACCGCCGTGCATATTTGCTTCGGCTATGCGGCGGTGGTGAAGAACAAGCCGTCGAGCTATGCCTTCCTCGCCGAATTCGAAGGGAGCGCGGTCGATCAGGTTTCCATCGAGGCGGCGCAGCCGAAGCTCGATCTTGCGATCTTGCAACAGCTGCCGTCGAAGACAATTATTCTAGGCGTGATCGATCTTTCCGACTCCAATGTGGAGACGCCGCAAGCCGTCGCAGCGCGCATTCGCAAGGCATTGGAGTTCGTTCCCGCGGAGCGGATCGTTGTGGCGCCGGATTGCGGGCTCAAATATCTTTCGCGGGAACTCGCCTTCGGCAAAATGCAAGCAATGGTTGAAGGTGTCCGCATCGTGCGCGAAGAACTGACGGAAGAACGAAGAATACCAAGGACGCAAGGAGAAAGTCATGCCGTACGTGACTGAAGAGAACCTGACCGACGTGGCGCTGCAGCGCTGGAAGGATATTCCCGACCCGCGCCTGCGGCAGATCATGCAATCCCTGATCAAACACCTGCATGCCTTTGTGCGCGACATCGAGCCGTCGCAGCCGGAATGGGCGCTACGGCCATCGACTGGCTCACCCGCACCGGGCAACTATGCTCGCAGAAGCGCCAGGAATTCATCCTGACTTCCGACGTACTGGGCGTGAGCATGCTGGTGGATGCCATCAATCATCGCCGATCGAGCGCGGCCACCCCAAGCACCGTCGAGGGGCCTTTCCACGTGCCGAATGCGCCGCCTGTGGCGCATGGCGGCAACATGGCCGAGAGTGCACCTGGCATTCCTTGTTTTGTCATCGGGAACGTGCGCGGGCTTGACGGCAAGCCCGTTGCCGGTGCGGTGCTGGATTTGTGGCAGACCGACGGCGAAGGACTTTACGAGGATCAGCGTGACGTCAGCGGACCTTGGATGCGGGGACTTTACCGCTCCCAGGCGGACGGCTCTTACGCCGTCCGCACGGTGGCGCCGATCGCCTATACAATTCCCATGGACGGCACCGTCGGCGAGCTCATGAACCGCACCGACATCAGCCACATGCGCCCGGCGCACATTCATTTTGCCGTCTCGGCGCCGGGCTACCACAGCCTGGTGACGCATCTGTTCCGCAAGGGCGACGATTACATCGACAGCGATGTAGTCTACGGCGTGAAGGGGCCGCTGATCGTCGATTTCATCGAGCGGCCGCCCGGCAAGGCACCGACCGGCGAGATCCTCTCCACCCCGTATTACGAAGTGCGCTACGACTTCGTGCTGGAACAGCAGGCGCAGACTCTCGCAGCGGCGGAGTGAAGCGGGGGCGAACGTTGCGGCCTTCGCGGGCCTCGTGGTGAGAAGCGTTGTAGACTCTCTCGGCCTCATGGTCTGAGGAGCATCGCAGCGCTAGTTCGGGTCCCACCTCATTACGCAACTGCGCTGCAATGCGTCTCGAACAGCGCACGTCGGCTTTCAGCCGACTTGTGCAACCTATAGCGCCGATCTCGGGTAAAACCCGAGATCGGGTGGGCCGCCCCCGTCCTTCGGGACGGGCGCACGTGAGCTTGTAATGATTGGAAACTCCCCCAAATTGCGCCCTCAGGACGAGGGCGGGGGTCGCCGCCTCCAACGCACCACACCGCCGTTCCGCGCCGACCATGTCGGAAGCCTCCTGCGACCGGCAAATCTCAAGGAGGCGCGGGAAAAGCATGCGCGCGGTGAGATCAGCGCCGCTGCGCTCAAAGCGATCGAAGATCGCGAAATCGAGAAGGTCATACGCAGGCAGGAAGAGATCGGTCTCAAGGCAGTGACCGACGGCGAATTCCGCCGCGCGTTCTGGAATTATGACTTCCTCGGCGCGCTCGATGGGGTCGAAGCCTATCTCGGCGAACGCAAGATCAAGTTTCAGGGGCCGCAGCCGAAGCCGATGATGCTGCGGGTCGTCGGCAAGCTCGGCGCCTACCGGCCGCATCCCATGGTCGAGCATTTCAAATTCGTCAGGACGCACACCAGAGCAATGGCGAAAATGACCATTCCCTCGCCCTCCTCGCTGCATTTCCGTTATGGCCGCGATGCCGTGCCGGAAGCAATTTATCCATCCATGGAGGATTTCTACCGCGATCTCGGCGAAGCCTACCGCAAGGCGACGCGTGCCTTTGCCGATGCCGGCTGCCGCTATCTGCAACTCGACGAAGTCAACTTTGCCTATCTGTGCGATCCCAAGCTGCGCGGACTGGTTACGAACCGCGGGGAGGATCCGGATACGCTGCCTCACGTCTATGCCGGCATGATCAACGCGGCGGTCTCCGACCTGCCCGCCGACATGACCACGGCCATGCATCTCTGCCGCGGCAATTTTCGTTCGACTTTCGTCGCGTCCGGCGGTTACGAGCCGGTCGCTGAAATTCTGTTCAATGCGATCAATATCAACGGCTATTTCATGGAATACGACACCGAACGGGCCGGCGGGTTCGAGCCCTTGCGATTCGTTCCCAAAGGCAAGACCATTGTGCTCGGCCTGGTGACTTCCAAAAGCGGCGGGCTCGAATCCAAGGACGATCTCAAGCGTCGCCTCGATGCGGCAACGAAATTCATTGCGCTCGATCAGCTCTGCCTGTCGCCGCAATGCGGCTTTGCCTCCACCGAGGAAGGCAATATCCTGGCCGAGGACGAGCAATGGGCGAAACTCGCAATGATCGTCGAACTCGCCGAGGAAATATGGCGATGAACCGTACCAAACCGCCGTTCCGAGCAGATCACGTGGGCAGTCTGTTGCGTCCCCCTGCCCTGAAAGAGGCGCGGGAAAAGCGGGCCAAAGGTGAAATAAGCGCCGCCGATCTCGCCGCCGTTGAAGATCGCGAGATCGAGCGGGTGATCAAGAAGCAGGAGGAGGTCGGCCTCAATTCGGTGAGCGACGGAGAGTTTCGCCGATCGTGGTGGCACCTGGACTTCCTGTGGGGCCTTGACGGCATCGAACGCTATATCATGGACCAGGGCATTGCCTTTGCCGGCGTGCAGACCCGGGCGGAGGGCGCGCGGGTCGCCGGCAAGGTCGGTTTCTCCGGCCATCCCATGCTCGCGCACTACAAGTTCCTCGCCTCGCATACGAAGCGCACGCCGAAATTCACGATTCCCGCGCCATCGGCAATGTATGGCCGCACCGGCCGCGGACCGATCAGCGAGAAAATTTATCCCGACCTCGACTCCTTCTTCGCCGATCTCGGAGCGGCCTACCGCAAAGCAGTGCGCGCCTTCGCCGATGCCGGCTGCCGTTATCTGCAGCTCGATGAAGTTTTCATCGCCATGCTGTGCGACCCGAACTATCGCAAGACGCAAGCCGGGCGCGGCGACGACCCGCAGCGGCTCGCTGAACTTTACGGCGATCTCATCAACACGGCGATTTCCGATATTCCGTCCGACATGACCGTCAGCATGCATCTGTGCCGCGGCAACTACCGTTCGACCTTCATGGGATCAGGCGGCTATGATCCGGTCGCCGACGTCCTGTTCGACCGCATCAAGGTGCACGGCTATTTCATGGAATACGATACCGGCCGCGCCGGCTCGTTCGAGCCGTTGCGGCGCGTGCACAAGGGCCAGACCGTCGTGCTTGGCCTGGTGACCACAAAGTCCGGACAGCTGGAATCGAAAGATGAGCTCAAGCGCCGCATCGACGAAGCAGCAAAATACGTCGATGCCGATCAACTCTGCCTGTCGCCGCAATGCGGCTTTGCCTCGACCGAGGAAGGCAACGCCCTTGCCGAAGAGGAGCAGTGGGCGAAGCTCGCCCGGATCGTGGAGGTCGCAACCGAGGTCTGGGGCTGACGCGCGGCGGTAGGCTGCGGCACAAAAATGACGACAATCGTTTATTGTTCATGAGCGAAATCCTTGTCGCCGATATCGGCGGCAGCAAAAGCCGCTTCGCCCTCGTCGATGCGGCCGGCCGACCAGCGCGCATCGGGCACATCGAAAACGACACGGTCGCCAATCTCGAAGCGGCGGTTGCCGGCTATCTGAAAGACACCGGAGCACGCCCGCAGCAGGCGATGTTCGCGATCGCGGGTCCCCTTGGCGGCGATGAAATTGCGCTCACCAATCGCGCCTGGCGTTTCAAGCGCGAGGACCTTGCCCGACGCTTTGGTTTTGCGAGACTTGGAATCGTCAACGATTTCGCGGCCATCGCCTGGGCGCTGCCGCGCCTGGCGGCTGATGAAACGCGCAGGCTCGGACGCGGTGCCATGCCGCAGCAGGGCATGAAGGTGGTGCTCGGCCCCGGCACCGGATTGGGAGTTGCCGCAATTTTTCCGGTGCAAGCCTACTGGCACGTGCTGGCAAGCGAGGGCGGGCATGCTTCCTTCGGCCCGCAGGCAGCCGACGAGCTCGAACCTTTCGCGCGAATGCGCGAAGAATGCGGACCGCTAAGCGCCGAGATGGTGCTCTCGGGAGCGGGCCTGTTGCGGCTTGCGCGGGTGCTCGACCGCCTCTGTTCTTGCGACACGCCGGAAGCCGTCGTCGCCAGCGCGCTTGCGGGCGATGCAATGGCGTTCGCGGCAACGCGGTTGTTCATTCGCCTGCTCGGGCGATTTGCCGGCGGGCTCGCGCTCACCTTCAAGGCGATGGGCGGGGTCTATATCGCTGGCGGGGTCGCGAGCGGGCTTGGGCCGCTGCTCGATCAATCGGAGTTTCGCGCCGCCTTCGAGGCGCATCCTCCGCATGCGGCACTGCTTGAGACAATTCCCACCCTGCTCATCACCGCCGAGGAGCCTGGCCTCATCGGTTGCGCAGCCCTGGCGCAGATGGCTGCATCCGACTCGCTCACTGCGCCGGGGAAACGGTAACCTGCCGGCGCAGCAAGTTCCGCATGCTCTTGGCGGCGGCAATGGCGCCGCGGCGGGAGGCCTCGAGCGTGCATGCGAGGCGAAAGCGCAGAGGCTTTCCCGGCGCAAGGCTGATCAGCCGGTCGGCCAGCGCGAGGCGCTCGCGCCAGATGTGATCGATCATGGGGTGAGCGGCAGCGGCGCAGGAATCGACCCGTTCAATGCTCGGGTCCACAAGGAGCTCCCCCGTCAGGTCGAGGACAATCTGCACGCCCGGCGAGAAGCGCGCGTAGTCTTCGTCATAAGCGATCTTCCAGGACCATGCGGTTCTGCCGCTGCGTAGCGTCACGATCGCCGCGATCGCTCCTCCATCGATGCACAGCCGCAAAATCTGCGCCTTGCCCTCGGCGCCGAGTGCCTGCACCGCGGTACGCATAAAACCGGTGATCTCCGTCTTCGCACGCGCGGCAGTGCCAGCGCGTCCTTTCCAGCCGCGCGCCTCCAAGGCGAAAAAATCCTCAAGGGCGGATTCGATATCGGCCGGACTGGCGGCATTCACTGCCGCGATCTTCCCACTGTCAGCGAGCCGTTTGCGCTGGCGATGAAGCTCCTTGCGCTTCTTCTTACCGATGGCGCGCACGAGATAGTCGCCGCGCCCCCCGGAAGGCGCAAGCAGTGCGCGCGCATGCCGGGCGAACGACGCGGCGCCGTGTTGTCCCAACGCGCGATCGAGTACAGCGGCGAGCTTTCCCTCAACCGGCAGATGGGGCAGCAGCATGAGCTTCGGCAGTTGCGCGTCCTTTGCAACAAAGTCGAGCCACGTGCGCAACACGGTCTCGGCGTTTTCCGCATCGACGAGCGGCGTGCCGAGCGGGGCATAGGGATGCGTCCATCCCACCAGCACGGGGAGCGCAATGCCGTAGCGGCGCCGCTCTATTCGCGCCGGAAAGACTCCAAGGAGGCGAGGGGGCGCGCCGCCCGACCACACCAAGCCTGCGCTGACATCGCGTCCCAGCGCCGTAGCGGCGGCCAAGGTAAAGGAAGGCTCATAAAAAACATTCGGCTCGAGGGCACGACCGGCAAGCTCGCGCCACTCACCGGCATAGGGAGCAAGTTCGGCAATGGAAAGCCACTCGGTCCGGAGCGTCGACGCAATCGTGCCATGCACGGTCTAACGCCTCGCGCGGCGCCACACGAAAACGTGGAAGCCGAGCCGATTTCTGGTCACGGTGAACAGCAGAATGGATTCCACCGTCAGCGCGGTTGCGGTCGCGATGGCGGCGCCTGCGATGCCGAACGGCGGAATGAGGACAATGCAGAGCGCGATGTTGACCGCAAACGCGCCGGCATAGACCAGGGCGCAGATGCGCTGCTCGCCGAGCATGTTCAACAGCCGCTCGATGGGACCGATGGCCGCGCGCGCCAGCAGTCCCGCGGCGAGAATGAACATCACCTCATAGCCGTCGGCGAACTGCGGGCCGAACAGCCCAAGGATGGGGCGCCCGAACGCGAGCAGGAGCGCCGTCGCCAGGAGCGAAGGCCAGAACGTCCATTTGATGGATTGTGCAATGAAGGCGGACAAGCCGTCGCGGTCGCCGGCAATATGATAGCTGCTGAAGCGATGCGCGGTGGTTGCCGAAACCGAATAATAGATGAAGGAAACCAGCGCGAGCGTCTTGGCGGCGGCGTAGTAGACCGCAACCTCGTTCGGCGGTCGGAAATGCTGCAGCACGATGACATCGCTATAGGCGAGCAGCGAATAGAAGCCTTCCACCATCAGGATCGGCAGCGCGGTGACGAGCCATTGCCTAAATTGATATTGCTTCGGGCCCTTTTCGATGCATTGGCCGAGGCGGCGATTGACTATCGCGAGCTGAATAAGGGTGGGCCCCCAGATTGAGATAGCGGCGATGACCATGGCGGTGACCGCGGTCATCGGCAGCTTGGCGAAATAAGCAATCGCCATCAGCACCGTCAGCACCAGCTGGCGCACGACATAGCCAGGCATCATGGCGAGCCCGACCCAATCGTAGCTGCGGGAAATCCCTTCCTGCACGTTGGAGAGCGCGTAGGCGGGGACCGTGACGCACGCAAGATAGAGCGGGAGGACGATATAGCCGTCGAGCCACGGTTCGCTCAGCCGCACGGCACTCGCGGCAAGTGCGGCAATGCCGATCGCGAGGCTGATCGCAAGGAAGCGGCTCCCCGCGACAAAGCCGCGCAACAGGGCAAGCAGGCCACGCTCCCGGTATTCCGGAATGAAGCGCTGTGCCGCTGTTCCGAGTCCCAGATCGATTGCCTGGCCAAGCAGCAGCACCCAGGTCCAGACATAGACGTAAATGCCGTACTCGAAACTTCCCATCCAGCGCGCAAACAGCACCTGCGAGCCGAAAGCGAGCAGCGCGTTGACGACGCGAATGAGGAATACAGTCCCCGCCAGCCGCTGCACCAGATGATGCTCGGCATCGATAAGCCGCGCCTTGATCTGCGCCCATGGGCTCGACAGCGCCGGCCAGGTTCGCGGGCGAACCGCTTGTTGGGAGCCGGTCAATGCCACTTGCGCCTCCGCTCTCCGGCCGCCCACAAGAGGGGAGGGAGCAGGCCGAGTTTGCCGTTTGCGATGATCCACCCCACGGAATGGGGCTAGCAAGGAAGCGTTAACATTCGGTTGGGTTAACGGCTTAGCTGCCGATATAAGCGGCAATGACGCGCGGGTCGTTGAGCACCGCATCCGGCGCGCCTTCGGCCAGCGTGCGGCCGTAGTCCAGCACGTGAATGCGGTCGGCGAGGTCGGCTACCATCTGCATGTCGTGCTCGATCCAGATCATGGTGACCGCCAGCTCATGCTTGATGCGCAGAATGAAGCGCGCCAAATCCTCGCGCTCGTCGCGGTTGAGCCCGGCGGAGGGCTCGTCAAGCATCAAGATCGCCGGCTCGAGCGCGAGCGCGCGCGCGAAGCCGACAAGTTTCTGAATGCCAAACGGCAGTCCCGCTACCGGCGCGTGCCGATAAGGCTCGAGCTCCACGAATTCAATGATGCGCTCGACTGCCGTGCGGTGACGCACCTCCTCGCGTCGAACCGCCGGCAGGAACAGCATTTCGGCAAGCGGCGAGGTGGCGATGCGGGCGTGACGCCCGGTCAAGAGGTTGTCCAGCACCGACATCTGGCCAAACAGCTCGCCGTGCTGGAAGGTGCGCGCAAGGCCCAATCGCGCAATCGCATGCGGCTCGTGGGCTGTGATATCAGTGCCGCGGAACAGGATGCGGCCCTCCCCGTGATAAATGCCGCTGACGCAATTGAGCACGCTTGTCTTGCCGGCGCCATTGGGGCCGATCAGTGCAAACAGCTCGCCGCTTTCCACGCTGAGCGATATGTCATCGAGCACCGTGAGCCCGCCGAAGCGCAGGGCGAGGCGGTCGATTTCAAGCTCAGCCATACCATCTCCGGCGGCGGCGATATTGCTTGACGTCGCGATAGCTCCTTCGCTCTCCGGCCTTGCGTCCGAGATAGAATTCCTGAATGTCAGGGTGGTCGCGCAGTCGCTCGGCGGTGCCATCCAGCACGATCTTGCCGTTTTCCATGACGTAGGCGTAATCGGCAATCTGCAAAGCGACGGCGGTGCTCTGCTCCACCATGAGAATGGCGATAGCGAGCTCACGGCGAATGTCGAGCAGTCGCGCCAGCAGGTCCTTGACCACCGCAGGAGCGAGACCGAGCGAAAGCTCATCGACCAGCAGGAGCTGCGGCGCGCAGACAATGGCGCTCGCCAAAGCGAGCATCTGCCGTTCGCCGCCGGAAAGAAGCCCACCGATGCGATTGCGCAGTGTATCGAGCTGGGGAAACAGACGGAACACCAGCGTCTCGCGGCGGCGCCGCTCGGAGGAAGACACGGCACGCGGGAGCGGCGCAAGGAGGTTCTCCGCCACGGTGAGATTGGGAAATACCTTGTCGCGCTCGGGCACCAGCACGATGCCGCGACGGGTATTCTCATGCGGCAGCGCGTTTTCGATGCGCGTGCCGTTGAAGACAATGCTGCCGTCGGTGACGCGGGCGTCGTCGATGCCGAGAAAGCCTGAAATTGCCCGCAACGTCGTGGTCTTGCCCGCGCCATTGGTGCCAAGCAGCGCCACGATCTGTCCCTCCTCGACGGATAGGCTCACGCCTTGCACGGCGGTGATGCTGCGCTGATACGCCACTTCGAGCTTGTTGAGCGCGAGAAGAGTCATGGCTGCGAGGCGCTTTTTGCTTGGAGCATGACCTTTTCGGGATCATGCTCTGGTACGATGCTTATACGGCCACTGCAGGAAATAATTCTGCATCCGCCGCCAGATACCAACGAGCCCAAGCGGCTCGAACATCAGAAAGAGCAGCATGACCAGGCCGAAGGCGGCGTAGTTCACCGCAAACAGCAAGCTCGCGTAGCGTTGCGCTTGCGGCAGCAACAACAGCGCTCTCTCGATCCCGTAGGGAAACAGCGTTACGAAGCCTGCGCCCAGCAGCGCGCCGGCGAGCGAACCCATGCCGCCGACGATCACCATGGCGAGGTACTGGATGGTGAGGAAGAGCGAGAATGCCTCGACCGAAACAAACCCGCGGTAGTATGCAAACAGCGCGCCGGCGAGCGCGGTGATTGCCGAGCTGATCACGAAGGCGAGGAGCTTATAGGCGGCAATGCCGATGCCGAGCGCTTCCGCAACCGTCTCATGCGCGTGGATTGCGCGCCATGCCCGGCCGGTGCGTGCGCGTAGAAGATTGAGGCAGATGAACAGCGTTGCCGCCGCGGCAGCAAGCAGGATGAAATACCACACGCGGCTGTCGGTGACGGCAAAGCCGGCAAAGGTCGGCGGATCGATCATGATGCCGGTCGAAAAGCCGCGCCGCGTCTCGTATTCGCCCCCTGCATAGATCACCACGAAGTGGAGCGCGAGCGTGCTCACGGCGAGATAAAGCCCGCGCAGCCGCAGCGAGGGCAAGCCGAACACGATGCCGAGGAAAGCGCCGACCGAAGCTGCGGCCGGCAAGGTTATCCAGAACGGCGCATTGAGTTCGCGCACCAGTATGCCGACGGTGAATGCGCCGGCAGCGATCAGGCCGGCATGGCCAAGGGATATCTGGCCGGCGAACCCGGTGAGCAGCATGAGCGAGAGCGAGCCGATAGAGGCAAGAAAGACCTGGCCGGCCAGATCGAGCTGGAAGGCTGAGGCGAAGAATGGGAAGACCACCAGCGCCAGCGCGAAAGCGATGACGCTCGCGAGCTTGAGCCGCGTCCCGATCAGCGCAAAATCCTGGGCATAATCGGTGCGAAAATAACCGCTGGCGCGCGGCTGACTAGACACGGTCGAGCTCCTCGCGTGTACCGAACAGGCCCCACGGCCGCACGATCAGCATGCCGAGGAGGAGGAGGAACGGGACGACGTCCGAAAGCAGCGGATCGATATAGTGGATGGCGAACACTTCCGCTGCGGCGACGATCATGGCGCCGCAGAGCGCCCCCACGAAGCTGTCGAGGCCGCCCACCAAAGCGGGGGCGAACGCCTTGAGCCCGATCACCACCATGTTTTGATCGAGACCGGAATCGAGCGCGATCAGCATGCCGGCGATAGCGCCCGTGAAAGTGGAGAGGCTCCATGCCAGTGCGTAGACGGCGTTGAGATTGATGCCGCGCTGCGCCGCCAGGAGCGGGTTCTGCCCGGCGGCGCGCATGCGCACGCCCCAGCGGCCAAAGCGCAGGAACGCGAACAGGCTCCCATAGACCAGCACCGTCGCCAGCACCATGAGCGCAGCGCAGACCGAAATGTGCGCGCCGCCAATGAGTTCAAGCGACGGATTGGAAAGCTCCAACACCTGCAAGGGGTGTTGCTGCGCCGCGGACCAGATCAGCACGACTACGCCGCGCAGCAGAATGCCGATTGCCACAGTGGTGAGAATCGCCGCCAGCACCATCTGGCCGGTCATCTTGCGCATGAGCAGCGTGTAGACCAGGACGCCGACCACGAGGCTGAGCACCAACGCCGCGGCGACGGCGGTGACCGGATGGTCGGCGAATAATGAGGCGGTAGTGAAAAGCAAGTACGCGCCGAGCATGCTCAGCTCGCCATGCGCCATGTTCATGACGCGGCTCACGCGATAGATCAGCACATAGCCGCAGGCGAGCAGCGCATAGATCGCCGCCAGCACGACGATGTTGACGAGGAGTTGCACGGTTCAGATGACGGAGGACAGATGACAGAGGACAGAGGACAGACGCAGAAATGGAAAGCAGGGTGCGAGTTCCTTATCTGTCCTCCGTCCTCTGTCGTCCGTCCTCCGATTACCTCACATCGTATCCCACCCAGTCCTTGGCCTGCACGATTGCGGACTTGGCCGGGTCCCAGCGGTAGACGCGGTAGTATTGGCGCGCGCGATAATGGTTGTCCTTGCTCCACTCGATGGCTCCGCCGCGCAGGCCTTTGGTATCGACCTTCACGTTTTCCAAGGCAGCGCGAATCTTCCCGGCATCGGCCGGCCAGCCGGCGGATTTCAGCGCGGCTTCCAACACCATGCCGCCGATCCAACCTTCGGTCATTTGCTCGGCCGGATATCTGGCGCCGGTACCTTTGACCGCTTCGACAATCTCCTTGTGGACAGGAAGGTTGTCCTGAAACAGCGAGTTCGCGCCGACTACGTAGAATCTCGCATCCTTGAGACGCGCCAATTCGGATTCGGCTTCGATATGGCCCCAGCTGATGTAGTCGCCTTGCCAGGCGAGGCGCCGCAGCGCTTCAAAGGTCTTGACCTGCGTCACCCACGGCGCCCAGGAAAACACCCAATTCGGATTTGCGTCTTTAAGCTTGGTGGCAAAGGGCGTGTAGTCGGCGGTGGGCGGAGGAATCACCTCCTTGTCGACCGGCGTCATGCCCATCGTCTTCGCCTCGCCCTCGGCATAATCGATTTCGCCGCGCGACAGCGGAATTGCCATGGCGGCAAGGCCAAGCCGCACCGGTTCCTTCGCCGTTTCTTTGATAAAGGCGAGGGTGGCACGGCTGTCATAGCCGCTGCCATACGCGGTAGTGCAGAACTCGAGCGCCTCGGCCGGCGGGAAAACTTCCTTCGGACAGACCGCTCCCATGAACATGAGCGGCACGTTGGCGCGTCTGGATTCCGCAACCACCGGCCCATAGGTGGATGACAGGCTGGCGATCATCAGCAGGCTGACATTGTCCTGAGTGAGGAGCCGCTTTGCATTGGCTGCGGCCTTGGACGGCTCGGCCTGATCGTCCAGAAGGATGAGTTGAATCTTTTTGCCGTTCACCCCGCCGGCAGCATTCAGCCGCTCGACGTAAATCCGTAATCCCTCGATAGGCGGGCCGTTGGTGCTCGAGGGCGGTCCGGTGAGCGCGCCGGTGATGCCGACAACGTAGGCATCCTGCGCCTGCGAAGAGGGCGCACCGGCCGCACAGCTTGCGGCAATCATCAGGGCAGCCAATAAGGATCGTTTCGACATCCGTGTTTCCTCCCTCATAAGGCACCAGGTGCTGCGACTTCGAGTTTGCCTGCGCCGCTCGCAATCAGCTGCTGTTCGCGGTCATCATACATTTCGTCGATCAATTCCTTGAAGCGCTGGTACATGAGCGAGCGCTTGACCTTGCGGGTCGGCGTGATCGGCTCGTTCTCTTCCGCGGGATCGAGCGTCTTGGGCAGGATACGAAAATCCTTGATCGCCTCGGCACGCGCAAGCTCGCGATTGGCCCGTTCGATTTCGCCTCCGATCAGTGCGCCGACCTGCGCGCTCGCGACGAGGCTCGCAAACCCGGTATAGGGCACGTCGTGATTGCGCGCCCAATCAGCGACCGTATCGGCGTCGATCTCGATGAGCGCCGTGAGATATTTGCGGTTGTGCCCAAAGACCACGGCCTCGGCGACATAAGGGCTGCTGCGCAGGATGTTTTCAATGAAGGACGGCGAAATGGTCTTACCACCCGAGGTGACGATAAAATCGCGGGCGCGATCGATGAGGCGCAGCGCTCCGTCGTGCCATTCGCCGACATCGCCGGTGCGAAGCCAGCCGTCGGCTTGCAGGACTGCCCGGCTTGCGTCCTCGTTGTTCCAGTAACCCTCGAACAGATCGGGACTGTGAACCAGAACTTCGCCATCCCCTGCGAGAAGCGCCTGCCAGCCGGCAGGCACGGTGCCGACGTTGCCAGGGCGCGGGAAGGGGCCGCGTTGGCCGCTGATGATGCCGCCGGCGGTCTCGGTCTGCCCGTACATTTCCACGACATTGACCCCGAGCATATGCCACAGCGTCATGGTCTCCGGCGGCAAGGCCGCGCCCGCCGAAATCACCAGTTCGAGCCGATCGAAGCCGAGCTTGTTGAGGATCCGCAGGAACACGGCCGCACGGCAGAGCTGATAAACGACGCGATCCGCAAGCGTCGGCGTGCCGCTCCAGCGATGCCGTGCATAGCCGCGCGCACAGTGCAAGGCGAGGCCAGTGATAGCGCGTTTGAGGCGAGAAGAGTTTTCAATTCCCAGCAGCACCTGGGAAGCAAATTTCTGCAGATACCGCGGCACGGTAAACAACACCGTCGGTGCAATCTCGAACAGGGTGGCCGCCAGCTGTTCGGGATGTTCGCCGAAGTGCGGTATGAGGCGCGAGATCAGCGGCAGCGTGATGGCCACATCGCGGCCGAGCACGTGGCAGAGCGGAAGGTAGGCCACCGTGCGGTGCTCTTTGGCGGCGAGCATGGGATAATGGGTAATGATGTTCGCGGTGGCGGCAAGGTGCTTGCCATGCGTGACCAGCGCACCCTTGGGGTGTCCAGTGGTTCCGGAGGTGTAGACGATGAAGGCAGGATCGCGCGGGGAAAGGTCAACGACGCGGCGCTCGAGCCAATCGAGCGCGGGCTGCCCGGTACCGGCGACAAGCTTCTCGAAGCTTCTGAGTTTGTCGTGCCGATAATGATAAATTGCGGAGTCATCGATCACGACGAGCCATTTGAGTGCCGGCAGCCGTTGCGTGCAGCTCAGGATCTTGTCGAGATATTCCTGATTTTCGGCGATGAACACGACGGCTCCGCCGTCGAGCATCTGAAACTCCAGCTCAGTCGTGGCCGCCGTCGGATAGATCCCGTAGACGATGGCGCCAAGCGACTGAGCGGCGAGGTCGCAGATGAGCCACTCTTCGCAGGCGTCAGCCATGAGGGCGACGCGGTCGCCGCGCCGGAGCCCCAGATCGGCAAAGGCGCGCGCCGCGCGCGCAACCAGCTCGGCATAGCGGCGCCAGCTGCGCTCGCGGTAAAGGCCGCGATGCTTGGAGCGGAATGCAATCGCATCGGGAGTTGTGCGCGCGCGCTCGCAAAGGAGAAGCGGAGCAGACTTGCGGCGCAACTCCTCGAGGTCAACCCGACCTGTTTCCGTCATCTCAGCAACCCGTGATGCGTTTCTTATAGCCGGGCCGTGCGATGAATTCGACCGCCGGCAAGAGGGACTATTGGGCTAATGTGCCGCAGCGCGCGATAAGGAAAGAGCAGGGGAGAAAGAGAAAATGAGCGTCCGCCCGCCTGGCCGTCCGCCTTTTCGCGCCGATCACATCGGCAGCCTGTTGCGGCCCCAGGCGCTGCGCCGAGCCTTTCGGCAGCGCCGAAACAACGAAATCACGGAGGAGGAGTTCAAGCGTATTCAGGACGAATGCATCCTCGCGGCCGTGCGCATGCAGGAGGAGATCGGGCTTGAAGTCGCGACCGATGGCGAGTTCCGGCGCGGCTCCTATTGGGGGCGTTTCGTCGCGGGAATCGATGGCCTCGAAATCCGTCCCGCCTTGCTGAGATTTCGCGACGATCATGGCGATGAGGTCGATTTCACCGCGCCCTATGCGACAAAGCCCATGCGGCACAGGCACCCGATCGCCGTCGATGAGTTTGCGTTCTTGCGTGACACGACTCGCGTCACGCCGAAGATCACGCTGCCGTCGCCTTCGACTATGCACTTTTATCGATTTTCCGATTTCGCCGAGGCAAGCGCGTACGCCGATGTCGAGCTGTTCTTCGCCGATCTCACTGCGATCTATCGCCAGGAGATCGCGCAACTCGTGCGCGCCGGTTGCCGTTACTTGCAGCTCGACGAAGTCGCAATCGCGCTCCTTTGCGATCCCGCCATACGCGATAAGGTCGCTAGCGCCGGCGGCGATCCCGAGAGCTTGGTCGATCGCTACATCGATGCCATCAACGGCGCCGTGACGGATCGCGGGGACGATGTCGTGGTCGGGGTGCATATGTGCCGCGGGAATTTCCGCGGCCGCTACCTAGCGGTCGGCAGCTACGAGTCCATTGCCGAGCGTTTTTTCGCGCGCACGAACGTCGACCATTTTCTGCTCGAATACGACACCGCGCGCGCCGGAGACTTCGCCCCGCTGCGCTTCGTGCCGCCGGAAAAAGCGGTCGTGCTCGGCCTCATCAGCAGCAAGACGCCGGCGCTGGAAAGTCTCGATATGCTGAAGCGTCGCGCCCATGAGGCAGCGAAGTACATCGATCTCGATCGGCTGGCGATCAGCCCGCAATGCGGGTTTGCCAGCACCGCGGCGGGCAATCCGCTGCGCGAAGCAGACCAGAGCGCAAAGCTGCGCGTGGCGGTGGACGCCGCCCGCGCGATTTGGCGATGATGCCGATCTTTTTAGAAGATCCAGAGCGACTGGGGAGGAAATTCTACGTGATAGACTTCGTGCCTGAGCGGCGTGGCGGTATAGGCGCGCACGGTGAGGTCGTCCTTGGCGAACAAAAGCTCCCAGCGCTCGCCGACATACATCTGTGTCTTGAGCGTCATCAGGATGCGGTTGCTGCCCGGCCCGCCTCCGAGCATCACCTTTTCCAGGCGAATAATGCCGGTTGCCTTCTCCCCGACCGCTGCCTTGCTGCGGGCAACGCCTTCGAGGCGTGCGCCCATCACTTCGATCGCCGCTCGCTTGTCCGCGATCTCCAGTAACGTCCCCTGCAGCCGGTTGTTGTTGCCCATGAATTCCGCGGCGAACAGGGTGGCTGGCTCGCGGTAAAGCTCGGTCGGCATTCCCTCCTGTTCGATGAGCCCGCCGTAGAGAAGCGTTATGCGATCGGCGAGGGCCATTGCCTCGATTCGATCATGCGTCACCATCAAGGCCGAGAGATTGAGCGAAACGATAAGCTGGCGCAGCCAGGCGCGCGCCTCTTCGCGCAGCTTGGCATCGAGATTGGATAAGGGCTCGTCGAGCAGAATGACAGCCGGCTTGTAAACCAGCGCGCGCGCAATCGCGACGCGCTGCTGCTGGCCGCCGGACAGCTGATGCGGGTAGCGTTCGCCGAGCTGCGCGAGCCCGATCTGCGCAAGCGCGTTATCGACCCGGGTTTTTATCTCTGCTGGCGTTATTCGTCGCAGCTTGAGCCCATAGGCAACGTTGTCGAACACGCTGCGGTGCGGCCACAGCGCGTAGGACTGAAGCACCAAACCGAGCCGGCGCGCTTCGGCCGGCAGGTTGATGTTCCGGCTCGCATCGAACAGCACGTGTTCGCCAACGCGGATGGAGCCGCGATCGGGCGTTTCGAGCCCGGCAACCGAACGCAGTATCGCGGTCTTGCCGCTGCCGGAAGGTCCCAGCAGGGCGACCACCTTTCCCGCCGGGACATTCACCGAAACGCCTTTGAGAACGTCAGTGTCGCCGTAGCGAAGCGCCAGATCGTTGACGGTCAGATCAACCATGCAGGCGCACCCCGAGACGGATTGCAACGAGAAGTCCGATGATGAGAAAGCGATAGAAAGTAAAAGAAACAGTCACGAGCTACGCCTTGGCTGCGCATGCTGCCACGAGAGATCGATCCATAGGACGAGATTTCCAAGATCCGAACTAGAGATGCAGCGTCATTCCGGGGCGAGGCCGGAGCGAAGTGACGGCTCGCCGCTTACGCGGCGCCCCGGAATGACAGTGGTAGCGGGACGCTCATTTGAAATCATCTGCTCTAAGCTCAATGGGACTGCCGTGCGGGGTGCGTTCGGCGGCTCGGTTCCAGGCGTCACGGCAGCTCACGAGCGTCTCAGCCGTGGCGACGCCCTTCTCCTTGAGAATGCGTTCGAGCGCGTTGAGCCAATGCCGGTAATAGGTCTCGCCGGTATCGGGGTCGCCGGCCGCCTGGGCACGCTTTATCTCGGCGGCAAGCGTTGCCGCCCATTCCGGCCAGGTGAACAGCCCGCGATCATAGAGCGCGAGCGTCATGGCAAAGGCCTGTGCCTCCCATGGCTCGCGAAAGACCGGGCCTTCGCGGTCGCGCAGAATGCCAGGAATGGCCTGCGCCGCTCGCCCCGCCGGCTGGTCTTCGCGGTCGAGCGAGCGGCGCGTACGCGCGCCGGAAAGACGGAACGGGTCAGGCCGGCTCAAGATACGGCTCGAACGCGTCGATGGAGATCTTCAGGCTGGGGTCCGCATCCGCACCCCATAATTCGCGCCCGTCGAACACGATGGTGTAAAGCCATTGCGGGTTGTCACCTTGATCGAGCGCGACACTGTCGGGAAAGGCATGACATCCGTGCACCAATTCGATCACCCCGCTATGGCCGCGCACATAGCGCGGCAGCCTTGTATGGGTCGGTGGATGAATGTTTTTCGCACGCGCCCGGTCGCCGGGCTTGAAGCGGGCCGGGCCTTGCGCCTGCCGGTAGAACGAGCCCCGGGTCATGCCCTCTCTGACAAGATCGGCCGTCAGCTTGCGCTTGAGCGATTTGCCTGGGCGCAGCGCATGACCCGCTGCGAGCTCATCGGAGTCGGCAAGCCCGCGCTCGATCACATTGCGTTCCATGGCGAGCGCCCAGCGCTGATAATAGGATGCGGCGAGATAGACCGGTGGCGGCAAGCGCTCCTGAGCATAGCGGGCCATGTCGATATGCCAGCCGCCGGCGTAGGCCATGGCGCGCTGCATCGCGAGAACGCGGCCTTCCCACGGTGCATGAAACGGCGGCTCGTCAGGCTCAGGCTCGACCTTACCGAAGCCGTCCATCCCGCCCATGTCGTGGATGCCGTCCATCAGGCAATCTCCTGCGCTTCGCGCGGCAGGCCGGTGCCGATCATGCTGTCCCGGGTAACGAGCTTCGCGAGGCGCTCTTGGCTCCATCCCTGCGTGCCGGCCGGGCGCATGGGCAACACCATGAAACGGTTTTCGGACGTGGAATCCCAGACTCGAATCTGCGTGTCCTTCGGCAGCTTGACTCCGAAATCGGCAAGCACGCCGCGCGGATCCTTGACCGCGCGCGAGCGATAAGGCGCCGATTTGTACCAGACGGGCGGCAGACCGAGCACTTCCCACGGATAACAAGAGCACAATGTGCATACCACCATGTTGTGGAGCTGCGGAGTGTTCTCCACCACCATGAGATGATCCCCCACGCGACTCTCATGTCCCATGCTGCGAACCGCCTTGGAGCCGTCCTCGAGAAGCGCGCGTTTGAACGCGGGATCGCTCCAGGCTCTGGCGATCACCCGCGCGCCGTTATGCGGACCGACCTTGGTCTCGTAGGCTTCAATGATCACGTCGAGGGCGGCGGGATCGATATATCCCTTCTCCGTCAGAACCGTTTCCAGCGCGCGCACGCGCAGCTGCGTATCGGAGAGTTCCGATCCGTTATGATGATGATCGTCCGCGGCCATAGTGATCATTCCTTCGTTGCTTTGCGCGCATTGTGTCGCAATCGGTCCTCGGCTAGCAGATGATAGCAGTATTGTCCGCCGTCCGTTAAGTCGAGATCGTTCCTCTCCGGCATAGCGAGCATGACAAGCTCTGAGCAGACGACCTTGGCATCGGCCCTCGCCGCCGGCGCGCAGCGCATCGACCGGCTGATCGCGGCAATCGGAGGCGGTGTCATGTGGCTGAGCTTGTTGCTGGTGTTCCTGCAGTTTGCCGTGGTTGTCCTGCGCTATGCCTTTGGGCTTGGCTCCATTTGGCTCAGCGAATTGGTGATCTATTGTCATGCCGCCCTGTTAATGCTGGCGGCGGCCTGGACCTTGCAGCAGAACGGCCACGTCCGCCTTGATGTTTTCTATTCCGACGCATCGCCGCGCGGCAAAGCAGTTATCGACCTCGCGGGCGCGCTGCTGCTGCTTCTTCCTTTCGTCGTGGCAGTTATTTGGTTCTCGGTCCCTTACGTGGCGCGCTCCTGGTCCATTTTGGAGCGTTCGCGGGAAGCGAGCGGGCTGCCGTTGATTTACCTCTTGAAGACTCTCATTCCGCTGTTCGCATTGCTGCTGGGGCTACAGGGAATCGCGCAGGCGCTGCGTGCCACGCTCACCCTGATGGGCAGAAGCGAGCAGGCCGAGAGCGGGTGATGGGCGCCGCAGAACTCCTCGCTGTTCTGATGGTTGTTGCCATCTGCGTGATTTTGTTTGCCGGGTATCCCATTGCCTTGACGCTGGCGGGCATTTCACTCGCCTTTGCGCTCGCCGGCCATTTTGCCGGGATGCTGAATCTGACGCTGCTCGCCGCTCTCCCGCCGCGCATGTTCGGGGTCATGACCAACGAAGTGCTGCTGGCAATCCCGCTTTTCATTTTCATGGGAGTGATGCTGGAGCGCTCGCAGGTCGCCGAGCAACTGTTGGAAACCATGGGCCGGCTGTTCGGCTCGCTGCCCGGCGGGCTCGGCATCTCGGTCCTCCTGGTGGGCGTCCTCCTAGCCGCGGCCAAGGGCGTGGTCGGCGCGACCGCCGTGACGATCGGCCTGATCATGCTGCCGACCATGCTGCGCCACGGCTATGACCCTCGTCTGGCGGCTGGAACGGTGGCCGCGACCGCTACCCTTGCGCAGATTTTTCCCCCGGCAACCGTGCTCGTGCTGCTGGGGGACCAGATGAGCAACGCCTACCAGGCCGTGCAGCTCTCGCAGGGCATTTATGCTCCCCGATCGGTGACGGTGAGCGATCTGTTTGCCGGCGCGATACTGCCGGGCTTCGGACTGGTCGGTCTCTATCTGATTTATCTCATCGGCATGGCGGTATTTCGTCCGCTGACATCGCCGGCGCTTCCCCCCGATGCGCATAAGTCCTCGCGCGCCATGCTGGCGCGCCGCCTCGCCGAGGTCCTGCTTGCGCCAATTCTTCTCATCGTGGCCGTGCTCGGCTCGATTCTCGCCGGGATAGCGACACCGACCGAAGCTGCATCGGTCGGGGCGGTGGGCGCCATTTTGTTAGCGGTCGGCAAGCTCGGCCTTTCCGGATGCGGACGCGTGCTGATGCCGGTAATGGCGCGCACCACGCAGGTGACCAGCATGATCTTTTTGATCCTGTTCGGTGCCACGCTCTTCAGCCTGGTATTTCGCGGGCTCGGCGGCGACGACATGGTGCAGCGCGCCATCGCCGATCTGCCGGGCGGCACGGCGGGTGTGGTCATGGCGGTGATGCTGGCGATCTTTCTCCTCGGCTTCGTCATGGATGCGTTCGAAATCATTTTCGTGGTGGTGCCGATCGTCGCACCCGCGCTGCTTAGAATGCCGGCGATCGATCCGGTGTGGCTGGCGGTCATGATCGCGCTGAACCTGCAGACTTCTTACATGCACCCTCCGCTCGGGGCGACGCTGTTCTTCCTGCGCGGCGTTGCGCCTCCCGAGATTACCACGCGGCACATCTATGTCGGCATTATCCCGTTCGTTCTCATTCAGCTGTTCGCGCTCCTGGCATTATGGTTCGTGCCGGCACTCGCCACCTGGCTGCCGCACAAGCTTTATGGCGGATAGGATCAAGTATATTGTCACTCGCCTTCATTGATCGGACGTCATTCCTGCCAGCGACTTCCCGCAAATGATTGCTGCGCAACTCTTCGACCTAAAAGGCCAGGTGGCCCTTGTCACCGGCGCATCGAGCGGACTGGGCGTGCGTTTTGCCGAGGTGCTTGCCGGCCAAGGCGCGGCGGTTGTCCTGGTGGCGCGCCGCACCGAACGGCTCATCGCGCTCAAGGCGCGGATCGCGAAAGCGGGCGGACGTGCCATTGCGGTCGGCGCCGACGTGCTCGATCGCGCCGCCATGCTGCGCGCCTTCGATGAAGCCGAAAAAGCGTTGGGCTGCGTCACCATCCTGGTCAACAATGCCGGCATTGTGCATGCCAATCGTGCCGTCGAGGTGCCCGAGGAGGAATGGCGGCGGGTCATCGCCACCAATCTTGATGCCGTATTCTTCTGGGCGCAGGAGGCGGCACGGCGCATGCTGGCTGCGGGCAAGGGCGGTTCCATCATCAATATCGCCTCGGTGCTCGGTTTCGGCGTCGCCAAGGGCAATATCGCTTACGCGACGGCGAAAGCCGGCGTGGTCCAGCTCACCAAGGCTTTGGGGCTCGAACTTGCGTTCAAGGGCATTCGGGTCAATGCCATTGCGCCGGGTTGGATCGTGACCGAACTTAATCGCGAGTACCTTGCGAGCGAGCGCGGTGCCGCCATCAAGCGCGAAATCCCGGTCGGCCGCTTCGGCGAGGAGCACGATCTTGATGGAGCGCTGCTTCTGCTCGCCTCCGATGCCGGCCGCTTCATCGCCGGGACTACCATTGTCGTCGATGGCGGCCAGCTGGTGGCGCTGCGCGGTTGAAACTCACAGAGACCTGTTGCGCAGGAGGCGCCTCATGGATTTCACGCTCCCGCCCGAACTGGAAGCTGTCCGGGTGCGCACGCGTCGCTTTGTCGAAGACCACGTCCTCCCCCTGGAAAACGGCCCCGCGAACTACGACGAGCACGAGAACATCCGCCCGGAGGTGCTCGCTCCGGTGCAGGCAAAGGCCAAGGCCGAGGGACTGTGGGCGCCGCAGGCGCCGCGCGAATACGGCGGCATGGGCCTGCCGATCATCGGCTGGGCGGCAATGTACGAGGAAGCCAATCGCTCGATCTTCGGTCCGCTCGCGTTCAATTGCTCGCCGCCCGATGACGGCAACATGAACCTGCTTGCGCTTGCCGGCACGGCAGCGCAAAAGGACAAATGGCTAAAACCCATTGTCGAGGGCAGGGCGCGCTCCTCCTTTGCCATGACGGAGCCCGCTCCCGGCGGCGGCTCCGACCCGGGAATGATCCGCACCAAGGCGGAAAAGAAGGGCAATAGATGGCTGGTGCACGGCCGCAAATGGTTTATCACCGGCGCCGGCATCGCCGCGCATTTCATCCTGATTGCGCGCACGTCGCCGGACGCGAGGCGCGGCCTCACTGCGTTTCTGTTCCATCGCGACCAGCCGGGTTGGCGCATTCTAAGGCGCATCCCGATCATGGGACCGGAGGAGCATGGCGGGCACTGCGAGCTGCTGTTTGAAGGCCTCGAAGTTCCCGATGAAAACGTGCTGATGGGGGTCGGCGACGGTTTGCGCGCCACGCAGATGCGGCTGGGACCCGCACGGCTCACCCACTGCATGCGCTGGCTCGGACTAGCCAAGCGCTGCATGGAAATTGCCCAGAGCTATGTCGAGCAGCGCGAAGCTTTCGGAACCAAGCTGGCGGATCGGGAGAGCGTACAGATCAAGCTGGGTGAGGTGGCGCATCAGATCCAGATCGGGCGCCTTCTGGTGATGCATGCTGCGTGGAAGCTCGATCAGGGCGATCGCGCGCGCAAGGAAGTCTCCATGGCCAAGGTGCAGGTCGCCGACACGCTGCACCAGGCGGCCGATGTCGCCATCCAGCTCAATGGCGCGCGCGGCTATTCAAAAGATACGATTCTCGAATGGATCTACCGTTATGCGCGCCAGGCGAGGCTCGTCGATGGCGCATCCGAGGTGCACAACATGGTGCTGGCCCGCTTCATGCGCGAGGAAGGCAGCGACTTCTGGAGCTGGAGCGCAGGCAATAAGGTGTAGGCGTTAACGTGCAGCAAATCACTTGTCGTCCCGGTAATGTGGATGCTCCGGAAATTTCATTGCTCTGAATGAGGCATTTGCGCAATGCGCTAGCTTCTCAATCCCATTGCTGCCGCTCCGCTTCGACTATATCTCTTGCAATGGTATCGGTCGGCTTACGATTCACTGCCTTGGAGGCCGGCGCAATGGCGCTCAATCACGTCACCCTGGACGACAAATACGACCTCGGCAAAAGCCGCATATTCGTGACCGGCTTCCAGGCGCTGGTGCGGCTGTGCATGATGCAGAAGGAGCGCGACCGCCGGGCCGGCCTCAATACCGCCGGCTATGTCACCGGGTATCGCGGCTCGCCGCTCGGAACGCTTGACCAGCAGTTCATCCGCGCGCGCCGGCACCTCGAACAATACGACATTCGCTTTCAGGCCGGGATCAACGAAGACCTGGCCGCCACCGCGCTGTGGGGCTCGCAGCAAGCCGAATTGCGCGGAGAAGGAAAATTCGATGGCGTGTTTGGTCTCTGGTACGGCAAGGGACCGGGCGTCGACCGCACCGGCGACGTGTTTCGCCACGCCAATTTCGCTGGTACTTCGCAGCATGGCGGCGTACTCGCTTTGATGGGGGACGATCACACCGCCGAATCCTCCACCACCGCACATCAATCGGAATATCACTTCATCGACGTGATGATCCCGATTTTGAACCCCGCGGGCGTGCAGGAGATTGTGGATTACGGTCTCTATGGCTGGGCAATGTCGCGCTACTGCGGCTCCTGGGTGGCGCTCAAAACCATGCACGAGACCGTGGAAACGACCGCCGTGATCGACGGCAGCCTCGATCGCGTCAACATCGCCACCCCGGAAGATTTCGCGATGCCGCTGGGCGGCCTCAACATCAGGCTGCGCGACACAATTCTCGGGCAGGAAGCGCGCCTGCACGACTACAAGCGCGATGCCATGCTCGCTTTCGTGCGCGCCAACAAGCTCAACAAATACATCACTTCGGGCGGACGCAATCCGAAGATCGGCCTCATCACCGTCGGCAAGAGCTACCTCGATGTGCGCCAGGCCTTGGACGAACTGGGCATCGATGAGGTCAAAAGCAACGATCTCGGCATCCGCCTCTACAAGATTGCCTGTCCCTGGCCGATTGGACGCCAGGACCTGCAGAACTTCGCAGCCGGGCTCGATCTCATCATCGTGGTCGAGGAAAAGCGCTCGCTCATCGAAGTGCAGGTGCGAGAGGAACTTTATGGAAACGCCAACCAGCCGGTCTGCATCGGCAAGCGGGATGAGCAGGGTAATTGGCTGTTTCCGGTCAAAGGCGCGCTCGACCCGAACGAAATCGCGATCTGCATCGGCGAGCGCATCCTGCAACAAAGGGTCGGCGGCAACGAGGAAATTGCTGCGCGCGTGGCGCAACTCAAGGACGCTCAGCGCGTGCTTGCGGAGACCGAAGATATCGCCGTGCGCACCCCCTATTTCTGCTCTGGCTGCCCGCACAACTCATCCACCGTGGTGCCGGACGGCATGCGCGCCTATGCCGGCATCGGCTGCCATTATATGGCGCAGTGGATGGACCGCTCGACGCTGGGATACACCCAGATGGGCGGCGAAGGCGCCAATTGGATCGGCGAGGCGCCGTTCAGCAAGCGGCCGCACGTCTTCCAGAATCTGGGCGACGGTACCTACAACCACTCCGGCTATATGGCGATCCGCGCTGCCATCGCGGCCGGCGTCAACATTACCTACAAGATCCTGTTCAATGATGCCGTCGCCATGACCGGCGGTCAGGCCAACGACGGCGGCCTCACAGTGCCGCAGATTGCCCGGCAAGTGGCGGCCGAGGGCGCAAACCGCGTCGTTGTCGTTACCGACGAACCATGGAAATACGCCAAGAACGAGGACTGGCCGCGCAGGCTCACTGTTCATCACCGCGATGAGTTGATCGGGGTACAGCAGGAGCTCGCAAAGATCGCAGGCGTTACCGTCCTTATCTACGATCAGACCTGCGCTGCGGAGAAGCGCCGGCGCCGCAAGCGCGGCACGTTCCCCGACCCGGACAAGCGCGTCCTGATCAACGAGCTGGTCTGCGAGGGTTGCGGCGACTGCGGGGTAAAATCGAATTGCGTATCGGTGCAGCCGTTGGAGACCGAATGGGGCCGCAAGCGCACCATCGATCAGTCGAGCTGCAACAAGGACTTCTCCTGCCTGAAGGGCTTCTGCCCGTCGTTTGTCACGGTGGTAGGCGCCAAGCTCAAGCAAGGTTCGGCGGATGTTGCTTTACCTCCTCCTGCAACGGGGGGGGTGACCGCGAAGCGGTCGGGTGGGGGTCGAGTAGAAGACCCCTCCCCGGACCGCCTACGGCGGTCCGACCCTCCCCTTTCAGGGGAGGGTGAACTTGCTGCTCTGCTGGAGCCGAAATTGCCGTCCATTGCCCAGACCTATGACATCATCATCACTGGAGTCGGCGGCACCGGGGTTGTGACGGTCGGCGGCATTCTCGGCATGGCGGCGCATCTCGCGGGCAAGGGCGTCGGCGTGCTCGACATGGCCGGGCTCGCGCAGAAGGGTGGCGCCGTTTACAGCCACATGCGCATCGCCGAGCGGCCGGAGGACATCCATGCCATCCGGATTGCCGCCGGTGCCGCGGATCTCGTCCTGGGCGGCGACATCGTCGTCACCGGCAACAAAAAAGTGCTGGCGGCGGTCAAGCATGGGACCACCGAAATGGTGGTGAATGTCGCTGAATTCCTGCCCGGCGATTTCACCAGGAACCCGGATTTTTCTTTGCCTACCGAGCGCCTCAAGCGCGCCATTGTGACCGATGCGAGCGCCGAGAAAACGCACTTTGTCGATGCTACCCGGGCGGCAACCGCGTTGTTCGGCAGTTCAGTAGGAGCCAATATTTTCCTCGTCGGTTACGCCTATCAGCTGGGAGCCATCCCGCTTTCGGCAGGCGCGATCGAGCAGGCGATAGAGCTCAACGGTGAGGCCGTCGCCATGAACAAGGCGGCGTTCCAATGGGGCCGCCGCGCCGTGCATGATCCCGCCGCCCTCGATCATTTGCTCAAGCCAGCTCCCGCAAGTTCAAGTCAGCCGCGCCGACTTTCGCAATCGCTGGAAGAGATGGTCTCGCGCCGCTTTGATTTTCTTGCGGCTTATCAAAACAGGGCTTATGCGGCGCGCTACCGCAATCATGTGGATAAGGTAACCGCTGTCGAAGCGCAGCGTACGCCGGGCAAGAGCGGCCTGGCGGACGCGGTCGCGCGCTATTTCTTCAAACTGATGGCCTACAAGGATGAATATGAAGTGGCGAGGCTCTATTCCGACGGATCTTTCCTGCAACAGGTGCAGAACGAATTCGCCGGCGAGCATTTGCGCCTGCAGGTGCATCTCGCGCCACCCCTTTTGGCGCGCGTGAACAAAACAACCGGCGAGCCGAAAAAGATTACCTTCGGTCCCTGGATTTTTCCGCTCTTCAGGACATTGGCCAAACTCAAGTTCCTGCGCGGCACCCTTTTCGATCCGTTCGGCTATACGAAGGAGCGCGCCGTCGAGCGCCAGTTGGTCACCGATTACGAGAAGATGCTTGGCGAAATTCTCGGGAAGCTTACCCCGGAGAACCATCCCATCGCGGTTGCGCTTGCCGCTCTCCCGGAGAAAATCCGCGGCTTCGGACATGTCAAGATGCGCAACCTCAAAGCCGCCAAAGCCGACGAGGCCGCATTGCTCGAGCAATTCCGTCAAGGGCAAGCGCCGTTGCTGCGGGCAGCGGAATAGCCGGCAGAGGTTCGTTCACCAAGCGGGACACCATGCCTCAGGCCTAATTGCGGCCCCAACTGCCATAAACGAACTGCTGACTTGACGTTTGCGTGAGCCCATTTTCTTATGGCTCCCAATCGCCTGCGGCGGGCGGAAGAACGCGCCAAACCGGGAGGTTGCCCGTGGCGAATAATGCCGGCCCCTTGGCCGAGAACACTTTCCCCAAGCTGCTCATTCGCAACGCTCGCATCTTTGCGGATCGGCCCGCCTATCGGCACAAGGACTTCGGCATCTGGCAGAGTTGGACCTGGCGCCAGGTGCTCGAGGAGGTGCGCTTATTCTCCATTGGACTTGCCGAACTCGGTCTGAAACGCGACGACAAGGTTGCGATTATCGGCACCAACCGGCCGCGATTGTACTGGGCGATGTGCGCAGCGCAGGCGCTTGGCGCGGTACCGGTTCCGCTCTACGCGGACTCCGTTGCCGACGAGATGGCCTACATTCTCGATCATGCGGAAGCGACCATGGCCATGGTCGAGGATCAGGAACAGGTCGACAAGATAATTTCGGTGGCCGATCGGCTCCCCCGGCTTTCCCACATCGTCTACGACGAACCGCGCGGGCTGCGAGCCTACGACCACTCGCGGCTGAAATGGTTCGATGACGTGCAAAAGCTCGGCAGCGAGCGGCTCGCGAGCGACCTTCGCTGCCAGGCATGGTGGGAAGCGAGCATCGCCGCCGGCAAAGGGGCCGACCTCGCCATCATGCTCTACACGTCCGGCACGACCGGCCGTCCCAAAGGAGTGATGCTCACCTTCGATAATCTGATCGTCTCGGCAATCAATGGAAACCGCTTCGATAACCTCGGCCCCGATGAACAGGTGGTGGCTTACCTTCCACTCGCCTGGGTCGGCGATCACGTATTTTCCTATGCGCAGCCGTTCACAGCGGGTTTTTGTGTCAACTGTCCGGAAAGCCCGGAGACCGTGAGCGAGGACCGGCGCGAGATCGGCACCACCTATGCTTTTGCGCCACCGCGCATTTATGAAAATCTGCTGACGCTCACCATGGTGCGGATGGAGGACGCCGGCCGGTTGAAGCGCGCGATGTTCCGCTATTTCCTCGATGTGGCGCGCCGCTGGGGTGAAAAGATACTCAATCGGCAAAAGGTGCCGGTGCATGCGCGATTGCTGTATTGGCTCGGCGACCTCCTGGTCTACGGCCCGCTCAAGAACCGGCTCGGCGTATCCAATGTTCGTCTGGCATATACCGCGGGAGAGGCGATCGGCCCGGAAATCTTCCGATTCTGGCGTTCGCTCGGCATCAATCTCAAGCAGCTCTACGGGCAGACCGAAGCATCGGTCTACATCACCGCCCAGCCGGACGGCGAAATCTATGCCGACACGGTAGGCAAGCCGAATATCGACGTTGATGTCAAAATCGCGGACAGCGGAGAGGTGTTGTTCAAGTCGCCCGGGGTATTCGCCGGCTATTACAAAGATCCGCAAAAAACCACGGAGACCAAAACCACCGAGGGATGGGTGCGAACCGGCGATGCGGGCTTGATCGATCCGAAAACCGGTCACCTCAAGATCATCGATCGCGCCAAGGACGTCGGCCGTCTCAATGACGGCACGCTTTTCGCTCCGAAATACATCGAGAACAAACTCAAATTCTATCCGAATATTCGCGAAGCGGTCGCTTTCGGGGACAAGCGAGATTTCGTTTGCGTCATGCTCAATATCGACCTTACTGCGGTGGGCAATTGGGCCGAGCGCAACAACATTGTCTATGGCTCCTACCAGGAAATCGCAGCACACCCCCAAGTCTGTGAACTCCTCGCGCAGCACGTCGCGGAAGTGAACCGCTCGCTCGCGCAAGAGCCGGCCATGGCCGGGGCGCAGATACGCCGCTTCCTCATCCTGCATAAGGAACTCGACGCCGATGACGGCGAAGTCACGCGGACTCAGAAGGTGCGCCGCAGTTTCATCGCCGAGCGATATGCTCCCCTGATCGACGCTCTTTACGGCGGCGCAACCGAGGCGGACATTTCCACCGAAGTGACGTTCGAGGACGGCCGCAAGGGAGCGCTCGCTGCTCGCATCAAAATTCGCGAAATGCAAACCATCTCCATGTCGCGGCCGTTGGAGCAGGCGGCGTGATAGTTGGCACTCAGATCGCTCGCGTAGGGCTTATGGTACGGCCGCGCCGCAATGTACCTCCCCCCTCTCCCTTTCAGGGGGAGGTATGCCGAGCTTGCCGAACGGCAGCGCCACATACGAGCGCGCTCGCACCGGGCAAGGCCGCATGAGGGCACCGAGCGCCCAGGAGATAGCGGCACGCGAGGTGCTGCTTTCAGTCGAGGACGTTTCGCTCTCCTTCGGCGGCGTCAAAGCGATCACCGGCGTCTCCTTCGACATCCGCAAGGGCGAGATCCGCGCCATCATCGGTCCGAACGGCGCCGGCAAGACTTCCATGCTCAATGTTATCAACGGCTTTTACCAGCCGCAGCGCGGGCGCATCGCATTCAAGGGCAAGAGCCGCTCGCGAATGCGCCCATACGATGCGGCGCGCGGCGGAATTGCCCGGACTTTTCAGAACGTTGCATTGTTCAAAGGCATGACCGCACTCGACAACATCATGGCCGGACGCCTTCTCAAAATGCGGCGCGGTTTCTTCTGGCAGCTTTTATGGCATGGCCCGGCGCTTCGCGAAGAGATCGAGCATCGCAAGCAGGTCGAGGAGATAATCGACTTTCTCAAGATTCAGCACATTCGCAAAATCCAGGTCGGCAAGCTGCCCTATGGGCTGCAGAAGCGAGTTCGAGCTCGGCCGCGCGCTGGCGATGGAGCCCGATCTCCTTCTGCTGGACGAGCCGATGGCGGGAATGAACCTGGAGGAAAAAGAGGACATGTCCCGCTTCATCCTGGACGTCAACCAGGAGTACGGCACCACTATCGCATTGATCGAGCACGACATGGGGGTGGTTATGGATTTGTCCGACCGCGTGCTGGTCCTCGACCATGGGGTGAAAATCGCGGACGGCAGCCCGGCCGAGGTGCAGGCCGAGCCGGCTGTCATCGACGCCTATCTCGGCGTCGTCCATTGAGGGCTAGTGCGGTGAATTTGAAGTTCCTATCACAATAGCCGCAAGCTCGTTTAGGAACTTCAAATTCAAAACCGCACTAGAAGCCTAAAGTTGCTAGTGTCCCTTTGAATTTCCCGAAGTTCGCATCAGAGGTGACGCGAGTGCTTGCGAACTTCGGAATCGGGACACTAGCAATGCTCGGGCCGGTGCTGGAAACCTTGATCGGCGGCCTCCTGACCGGAGTGCTCTACTCGCTCGTTGCGCTCGGCTTCGTGCTGATCTTCAAGGCCTCAGGGGTTTTCAATTTCGCCCAGGGCGTGATGGTGCTGTTCGCGGCGCTGTCGTTTGCGCGGCTTGCCGAGTTTATGCCGCTCCTCCTCGCGCTCGCGCTCTCAGTGATAATCATGATCGCCCTCGCCTATGCCATCGAGTTTCTGGTGCTGCGCCGTCTGATCAACCAGGACGCCATCATATTATTTATGGCGACGCTCGGGATTGCTTATTTTCTGGAAGGCTTCGGCGAGACGATTTGGGGAAGCGACATCTACAGCATCAGGCTGGGATTTCCGAGCAACCCGATCTTCCTTCTGGAATCGGTCTTCCCCGGCGGCATTCTGATCGATCCGGCAGAACTGATTGCGGCGAGCATCTGCGCGGTGATGGTGCTCGTGCTTGCGATCTTCTTTCAGGTGACCCGGCTCGGCCGCGCGTTGCGCGCGGTCGCCGACGACCACCAGGCTGCACAGTCGGTCGGCATTCCACTTAATCAGATCTGGCTCGTAGTCTGGGCGGCTGCCGGCCTGGTGGCGCTGGTTGCCGGTATGATGTGGGGCGCCAAGTTGGGGGTACAGTTCTCGCTCTCGCTCGTGGCGCTCAAGGCATTGCCGGTCCTCATCCTCGGCGGCTTTACCTCCATCCCCGGCGCGATCGTCGGCGGTCTCATTATCGGAGCCGGCGAGAAACTCGCGGAAGTCTTTCTCGCGCCGGTGCTCATCCGGCTGTTCGACCTCGCCGGCGGCGGCATCGAGAACTGGTTTGCCTATGTGTTGGCACTTCTCTTCCTGCTCGTTCGCCCGCAGGGATTGTTCGGCGAACGCATAATCGAGCGCGTGTAAACCATGCTCTATCGAGAGGTCGGCCAGTTCAAGACTTCTTATCGGGCCGACGAGGCGATATTTCCCATTGCCCAGGACCGCTGGTTCGTCATTTTCCTGGTCGTCTTCGCGTTTCTCGGCGTGCCGCTGTTTGCGGGACAGTATCTCTACACCGAAGTGCTGATCCCGGTCTTGATCCTTTCGATTGCGGCGCTCGGCCTCAACATTCTCACCGGTTATTGCGGCCAGCTCTCGCTCGGATCAGGCGGCTTCATGGCGGTAGGCGCCTACGCCGCGTACAATCTCGCATTGCGCCTGCCCGAGACCAACCTGATTGTCGTTTTCCTGTTCGGCGGCGTGATGGCCTTGCTGGTAGGCCTTTTGTTTGGGCTGCCTTCGCTGCAAATCAAGGGCTTTTATCTCGCCGTTGCCACGCTCGCCGCGCAGTTCTTCTTGGAGTGGGCTTTTGCGCGGGTGAAATGGTTCACCGATTACGCGCCTTCGGGCTCCGTTGCGGTCGGCCGCATCGAGCTGTTCGGGTTCCCGATCGATACCCCGGCAAAGACCTACATCCTCGTGCTGGCGATCGTGCTTGTGCTCACCCTCGCCGCCAAGAACCTGGTGCGCGGCCGCATGGGCCGCGTGTGGATGGCCATCCGTGACATGGACATCGCAGCCGAGATCATCGGCATCCGCCCGCTGCATGCCAAGCTTTCCGCCTTTGCGGTTTCCTCGTTCTATATCGGCGTTGCAGGCGCGCTCTGGGGTTTCCTGCGGCTCGGGTCGTGGGAGCCATTGGCGTTCGACGTCAATCGTTCATTCCAGATTTTGTTTATGATCATCATCGGCGGCCTCGGCACCATTCTCGGCTCGTTCCTGGGTGCCGCCTTCATCGTCCTGGTTCCGATCTTCTTTAACCAGCTGCCCTCCTGGCTGGGCATTCCGATCTCTACCGCGATGATCTCGCATCTCGAATTCATGCTATTCGGCGCCGCCATCATCTTTTTTCTCATTGTCGAACCCAATGGACTTGCGCGCCTATGGGCGATAGCCAAGGAGAAGCTTCGGCTGTGGCCTTTCCCATATTGAGGCGGAGACAATTCACGGGCACAATCGGATCTAGATGCGGAAGACAATCCGCTCGCAATCCCGGGGCGCTACCGCGCGGCGATCCCGGCAGATCCAAGAGGAGGAAAGTTCCATGAATGCAAGAAACCTCGCAATGGCGTTGACCGGCCTGCTCGCTGCGGGCGCTTTCGCCGAACCTGCGCTCGCTCAGAACGAGCAGTTCATTCCCCATCTCGTCTATCGCACGGGGGCCTATGCGCCGAACGGGATCCCGTTCGCGAATGGAGTTGCCGACTACTACAGGCTCGTAAACGAGCGCGATGGCGGCGTGAACGGGGTCAAGATCGTCTACGAGGAATGCGATACCGGCTATGCAACCGATCGCGGCGTTGAATGCTACGAGCGCCTCAAGGGTAAAGGGCCGACCGGGGCTGCGTATGTCATTCCGTTATCGACGGGCATCACGTTTGCGCTGACGGAGAAAGCTCCGGTCGACAAGATCCCCATCATCTCCATGGGCTATGGCCGCTCCGAGTCGCGTGACGGATCGGTGTTCCAATGGAATTTCCCGCTGCTCGGCACCTATTGGACTGCGGCCGACATCATCCTGCAGCACATTGCCAAACAGGAAGGCGGGTTTGACAAGCTCAAAGGCAAGAAGATCGCGCTCGTCTATCACGATTCCCCTTACGGCAAGGAGCCGATCGCGCTCCTGCAGAAGCGGGCGCAGATGCATGGGTTTGAGCCGCTGCTCCTTCCGGTCACCCATCCCGGCGTAGAGCAGAAGGCGACTTGGCTGCAGATCCGGCAGAACCATCCCGACTACGTGCTGTTGTGGGGCTGGGGTGTGATGAACTCCACCGCCATCAAGGAGGCAGTCGCAGTCGGCTATCCCCGCGACAAGATGTATGGAGTCTGGTGGTCCGGTGCCGAGCCCGACGTGCGGCCTGCCGAGGACGGCGCTAAGGGCTATCATTCGGTGACGCTGCAGCACACCGCAGGCCAGTTCAAGCTGCACGAGGACCTCAAAAAATTCGTCTACGACAAAGGCCAGGGCAATGCCAAATGGGAGGAGACCGGAGAAGTTCTCTTCGTGCGCGGCCTGATTGACGGCATGCTTGGCATCGAAGGCATCCGCACCGCACAGGCCAAATTCGGCAAGAAGCCGCTCACCGGCGAGCAGGTACGTTGGGGCCTGGAAAATCTCGACTTGAGTGCCGATCGCCTCAAGGAACTCGGCTTCGAAGGCGTGCTCAAGCCCATCAAGGTATCGTGCTCGGATCATGAGGGCGCACGCACCGGCCGCATCCAGACTTGGGACGGCAAGAACTGGAGCATCACGTCGGATTGGTATACTTCCGATGACAGCGTCATCCTGCCGATGGTCAAGGACGCCGCCGCCAAATACGCCGCGGACAAAAAGATAGCCGTCGGCTGCCTGACAAACTGATGGCTGCAATAGCCACCCCCGTCCCCAACCCTCCTCCACACGAGGGGAGGGAGCAGGGCGCGTTTGTTGTTCGCTCTGTGGCGCCGCAAATGGCGGCGCCACCCATTCTTTCAGTCAATAATATCGAAGTGGTCTACGATCACGTCATCCTGGTGCTCAAGGGCGTCTCGCTGCAGGTACCTAAGGGCGAGATCGTGGCGCTGCTGGGCGCCAACGGGGCCGGCAAATCAACCACCTTGAAAGCAATCTCCAATCTTCTCTCTTCGGAGCGCGGTGAAGTCACCAAGGGATCGATCATCTTCGCGGGTGCCGAGGTGCATGCGCTCACGCCGAGCGAACTGGTGCGGCGCGGCTGTGTCCAGGTCATGGAGGGTCGCCACTGCTTCGCCCATCTTTCCGTCGAGGAGAACCTGCTCACCGGCGCCTTTACCCGCCGTGACGGCCACAGCGCGATCCGGCAGGACCTCGATCTCGTCTACTCCTATTTTCCCCGTTTGAAGGAGCGGCGCGGTTCCATTGCCGGCTATATTTCCGGCGGCGAGCAGCAGATGTGCGCCATCGGCCGGGCCCTGATGTCGCGTCCGAAGATGATCCTGCTGGACGAGCCGTCCATGGGATTGGCCCCGCAGCTGGTGGAGGAGATTTTCGCCATCGTCGGCGACCTCAATGCAAAGGAACAAGTGTCTTTCCTCCTGGCGGAGCAGAACACCCGTTTGGCGCTTACATACGCGAGCTACGGTTATGTGCTGGAGAACGGACGCGTCGTGCTCGATGGTGACGCCAAATTGCTGGGAGAAAACCAGGACGTGAAGGAGTTCTATCTCGGCATCGCCGAAGGCAAGCGCAAATCGTTCCGCGAGGGCAAGCACTATCGCCGTCGCAAGCGGTGGCTGGCGTAACTGCTGCCCTACTATGATGCTTCGAGTTCCTCTAACCGTCATCCTGAGGTGCCCGCGCGTTCCACAGACGCGAGGCTTGGTAATTCAATCAGTAGCGCGGGCCTCGAAGAGGATGAACGGCCACCGATGGGCCGCCGAGGCCGCACCCTTCGAGGCTCGGCGCGGCGCGCCGAGCACCTCAGGGTGACGGATCGAGGTGCGTTTTGATGCGCTACGAGCACTACGACACGCTTGAAACGTGTGACCCCGAGGAGCGCGAGAGCGCGTCGCTTGCCCGGCTGCCCGATTTCATTGCGCTCGCCTTGAGCGCCCCGGGCTGGGCAAAGCATCTTCATGGGGTGGATCCGAATGCAATTGCCTCGCGAACGGCACTAGCCGCGTTGCCAATCCTGCGCAAGTCCGACCTGGGCGCACGCCAGCGCGAGCTTCCCCCGTTTGGCGGTTTTAATGTCACCGCGCCCGGACGATCGCGACGGCTGCTGATGTCGCCTGGCCCGATCTTCGAGCCGGAAGGGCAGGGAAAGGATTTCTGGGGCGCCGCCCGCGCGTTGTTTGCCGCGGGAATTCGCAGCGGCGACATCGTGCACAACTCATTCTCCTATCATCTCACTCCCGGCGGCTTCATCATGGATGCGGGCGCGCAGGCGCTGGGTTGCGCAGTGATTCCCGCAGGCACCGGCAACACCGAGCAGCAGGTCGACGCAATCGCCCATTTGCGGCCGGTCGCCTACCTGGGGACGCCGGATTTCTTGAAGATTCTGCTCGATGCCGCGGCAAAGGCAGGAAAGGACGTTTCGTCCCTCAAGCGCGGTCTGGTGTCGGGTGCGGCACTGCCGGCGTCTCTGCGTCAGGAACTGGCCCAGCGCGGGGTGGCGGTCCTGCAATGTTACGCGACCGCCGATCTCGGCGTCATCGCCTATGAAAGCGAAGCCCGTGAAGGCATGATCGTGAACGAGAAGCTGCTTGTCGAAGTCGTGCGCCCCGGCACCGGCGACCCGGTCGCCATCGGCGAAGTTGGCGAAGTGGTGGTGACCGCGCTCAATGCGGATTACCCCATGATCCGGCTCGCCACCGGCGACCTCTCCATGCTGATGGCGGGCCGCTCGCCATGCGGCCGCAGCAATGTGCGTCTTGCCGGCTGGATGGGCCGCGCCGATCAGACCACCAAGATCAAGGGCATGTTCGTGCACCCGGGGCAGGTGGCCGAAATCGGCAGGCGCCACCCGGAACTCGGCCGGCTCCGGCTTGTGGTGAAGCGCGCCGACGAACAGGACGTGATGACATTGCTTGCCGAATCTGCCGCCGCGCCCGACGGCTTGCCGGCAGCGGTGCGTGAAACGCTGCAGGCCTTGACCAAGCTGCGCGGCGAAGTTGCGCTCGTTCCCCCCGGCGCATTGCCGAATGACGGCAAGCTGATCGCCGACGAGCGGCCGGTCGGTTGAAGGTTTAAGGGATAGCTCATTGCTAGCCCACCGGCGCCTTCTCGCGCACCGCGTCGACCCGTTCCGGGGTCATGTGCGTCCACCCCTTGAGGTGATATTTCGTCACGGCGGCCCGCCACGACGCGAACAGCGCCGGGTCGGTGGACGCCAGGACTGGAGGAGCGTCCTGCTGTGCAAGGCGGGCGATCTCCCGCAGCAACTCCCAATCGCGTGCTACCGCGACCTCGGCCATGCGTCCCTTGAGCAGGCATCGAGCGCTTCGACATGGAGGCTGCGCATGGAGCGGGTCACTTGCGTTCCCTTGCAACAACCAAATCGGCGAGCACGATGTTCTCGCCTGCGGCCGCCCTTTGGGAGGGATTCGGCAGCGTGGCAATAGCGGCTTTAATGTCATCCAAACTCAGTGCTCGCTCCTTGATCCACCAGGCTACGTCTTCGATATCGCGCGGCTCACCCCTTGCCAGCTTCGCGGCAGACAGCAGTGCGGGGGCCGGCATCACGACCGTATACGATTCCGGGCGAACTGCCGATCAAACAAATCGTTGCCGGCTTGGCAAGCTTTTCACCCAATGCCTCGAAAATAGCGACGAGACGCACCTGATCGATTGTCATGCGATCCCAACCATAAAAGCGTATTTATGCGCAACCATTGGAGCGCGCAAAGTTCCGTCATGTATTATGACGCCGTGACCCGCCTTTCCGCAGCTTTCGCCCGGCTCCTCGATGCGCTCGCGCTCGCCGCGGCGCTCATCCTGTTTGCCATGGTCGCCATCGTGACCGCCGACATTGTCTTGCGCAACACCAGCGGCGCGGGGTTCGCCTGGGCAAACGAGGTTTCGGAATACGCGCTCTATCTCATGACTTTGCTGACGGCGCCATGGCTGCTGCGCCGCGGCCAGCACGTGCGGCTCGATATCATTCTCGTCCTCGTTCCGGCGCACGCCGCATGGATCATGGAAGCGGTAGGCGACGTGCTCGGTTTTCTCGTCAGCCTCGTCCTCATACGCTACGGCTTTGCCGCCACCCTCGAAAGCTGGCGCATCGGCGCCATCACCATCAAAAACCTGGTGTTCCCGGAATGGTGGCTGCTCGCTCCGCTGCCCATCGCCTTTGCCTTGATTGCCGTCGAGTTCGTGTTTCGCTTTTCGCGGTTGCTGGCGGGCGAGCGTACGCGCCGCATCGAGGCGACGTCGGTGAGCTGAATGGGCTGGATCGAAGGCAGCCTTCTTCTGTTCGGCGGCCTTGTTGCGGCAATGGGACTTGGCCTGCCGGTCGCCTTTGCCTTTCTTTTGCTCAATATTGTCGGGGCGCTGGTGTTTCTTGGCGGCGAGCCAGGCCTTGTGCAGCTTGCGCGCAACAGCGTGCAATCGATCACCAGCTTTTCGCTCACACCCATTCCATTTTTCGTACTGATGGGCGAAGTGCTGTTTCACACCGGCGTTGCGCTCAAGGCAATCGACGCATTCGCAGTGCTCATCCGCCGCGTTCCGGGAAGGCTGGCGGTGATCGCCATTGTCGCAGGAACGGTATTCTCCGCCATCTCCGGTTCGACCATTGCCACGACGGCACTCCTCGGCAGCCTGATGCTGCCGACCATGCTGGCGCGCGGTTACGACGCCCGCATGGCCATGGGGCCGATCATGGGCATCGGCGGCGTTGATATGCTGATTCCCCCATCCGCGCTCACCGTGCTGCTCGGCAGTCTCGCCGGCATCTCGATTGCGGGGTTGTTGATCGGCGGCATCGTGCCGGGCCTCATCCTGAGCATAATGTATGTCGGTTACATCATCATCCGGGTAAGCGCGAATCCGAGCCTGGCCCCCGACGAGACGGTGGAAGGAGGCCCGCGCGGCATTGCGCGCTGGCTGCCGTTCGCGATCCACGTGGTGCCGCTCGTTCTCATCTTCGGTGTGGTGATCGGCGCCATGACCGGCGGCTTTGCCACGCCGACCGAAGCTGCCGCGCTTGGCGCCGCCGGCACAATCATTGCCGCCGCGCTTTACCGCAGCCTCACGTTCCATGCCCTGCTGAAGGCGCTCACCGGCACCGTGGCGGTATCCGGAATTATCCTGTTCATTATCGTCGGCGCGACCACCTTCTCGCAGGTGCTGAGCTTCTCCGGCGCGGTCAACGGTCTCATCGGCGTGGTGACCGGACTGGAACTCCCGGTGAACGCGCTGGTGATCGCAATGATGGCGATCCTGCTGTTTCTCGGCTGTTTCGTCGATCAGGTCAGCATGATGCTGATCACGCTGCCGTTCTTCATGCCGCTGGTGCAGCGCTACGACGTGGATGCCATCTGGTTTGGCGTGGTGTTTCTCATTTGCATGCAGCTTGGCCTGCTCACGCCGCCGTTCGGCTTGCTACTTTTCACCATGAAGGGGGTGGCGCCTTCCTCCATCAGCATGCACCAGGTCTACATGGCCGCGATGCCGTATATCGCCATGAGCCTGTTGATTCTGGTGCTCATCTTCTTCTTTCCGGCGATCGCGACCTGGCTGCCGGGCTTGCTCAGCCGGTAACCCGATGTAATCCGGATGAAGCGAGCGAAATCCAGCATGGGCGCCGCATTACGCTCCGCTCCATGCGGGCTACGATATTTGTTACGGCAGCACCGCCGTTGCCTCGATTTCCAGTCGGGCGAGCGGCTCGACCAGGCGGGTGACTTCGACCACCGCCATGGCGGGGAAATGCCGGCCCATCACCTCCCGGTAGGCGGCGCCGAGCGCCGCCGGATCGGCCCGATACTCGTCCATGTCGCAGACGTACCAGGTGAGCCGTACGATGTGCTGCGGTGAAGCGCCAGCTTCTTTCAGCACCGCAACGATATTGCGCAGCGCCTGCCTGGTCTGGGCGATGAATCCATCGGCAAACCGGCCGGCGCTGTCGGCGCCGATCATGCCGCCGACAAAGACCATCTCGCCGCGCGCGCGAATGCCGTTGGCATAGCCTTTCGGACGCGGCCAGCCGGCAGGCTGCAAGACGACGTTGCTTCTCGAGGGCGCGGCGGCATCAGACAGGATGCTCAATATTCAACGTCATTCCGCGGCGAGGCCGAAGCGTAGCGAAGGCCGAGAGCCGGATCATAACCCGGCTGGAGTATGGATTCGGCTCGCCGCTACGCTTCGCTTCGCAGCGCCCCGGAATGACAAGTGTTAATCCGCACGGTCTCATTTGTTCGTCTATGATGCGAGCTTGCGCGAAGCGGCTTCGCCCGCAATGCGGCGAAGCTCGAAGCGCTGCAGCTTGCCGGTCTGGGTGCGCGGCAGTGCCGCGACATATTCTATGGCGCGCGGATATTTGTAGGGCGCAATCGTCGCCTTGACATGCTCCTGCAACTCTCTGGTAAGGGCAGCATCCGCGCTATAGCCCGGGCGCAGCACGGCATAGGCTTTGACGATCTGGCCCCGCTCTTCGTCGGGCGCCCCCACCACTCCGCATTCGGCGACCGCAGGATGGTCGAGCATCGCCGCCTCGACTTCCGGCCCGGCAATGTTGTAGCCGGCGGAAACAATCATGTCGTCGGAACGCGCCTGGTACCAGAAATACCCATCGTCATCCATGCGATACGTATCGCCAGTGACATTCCATCCGCTCTGCACGTAGACCTGCTGGCGCTTGTCGGCGAGGTAACGACAGCCGGTCGGTCCCTGTACCGCGAGGCGTCCAATCGTATTGGGCGGCAGGTCGGCCCCATCCTCGCCGATCACCCGCGCCCGATAGCCCGGTACCGGCCTGCCAGTAGCGCCCGGCTTGATTTCGTGTTCCGGCGAGCCGATAAAAATATGCAGCATCTCGGTGGCGCCGATGCCGTCCAAAATGTTCAGCCCGGTTGCGGCGCGCCAGGCCTCGAACGTCGCCTTCGGCAGCGGCTCGCCGGCGGAAACGCATTTGCGCAACGACGAAATGTCGTGTTCGGCAAGCTTTGTCAGCATGGCGCGATAGGCGGTCGGGGCCGTGAAGCACACCGTCGCGCGCAACGTGCTGATCCCTTCGAGCAAATCTTCCGGTGCCACCTTCTCCAACAGAATACTGGCCGCGCCGATGCGCATGGGAAAAAGCACCAGACCGCCCAATCCGAACGTAAACGCGATCGGCGGCGAACCGATGAAGCGGTCGGAAGCTTCGGCAGACAGCACATGGCGGCCGTAGCTGTCGCAGGTTGCCAGCATGTCGCGATGAAAATGCATGGTGCCCTTCGGCTCGCCGGTTGTCCCGGAGGTGAAGGCGATGAGACAGACATCGTCGCTTGCCGTGTCGCAGGCGCGAAACGTCTCGTAGCCGGGCGCCGCCATCAGCGCTTCGAGCCCATCGCGGGCGCCGCTTCCCCAATAAACGACGCGTTTGAGCTCAGGGGCGAGCGCGCATGCCTTCTCCATCTCGTCCGCCAGCCGGCTGTCGCACAAAGCAAGCGCGATCTTCGCCTTGCGAAGCGGATATGCGATCTCCTTGGCGCGCAGAAGCGGCATGGTCGCGACCACCACGCCGCCGGCCTTGATCACAGCGAAGTAGCAGGCAACCATCATCGGGCTGTTCGGGCCGCGCAGCAGCACGCGATTGCCGGGAACGAGCCCGAGATCGCGGGTAAGTGCATTGGCAATCCGGTTCACCTGCTCGGCAAGCTGTGCATAGGAAAGAGTCTGCACCGGAGAAATCAGGCATGGGGCATCGGCTCTTCCGGGCGCCGCGCCGGTGACCCAGCGGTCGAGCAGCTCGACCGCGCAATTCAAGCGATCGGGGTAATTGAGCTCCGGAAGCGCAAAGAGAAACTCGGGCCATTGCGCGCGCGTAGGCAGGTTGTCGCGCGCGAAGCTGTCGATATGCGCGGACTTAATCATGGCTACTGTCTCCTCGCCAGCGTGTCATTCCGGGGCGAGGCCGAACGAAGTGAAGGCCGAGAACCCAGAATCCATACCCCCGGTCTGCGATTATGGATTCCGGGCTCGCCGCTCCGCTTCGCTTCGCGCGCCCCGGAATGACGATCCATTTTATTTCCTCCGCGCGCTATTCTGCCGCGAGAGCCATTCCCGATTTCCCGCGCTTGAGCAGTTCGCGCGCGATTACGATCTTCTGCACCTCGGTTGCGCCCTCGTAGATGCGTAACGCGCGAATCTCCCGGTAGAGTTCCTCGACCGCGCTGCCTTTGGTGACACCGACGCCGCCGTGGAGCTGCACGGCACGATCGATGACGCGCTGCGCCGCTTCGGTGGCATACATTTTCGCCATTGCCGCCTCGCGCGTCACGCGTGCCGCCCCCTGGTCCTTGGTCCACGCCGCGCGATAGATGAGCAGTGCCGACGCATCCACCTCGCTCGCGCTTTCCGCAATGGCCGCCTGCGTCATCTGCAGCTCGCCGAGCGGCGCGCCGAAGAGCTTTCGGGTCGAAGCGCGTTCGATGCTTTCGTGCAAAGCGCGCCGCGCAAAGCCCAGTGCCGCGGCGCCGACGGTCGCGCGGAAAATATCAAGCGTCGCCATCGCCACCTTGAAACCATCGCCGGCGGGTCCGAGCCGATTGGTGAGCGGCACGCGAACGCCGTCAAAGCGCAAGGTGGCGAGCGGATGGGGCGCAATCACTTCGATTCGCTCGGTGACCGTCAAACCGTTGCAATCGGCATCGACAACAAACGCCGAAAGTCCCTTGGCTCCGGCCGCTTCGCCGCTGCGGAGGAAAACAACGTAGTGATCGGCGATGCCGCCGTTCGAAATCCAGGTCTTGGTCCCCTCAATGCGAAAATGGGCGGGGCCGTCGGGCACTGCCGTAGCCGAGAGCGCCGCAACATCGGAGCCGGCCTCCGGTTCGGACAGGGCAAAGGCCGCAATCGCCCGGCCCTCGCGGACCGGCGGCAAGTAGCGACCCTTGAGTGCAGGCGACCCGAACAGCGAGATCGAGCCGGTGCCGAGCCCCTGCATGGCAAAGGCAAAGTCGGCCAAGCCGTCGCGGGCAGCGAGAATTTCCCTTGCCAGGCAAAGGGTGCGGACGTCGAGCGCAGGATGCAGTCCGCCATGCTCGGCCGGCACCACGGCCTTGAGAAATCCCGCTTCTCCCAGCGCATGCACGCGCGCCCGGCAGGCGGCATCGACATCGTCATGAGGGAGCGAAGGCAGTGTGACATCGGCCCAGCGCACGAGGTCGGCCGCGAAGCGGCGATGGCCGTCGTCGAAAAATGGCCAATTCAGCGTTTCGTGTACGGACACCATAGGCCCTTAACCACCCGACCTGCGTCTGCCTGCACGAAAGGTCTCGCTGCGGCGGCGCTCATCTGGAAGCTCCGATCGCCTTGCGGACGGAGGTTTTCGCTTTTGCCAACAAGCGCATGAGCATCTCTATCTCATTCGCCGAAAGATCGGAAAACAAATCGCCGATCCATTCCCCGTTCGCCCGCGCCATGGCGCGAAAGAAACGGCGCCCGTCCACGGTCAAGCTCACAATCTGTGCGCGCCGGTCGTTCGGCGCCGGCCGGCGCTCGATCAGACCCTGCGCCACCAATCGGTCGACCAGGCCGGTGACATTGCCATTCGATACCATCATGCGTTGCGAGAGTTCGCCGAGCGTCATGCCCTTGGCGGCACGATCAAGCTGCGCCATCAAATCGAAACGCGGCAGCGTGATGCTGAAGTTTTCGCGCAGGCGCCTGCGGACTTCGGCTTCGATGAGTTCCTTGCAGCTGAACAAGCGCAACCACAGACGCAGCTCGTCCCTGTGGTCTTGCGGGCGTTCCGCGACCTTGGTCTCGGCATCGAGCGGGATGGCCTGCTCGTCCATGATCACAGTTCGCCTCCTGCGACTGCCAATGTCGTGCCGGTGACCGCAGCCGCCTCCGCGGCGCAAAGATAGAGCACCGCTGCGGCGACTTCCTGCGGCTGGATCAGCCGCTGGATGGGCGCCTGTTTCTCATATTCGCCGACAATCTCCGCCACGGCGCGTCCGGTCTTAGCGGCAACGCTGCCGATGCTCTCACGCAGGAGCTCGGTGTCGGTGTACCCGGGACAGACTGCATTGACGGTCACGCCGCGCTTTGCCGTCTCAGCGGCAAGCGCCCGCGTGAGCCCGACCAGCGCATGCTTGGCCGCGCAATAGGCGGTCACATAGGGGTACCCCTTGAGCCCGGCGGTCGAAGCGATATTCACGATACGGCCGAAACCGCGCGCCAGCATTCCCGGCAGCACCGCCTGGCTTGCATGCACGGCGCCCATCACGTGCACGTTCCACATATTGCGAAAAACCGACGGATGGACGCTTGCGAACGGCCCGCTCTCCACGGAGCCGGCATTGTTGACCAGGATCGCAATCGGTCCGCGCGCCTGCGCGGCTTCGACCACGCTGCGTTGCATTGCAGTTTCCTCGGTCACATCGGCAATGGCATAGCCGGCGGCTTCGCCTGCGCTGACCGCCTGGATCAATGGAGCTTCGCTGCGGCCGAGCACCGTCACGGTTGCCCCCGCACCAGTGAGTGCGGCTGCCACCGCGCGGCCGATACCGCGTCCCCCGCCGGTCACCAAAGCGTGCCTGCCGTCTAACCGCATGGCCGAATTCAAGGGCTCCGCCTCGGATATATGCTTTAGGCTTAAAATTTTTAAGCTTCAAGCTTGTTCCTGGACTATTTCAAGCTTAAAATATCCGGCTAGTGGTCCGATTCCGAAGTTCGCCAGCACTCGCGGCACGTTCGGATGCGAACTTCGGGTTCGGGGCACTGGGGCAGAGCGCGCTGGAGGTGCGCATGAAGATCCATGTCATCGGCGGCGGTCCAGCGGGGCTCTATTTCGCGAGCCTGATGAAGAAAGCCTGGCCGCGTACGCGCATCACGGTGTTTGAACGCAACCGTCCGGGGGATACGTTCGGATTCGGCGTGGTTTTCTCCGATGAGACGCTCGATACCTTCGAGGTCTACGACCGCGACAGTTATCGCGCCATCATTGGTCACTTTGCCTATTGGGACGACATCGAGATTCACTTTCGCGGCACCGTTCACCGCATTGGAGGGAACGGCTTTTGCGGCTGTGCCCGCACCACCCTGTTGAAAATCCTGGGCCGGCGCGCCCGCGCCCTGGGGGTTGACATCAAATATGAAACCGAGGTCTCGCCGCTTCCCCCTCCCTACCCTGCCCCACATGCGGGGGAGGGTAGGGAGGGGGTCCTCGATGCCGATCTCGTGGTGATTGCCGACGGCGCAAACTCGCGCTTTCGCGATGCGTTCTCCGATAAATTCAAGCCGTCGATCGGGTTGCGCCCAAATTTCTTCTCCTGGATGGGATCGACACGGCCGTTCGATGCCTTCAACTTCTTCTTCCGCGAAACCGAGCACGGGATTTTCGTAGCGCACTGCTATCAATACGAGCCGCATCATTCCACCTTGATTGTGGAGACCGATCCGCAGACATTCGCCCGCGCCGGCCTGCAGAACCTCTCCGAGGAAGCTTCTGCCCGTTTCAATGAACGCGTGTTTGCTGAAGAATTGCAGGGGCACCGCCTTATCACCAACCGCTCGATCTGGCGAAATTTTCCCACCATCCGCTGCGAACGCTGGGTGAGCGACAACATGGTGCTCATCGGCGACGCCAAGGCGACGGCGCATTTCTCGATCGGCTCCGGCACCAAGCTCGCCATGGAGGATGCCATCGCTCTTTATGAGGCGTTCCGGTCGACCGGAGGAGGCGACGTGAGCGCGGCCCTTGCCGATTTCGAGGCGCGCCGGCGCGAGGAAGTCGAGAAAACGCAGCACTCTTCCGATGTGTCGCTGGTCTGGTTCGAGCACGTGAACCGGTTCTGGAACATGGACCCGACCCGCTTCGCGTTCGGATTGATGACGCGATCGAAGGCCATCACCTACGACAATCTAACATTGCGAGCGCCGGACTTCATCAAACAGGTGGACCAGGTAGTAGCGCGCGACACCCGCGCGCTCGGCTTTGACGCGGATCTCGCGCAGCCGCTTGCGCCGATGTTTCAGCCGTTCCGGCTGCGCTCTCTCACGTTCGAAAATCGGGTGGTGGTCTCGCCGATGTGCCAATACTCGTCGCAAGACGGCATGCCCAACGACTGGCATCTCGTGCATTACGGGGCGCGGGCCATCGGCGGCGCCGGGCTCATGTTTACGGAGATGACGGACGTTTCCCGGGATGCGCGCATCTCGCCCGGCTGCGCCGGGCTTTATACCGATGCGCACGAAGCGGCCTGGAAACGCATCGTCGATTTCGTGCATGCCCAATCGAAGACCAAGTTCTGCCTGCAGCTCGGCCATGCCGGACGCAAGGGCGCGACCAAGCTGATGTGGGAGGGCATTGACGAGCCGTTGGAGGAGGGTGCCTGGCCGATCATCTCGGCTTCGCCGCTGCCTTATTTCCCCCACAGCGCGGTACCGCGCGAAATGACCCGCGCCGACATGGATGCGGTGATTGCCGATTTTGTTGCCGCCGCAATACGCGCCGATCGCGCCGGATTCGACATGCTGGAAATGCATGCGGCGCACGGCTATCTCCTGGCGAGCTTCATTTCTCCATTGACCAACCGACGCACCGACGAATACGGCGGCTCGCTCGAAAATCGCCTGCGCTTTCCGCTTGCGATATTTCGCGCCATGCGCGCCGCATGGCCTGACGAGAAACCGATGTCGGTGCGCATTTCGGCGACCGACTGGGCGGACGGCGGCATCACCGGCGATGACGCGGTCGAGGTTGCGCGCGCCTTCGCGGATGCCGGCTGCGACCTCATCGACGTATCCAGCGGCCAGACCGTGGCCGACGCAGTGCCGGTATACGGGCGCATGTACCAGACGCCGTTCTCCGATCAGATCAGGAACGAGGCTGGACTGGCCACCATGTGTGTGGGCGCCATTACAACCGCCGATCAGATCAATACCATCATCGCGGCAGGCCGTGCCGACCTTGTTGCACTTGCCCGGCCGCACCTGGTCGATCCCGCTTTCACCATGAAGGCAGCCGCCTGGTACAATGCCCCGGAGATCCACTGTCCGCCGCAATATCTCGCCGGCAAGGAGCAAATCTTCCGCAACAGCGCGCGCGACCGCGAGGAGCTGATGGAATTGCGCCGCAAGGCGAAGCCCAAGGGTCACCAGGTAGTCTGGCGGCAGGCGGCGGAGTAGTCACCCCGAACCGTTGCAGACGGCCGCGAATGCCTGTTTGATGAACGGAATGGCTGAGTAACCGGGAGGCCCGCGCAATGCGCGAAGCAATCAATCACGCCAAGCTCGCAATGCTGTTCCGCAAAGAGTTCGCGCTCTGCAACGTACAGAAAGGCGAGACCGTCGTTCTCTTGAGCGATCTCGGCGCCCGCCGCGATTACGTTTCCGCTGCTTTCGCCGCAGCTGAAGACCTCGGTGCCGACGCCTATGAAATGTGCGTCAACGCCATGCCGTCATGGACCAAGGTGGGGGTTGAGACCATCGGCCGCTGCAAAGGCACGCTCGAAGCAATCAAGTCCGCCGATATGCTGGTCTGCCTGCACATTCCCCTGTTCACGCGCTGGCTCAAGGATGCGCGCGACGCCGGCACCCGCGTTCTCATGGTGATCGACGGACCCGACGAGCTTGAATCGCTGATGTCCCCGCCTGGACTTAAGGAGGCGGCGATCCATGCGGGAGAACGCCTCCGGCGCGCCAAGAGCATGCGCATTACGCGCCCTGGCGGCACCGATCTCACGGTGCAGCTCGGCGAATATCCGACCATGATCCAATACGGGTATGCCGAGCAGCCCGGACGCTTCGATCATTGGGGCGCCGGCCACGTGCATACTTTTCCCAACGAAGGCTCCGCTAATGGAAGCGTGGTGCTCGCATCCGGCGACATCGTTGTGCTGCCCTATTGCCGCTATGTGCAGGATGAAGTGCGCCTTGAAATCCGCGACGGTTTCATTCGCGCGATCGGGGGCGGTCTCGATGCCAAACTGATGAGCGACTGGCTCGAAGGCAACAAGAGGCACGCCGGCGACATGGACGGACACGCCATCTCGCATCTTGGATGGGGGCTCAACCCGCAGGGTCGTTGGGACGCGATTGCGCTCAATGGGGCCGATCCCATGCGCCACCACGCGGGCGCGCGTTGCTTTGCCGGCAATTTTCTGTTCTCCACCGGCCCGAATTCGCAAGGCGGCGGCAATCGCACGACCAAGGGTCACTACGACGTTCCCATGCGCGACTGCACCGTTGCGCTCGATAACGATGTGATCATCGAGCGGGGCAGGTTGACCGACGAGAAGATGCTAGTGCGGTGAATTTGAAGTTCCTATCATTACTGGCCGCAAGCTCGTTTAGGAACTTCAAATTCAAAACCGCACTAGAATCATAGAGGTTGCTAGTGGTCCTTAGATTCCGAAGTTTGCATCTGAACGTGCCGCAAGTGGTGGCGAACTTCGGAATCGGACCACTAGTCGCTTTCGTTCCGCATTGAACGCGATGCGCGAACTGACAATCCGGGCAGAGGGGGTTAGCAAGCAGTTCGGCGCGACTGTTGCGCTCGATGGAATTGATTTCGACGTGGCGCGTGGTGAGATCCACGCGGTGGTCGGCGAAAACGGCGCCGGCAAATCCACTCTGATCCGTATCCTCGGCGGGGTGCAGCGCCCTGATGCGGGCAGGATATTTGTCGCAGGCGAGCTCTGCCATTTCGCGAGCCCGCGCGATGCGATCATCGCCGGCATTGTGACCATTCCCCAGGAACTGCGTCTTGTTCCGGCGCTTTCGATTGCGGAAAACATTGCGCTCGGCGACCTGCCGGTGCGGCGCCTCGGTCCCATCGCGGTTGTCGATCGCGCCAGCATGCGCCATGCGGCGCAAGCCGCGCTCGCCCAGCTTGATTTTCACCCCCCGCTCGATCGTCCGCTCTCCTCGTTGAGCTTCGCGGAACGCCAACTGGTGGCGATTGCCAAGGCGCTGCACCGGGAGTGCCGGGCCTTCATCCTGGATGAGCCTACGGCGGCCCTGGAAAAACGCGAGATCGAGCGGCTGTTTACGGTGCTCCGCCGCATGCGTTCGCGCGGCACCGCCATCATCTATATCTCGCACCGTCTCGATGAAGTCGTTTCCATTGCCGACCGTTGCACCGTCCTGCGCGACGGCAGGGTCGCGGCACACGCCCGTCGCGGTGCTTACGCCGTGGACGATCTTGTGAGCGCCATGACAGGTCGCAGCAACGAGCAAGTGCCTTCGGCTGCGACCGGCCGAGGCGAGAAACTGCTGTCAGCCGAACCCGATGGGTTTACCATCGTCACGTTGCACGCGGGCCAGATTATCGGGTTTGCCGGCCTTCTCGGCAGCGGCGCCGGACGAATGCTGCGCCGCCTGTTCGGTATCGAGCGGCCGATCAATGTAAATGTCGCGGGAAAAAGCCGCCGGTTCAAGCGCCCTGCCGATGCCATCGCGGCAGGAATTGGAATGGTGCCGGGCGAACGCGTGCTCGGTCTCGTTATGAACCAGTCGGTGCGCGACAATATTCTGCTGCCGAATCTCGATGCGATTTCCCGCGGCGGCCGGCTCGACCGCCGGGCCGGCGACGCCATCGTTCACGAATTCATGCAACTGCTGGACATCCGGCCACGCGAGCCCTCGTTGAAAGCCGCAACCCTTTCCGGCGGCAATCAGCAGAAGGTCGTTCTCGCCAAGTGGCTCGCGCGGCGGATCGCCGTCCTGTTGCTGGAAGAGCCGACGCAGGGCATCGACATCGCCGCGAAGGCGCAAATTCATCGCTTGCTCGGCGATTTCGCCGCACGCGGCGGAGGCGCGCTCGTCCATTCCATCGATATGGGCGAGCTGACGCGATTGTGCGCTATCGTCATGGCGATAAGGCAAGGGGGTATCGTGGCAGCGCTTCACCGCGACGCCGGGCTTGGCGAGCTTCAACTGCAGGCGGCGATCGGCGGCTGAGGGAAAATGGCGCCGTATCGTTCGAAACTCGCCGGCCAGATGCCGCTCCTTTCGCTCATTGTGCTGTGCGCAGTAACCGCGCTCCTCACCAACCGTTTTCTCTCTCCGCTCAACCTCACCAATATCCTGGTGCAATCATCGATCATGGCCGTCATCGCCATGGGCATGACTTTCGTGATCGTGGGCGGCGGCTTCGACCTCTCGGTCGGGTCCACGGCAGCGCTCGCGGGCTGCGTTGCGAGCATGGTGATGCTCGTAGCCGGCGTGCCGACTGGAATAGTTGCCGGCATTATCGCCGGGGCGGCGGTGGGATTGGCCAACGGTCTGGTGATCGCTTTCCTCAGCGTCAATCCATTCATCACCACCCTTGGCACCATGGTTCTGGTGCGCGGCGTGGTTTTTCTCATAACCGGCGGAGCGCCGGTGAGCGGCGAGACCGGACTGCCGGGCGAGTTCATCGCGTTGGGATCGGAACGTGTGCTTGGAATTCATTATCTCGTCTGGATACCCGCCATTTTATTGGTGGTGCTTTCTTTCCTCATGCATTCGACCCCCTATGGCCGGCGTATCTATGCCACGGGAGGCGGGCGAGAGGCGGCTTACCTTTCCGGCGTCCCCGTGCGCCGTGTGATAGCCTCGACTTATGTATGGTGCGGGGCGCTCGCCGGCATTGCCGGTGTCATGCTGGCCGCCCGCCTGCAATCGGGCCAGCCCACCGCCGGTGAATTCTACGAGCTGACCGCGATTGCGGCCGTCGTTCTGGGAGGGGCGGCGCTTCATGGCGGGGAAGGCACTCTCTACAAGAGTTCTCATTGGCGTATTCATCATGATCGTGCTCGGCAACGCGCTCAACCTGCTCAATGTAGATTCTTTCTGGCAGCGCGTTGCCGTGGGAGCTGTTATCATTGCCGCGGCGGCCGCGGAAAGGTTACGCTCGCGCGCTTGAAGAGGAGATCGTCGCATGTTGAAGCTTCGCCCCGTGGCGCTCGCTGCAACCGCTCTAGGCGTACTTGTGCTGCTCATGCCGGCAAAGGCGCAGGAAAAGGTTAGCGACAAGATCACCATCGGTGTGTCGCTCGCGCAGGACGACAACCCCTTCTACATCAACATGCTGCGCGGCATTCGCGCGCGGGCGCAGGAGCTTGGCTGGGAGGTGGCGACGGTCTCTGCCAACGAGGACAAGCTCAAGCAGATCAATGGCGTCCAGGACCTGGTCGCGCGCGGCGTCAAGGGAATTCTCATTTCGCCGATCGATTCGGTGGGCGTGAATGCCGCCTACGACGCGGCGGCCGCCGCCAAGATTCCCATCGTCTCGGTGGCACGCGGCTCCACCTCCCCCAACCAGACCATCCATGTCGCAATGGACGAAAAGCAGGTCGGCCGCGACATCGCGCAATGGACCGCGGACAAGCTCGGCGGCAAAGGCAAAGTTGCCTTGCTCATGGGACCGAGCGGCGCTCCTACATTCAAGAATCTCGGGGATGGCTACAGCGAAGTGATGGCCAGATATCCCGGCATCCAGATCGTGTTCCGCGCCGACGGGCCGCTCACGCGCGAGCGCGGTGTCAAGCAGGCGGAAGATGTGCTGGTTGCCAATCCTGACCTCGCGGCGATCTATGCCGCCAACGATGATGTTGCGCTGGGCGCCGTGCAGGCGGTCAATGCGACCGACCGCAAGGGCAAGACCTTGGTGACCGGCATGAACGGCGTGCCGCCCGCCTTGCGCGCGGTGAAGGAAGGCAACCTCGCCATGACGGTCGAGCTCAATCCGGCCGAATGGGGGAGGCTGGGTGTCGACGTGCTGGCGACCTTCCTCAAGGGCGACAAGGTGGCGCCGCAGGTATTCATCAAGCACGTCGTCATCGATTCGGCCAACGTCGATACGAAATTGCCGAAGACGTGAGACTAGTGTCCCGAACCCGAAGTTCGCACATACTATGCCGCAAGCTCGAATGCGAACTTCGGGTTCAAAAAGGGACACTACAGAATCATAGAGTTGCTAGTGCCCCTTTGATTCCGAAGTTCGTATCAGAGGGGCAACAATGTTTTACGAACTTCGGAATCGGGCACTAGCTGGCAGGAGGGTTGCATGGCGCAAGCTGCCATAGCCAAGCACGGGCAGAGCCCTTCTTTCGTCGGGGAGCTCGAAGCGAGCCACCTGCACCCGCTCTGGGACCGCTATCAGCGCATCACGCCGGTCAAGCCGCAGGCGCCGGACACGCCGTTCATCTGGCACTGGCGTGATGTCGAGCCTTTCCTGCATCGCTCGGTCGCGGAGGTATCGATCAATGACATCGAGCGCCGCGCCTTGATCATGGCGCATCCCGCGTTTGGGGCAGAGACGACAACCACGAGCACGCTGCTCGCCGCGTTCACCGTGCTCGATCCCGGCGAGCGGGCGCGGCCGCACCGGCATACGGGAGCTGCCATCCGCTTTGCCACCCGCGCGGAAGGGGCGGTCACCATTGTGAATGGCCGACGCTGCGAAATGAAAGCCGGCGATTTGATTCTCACCCCGCCGATGGTCTGGCATGGACACATCAACGAGAGCGCGGGGCGCATCATCTGGTTCGATGCCGCCAATATGCCGCTCATCCGCGCAGTCGATGCGCATTTCTTCGAGCCGGGAGATCCGCGCAACAATCAATTCTGGCAGGTGGACGAAGGCGACGAGCGGCTGTGGACGGAAGCGGGGCTTGTAGCAGAAGGTGCCGCGGCTCATCCGCACAATTCGCCCAAATACCGCTATTGCGGCGAGGCGACACGCCGCTTGCTTGCTGCGGTCCCGATCGGCGCCGACGGAGCGCGCACCATACGCTACGTCAATCCCTCAACCGGCGGCGCCGTCATGCCGACGCTCGATTGCTACGCAGCGCGCCTGAGCAAGGGCGCGCCGACCCGCATGAAGCGGGCAACCTACAATGTCGTCTGCCTGGTGGTGAGCGGCGAGGGTCGCTCGCAAATAGGCGATAAGTCCTTCGAATGGTCGCAGCATGATGTGTTCACCATTCCGCACTGGTGCTGGGCGCGCCACGAGGCGAAAGGCGGCGACGCCGACCTGTTCATGGTGACGGATAAATCGGCATTCGAGCGGCTCGATCTCGTGCGCGAGGAATGGCAGTGACTAGCGCGGTGAATTTGAAGTTCCTATCATAACTGTCCACAGGCTCGTTTAGGAACTTCAAATTCAAAACCGCACTAGAAATCATAGAGTTCGCTAGTGGTCCTTAGATTCCGAAGTTCGCATCTGAACCGTGCCACAAGTGGTGGCGAACTTCGGAATTGGACCACTAGCCGCGCGGTCGTGCGAATTCACCCGTCAGAAAAGATGTGAGCGCCGCTCGCCAGGGTATCGGAGCGCCGCTGCGCCGGGTGGAGGATCGGCGCCATCTCATAGGCCGCGCGTGCTTCGTTGCCGATATTGCGCCGGCCGGGGCCTTGCATTGCGTGCTCGTGCGCTCACCCCATGCGCACGCGCGCATGCGCGGCATCGAGACATCGGCCGCTCGCGCTTTTCCGGGAGTTGCCGCGGTCCTTACCGGCAACGATATGGCGGTCGACGGCGTAGGCCCCATGCGCCCGCTATGGGTCATTCAATCGGTCGACAAAAAACCCATGGCCGAGCCGCCGCGCTTTGCGCTCGCCCGCGAGGTGGTGCGCCATATCGGCGAGCCGGTCGCGGCGGTCATTGCCGATACGCGCGAGCAAGCCGCGGACGCCGCCGAGCGCATGGCAGTGGATTATGCGGCTCTGCCGGCGGTTACCGACCTGCACGCCGCCTGCGCCGACGGTGCTCCGGAGCTGCATGGGGAAGCGCCCGGTAATATCTGCTTCCGCTGGGCGCGCGGAGACGAAGCGGCGGTGCAACAGGCATTTGCGTCGGCCGCGCACGCGGTGGCCCTGGATCTCGTCAACAACCGACTGGTCGGCGCGGCAATCGAACCGCGCGCCGTGCTCGCCATTCCCGAACCGATTGCGCAGAAGCTCACTCTCTACAGCTCGACCCAGGTGGCGCATCACATCCGCCGCATGGTGACCGAGCAGCTTGGCATGCCGGAGAGCGCAATGCGCCTTGTCGCGCCCGATGTCGGCGGCGGCTTTGGCTACAAAGGCAAGCTCTATCCGGAAGAGAGCATTGTCGCCTGGGCGGCACGCAGGCTCGGCCGGCCGGTGCGCTGGTCAGCGACCCGGTCGGAAAGCTTCGTTACCGACAATCAGGGCCGCGATCACTCAACCCACGCCGAGCTTGCGCTCGATGCACAGGGCAACTTCCTTGCCTTGCGCGTGCGCACCTTCGCCAATCTCGGCGCCTATGTCTCGACCTTCGGGGCAGCCATACCGAGCGCGATCTACAGCGCTCTCCTTGCCGGCGTCTACCGCACTCCTGCGATTTTTGTCGAAAGCATCGGCGTGTTCACCAATACGATTGCAACCGACGCCTATCGCGGCGCCGGCAGGCCGGAAGCTTGTTACGTCCTGGAACGGCTGGCTGATGCCGCCGCAAGAAAGATTGGAATCGACCGCTGCGAAATCCGCCGCCGCAATTTTATTCCCGCAAATGCGATGCCGTACAAAACGCCGATCGGGCCGACCTATGACAGCGGAGATTTCCCCAAAGTTTTTGCAGCCGTACTGCCGCTTTCCAACTATCACGAATTCGAGTTGCGACGCGCACAAGCGGCGCGGCGGGACCGGCTGCGCGGCATTGGGATCGCCTGCTATGTGGAATTGTCGGGGGTTGCGCCCTCGCGCTTTGCAGGCGCGCTTGGCGCCCGCGCGGGATTTTACGAATCCGCCAGCATTCGCGTCGAGCCCGATGGCCATGTTCGTGCGGCGCTCGGCACCCATAATCACGGCCAGGGGCATGCAACCTCGCTTGCGCAAATCCTGGCATCCCGACTGGGCATACCAATCGAGAGCATAGAGGTGGTCGAGGGAGACACCGATGCCGTGCCCTATGGCACCGGTACGTTCGGCTCGCGCACCATTGCGGTTGGCGGCTCTGCGCTCGCGCGTGCGGCGGACAAGATCGTCACCAAGGGCAAGCGCATCGCCGCGCATATGCTTGAAGCAGCGGCAGACGACATCGACTTCAGCGATGGCTGGTTTGCCATAACGGGAACAGACCGGCGCGTTTCATTGGCGGCCGTTGCAAAAGCAGCCTATGTGCCGCATGATTTCCCCCTCGAGAGCCTCGAGCCTGGCCTGTCCGAACAGGCGGTTTACGACCCTTCAAGCTTTGCTTTCAGCAACGGCGCTCACGTCTGCGAGATCGAGATCGATCCGCACACCGGCCGCATTGACGTCATTGGTTATTGGGCGGTGGATGACGTCGGCACCGTCATCAATCCCATGATCGTGCACGGCCAGATACACGGCGGCGTCGCCCAGGGTATCGGCCAGGCCTTGCTGGAACGCTGTCTCTACGACCGCGAGGGCCAGCTCGTCTGCGGCTCGTTTCTCGATTACGCCATTGCGCGCGCCGACGATCTGCCGGCCATCCTCGCCGAGTTGGACGAGAGCCAGCCCTGCACGCACAATCCGCTCGGCGCCAAAGGCTGCGGCGAGGCAGGGGCGATTGCCGCGCCGGCCGCGCTGGTGAGCGCGGCTCTCGACGCGCTTTCCCTGCTCGGCGTGACCGATCTCGACATGCCGCTCACGTCGGAGCAGATTTGGCGAAAAATAGAAAACGCGCGGAGGGGACGTTCGTAAAGTGAATAAGCGTATTTCGCTGGCGCAATACGCTTCGCTATTGCGCCCTACGAAGGTGCTCGATCCCCGGCCTTGACCCGCCCTACGAGCTGCCGATCAGTATCCCGGCGAGAAACACCAGCGCCCCGCCGAACCCAACCTGAAAGGCTGCGGAAAGAAGCGGCGTATCCATGAAATGATGGCGCACATATGAGATTACCGCCAGCTCGACCGCGACCACGATGAACGCGACCGTGGTCGCGGTCCAGAAATCCGGAATGAGGTAAGGCAAAGTATGGCCGAGCCCGCCGACCGCGGTCATCACGCCGCATACGGCGCCGCGAACCAAAGGGGCGCCCCGCCCGGTGAGGGAGCCGTCGTCGGAGAGCGCCTCGGCAAAACCCATGGAAATGCCGGCGCCCACCGAAGCGGCGAGCCCCACCAGAAATGTTTCCCAGGTGCTATGCGTCGCAAAAGCCGCGGCGAACAGCGGTGCCAGCGTCGAAACCGACCCGTCCATAAGGCCGGCGAGGCCCGGCTGCACGTATTGCAGCACGAACATTCGCCGCGCCGTCTCATCCTCTTTCTCGCGCGCCGACTTGGTCAGGATCGTCTCGCCGAGCTGCTGGGCAAGACTTTCGTGCTGATCTTCGATCTCGGCCAACTCGTCGAGCAGCTCGCGGACGGAAGCGTCACGGGCCGAGCGCGCGGCCTTGCGATAAAAGCGGGCCGTCTCGTACTCCATTGTCTCGGCGTATTTTCGCACCTCGTCGAGGCCTAGCGGACGCGTCAACCAGAGCGCCTTTTTCTGAATGAATCCCTTGACGTCCTGACGACGGATCAGCGGCAAGAATTCGCCGAACTTCTTCCGGTAGAGATCGAATAACATGCCGCGGTGGCGGACCTCCTCCTGCGCCATTTCTTCGAACACCTTGGCGGATGCCGCATATTTTTCACGCAGTCCTTCAGCAAATCCCTGATAGATCCGGCTATCCTCCTCCTCGTTGGTAATGGCAAGGGCGAGGATTTCCTGTTCGGAAAGATCGGCAAAGCGTTTCACGTGGACCTCATGGGGGCAGCGCGTATGGAACAGCGCGGATGGCAGGAACCTTCGGTTGCGGCGAAAAGCTTGGTGGGGCAGGGGCGCTGCGCCTGCTCCCGACATTAGACATGTTCTAAAGAGAGAAGGCAAACTGCCAATTAGCCGAAGAAAGGCAACGCCGGATGCAATTTGATGCGGCGCGCCGTGCCTATGAGCCTCTGCTGCGCCGGATAATGCACTTCTATTGGCGCTTCTCCCGCGCCATGACCTTGGGCGTACGGGCGTTGGTGATCGACGAAAGGGGACGGATTCTGCTGGTCAAGCACAGTTATGTGCGCGGTTGGCACCTGCCGGGCGGCGGTGTTGAGGCGGGCGAGACGGTTGCCGAGGCGCTCGGCCGCGAATTGCGTGAAGAAGCAAATATTGAACTGACCGCTGCCCCGCAGTTGCACGGCATCTTCTTCAACCGGCGGGTTTCCCGGCGCGATCATGTGGCGCTTGTTCGTTGTACGCGAGTTCCGCCGGCTGGGCGAACCGGTGCCTGACTATGAGATCGTGGCGCATGGTTTCTTCGCTCCCGACGCGCTGCCCGACGACACAACCGCGGCAACCCGCGCGCGGATCATCGAAGTGCTCGCAGCGGCGCCGATCAGTGAACGCTGGTGAGCGAGGCGGTGGTGCAAAGCGGATCCCGCCTGCAGGTCGTCTATCGCGTGCAATCCAATGCCCGCTCCATCGAGGAACGCGCGCGAGCCATTGCTGTCGAGCAAAGCGTTGAAATGCCGGTTTCGGCGATAGGAAATGACTTTGTTCGCCGCGAGATCGTAGGTCGGGTTGAAAACATTGGCGAAATTTCTCCTGGTTTGTTCGAGGTCCGCATATCGCTGGCGCAGGAAACGGTCGGCGGCGACGCGGGCCAGCTCATCAATATGCTGTTCGGCAACAGTTCACTGCACGACGACCTGGTGCTGCACGATGTCGAGCTTCCGTCCGATCTGGTCAATTCCTTCGGCGGGCCTCGTCATGGCCTCATCGAGTTGCGCCGTCGCGTCGACGCTGGCAATCGAGCATTGACCTGCTCACCGCTCAAACCGCAGGGGCTTGAACCGCAGGCACTTGCGCAGCTTGCCCGCAGCTACGCGCTGGGCGGAATTGATTACATCAAGGATGATCACGGTTTTGCCGATCAAGCCTATGCACCGTTCGCCGCGCGCATCGCTGCGATTGCGGCGGCGCTGCGCGAGGTAGAGTGCAGCACCGGTCGGCTGGTGCCCTATGCGCCGAGCCTCTCGGGCAGTCTCGACGACATGCGACGGCAAATGGCGATCGCTCTCGATGCCGGCATCAAAGCAGTTGTGGTTGCCCCCATGATCCTGGGGCTATCCAATTTCAATCGCCTCGTGAAAGAGAATCCCGCTGTCGCTTTTTTCGCCCATCCCGCCATGGCCGGGGCAGCGCGTATCGCACCTGCGCTCCTGATGGGAAAATTGTTCCGCGTGCTCGGCGCCGATGCCGTCATTTTTCCCCACCATGGCGGCCGCTTCGGTTTCTCCCCGGATACATGCCGTGCGCTGGCGGGTGCGGCGTTGCAAAAGCACGGGCAAATCAAGCCATGCGTGCCGGTACCCGCCGGCGGCATGCGTGTTGCCCGAGTGGGAGAAATGCTTGATTTCTATGGCCCCGAGGTCATGTTGCTCATTGGCGGGGCTTTGCTCGAATCGCGCGAGCTGCTGATCGAAGCGGTCGCGGACTTCGTCGCCGAGGTGCGTGATTACTCCTATAGTGCACAAGAGTGACAGGTCGAATGACTGAAATCATGGCCGGCGCCGAGCAGGCTCTGTACCGAAAAGCGCACGATTTTCGCTGGGAAGGCGTGGAGGAGCTTCCCTACAAGGAGGACGAGCGCGCGCTTTTCAAGGCGATCACCCGGCAGGTTCTGTTCTCCGACCCGCACCTTAGGGGAGAGCTGCGCTATTTCGAGATTGCGCCGGGAGGATTTTCGACGCTCGAACGGCATGAGCATATGCATGCAGTGCTGATCCTGCGCGGAAGCGGGCGCTGTCTCGTCGGCAAGAAAGTACTGCCGGTGGCGGTCCATGACCTCGTTACCGTGCCGGCAATGACGTGGCACCAGTTCCGCGCCACCAACACCGAGCCGTTCGGCTTTCTCTGCATGGTCAATGCCGGGCGCGACAAGCCGCAACTACCCAGCCCGCAGGACCTCGCCGAACTCGGGCAGGACGCCGAAATCGCCGCGTTTCTCTCCGACGCTACGACGGCGGACTAAAATAGTCCGCTCGCTGATGCCTCGTCCACCGCCATGACCGAGCTTTCGCTCACCATATTGCCGGAGACGCAAGATGACGCGCTTGCAATCGAGCGATTGCACGAGCGCACTTTCGGTCCTGGCCGCTACGCCAAAACCGCCTACCGCCTGCGCGAGCGGATGCCGCATCGCCTCGATCTGTCGTTCACCGCGCGCATTGGCACATTGCTGGTGGGGTCGGTTCGCCTTACCCCGGTAACGGTCGGGGATACCAAGGCATTGCTGCTCGGGCCTGTTACGGTCGAGCCGCCGTTTCGCGAGCGCGGGATCGGCCATGCCTTGATCGAACGCGCGCTGGTGCAAGCCAAGGCGAATGGGCATCGCCTGGTGGTATTGGTCGGGGATGAGCCCTATTACGGAAAATGCGGTTTTCGGCGCATCCCGAAAGGCCGGGCTACCCTGCCAGGCCCGGTCGATCCCACACGGCTCCTGGTATGCGAGCTCAGTGAGGGCGCTTTCGAAGGTGTCTGCGGCCCCATCCGGCCGGATTGGAACGCCGGGTAGCTAAAAAGACACATCGGCCAACGCCATTAGCTCCAAGCAGGAATTCCCTTTTGACGCAGATCAGCTCCGTGGCACACAATTGAGCGCGGTTTGCGAATCGATCTCGATGCGGCGATCTCGCCGCGCGTCCTCGCTGTTGCGGGGAAGGTCCATTTCCACCTCCCAAGGGTGAGTGCTCGTGCATACCTTCGCCCGTCTGTTTGCCTTCGGCGTCATCCTGTTGCTGGCATCCTTCGGTGCCAAGGCCCAGCCGATCGAGCTCTCCACCATGAAATGCAAGGAGTTCATCGAACTGCCGAAGGAGACCATTGTCACGCTCACGATCTGGCTCGACGGCTACTACACCGATGAAGAAGATGCGGCAGTGGTGGAGTTCGAGAAATTGAGGACCAAGGCGGATAGGCTCGTGAGCTTTTGCGCGCAGAACCCCAAGACAGGGTTGATGATGGCCGCCGAGAACGTGATGGCGAAATAGTCCTGCTGGAACTCGTCGTTGGAGTTTTTTCCGACGCAAATTACCCCGCTGTTAACAATGCATTTACCAAATCGCGGCAACGCTTGGCTCTCATGGAATCCAAGAACAGGAAGCCAGCCATGACGACCAGAATGCCTTCCGCTGCCCGTCCTGAACTCAAGAGGTCAATGTGCACGGCGTGGAGCAAAAAGCCCAATCGGCCAGGGTTCCTCGCGAGTGCTCGCTCCACGAAATACCGGGCGTAGTCGCGTCGATGCTGCCGGCATTTGGCATCAACGGGATCAATTCCGTGGAGGATCTGGCGGCCTGCGCAACGGATGATCTCTTGGGCTGGACCGAGCGGAGCGGCCGCGAGGTCATCATTCATCCCGGCATACTCGGCGGAATGGAAGTCTCACGCACGCAATGCGATGCGATGATTCTCCATGCGCGTGCCCGGCTCGGCTGGATCGAGCCGCCGACACTCAATTCCTGAAGTCACGTGCGGCTACACGTCTCCCAGAAGCCCTGCCATGGCGTCGCGCAACGAGCTTCGGCAAGTCGTGCGCGAGACCTTTCTCTATCCGCATGTCAAGCGCTACCTCGAGACCCTTGGTTTTCACGTCAAAGGAGAGGTCTGCGGCTGTGATCTCGTGGCCCTGCGGGGTGAGGAGCCGCCTGTCGTTGTGGTGGGAGAGCTCAAGCTCGCATTCAATCTCGAACTCGTGCTGCAGGGTATCGATCGCATGGCGGCTTGCGACCAGGTATGGCTCGCCGTCCGTCTCGCCGGGCGGCGCGGTCGCGAACGCGATCGACGCGTCCTGAAACTCTGCCGATTGCTGGGATTTGGACTCCTCGGCGTCTCCGCCGCCGGTCGGGTCGAGATTATCGTCGAACCGAAACCTTGGCGGCCGCGCTCCGATAGCAAGCGCCGCTCGCGGCTCGTCACAGAACATCGGCGCCGCCTCGGCGATCCGGTGCTGGGAGGATGTTCGAAGACGCCGATCATGACTGCGTACCGCCAGCAGGCGCTTGCCTGCGCCGCTTCGTTGTCTGCCGGCCCACGCCGCACAAAGGAAGTCAAGACGGTCATTCCGGATGCACCGAAAATATTGCTGCGCAATGTCTATGGCTGGTTCACCCGGCTCGAACGCGGCGTCTATGCTCTCACCCGAGCCGGCAGCAATGCATTGATGCAGTGGCCGCAGCCGCCGCGCGCGCCAGCCGAAATAACCATTTCGCAAATCAGTGAGTCAAAATAGGTTCGGCCTGTGCTATCGACTCCAGCGGCCCGGTGGCGGAATGGCGACGTGGAGGCGGGGAACCGTCTCAAACCCTGGTTCAATTCCAGGTCGGGCCTCCACTCGTTCCAGCATTGATCTCAACTTGCAGGGTAGGCATAGGCGCTACGCACGGCCGTTCAGCGTGGGCAAATTCGTGCAGCGGCCCGTCTTCGCGGGCTATAAGGGCGTTTTAACGCCCGTCTTGGCGGGCTATGGCTTATGCGAAGCCACCCCACCCTACGGCAGCGACGCAAAGTCGATCAGCCGAACAGATAGAGAATTGCCCCGGCTGCGCCCGCCACGATCGAGATGGCTGAAATCCACAACGCGCCAATCATTATCCAGACCGAGCGATGATTACGCGCCTCGCCGGGCGGAATTGAACTGGCGATGCCGATTTCGAGTGCGGGCTCGGCACGGCGCAATGCAGCCGCCGCCTTCTCGATCTCGGCGACCGCCAGGCCGAGTTGATCATGGGTGATGCTCATGACGTTGGTTCGCAATGGCGCCGGGGCGCTTTCAGTGGAGCGATACTGATCCTGCTCACGCGCGCTTGCGCGTGCTGCTGCCGGCCGCATGAGCGCTTGCGACACGCTGTTCCAGTCCGGAGCAGGCGAAGAATGCGGTCCAAAGGCGTCGCCGTCTTGCATTGCGAAAACTTAGTTCAGACGCGCGGGCGAGGCGACGTTTATCAATCCGTAACCTTAATACAGGGCGCGGCTTCAGTATGCATTGCGATACGAGCGAGGCGACACGACTGTGCGGAGCATGATCTGCAAATCGAGCGCGAGCGACCAATTGTCGATGTAATAAAGATCGTGTTCCACGCGCTTTTGCATTTTTTCGTCGGTGTCGGTTTCCCCGCGGAAACCGTGGATCTGCGCCCACCCGGTGATCCCCGGCTTGACGTTGTGGCGCCGTGCGTAGAAGGCGATGCGTCGTTCGTATTCCCGGTTGTGTGACAAAGCGTGCGGCCGCGGACCGATCAGCGACATGTCGCCCTTGATGACGTTGAACAGCTGCGGCAGCTCGTCGATATTCCAGCGCCGCAGCCATGCTCCGATTCTGGTCACGCGGGGGTCGGCTTTTCTTGCCTGCGGGACCACGCTTCCGTCCTCGAGGGTGCGCATAGTGCGAAACTTGATGATCTGGAATGTCCGTTGGTTGAAGCCGTAGCGGCGTTGCAGGAAAAAAACCGGGCCGGTACTGTCGAACTTGATGGCGAGCGCAGCCAACAGGAGTAGCGGTGTGAGAAGCAGCAATGCCGCCGAGGCCCCCAGGGCGGATGGCGCGGCTTTCATCTTCACGCTACGCTGTGCATCGCAGCCTACGGGTTCCTGATCTCCGAACGGGAGACGATTCCCCCCTCAGGACCTCGTTCCACCAAGCTCTTCCCGGCGGTTACCCTATCCGAGGGTTATCGACCCCGCGGCTCCGCCACTGCGGCCCGAGCGTCACATCCCAAACTCGATCGCAACCATGCGCCGCCGCTTGATCGCCGCTCTGGTCAGAACTCTGCCGCGATGTCCATGCTGCTCAGCAGCCACGAGGCATTCGCGACAGAGAAATTTGTGATGCAGTAAGACTAGAGCGCGTGATCGGAAGAGTGCTCTGACTGCGCTACCTTGTCAGCACCAAGCGAGCCTCGATCAATGTCATCGCCCTCAAAGGCCGAAGGCGACGCTACCTAGATTAGGCCCGAAGGGCGCGTCTGTTGGACCAAGCTGCAATTCTTTTTTGTGTATTCATTTTGCGCGATGGTGATCTTCAGTTTCTCATCTGGGGCTTGAAAGACTTCGGTTCCGCTTTGACCTGCCGCCTCAAAAATTCGCCCTAGAATAAAGTCCACCGATGGACCATCTAGCAGCCACACCACAACTAAAGGTACAGCGTTCTTGAAGTCTTCCCGCGTGATCTTTCCAGCTTGCAGAGCGGTTAGAAAAATCCTGCCCTTCTCAATCCCTACACTAAACAGTCTTTGATGTTCTTCTCCGTCATTGGCAACTCCAGCGAGCACAGCGCATTCAAATGCAGACCAAAGGTTTCGACCCATAGCGGCATATTCTTGAGATGTTTCCCCACGGCTTTCCGTTGGGAGAAGGGCTACAGCTAATGCGAGCCAAAGGAATAAGCTGCCATTTAGTTTTTTGATCATGAGCCGAAGGCCCTAATAAAACTGGAATGCCAAATTGAAGGATAAGCTCAAAGTGTCGAGAGATAAACGTCTTGTACTAGCGACATTGGTGCAGTTAAGTCGGGTTCCATGCTGCATAGCTCTTTTTTGATCGGAATGGTCCCATCCGGGGACGAGTTATCGCCTCATGGAAACGTTAGAATACTTTCGGAAATTCGCCGAGGAATGTGAGCGTTTAGCTCAACAGGCTAAGACCGCTAGGCACAGGTCAACGCGTCGGCTGGCGCAAAGGTTCGCTCAATCAGCCTCGCCAGAGCGGTCAATTGGTTGTGCAGGGCCAAGCATCGTGGATAGCCTCTATGGCCAGTGTTCTAAAATTCTCATGCATCCGCTCCGGCCGCGCCTCGATGTATGTAATGACCGCTCGAACAGTTTGCTCAAGGGTCACCTTTCTTGGTGGGCAGCTGCTCTTTTCTTTTTGTTCCGGGGGAAATTCGCTCATCATGAAACCTATTGCATCAATGATGCCAACGCACATCCCTGCCATAGCTGTATCTGGGGGGCGTGTAAGGGCTTCGTTGTTCACTGCGGCTCGACAATACCGAAGCATATAGTCGGCGCTATCCTTGTCTTCCTGTGCCAGCCCAGCTGAAGCAGCAGCTTGCGTCAATCGCCGTACTGACCTTCGCACCGGCGCTCAAGTTCAATCATTACTTCCGGCGACAAGGTGTATTGATGTCGGTCAAGGTGCCTTTCAGTTTCGTCTCGTTCCGCAATGAACCGGCGGCAGAGTGAGCGACAACGTTGGACTATTGCTTCCAAGGATTTCCATGTCATGGCGACCTCCAAACTTTCAGAGGTGGGGTGATGCAGTTTTGCGCCGTCCCCCGCCTAAAAATGTGATGCTCCTCACCTAAGCGAGAACGTGTTGTGACTTTTCACACAATTCTATCGCCATGCTGACACTGCGGCCCACTGGCCTGTCACCTCCGATCTACCGTGACCAGCTCGATTACGAGGTGATCGAGGATTGGTGCGCGATCGATAGGACAGAATCGGCCTTTGGCTCCCTTCTCCACCACGTTAGCCAATACCACCATGGCCGGGACCGTAGCGCCTCCAGTTCGTCTTCCAGGCGGGCGACCGTTGCCCTTGCCGTCAAGGCATCTGCCTTCGCCCGCAGCAACTCTGCCATGAGGCGCTCGGCGCGCTCGCGCTCGAAATCCGCCCGGTAATCGGTGGCCGGTTCCAGCTTGGCCTCGATAGGCTCCAGCAAGGCGGTGGCGGAGTCTTGGAAAGCTGGTGACCGGGTTTGCATCACCGTGTGATTGATCTCAGTTAGATCGACAGAAACCAATGCTTTACCATTGTTCGCCACGTGACAAGGTAAGCGCAATTGCTTGACCCAGGCACGTACGGCGTCCCGCGAGCAACCGAGCCGCTCACCGAGCTGCCTATAACTGAGCATTTCGATCGCCATGAATTGCCTCCGTCCAAGTTAGTACGCGCGATTAACCGAGCAGACGACAAAACTTGCCGTCCGTAAGGTTAACTTTTTGTTAATTGACTCAACTCGTTTTGGCGCCCGCCCTATTGAACCCGGCGATGTCCTCGCGTTTTCACCCTCTGCCTGCAGGCTCTGTCCCGCTCTGTCTTCCTACCGGCTCGAAAGCGCCTCCAACCGGCAAGGAATGGCTACACGAAATCAAGCACGACGGCTTCCGCGTTATAGCCCGCAAGAATGATGGGGTGGTGAGGCTATACAGCCGACCCGGCAATGATCTCACTCATCGCTTCCCGCGTATCGTCGAGGCTCTCGCGCGGTTGCACTCAGCGATCTTGAAATCTTGAAAAACTTGATTCTTAAAACGGCGACAAGGCGGACCGAATTTTTCGTTGGCGCAGTACCAGAAAAATCGAGAAACGCGCTTCGGGCTTCCTAACCGGACTGCGGCGGCATTTTGAAAAGCTAAAGCCGCTTAGGGTATGAGCGGCTAAAATGAGCACATGCCCTCTTAATGCCAAACCAAGCCGGATGACTGTCACGAGAACACAATCGTCACAACTTGTGACCAAAATGCCACGGTGCCACAAAACTTGGGATGCAATCAGTGTTCGCCACCACGCCGCCAAATCCGGTCCTCTAGGATTGTACCAGCACTTTTTTTGGGAACTGGCACACGGAGCGGACCGTGCTTCAGCATCAATCAGCATTTGTGGATGCGCTGCGCAGTGGCCGTCAAATGCGCAAGCGCATTTTCGACACCATAGAGCAACGCCACGCCTGTGACTTTCGGAACAGCAGGGTGGGCCCGGGGCTTTATGAAGACCTTCTTTCGGCTGTTCGCGACTTAGGGGCCGCGGAAGCTATCAAGGAGTTTGAGAACCGCTTTTCCCCGCTTCTCAATTCAGACCCATCGCGCGACAACGCAGAAGCCGCGGCGCTAGCAAATCGACGAACCCGTGGCTGGGGCATGATCTCTGCCATGTCCGCGGTCGCATTCTTGGGCGCTTTGATTGTTGGGTTCGGCGCCTTGAAAATTATCGCAGCCGAGCGGCCGACGGTATCAGCTGTGAAGGCGATAGAACCCGCATCTGAGGCGATGCCCCTGCCAGCGGTGGCGCCAGAGTCCCCGATTGCCACTACGAAGGTAATAGAACCAACAACTGAAATGACCGAGGCGGCGCCACCAACATCCGTCGAACAGGAGCGGTCGATTGCGGAGTGATACGATATTGGTTTGGTCGGTCGCATTGAGGAATGAAAGGTCGAGTAATCGGGGGGCATGAGTGCAACAGAGGCGGACTGTTACATCGCATTATGATACGGCGGAGGCGGATGCCAGGGCTCGCCTTCGGACGCAGGATGATGAGTTCTGCAGAATCCTGCGACTAGCAATTGAGCTGGGCCGCGAATCCTGCCCGACAGGCGTGAGCACAGAGCCCGGCACACAGAACCCGATAGTCGTGAACCACAAGCCGCCTGACAGTTACTACTGACGGCTTAGAAAAACGAATTTATGGACAAGCTCGCCACCGGCTTGGGCCTCGTGGGGGCTGGTCTGGTACTGATTCTGGCTGAAGCGCCATACGGAACAATTCATTGCACCCCTTTTTGTCGTTATTGTTTTCTGTTCAGGCATCGTACCCGTAATACCGGGTGCATTTGTTCTCCTGTCACTTTCTTGATGATTCCATTCGAGTGTCCCCTTTTTGCCCCACAAGTGAATTACTCTGCTGAAGATACCGCCCGCGCTCACCAAAATCCTCTTGTCCCACGTATACCCTCGGCTCTAAAACGGGAGCTGAATCAAATATTCCTTCGTGCCTCAAAATAAACCCCGAGAACGGGGGTGGGATTATGCTTCGGTGCTGTCGGTGTGGACTTGTGCTTCATCGCTGGGGTCAAGGAGTGCTGCCACGCCCCGCTCGCCACTTTCAAGTTCTGGAATGCCGCTGCGGTCGGCGGCAACGTCGTCATGTCGCTGCCAGCCGGCGCGATGATCTCCCTCACGGCGGCACCCGAACAAATCTGCACCTTGTGCTCGACATATTCCCGCCTACCTCCGGAATGATTACGATTTGTCCTGACTACCAGTTTCGTCTTGCGCGGCGTTTATAGCAGCTACCTGCGCTTCCAATTCACTTTCTAACGCCACTTCGGAGATAGCTATCGTTGGCGTTAGAGCAGGTGATATGATTTCTCGCTTCGCTGCTTTGAGCTTGCCCCGACGTTTCGACCGGACTTGTCCCCGGCTCGCAAATCTGCTGTTTCGAACTGCTCGCTTTTTGTCGTTTAACAAGAAAACCAATTGTGGATGCCGTCAGCGCAACGAGCAGACCACCGATTGATCCATACAAGGCGTTTTCCCAGCGGCTGCCTTTAGCATTAGCTACAGGTTGATCTGCTTTTAATCGCGCTATTGTCGCGTCGAGTTTGGCTTTTTCTACAACTTTGGCTTGTTCAAGAGCGATCTCGGCATCGACTCTCGCCTTATCCGCCTCAATGCGCGCTGTTTCCGCATCAGTTCTTGCCTTTTCGAGTTCTGCTATCGTCTTCGTGGCAATCGCTAATTTTGTTTGCAGTATTTCGATCGTGCCTGCCACCTCAGTTCGCTCTGGTTCCCGCTCCGTCCTGTCCGCAGTTGATGGCAGTATTGGTTGTCGCTCTGGTGGCGGGGAAAGAAATCCCGATGCATCGACCGCCGCTATTCGGAGTGTCCCATGTCCTTTCTGGTCGTAACTTGCCGCCCAAAGAAATCCGGGACCGCCGTCAATACGGTAGATCGCCAACCCTTCCTTGGCCGATCGTGCAAAATTTCCCAGGAAATCGATCAGCAGACCCTTTTTGGGACTTTTTCCATCTGCGATGATCCTGCTGGTCACCTGGTCCAGTTGTTCCAGCGTAATCTTGCCCCAGACCGCGATAATTCCATCTCGGACACCACCGCGACGTGGCATCTTCATTATGCGTGGCGTTTCGCCAATTTTGCGTGAGTATCGCTGTATTTCCTCTTCGACTTCATTCGGACTGAAGAATGCCGGTTCTTGAGAGCGATTGACATATAATATATTTCCGTCACGCGAGTGTAGGATTGAATAGGCCGCCGTATAGGACCCTCGCCGCTCTTTGTCGTTCCGTGCTTTTTGACACCATGTCAGTCCGGCGAATTGTTCGCTCGGACTACATCTGTATTCCCGATAGGATGCGCTGTTGAAACTCAGTTGCGATCCAACAGCTAGTCCGTCAACGACATATTGCGTCGGTTCGGCTATCGCATTTCCACAAAAAATAACAGATGCGAGAGCTGCAATCCCCGCTTTCATCGCCGCGACCCCAATAGTGGACGATGCGGCCGATTATTGCCGACATTGTAGCCAAACTTGGGAGAACCCCCATCGCCCGCTTCACCCTATTTGTGCGTGCTCGCAGAGGAGGCGGGCGTGCAACCAGGAGCGTTAGAGCGTCCCGGGTTCGCTGTTTCTGGGTTCGCTGTTTCCTTCTCACCGGGGGAGTTCGTGGAGCCGCTGGGAAGACAAGAAAGCCGGCCGTTAGGACATGCGGACGCAATGACATTGCAGCCGCCGCTCAATAGAGCGGCGGACGAACAAGTCGAGTCATATTGACACAAAATTAAGCTTCCGCACGGCAGAGTTGTCGGGGCACCGACTGGGTGACGGGGCTATTATGGCGCCTGAAATGCTGATTTACAGCCAGGTCGATGAACCACTGCGCTGCTCACCGGAGGCAGCTCGGAGTTTTCCGCCTCCGTGGCGCTTTGAGGATTTCCCCGAGGGTTATCGCGTTTTGGATGCGAACGACCGTGTCCTGGCATATGTGGTTGCGAGTGAGCAAATCGCAGTCGCCGAGTCGAAGAGGCTGACTCTAGACGAAGCTTGGCGAATTGCGCGGATCATCGCGAGTTTTCCTGACCTGATAAAAGAAACACCACCGGGTCACACACAGCGGTCCTGGTGGAAATGGCTCAAGCCGCGCTCACACTCAAACTGACAACTCGCCCCAGCCCGGAACGGTAACGCGAAGATAGAGAACAGCGCGTCCCATCGGAAAGCCCTCCCGGCTCTGATGCTGGGAAAGCAGATCGATGAAAGAAAGCCAATATTTCATTGGAGTCCGGTCAGGCAATTTCAGAGGGGTTATTATTCCGTACAGCGCGATGGCATTATACAGTCGGCCATGTCCTCGCGATTCGAAGACTACAAAGCCAGAGCGGAAATATTGCGAGCGAGAGGCTGGGGTATCGCAATTCCCGGAGACGCAGGCCGACTTCCGCCGTCTGGCCGAGCAATGGCGGGATATGGCGATCAAGTCGAGCGGCAGGAACGCGAGCGCCGACCAGACTGATACCCGCAGAGTGTTAACTCAATCTTGGCATTGTCATTCCGGGCAGCTCTGATCCAAATCCCTCTGGGCTGCTTAAAGGTCCCAGAGAACCGCGACCAACTCCCTGGGGCCTTTTTCTTTTGGTGCGGCCAAGGAAAAGCCCCGGCCGTCGGGCAACGGGCGTTAGGGCGTGCATCACGCAGCGTGGTAGTGACGGGACATTCACAGGCTAATACGAGGGCCCATTTTTCTGTCGCTTATGAGTGTGCCGCTGTTAGTTTTCTCTTGCTCGCGTTGCGTACGGTCTTTTTCTTTTGCGGCAGCAAAAGCGCCCATTGCAATGACATTCGTTAACCAAAGTTGGAGGCTTCTACGGCTTTAATCCGCATACTTCACACGAGGGAGTAACCGATGAGTTGGATTGAACAAAGCAACGAAGAATGCAGCCGGGCGCAACTCGAAATAACATACTGTCTAGGTTGCGAGTGCATGATCGAGAAATGGTGGAATTATTGCAGCATATGCGGCTTCCACATAGCGGGCGATGCTGAACCCCAAAAGACCAAACGACGGAACAAGCCGAGCCGCGTGGCACCGACGCGCCCGTAACCGTGTCTGGGCGGCGCGCGCCCGATAGCCTGAAATGCGCAGCCCCCCGCTGTCTGCCGTCGCCAGATGCTCAAAAAGTCGCTGTAGGACACGACCCTGGTATGCCAACGGGGCCGTCTGCTAGGCGGGGGAACGCTGCAGTACTCTCAATACCCGTTGGCTGCCAGTCTGAATTGGTTAGCTGCCTGGTCCTCAAGTACGATCATTCCCATTCCCGAATCTCATCCCATTCCCGCATCAGCTCCAGCGGTAACCTGCCATGATCATGGAGGCGTATCATTTTGAGCATTAGGGCAAGACAGTAGCGCCGTCTGTTCTGTTCATCTGAAGCGTCAGGCGGTAGCGTACCGTGTTCCTGTTCAATTGCTTCAAAGTCCTCCGGATCAGGGATGATCTCGCTCATTGGGTAGTAAGCTGACATGCCTTGATCTTAGGGAAGAGAGCTCTCATTAGGTATGCTTCACCGGCGCCCGCCAAGCTAGCTGCCCACCAGCGCCAGGAAGCCCTACAGCGGCTAACTGCGGGCGCGACGACCTATAATGTCGATGCTACGACCATTGGACGGCTCGAATCTCGCCTTTTCGAGAGCGGAAGCGCAAGCGTGGGCGGCCTGAAGAGGGAGCGCCGATAGCATGCCTAACGAGTTGCTGTAGCTTGCTCCCCGCTCGGGGAAAGCAAACGTCGGCGCTTTGGCCAAAAATCGGGATGGGCGTCGATATTGCTTCGTATCCTGGAAAAGAAAGGCGGCCCTTCAGGATGAGGCGATCGAGTGACGCGGGCCCGCAGGTTGGTTGTGGCATTTGCCGCAATCGAAGGCGATCATAACGGAAAACCGACTGACCGACCTTCATTCCACGCGGGGTTTGCGCGCACTCTAACCTGGCGTTCTCGCCGCGGAGCCTCGGCCTGGCGCGTTTCGCTCTTCGGTGCCGGGTCGCTGGTCGAAGGCGGCGAATTATATGAGATGCCGCGGTTCTTGAGGATTGTTGGCTGCATCAACGAATGGAAGCCATACACAGCGCCCGCGAATAGTACAAGAACGATTTCAAATACCGCTGCTACTGCGGGCACAGTATCATGATATTGCAAACGCAAATGGATGCCGCCTTTAAAGACCCCACCTGGGGCGGTATGCGGAAAAACCCCAACCAATGCGCAGAATTGGTTGGGGTTCTTAAACTCAGAACGCCACGCACGCTACTGAAACTTCCAGCGTTTATATTGGCAAAGACTTAACAGATCGTCACTGCCGACAAAGTCGATCCACAGTAATCCTAACACCCGCGTGATCCGAAACAGCTCGCCATCCCGGACGTAACCCGACACGTCACGCACCTTAAAAGCCGATGCACCGCCGGCGTGCATCACTGTCGGCCTCGATCGTTGGCACGGCTCGAGGAGGCACGTCCACTCGATCACTGCTTCCGGGGGCGCTCTGCCAACTTCGAGTATGAGGACCAAGAAAGGCTGAAATAATCGGCAGGATTTGATATCGCTCCAGCCGTTCCAAGGTTCGGCCAAGATAAGATCTTCAGTCAACAGATGGGTGGCGTGTTCGCAAGAGGCCGCTTGGTGTGACACATTAAAGGGATTGTATGAACACTCGAAGGGCAATTCTTCGACACTCTCGACAGCGGTGTCGCTTGGTTCGTCTTCCGTGCGCAAATCGGAAAACGCATCAAGCGACGGTCGAAGCTGCCAGCTGGCATACTTTTGCAAGGATTCCGGTTTTAAGGCCCAGACTGCGATCGCGGTGATTGCAGCCGATATGGTGATCGCTCCGAGCACCTGTCGGATCAGCAGCGCTAGACCACATTCGTTCATAGAGAAATGATTTGCGAGAATGGTTAACAAACTGGAAAGAGATCCCTCGGCCCAGCGTTGAGCCCTCAATGCCAAGCACGAACGGACTTCGACTCGTTCCGGCAGCCCTTCTATTTATCCGCGCATTATGTCCTTGCGTCCACGAGCCCTGCCGGCGAGCTTTTGCGCCGTGCCTCCCCAGCGAAGCTCGTCACCGCTCGGAGGTGCCGAGCGCTGTTATAAAGTGAAGCTTTTTGCTGCCTGTCCTTTTATTGTTTATCATCGGGCCGCCCTGGAATTGGACATTCGCAAAATGCGCAGACATCATCAAACCAGTAGGCTGATTCCTCTTCGGGATCGCGACACGCTGACCCTTGTGTTCGTTTGCATAACCATCTTGTGCATCGCCGTCGCCTTGTTGCTGCTGTTTAGTTAAGGGGCGGACATCCCATTTCATTGTCTTGCGATGTATTCAGGCATTAACCACGCATTAACCAAATGGGGGTCAATTTTGTAATACCTGGACTTGCGAGGAAGCGAATTGGCATGCGCGTTTTGCTGATTGAGGACGACTTCGCCACCGCTCACGCCATTGAGCTGATGCTGAAGCTCGAGAACTTCGATTGTTGCACTACTTATCTCGGCGAAGAAGGCCTCAATCTCGGCAAGCTGAATGATTACGATATCATTCTGCTCGACCTGAGCCTACCGGACATATCCGGCTTCGAAGTTCTTGGTCCCTGCGCACTTTGAACGTGAGGACGCCAATTCTCATCCTCTCCGGCCTTGCTGAAATCGCGGATAAAGTGACGGGGCTCGGCTTCGGTGCCGACGACTACATGACCAAGCCGTTCCACAAGGACGAGCTGGTGGCGCGCATCCACGCGGTCGTGCGCCGCTCCAAGGCACCCCCTCAGTCGATCATCAACACCGGCGATCTCTGCGTCAATCTTGA
>CAWFNG010000011.1:0-225499 GCA_963817135.1 uncultured Alphaproteobacteria bacterium | reverse complement strand
CTGCACGAAAGCGAACGTGCGGTGGACCAGGCGAAATCGGCCTACGATCAGGCGGTCAATGGTTACACGCGAGAGGAGCATGAGATCGCGCAGGCGAATGTCGGCAAGGCCATCGCCGACATCAAGGCCGTGCAATCGATCATCGATCAGATGGTTATTTACGCGCCGGTAGCTTCGCAGGTCTACCAGCGCAACGTGGAGCCGGGCGAATACGTTTCGCCTGGCGTGCCGCTGGTGACGTTGATCGATCTCAACGACCTGTGGGTTCACTTCGATCTGCGTGAGGATCTGGTCAAGTCGCTGAAGATCGGCGACCGTTTCCGCTTGCGCATTCCCGCGCTCAGCGATCGCCGCATCACCGTCGAGGTCAAGCTGATCGCTACCAAGGGCGAATATGCGAGTTGGCGCGCGACCCGCGCCACCGGCGATTTCGACCTGCGAACGTTCTCGATCCGCGCCTATCCGGTCGAGAAGGTGCCGGAGCTTCGCCCCGGCATGAGCGCCTATCTGGATTGGGACCCTCGCCGATGAAGCCCCGGCCAAGCCCGGATTCCTGCTGGTCGCCAGACGCGAATGGCGCTGGCTGCTGCACGATCGCGTGGCGCTGATCTTGATCTTCGGCGTGCCGCTGTTCGCCTTCGCGGTCCTGAGCGCGGTATTCAGTCACCCGGTGATCCGCGGGCTGGGCGTTGTGTCGTGGACGCGGACCGATCCGAGACTTCGCGCGCTTTCGTGGAAGAGGTGGCGGCATCGCCGGGGCTAGCATCGTCGAACGCGCCGGCGACCTTGCCTCGGCGGCGCGGGCGATCCGATCCGGCGAGGCCATTGGCGCCGTCTATGTGCCGGCCGATTTCGAGCGCGACCTGAAGGCGGAGCGGCGGCCGCAGGTCGTCGCCTTCTATAACCAGCAGTTCCTGACCGCCGCGGGCATCGCCTCCTCCAGCTTGAGCGACAGCCTCGCGGCTGCGGTGAGCCGCGCGGCAGCCCGCACGGCGCCAAAACCGTCACGCATCGGCGCGCTGGTCGCGGAGACGATCGTGCTGGCCAACCCGGAGAAGAATTACGCGCAGTTCCTGTTGCGCGCGCTGCTGCCGATGGTCTTGCACGTGGTCATCGCCATCGCCGCCGGCTACGCGGTGGGATCCGAGTTTGGCCGGCGCAGCATGCGCAGCTGGCTCGCCTGCGCGGGCGGCAATCCGATCGTCGCGCTCGCCGGCAAGCTCGCGCCCCTGTTCGGGATTTTTTTCCTCATGATGCTGTCGGTGCCGCTCATTCTCGAGGGCTGGCTCGGGATTCCCTTCAGGGGCGACGTGCCGATGATGGTCGTCGCAGCTTCGCTGCTGATCGTCGGCTACCTGGCGCTCGGAGCGCTGTTCCAGCTCCTGGTGCGCGACCTCGCGACCGGCCTCGGCCTCACCGGTCTCGTCGTCTCGCCGGCATTCGGCTATGCGGGCGTGGGGTTTCCGGTACTGGGCATGAACGCGTTCGCGCTGGCCTGGAGCGCGATCCTGCCGCTGCGCTGGTACATGGCGGTGCTGCTCGGGCAGGCGGCGCGCGGACTGCCGCTTTCCGATTCGGCGCGCCCTTTCGCGGCGCTCGCCGCGCTGGCCACGCTCTACACGCTGCTCGCATTGCTGCGCCTGCGGGCGATCGCCGGAGCACAATTCGCGCGGCGCCTGCGCCGGTACCGGCGGCCGCCCTGCTGCGCCCCGCGGCATCGGCGGAGCATTCGCGGCCGAGTGGCAGCGCGTGCTCGGGACCCGCGGCGCCTTCCTCCTGCTGGTGCTGGCGCCGCTGGTCTACGGCCTCTATTACCCGCAGCCCTATCTCAACCAGATCCTGCGCAAGATCCCGATCGCGGTCGTCGACAACGACCTGAGCGAACTGAGCCGCAGCATCGTGGAAATGCTGGACGCGAGCGGCGCGGTCAACGTGGCGGTCCGCGCCGAACGCTGGCGGAGGCGCGCGCGGCGCTCGACCGCGGCGAGGCCTTCGCGGTCGTCGGCATCCCTCCCGAGACGGAGCGCGACGTGCTCAAGGGCACCACCGTGCACCTTCCGATCTATGCCGATGCCACCTACTTCTTCCTGTTCAGGACGCTGAGCAACGGCATCGCGGCCGCGATCAAGACGTTGTCGTCCGCTCGCCGCGGGCGGCGCCCGCACCGATGGCAGCCTGGTCAAGGCGGCGCTTGCGAGCCTTGAGTCCCGCTGACATTCTGCTGCAGCCGATCTTCAACCCGGTCGGCGGCTACGCAAGCTACGTCGTGCCGGCAGCCTTCGTGCTGATCCTGCAGCAGCTGCTGCTGATCGGCGCAGCGATGCTGACGTCGGTGCGCTGCGCGAGGCCAGCGGGCGGCGCGGTTGGCGGCGTGCTTGGACGCGGCATTGCCCACCTGACCATCTATTTGCCCGCGCTCGCGCTCTACTTCATCGTGCTGCCGCGGTTCTACGGCTTCTCCACGCTCGGCCAGCCGCTGCAATTGCTCGCGCTGGCGTCGGTATTCGTGCTCGCCACCAGCTTCATGGGCCAGGCGGTGGGCGCCTGGTTCAAACGTCCTGAGACGCCGACGCTCATCTTCCTCGGCACCAGCCTTCCGCAATTCTTCCTGGCCGGTTTCTCCTGGCCGCGCGAAGCAATCCCCGAGCCGGTCCTTGCCGCGAGCTACATGTTCCCTTCCGATCTGGCCATCGACGGCATCGTGCGCATCGATCAGCTGGGCGCAACACTTTGGGAGGTGGCGCGCGACTGGCGTGGGCTTTGGGTCCTCGCGATCGTGTATTTCGCGCTCGCGGTGATTTCGGCGTTTCTCGTCAAGCGGAGGCGCGCGCATGGCTAGCCGCAGGCGAAGGCATCGTTGCACTTGGCTCTCATTCTCATCGCGCGGGCGCAGGCGCATACCTGCTGTGGCGGCGCGGCAGGCGGCGACCTCGTCGGCGTCGTGCGCACGACCCAAATCCGCGTCGCGCCCGAAGTGGGCGGCCAGCTCGCCACCATCAAGGTCCACAAGGGAGACCGCGTCCGCGCCGGCGATGTCGTCGCCGAGCTTTCCGCGCTCGAGCTGAGCGCGGCAGTGGTACAGGCGCGCGCGGCGCTTGCCGCGGCGTCCGCGCAGCGCGATCACGTCTACGCCGGCGTGCGCGCCGAGGAGATCGCAGCATTGGCGGCTGAGATCGGCAAGGCGAAATCGCGGCTGGAATACGCGCAGGCGCAGCTCGCCCGCACGCTACCCTGGCGCGCAACGAACTGCCATCGCAGCAGGCGCTCGATCAGGCCACAACGACGTGGCAACCGCACGCGCCGACGTCGCCGAGGCGGAAGCCAACCATGCCGCGGCGGTTGCCGGGCCGACGCGGGAGGAGCGCGCCATCGCCGACGCGCAAGTCAAGGCCGCGGCCGCCGCGCTCGCGGTGCTCGAGCGAAGGCTGGCGAAGACCACCTGCATGCGCCGGCCGACGGCGTCGTCAGCGTGATCGTCGCCGAGGTGGGCGAGAATGTGCGCGCCGGCCAGCCGGTGCTCGCGATCGAGAGACGGGCAAGCGATGGCTGTCGTTCAATGCGCGCGAGGATCTGCTGCATGGCCTCACGGTGGGAGCAGGGTCGATGTCGCGCGGCAGGCGCCGCCATGATGCCGGCCGTCGTTACCGAGCTGCATGCCGCTTGGGCCATTCGCGACCTGGCAGGCCGAGCGCGCGGTCGGCGATCACGATCGCAATACGCTGCGCCTGCGCCTCGATCCTCAAGGCGATCCGAGGGCCTTGAGCCTGGCATGACGGTCTGGCTCAATCGCTGAGCGGCGGGGGGGGAGGGAGGGGGGGAGGAGGAGGGGGGAGGGGGAGGAAGGGAGAAGGGGGGAGGGAATGGGGGGGGGGAGGGGAGGAGAGGGAGGGGGGGGGGGGGGGGGGGAGGGGGGGGGGGGAGGGGGGGGGGGAGGAGGAGAGGGGGGAGGAGGGTAGGAGAGGGAGGAGGTGGGGAGGGGGGAGGAGGGGGGGGAAGGGGGGAAGAGTGGGAGGAGTGTAGTGAGTGTTTGGGGAAGGCGGACAGAGAGGTAGGTGGGAGGGAACAGAGGGGAGGTCGGGGTTCGCAGTATGGATGGGAGACGATGAATAGAGGAGGGAGAGGGAACTTGGTGAGGGGTCGCAGCGAGCTATTGAAGGTGCTTGTGAGCTTTGGGGTTCACGAGAAGTCATGATGGTTATAGAGAAGGCGTGGGGAGGGGAGGAGGAAGACGGATGTTATGGCGAGATTGGATGTTGTAGGCGCGATACGCTGAGATTGATCAGTAGGCGCGTGCCGCTTGGTGGGTGGTCTGACGATAGTTTAGGGCTGCTTACAAAGTATCGCAAATGCGCGCGTGCAATGGATCGATGCGTACAAATCATCGAGATAGTGTTAGCTTCGACTACCTCTGATTTCGGTCTGAGTACTCAAGTATCTGAAGGAGATCAATCATGACAACGACAGTTGCCGATCAATTTGCCGAAACCCTCGCGCGCCGCCGGCGTCAAGCGGATCTATGGCATCGTCGGCGACAGTCTGAACGGTCTGACCGACTCCATACGCCGCCAAGGCAAGATCGAATGGATCCATGTGCGGCACGAGGAGGTCGCAGCGTTCGCGGCCGGCGCCGAGGCGCATCTGACGGGCGAGCTCGCTGTCTGCGCCGGAAGCTGCGGACCCGGCAACCTGCACCTCATCAACGGCTTATTCGACTGCCATCGCTCGCGCGTGCCCGTGCTCGCCATCGCTGCGCAAATTCCCTCGGCCGAGATCGGCAGCGGCTATTTCCAGGAAACCCATCCGCAGACGCTGTTCCAGGAGTGCAGCCACTATTGCGAGCTTGTGTCGGGCGCCGATCAGATGCCGCGCGTGCTCGAGGTTGCGATCCGCGAGGCGATCGGCAAGCGAGGCGTCTCGGTTTTGGTAGTCCCTGGAGATGTTGCGTTGCAGCCCGCCGACAAAGCGCCGCCGGCCAAAATCGGCTGCTCTGTTGCCGCATGCGCCGGTCGTCACGCCGTCTAAGGCCGACCTCGATCGCCTGGCGGAGATGCTCAACGGCGACAGTCGCGTGACGATCCTGTGCGGTTCGGGCTGCCAGGGCGCGCACGACGAACTGCTGGCACTCGGCGAGCGCCTCAAGGCGCCCATGGTGCACGCGCTCCGCGGCAAGGAGCATGTCGAATGGGAGAATCCGTATGACGTCGGCATGACGGGGCTGATCGGGTTTTCCTCCGGCTACTACGCCATGCGCGACTGCGACGTGCTGTTGATGCTTGGGACCGACTTCCCTTATCGCCAATTCTATCCGGAAGGCTGCCGGTGTGCGCATCGCGCAGGTCGATTTGCGCGCGGAAAACATCGGCCGCCGTGTCGCCGTCGATCTCGGCGTCGTCGGTGACGTGCGCGCCACGCTTGCCGCACTGCTGCCGCTGCTCGATCAAAAGAAAGACGATGCGCATCTTGTTCAGGCGCAGCAGCATTACGCCAAGGCACGCAAGTCGCTGGACGACCTCGCCAGAGGCACGCCCGGCAAGCGGCTGATCCATCCGCAGCAGATCGCCAAGGCGACTCAGCGATCAGGCGGCAGCGGACGCCATCTTCACCTGCGATGTCGGCCTGCCGACGGTGTGGGCGGCGCGCTATCTGGCGATGAACGGGAAGCGGCGACTCCTCGGCTCGTTCTGGCACGGCTCGATGGCCAACGCGATGCCGCAGGGCATCGGCGCTCAGTCCGCGTTTCCCGGCCGGCAGGTGATCTCGTTGTCAGGCGATGGCGGCTTCGCCATGTTGATGGGCGACTTCCTCACGCTCGCGCAGTATCGCCTACCGGTGAAGGTGGTTGTGTTCAGCAATGGTACCCTTGGGTTCGTCGAGCTCGAGCAGAAATCCACCGGATTTCTCGACTTCGGCGTAGAGCTCCAGAACCCGAACTTCGCCGCCATGGCGGAAGCGGTCGGCATCCGCGGCATCAGACTCGAAGATCCCGGCGAGGTGGACGACGGAATCGCCGCCGCGCTGGCCCATGACGGGCCCGTCCTCGTCGATGCCGTGGTGAATCGGACGGAGCTCGCGATGCCACCGTCGATAACCGTGGAAATGGCCAAGGGCTTCACGCTTTTCATGGTGAAGGCTGTAATGAGCGGCCGCGGCGATGAAGTGCTCGACCTCGCGAAGACGAACCTTTGGCGCTGAGAGGAATTGGGCAATGGAAATCACCGCGATTCCCCTCGCACTCCTACAGTCGCCTTCGCGTTCGCGTGTCACAACGCGCTTACGGGATTTCGTCGCGCTGATGAAACCGCCCGTCATGTTGCTTGCGGTGTTTATCAGGGTCAGGGCAGACGAGGCTTAATATGCGGTACGCTGTACTCGCCGTTGTCTTGATCGGCGCGGCCGCGCTCGGCGGCTGCTCTGAAGGCGTCCTCGATCCGAAAGGCGCCATCGCCTTCGCCGAACGGCAAATTCTGTTCAACTCACTCGGCATCATGCTGGCGATCGTGATCCCGACGATTCTCGCCACCCTTGGCGTCGCTTTCTGGTTTCGCTCGTCCAATACCCGCGCCCTCTACCTGCCCGATTTTGAGTATTCCGGCCGTCTCGAGTTGCTCGTCTGGTCAATCCCCGCGATGACGGTGCTCTTGGTGGGCGGCGTCGCGTGGATCGGCGCGCACGACCTTGATCCGCGCAAGCCGATTGCCTCTACGGCCAAGCCCATCATCGTTCAGGTCGTCTCGCTCGATTGGAAATGGCTGTTCATCTATCCCGAGCAAGGCATTGCCAGCGTCAATCATCTGACCGTGCCGGTCGGCACGCCGATCAGCTTCGAGCTGACCTCGTCGACGGTCATGAACAGCTTCTTCGTGCCGCAGCTGGGCAGCCAAATCTACACCATGTCGGGAATGGCGACGCACCTTGAGCTGCAGGCCGATCATCCTGGAACGTACCCGGGGCTGTCGGCCAATTTCAGCGGCGACGGTTTTGCCGACATGCGCTTTACCGTCGATGCGGTGCCGGCCGAGCAGTTTGCGCAGTGGGTGAGTGCGACTCGCAACAGTGGTCCGGTGCTCGACGCGGCGACCTATGCAGATCTGGCCAAGCCGAGCCAGGCAGTTGCGCCGTTCACTTATCGGATGGTCGCTCCCGATCTGTTCAAAGGGATCTTGAACGCGGGAATGCCCATGCACGATGCATCGCCGCTTACCCACTCGGAGGCACACACCCATCCGGCGTTACAGAGGGCAGAACGATGAGTCTCCTCGGCAAGCTCAGCTGGAGCGCGATCCCGTTCGATCAGCCGATCGTCATGTTCGCGTCGGCAGGGATGATCCTGGGCATCGTGCTCGTTCTTTCGTGGGTCACGCTCAAGGGATATTGGCCTTATCTGTGGCGCGAGTGGCTCACATCTGTCGACCATAAGCGTATCGGCGTGATGTATTGCGTGCTGGCGCTGATCATGCTGCTGCGCGGCTTTGCCGATGCGATCATGATGCGCTCGCAGCAGGCCGTCGCCGCCGGCGGCGCGCAGGGATATCTGCCGCCGGAGCATTTTGACCAAATTTTCTCGGCGCACGGCACCATCATGATCTTCTTCATGGCGATGCCGTTCGTGATCGGGTTGATGAACTTTGCGGTGCCGCTGCAACTCGGTATCCGCGACGTCGCCTTCCCCACATTGAATTCCGTGAGCTTATGGCTGACCGCATCAGGCATACTTCTAGTGAACGTCTCGCTGGTGATCGGCGAGTTCGCAAAAACGGGCTGGGTCGCGTATCCCCCGCTCAGCGAGCTGCAGTTCTCGCCCGGCGTTGGCGTCGACTACTACCTCTGGGCGCTGCAAATCTCCGGCGTCGGTACGCTGATGACCGGAATAAATTTCGTCACCACGATTCTGAAAATGCGGGCGCCGGGCATGGGCTACATGCGCATGCCGGTTTTCTGCTGGACGGCGCTCGCCACCAATCTGCTCATTGTCGCGGCTTTTCCGGTCCTGACCGCGACTTTCGCGATGCTGCTGCTCGACCGTTATCTCGGCTTTCACTTCTTCACGCTCGCTGGCCAAGGCAACCAGATGATGTACGTGAATTTGTTCTGGATTTGGGGTCACCCGGAGGTCTACATCCTGATCTTGCCCGCGTTCGGGGTCTTTTCGGAGGTCATCTCCACCTTCTCCGGCAAGCCGCTGTTTGGCTATCGCTCGATGGTCGCCGCCACCATGGCGATCTGCGTGCTGTCCTTCCTTGTCTGGCTGCACCACTTCTTCACCATGGGCGCCAGCGCGGACGTCAACGGCTTCTTCGGCGTCATGACCATGATCATCGCGGTGCCGACCGGCGTCAAAGTCTTCAACTGGCTGTTCACGATGTGGGGCGGGCGCGTTCGCTTCTCGGTGCCGGTCCTGTGGGCGATCGGGTTCATGGTGACATTCGTCATCGGCGGCATGACCGGCGTGCTGATGGCCGTGCCTCCCGCCGATTTCCAGTTGCACAACAGCCTGTTCCTGATCGCGCATTTCCATAACGTCATCATCGGCGGCGTGGTCTTCGGCGCGATGGCTGGTTACAACTACTGGTTCCCAAAGGCATTCGGCTTCACGCTGGACGAACGCTGGGGCAGGGCCTCGTTCTGGTGCTGGCTGATCGGCTTCTATCTCGCGTTCATGCCGCTCTATGTGCTGGGCCTCATGGGCATGACTCGGCGCATGCAGCATTACGACGATCTGAGTTGGCAGCCGTGGCTGCTGGTGGCGGCCGCCGGTACCGTCGATCATTCTGGCAGGGATCGTCTGCCAGGTCGTGCAGCTCGTCGTGTCGATCCGCACCCGTGAGAAGCACCGCGATGTGACGGGGGATCCATGGAACGGCCGCACGCTTGAATGGTCGACGGCGTCGCCGCCGCCGGCCTGGAATTATGCAGTCCTGCCGCATGTCGCCGGGAGAGACGCCTTTTGGAACAGGAAGAACGCCATGCGCGCGAAACAAGATCAGCTCGTACCCGCGCGCGACTACGAGCCGATCGAAATGCCGAAAAACAGCGCGACCGGCTTCGTCAACGCGTTCTTTGCCGTCGTCATAGGCTTTGCGCTGATCTGGCACATCTGGTGGATGGCGGGTCTCGGATTGTTCGGCGCATTCCTGACGATGCTTGTCTTCGCCTTTCGCGAAAAGGAGGAAATCGAGATACCGGCTGAGCAGCTTGCCCGCTTCGATCGCGCTCACCCGGCGGAGGTCGCGCTATGAGCGTTGCTGTTGCTGCCTATGATGTCCAGCCCGACGCGCTGATTATTGGAAGCGAAGCCGGTCCTGCTCCAAAGCGGATCGTGGTCGCCTACGGCTTCTGGATCTTCCTGTTAAGCGACATCGTGATGTTCTCGGCGCTCTTTGCGTCGTACGCGGTGCTCGTCAATGCCACTGCGGGCGGTCCAACCGGCGCCCAGTTATTCAATCAGGTCAGCGTCGCGATCGAAACCGCTTGCCTCCTCGCCTCAAGCTACACGTGCGGACTGATGTCGTTGGCGATCAATTCGCGACGCCATCTCGCTACTTATTTCGGTGCTTTGGTCACCTTCGTTCTCGGTGCCGCGTTCCTCACTCTCGAGATCCGCGAGTTCGCCAACATGATCGCCAACGGCGCTACTCCACAACGCAGCGCATTTCTTTCTGCCTTCTTCGCGCTTGTCGGCTGCCACGGGCTGCACGTTACCGCCGGGCTGATCTGGCTGACGGTGATGATGGCGCAGGTCGCAGTGAAGGGCTTTCGGGCCACCGTGCAGCGCCGCCTGCTCTGTTTTTCCCTGTTCTGGCACACGCTCGACATCATTTGGGTCGGCATATTCACGGTGGTTTATCTGATGGGAGTGAGCAAATGACGGCAACGCGGTACGATCGCGAACCGGGAGACACGTCAAGCTCGACCGAGGCGCAAGCGGCGGCGCCCTCCGGCGCGCTCGTCTACACGATCGGATTATTTCTGGCCGTCCTCCTCACCGCGACGTCGTTCTGGGTCGCCAATACCTCGCTGCTCTGGGCAGCCGGTGTCCCCCTTGGGCTTGCCGTCCTCGCCATCGCCCAGATGGGAGTCCATCTGGTGTTCTTCCTGCACATCACTACGGGACCGGACAACACCAACAACGTGCTGGCGCTTGCGTTTGGCGTGCTTATCGTCGCCCTGGTGATTATCGGCTCGCTCTGGATCATGATGAATCTGAACGCGAACATGATGCCGAACGAACTGATGAATTTGCAGATGCAGCGCTGAGCGCATTCGGAGGCCGGTCGGACAACACCTCGAGACCGGTCCCAAGGCCCTGGCGAAGCTAAAGGCTCAAGAACGGGAACGGCTGCTTACCCAAGCTTCTGGTCCGCCGCCTCGGTTGGTCCGGCAGACGGCGTGGGCACACGCCGCGCCAGCTCCGCGCCGGCATCGCTCGGCATCCAGAAGAATACCAGACCCGCGCAACTCGCGATGACAGCGATGGTCAGATAGGCCGGCTGAAAATCGGCGGCTGTAATCACGGAGCGGCCGCGTGCCAGCAACGTGACATCGACCGCAAGCGCGCCGATCGCGACGCCCGCCGCGATGGAAACCTGTTGAGCGACTGCGACCAGCGGAGTCGCCCGGCTCATGCGGTCATAATCGACATCGGCGTAGGCGATGGTATTGATGCTGGTGAACTGCAGTGAGCGAGCAAAGCCGCCGGCAATCAGCACTCCGACGATCCATGCGAACGATACGCCCGGTTGAAACGTTGCGCAGGCGGCAACAAGCGCGGCGCTGATAACCGCGTTGACGGTCAGCACCCGGCGAAACCCATATTGGCGCAGAATAACGGGAACCGCGGTTTTCATCCCCATCGCGCCGATGACGTTCGCCAGCGTGATCAAGCCCGATTGAAACGGCGTAAGACCAAAGCCGAGTTGCAGAAGGAGCGGCAATAGAAACGGCATCGCGCCTATTCCGCAACGGTAGATGAAGCCGCCGAGAACGGCCGCACGCACGGTCGGAATTTCGAACAGCGACAGATCAAGGACCGGCGCCGGGCAGCGGCGTGCGTGCACGACATAGGCGTAACTCGCGACCGCTCCCGCGGCGATGAGCGCCAGCAGCACGGGGAGCGGCAGGAAGTTGAGCCCCAAAGCCGAGCCGCCGAACGCAATCCCGCCGATGCCGATTCCGGCAAGCACGGTTCCAACCAGATCGAACGGATCGGGCGTTTGCGCTCGCGTGTCCTCGATGAACATTGTCGCCAATGCAATCCCGATCAGTCCGATGGGGATGTTGATCAGGAATATCCAGTGCCAGGAGATGTAGGTTGTGATGAACCCGCCGAGCGGCGGGCCGATGAGCGGCCCGATCAGTGCCGGCAGCGTGACCCAGATCATGGCATTGATCAGCTCGCGCTTGTCGACGCTGCGCACCAGGATCAAGCGTGCAACCGGCGTCATCATCGCCCCGCCCATCCCTTCGACAATGCGCGCGATCACGAATTGGCTGAGCGAGCCCGACAGCGCGCAGCCGAGCGAGCCGAGCATGAAGATCGCAATGGCGCAGCGAAACACCGTGCGGGCGCCGAACCGGTCGGCGGTCCAACCGCTGACCGGGATGAACACCGCGAGCGATAATAGATAAGAAGTCACCGCAAGCTTGAGCGCCAGCGGACTGGTGCCGATATCGATGGCAATGGCCGGCAGCGAGGTGGCAATAACGGTCGAATCCATGTTTTCCATGAACAGAGCAAGCGCCACGATCAGCGGCACGATGCGTTTTGCCGGCATGAAATCAACCTTTGATTTGCGCAGCAACGATATATCCTTTTTGCAAAAGCACACTGTCCATGCTATCGACCCCCGCCAAGCCAAAACGGGCTCCTCGATTCGCGTGCGAAGCCGCTGTTTCGCCGTTGCGCGCGCGTTTTCAGCAGATGACGCCGCGGTTGATCGGCTGACGCACGATTGGATTGGCAATGGACGAAGGTGTGAACGGAAAATTTCGCGAGGCTCTCACCTTTGACGACGTCCTGCTTAAGCCGGGACTATCCGAGCTGCTGCCTTCCGACGTCGATATCCGTACCCGGATTACCCGCGAAATTCCCCTCAACATCCCAATCATCGCCTCGGCGATGGATACCGTGACCGAGTCGCAAATGGCGATCGCCATGGCGCAGGGCGGCGGGCTGGGAGTCATTCACCGCAATTTGTCGCCGGAGGAACAGGCGGCGCAGGTTCGCCAGGTGAAGAAGTTCGAGTCTGGCATGGTGGTAAACCCTGTCACCATTCATCCTGGCGCCACCCTCGCCGACGCGCTCGCGCTGATGAAGGACAATAGGATTTCCGGCATCCCGGTGGTCGAAGGCGGCGGCGACGGCAAAGCTGGAAAGTTGGCGGGCATCCTCACCAATCGCGATGTGCGCTTCGCCACCGATCCGCGTCAGCCAATCTCTGAACTGATGACAAAGGAGCGGCTCATCACCGTGTGCGAAGGGGTGCACCAGGATGAAGCCAAACGCCTGCTGCATCAGCACCGCATCGAAAAGCTCCTGGTGGTCGATGATCAGTATCGCTGTGTCGGCCTCATTACCGTCAAGGACATCGAGAAGGCAGTCGCCAATCCCAATGCCTGCAAGGACGAGCAGGGACGGCTTCGCGTGGCGGCCGCTACAACCGTCGGCGACAGCGGGTTCGAACGCAGCGAACGCCTGATCGAAGCGGGCGTCGATCTCCTGGTCGTCGATACGGCGCACGGCCACTCGCGCGCCGTGCTCGATGCAGTCAAGCGGGTCAAGCGGTTGTCGAATGCGGTCCAGGTGGTTGCCGGCAATATTGCCACCGCCGAAGGCGCGGCGGCGCTGGTTGACGCGGGCGCTGATGCGATCAAGGTCGGCATCGGACCGGGTTCGATCTGCACGACCCGCGTTGTGGCCGGGGTTGGTGTCCCGCAGCTTACGGCTATCTTGGACGCTGTCGGGGTGGCAGGCAAAAGCGGCACGCCGGTGATTGCCGACGGCGGCATCAAATATTCCGGCGATCTTGCCAAGGCGCTCGCCGCCGGTGCTTCGTGCGCCATGGTCGGCTCGCTGCTGGCGGGGACCGACGAGACGCCGGGGGAAGTGTTTCTCTATCAGGGGCGCTCCTACAAGACCTACCGCGGCATGGGATCTGTGGGGGCCATGGCGCGCGGTTCGGCCGATCGGTATTTTCAGCAGGACATCAAAGACGCTCTCAAGCTGGTGCCCGAGGGCATCGAGGGTCAGGTGCCGTACAAGGGTCCGGCGGCAACCGTGCTGCACCAGCTCGCCGGCGGGCTGCGCGCCGCCATGGGCTATGTGGGTGCGCGCACGCTGCAGGAATTTCACGACAAGGCGGAGTTCATGCGCATTTCGGGCGCCGGCCTGCGCGAAAGTCACGTGCATGATGTGACCATCACCCGCGAAAGCCCGAACTACCCCACCCGCAGTTGATGACGCCGGCCGCTCGCGTTTCCGCTGCCATTGAAGTCCTTGCCGACATCGAAGCACGGCACCGGCCGGCAGCGGACGCGCTCAAGGATTGGGGGCTCTCCCACCGCTTTGCCGGATCGGGCGACCGCGCGGCAATTGCCGGGCTGGTTTATGACGCGCTGCGCCGGTGCGCCTCAAGCGAGCATATTATGGGCAGTGTTGAGCCCAGAGCGGTGATGCTCGGAATGCTGCGGCTTGAGCGCAATCTTGACGTCGAAGCGATCGCTCAACTCGCCAGCGGGTCGCGCTTTGCGCCGGCGCCACTTAGTGCAGAGGAGCGGGCGCGGCTTGCGGCGGCTGATCTGGGCGGCGCGCCGGCCTGGGTCGCCGGCGACTATCCGCAGTGGCTCGATACGCATCTGGCGCGCGTCTTCGGCGAGGATCGGGCAGGGGAGGGTGCGGCGCTGGCGAGCCGAGCGCCGCTCGACCTGCGCGTCAACGAGCTCAAGGCCGACCGCGAAAGCGCGCTCAACCAACTCGCTCACCTGGACGTTGCACCCACGCGCTGGTCACCGGTGGGATTGCGAATTGCGCGCGCCGCCGCCGACAAGAGTCCCGCCATTCATGCCGAGCCAGCCTTTCTCAAGGGCGTGGTCGAGGTGCAGGACGAAGGCTCGCAGGTCGCGGCGCTGCTCGCTTTCGCCAAACCGGGGGAGCAGGTGATCGACCTCTGCGCCGGTGCGGGGGGCAAGACTTTGGCGCTGGCCGCGGGCATGGAAAATCGCGGACAGATCTACGCAACCGATTTCGACAAGCGCCGCCTCGCGCCGATCCATGCCCGGCTCGAGCGCGCCGGTGTCCGCAACGTGCAGGTGCGAACGCCGCGCGGACAGGAAAATCTCCTGACAGATCTCGCTAACCGGATTGATCTGGTCCTCATCGATGCACCGTGCACCGGCACCGGCACCTGGCGGCGCAACCCCGATGCCAAATGGCGCGTGCGTCCGGGCGCGCTCGCCATCCGGCTTGCGGAACAAAGGGAGACGCTCGACCGTGCCGCTGCGCTGGTGAAGCCTGGGGGCCGCATCTGCTACATCACATGCTCGCTGCTCGCGGAAGAGAATGAGGATCAGGTACGCGCTTTTCTCGACCGCCAGCCGGGTTTCGCACTGCGGCCTCCGGCCGAGGTCGCTACCGCGCTCGACGAGCGCGCATTCATGTTTTGCCGCGCCGCTCTCATGTCAGAGGCGGGGCTGCTGATGACGCCGCGCCGCACCGACACGGACGGATTCTATGTTGCGGTGATGGTGAAGCAGCGGGGATAATTATGGTTCAGCTTGACCGCGCGCGAGCGAGCCCGCACATAGAGCAGCAATGACCGTCCTCGATTCCCCCGTTGCACCCAAGGCCGAAGCTCCGGCGGGCGTTCGGCACGATAAGATCCTCATTGTCGATTTCGGTTCGCAGGTGACCCAGCTGATTGCCCGCCGGGTGCGCGAGGAGAAGGTCTACTGCGAGATCGTGCCGTATGGAAACGCGCAGGCGGCTTTTGCGGCGATGCGGCCGAAAGGCGTGATCCTCTCCGGCGGGCCCGCTTCGGTGCTCGACAGGGATGCGCCGCTCGCGCCGATGTCGATTTATCAGTCCGGCGTCCCGGTGCTCGGCATTTGCTATGGCGAGCAGGCGATGGCGTTCCAGCTCGGCGGCAGGGTCGAAGCCGGGCATCACCGGGAGTTCGGGCGCGCGGAGGTGCTGGTTACGGAGCAATCGCCCTTGCTCGATGGCACCTGGCAAGCGGGGGAGCGTTATCCCGTTTGGATGAGCCACGGCGATCGCGTGACAAGGCCGCCCGACGGCTTTCGCGTCATCGGGACTTCGTCGAATGCGCCGATTGCGATGATCGCCGACGAGAAGCGCAAGTTTTACGCCACCCAATTTCATCTTGAGGTGGTGCACACGCCGCATGGCGCCGCGCTGTTGCGCAACTTTGTGCGCAACGTCTGCGGCTGCAGGGGCGACTGGACCATGCGCGCCTTCAAGACCGAGGCGATGGAAAAGATTCGCGCCCAGGTGGGCAAAGCCCGGGTGATCTGCGGGCTTTCCGGCGGGGTCGATTCGGCGGTCACGGCGGTGCTTATTCACGAGGCGATCGGCGAGCAGCTCACCTGCGTGTTCGTCGACCACGGTCTCCTGCGGCTTGGCGAGGCCGAGAAGGTGATCGCGCTGTTCCGCGGCAGTTACAACATTCCGCTCGTGCATGTCGATGCAGGGCCGACTTTTCTCGCGGCGCTCGCCGGTGTTACCGATCCCGAGCAGAAGCGGAAGATCATCGGCCGGGTTTTCATTGACGTGTTCGAGGCGGAGGCGAACAAACTCGGCGGCGCCGAGTTCCTCGCCCAGGGCACGCTCTACCCGGATGTGATCGAGAGCGTTTCGTTCACCGGCGGGCCTTCCGTCACCATCAAGTCCCATCACAATGTCGGCGGGCTTCCCGAGCGGATGAACATGCGTCTGGTCGAGCCGTTGCGCGAGTTGTTCAAGGATGAGGTCCGCGCGCTTGGGCGCGAGCTTGGCCTGCCCGAGGCGTTTGTCGGCCGCCATCCGTTTCCCGGTCCCGGTCTCGCCATCCGTTGTCCCGGCGAGATCACGCCAGAGAAGCTCGACATCTTGCGGCGCGCCGACGACATTTACATCGAGGAAATTCGACGCGCCGGTCTCTACAACGACATCTGGCAGGCGTTCGCGGTGCTGCTGCCGGTGCGCAGCGTCGGCGTCATGGGAGACTACCGCACCTACGACTATGTCGTGGCGCTGCGGGCGGTCACGTCGACCGACGGCATGACTGCCGATTATTACCCCTTCGAGATGAAATTCATCGGCCACGTCGCCACGCGCATCATCAACGAGGTCAAGGGCGTCAATCGCGTGGTTTACGACGTGACCTCGAAGCCGCCCGGCACCATCGAGTGGGAGTGATTCACTCGTGGAAATCAGCCTTGCGGGCCGTGCGGCCATCATCACCGGCGCCAGCAAGGGGCTTGGCCTTGCGATTGCAAGCCGGTTTGCGGCCGCAGGTGCCGATGTTGCCATAATGGCGCGTGGGCGCGACGCGCTCGATGCTGCGGTGAAATCGATTGCATCGAAACGCGTGGTCGCCACACAAGGCGACGTTGCCGTTCCAGCGGATATCGCGCGCGCCTATCGTGAAGCGATGACTGCGTTCGGCAAGATCGACATTCTCGTCAACAATGCCGGCACTTCGCGCACTGGCGCCTTCGAAGAGATCACCGATGAGATTTGGAGGGAGGACTTCGATCAGAAACTGTTCGCCGCCGTCAGGCTCACGCGTCTCGTCTGGCCGCAGATGAAGGAGCGACGCTGGGGCCGGTTGATCAATGTGCTCAATATCGGTGCCAAGGCACCACGGCCGCGCAGCGCTCCGACCTCGGTGACGCGCGCCGCCGGCATGGCGCTCACCAAGGTGCTCGCGAGCGAAGGCGCGGCGCATAACGTGCTGGTGAATGCCTTGTTGGTAGGGTTCATCGAATCGGATCAGCACGAGCGCGCTGCCGAGAAAGCAGGCATTGCGCTTGCCGACTACTACGGTGCGCGCGCCAAGGACGTTCCGCTCGGCCGCATCGGGCGAGCGGAGGAATTCGCCAGTATCGCCTGTTTTCTCGCTTCCGACGCCGCTTCCTATATCACCGGCACGGCAATCAACGTGGATGGCGGCCGCTCGCCCGTGGTGTGAGATCATCCCTGCGGAGCAAACCCGAAGGTCTCTTCGAACCGGCGGCAATAGGCCGGCCACACTTGCTGGTTGACAATGCGCGGCGGGCGTTTGCCGTCAAGCGTCAGTATGAGCTGCTCGGCGGCAATTCTGCCCATATTCGCGCGCGCCTGATGCGTTAATCCTGCGGTGTGTGGGCTCGCAACCACATTATCGAAAGCGAGCAGCGGATGGTCGGGAGGCGGCGGCTCCTTGTCCCAGACGTCGATCCCGGCACCGGCAATCTTCTTGTCGCGCAGCGCCGCAACCAGCGCTCCTTCGTCATGAATGAAGCCGCGCGCCGTGGTGATGAAATATGCGTGCGGCTGCATCAGCGCGAATTCGCCCGCGCCGATCATGCCCCGGGTGCTGGCGTCGAGGGGACAATTGATGGACACGAAATCGGAGCGTCGCAGCAACTCGTCGAGCTCGACCTTGACGGCGCCGCGGGCGGCAACGGTGGCTTCGTCGAGATAGGGATCGCAGGCGATCACCTGCATGGCAAACAATCCGCGACAAAGCTCGGCAACCCGGCGCCCCACATTGCCGATGCCCACAATGCCGATGGTGCGTCCCTTGATGTCATTGCCCATATACGCGCTGCGGTCGCGCATGGTGCCGCGGCGCAGGGCGTGATCGGTGTGGATGATCTGCTTTGACAGCATCAACATCATGGCAAGCACATGCGCTGCCACGGCTTCCGCGTTGCCGCCGGATTGATTGAGTACCAGAACGCCCGCCTTGGTGCAGTCCTCGACGTTGACGGTGTCGAAACCAGCGCCGTTGCTGGAAACAATCAGCAGGTTCGGCATGCGCGCGAGTACATCACCCGTCGCATGATAGCGCAGCGGAAGCTCGTCGCGCGTCGATCCGATCTGATAGGCGTGCGCAGCCGCCATGATTGGCGACGCGACCTCATCGGGCGTATCGTTTTCCAGCCGGTCCAACCGGATCTCCGGCCGCTGCGCAATGATGTCGAGATAACAGCGATGCGCGACATGGCGCACGTAGAACACGCGCTTCACGTTCTCTTTCGTCATGGGAATTCCTGATGCGCTCGCCCGGTGTCAGCTCCGCGCTTGGATCTTGCGCGGCTAGGCCAAGCCTTCAACAATGCGAAGATCGCGATCGACAGCGTTGCCGAGCGCCTTGAGCGCCGCCTGGTATTCCGCGCTGTCGTGCGCGGCGACCGCGCGATCGACGCTGTCGAATTCAATCAAGACCACGCGCTGCGGAACGCCGCCTTCATAGGCTTTGGCGGCGTTGCCGCGGGCGAGAAAGCGCCCGCCGGCGGCCGCGAGGGCTGGCCCGGCTATCTTTGCATAAGCGGCAAGTGCATCCGGATTGGAAATGGAACGATAGGTGGCGATCCAATAGGCCTTAGCCATCATAGTCCTCCCAATTACAAATACGGGCGATGCTTAGCATGCGCTTGGCGCCGTCAGCGACCGCAAGAGAAATCTTTTCAGCTCGGAGCCCAAAGGTCCAGCTTGACCCATACCGGTTCCTTTTTGCTCCGGCCGCGCTACGATGCCGAGCGCACGCCGTTCCATCACTCGGTACTGCCATGACCAAGCTTCTCGCCTTCATAGGCCTCCTTGCCGTTATCGTTGTAGCCGCTGCTGCAATATTCTTTTTTGGCGGTTTTTACGATGTGGGTGCTGCCGCCGGCGATCCCGGAATGGGTCAAGTCGAGTCTGGCGCGCATACGCCAGGCCTCGATCGAGCGTCACGCCAAGGAAAGGGCTCCGATTAATTTCGATGATGCTGCCACCGTGCGTTCGGGTGCCCGCGCCTTTTCCCAGCGCGGCTGCGTTGCTTGTCATGGAGGCCCCGGGGCGGATTGGGCAAAGTTCTCGGAAGGCCTGCAGCCAGGTCCTCCGGACCTCACGGAGATTTCGCACGAGCTATCCCCGCAACATATCTTCTGGGTCATCAAGAACGGCATCAACATGACGGGAATGCCGAGCTTTGGCGCAATCGAGGTACCGGATCAGGAAATCTGGACCATCGCCGCCTTCGTCAAGAAACTGCCGAACGTTTCGGACCAGGATTTCAAGACGTGGACGGCCTCGCAAACCCCGCCTCCCGCGCAGTGAATGGGTTAGAGGCTCACTCCTCCCGCAGCGGCGGCAGATTGAGGGCGGCATCGACCAGCGCGGTGGCGCGCTTGAAATCGAAATTGCGGTAGACGTTCTGCTTCACCAGAAACGATGCGCCGCCGTAAAACTTCTCATATTGCTGATGGCGGCTGCCGAATTCCGAGCCGACGAAGTCCCAGGCAAGCCGCATCAGCGCAACGCGCGTTTTGGCGTCGGTCGAAGCCGAGCGCATGTAGCGCTCGATATCGGCTGCCGTTTCCGGGTTTTCAAAGTCGCGCAGCGAGGATGGCAGCGTGATCATGGCGGAGCCGGTCAGCTCGCGGATGATTTCCAGCATGCGGCCGTTGAGTTCCGATTGCAGCGCCATGGCGGCATAAAGCGCACTTCTCGACGGCCACAGCACCCCGTCCGGGTCGATCGATGCCGTGCTCTCGTGCGCCAGCAGCATCGTCTCGTAGACGGTTACCAAGGCGGCCAGCTCGCCCATCATGATTTGCACCGCGGGATTGGCGGCGTTGCCGGTCATCTCGTTCATGCGCTGGGCGATGCCGATCATGAAGCGCAGCTTGGTCACATAGCGGACCTGCGCCTGGTGATTGCCGTAGAGATGCGAAGGCGTCTTCCACCACTGATCGCGTGACAGCTCGATATTGCGGTAGATGAAGACCCGCTCCCATGGCACGAAAACGTTGTCGAAAACGACGTAGCTGTCGCCCTCATCGAAACGGCTCGACAGCGGATAGTCGAATGCGTTGCCGGCAGCGATCGCATAAGACCGCCGGGGGTAAAGTTTGAGGCCGGGAGCATTCACCGGAACTGCGAGGCAGTTGGCATAATTCTCGTCGCCGGGCTGCAGCGGGTGGATGCAGCTCAGATGCACGAAATCCGAGATCGGCCCGGCGGTGGCGAGCTGCTGGGCTCCGGCGATGACAATGCCATCGTCGCGCTCCTTCACCACGCCGGCATAGAGCGTTGGGTCGCTCTGCTTGTGCGCCGGCTTGCTGCGGTCGATCTGCGGAGGAACGATGGCATAGGAAGCGTAAAGGTGCTGGTCGCGCAGCTGCTCGTAGAAAGCGACCACGTTATCGGCAAAGCGCTTGCCGGCAGCGGCGAAGACGGCGGGGGTCGCCGCGTAGCCGCAGAAAAAACCGGCGACATGATCGGGCGTGCGACCCATCAAGCCGAATGTGGCTTCCGCCCAGGTTTCCGAAAACAGCCGGCGTGCGGTGAGGTCGGCATGGCTGTGCGGTATCTGATAGGCGCGCAGCACCGGCTCGCCGGTTTTCGGCGAGGGAAATGTCATGCGCTCGCGCAGCGCGGGCGTCGCCGCAATGTCGTAGAGGCGCGCAACCGAGCGTGCCGCTTCGCGGAACGCCGGATGCCGGGTGACATCCTTGACGCGTTCGCCGTCGACGAATACCGCGCGGCCATCGTTGAGCGAACGAAGATATTCCGAGCCGGTCCGCATATCAGCACCTTGCGCGACGGCCGATCAACTCGACCAGCTGCTGCGGGGTAATCGGCGTCTGAGCGATGTGGACACCGAACGGCTCGAGCGCATCCTCAATTGCCGCAATCACCGCAGCGGCGGTCGGAATGGTGCTGACCTCACCGGCGCCCTTGGCGCCGAGGGGATTGAGCGGGGAGGGGGTCTCGCGGCAGAGCGTCTCAATCATCGGCACTTCCATCGCGCTGGGCAGAAGGTAGTCGGCGAAACTGGTGGTGATCGGCTGCGCGCTGTCGTCATAGCCCATCCATTCCAGGATGGCATTGCCGATGCCGTGCGCCACGCCGCCGCGCATTTGCCCCTCGACCATCAACGGGTTGATCAAGGTTCCGGAATCCTGCAATGCCAGGTATCTGGTGAGTGTTACAGCGCCTGTATCTGGATCGACCTCCACTTCGGCGGCATGGCAGGCATTGGCATAGGCAAGGGCATCGGTTCGCCAATTCACATTCGCATCGAGACCGGGATCGATGTCCGGCGGGAAGCCATAGCCCGGCGCCCCCTTGAGGATGCGGGCAAGTTCGCCGAGCTTCACGCAGAGCTGCGGAGCGCCGACGACGCGCACCTCACCGCCGGCAATTTCGAGGTCATGCTCGGCTGCTTCGAGTACGTGGCTGGCGAGCTTTTTTGCCTTGTCCGCCACCGCGCGCGCGGCGAGCAGCACGGATGAGCCCGCAGTGACGGTTTGCCGGCTGGCAAAGGCGCCGAGCCCGAGCGATATCCCGCCGGTATCGCCGGGAACGACGGTAATATCTTGCGTCCGCATTCCCAATTCTCCGGCGCAAATCTGCGCGAGCGCAGTGCGCAGCCCCTGGCCGATGGCGGCAGCGCCAGTGAACACCGAGATGCGACCGGTGTTCGACACCCGCACCAGTCCCGATTCAAAGGGACCGCGACCGGTCCCTTTGATGCCGTGGGCGAGGCCAATGCCGATATAGCGCTTCTCTGCCCGTGCTTTATTCTGACGCTCGCGAAATCCTTCCCAGCCGGCCGCGGCCAGCACCTGCGCCTGGCAGGCCGGATAGTCGCCGCTGTCGTATTGCATGCTCGCGCCGGAGCGCGCTTTGAGAGGCTTGGTATAGGGCATTTTCTCCTTCGGAATGAGGTTGCGACGGCGCAACTCGGCGCCATCCATGCGTAATTCGCGCGCGACCCGGTCCATCAGCCGCTCCATCGCGAAAGCCGCCTGCGGATAGCCGGCGCCGCGCACCGAGGATACCGGCGTCTTGTTGGTGGCGGCGACGATGACCTCGATTGACAGCGCTGGCAGCATGTAGGGGCCGCTCAGCATGGACGCGGAGTTGTACGGAATGTTCACGTCTTGCAGCGCGTAGGCGCCGAGGTCATGAATGAGCCGGCCGCGAACGCCCAGCAACCGCGCATTGCCGTCAATAGCGACGTCAAGGGACCAGTACTGATCGCGCTCCTGCGCAGCATTGGTAAAGTGCTCGCGCCGATCCTCGATCCATTTGATGCTTCGCCGCAGGAGCTTCGCAGCTGCGACCACGGCAATATCCTCGGGATAGACGCAAAGCTTGGGACCAAAGCCGCCGCCTACATCGGGTGTGGCAACGCGCACCCGGCTTTCGTCGAAGCCCAGGAGAAAAGTCAACGACTGAAAGAGGTCGTGCGCCTTCTGCGTCGACGCCCATACCGTCAAGCTCCCGTCGCTGCGCCATTCAGCAACGATGCCGCGTCCCTCGATGGGGTGCGCTCCGCCGCGATGCTGCCAAAGGTCTTCATGAAAGACATGCGCCGCTTGCTTGAACGCGAGATCGGCGTCGCCATACGCGACCGGATAATTCGCAGCGACATTGGAGCGAAGCTCGCGGCGAACTATCGGCGCATCAGGGGCGTTCGCACTGCGGCAGTCGCATGCCGCCGGGAGCACATCGTAATCGACCACGACCTGCGCTGCGGCATCCTCGGCGACATAGCGGTCCCTTGCCAGCACGATCGCCACCGCCTCGCCGACAAAGGAGGCCTCGCCGTTGGCCAGTGCAAATGGCCAGAAGCGGTCGAGCGTCGTCCCCGAATTGGAATGGCGCAGCATGCGTCGCGTGCAAAGAACCGGCGCCAGGTCGTCGAGCGTGAGAACTGCACGAACGCCGGGCAGCGCGCGAGCCTTTGCAGTTGCAATGCCCCGAATGGCAGCATGCGGATGCGGACTGCGCACGAAGGCGGCCTGCAGCATGTCGGCCACGTTGATATCGTCGATAAAGCGGCCCTTGCCGGTGAGAAGCGGCCGATCCTCCAGCCGCGGAATGCGCGCGCCGATCAGCGATGGCATGATCCGGCTGCTACTTCGTCATTGCCTGTGCCGCTCTATCGACCACTTGTTTTGGGGTCGCATAAAGCTCGGTGATGAGTTGCTCAATATCAATGGCGCCGAGAGGATTGACATCCATGCTCTGCTTTTTCGCCTCGGCGAGGAATTGGGGATCGCGCATGGTTTGCTCGAACGCCGAGATCAGCGCCATTTTACGATCCGGCGGAATATCGGGCGGGGCGGCGAACGGCCGTGCCATTTCCTGGGTGCTCAAAAAAAGCTTCAGGATTTGCAGTTGTTCGGGGTCCTTGGTCAGCTCGGTCGCCAGCGGAACCTGCGCCAATTCCGGCTCCTTCTTCAGCGCAGCCTGGACGATGATGTTGATCAACTTGTCCGAGATGAGCTGCTGGTGCCGGCTCTTCAAGGTGCTCCAGGAGAGGCCGCATAAACCGTCGACTTCCCCGCGCTCCATGGCGAGGATGGTGTCCGTTGTGCCGTGATACCCGGTAATGAGCTTCCATTTGGCGCCGAATACGTTCTTGTAGAGAAGCGCGTAAACATCCGGATCGGCGCCGGTCCCTTCGCCGCCCATGGTGATCGCCGTCTCCAGACTGTCCTGCCAGCGCTTGACCGCGGAACTGTGCCAGGTGACGCAGGTGCTCACCTCGCTGGTGATACTGCCGAGCCAGGTGAGCTTGGTTGCATCGAACGGCACATTGGACGGCATGAGCAGCGGCGTGGTGGCGATGGTGCGCCCGAACGTTCCGAACACGCTTCCGTCCCTGGGAGCGGCGGAATAGAGATAACTCGCCGCCCGCAGGCTTCCTGCACCGGTGAGGTTCTGCGGCACAATGGTAGGCCGTCCGGGAATATATTTTGCGATGTGCCGCGCCAGCAGCCGGCCGTAGAGATCGTATCCGCCGCCGACGCTGTAGCCGATGATGAGAGAAATCGTCCTGCCCTTGTAAAAGTCCTCGACACCGGTCGAGAGCGCAGGTGACGCCATGACAGTCGACATGACAGTCGTGGCGAGAGCGCCTGCCGTCAGGGAGAGCCAACCGCCTGGCACGCGCTTGCGGCGGGCAACACACCTGCAATGCGGTTCACCGCCGGTGCGGGTCATCATTTTTCTCCGGTTACAGAAGCCTGCTTGGCTTGTGCCAAATCCGCGCCGGCAAGGAAAGGGCGGTGCTTTGTTTCCGTGGCGAGGGGGTGCTAGTAGTGGCTGGTTTCATAAATGCTGACTCGTGTCCCGGATGCAGTGCAGCGCGCCGGTTCGGCTTGCTCGGTCTTTCCACATGCCCGGCGCGGTGCACTGCTGATCCGGGACCGCCATAGAGGGACTGTTTCCTTCACGGTCCCGGTTCTGCAGCGCACCACTCCGCGCCGAAGGGGCGCTTCGTGCTGCGCTGCGCCCGGGACACGAGGGTCAACGTAACCCAATGCCGGACAAAGAATTGAGCGTGGCGATTTGGCGCGGCACGCGTCAGGGCCGCTACCAGAACTATCAAGTGCCCCTGCGCGAGAACCAGACCGTGCTCGATGTGGTCACGTTCGTGCAGCGTCACCTCGATGCCACGCTTGCCTACCGCTTCGCTTGCCGCGTCGGTGTCTGCGGCTCTTGTGCCATGACGGTCAATGGGCTGCCGCGCTGGACCTGCCGCACCCATGTGTCGAAGGTTGCGCACGCCGGCCGCATCGAAATAGCGCCGCTTGAGAACCTGCCGGTGATCAAGGATCTGGCGACGGACATGCGTCCGTTCTTCGAGAAATGGCAACAGGCGAAAGGTGCGTTTGTGCCGTCAAACACCCGGAACGACCCGATCGCGCAGATCCGGCCCGACAGCCGCGCCCGCGTAGCGGTCGATGCCGCGATTGAATGTATCAACTGCGGCATCTGTTACGCCGCCTGCGATACCGTGCGATGGAATTCGTCCTATCTGGGACCGGCAGCGCTCAATCGCGCATGGTCGCTCGTCAACGACGAGCGTGACGCCGGAAATCAGGTACGCCTGCAGGCGGTCGCTGCCTCGGGCGGATGCCACGCCTGCCACTCGCATCAGTCATGCCAGGAGCTTTGCCCGCAGGCGCTCAACCCCACCGCCGCAATCGCCGGCTTGAAGCGACGGACCGTGCGCGCCTATCTTGCGGGCGAGATCAAGCCATGAACGTGCGGCTCTACGTGTGGCAGCGCCTCACCGCAGCGGTCATGCTGCCGCTGGTGCTCGCGCACGTCGCGATGATCTTCTATGCCACGCGTACCGGCATGTCGGCCGCCGACATTCTTGGCCGAACCCGCGGCAGCATCGGCTGGGCAGCGTTTTACGGCGTCTTCGTCGTCGCTGCCGCAATTCACGCCGGCATTGGGCTGCGCAACGTCTTTGCCGAATGGTCGCCCATAGGCGATCGTGCTGCCGGCATGCTTGCCGTTGTGTTTGGACTCTTGCTGCTGCTTCTCGGGCTGCGCGCGGTTGCGGCCGTGGTGCTCGCATGATTGCTCGACTACATCACCGCTACAGCACCCTGTGGTGGGCAGCCCTTGTGCATCGGCTCTCAGGGCTTGCTTTGGCGCTGTTCCTGCCGCTGCATTTCCTTACGCTCGGCCTCGCGCTTGACGGCGCGGCGAAACTCGATGCGTTTCTGCGCTGGAGCGAACAGCCGCTCGTGAAGCTTTCCGAGAGCGGGCTCGTTTTCCTCCTGATGGTGCACATGCTCGGGGGCCTGCGCCTGCTCGTCATCGAGAATCTCGATTGGCATGGCGGACAGAAAGAGCTTGCAACCCTTGCCGCCGCCGCCTCGGCGCTCGTCGCCTTCATTTTCCTCGTCCGCGCGTTCTGAAATGGAGCTTGAGCGACTCAAGACCGATATTCTGATACTCGGCTCCGGCGGTGCCGGGCTGTTTGCGGCGCTGCATGCCTTCAAGGCCAAACCCAATTCCGACATCACCATTGCGAGCAAAGGTCTCCTTGGGAAAAGCGGCTGCACGCGCATGGTGCAGGGCGGCTACAACGTCGCCCTCAATCCAGGCGACTCCATTGAGCGGCACTTCATGGACACCATCGAAGGCGGCAAATGGCTCCCGCATCAGGAACTGGCCTGGACGCTGGTCAGCACGGCGGTCGAGCGGGTGCGCGAACTGGAAAACGAGATCGGCTGCTTCTTCGACCGCAATCCCGACGGCACGCTGCACGGCAAAGCCTTTGCCGGCCAGAGCTTCGACCGTACCGTGCACAAGGGCGATCTGACCGGCATTGAGATCATCAATCGGCTGATGGAGCAGGTCTGGGCGCTTCCGATTCGTCGCCTCGAGGAGCACCGCGCCGTCGCACTTATTCCCGGCAAGGACGGTAGCATTGCCGGCGTTCTGATGATCGACGTCAGCTCCGGCGAATTCCGCTACGTTGCGGCCAAGGCAGTGCTGCTCGCGACCGGCGGCGGTCCAACCATGTATCGCTATCACACACCGTCCGGCGACAAGAGCATGGATGGCCTCGCCATGGCGTTTCGCGCAGGGCTGCCGTTGCGCGACATGGAAATGGTGCAGTTTCATCCTACCGGGTTGCTCGCCGGCCCCGACACGCGAATGACTGGGACCGTCCTGGAGGAGGGGCTGCGCGGCGCCGGCGGTCATCTGCTTGACGGTCGCATGCGCCGTTTCATGGCCGATTATGACGACAAGCTTGAACGCGCCACCCGCGACGTGGTCAGCCGCGCAATCTACGCCGAGATGAAGGCCGGCCGCACCAGCCCGCATGGCGGCGTCTACATCAAGATGAGCCACCTCGGGCCGGCGAAGGTGGCCAAGGAATTCAAGGGCATGGTCGATCGCTGCCGCGATTGCGGTTTCGATCTTGCCGGCGGCCTGGTCGAAATAGTGCCCACCGCGCACTATTTCATGGGTGGGGTTATCTGCGCTGCGGATACCTCGACCGAATGGCCGGGGCTGTTCGTAGCCGGCGAGGACGCGAGCGGCATGCATGGAGCAAACCGGCTTGGCGGCAACGGAGTTGCCAACTCGACCGTATTCGGTGGCATTGCCGGTGATGTCATGCCGCGCTGGATGGCTGCGCACCGGGCGATGCCGCCGCCGGACGAAGACGTGCTGACGGCCGAGATTACCCGCGCGCTGCATCCCTTCGCCCGCCGGCCGCGGAACCTGAATGAGCTGCGCGAAAAGCTTCTCAATCTTATGTGGGACGATGTGGGCGTCGTGCGCGACCAAGCCGGACTCGACCGCGCGATTGCCATGCTCGCGGCGCTGCACGGTGAACTCTTAGCGAGCGGCATTGCCGACGACAGCCATGCCTTCAACATGGCCTGGCATGATTGGCTCAATCTGCGTTCGCTCGTCGAGATCAGCCGGGTGATTGCGGTTGCAGCGCGCCAGCGCACAAACTCGCGCGGCGCGCATTACCGCTCCGATTTTCCCGAGCCCGGAGATCTTGCGGCTTCGCGTTTCACAGTGGTCCGGCAGACCAAGCGGGGGCTCGAAATTACCGAGCAGCCGGTCGAGTTCACCCATGTGCGTCCGGGCGAAAGTTTGGTGCATGAGCGGGCGGCGGCCGAGTGATCGAGGCGATCATGATTCCCTTGTCATCCATTGAACGCACCGCAGAAGCCTTGATGGCCAAAGCGGCGATCGAAATCCCGGACGACTATCTCGCCGGCCTGCGCCAATGCGCCGACACCGAAAAAGGCGATCTCTCCGCCTTTGTGATCAAGGCCATGCTGGAGAATTACGAGGCTGCCAAGGAGGATCGCCGCGCCATGTGCGGCGACACCGGGCTGCCGCGCTGGTACGTCAAGATCGGCAATGAGGCGAGCGTCGAAGGCGGGCCGGTCGCGCTCGAGACGGCGTTGCGCCGCGCCACCGCCCGCGCGACCGTAAACGTGCCGCTGCGTCCCAACCGCGTGCATCCACTCTGGCGCACCGATCACAACAACAATGTCGGCATTGGCGCGCCGGAAATCGAATACTCATTTCATCCCGATGCGAATTGGATCGAGCTCACCACCGTGCATAAGGGCGGGCTGTTCGGCACCGACTATCGCATGTTGTTTCCCGGCGACGGCATCGAAGGGATCAAGCGTTTCTATCTCGATACACTGATCGGTTTCGGCAAGCGGGGGCTGGCGTGTCAGCCCGCCATTGTCGGCGTCGGTCTCGGTGGCTCCAAGGATATCAGCATGGTGCTCGGCAAGCAGGCTGCCTGCCTGCGCGTGGTCGGCTCGCGCAACCCGGATGCGAAAATCGCCGCGCTGGAAGAGGAGTTCAAGCAACTGGGCAACAGCATCGGCATGGGCGCCATGGGCTTCATGGGCTCCTCCATGGTGATCGACTGCCACATCGAGGTCGGCTATTGCCACACCGGCGGCATGCCCATGTCGGTGCACATGTTCTGTCTGTCGTCGCGTCGCGCCTGCGCGCGCGTCAACGCCGAGGGGCGAGCGCAGTTTCGCACCGATCCCATGTGGTTCACGGATTACATGCGCCGCTCCACCGTCGAATGGTCCGAGCAGGCGGCGCAAGCGGCGGAGTAGGCATGGCTGAGCTGAAAACCATCCATCTCAAGCTTCCGGCGAGCACAGACGATCTGCGCGTCCTGGAGATTGGCTCGGTTGTCTATCTGGCGGGTCGCCTGTTCACCGCACGCGAGGGCGTCTACAAGCGCGCCATCGAAGAGGGTGCCGGTATGCCTGCCGGCAAGGATGCGCTCGGCCTTACCAATTTCCATTGCTCGCCCGCGGCGAGCGTTAATCCCGACGGCACCTACACCGTCGGCGCGGTTACCGCCACCGCATCCTTTCGCTTCGCCAAATGGCTCGACGGCTGGTTCAAGTTGTCGGGCTGCAACATCATCCTCGGCAAGGGCGGCATGACGTCGGAGGTTTACCGCCGGTATTTCGTGCCCAACCAGGCGATCTATCTCACCACCGTGGGCTACGGCACGGGAGCGCTGCTTGGGCGCGGCATCAAGCACGTCGCGGGCGTTTACTGGCTCGAGGAACTGGGATTGGCCCAGGCCGTGTGGGTGCTAGACGTGGAGAATTTCGGACCGTTCCTGGTCGAAAGCGACCTTGCCGGCGCGAGCCTGTTCGAGCGCGAGAACGCCAAGATCGCCCCGGGCCTCGCCCGGCTCTATGAGGGGACGCAACCCGCTACGCTGCGCCGTTACGGCGAGACCGATGACAAGACCCAGGAGGTGATTTGAAAAGTGCGTAGGGCGGAATAGCGATTCCGCCATGAAATGATCGAGTATTTCTCGGCGGGAAATTATCGGTGCAATACGCTCTTCGCTATTGCGCCCTACAATTATTCAATGACACGGATGAACGGCTGCGCGGCAGTAGGGTCGACCTCGACCGCGGCCCCGTTGGGAATGGCGAGCGTGATGTCCTGCTCAAAGCCGGACAGCATGGTGAAGTCGGCAAATGCGGCGCCTTGCACCATGATCGGATTGACGGCATTTAACACGAGCGCCGCCGGCATTACGCCGCGCGCTTTCATTTCGTAAAGCATCCAGGCGGTCGCCACCCCGCCTTTGGCGGCATCGAGCACCAGGACGCGGCCGACATAGTTTTGCCCGGCGAGCTTGTGCTGCGGGCGGGAGAACACGCCGCGCAGACGATCGAGGTCATAGCGCGCCGAGAAGCCGTCCTTGGCGACCAGCGCGGTGCCCGTTGTTTTTCGGCCCATGCCGGCCCGCGCAAAAAAGGTATTCATTGCGCGATTCTGCCGCCGGCGCACGCGGCTGCTACGCACGCTTCCATCGACAGGAGCACGGGCGTGTAGCCGTAGCCGCCGATAATGTTGGTGAGCTTGGCGGAGTTCGTCGCCAGCCGCCTCCAGCCGTTCGCCTCCGCCATTTCGCGGGCATAGCTCTGATAGAAACACATCCCGGAAAGAACTAAACCATTTGCCGCCTCGATGCGGCGCGTCAGTCCCAGCCGATCGGCATCCGCCTTGACCTGTGGACTGGTCACCGCGAAGAGCGGGACGGTCGCGTGGCCCCCATCCAGCAACGCCGCCAGGCGCTGCAGCTCCAGCAGGCTCAACTGTGGCGCGGAGAACACCACGAGGTCGATGTGATCGATATCGATTGCGTAGCTCTTCTGAAAGGCGCGAATATCTGCTTCACCGATGCGATGCGTTGGCAAGGCAGCACCGGAACGAACAATATCGCTTTCGCGCTGCGCCTCCGGCGTAATGCCGATCATGTGAAACAGCGCAACCGACCCGTAGCTCGCAAGCGCAGCGCCGAAATGCTTCATCTCGTCGGAGCTGGCGCTACGAGCAATGCCAGTGAGCGCAGGCACCTGCCAGTAATCGCCTGCGAGTCGGCCGACAATGGCCCCGAGCGCGCCCCACTCATCGAGTGCGCGCGGGGTATGCTCGACATGCACGTGGAGTGTCGCTTGGCGGCACTCCGCGAGATGATACCCGTAGCGCGGCGTGCGGCCGGTGAGCGCGGCGCTCAATGCCGATGGTCCGCCTTCGAAATTCGAACGCGCGCCGCAGACGCTGTTGCAGTAAATCACCACGCCGGTATCGCCGAAGGCAACGTGCTCTCCAAGTACCGGCGGCATAATGGTCTGGTAATTGATGCAGGTGTTCGTCAACAGAATGCCGAGGGCTTCTAAGCCGTCGATCGCACGGCGTTCAAGATCCAGCATCCAGGCCTGTTGTTTGAGCCGATGCGCGGCGGCGAAGTCGGTACCGCGCGGATCGGTAATCGTCGGAATGCGCACACGGCGCTGGTCCCATGGCAGGCGCGCCATGTGCTCGAGCCATTCGACGCCCGCGGCTCCTAGCGATTCGGTATCTGCCATGATGTGGGCCTGGCTGACCGGCACAAAGTCGCGGGCGCCGAGATAGTCGCCGACCTTGATCTGATGCTCGATCGCCCATTGCCGGGCGGGCCCGCCCCCGCCTGCGCGCAGCGCGCGCTCTTCGTCCGTGAGCTTCATCTAATCAGCGGAGGCGCCGGCAGCCTGGAGGAGCGGGACCCATTTGTCGATTTCGCTGGAAACCAGGCTTCCCAGGTATTTCGGCGTGCGCTGGTCCGCAGCCGGTAAATCGGCGCCCAATTCCGCCAGGCGTTTTGCAATGACTGTATCGCGCATCGCCGCATCGAGCGCGCCATTGACGCGATCGACCATGGGTTGCGGGGTTCCCTTCGGAAAGAACAGTGCTGTCCACGCCGTTGTTTGCAGGTCGGACAATCCCGCCTCCGGGGCGGAGGGCACATTCGGGATCGAAGCTGCCCGAACTCGATGCGGTGACGACAATCGGTTTGACGCTGCCCGCACGAATATGCGGCGTTGCCGAGACGACCTGATCGAAAGTCATGTCGATCTGGCCAGCCAGGAGATCATTTGCCACCTGCGAAAGACCGCGATAGGGCACGTGCTGGATTTCGGTCTTCGTCAGGTGAGTGAATAGCAGATAAGTCAGGTGTGAGATCGATCCTGTACCGGCACTCCCGAACGTCAATTTGTTCGGATTTGCCGCGGCATAGGCGATGAAATCCTTGAGCGTGTCGACCTGCAAGGTCTTGCGAACAACCAGCACCATGGGCGTAGTGGCGACCAGCATCACCGGCTCGAAATCTTTGCGCGGATCATAGGATAGATTCTTGTAGAGACCGACGCTGGCGGCGTGGGTTCCGAGGTTTCCCATCACCAGCGTGTAACCATCGGGTGCGGCCTTGGCGACGCGGGCGGCGCCAATCGACCCACCGGCACCGGTCACGTTCTCGACCACAATCTGCTGGCCGAGCGTTTCGCTCATGTGCTGCCCGAGAATGCGGGCGAGGACGTCGGTGGGACCACCGGCAGCAAACGGCACCACCACGGTGATTGGCCGAAGCGGATACTGTTGCGCCATGACACTGCCGGTCGGGCAGATGAGCAGGACGGCGGCGACAATCAGGCAGCCAAAAACACGCAGCATTTTGCCTCTCGTTTCTTGCGCATCAATTCGTCTTGATATTCAGCTCTTGAACCAGTCGGGCATATTTATCGAAGTCTTCGCGAACGAGGCGGGCGAATTGCTCTTCGCTGCCGCCGACCGGCTCCTGCGCGGATTGCAGAAAGCTCTCGCGCGCCGTCGGCTCCGCGAGCACCTTGTTGATCTCGGCGTTGAGGCGCGCAACGATCTGCGGCGATGTACCGGCCGGAACGAACACCCCCAACCACTGGTCCAGCACTAGGCCTTTCACGCCCGCCTCCTGGTAGGTCGGCACATCCGGAAGGCTGGGCGAGCGCGCCAGCGTCGATTGTGCGATGAGGCGCAGCGTACCCGCCTTGTAGTGCGGAATAAGCGGCGACGAGCCGAGCGAGCCGATTTGCACGTGGCCGGCAACGAGGTCGTTGATGGCCTGTCCGCCGCCGCGGTAAGGCACGTGTTCGAGCTTGATGCCTGTGATTTGCGCAAACCATTCGGCCGTCATGTGCTGCTGCGATCCGACGCCCGACGTCGCATAGCTCATTCCCGGGCGCTGCTTTGCCAGCGCAATCAGCTCGGCGACCGAAGCGACGCCGAGGTTCGGATGCACTGCCAGAACGACAGGCTGTCGCGACAGCTGAATGACGGGGGTGAAATCCTTGCGCGGATCGAAACTCACCTTGAACACATGTGGTGCGCTTGCCACCTGATCGGGGCCGATCAGTACGGTGTACCCGTCGGCAGCGCTGCGCACAGCGGCTTCAAAACCGACATTGCCGCTGGCCCCCGACTTGTTCTCCACTACGATCTGTTGCCCCAGGGCTCGCGACAAGCCATCGGCGATCACGCGTGCGCCGACATCGGTGGACCCGCCGGCCGGAAACGGCACAATGAAGTGAATGGGGCGGCTTGGCCATTCCTGCGCCTGCGCCGTCATCGACTGGGCAATAGCCAATGCGAAGAATGCAGCCGCTGCCCGCCATTTCGTCATCTCTGAGGCTCCTGCCGTTCTAGGCCGCTATAGATCGTAGGGTGGGCAAAGCGCTTGTCCCAGGCCCGCCGCGTGGGCAAAATCGTGCATGCGCTTTGCCCACGCGGAGAGCTCATCGTATTCGATTTTGCCCACCCTACGCAGCGCCTCGATAATCTTCAGATCGTGATAATCCATTTCGTGCTTATCGTTGCCATTGGATACCGTTCCAGATGCCGTTCTCGACTTACCTGCCCGAACACATGGGCACAATCAGCCTCGCTCCGGCCGGACCGTTTGTCGCGGGCTTACACGCCGAACTGACCCTGACCTATACCGCGGGCACCTTTGGCATCGACGATACCGGTATGCTCAAAATCTCGTGGCGGACAACGTCCGACATGAGCAAGCCGCAATTCGACAACCCGTCTGGAGCGAACTTTACCACCGTCGAAGCAAGTAACGGTGCCAGGCTCGAAGTCTGGTTCGACCGCCTCAACATTCGGCCGTTTGCGAACACGCTGCTCGTTCGTGTGGGGCGCGGTTATCTGCGGCTGGGCGATACGCTCACAATACGCATGGGCGACCGGCGGCAAGGTTCGCCCGGGTTCCGCCTGCAGACGAATTGCGAACAGCGCTTCGAGCTTAAGACTGCGGTCGATGCGTTTGCCACGTACGAATTCACTGAATTACCCGTTCAGCCGGCGATCGAATTGGTGGCGGGGGAGCCGGCCCGCTGGAAGGCGCTGTGGCCCTCGCTTGTCATTGCCGGTGAGCCGTTCCGCCTTGCCATCCTTGCCGAAGACGCTTGGGGCAATCCGACACGGGCGCAGGCGAACCTGACGCTTATGCCATCGCAGGCGATTGAAGGCTTGCCGGCGACGGTTGCGATCGAGCCCGGAGACAGTCCGCTGATCTTGTATAATCTGCGTGCGCATACGGCCGGCAATATCGATTTGCAGGTGGTCGGCGAGGGCAAGACGCTGGCGCACGCCAATCCGCTGCGCGTCGCAAACAGCGCAAAACTCAAACCTTACTGGGGCGATCTGCACGGACAAAGCGGCGAGACCATCGGCTCGGGAACGGCCGAGGCATATTTCCGATACGCACGCGATAGGGCCTTCGTCGACATCGTCGGTCACCAGGGCAATGATTTTCAGATTACCGACGCGTTCTGGCGCGAACTCAACGCCCTGACCGCCAAATTCGACGAGCCCGGTCGTTTCGTCTGCGTGCCCGGTTACGAATGGTCGGGCAATACCGGCATGGGCGGCGATCGCAACATCTTCTTCCCGCGCGAGGGCCGGCCTATCCGCCGCTCGTCGCACATTCTGGTCGACGGGCAAACCTCGACGCCAGCGGTTAGTACCGCCGATGAGCTGTTCCGCGCGCTCGCCGGCGAAGACGCCGTGGTCATCGCCCATGTGGGCGGACGTTATGCGGACATCAAGGCTGCGCATGACGGCGCCATCGAGCGAGCGGTGGAAGTGCACTCCACCTGGGGCACGTTCGAATGGCTCCTGCACGATGCGTTCGAGCAGGGCTATCGCGTCGGCGTGGTCTGTCATAGCGACGATCACAAGGGCCGGCCAGGCGCAACCCGACCGGGCGCTTCCACCTTCGGTGCCATGGGCGGGCTGACCTGCTACCTGATGCCTGAACTCACGCGCGATGCTTTGTTCGAGGCATTGCGGCGCCGGCACCATTACGGCACCACTGGCACTCGGCTCTTTCTTGATCTGCACGGTCTGTTTGACCAGCCAGTCGCCGCTTTCGCCGAGGATCCGCAGATCGCCGATGATCCCTCCAGTTTGGTGCGTGAAGTATTGATGGGCGACATCGTTCGACCCGGCGCGGTGCCGATGCATCTGAAAGCCGAGATCATCGGCACCGCGCCGATTGACCGAGTGGACATCCTGCACGGCACCGAGATCGCGCAGACGGTGCGGCCTTACGGCGCGGCGGATCTGGGCCGCCGTATCCGCGTGCTTTGGCAGGGAGCGGAATATCGCGGCCGCGGCCGCGAAACGCATTGGCAAGGCGAGCTTGCGATCGAGGGGAATCGAATCGTCCGTTTTGCGCCGGTCAATTTCCTCAATCCCGAGCGAAAGGTGCAGGAGACAAGGTCCGGCGCGGTGCTTGGCTTTACCTCAGTCACGACCGGCAATCTCGCCGGCATCGACTTGTGGCTGGAACACGCGCGCCGCGGCACCCTGCGCATCAAGACGAACGTGGTTTCCGGCGAAGTCGATCTGAGCGCGCTTGCCGACGATACCGTGCAACTCGACGGGGGAGGACTCAAGCGCAATATTGCCGCCTATCGTCTGCCCGAGCAGGATTGGAGCCCGCACGTCAAGATCGATCATATAGTGAAATTTGCAGGTAACCGAGATATTCCGGTCTACCTGCGGGTCACGCAAAGCGACGGTCACCAAGCCTGGTCGTCGCCGATTTATCTCATTGCCTGATGCGCAGGAGCGCCGTTCCGCCGTGACTCAAAGTCGTTTCAGCGCGAAGCGTTTCGATGGAAGTGCGGAAGGGCCGCTTACCGGCGTGCGCGTGCTCGATCTGTCGCGCCTCGTTGCCGGCAACATGCTCTCCCTGCAGCTTGCCGACTTCGGCGCCGACGTCATCAAGGTCGAGCCGCCTGGTGGGGATCCTCTGCGCGACTGGCGCGACGCGGGCCGGCAGCTGCACTGGAAGACTTACGCGCGCAACAAGCGTTCGATTGTTCTCAATCTCCGCGATGAACGCGGGCGCGACGCTCTGCTGCGTCTATGTGCCCGAGCCGACGTCTTCATCGAGAACTATCGTCCCGGCACCTTGGAAGAAATGCAGCTTGGTCCCGATGTCCTCTTCAAGGCCAATGCCAACCTCGTCATTGTTCGCATTTCGGGATTCGGCCAAACCGGTCCGTACGCGCCGCTCCCCGGCTTCGGGACGCTGGTCGAGGCCATGAGCGGCTTTGCTGCACGTACAGGCTTTCCCGATCGCGAGCCGGTCCTGCCGCCGTTTGCGCTCGCTGATATGGTCGCCGGCCTCTACGGGGCATTTGCAACGATGACGGCGCTGCGCGCGCGAGACAATCGGCAGAAAGGGGGCCAGATCATCGATCTGTCGCTGCTCGAAGCGATCTTTTCCGTGCTTGGTCCGGAAGCTACGATCTATCAGCTGACCGGCACGATCAAGGACCGAGCAGGCAGTGCCTCCAACACTTCTTCTCCGCGCAATGTCTATCGCTGCCGCGACGGCGACTATGTTGCCCTCTCCGCTTCGACCGAAACCATGGCGCGCCGCGTATTTCAGGCCATCGGCCAGCCGGAAATGTCCGGCGACGCTCGCTTCTCGACCAACAGCGCGCGTCTCAAGCATCGTGCAGGGGTGGATGCCGCCATTGGCGCCTGGTTCGCAAGCAAACCCCGTGACGAAGCGATAGACATCATGCGCGCCGCCGATGTGACGGTGGGTCCGGTCTACAGCATCGCCGACGCCATGGCGGACGATCATTTCCGCGCGCGCGAAATCATTGTGCAGGTCGAAGACAAGGAGATCGACAATCTGCCCATGCACAATATCGTTCCGCGCCTGTCGCGGACCCCCGGCGTTTGGCGCCAATCGGCACCCGGTCTCGGCGAGCATACCGACGCCGTTCTGCGCGAAGTAGGGTACGACGACGAAACCATTGCTTCGCTGCGAAGAGCGGGGGCGGTGGCATGATGCGCTCTCTTCTCTATGTGCCGGCAAGCTCGGGCCGCTTCATCGCCAAGGCCCATGAGCGCGGCGCCGATGCCGTCATCCTCGACCTGGAAGACGCGGTCACGCGGAGCGAGAAGGATTCGGCACGCGCGCGTCTTGTGACGGCGGTGGCGAGCGTCGGCGAGCGCGGCGCTGCCGTGTTCGTTCGCGTCAATTCCGAGCCGGAGCTGATGGAGCGCGATGCGCAAGCCGCGGCTCGCGCCGGCGCCTTCGGCCTGTTCGTTCCCAAGGTGCGTGAGCCGCAGGTATTACGCGAGCTCGCCCGCGTGCTCGATGGCGTCGAACGCGAACTGTCACGCCCGCAGATGGTGCTTGTGCCCATGATCGAGGATGCAGGCGCGGTGCTCGATGCACGGCGGCTGGCCGCAGCCGTTCCGCGGGTGTTCGCGTTGATCACCGGGGGCGAAGATCTGGCGACTGCGCTTGATGCCGAGCCCACACCCGAAGTGCTGCGGCTGCCCAAGCTGATGGTGCATCTCGCGGCCAAAGCGGCGGGCATATTGTTCGTTCGGGCTGTTGCGCACGGTCGCCGATTACGCTGACCTCGCGGCGATCGAAAAAAGCGCACGCGAAGCACGCGCATTCGGCTTCGACGGGGCAAGCTGCGTGCATCCATCGGTAGTGCCGATCTTGAACCGCGCGTTCTCCCCGTCCGAGCAGGAGCTTGATCACGCGCGTCGTCTCATTGCGGCAGCGGAAAAAGCGACGGCGGCGGGCGAGGGTGCATTTGCCTTCGAGGGCAGGATGGTGGATGAGCCGGTGGTCAAGCGCGCGCGCGCGCTGCTGGCCCGGGCAGGTCGTGACACATGGCGGAGATAAAGCTTGCCAGTCTCGCGCTGCAGGGCGGGGGTTCGCACGGCGCTTTCACCTGGGGTGTTCTGGACCGGCTGTTGGCGGAGCCTCGGCTCGAAATCGAAGGTATCAGCGCAACAAGTGCCGGCGCCATAAACGCCGCAGTGCTCGCGCAAGGACTCACTGCCGGCGGCCGCGCCGGCGCCGTGCAAGCGCTCGCGGAGTTCTGGCGCCGGGTTGCGAAGCTCGCCGAAACGAGCACTCTGCTGCCCTCCTGGTATGACCGGATACTTGGCAACTTTGGGCTTGCCTATTCGCCCGGCTATATTTGGATCGATGCCCTGGCTCGAATATTTTCCCCTTACCAATTCAATCCTTTCAATTACAACCCGCTCAGCTCCATTCTTGAGGAAGTTGTCGATTTCAAAGAGTTGCGTCGCCGATCGGCGATCAAGCTTTTCCTGTGCGCCACCAACGTCCGCACCGGCAAGGTTCGCGTCTTCACAAACGAGGAAATCTGCGTAGCCCACGTGCTCGCGTCTGCCTGTCTTCCGCTCCTCAGCCAGGCCGTCGAAATCGACGGCGAATTCTTTTGGGACGGCGGCTATATGGGCAATCCTGCGCTGTTCCCGCTGATCTATGGATGCAAATCGCGCGACATCATCGTGGTTCACATCAATCCAACCGAACGTAACGATATCCCGACGACCGCACCGGAGATCATCCACCGCATCAATGAAATCAGCTTCAATTCGTCGCTGTTCCGCGAGATGCGCGCGATTGCGTTCGTCACGAAGCTCATCGACGAGAACAAGGTCACCGACGGCAGTCTCAAGCGGATGCTCATTCACGCGATCGAGGCGGACGACGTGATGCGGGAGCTTGGACTCTCCAGCAAGTTCAACGCGGATTGGGAGTTCCTGATGCATCTCCACGACATCGGTTACAGTTGCGCCGAGTCGTGGCTTGCAACTCATTTCGCGAAGATCGGGACCGAATCGACGGTTGACATTCAAACAAAGTATTTGTGAATTCCGGCCTCATGGTCTGAGGAGCATCGCAGCGCCACTGCGGTTCATTGCGTGAACAAAATTTCCCGCTGCGAGGCGTCTCGAACCATGAGGCCGCTCCCGTACGGAGCCGCCTCCTTCTTCGAGATGGGCGCACGCGAAGCTGTGGTCATTGGAAGTTCGGTGCCGATGCCCTCCTCAGAATGAGGCGGAACTATTTTTGCTCGGCTTGCGCGCCCCACGGCATCAGGATTTTTTCAGCGAGCACGACGGCTCCGTAAAGGACCATACCCAATACGCTGAGCACGATGAGCGAGGCCCACACCAGCGGCGTATTGAGCTGCGAGTTTGCCGTCAGCAGCAGGTTGCCGAGCCCTTCATTCGAACCGATGAATTCGCCGATCACCGCGCCAATGACGGCCAGCGTCACGGCGATTTTCGCGCCGGAAAAAATCGACGGCAACGCTGAGGGGAGCTGAATCTTGAAGAAGGTCTGCAGCCGCGAGCATTGCAGCGAGCGTGCAAGTTCGAGCAATTCCGGCGACGTCGAGCGAAGGCCGGTCGCGGTATCGACCACGACCGGGAAAAAGGCGATGACGAAGGCCATCGCCAGCTTTGACTGCAAGCCCGTGCCGAACCAGACCAGCAGGATCGGCGCAACGGCAACCTTGGGGATCGACTGGCTCGCAACCAACAGCGGATAAAACATCAGATTGGCAATGCGGGAATACGTCACCGCAACCGCAATGGGGATGCCGATGCCCATCGCCAGCGCAAAGCCGTAGACGCATTCGAGCGCGGTAATCCAGGCTTCTTCCGATAATATCCGCGCTTCACGGACCATCGCGTCCAAGACCTGCATCGGCGTCGGCAGCACGACGATGGGGACGTGCAGCAGCACGACATAGTAGTGCCAGAGGAGCACGATGATGGCGGTGCCGAGCAATGGAAAAAAAAGCCTCGAAACGTGCCTCACCATCACGTCACCACGCCGAGCGCGACGCCGGCCTGCCGCTCCCATTCGGTGAACTCCGGCAGGAAACGTGTTTTCGGCGTGCGTGGATACGCAATGTCGATCTTGAGCTCCTTTATGACGATGGAGGGCCGCTTTGAGAACACGACCACCTGATCGGAAAGGTAAATGGCTTCTGAAATGCTATGGGTGACGAACAGGACCGTCGCGCCGGTCACCCGGCGCAGATCCAGGAGAAGATCGTTCATCTCCAGCCGGGTCAATTCATCGAGCGCGCCGAACGGTTCATCCATGAGCAGGATGGATGGTTCGTGGATGATGGCGCGGCAGAGCGCAACGCGCTGCTGCATCCCGCCGGAAAGCTGGCGCGGATAGGCATGCTCGAAGCCTTCGAGGCCGACCAAGTTTAACATTTCAGCGGCCCGCGTTTTCGCTCGCGCGTCGTTCCTGCCGAGCACCTCCATGGGGAACAGGACATTGCCGAGAACGCTGCGCCACGGCATCAGCGTCGGTGCCTGGAACACGACCCCGACGCCGGGGAATGGCCCGGAAATCTTTCGGCCGTCCAGTTCAAGCACGCCGCTGCTCGCTGGGATGAGGCCGCCCATCATCTTGAGGACCGTCGTCTTTCCACAACCGCTCGGCCCGAGCAGTGCGGTCAAGTCTCCCTTGCGAAAGTGGAATGAAACGTCCTTCACCGCGGCGACCGGCTGTCCGGCGGCTTCGAAGGTCTTGGCAACGTGCATGATGCGTCCGAAGGGCGGCTGTGCGCTACCGCCCTGCGGAGCTTTTGGTCCCTCGCCCGTCAAGTTGTCAGGGCATGATCGGGCTCGCCGGCAGAAAACCGGTCATATAAACGTCTGCCGGCTTCGGCGCCTTGTCTTTCGGGAAGCCGCCATTCTCGACCATCCATTCCACCGACGAATTCATACGTTCGGTCGTAAAGCTGCCGATCCCACTCTTCCTGACATCGGGAGTAACCGCCAAGTCTTCAACGATGGCCAACTCTTCGACGGTGATGTCATTTTTCAGCGCCTTTGCGTATTTCTGAACGATCTCGGCGGCTTCCTGCTTGTGGGCGAATGAATACTGGTATGCCCGCAGGGTTGCTCGAACGAAGCCTTTCACCACCTCCGGGTTTTCCTTCAGGTATTTTTCGGTTGCCCCGATGCCGTTCGAATAAAGGTCGAGGCCGTGGTCGGCGAACAGGAAGGTGACCACCTTGGCATCCGTCACTGCGCGCTCCATGGCCGGCCTGGTGATGATGAAGAAGTCGATCGCAGGAATTTTGCGGGTAGCGAGCATGGCAATTCGCGCTGAAGGCTCGATGCTTTCCATCGACAGCTTGTTCGGATCGAGCCCGTTCTTGCGCATCATCGCGCGGGCGACATTGACGATGTAGCTGCCGCTATTGGACCCGACCTTGAGGCCCTCGAAGTCCTTCAGCGTGGTCACGTTGGCGCCGGGATTGAGCGAGAAAAAGCAGAACGGCGCCTTCTGATAGATCACCGATACTACCCGGACCGTCGATCCCTCGGCGCGGGCAACGACCAGGCTCGCCACATCGGTAAAGCCGATCTGCGCGATCCCGCTTTCGACGTTCTGGATTCCCTGCGCGGTACCTTTGGCGGGAACGATGTTTACGTTCAACCCTTCCTCTTTGTAGAAGCCCTTGTCGATCGCCACATAAAAGGGGGCATGGCGTCCAAGGACGATGAAATCCAGCGAGAACGTGACGTCGATCAGCTTCTTTTCCTGGGCTTGAGCGGGTGAAATTCCGCCGACTGCTGCTCCCAGCAATAGCGACAGAGCAGAAAGAATGGTGGCAAAAGCCTTGCGCATTTTGGTCTCCTTTCGGGCTACTGCTTCAGCGAGCCTTCGCTCCGCCGGCAAGGGAAATTCGATGCTCAATGACGGCCCCCGTCAAGTTCGCCGAAGCATTTGAGATGAGGTAAAGCAGCGTCGGAACGACGTCCTCCGGTTCGCCAATGCCTATCGACCGGCGGTAATGCTCGCGTTCTTCCTCGGTACTCGCATTCATGAAAATCGGGGTGGCCCGCACGCCCGGCGACAACACGTTGGCGCGGACGTTATGGCTCTTCAGGTCATGTGCGACCGATTTGATCATGCCGACGAGGGCGGCCTTGCTCGCGGCATAGGCGCTTGCGCCGGCCCAACCGGTCGTTGCCAGGCCGGAGGTAAAGGCGACGATGGCGCCGGATTTTTGAGATTTGAGCAACGGGATTATGCCTCGCAGACAATAGAATACACCATTGAGATTAATGTCGATCACTTCGCGCCATTGTGCCGGCGTCATCTTGTCGAGATCGACGCGGAATTGAATCGCGGCGCCCAGTACCGCGGCGTCAAGGCGCGGATACTTGCGGCTTACGTCATTGATAAGCGCCTGGACGGCTGGCTCGTCGGAGACATCGACGCTGTGCACGTCGATGCGGCTGCGGATATCGGGGGAAAGGCCGCGCAACAGCGTATCGTGCTGCCGGTCGACGGCGATCACGGCGGCGCCCTCGCGCGCGCAGTGCCGGGCCAGAGCGGCGCCAATCCCGCTGCCGGCGCCGGTGATGAAAATCACCGCGTCGTCGAACCGGTAGCTGACCGAGATGGTCATGCAGGCACCGCTTGCGTGAGCGGCGCTTGCAAGGCCGTCCGGTAGGCTCGTTCCGCGGCATCTGCGTGAATCGGCGTAATCGCCGCGATGTGATCGTCGGGGCGCACCAGCACGACGCTGTCGGACGAGCAGCCATATCGCAGCGCCAGGCAATTGCCGCTATCGAGCAGTGCACGCCCGCGCAGGCCGGAGTTGAGCGGCGCATCCCAGCGGGAGATTACGTAGTGCCTGAGCCAGGGCGAATCCTCGCGCGGAATATTCGGCTTCCTTCGCGCGTCGGTGAAGTAAAGCGCGACAAACGACCGACCGAACAGATCGTGCAGGCGAACCTCGCGGCCTTCGCTTGTATGCACGACACCATCGGGCGCGCGGTCTCCGACGGTCGCCGGCGGCGGGCCGGCAAAAGGCTTCACCATCGACCAGTTGCCGCCGCCGTCGAGGTCGTAGCGAACGCCCAGCAGCGAGCGGGTATAAGCATTGCCCCAGGCGTGTTCCGACATGGCCTTCACATCGGCGGCGCGGCGCGCCATGTAGGCGCGTGCCTGTTCGGCGATTTCGCCGGAACCGTGCTCGGCCACGGGTTTTTGCTCGCGCTCGTAGGCATCGAGCAGGCTTTCATCCCCCCAGCCACGCACGATCCATGCGATCCGCCAGGCGAGACCGTTGGCATCGAGGATTCCGGTGTTGAGACCCAACGCCCACATCGGCGTGATCAGGTGGGCGGCATCGCCGAGCAGTACCACGCGGCCGTGGTGCCATTTGCTGGCGACCCGATGGTGAATCTTGAACAGGTTGGTGCCCAGCAATTCCAGATTTTTGACATCGCCGATGAATGAAACGGCCTTCGCGCGCAATTCTTGCGCCGTATATTCTCTTTGCCCCTCGAAGACCGGATAAAGAAATCGCCAGAATTCCGGCTGGCGAACCAGAATCATCCACTCCTTGGTGTCGCTGAAATAGGCGAGATAAGGAAAGTCGCGCGGGTTCTCGATGTCCAAATCGACTTTGACATCGACGAGGGAAAACCGTTCCGGCAGTGAACGGCCCTCGACCGAGACTCCGAGCTGATCGCGTATCGTACTGCGGCCGCCGTCGCAGGCGAGAAGATAACACGCGTCGAATTTCCTTTCTCCGCCGGGCGTTTCCAGCGTGAGTTCGACGCCAGCGGAATGCTGCCTGAAGGACGTCAGGCGATGGCAGTGGCGAACTTCACCGTAGCGCGAGCCGGCGAGGCAATCGCGCAGCGTCGGCTCCATATCGTGCTGGGGAAGGTTGATGACGAACGGGAAGCGGGTCTCGTCGCGCAAGAGGTGCAGCTTGACGGAATCGCGCCGCCAGTTTGTGGAACGCTCGATATCGCCGATCTCATCGACCCGCATCGCCTTGCTGAGAATTTTATCGGCCGCGCCAAAGCGGTGCCAGATTTCCAACGTTCGCGTGAGCGTCGTGCCGGCCTTGGTCTCGCTCGACAGCCCGGCATTGGCTTCAAACACGACAAACGGAATCTGATAATAGTTCAAAGCGAGCGCGGTGGTGAGGCCGACCGGACCGGCTCCGACGATCGCGACGGGGATCGTCATGCCCGGCCTTGTGCTGGACAGGCCCGGCCATGACGGCAAGCGATTGTAGCTCGATGAACGCCGGCATTCATTCTTCGTCCTGCGCTCACCGCGGCAGGACGTGCGCCCATTTGGCGCGAATCTTTGCGTCCAGCTCCTTGCTTGAGCGTGCCACGATGGGAAACGTCTTGCGCCGCGACCAGGGCCTGCACGCGTCGATGACAATGCGGGCATTGCGCGGGTCATCGCTTGCATAGGCCATGGGGTCGAGCACCGTGCTCCAGCAGCCGCGCAGGATGTCGAGGCCTTCACGCGGATCGAAGCGCGTGCAGATCGCCCACACCACCTGATCCATGTCGGCAGGGTCGATATCGTCGTCGACCACCACCACCACCCGATTGGCATAGGCGCCGGCATGGCACTGCGAGGCGAGCAGCCCCGCCTGCTTCGCGTGGCCGCCATATTGCTGCTTGATGGCGACCGTGAGCCACAGCCGGCTGCCGCCGGCGGGATGCGCCCACACGCCCTTGACCTCCGGGATTCCGGCGGCTTCGAGTTGGTTCCACACGGCGCCCGATCGAAAAGTGCCGCGGTAAAACGAATCGTCATCCGGCGGCACGGCGGGGATGGCGCCGAGCAGGATCGGCTCGTTACGATGCATGAAGGTCTCGATGCGGATCGCCGGTTCGCGTTTCTGGCCGCCGGCGTAATAGCCGGTCCATTCGCCGAGCGGTCCCTCGTCCAGCAGGTCGTCGGGATGCACGAAGCCTTCGAATGCGATCTCCGCGTGTGCCGGAATCGGCAGCCCGGTGACCGGCGCCTTGATCACCTCGACCGGTTCGCCGATGAGCCCGCCGGCGAGGTCGTACTCGTTCTTTCCGTAGGGAATTTCCAAGCCCGCCACCATGAACAGGGCGGGATGCATCCCGGCCACGACGGCGATCGGGCAAGGTTCTCCGCGCTCGTGATAACGGCGCTTGATCAGGTCGCCGTGCTTGCCCTTGGAGCACATGACTGTCGCCACATTGGGGCCGTGCGACTGCACGCGATAGGCGCCGTAATTGATCCAGCCGGTATCGGGGTCTTGCATGATCACCATGCAGCCGGTGCCGATGTAATAGCCGCCGTCGTGCTCGTGCCAGCGCGGAGTGGGAATTGTCGCAATGTTCACCTCGCGGCCTGAGCGCACGTTCTCCATCAGTGGACCGGACGTGACGACGACCGGGGCAATGCTCGACGCCGCTTTCATATAGTTCCGCCAATACGAAACTAGTTCGATCGCGGAGGAATTGATGGGCAGGCCCAGCGTCAGATTGATCCGCCGCACCGAGGTGAGGATGTTTGCAAGAATGCGGTGGCCGGGCGGATATCCGGGAATGTCATCGAACAGCACCGCCGGGTTTCCCATCTTGCGCATATAGAGGTCGACAATGCCGCCGATCTCGCTCTCGCGCTCGGCGCCCTTGATCTCCCGTACCTCGCCGGCAGCGCGCAGCGCTTCGAGCCAGCTGCGCAAGTCCTGCCGGGAATGCTCCGCCGCCTTCGCTGCTGCAGGACGACTTGCGGCTCTCACATCGGCAACGGTTTGCATGCAAAACTCCCGGGAGGACGTTTATGAACCATCTTGTAGCCCGGATGCAGCGCAGCGCAATCCGGGGTGTGTCCCGGGCGCGGTGCAGCGCAAGCATTTGCGCAGCGGTGCACCGCTGACCCGGGACCTTTCCAACCGCGGAGTTTGTAACGGTCCCGGGTCTGCAGCGCATCATTGCGCTTCGCGCATGCCGCGCTGCGCCCGGGAAACGCGCCCGTTCAAAATCTGCTTCAGCCGCTGCGGCGTGATCGGCAATTGCGTCACCGCGCCCGGCACACCAATGGCGTCGTCGACGGCCGAGGCGATCGCCGCCCCCACGCCGGTAATGCCGCTTTCGCCTGCGCCCTTGATGCCGAGCGGGTTGAGCGGGCTTCGGTAATCCTCGCGCAGCATGACCTCGATAGTGGGCGTCTCGGCCACGGTCGGCAGCAAATAATCGGCGAAGGTGGTGGCCAAAGGATCGCCGCGTTCGTTATAGGTGAACTCCTCCATGAGCGCGCCGCCGAGCCCTTGCGCGAAGCCGCCGACGATCTGCCCCTCGACCAAAGCGGGGTTGATGGCGCGGCCGATGTCGTAAGCGATCACGTAACGCTCGACGCGAACGCCGCCGGTCTCGCGATCGACCTGCACCAGCGCAAAATGGATGCCATAGGGATAGACCTGATGCTTGGTGCGAAACCAGCCTTCGCTGGAAAGGCCAGGCTCGCGCTCCCCGAGCGTCTTGGACGTGGGCGCAAGATGTTCGGCAATCTCAGCGAGCGTCATCGACGGTCCCGCCGCCTGGTCCTTGCGAACCACGCGCCCGTCGACGATGTCGAGCGCATCAGCCGGTGCCTGCATCAGCTCAGCCGCCATGTCGAGCGCTTTTGCCCGCAGCTTCAGCGCGGCATTGTGGGTAGCAGAAGCGGTCATTACCGTTGCGCGCGAGGCGTGGGCGCCAATGCCATAGGCGATCCGATCGGTCTGGCCGTGGGTCACGCGCACGCAGCGGTAATCGATGCCCAGTGTCTCTGCGCAGACCTGCGCCATCACGGTCTCGAAGCCTTGACCCAAGGAGGCGCCGCCGGTGATCAGTTCGACGCTGCCTGCATCGTCGACCTCGATACGCACCCCATCGGCTGGACCGAGCCCGCTCTTCTCGATGAACATGGCAAAGCCGGCGCCGATTGCTTCGCCCCCGGCGCGGCGCTGCGCCACCTCGGCCGCGAGCTTCTCCCAATTCAGCGCCGAAAGGAGCTTGTCCAACAGCCCGACATAGTCGCCGGAATCGTGCTCGATCTCCTCGCCCAGCGCCTCAAGCGGCCGGTGATAGGGCATTTCCTCGACCGAGATGGCATTGCGGCGGCGCACCTCGTTGGCATCCAAGTTGAGCTTCGTTGCCACTGCATCGATGAGCCGCTCGCGCACGAACGTGGTCTCGTAGCGCCCCGGGGCACGGTAGGTGGCAGCCGGCGTCTTGTTGGTCAGGCGAAAATGCCCCGCCGCCCGATAGGCCGGTACGCGATAAGGGCCCGGTAGAATGCCCGCCGTCATATCCACCACGCGCGCGGCATGAGTGCGCACATAGGCGCCCTGATCGTGAAAATAGGTGTCGTCGATTGCGAGAATGCGGCCGTCGTTATCGACTGCCGCGCGAATGCGGTGCACTTGCTGGCGCGAATGATTGGCGGCGACGAGATGCTCGCGCCGGTCCTCGATCCATTTCACCGGCCGGCCAAGACGCCTTGCCGCGACACAGATAAGAATGTCTTCCGGGTAAAGCTCGCCGCGGATGCCGAAGCCGCCTCCGACATGGGACTCGTGCACATGAATGGAGGAGGGCGCGAGCTTGAGCATGCGCGCGAGGAGGTCGCGATTGCGGTGCGGCACCTTGGCGGCGCCGTGCAGTTCGAGGATGTCGCGGGCGGTGTCATAGCGCGCGATGCCGCCGCGCGCTTCAAGGGGAACGCCGGAATGCCGCCCTATCGCGAGCTCAAGCTCAACCGTTACGGGCGCCGTGCGCAGTGCGGTATCGACGTCGCCGTACCCTTGGCGAATAATGGAGACTTCGGTGTTGCGGCCGGGCGAGAACTCGCCGGGCTCGGCATCGGCCGCCAGCAGCACCGGCAGTTCGTCGATCTCGATGGCGACAAGGTCGGCCGCATCCTCGGCGATATACGCATCCCGTGCGAAGATCGCGGCGACCGGCTCGCCGACATAGCGCACCTTGTCGGTGGCGAGCACGGGTTGACGATAGGGTTCAAACGCGGGGATGCGTCCTTCGCGAAAATCGATCGGCGGCAGATGCGCGATATCGGCAGCCGTCCATACCGCGACCACTCCAGGCAATGCGCGCGCCGCCGTGGTGTCGATCGCGCGGATCCTGCCATGCGCATGATTGGATCGCGCAATGCGCATGTGGAGCTGGTGCGAAAACGAGATGTCGGCAGCGAAGCGGCCGCGACCGCGCACCAGCGGCGGATCTTCCAGTCGCAGCACCGACTGGCCGATCCATTTATTATTCATGCATTTCCCTACGCGGCCTGTTCGAGGGCGCGGCGGGTGACCACGGCCGTCAGCTCGCGCCGGTACTCCGCGCTGGTGATCAGGTCTTCCAGCGGCTCGACGACGGCTGCCGCGGCGTCGCCGGCGGCCTGGAATGTCGTCCGCTCGGGGGAACGCCCACGCAGCGCGTCTTCGGCTTCCTTTATTCGCCGGGGTTGCGGCTCAATCCCGCCGACGGTGACGCGGGCTTCGCTGATGGTACCGCCTTCCATCCGATAGGTGACGAGCGCCATGCCCAGGGCAAAATCGCCGGCGCGGCGGTTGAATTCATAGAACCCACAACGGGTGTCTGCTGGCAGGATCGGCAGGCGCACTTCGGTGAGAAGCTCATCCTCCTTGAGCGCGGTCGTCATGATGCCGCGGAAAAAATCGACCGCCGCAATGACGCGGGTGCCGCTCGTATTGCGCGCCACCATCTCGCCGTCGAGGGCGGTGACCACCAGGCACCATTCCGAGGCGGGGTCTGCATGCGCGATGCTGCCGCAGAAGGTCCCGCGCGTGCGGATGGGATAGTGGGCGATGTGGCGAACGACGATTGCGAGAATCCGGCCCAGCGGGCCGTCAACCACCGGCTTGTGAAAGGCAGAGTGACGCACGCACGCGCCAATACGCAGCCGGCCGTCCTCCACGCACAGTCGTTGCAGTGCCTCGACGCCATTGATGTCGACGAGATGCGCGGGGCGGGCGAGGCGAAACGCCATAATGGGAACGAGACTTTGCCCGCCGGCGAGGATGCGGCCGTCCTCGGGCGCCACTTCCGCCAGAGTTTCGACTGCTTCCTCTATTGTTTTGGGGGCGTGGTAGCGAAAGGGCGCGGGTTTCATCGTTGCTCAGTGGGGAGCGGTGGCCGTCGGGTCGAGCAATGACGCTTACCGCGGAGCCAGTGCTGGATCGGAAAATGAATTGTTTGGATTGATGCATAGTTGCTAATGTATGTAAAGAAGCGCTCTTTGACCTTGCGGCGACCTGCACCCCGACCTGCACCCGATGACCTGCACCCGATGAAGCCACCGCCCTTCCGCTATCACGACCCGACAACAGTCAGCGAGACAGTTGCCCTGCTTGACAGCTTGGAAAATGCCAAGCTGCTTGCCGGCGGCCAGTCGCTGATGCCAATGCTCAACATGCGGTTTGTGCTGCCGGACCATATTGTCGATATCAATCGGGTCGAGGGGCTGTCCTATATCCGCGAAGGCAACGGCAGCGGGCATGGCGCGCTCGAAATCGGGGCCATGACCCGGCAGCGCGATCTCGAATATTCGGAGGCCGTTCGCACGCATTGGCCGATCATGCACGAAGCGCTGCTGCAGGTTGGACATCGGCAGACGCGCAATCGCGGCACAATAGGCGGCTCGCTCTGTCACCTCGATCCGGCGGCGGAACTTGTATCGCTTGCGCTCGGCCACGACGCGGTGGTGACCATTGCCGGTCCGAAAGACACGCGCGATTTGCCGTTCGCCGAGTTCCCGGTTGCCTATATGACGCCGGCGATCGAGCTGAACGAACTGGTCACGGCGGTGCGCTTTCCGCGCTGGGCTCCAAATCACGGCTATGCCTTCATCGAATTCTCGCGCCGTCATGGCGATTTCGCCATCACTTCGGCGGCCGTGCTGCTGGAGGACGATGGTGCTGGCCGGATCGCGCGCGCATCGGTGACCATGGGCGGCATGGGGACGGCGCCCGTCAGGGCACGCGAGCTTGAAGCGGCAATTACCGGCCAGGTCCCAACGGTGGAGCTGTTTCGTGCGGCCTGCGAAAGCTGCCGCAAGCTCGAAGCACACGATGATGTCCATGCGCCTGCCTCCTATCGGCAGCATTTGGCAGCCGTGCTGTCGCGCCGCGCCCTGGAGAAGGCGCATGCGCGCTTGCTCGAGCGGCAATCGGGACCGCATTAGGAGAAACGATGGGCGAAACACGGAAGATCGCGCTGACCGTCAATGGCAAGCGCTATGAGGAGGAGGTCGAGGTCCGCGTCACGCTTGCCGATTTCATCCGCCAGCAGCTTGGATTGACCGGCACCCACCTGGGCTGCGAGCACGGGGTTTGCGGAGCATGTACCATCCTATTCGATGGGCGTTCCGCGCGGTCATGCCTGATGCTGGCCGTGCAGGCGAACGGGCACGAACTGCTCACCGTCGAGGGGATTGCGCCTTCGGAGGAAGAACTGCATCCGATCCAGCAGGCGTTTCACGAGCATCACGGTCTCCAATGCGGCTATTGCACGCCGGGCATTCTCACCACGCTGATCGAATTTCTGCGCGACAATCCTGATCCCACCGAGCGGGAAGTGCGCATTGCCATATCCGGCAATCTCTGTCGCTGCACCGGCTATCAGAATATTGTGACGGCGACGCTCGATGCGGCGAAGCGGCTGCAAGCGCAGGCGACGCAATCAACATGATGTTTGCGACGAGCGTGGGTACCTTCCCCTTTCAGGGGGAGGTATGCCGAGTATGCTGCACCGCTGGATTTTGCGACCGCCGTCGCATATAGGGGCCGGTAAACCGGCGCAGGCGAGAGAAAATGGCGCATCAGCCGTTTGCAGCGGCACCTTACATCGTCGGCAAGGGTGGGCCCGGGCTAGAGGCGCCGCACATTCCGGCCGAGGAATTGCTGTGCCCCGTCGTGTCGCATCATTGGGTGAACCCGGAATACAAGCACCTCGTCGTCGATGCTTCGCCCAAGGCACTGGCGGTCAAGCCCGGACAGTTCTTCAATCTTCTTTGCCCATCTCCTGACGAAGGTGAGTTGTGGCTGCGGCGGCCGCAAAGCGTCTATCGTATCGACCGAGACAACGGCCGCCTCGAGTTCCTCTACAAATGCGTTGGCCGCGGCACCCTCGGGCTCGCGACGCTTGAACCGGGCAATACGCTCAACATGGTTGGCCCGCTTGGCGTCGGCTTTTCCTTCGAGCCCGGCTGGCGCAACATTGTCGTTCTCGGACGCGGGGTGGGGCTTGCCACCTTGGCGCCGATCTCTCAGCTCGCGGGCGAGCGAGGTATCGGTGTGACCGCCATTCTCAGCGCGCGCAGCCCGGAATTCGTGATGGCCAACGACCTCTTTGCCAAGGTCGGCAAAGTGATCAGCGTACTTGACAGCTGATGCAACCAGCGCGGTCGAAAACGTCGAGGCAATTATCAGAGAGCTCATTGCGCAGGGCAAAGCCGATGCCTTCTTCACCTGCGGCTCGAATTGCCTGTTCCAGTTGATGAAGCGCCTGGGCAAGCAGCACGGAATTCCCGGCCAGATCGCCATGGAGCAGGTCATGGCCTGCGGCCTTGGTCCCTGCTACGTGTGCGTGCGCACATTCGAGGTGAACGGCAAGAAGGAGCTGCGCCGCGTGTGCATCGAAGGCCCGGTATTTGATATGCAGGAGGCGGTCGGATGGTAGACATGCGCGTGAAGATCGGGAGCGTGACGCTCGCAAATCCGATCATGCCGGCATCGGGTGCGTTCTCGACCGATCTGGCGCAGGTCATGGACCTCAACCGTCTGGGCGCTCTTGTTGCCAAGACCGTCTCGCGCGAGTTCCGCGCCGGCAACCCGCCGCCGCGGGTGGCGGAAGTCGAAGGCGGGATGATCAATTCGATCGGGCTGCCGACCAAGGGCATCGAATATTTCATCAATCATCAGGTCCCTGACTATAAGCGCTTCACGCCGCCGCTGGTCGGCTCGATCTCCGCCACAACCATCGAAGATTTCGAGGCGATGGCGCGCGACGTCAGCAAGTCCGATATCGATGTGCTTGAGGTCAACATTTCCTGTCCGACGCGCGATCCCAAGGGCGGCAATTTCGCGCTGCACGAAGAGCACACGTTCAATGTGATGAAGCTCATCCGCAACACCACCGGCAAGCCGATCTGGTGCAAGCTCTCGCCCAATGCGGGTGACGTGGTTGCCGTCGCCAAGGCGGCGGAGGCTGCGGGAGCCGACGCGCTGGTGGTGTCCAACACGATTTTAGGCTTGAAGATCGACCTCAGCACCTTCCGGCCGGCGATCGGCAACAAGTTCGGCGGCCTTTCCGGGCCGGGCATCAAGCCGATCATCGTTCGCATGGTCTACCAGTGCAGCAAAGCCGTGAAGATCCCCATCATTGGCTGTGGCGGTATCGTCAAGGTGGAAGACGTGGTCGAATACATGCTCGCCGGCGCCAGCGCGGTCATGATTGGATATCTGATTTTTCGCAATCCGTCCGGCCTGATTGCAATCATTGATGGGCTCGAACAATGGTGCGCGAAGCGCGGCTTCGCCCGTGTTGCCGATCTCACCAGTGCCATGGTCGATGATCCGCCGCGCGAAACCTATTCTGCCGCCGCTGCCCCGATCGGGTAGCCGCTTCCAAGCATGACCACGCGCATCACTATCCGCAGACCCGACGATTGGCACCTGCACCTTCGCGATGGCGCCATGCTCAAGGCAGTGGTTGCGTATACCGCAAAAAATTTCGGGCGGGCGATTCTCATGCCCAATCTCGTCCCGCCGGTCACGACGACGAAGGATGCCATCGCGTATCGCGAACGCGTGACGGCGGCGCTTCCACCCGGCTGCAAATTCCAGCCCTTGATGACGTGCTACCTCACCGACGATACCGATCCCGACGATGTCGAGCGCGGCTTCAGGGAAGGCGTGTTCACGGGAGTGAAGCTTTATCCTGCGCACGCCACGACCAATTCGGCGGCGGGCGTCACCGATTATCGCAAGACCGCGCGCGTGCTCGAGCGCATGGAAAAGATCGGCATGCCGTTCCTCATGCATGGAGAGGATGTCGATCCCTGAGGTCGATGTATTCGACCGCGAGGCGAAATTCATTGAGCGCTATCTCGTGAACTGGACGCGGCAATTTCCCGGTTTGCGCTTTGTTTTGGAGCACCTGTCATCGAAGGACGGCGTTGATTTCGTCAAAAACGCGGCGCCCCAGGTCGGGGGTACCATAACGCCTTATCATTTGCTTCTGACGCGCACGGATTGGTTGGGGTGGGGATTGAAGCCCTACATGTACTGCATGCCGGTCATCAAGACTGCCAAAGATCGTGCCGCCCTGCGCAAGGCGGCGACGTCGGGAGAGTCCTGCTATTTTCTCGGTACCGATTCGGCGCCGCATCCCATGTCGAAAAAGGTGGCGGTAAACGGCATTCCAGGGTTGTTCAACGCGCCGGTGGCAATCGAAACATATGCCCGGGTATTCGATGAGGAAGGTGCGCTCGACAAGCTTGAAGCGTTTGCCTCCCTCAACGGCGCCAAGCATTATCGCCTGCCGCCCAATGAAAGCACCATTACGCTGGAAAAATTCGCCTGGACTGCGCCGGAGGAAGTCAAAGTTGACGGTCCCGATGAGAAGGCGCTGGTCTATCGCGGAGGCGAAACGATCGAATGGAAGGTTGTTGCAAACTAAACGACCGATTTTCATGGAACTGCTCATATTCAAACGTCTCTGTCATTCCGGGGCGCCGCGAAGCGGCGAGCCCGGAAACCATACCCTCAGCCGGGCGTATGGATTCCGGGTTCTCGACCTTCGCTTCCCTTCGGTCTCGCCCCGGAATGACGCCGGATATGAGGAAGCACCATGACCGCCGGCATCAGCTTCTCGGATAAACGGACGATCGCCGAGCTCACGGCGAAAATGCTGCTTGAAGTGGAGGCTGTGCGCTTCATGGAGGAACAGCCCTTCATCTTCACCTCGGGTTGGGCAAGCCCGGTGTATACCGATTGCCGTCGGTTGATTTCGTTTCCGCGCGTGCGCGAGACGCTGATCGATTTTGCCGCGGCGACGGTGATGCGCGATGCGGGCTTCGAGCAGTTCGATGCGGTGGCTGGCGGAGAGACCGCCGGTATTCCATTTGCCGCCTGGATGGCCGATCGCCTGCGGCTGCCGATGCTCTATGTGCGCAAGAAGCCGAAGGGGTTTGGCCGGCTTGCGCAGATCGAAGGCCATGCGGTTGAGGGGCAGCGTGTGCTCCTGGTCGAGGACATGACCACCGACGGCCGCAGCAAGGTCAATTTCTGCAATGCGCTGCGCCAGGCCGGGACGAGTATCGAGCACGTGCTCGTATTTTTCTTCTATGATATTTTTCCCGAGGGGCGGAAAATCCTGCGCGACCTCGGCGTTACCCTGCATTTTCTTGCAACCTGGTGGGATGTCCTTGCCGTTGCCAAAGCAAGCGGCAGGTTCGATGCGGCAAAGCTCGTCGAGGTCGAAGGTTTCATGCACGATCCTGCGGCCTGGTCGAAAGCGCATGGTGGCGCAGCCGCGATCGCGGCCGAGTAATTCAACGTCGTAGCTTGCGCCGCGGCCTTCTCCGATCCGAACTGGGAAACGGAACTCAGCGCCGCTTCGGCGGGGCTGTCTTTGCCTGCTCAATGGCCTGCCAGATCGCGTACTGTGTCGCTGGCATGGAAATATCAGTTACGCCGAGGGGCGCGAGCGCATCGAGAATGGCGCTGACAATTGCCGCAAGCGTGGGCGTGGTGCCGCCCTCGCCGCCGGCCTTGATTCCGTAGGGGTTGGTCGGCGAGAGAACTTCCACGATCTCATCGTGAAAGCTCGGCAGCTGGTCGGCATGCGGCAATCCGTAATCCATAAGCGAGCCGGTCAGCGGCTGCCCGGAAGCTGGATCAAGGTAGATCTGTTCCCACAGCGCCTCGCCTACGCCCTGGGAGATGGCACCGTGGGTCTGGCCATGGACGATCAACGGGTTGATACAGCGGCCGACGTCGTCCACCGAAGCGTAGCGGGTCAGTTCAAGCGCCCCGGTTTGCGGATCGATCTCGACCTCGCAAGCCGCAGCGCCGTTGGGAAACACCGGGTCGTGCATCTCGTTATCGGTCGTGACTGCAAGCCCCCCCTTGAGCCCGCTGGGGAGCGACACGCGCGCCGCCTCGTTCGCCAATTCGAGCACGTCGAAGCTGCGGTTGCGACCCGGCGCCCCGAAGCGCCCGTCGGTAAATTGAATTTGGCTTGCGGGCAGATCCAACAGAAGCGCGGCAATCGCCTTTCCGCGTTTGATCAGATCCTTGCTGCCGATCGACATCACCGTTGCTGCGTGACGCATCGAACGTCCGGAATGCGAGCCGCCGCCGACGGTGACCACCTCGGTATCGCCCATGACAACATCGATTTTGTCGACCGGCACCGCGAGAAGATCGGCGAGCACCTGCGCAAAGCTGGTCTCCTGGCCCTGTCCGGCCGGCTGCGTGCCGATTACCATCCGCACGCGGCCCTCCGGCAAAACGGCGATCTCGGCGCGTTCCCGCGGCGAGCCGATGGAGGATTCGACGTAATTGGCGAAGCCTATTCCAAGCAGACGGCCGCGCTTCTTCGCTGCCCTGCGCCGCACCGGAAAGCTTTCGCGGTCGGCACTGCGCAGCGCCAATTCCATGTTCGCGGCGTAAGTGCCGCTGTCATAGCGGGCGCCCACCGCATTGACGTAAGGCATCTGCTGCTTGCGAACGAGGTTCATGCGGCGCAGCCTGAGCCGATCAATGCCAAGCTCTTGCGCCGCGCGATCGACCAGCCGCTCGATGGCATAGGTAACTTCGGGTCGGCCGGAACTGCGATAAGGCTGCGTCATCATGGTGTTGGTGAACACCGCCCGCGCGCGCAGGCTTGCCACCGGAATGTCGTAGGAGCCAGTGATCAGGCCCGAACCCTTGCTGAGGGGCGAGAGAGAGATGCATCGTGCCCCGACATTGCTGATATTGTCGGCGCGCAGCGCGAGGAACCTGCCGTCCTTGTGCAACGCAAGTTCGATTGTGCTGACGAGGTCGCGGCCCTGGGTATCGCTCAGGAAAGCCTCCGATCGCGTGGCGGTGTATTTCACCGGGCGACCGAGCAAGCGCGCGGCCCACAAAACGAGGGCATATTCGACATAGGGCCGGTTCTTGGAACCGAAATTGCCGCCGACGTCGCCGGTGACCACGCGCACCTGTTCGGGCGGGACATTGAGCACCGCCGCCATCTCGCGCTTCTGGCGGACGGCACCGCCGGTTGGCGCGTGCAGCGTGTAGCGGCCGGATTGCAAATCGTATTCACCCAGAGCGGAGCGCGGCTCGATCGCGGCTGCGGTGACTTGCCCGACGTGAAATTTCATGCGCACGATGCGGTCTGCACGCGCGAATGCGGCCTCAGTTGCCGCTGCATCGCCGAAATGCGTATCGACGGGGCAGTTGTCTGGCACCTCCTCCCAGATGACCGGCGCGCCCGGATCGAGCGCCGCCTCGGCGTCCAGCGCGAATGGCAGCGGCTCGTAGTCGACCTTCACCGCCTCTGCCCCATCGAGGGCCTGGGCAACGGTCTCGGCTACCACCATGGCGACGGGCTCGCCCACATGGCGCGTCTTGTCGATGGCCAGGAGCCAATGTGGACCGAGAAATACGTTGCCGCCGCCCGGCGCCGTCAGTTTCATGTCGTACCGGGTCGACGGCACCGCCTCATGCGGAATTGGCTTAAGCCCGGCAGCACGACAATCTTCTCCGCTGTAGACGCCGAGCACGCCCGGGACGGCGCGCGCCTCCGTGAGCGCGACGGCGCGGATGCGCGCGTGCGGATGCGGCGAGCGCACCATGACCACATATGCCTGCCCAGGCCGATGGACATCATCGGTAAATTGTCCACGTCCAGTCACAAGTCGCAGATCTTCCTTGCGGCGCAGGGGGCGCCCTATGGCGTGAAACGTTGCCTGCTGCTGCGATGTTACTGCGTTACTTCTGTTGCTCATTCTTGTGTGCGGGGCAGATATGATATCGAGGCCGGCCTAGGGCGTAGTCCGTTCAGAGAGTTATATGTGATTTCAGGAGAAGCAGCATGGAGATCGACATTCCCGAAGTGGTTGCCGAAGTTCGGGCGGCATTCGAGCGCTACGAGCGGGCGGTCCTGTCGAACGATGTCGCAACGCTTGATGCCATGTTTCACAACGATGCCCGCACCATACGCTACGGGGCTACCGAGAATCTTTACGGCTATGATGCTATCAAGGCGTTCCGCGCCGCGCGGTCCCCGATCGGCCTTGCGCGAACTCTGTCGAAGACGACCATTACGACGTTCGGGCGCGACTATGCGGTAGCCTCCACGCTGTTCCACCGAACCACCGCACCCGGCAAGGTCGGCCGCCAGACGCAGAGCTGGGTACGTTTCCCGGACGGCTGGCGCGTTGTGGTCGGGCACGTGAGCGTGATCGAAGAGCCGGCAGCGTGATCCGTGTCCCGGACGCAGTGCAGCGCGCCAGCTTCCACCTGCTCGATCTTTCCACACGCGCTGGCGCGGTGCACTGCTGATCCGGGATCGCCACAGGCGTTCTTCCTTTGGCGGTCTCGGTTCCGCAGCGCACCACTACGCGCCGAAGAGGGGCGCTTCGTGCTGCGCTGCGCCCGGGACACAAGCTGTATCTCTCATGACGGCGGGTGCTGCCGGAAATACTGAGCATCGTGCGGACTCGGCTTCCAGTCCATATTGCCGCGCCATTCCAGATGCCGGCTGGCCATGTCGCTGCCGTAGCGGACGCGGAACAGAAGGGTGCGCGAGCTGCCGTTCGCGTATTCGTGCAGTTCGCCCGGCGGATGCACCACAAAGGCGCCGGGCACGATGTCGACCGTCTCACCGGGCGTGCGCATTTTTCCACCGCCCTCGAAGCAAAAGTATATCTCGGTTGCGTGCGGATGGCAGTGATACGGGCTGATTTGTCCTGGTTCCCAGCACGCAACCGTCACGTCCCCTTCGCCGATTGTGCCGAGGATTTTCTCCACATGTCGTCTGGGGTTCCATTCTTCTTCCTTCTTGAGATGGAAGACATTCATCGCCATCGCCTCCACAATGTTCCGCCCATGCTTGGCATGTAGCATTGCACAGTCGGTCCGAATTTATCCAGGCCATAAATTCTCCTTGTTTGCGACGACACGAGGTGGAGGTGCCGATGGAAAGGCTTACGAGGAAAAGAATGGCCAGGGTCGTTTTCACGCCGAACATCCAGCGTCACGTCGCGTGTCCGCAGATCGATGCCGCCGGGCACACGGTGCGCGAAGTTCTGGCGAATGTTTTTGCCGAGAATCCGCAGGCGCGCGGTTATGTGCTGGATGATCAGTCCGGGTTGCGCAAACATATCACCGTCTTTGTCGATGGCACGATGATCCGCGATCGCGCGCGATTGGCCGATGCGGTCGGCGAGACCAGTACGATCTATGTTTTTCAAGCGCTGTCAGGAGGGTAATTGATGAGCGACACGCTTCACGTATCGACCCGCAAGGGCCTGTTCACGGTGTCGCGCAAGGCGGGACAGTGGGGGATTTCGGGGGTCGATTTTCTCGGCGACAATGTCACCCTCACGCTTAGCGACCGGCGCGACGGCGCTCGTTACGCGGCGCTCGACCACGGTCATTTCGGGGTGAAGCTTCACCGTTCCAAAGGCAACGGCTGGCAAGAAATTGCGACCCCGACATACCCTCCGAAACCGGAAGGCTACGAAGAGAACGATATGTGGGGTCGGCCGATAAACTGGACCACCGCTCGCATCTGGGCACTCGCCGCCGGTGGCTCCGACGAACCCGGCGTCATCTGGTGCGGAACATTGCCGGGCGGCCTCTTTCGCTCGGCCAATGGCGGCGACAGCTGGGAGATGATGCGCTCGCTTTGGGATCATCCCAAGCGCAGGCAGTGGATGGGGGGCGGAGCGGATCTCCCGGGCATCCATTCCATTTGCGTCGACCCGCGCAATTCGAAGCGCGTATGGGTTGGCGTTTCGACCGGTGGCATCTGGTTCACGGAAGATTTGGGTGCGAACTGGACGCAACGCGGCGAGGGCATGCGCGCTGAATACGCGCCGCCGGAACACACCCACGATCCAATCGCGCAAGATGTACATTGCCTGGTTCAGTGTCCGGTGGCACCGCATCGCATGTGGGTGCAGCATCACAACGGCATTTTCGTATCCGACGACGAGGGCAAGACCTTCCGGGAGATCACGGGGGTCGAGCCCTCGACCTTCGGCTTCGCGGTGGTGGTGCATCCGCGCGAGCCCGACACCGCCTGGTTTGTGCCCGAGATCAAGGATGAAAAGCGCATCCCGCGCGAGGGTAAGCTGGTGGTCACCCGCACGCGCGACAGTGGAAAGAACTTTGAAGTTCTCAGCAAGGGCTTGCCGCAATCGCACGCTTACGACGTGGTGTACCGGCATGCGCTTGCCCTCGATGAAGCAGGCGAAAAGCTTGCCTTCGGCTCGACGACCGGGGGCCTCTGGGTGAGCGAGGACCGGGGCGACAGCTGGACAAGCGTGACGCACACCCTGCCGCCGGTCTATGCCGTGCGGTTTGCCTAGAGACGAACGGCCCGCTCTGATTCGTTTTGCGAGGTCGCTGATTCGCTGGCGGTGCGGCCCGCTCGATGAGAGCGGTGGGCGCGCCGTTGAATTTTTCCCGCCATGCGCGGGTTGCTTGCGCAATTCTACACGAACGCGATCCTGACTCGCGGGTTTACGGGTTCGGATTGCCTCGTTTCCGTCGGTTTGCACCGGACCTGTGGGATATTTGCAACGCAACGCACTTTTTTTGCCGCAGCCATAGTGCGCAACCGATTTTCTGCTCCGCTGTCACGAAATGACAACATGCGGGGGCCCGCTGTGAGCTATTCCACCTTCCTTGTGCTGCTGCTTTTGACCTTCGGACAGGTTTTCATCCTCGGTATGGGGTTTTTCGTATTGTGGCTGGCCGGTGAATTCGAAGATGGCAGCGGACGCACCCGTTCTGTTTACAGGCTTCGCCGCCGCTGGACATTGCGGACGCAACTGTCGGCAAGGAGGTTTCTGCGCCGATTGCGCAGGGCCGTGGCAATCGGGGGAAGGCTCAGTTACCCGCGCTTGATGGTGACTTCATTCTTTGTCGCGGTAGCGGTGGCGTCCATTTTGCTGATGACGAAGGCCAGCATTGAGCGCTCCAAGACTGCGAGCGTCCCGCTCCCTGGCCCGACGGATGGATTGAACCGGACCCCGCGATAGCGGATTGGGCAGCGGGCACCGTTGCCCAATTTAGATCATGGAATAACGACACTTAAGCCCTTCCCGCGTCATTTCCAAACCATACAGGGCGAATAACAAATTCTACTGGGGAAAACTTCGACTGGGGGGATGCCGATGTTCGCCGACAGCGATGATTGTCCGGTAACCGAGGAATTGATCGGTCGTCTTTATCGTTCCTCGCAGCATGAAATTCACGATATGGTCGCGGCTCTGTCCATGAGCCGGCGCGCAAAGCTTGCTGCATTCTGCTATTGTCGCGCGCATTTACGCGACATCGGCATGGCGATTGCGGCCACTTGCGATTTGGAAACCTTGATGACAGCAGGCGGTCGGGCCGGCAACTTCCTGTACGAGCAATCGCGCGAACTGCCGAACGAAGAAAGACCGCGATCGGTTTCGCGCCACGCAAAGGTGACTCTCGCGCCACTCAATACCTCTCAAGCGACGGAGATTGCTTCGCAGGCCCTGGCCGGGAGCTAGCGATACTCCTTCACGGCGCGTAGAACCAGGCTTCCAACATCAGCGTCGCGCCAGGAACTGGCAGCGGCGCGGGAACCTCCACGGCGGAAAACGGCACCGGGTGGCCGCCGAGCTTGCGCTCCCACACCCTGTAGACCGGATAGAACTCGCGAATATCGGTCTGAAACTGCAGGATGCGCACGACGTTTTGCAGCGAGGTCCCCGCTGCTCCACATAGCCTGGCGAAATTGTCGATGATGAATTCCGCCTGCGCTTCCGCTGCGGACGAGAAGCAAGGCTGGCGTGGATCCGCGCCTGCCGATGGCGCGAGTCCGTTGTTATCGATGGCCATGAGTGCGGGGACGAAAAGAAGGTCGCCTGCGCGCATGGCCTGCGGCTGATGGCGAAACGCAGTCGTCACGCCGGCGTCGATGGGGCGCTTTTTTGCAGCACCGGTCGGCTTGACCGCGAGGACATTGATCTCGATCTTGCCGTCATAGGGTGCAAGCCCATGCTCGATGCAGGGAATGATGGAGAATGTCGGCGGTGAGCTGCCGAAATAGCGCGACCAGACCTCGTTGAATGCGGAGTAGTCGTCTCGGTCGGTGAGGTAAATCTGCGCGTGCACGACGTCTTCCAGTCCTGCTCCGGCAAGCTCAAGCGACGGCACAATTCGCTGAGTAATGATGAATTCGGTCTCCAGCTTGATGGGCTGGCCGCCCCATTGCGCGCCCTCCGCCATCAGTGCGGCCGCGGCGATGCCGTTGCGCTGCGGTTCATTGCCGGCAGCCATACTGGTGATTCCGGGAATAAAGATGAAATCTCCCACGGTCAGGGCCGGTGAGTAGCCGGAAGTCGGACGTCCTTTCAGCTGTTCATGTTTCAGGTGCTCGACTTCGAACCCCTTCTCCGGGACAACGGCCAGCGCCTGAACGTTCATGTCGGCGCCGGGCAGCAGCAAGCCCTTCTGTGTAATAGAGGTCGAAGGCGGAATGCGGCCGCGCAAGAATTCCCGCCGGACCTGCTGGTAGGGCGGCACTGCCTTGACTGTGGTGTAGTACTGGTCGGTGCGAACCAGCGCGGCGCGCTCGGTGCCGCCGGCGCGCAGCACGGCGTCGAGATTCTCGAATATGCGCAGAGCTTCCTTCTCGCGCTTGGGCAGACCCGAATGCGGGGAACGCTCGAGTAGGATATCGGGCGCGATTCCATTGACGAAGTCCTGCGCCATCAAACCGGTGGCGAATACCCAGTGACCTGCCTTTATGCCTTGCGCGAATTTCACCTCGCCGCAGCCGAGTTCGACGGGAAGGAGCGCCTCTACGCTGCGCAAAGCAGTTTTGTCGGACATCGAGCCCCCTTTGTGCTTATGCTGCTGATCGTCAGGTCTAGGTGCTTGCGGTCGAAGCGACTAGAGCATTTCGGCGAGGTGGAACATGATGTTTTTGGTGCGAACGGCTGTGTTTGGCATTCTTTTCGCTGCTGCAATAGGAGCTGCAATTGCCCAGCCGCAGAACTATCCAAACCGCACCATTACCTTCATCGTGCCGTTCGCCCCCGGCGGCTTGACCGATGTGCCGGCTCGCATTCTCGCGGCCATGTTGCAGGAGCGGATCGGACAGAACATCGTTATTGACAACAAGCCCGGCGGTTCAGGGATCGTCGGCGGGAAATTCGCTGCGCGCGCCGCTCCCGACGGCTACACGCTATTTGCCAATTCAGTCGCCGACACACAGAACCTGCACTACATGCCGGTTCCGTATAACGCAATCGACGACTTCGCCATGATCGGCATGATCGCCGAGGGGCCGCCGTTGGTTCTCATCATCGATGCCAGGTTACCGTACAAATCGCTTGCCGAGCTGGTTGCCGCAGCACGCGCCAACCCGGACAAGATCAGTTTCGGCACTTCCGGGCCGGCGACTTCGCCGGCGATTGCCCTTACCCAGCTCAACGCGCTTGCCAATACGAAGATCGTCGGCGTGCCGTATCGCGGATCCGGCGAGGCTGCGCGTAACGTGGCCGCGGGCGGGATCGAAGGGGCCTTTGCTTTCTATGCTCAGGCCAAGCCGCTCGCCGACGACGGCAAGCTGCGCGCGCTTGCGGTGGCGAGCCCGCAGAGAATTGCGACCTGGCCTGACGTGCCGACAATGGCGGAGCTGGGTTATCCGAATGTGGATTTTCGCGGCTTCGTCGGCCTTGCTGCTCCCGCGAAGACGCCTTCGGCGGTGATCGCCTTCCTCAACCAGCAGCTCAATGAGGTGGTGCAATCGGAGCCGTTCCGCCAGCGGATGGACGCGCTCGGCATGACGGTACCGGCCGACAATACGCCGGAAAAATTCGCGGAATACATGCGCAGCGAAACGCTGCGACATGCCGCGCTGGCCAAGCTATCGGGTCATCAGCCGGTCGTGCAGCACCGCTGAGCCGCTGCTACACCATCTTGCCGATGATGTTCTTCATGTCGGCTTGCGTGAAGGCCCGCAGTGTCTGGGTGCGAACGTTTCCAAGCGCGCCGGCGCTCAGGCCGAGCGCCGTCATCGCAATGTCGTCGGGCGCCTCCAGGATCGCGACAATGTCGTACTGGCCGAGCGTCCAATAGAGATCTTTGACGGTCGCTCCGCATTTTTTCGCCATGGCCTTGAAATCCTCGGATCGCTTCGGCGAATCCTTTATGTTGCGGACGCCTTGGTCAGTGAAATTGGCAAGCACGATATACTGCGACATGGACCTTCTCCTTCTCACTGGGTATTGAAAGGTTAGTTGGCCGCCTTCGGCGGCGGCATACGCTCGGCAAGTGGCGGAAGGAAGCGCTCAGTATATACGGTCGCCGCTTCGGGGCTGTTTGGCAGCGCATACGCGCCCACGATCGAATCTATGGTGTGCTGCAGTTTCTGCGGCGTGACCGAGCTGAGCCCGTTCTTGGCGACGTGCGGCGTGTCAGTGAGACCGAGCGCGATGTCGAGCCTCACCTTCTCGATATCGAGCTTCATCATGGGATCCAGGCCTTTAAGGAGTTCCAGCGCCGCCTGCGGCGACGCGATGGTATCCTTCGTGCCGCGATTGAGCGCACGCACGACGCTGCCTACGGTACCGGGGTTGTCGTCCGCGAATTTCTTGGTGGTGACCAGGGCAAGGCCAAACATGTCGGCGCCGAAATCGGAATATTTGAGCACGAACAGGTCATCCAGGGTGAAGCCAAGCTCGAGCGCTGCGGGAATGTTCGAGTTGGTGAACCCCCCGGTACCCTCGACCTCCCCACGGCGAAGCATCGGTCCGAACAATTGCGGTTGAACATTGACCCAGTTGATCTTGATGTGCTCGGCGCCTGCCGCCTTGAGCAGAATGGAGATGGTGTCGTGCACCGCGGTGCCGGGACCGCCCGCAATCTTGCGGCCGTCGAGGTCGGCCGGCTTGCGGATGCCTGCGTCCTTGCGGGTGATGACCGCGAGCGGCGTCTCATCGAAGCTCACGTAGACCGCAATAAGCGGCGATCCCGGATTCTGCGCGTTGAAGCGGATCATGGACGGCATGTCGACCCAGCCGAACTGATAGGCGCCCCCGGCAACGCTCACCGCCACGTTCGTCGCTCCTTTGCCGGCGTCGATCGTATCGACCGTGACGCCCTCGCCTTTGAAATATCCCTTGTGTTGGGCCACAAAGAACGGCGCGTGGGTGCCTTGGATGATCCAATCCATCATGATCTTGACGTTCTTCACCTCGGAATGGCTGCTGGCGACCGGGAGCGCCAGCCACAAACCGACAAAAACGGCGAGCGCCGGCGCGGTTTGCTTCCTTACTGTGCGATGCGGGCGCGCGGCAATCATGGCTGGGACTCCGTTTGGGCGCGACAGGCAGGGGATCGTGAAGGCAGCACCGTAGTCCAGCTTGGCACTGTGATCAACGATTGCTAGCATTCGTGCGCCGCGCCGAAGATTTGCGCTGAGGCCGTCGAAAAAAATTCATTCGCCGCTGTCGCGCTCAGCAGCAAGGAGAAGAGGATGAACGTTTCTTTCGCCACCGCGCGGGCCGATGCCAAAGCGCATATCCTGCGTTCGAGCCCACAGACCGTCCATTGGGGTTACTGGGATGGCTCGCTCCCGCCGGTGTTGGAAGTCGAATCCGGCGATCGCGTTGCCATCGAGTGTGTCTCCGGGAATCCGGAATGGATGCCGCCGGCCTCGAGCGGTTTCAAACTGCTGCCCGAACTGCGAACGATCCATGAAACCGTCAAACGCAGCATCGGCAACCACATTTTGACCGGGCCGATTTACGTTCGGGGAGCGGCAGCAGGCGATGTGCTCGAAGTGGAGGATTCTGGATGTCCAGCTTCGGCAGGACTGGGGCTACAACCTGTTTCGGGCCTACGGCGGCACGTTGCCGGAGGCGTTTCCTTACCAGCGCATCATCCATCTCGCGCTTGACCCCGGCAGCAATACCGCCATCCTGCCCTCGGGACTGCGCGTCCCGCTGCGGCCGTTCTTCGGACAGCTTGGCGTCGCTCCGCCCAAGGATTTCGGGCGTCAGAGCAGCAAGGAACCGCGGGAATTCGGCGGCAATCTCGACTGCAAGGAATTGACCGCGGGCAGCACGATCTATCTGCCGATATGGAACGAGGGCGCCCTTTTCTCAACCGGCGACGGGCACGGCGCCCAGGGCGACGGGGAGGTGGACGGCACCGCAATCGAAACCTCGCTCGGCGGCACGTTCGAATTTCATGTGCGCAGCGATTTGCATTGGCGGCTGCCGCGCGCGGAAACCGCCACCCATTTCCTCACTTTCGGTCTCGATGTGGATCTCGACGATGCCGCGCGGCAGGCTTTGACAGCCATGATCGATTGGATCATCGCGCTCACCGGCATCGCCAGGGACGAAGCTTATGCGTTGGCGAGCATCGCCGCCGATTTGCACGTGACCCAGACCGTCAACTCCGTCAAAGGGGTTCATGCCATGATCGAAAAAAGCATTCTGCGCAGGACACCCTAGATTTGTCGATTTGATGCGCAGGCGAACGCAGCGGCGCGTGCTGCCCTGGATCGTCATCATTGCACTGTTCGTGCTGTGGGAGCTGGTCGTGCGCGCTTTCGCAATCGAGCAGTTCGTTCTGCCCGCGCCCTCGGCCATCTTTGCCTCCGGATGGCAGTGGCGCTGGCCCATCCTCGACAATGCCTGGCAGACTTTCATGACCACGGCGATCGGTTTTTTCATCGCGGTGGTGTTCGGGTTGATCAGCGGTATAGCGATCGGCTCCTCGACCATCGTATACGACGGGTTCTATCCTGCCTTGATCGGCTTCAACACAATTCCGAAAGTCGCCGTCATCCCCATCCTGGTGATCTGGTTCGGGGTAGGCACCGTTCCCGCGGTGATCACCGCATTCCTGCTGTCGTTTTTTCCCATCCTGGTGAATGTCGCGACCGGGATAGCCACGGTCGAGCCTGAGCTGCAGGACGTGCTGCGGGCGCTGGGAGCCACGCGCTGGCAGGTGATTCAGAAGATTGGGCTGCCGCGATCGATGCCTTATTTCTTTGCCTCGCTGAAGGTCGCCATCACTGTCGCCTTCGTAGGCTCGATCGTGGCGGAAACCGTGGCCGCCAATAAAGGCATCGGCAACTTGATGCTGGTCGCATCGTCGCGCTTTGAAGTGCCGCTCGCTTTTGCCGGTCTCCTGGTCACCAGCGTCATGGGCATCGGCATGTATCTGGTTGCCGAACTGATCGAGCGGCAGATGACCGGCTGGGCGACGCGCGGCGCGGATCCAATGATCGCGCCGCAGGGATGAATTTTTCTAAGATCCTAAACATGCAGACGCGGAGCTGAGAGTGCCCTCGTCAGCTCCGCGTCATGGCAACTTTACCAACGGCGCCAGTGGCGGCGGTAGTAATAGTGGTGATGGTGCCGGTAACCCCGCCACCATACATGCTCGACCGGCCCGTTCACCCGGGCGGCGGCAGCAATGCCGACGCCATTGATGGGGGCGGCCGAGGCCGTAGCGATACCCAATAAGGTAGTAGCGGCAAGAGCGATCATGGTTGTGCGCAACATGGAAGAACCTCCTTGGCGGGTTCGGACGCATCCTTCGTCCGAGATAAACCGCAATACCCGATTTTGTTCGACTGTAAATGAACCGGGGCTGAACCTATAATTAAGGAAGCTGACACGAAGCTGAATTCGTATTCACGTTTTCCGAGCAAGTGCAGTATTGGCGCCTAGTTGTCATTAGGTGATACATTACGCCGCAGGCATAATTTGTTGGACGAAGCAGATGCGATTGGCCGTCGTAGAGGACAACCTTGAACTCGCCCAGCTGCTCAGCCGCGGCTTACATGAAAAGGGCTATCAAACCGATGTCCTGACGACTGCGGCAGAGGCGCGCAGCGCCGTGAGTAGCACGCGCTATGCCGCGCTGGTGCTTGACCTCGGCCTGCCGGATGGGGACGGACTTTCGATCTTGCGCGAGATCAGGCAGCGCAAGGATCCGGTACCTGTCCTGGTACTGACCGCGCGCGGAGGCGTTAATGATCGCGTGAACGGCCTGCGCAGCGGTGCCGATGACTACCTCGTCAAGCCGTTTGCCTTCGAAGAACTGCTGGCGCGTTTGGAGGCGCTGCTGCGACGTCCCGGACAATTGCTCGGACGCTCGCTTGCGGTCGCCAATCTGGTGTTTGACACCGAAAGCCGCCAAGCCTTCATCGACGACAAGCCGCAAGTATTGTCCGCGCGCGAGACCGCCGTGCTGGAACTGTTATTGCGGCGCAAGGATCGGGTGATATCGAAAAAACTGGTCGAGGATCACATTTTCGGTACTGCCGGGGAAGTCGCCTCCAACGCGGTGGAGGTCTATGTGCATCGACTGCGCAAGCAGCTTGCCGAGCGGGGCGCCAAGGTTGAAATCCACACCATTCGCGGGGTTGGATATCTGCTCGCCGAAGAAAAGTGATTTCGTTCAAATCGATCTTTTCGCGCATCATCTTTTTGCATGTGATCGCGCTGGTGATTACCGCGCTATTCATGCCGGTGGTGCTCTACTGGTTCTTGCGCTCGGCGGCCAATGACCTGCACGCCCAAGCCATGCGCGAGCAGGCCGCCCTGGTGGCGCATTATCTGCAGGTGAGCGACGATGGTCGTTGGACGCTCGATCTGCCGCCTGCGCTGCAGGACCTCTATTCACAGGCTTACGGCCGCTATGCCTATGCGGTGATCGACGACGCCGGCCGGGTATTGTTTTCCTCTTCGAAAGACCAAGCCCCCATCTTCCTGCAGGATCCGCACTTGTCCGACATTGCCTTTCTGGAGACGCGACGAGGCGACGCGCGGCTCTCCGGCGTCAGCATCGCCAGGCGCATGGGCGAGCACATGGTCTGGATCGAAGTCGGGGAGGACCTTGCTCATCGCGATGTTATCATCGACGACATCGTCGCCGATTTTTTCAAGCGGGTGGGATGGATCACGCTGCCGATCCTGTTGTTTCTTCTCCTCATCGACGTGGTGATTTTCCGCCGCGCGCTGCGGCCCGTGGTGAACGCTTCCGAATTGGCGAAAAAGATCAATCCCACCAGGACCGACCTGCGGCTTTCCGAGGAGAGCATCCCGGATGAGATCCTCCCCTTGGTGCAAGCGGTGAACCAGGCCTTCGACCGCCTGGAGATCGGCTTTCAGGTTCAGCGCGAGTTCACCGCCGATGCGGCGCACGAATTGCGCACGCCGCTGACCATCTTGCGTAGCCGGGTCGACACGCTTAGCGATAAAGCCACTGCTGCGGCGTTGCAGCGCGATATCGACGGGATGACGCGAATAGTCAGTCAGCTCCTCGATATTGCGGAGCTTGATACCTTCGCCATCGATCCGGCGGAGGAGGCGGATCTGCGAGGTATCTGCGCAGAGCTTGCAGAGTTCGCAGCGCCCTTGGCGCTAACGCAGGGCAAGCACATCGCGTTGAGCGGTGCCGCCGAGCCGGTTCGCGTCAAGGGCAGCGGCGAGATGATTTCGCGGGCAGTTCGCAATCTGATAGAGAACGCGCTCAATCATTCTCCGGCGGGTCAAACCGTGGAGATCGTCGTGGAAAAACCAGGAGTGGTCCGCGTGCTTGATGACGGTCCCGGTATCAAGACCGAAGAGCGCGAACTCATCTTCCGGCGCTTCTGGCGCCGGGACCGGCGGCGTTCCGGCAGCGCCGGGTTGGGCCTTGCCATCGTGAAACGAATTGCGGATGCCCATGGCGCAATCATAAAGGTCGAGAGCCGCGCCGGAGGCGGTGCGACCTTCTCGTTGATTTTCGGATGACATCTGTCCTCCGTCATCTGTTCTCCGTCCTCTGTTCCTCGAACATCCTGTCGCCCTGCAGGTCGATTATTTGTTTGGCTTTGGAGATCGCGAACGCGGTCGCGTCCTCCTTGCCGTGATGGGTGTCGGCGCGAACGAAGCGGTGCTCCTTCACGCCGGTAGGAGAATCCTTTTCGATGATCCCCGCGGTCTGGTAGACGCCGCTGGTTTTATAGGGGGCAGGCCGGATGCGATAACCTTTGTATTCGACTGCCGCACCTGGCTCTGCCGCCTGCTCGTCGCCTGCGTCCCCGCCCGCGAGCCGCCTCCACAAGGCTTTGAGTTGTGTGAGCATTTGCTAATCGAAGATCGTGATGGTGTTCATCATTCCCTTATCCTCATGTTCGAGGATATGGCAATGGAACACGAAGGTGCCGACCTGTTCGGGACGATCGAAGCGCACGCTCAGGTCGACCAAGCGATTGACCGTGCCGTCGGCCGCGACCTGCGCCGGCAGCACGGGAATGCTGTCGATATTCTTGAATTGGCCTGGGCTTGAGCCGGACATCCGCTGCTGGGTCGCCTGGTTGACGGCGTCGAACGACGAATTGCCGGCGCCCGGCGCGGATGCGAATTGCGTCACGTTGAATTTGGATTGATGGATGTGAAAGTTGTGTATCTCGCTGGTGGCATTGATCAACCGGAATTTCACGGTCGAGCCGATGCGCACGCACAAATCCCTGCGTCCAGTCTGAAATTCCGTCCCGACGAACGGCCGGCATGCCGGGCGCGCAGCGCCGCTTGCAAGACCAGTCTTGTCGTTGGCGTTCTGCTGCGCGTCGACGCACAGCCGGAAATTGCGATCCTGGCTTATATCGAAGTTCGGCCAGGTCCTGAGGACTAGAATTTCGGTTTTAGGGGGATTTGTTTTGGGGTCGTCCGCCTGCTTTCGCTCGAACACGACGCTCACAACACCATTGCCGTCGATCGTGTTGGCGTCGGTGCAGCCCGGCGGCCGGATTACCGGCTTGCTTGGATCGATATTGACCTGCGAATAAAGGGTGGCCTGCTCCGTGCTCAGGGCGAAATTGGGCGGGGTGGAGGAGGGGGTCGTCCCGTCGCTTTCGACGGTCGCCAGCACCGCTCCGGGCCAGGTGTCCGGTTGCTTGAACCCGAGATGGGCAAAATACATGCGACTACCGGTCGGCGCATTGACAAGAATTTCCGCCCGTGAGCCGGGCATCAACAAGAGTTCGCTGCCGGTTGCCTGAAACTGTTGGTTCCAACCGCCGCCGCCGTCGACGCTGACAATCTGAAACGGCTGCCGGTCACAGGTATTGAGGTCGGCATAGGCGGCCTCCGCATTTCGCCACTTCGGTGGATGATCCTTGGGGCTAACCGCAGAATCCCGCGTCGGCGGCGCCTTGCACAGCGCTAAACGGTAAACGAAATTTGGGCTGATATTGCCAATGCGCCAGATCTCGAAGCTGTGCCCTGCCATGCGCACGACCGGCGAGACCTGTCCGTTGACGGTAAATGCCCACAGTCCGTCGGCACCGGGTGCATTGTTCGTCGGCTTGCGATCCATGGCGTCGTTGCGGGCAAATTCACACCACCCGAAGCCATACGACCTCGCCGTGCCGAGGCACGAGGTGGCGACGGTATAGCCCTCGGCGGTTGCGCCACTGCCGATCTTCTTGGGATCGGCATAGGCGATCTGCAGGTCCTTGAGCATCATGAAGCGCTCGCGGATATTCGCTCGCAGGACTGAATTGCCTTCGCGCGTCTCGCAGATTTCCGCGCGCACGACCGTTTCCAAAGGATAGGAGCACAGATCGCCGACCGCGATCAGGCCTGACAGGCCCGCCCCGACCTGTCCGGCCGATACGCCATGCGCGTGCGGGTGAAACCAATTCAGGCCGGGGAAGTGATCAGAAGGTATCGGGATGGCGTAGTTTGCCGCGCGGATCTCGAGCAGATGACTGTGATCGATCCCGCTGTTGGGGTTGAGGCAGACATCGGTGCCAGCGACGGTCCCTGGCTTGGGGTCCTGATTAGGGCAAATTGCGATAAGGACGTTGTCGCCGTGGCCCTGTTCGGGCTTTGCCGCATCCTGCGGGGAAACGAGCATTCCGTGCACATGAATATTTGTGGGCTGCGGCTTGCCGGAATTGTCGCCGCTTTGCGGCGGCAGATTATTGGTGAGCCGAAATCGGATCGTGCCGAGAGCGGCGTTGGGGTCCGCTGCGTTGTGCGGAATTGACCATACGGCCGGGGCAAGCTGGGAGTTGTAGGTGTAGGCGACGAATTTAAGGGGCGAAGCAAGCTTCGCCGGGCAGCTGGCGGGCGGCGGGCATGAAATGGTGATCAGGCTCGCGCCCGCCGTCAGGTCAAAGGGAGGCGACCCGGGCGGTGTGGCGACGAGGCGAACCCCGGGGTCGCACAGCGGCTGACCGAAGGTAACTTGTCCGTCCAGGCAGGTGCGAACCTCGCTGCCAGTCAACCCGCCGGGAGCCTGCGCGTTGGTTTCCGGCAATTGGGCCGCGACAGCGGCAAAGGTTCCCGAATATGGCGTGCCGGCATGGTGAATCGATTCGCGCTGACCGGTCGGGAACTGAGCCCCTTGCGCTTGATTTGGTCCGGCAGGCTGGGCGAGCGCAACGCGATCGCCGCGGCAAATGACGTTCACGCCTTGTGAGTCGCCGCACAAAGCACAGAGGCTTGCCCCGCTAAAGAGGAGGGCAAGGACCAAGCGCACGTGCACGATCCCCATGCTCCAAATCCCTCCGAACGCCGCGCGACCCTCATGGGATTCGCCGTCAACGTCGATTTTGCCGAAAGAGCCTGCGAGACGTCAATCCACGATGACGCTTCGAATAAGCAGACGCGCGTCCGTTGAAGCCAAGCGTCCCTCTGCTGTACACTGTTGCAAACGCCTTTAAGGCAAAAAAATCCCTGCATTTGAAGTTCCTACAGCGGTAGCGGCGTGCTCGTAAAGGAACTTCAAATCGAGAAACGGCACTGTTAGAATCAAAAAGTTTGCTAGGGCCTTTCGCTTCCGAAGTTCGTGATAGAGGGGGCGGCCATGTATGACGAACTTCGGAAGCGTGGCACTAGCGACGGCGCCGTTTTCGACTATGTGATTGTCGGCGCCGGCACCGCCGGCTGCGTTCTTGCACATCGTCTGAGCGCGTGCGGTCGTTACCGCGTTCTGCTGTTGGAAGCGGGCGGGCATGATCGCCGTCTGTGGATTCACATCCCGCTCGGCTACGCCAGGCTCTTCAATGACGCCAAGGTGAATTGGCTCTATGCGTCGGAGCCAGAAGCGGAGCTCAACAATCGCCGGGTCATCCAGCCGCGCGGAAAGGTGCTGGGCGGTTCGAGCTCCATCAACGGGCTCCTTTATGTGCGAGGCCAACCGCAGGACTTCGACCACTGGCGCCAGCTCGGCAATACCGGCTGGAGCTTCGAAGATGTGTTGCCGTATTTCCGGCGCGCCGAGGACCAAGAGCGCGGCGCGGATGCGCTGCACGGAGCAGGCGGGCCGCTCGCGGTTTCCAACGTCAGTGAGCCGCACCCGCTTTGCGAGGCTTTCATCGCGGCTGCGCAGCAGGCGGGGTTCAAGCGCAACGACGATTTCAATGGACCGGAGCAGGAAGGGGCCGGCTATTTCCAACTCACCGCGCGCAACGGCCGGCGCTGTTCGACCGCGGTCGGTTATCTGCGCAAAGCCCGCCGCAGGCCTAATCTCGCGATTGTGTCGAATGCGCTGGCAAGCCGGATCATTTTCGACGGACGCCGCGCCGTCGCCGTCGAATACCAGCACGGTGGCCGCACCTGCCGCGCACGGGCGAATGGCGAACTGATCGTCGCCGGCGGCGCTTTCAATTCGCCGCAGCTCCTGCAACTTTCCGGGCTCGGCCCCGCCGACCTGCTGCGTTCCCTCGGCATCGATGTCGTTGTCGACATGCCTGGTGTCGGCGCCGATCTGCAGGACCATCTGCAGGTCCGCATGCAGTACCGTTGCACCGAGCCGATCACCATGAATGACGTGTTCAACAGCTGGCGCCAGCGCGTGGGTGCGGGGCTGCGCTATTGCCTGTCGCGAAAGGGATTGCTGACCGTCGGCGCCGGCTATGCCGGCGGCTTCTTTCGGGCGAGCCCGCTTGCTGCCACGCCGGACGTGCAGGTGCACTTTATCATTTTCAGTGCGGAAACCTCCGGCGCAGCATTGCACCCGTTTCCCGGCTTCATCGCTTCGGTGTGCCAGTTACGGCCGCAGAGTTGCGGCTTCGTGCGAGTGAAATCGAGCGATCCCGGCGAGCCGCCCGCCATCCAGCCCCGCTACCTGTCCGCGCCCACCGACCGCGAGACGGTGGTGGCGGGAATGAAGCTTCTGCGCCGGATCATGCGGCAACCGGCAATGCACCGCTACATCGCCGAGGAGCGCGCGCCGGAGCCGGCATGCACCAGCGATGCGGACCTCCTCGCCTTCGCGCGCGCAAGCGGCACCACGGTGTTCCATCCGACCAGCACGTGCCGCATGGGCCGCGATGCCATGGCGGTGGTCGACGAGCGCTTGCGCGTGCGCGGCATCGAGCGGCTGCGCGTGGTCGACGGCTCGATCATGCCGGCGATTGTTTCCGGCAACACCAACGCCGCTATTGTGACGATCGCGGAGAAAGGCTCTGACATGATCTTGCAGGAGGCCGCGGCATGATTGCCAAGAGGCACGTATTCCTTTTGGCGATTGCGCTTGCATTTGCAAACCCCGCGCATGCGATCGAGACGATTACCGCAGGTGCGGTAGGTTCGGCCTCCACGACAATCTGGCCGGTCTATATCGGCATCAGGCAAGGCTTCTTCGCCGACGCCGGCCTCACGGTCGAACCGGTTTTTGCCCAGTCCTCCACGGCAATCGCGCAGCAGGTGGCGGCCGGCTCGGTCAATGTGACGGTCGGCAGCGGGCTCGTCGATCCCATTCGCGCCATCGAAAAGGGTGCGCCGATTGCGCTCTGGCGTATTGATATGCAGGCGCCGCCTTATGCCCTGCTCGCCAAGCCCAGCATCAAGCGCATCGAGGAGCTCAAGGGCAAGACCATCATCATCGGCGGCGCCAAGGACATCACCCGGATTTTTGTCGAGCGCATGCTGGCGCCGAGCGGGATCACTGCGGGTGCGGTGGATTACGTATTTGCCGGGGCTACTTCCGCGCGCCTTTCCGCGCTGCAGTCAGGGGCCGTCGACGCCGCGCTGCTTACCTCGCCGCATAATTTCTATGCCGAGGCGAATGGTTTCAGCAATCTCGGTTGGACCATCGATTATGCCAGGGAGCTTCCGTTCTCGGGCGGCGCAGTGAACCGTGCCTGGGCGGCGGAGCATAAGCAGACGCTCGATAAATTCCTGCCCGCTTACACCCGCAGCGTCGCCTGGTTCCGCAATGTCGCAAACCGCGACGCAGCCGTGCAGATCATGATGGAAGTGAGCAAGCTTCATCAGCAGGAGGTCGAGAAGAGCTATGACTTTCTGCAGCAGAAGAATTTCTACGAGCCGACGGGAAAAATATCCAAGGCAAAATTAGGCAAGCTCGTTGAAGCGCTGCGCGAGCTAGGCGACCTGCCCGCCTCGTTCACGGTCGAACGGCTGCTGATGCCGGGCGTTGCCGAATTGACGGAGTGACCAAATTTTGTGTCCCAGATGCGGTGCAACGCGACGCGCAGCGCGAACAACTTGCAAATCTGCGCAAAACTCAACGCGCTGCGCGAGTGGTGCACCACTGATACGGGGGGCCATAGCCGCCGGCCATTGCGCCCGGTATCCGAAAAACGCAAACTGATGCGGGGGACAGGATCAGCCGCCCCATCGCGGGCTTACCTCGCCTGATGGACACGCTGTTGCTGCTCGCACTGAACGGGCTCATCTGGGGCCTGATCATTGCTTTAATCGCGCTTGGCCTGATCGACGACATCCATGCGCGCGAACTCAACAGCAAGCGCGTGATGGACAAGAGTCATGCCTGGCAATGCTGGGAGGATATGTTCGCGATCAAACAGGCGGTGGAAGCCTCCGGCTACAAGACCCGCAAGGACGTCGAGGGCGTAATCCAAGCGCTGGAAGGCATGCAGATGAAGAACTCGCTCGGTCATCCGCAGGGCGACAAGTTGATCCGCAAGGAGGATCACGTCGGGATTATTGACTGCTACATTAGCCACGTCGAAAACGGACGGCTCGAAGTGAGGAAGAAGATTCCCAAGGAGGACCTGGTCAAGCACATGCCGGTTCGTTTTAATTTGTCGACCATGCCGGCCTGCCGGCGTCGCGGTGGCCGCCGCGCCAATGTGCGCGCCGCCGGTCATTACATGAGAGGTAGTTGGGCGTCACCTCGGCACAAGTTGCTCAGCCGGCCCGCTACGCAGGCGATGTCGGCTGGGGTCAGAGGCAGCGGTTAGGGAGGCACGGCTCTCCCGATCAGCGTGATGAACTCGCGCCGTCTCACTCGATCACCTCGTCGGCAGCTACGAGCAGGCCAGGTGGTACAGTGAGGCCCAGGGCCTGCGCGGTTTTGAGGTTGAGCACTGTTTCGTATTTGGTCGGTGCTTGCACCGGGAGGTCGGCGGGTTTCGCGCCCCGCAGGATGCGGTCAATATAGGAGGCAGTCTGCCCAAACATGACGACTTGGTCTGTCCCATAGGACATGAGACCGCCAGCCATCACGAACAGACGGAATGAATAGACGGCCGGTAAACGGTGCCTGGCCGCAAGTGAGACGATGAGGTCACGATGCGTGATGGTCGTGACGTCCGGAGGCAGGAGCAGACCACCGTCCGAAACAAGCGCAAAGGTGTCGAGAAAACGCTCAATGCCGGCGGCATTCTCGACGTGCCCAGGCACAAGCTGGATGGAGAGCGACGGCGCGACGGTCTCTGCGGAGCGCACGAAGAAGTCATAAGCAGGGCTCTTGGGATTCCCTATTAGCGCCGCTCGTGCAAGCTGCGGCGCGATCTCCTTGAGCAACGCCAGCCACTTGCCAACAATTCCTTCCTCGTAATGCAGTAGGCCAGTGAAATTACCGCCCGGTCTTGCCAGGCTGCTGACGAAACCTGCGCCGATCGGGTCGGAGACGTTGACGAACACGACCGGGATCGCCAAGGTTTCGCGCTGAAATGCGGCGGCAATCTGAGCGGAGTGTGCGAGGATCACGTCAGGTCGGAGGGCAACCAACTCTTTCGCCAGCACCTGCGCCCCAGCGCCGCCGGGCGCAAAACGAGTATCGATGTGGACGTTGCCGCCTTCCGACCATCCAAGCTGCCCAAGCTCCTGTCGAAGTTTTGCGAGACGCGACTCGGTTTCCGGGTCGTCCTCGGCGAGGCCCATTAGTACCCCGACGCGCCGCATCCCGCTGCCCTGCTGCGCACGCGCCGCAAGCGGCCACGCCGCTACGGTGCTGCCAAGAAGCGTGACGAACTCGCGTCGTGTCGATTGATCGAACCGCATTCGGTCCCCCCACCAGCCGGGGCCAGCTCGCAGAATATCGAATTGGTAAGGATCAGTCAGGACGCAGTGCAGCAATGTGACAATCTGTCAGCCGTTGGCGAGATGGTCAGCCTCGGGACAACAGCGCGGTCTGTGCTGCTTCACACTTGCTCGGAGGGTAGCCAAAATTTGCGGAAATTCGCGAATCGGTGAACGCGTCCTGATGTCTATCGGGGTCAATTGCCGCTGCTACCGCGCCGCAACGTTGCCGTCCGCTTCCTCGGCTTCCCGCTTCACAGCTGGCGCAAGTGCGGCGAGCGTCCTGCAGGTCAAAGCCATTCAAACAAAAAGAGCAACACAGCACCTGCTCCAAGTGTGAGAAGACTTAACTGAGCCCATACTGCGACGATCATGGCGCTTCGCTCCCGCATCGGGTCGGGACTGCCGCTATTGAGCGGTCGGATCACGTCAAATTAAAGCCGCTCCGGGGAAACAGTCGGCAGCGGTTAACCGGCAGTAAATGGAGACAAAGCGAGCCTTAGCTTCCGTAAGTGTCGGGACTTGGCCATTCGTTGTCACGCCGGGACGATAGCCCACAAACGCGGTAATTGACCAAAACCACCGCAGCTCGGATAGAGCGTGGAAACATGCGGCCAATCACTCGGCCGCCCTCAAGGACTATGTAATCGAGCTGATCGCGATAGACCGGCGGCGAAAGGTCGGTTGGGCGAAGCGTCAATGGCGATGTGAGATGAAGGCAAAGCCCCGGCAGGGTAGTCCGCCGAGGCTTTGTTTGCGCTTATTCCCTCTTGTCGAAAATCGGCTAGGAGGCCCCTACAGTCTCCTGGTCCTCTTGATCCCCCGCTAGGGCCTCCTAGTGGGTCCCCCATAGGACTGAATAAGCCTACTTGCTGCATCGCGTCAGAACGGCGGCAATCTAAAAATTGTTGAACTGTGTCGCGGGTGACACAGTCCCGCTGTGCGCGTAGCACAATGAGGAAGCCGATCTCCGTCGAAGAGGAAGTTGAGCGCGAGATCGCAAAAGGACCTTCCAGAGTTATGGTCGAGCCGGAACCATTTGAGCCTAAACACGGCCACGAAACAGAATTGAAACACTCTGAAATACTGCCGAAACAGCCGTCTGCTAGGATACTGTCATTGCGGCTCCGGTCACGCTGAACCACGGATGCCGCTCGCGAGGCCGCCGCAAATGGCGGCCTTGTTATTTTTGTGGCGACGAGAGCGAAGGCGATCGACTATCGAGCAAGTGGCTGTGGCCAGGATGGCAATCACTACTGACCGTACCGTTGAACCGCTCTAAACGTAGCCGCGACAAGACGAGCGATGCCGTAGGCGACGAACGCGATGTCCAAGTCTACGAAGAGGTACCATAGCCCGTGACTTATCCATTGATCGGCCAGACCGAGTTCTCTCCACCGAAGATCACTCGCGTAGAGCGAGAAGAAGGCAGCCAGAACTGCGAGTAACGCGGGTGCATATGGTCGAGATCGGAGAAGCCCGAGTGCGACGCAACCGATGGCCAACAGCCAGATCACCGGATCATGTCTGCTACCCCAGATGCTTCCAGCAAGAATAAACAGAGCCGCTGCAAAAGCGCTGAGCTTTTCAGGTATGTCGAATGGCATTGCGTCTCCGTTCCGGGAATGCCCCGAAATGCCCTAGAGTAACCCGCCCAACGCCGGGAATTTGGTGCGTAGCGAATAGAAAAACCGCTATATCGGCCCTATGGAAGGCGGCAGGCTTCGGGCGGTGGCACGAGCCGGATGACGCGAGAGTGTCAAGTCCGGATCTGTGAAAGGCTCGGGGTGAAATTCCCCCGGCCTACTCGGCAACAACGGCGGTTGCAGCACGCCCAGTCGAGACGGCTGGTGGGTCTCATCAGTGCCGATTTTGTTGCAAAAGTCTGCGATTAGAGCGGCGAGGCCGCTGCCTCGATTTCTCGGAACGGTTCTCACCATCCGCTCTCTTTAGAGCGGTGACGCTGCATCACGCGGCACTGGCACTCGGAGTCGGCTATGCGAGACATCCCTCGATTGCGGGTGGCGGTCGAGCAACCAGCTTCGCAAGCCGGCGCAGATTCTGTGCGATTGCTGCGAGCGTAAACTCGTCTTGCGCACCGCATGGCCCGCGTAGCCGAAGCCGCCCAAGCCGCAAGATGCGCTTAAGATGAGCAAATAGCATCTCAACGCGTTTGCGATTGCGGCGCGATCGCTCGAAAGCCTCGGTCTTGGCCAGGGCGCGAGCAACGTCGCGAGCAGCCTCGTTCACATCGCGCGCGATCCGGCGGAAAGGCATATTCGGACAGCATTCCGGTTTGAGCGCGCACGTCCCGCAGTCAGGCCGTGATGCCTGGTAGCGGATCGCGTGATCGGGGCCGATGTGGCCGGTGGTGGTTAGCATTTTGCCGGCTGGGCAGATATAAATGTTCCGTTCCTCGTCAAACCTGAAGTCTTCCCGCGAGAAGGTGCCATCCTCGCGCTTAGATTTGTCGATGACCGGAATGTGCGGCTCGATCTTCTTCTCATTGACCACCCAGTCGAGCGTGTCCGCAGAGCCATAGGCCGTATCGGCGGCAAGACAGGCGGGCTTGATCCCGAAGCACTCCTCCGTCCGCTCGAGCATTGTCTTAGCTGCACCCACCTCCGCCTGACGAATGGCGCGGGTAGCTTTGACATCCATGATGATGCCGAACTTGACGTCGATGAGATAATTGTTCGCGTAGGCGAAGAAGGCCGGCCCTCGCATCGCGCCAGTCCATTGCGCGGCTGGATCGGAGGGTGAGACAAATTTCGGCGGCACCTCGCTTGCCGCGCCAAACGCCGCATCGTCGAGGGTTGCCAAATACTCCTTCATGGCACGGCTAGCCCCATGAGGATCGCGCGTCTTGTTCCACTCCGAACCGGGGACCGATCGCTGCTTATTGGCGTCCGCTGCGATCAGGCTCGCATCGACTGCGAACCCTTCACCGCCAACCAATCCGGCCGCAATACAGGCCTCAACGACACGCTCAAACACCCGCCGGAACATATCGCTGGCGCGGAACCGCTCATGACGGGCACGTGAAAAGGCCGAGTGATCCGGGATTTTGTCCTCGATCGAGAGACAACAAAACCAGCGATAGGCGAGGTTCACCTGTACTTCCCGGCATATAGCTCGCTCCGAGCGAATTGCGAACACGTAGCCGATGATGAGCATCCGGACCATCAGCTCCGGATCAATCGAGGGCCGACCCATTTCGGGGTAAAAGGGCGCCAGCTCACAACGAACCCATGATAAGTCGAGAACCGCAGCGATCTTGCGAATCGGGTGATCGTGCGGAACCGCTTCATCAAGATGAAATGAATAAAACAACTGCGCTTGATCGTGATTGAGCCGCCCCATCATGGCTCGCCTCCACAGCGAATCGTGTCAGAGCAAGCGAATCACTTCGAGACGAAACACGCAAAGACTTTTGCAACAAAATCTGCCGACTGCGGACTCATGCACTGCAACAAGCAACATCTTTTATCCAACCAACCTCGTCCGCGTGCGCGCGAGCAGAGTTGGCGACACCCGCGCGGAACGCGGCGACGAAGTGCGGCACGCCGGCGACGGGCGTGCTGCGCAGGAACCCGATGACCGGCATCGCCGGCTGCCGCGCGCGTGCCCCGACTGGCCATGCGGCAGCCGCGCTGCCGACGAGCGTGATGAACTCGCGTCGCTTCACTCAATCACCTCGTCCGCGCGCAGCAGGAACGCATCGGGGATGGTTAGGCCGAGCACCTTGGCGGTCGTGAGATTGATGACCAGATCGAACTTGGTCGGCTGCTCAACCGGGATGTCGGCAGGCTTGGTCCCGCGCAATATCTTGTCGATGTACTCGGCACCCCGCCGGTACAAGTCCTCGTAGCTCGCGGCATAGGACATGAGGCCACCCGCGGCAACGAGCTCTCGGGCCCCGTGCATCGTCGGCAGTCGTGCACCCAGGGCCAAGGCATTGATGCGATTGGCGTGCGTTGTGACCAGCGAGTCGATGACGACGTAGAGCGCATCCGCCCGCCCCTTGAGTGTCTCGAAGGCTGGTCCGATGTCTTCCGCCTGCCCGATTTCGAGTGGCACCACTTCAATGCCCAGCATGCCGGCCGCCGCTGTGACCTCGCGCATCTCCGAGGCAGCGGAGGCATTGTCGGACTTAACCATGATCGCCAGCCGGCGAACCGCACGGAACAGCTCGTGCAGCAGCTCGACTCGCTTGCTGGCGATATCAGCGGTCTGGTTGGACAAGCCCGTGATGTTTCCGCCCGGTCGCGCCAGTGACGCGACCAGGCCGGAAGCCAACGGATCGCCTGCCGGCGAGAATACGATCGGGATTTCCGATGATGCCGTCTTTGCCGCAACAGTCGGCGGGGTTCCCGACGTGAAGATCACATCGACCTTCGAGCGAACAAACTCGGCCGCGATTTCGTCGAAACGTTGGGTTGCTACCCACCGATATTCGATTGCGATAGTGAGGCCGTCGACCCAGCCCAGCTCACGCAGCCGCTGCACCAGAGCGGCGACGCGCTGGCCGTAGCTGGCCCGTGAGCCCGGAATGAGAAGTCCGAGTGTGGGCCGCCTGGCCGAGGGCTGCGCATGGGCGACCAGCGGCCACGTAACCGCACCCCCGAGCAGCGTGATAAAATCGCGCCGCTTCAATCGATCGAATTGCATCTGCAGCCCCTGGCCAGAGAGGCAGCATAGCGGATTGGCGAGCATCAAGTCAGGGGCTGGCAAAACGGACTCATGCACTGCAGCAAAGATTACTCGATCACCGCGTCGGCGCGGGCAAGGAGGTGCCGCCCGGGATGTGGTTGGAATTTGCGCGGCGTGATCTCCAGCGGCGTGAAGCTATCTGATTGTCGATTTGCATTCAAACACCTCCTGGTCGAGAAGGCGAGCCTTTAGGAAGCTACCCCCCTTTTTTTGAGCGAGTGATCGAAGGGCGTTGCGGACGGCTGCTTCAGGTATGCTACCGGGGCTGTAAGTGGAAAAGCTGCACGCGACCAGTGATGAGTAGCGCTGCCGGCATTGTCACGAACCGCAACACGGCAATCGGCGCCGTGTCGCCGCCACATCATCAATGCGGAATGACAGGTTTCGAAAATCAGTTTGGAAAAAGAGATCAGCGTGTCAGTTTACCGCTCTCGTCGTAATAGTGAATCTCGTAAAGGAGACAGCCGCGCTCCGACTTGAACGGCCCATGATACACACCGGGCGGCCGGCAGGCATAGGTCGGCGCCTCGAATGCCTCGCCGCCCTTGCCTTCCTTGTCATTGCCGACGATGAGATCGCCGGAGATGAGGTAGACCTCCTCCCAGTGGTCGTGCACGAACGGCGCCGTGGTAAAGACGCCGGGCTCAATGCGCAGCAGCCGCGTGCGTCCTCCCATTTTGCGGGTTTCGTCGAGGTCGCTGGCGAGAATTTTCTGCTTGATGCCGGAAGGATAACCCGGCGGCGTGGCCCAGCCGGTATTCATATCGACCCGGGTGAATTCGAGGTGCGGTTTGTTCATGGGGTCTCTCTATCTCCTTCTCGATCCTCATCCCAGCATAGGCAGCGTACGCACGCGATAGGAATGGGCAATTGTGCGGCCGCGCACCGGATCTTCCAGCTCGAATGCGAACTCGGGAGTCGCGCGCACCCCGCCGAGCGCGGAAAGGGTTCCGCAGAACATCATTGTGCCTTGCGCGAGCCGTGCATCGGCGGCATGCCGCTTGATCAGTTCGGGCGGTGCAATCATCGCTGCCACCGTGCCCTCCTGGTAGAGCACGTGCCTGCCTGCTTCGGTGGTGTACGAGCGCAGGATCAGCTGGTCCCAATGCGACGCGACCTCATCGTAAGGCCAAAATACCGGGGCAACAGGCTTGTCGCACATCTGCTTGGAGACTGTGACGCTGTATCTTTCTACCTCACGATCCGTATGGTCGGAACCGGTGCCGACCCACAGCCGCCCGCCATGCCGTAGCAGCACGAACTCGACCTCGCCGCCGGAGCTTTCACCGACCGCCTCGATGACCGGCGCAGTAGTGATCCGCGCGGCTGCAACGCGATAGAATATCGGCGTCGTTGCCGGCCGCCTCACTCCCAGCGTTTCAAGTTCCCTGATGTGCTTCTCGACTGCCTGCGCGTCGCGCCCGGTCCAGCCGGCGATCACGGCCTGGTCAATGGCAACGTTCGATTTCTGGGATAGTCCATGCAAGGAAAGCGTGAGGACGTGGGACACGCAGGCGGCAACTCCCGTTGCAATTTGGCAGATGGAGCCTAGCAGGCTCGCAAGCGAGAGCAAATGTCTCTCTTTTCCCTAGCTCCCACGCTATGACTGTCAACCTGTCCGAAGAAAAGCCAGCCGCTATGAAGACCATCGCCCAGACCATGAAAAGCCTTGCTGGCGGAACGAAGAGCCGCGGTCTGGTCGAAGAATGTCTGGCGCGCATCAACGACGGTGCCGGGGAGGGCGCGCGCACGTTCCTCAAGGTTTATGCAGGGGAGGCGCTCGCCGCGGCGGATTTCTACGATCGGTTGCGCGCGAGCGGCACTGGGTTGCCGCCATTTGCCGGCATTCCGATCTCGATCAAGGATTTGTTCGATGTGGGCGGCGACGTGACCACGGCGGGCTCAATTCTGCGGCGCAACGCGGCTCCCGCCATGCGGGATGCGCCGGCGGTGGCGCGCTTGCGGGCGGCCGGCTTCATTGTGATCGGGCGAACCAACATGACCGAGTTTGCCTTCTCCGGCATCGGCATCAATCCCCATTACGGCACGCCTTTGAACCCGTTCGACCGCAAGGCGGGCCGCATCCCCGGCGGTTCTTCGTCCGGCGCCGCCGTGTCGGTTTCGGACGCCATGGCAATTGGTGCAATCGGCACCGACACCGGCGGCTCCTGCCGCATCCCGGCGGCGCTTTGTGGGATTGTCGGCTTCAAGCCAACCGCCGCACGGGTGCCGAAGCAAGGCGCGTTTCCGCTGTCGATGACGCTCGATTTGGTCGGACCGCTGGCAACGACGGTTGAATGCTGCGCGATGCTCGACGCGGTTCTTGCCGGAGAGGGAGCGTTCGATCTGGTCGCGTTCCCGCTTTCGGGTCTGCGGCTCGCGGTGCCGCAGAGCGTTGTCCTCGACGGCCTCGATGCCGCCGTGGCGCAGGCATTCGATTCCGCCCTCGCTCGCCTGCGCAATGCGGGGGCGCGCATCACCGACATCGCGCTCTCTGAATTCTCGGAGCTTGCCGGCATCAATTCCAAAGGCGGGATCGTGACCGCCGAGTCCTATGCCGTCCATCGTCAGATGATCGCCAAGGCAGAAAACAAGGCCGAAAAGTCGTACGATCCCCGCGTGCTCGTTCGCATCCTGCGTGGCCGCGAGCAGGAGGCTGCCGACTACATCGATCTCCTCGAAGCCCGCGCCGCATTCATTCGTCGCGTGAGCTCCGTCACCGCGCCTTACGATGCGTTGCTGATGCCGACCACGCCGCTTGTTGCGCCGCCGGTCGCCGATCTTGCCGACGACAAGGAATATCGCCGCGTCAACATGTTCATGCTGCGCAATCCGTCGATCGCCAATTTCATCGACGGTTGCTCCATATCCATTCCCTGCCACCGTGCCGGCGATGCGCCGGTGGGGCTGATGCTGTTCGGGGAGCACAACAGTGACCGGCGGCTTCTCTCCATCGCGGCTGCCATGGAACGGCTGCTCGCGCCAAACGCTTGAACCTGCGAAAATATGGGTTACCAGGAGTTCAGTGATTCCGACGATTGCTTATTTTCTTGGGATCACGGTGAGAATGTACTTTAATGATCATGATCCTCCGCATTTTCATGGTCACTTGAGCGGATGGCTGGTCCCGAATGATGATTGATGTCATAGGCGTTCGCCCTGTCGGCGACCACAAATTGGAAATCGAGTTTTCCGACGGGACGATTGGGGTGCGCGATTTTTCGTTGATGTTCGAGAAAACCGGGGTCAATGGCGGAACCGCTCAAGGATCCGTCCTGTTTCGCGCGGGTCTTCATCGAGGAGGGAGCGCTCACTGGCCCAATGGATATGATTGGGATTCCCTTGCATTACACGATGAAATGAAAGTGGCGGGCTTGCTTCGACGTGCTGACGCCGCGGAGTAGACTAATTAGTTAATGTCGTTGCAACGAGCGGCGCAGCAGCGCGATGGACTTTTCCCTCAGCCTCGAGCAGCAGCAGATCAGGGATTCCGTTCTCAAGCTCTGCACGCAGTTCGATGACGGCTACTGGCTAGAAAAGGATCGCAGCGGCGAATTCCCGCACGATTTTCATGCGGCGCTGACGCAGGCGGGATGGCTTGGCATTGCCATGCCGGCGGAACATGGCGGCGCCGGGCTCGGCATAACCGAGGCGGCGATCATGATGCAGGCCATCGCCGAATCCGGCGCCGCCATGAGCGGCGCCTCCGCCGTCCACATGAACATTTTCGGGCTGCAGCCCGTTGTCGTTTTCGGCACGCAGGAACAAAGACAGCGCATGCTGCCGCCCTTGATCAAGGGGGCCGACAAGGCCTGTTTTGCCGTCACCGAGCCCGACGCGGGCCTCGATACGACCGCGCTGAAAATGCGCGCCGAGCGCCATGGCGATCATTATCTCCTCTCGGGACAAAAAATTTGGATCTCCACCGCGCAGGTCGCCAACAAGGTGCTCATCCTTGCCCGCACTACGCCGCTCGACCAGGTCAAGCGCAAGACCGACGGGCTTACGCTGTTCTACACCGATCTCGACCGCAGCCGCGTCAGCATACGCGTCATCGACAAGATGGGCCGGCATGCCGTGGATTCGAACGAGATGTTCTTCGACCGGTTTGCCGTCCCCGCCTCCGATCGCATTGGCGAAGAGGGGGCAGGCTTTGCCGCCATTCTTCATGGCATGAATCCGGAGCGCATCCTCATTGCCGCCGAGGCGGTCGGCATCGGACGCGCTGCACTGCGCAAGGCGGCGCAATATGCTCGCGAGCGTGTGGTATTTCGCCGCCCGATTGGATCAAATCAAGCGATTGCGCATCCGCTTGCGCAATGCTGGATGGCGCTCGAAGCTGCCAACCTGATGGCGATGAAAGCCGCGCAGCTTTACGATCGCAATATGGATTGTGCTCTCGAAGCCAACAGCGCCAAATATCTCGCCGGCGAGGCGGCATTCCATGCCTGCGAGACCGCCGTCATGACCCACGGCGGCATGGGCTACGCCAAGGAATTTCATGTCGAGCGCTACCTGCGCGAAGTCATGATCGCGCGCATCGCGCCGATCACCCCGCACATGATTCTCAATTTCATCGCGGAAAAAGCGCTCGCGCTGCCGCGGTCGTATTGAACCAGCGCAGCCCCGCTAATCGACGAGGTTTGCGCGGTACGTCCCACCATCGCAGGTTCCGCAGCAGGCTTGGCATCCCATATTGCCGTCGTAGCCGACTCCCCAATAGGTGCCTGAATTGTTGGTCCCGCCATAACAGATTTGCTCGCCCGGGATACAGGATAGCAGAGCACAGCGCTCGGCGCGGTCATTGAGAACCCAATTCCCGCCGGCCGGCCACACCGCATTTCGGCTTGCCGAGAATGCGCGCATATAGATGATGAAGGATGAACCGTTGGTGAAGCAAAGGTTGGCACTCTGAGCTTCGGCCTTTTGCGCTCCGGCGCCGATGACGAAGAAAAGGCTGAAAAACAATGCTGTTAAGAGCTTGTGCAAGGCGCCCCCCTCTGTCTATGTTTGACCGATACCGTTCCTTACCACAGCTAAAATCGGTGCGGAAGGAGGTCTTGAGAGGGCGTGAGCAGGCGCGCCGCTCGACCTTGTCGATGCCGCATCACAAGCTGCTGAACTGCCGAAGCCGGAACAACTTTGCGCCGCAATGCATCTCTAGCTATCCTCATCCGGAGGGTGCTGCAAAATCGCAGGAGACTTAGATGAAGCGTGCAATCGTGACCCTTGTCATTGCCACCGCGCTCGGCACTGTCGCGGGCCATGCCCAGGAGAAGCTCAAGGCTGCCTCCACAACACCACCGCCCGGCGCCCAGAAGGAGCTGCCGGTTGCGGGGGCCGCGCAAATCCCTGAAATGCCAGGATTGACCAATGCGCCAGTCAAGGTCGGGGATGGTGCGGTTGTGAAGCCGGGTACCACGACCCAGTCGAAGGCGAGGCAGTAAACCACCGATAGTCAAGCGAGGCGCGCGCGGCAGGCTGCATTGCCTGCACGCGCGTTTGTTTGCGTTCTAAGAAATCAGCTGTGCGGTCGCGCCAACGACCAGAAGAATCGCCGAGCTCGCTAATGCGACAGCGAGTACCTCCCGGTCCCATAATGGTGCGGCTTTGATTCTCTGCAATAAGCTCGTCATGATCATGAGCCCGTTTGGCTCAGTGTGCGACTGGCAACCCTGAGCGCGAGGCGCTAGTGACTGCCATAAATCAACGCATGACTTATGTCGGGGGTTCCCGGCAAACTGATCAAAGCGAAATCCGGCCATCGCCGCGTTTTGCAGTGCAAGAACGTTCCACTAACTCAGAAATTGCCGAGAAGGGTTCAGCGTCGGTTCGATCCGGCGTAAAATCCGGGTTAAATTAAAACGATAAACGATCCGGAGGAGACGATGCGAACTTCGCTTGCGCGGATTGCGTCCGTGACCCTCGTGCTCGCCTGCGCGACCGTGCAGGCCGTTGCGCAATCCGAGAGCTACCCCAATAAGCCGATCCGCATTATCACCCACTCGGCTGCTGGCGGCGCGCCGGACGTGATGCTCCGCATCGTCGGCGAGCGTCTGGGTGTTCTGCTCGGCCAGCAAATCATCGCGCTCAATCAGCCGGGCGCTGGCGGTGCGGTCGCAGCGCGCGCCGCGGCGGCCGCCGCCCCGGACGGCTACACGCTCTACATGCCGGCTGCTTCCGCCTTCGTGACACTCTCCGGACTGCAGCCGAACCTGCCGCTGCAGGTTCCACGCGACTTCACGCCGATCGGATTCGTCGGCGAACAGCCTATGTTTCTTACCGTGATTCCCGCCCTCGGCGTATCGACACTGCCCGAACTTATTGCGCTTGCACAGAAAGAGCCCGGCAAGCTTTCGTATGCCGCGACCGGCCGCGGGACGATGACCCACCTCACCGGTGAGTTGCTCAAATCGAAGGCCGGAGTTGATATCCTGGCGGTGCCCTATACGGGCGGCGCGCCCCAGGCCCTCAACGATGCGCTCGGCGGCCGCCTGTCCATGGTCATCGAAGGTTTGTCGGCGCTTGCCGGTGCTATCCAAGGGGGCACTCTTAAGGCGATTGCAGTCGGTTCACCGGAACGTCTGCCGGACTTTCCCGATCTGGCCGCCGCTGCGGAAACGCTGCCTGGCTTCAATGCGCGCGGCTGGGCCGCGCTTGTCGCACCGGTCGGGACACCGGATCCCATCGTCGACAAAGTGAGCGAAGCTTTGCGCAAAGCAGTTAGCGATCCGCAGGTTCAGAAGAGACTCGCCACGACCGGTAGTTACGTGCGGCCGATGTCACCAACGGAAGTCATGTCATTTATCCAGGCGGATCAACAGATGTGGAATCCGATCTTGGAGAAGATCGCCGCGACACCCTGACGAACTTCGTCGCGTGGACGAACAATCGGGGGATAACTAATCAGGACGGCTGACTCCGGCTCGAATTCGGCTCACATTTCCGATCGGAGCTTAAGCCTGGGGCCTCGGCCTGTTGCGCGCAATCGCGCGCAAATCGTTGCCGGCGTTCAATGCACGACACAATAGCCGAGAACAGGGACAGGCCAGAAGCGGCGAAGCCGCTTTTGGCTGCGCTTGCGCAAATCGAGGCGCGCGGCAGCTTGCTGGCGCTTGTTCCTGATCGTACCGAAAGACTCGGATTGATGAAGGCGATGTCCGACAATAAACTGGTAACCTGGAACGCAATGACCAAAAGCTATGAATTGACCTCGTTCGGGCATCAATGTCTTGCAGAGTATCGGGCGACCAGCGATGCAGGTGCTTTCGCTCGCATTTGACCTGATGTTCTTTTTCAGCCTGGCATTCCTCTTCATAGGCTTTGCCGGGTTGGAGCCGACGGTAGTTCTCGGGCTGGGCGGTTTGGTTGTGCCGCTTTGTCTTATGTATCGGACAAAGTCGCGCCAAGACGGTCGGCAAAAAATGCCGACCGGTTCAAGCCCAATCTCGTTTTTCAAAAGGAAGAAAGGGAAAAAGGAAATTACCTGTAGCGAATGCCATCGCACGATTCCCGCCGACGCAAAGGTTTGTCGGTACTGCCTCGCCACAATTGATCATCAATTGCGCGTCGCCCCTTCTCCGGTCAGCTCGAGCTGATCGCCCGTCTAAACGCTGCGCAGCTCGCGCGGCAGCTTCGTCAAACATTCATGGCCGCCTTTGCGGATGACAATGATGTCTTCAACCATCATCCCGCCCCAACCGAGTTCGTAATAAGGAGTTTCTACGCACAGTACCATTCCCTCCTGCAGCTCCACTTCCTGATTGGCGGGATTGAGCGTGGGAAATTCGTGGGCGGTTATGCCGAGCCCATGGCCGCAATGACTGCGCTGGTAATTCGGCAGCGCCCCTTTGCGCACGCCCTGCATGGCAACGTTGTAGAGATCTGCGGCGCTCGCTCCTGGGCGCGCCGACGCCAGTTGAGCGAGTTCGCCCTGTAACAGGGCATCATAGCGCAGCTGCTGCTCGCGAGCCGGCGTCCCTACGATTGCCGTGCGCGCGGTATCGGCCCAATAGCCTTCGAATGTGCACCCCACATCGAGCCGCAGTATATCGCCATTCTTCAATTTCGACCTGGTAGCGTGAGCGTCCGCCAGGGCGCTGCGATCTCCGGCGGTTACAACGACGAAGCGGGGTATTGCGCCGCCCGCAATGATTTCAGTGGAGATTATCGTGCTCAAGTCCAGTTCGGTGACGCCGGATTTGGCGTAGCCAAGGGCCTTCTCCATGCCCCTTTCAGTGAGCTCGGCAGCATAGCGCATCTTTTCAATCTCTTCCGGCAGCTTGGTGCTGCGCGCCTTGATGACGGCTGCCCGCGCGTCAAAAGCATTCTCACCGGCCAAGCGGCTGAGCTCTTGAAAATCGCTTTCGCTCGCGCAATCGAGACCGATCATATGGCTGGCTTTGACAGCCGTTCGCATCGCCGAACGGAGAGCGTCGGGGAACGTGCTTTCCGCCTTGGGCATCGCGGCTAGGTCTGCGCCCCGGCCGCTGGACGAGACGTAAAACAAGCCATAGCGATAAATGCAGGCGGGATCGCGCAAGACCTCCAGCGCCGGCGCAGCATCGCTCGCTCCGGTAATCAGCATAGTTTGATTGCGTGTGACAATGACGGCGCAGCGATATGTTCGGTCGGCATCCAGCAATACGCTGCGGTACCCGCTCAAATACCCGACATGGGTCGGATCGGTGGATACGATAATGTCGGCATGCCGCGGACACGCTTCGAATACTTTCGACCGGGCCTTATCGGCGATAGCCTTGAGGTCGTCTCTGAACAACATTCTCGATCTCTCCACTAGTGCGGTGAATTTGAAGTTCCTATCATAACTGGCCGCAAGCTCGTTTAGGAACTTCAAATTCAAAACCGCACTAGAAATCATAGAGTTGCTAGTGGTCCTTAGATTCCGAAGTTCGCATCTGAACGTGCCGCGAGTGGTGGCGAACTTCGGAATCGGACCACTAGCTAGGAAAGCGGTTTCACGGGCGAATGGCGGCAAACACGTCGATCATTTGTTTGCGGTTGCGGACGCCGTAGGTGACGATCTCGTCCAAGCCGACGCTTCGGTAGCGATTGAACATCGACATCACTTCTTCGGGCGTCCCGCTAGCGGTGTGGCAGCGTAAAACGTCGTCGGTCATCAGTGTGTCGACTTGCTCCCAGTCCGCATCGGCAAAGGCCTGCGTCAATGCGGTTTGGTCAAGGGTCGTGCCGGCGAGCTCAAGGTTGTGCGCATGATGTTGGCCGCGCAGGATATAGGCAACCGTGCGGCGCAGCCGGTCCCGCGCGATCCGCGCGTTCCCGTCGACCGAGCAGAAGACAAGCGCCGCCTTCTGCACGCTGCGGCCGCGGTCGTTCTCGCCGCGCGCAACTTGATCCAGCGACCAGCGGACGAATTCCGGCGAAGTCGCCGCGCTTATCAGCACTCCATCCGCCTGCCGGCCGGCGAGTTCCAGCATGCGCGGTCCGGACGCGGCAAGCCAGATGGGAACCGGCCGCGCCCCCATCGCCAGGCGGCGGCCGGAAATGCGGAAACACTGCCCCGCGTATTCAATGGTTTCTCCCGCCATCAACGTGCGTGCGATCTCGACCGCTTCCCGCAGGGTCTGCAGGGGATGCTCGGCCGTCAGTCCAACGGCTTCAAGATCGCGCGGCGCGCCGGCTCCAAAGCAGAGCTTCACCCGTCCGGGAAAATATTCGTCGAGTGTTGCGGCGGCCATGGTCGCATAGACCGGATGGACCGTGTAGGGACTCATGGCCATCAACACGATACCGATGTTTTGGCTCGCGGCGAGCGTCATGGCAGCGCAGGCAATCGGTTCGCGATGAAAAAGGTGCGAGGCAATCCAGACATTGGCAATGCCGGCCGTGTCTGCCACATCCACGATTGCCTTCAGGCATTGCGGCGGATCGGCGCCGTCAAACGAAACGCCAAAGCGCTTTGCCGTATCTCCTTGCGTGTTCATCGGCTCTTCAGCGAGGCGATAACGCTATCGAGCGACCGTTGGCGGGCATCAACTGACACCGCGCGGGTTGCCGGGATTTCCTTCAAGCCCGTCGATGTCAAAACCGCCACCACCGGTTCTTCGATCGTTTCTCCGCGCCGCTTGGCCTCTTGCAAAGCCGCCAAGGCGGCAACGCCGGAATACTCTTGCCACAAACCATCCTGCGCCAGCTCCCGGGCTGCTTTGCTTATCGTGCTCTCCTGGAAGGTCAGCGCGTGACCTCGGCTGTTGCGCAAGGCGACTGCTCCGCGATAGGAGCTCACCGTGCAAGCGATCCCGGCAGCCAGCGAACCGGGGCCATTTACTTCCGCGGCGGCCTGGTTATGCGCCATGGCGTAGGCGAGCGGCGCTCGTACTGCGGGTTCTGCCGACAGGATGCATGGCATCTTGTCAGCGATACCCAAATTCTTCAGTTCACGAAATCCTTTGGCGACACCGAACAGAAGCTCGCCGTATCCGGTCGGCAGCACCACCGTGCCGGGGACCTTCGCGCCGAGCTGGGCGAACAGCTCATAGGCTATTGTCTTGTATCCCTCGGGACCAAACGGATTACCCGTATGAAAGCGGGTGAGATTGCTTGCGGAAACGAAACCGGCTTCTTCGATGACGCGTCGCAGCGCCGGCCAACGCTGTTCCCGCGGGACAACCACAAAAATACTTCCGAGGGCGGCCTGGAAATGCTCGAAAGCAGGCTGAGCGTCGGGGGTGGAAATCACCACACATGGCAGACCGGCCCGGTTCGAATAAGCTGCCGCGGAAGCGCCGTGATTGCCTGTCGAGGCAACTGCAATGCCGCGCGCGCCCGTCGCCAATGCGGCGCTGACGATGCAGTAGTTCAAGCGATCCTTGTGGCTCCATGTCGGGTTTCGGCTTTCGTCCTTGAGCCAGAGAGGTCCTTCGAGACCAATCCAGCGGCCGATGCGGGCGCTTTCGATCAGAGCCGTGCCGCCTTCACCCAGCGACAGGTGCGGCGCCAATGGGGGCAACAGCGGAGCCCAGCGCGACAGACCCGGCAGCGGTGCTTGCGCAAAGAGGCTTTTTGATATTTTGGAATAGTCATAATCGATCTCCAGCGGGTATTGCATTTCCGTACCGCTGGTCCGCGGACAGCCGGTGAGCAGCGGCGGATAAAGCGGAAACAGGAGACTGGGATCGCCGAGTGAGCGCTGGCCGATCGCGAGCGAGTCATTCGCGCCGCTCAATGAGTTCCCTCAATCATGTCCTGCTCCACCAGTTGAACAGTACCAACACCTCCTTGCAAAGGAAAATGCACACCGTGTGCAATCTGGTACAGTGGACAAAACGCGCGGGCCTCAAAGGACGACCGGCGACATCAGATTTCGGAGCGGCCCATGAGCATCCCCAAGCCGGTCAATGATCCGCCGTTCAACATCACGCGGGCCAGCCACTGCGTGCTCACCGTGAAGGACCTCGCGGCAAGCCGGAGGTTTTACGTCGACCTCCTCGGCTTCATCGTCAGCGATGAGGACAGCGATACCCTCTTTCTGCGCGGCGTCACCGAGGCGTGCCACCACAGCCTTGTTCTCAAGCGCGCGCGCGGCGAGGCTCACGCCGAGCGCATCGGGATGCGCGTCTTCACCGAGGCAGATCTGGAAAAGGCAAAATGGTTTTTCGCTACAGCCGGCTTGCCGGCTGAATGGGTCGAGGTTGCGCATCAGGGGCGCACGCTGCATGTCGTTGATGCAAGCGGCGCGCCGGTCGAATTCTGCGCCAGCATGGAAGTGAGGCCACGGCTGGTCGTTTCCTTCCAGCAGCATCATGGGGCGGTGACGCAGCGGCTCGATCATTTCCAGCTCCTGGTGCCGGACGTGCGCAAGGCCTGCGAATTCTGGATGCGCATGGGGTTTCGGCTCTCGGAGTATATTTCTCCCGACGGTACTGACGAGCTGCTGTTTGTCTTTCTCCAGCGCAAAGGTAATCCGCACGACATCGTATTTGCGCCCGGCGCAGGCCCTCGTCTGCACCATGCCGCATTCGCGATCCCGGAATCCTGTCACTTCTTCCATGTCTGCGATCTCGCCGTCGAAATGGGCTTTGCCGCCAATGTGGAATTCGGGCCCGGCCGGCACGGCCCTGGTCACGCGCTGTTCGTTTATCTCCGCGACCCTGACGGCCATCGCATCGAGCTGTTCAATACCCACTATCAAGTGATGGATATCGAAAACGAGCCGGTGCGCTGGGATGCGAGCGTTGCCATGCAGCGGCGGTGGCAGCTGCCGGCGCGACTGCAATGGTTCAACGAGGCAAGCCGTTTTGCCGGGGTCGAACCGCGCGCGCCGGCGCGCAAGGGCGAACCTATGAGTCTGGAAAAATTCATGGCGGCCGGGATGCGGTGAGTCCGGATTTCAGGCTCTAATGCCCTGCCGCCGCGCGGCCAAGATAAGCGGCTTCGATGAAGGGATCATCGGCGAGCGCCGCGGCGGTGTCGCCGCGCACGATGTTTCCCGATTCCAGCACATAAACGCGGTCGGCAACCGTCAAGGCCAGCTCCGCCATTTGATCGACCAGAAGGATGGTGACGCCGGCATCCCGCAGTTGCGCAACCATGTCAAAAACCTCATTGATCATAGCCGGTGCAAGCCCGAGCGAAGGCTCGTCGAGCATGAAAATATGCGGTTGCGCGATGAGCCCGCGCGCGAGAGCCAGCATCTGCTGCTCGCCGCCGGACAATAGACCGGCACGATTGGCAAGCCGCGCGCGCAGTCGAGGGAAACGGTCAAGCAGCGTCTCGATTTCCGCGGCACGATCGGCTTTGCGCCGTCGCCAGCCGCCGAGCATCAGATTGTCCTTGACCGTGAGCTCGGGAAAGACCTGGCGTCCTTCCGGCACAAGCGTGACGCCGGCAGCGGCGATCTTGTGGGCGGCCATGCGCTCAATGGAGCTACCTTCGAGCGCAATCGTGCCGGTCACGGGGCGCAGCAGCCCACTCACCGCGCGCATTGTAGTTGATTTGCCGGCGCCGTTCGCTCCCAACAGAGCGACCATCTCGCCTCGTCTCACTTCGAAGCTTACAGCGTGCAGTACCGGCACCGCGCCATAGCCCGCATGGAGGCCCGTGCATGCCAGAATTTTCTGCGGCGCGCCGTTCAAGGGAATGGCGCGCGGTCGCGCCCGCATTTCGCCGTCGCCGAGATACGCTTTGCGCACCCGGGCATCATTGCGCACCGCCAAGGGCGCGCCGTCGGCAATCACAACGCCGGCATCGAGAACCACGACGTGGTCGGAGATGCCCATGACCAGCGAGATGTCGTGCTCGACCAGGATCGCGGCAACGCCTTGGTCGGCGATACGACGCAGAAGCTTGCTGAGTGCCGCCTTGTCCGCTTGTCCGAGCCCGGCGGCCGGCTCATCGAGCAAGAGAATTTGCGGTCGGGTGGCGAGCGCACGCGCGATCTCCACCAGCCGCCTGTCGACGTGCGCGAGTTCCTCCGCCCGGGCTCCCAGCGGGCCGCGATAACCGACGAATGCGAGCAACTCCATCGCCGTTCGCTCATCCTCACGCGTCGCTTTGCGCACAAACGGCACGCCTAGCCGTCCGCGCAGCATGGCCGTGAGAACGTTGTCGAGGACGCTCATGCTGCCGAAGAGCTGGGTCGTCTGATATGTGCGCGCGATGCCGGCGCGCGCGACGCGCCACGCCGCCAGCCCCGCGAGTTCAGTGGCGCCCAGCCGGATGCTGCCGGAATCGGGCCGGTAGAAGCCGCCGATCATGTTGAGCACGGTGGTTTTTCCGGCACCGTTTGGCCCGATCAGGCTGACTATCCGCGCGGGCTCGGCGCGAAAGCCGACGTCGGACGCGGCCCTCACTCCGCCGAAGCTGATGCCGATGCCTTCAACCGTCAGCGTGCTACGCTTCCCGGCTTTCGCCAGAAAATGCGAAAGCGAGAAGCTGGTTTCGGACACAACCAATTTTTCAGGACGGCGCAGGCGGCGCGCCAGGGTGCCGATCACTCCCTCGGGCGCGAGCCACAGCACGACCAGAAGCAATGCACCGAAGAAGAGAAGACGATATTCGGCGAGGTTCGACAACAATTCCGGCAGCACCACCGTGATGGCGGCGCCGATCGCCGGGGCGATGACCCACCCCGCGCCCCCGACGATCACCGCCAGCAGAAATATGATCGATTGCGAGAATGGAAAAGAATCCGGAGCGACGAACATCATCAACGGCGCGAAGATCGCACCGGCGAGCCCGGCAAAGATCGACGACAGAGTGAAGGCGGTAGTCTTGATAGCGACCGGGTTTAATCCGACAGAGCGCGCGGCCGTCTCGGAATTGCGCACCGCGACCATCGCCTTGCCCCATGCACTTGCAGCGAGCCTTTGAAAGATCAGAAGCGAAACGCCCGCAAGCATGGTTGCCAGCAATGCCATTTCCCGCTCGCCGAAAGACAGCTCGCCGAGGCGGGGAGTAGAAAGACCCATGAGCCCATTCTGTCCTCCGGTCAGAGTCTTCCATTCGATGGTCGTGTGCTGAACGATGAAGGCGAATGCGATGGTGACCATCGCAAGATAGGCGCCACTCACTCGCAGTGCCGGGAGAGCGAGGATGCCGCCTGCCAATCCGGCAATCGCTCCGCAAATCGGCAGCGCGATCCAGAAGTTCAATCCCTTTAGAGTCAGAATGGCGGCGGCATAGGCACCGATCGCGTAGAAACCGACGTGACCGAGCGAAATCTGACCGGCCAGTCCAAGCAGCACGTTGAGCCCGACGCCGACCACCGTGGTCAAGGCGACAAGGGCAAGGATAAAGTGAGTGTAGCCCTCGGAATTGAACGCAATCAGAGTTGCGGCCGACATCAGCGCAAGGATCGCCAGCGTCGTCACCGCGTGAGCCACGATCATACCTTGTTGACCGCGGCTCGACCGAATAGTCCATTCGGGAGCGCGGCAAGGGCCACAATCACAACGGTGAACACGACAATCTGGGTATAGACCGAACCGAAGAAGGCGCTGACCATCGCCTCGATAAGTCCATAGATCAGTCCAGCGACCATGACGCCGGAGGCGGACCCGATACCGCCGAGAATTGCGACGGCGAAGGCCTTGATGCCGAACAATGTCCCCATGTCCGAATGGACGCTGAACAACGGGGCGATCAAGAGCCCGGCCAAGCCTGCCAGCGCTGTGGACAGGGCAAAGGAAAAAGCAATGGTCGCGCGTACGTTGATTCCCATGAGGCGCGCGGCGTCTTTGTTCTGCACCACTGCGAGCAGCGCCTTGCCGAAGTGCGTATGACGCAAGCCCAGGTGCAGCGCCAGCGTGATGGCAATCCCGATCGCCGGAATCACGAGCTGCAGCGGATAGACGCCGGTGCCGAATATCGCGATCGGTTTTTGCGCGAGCAGCGAGGGAAAGCTGCGCGGCTCCTTGCCGAAGGTGAACAGCACTGCATTGTCGAGCACCATGCCGCCGGCGACGGTCGCCATCAGCCATGCATTCGATCCACGTTCGGCGAACGGTCGAACCAGAAAACGCTCGACGAAAAGGCCAAATTCCGCAACAGATCGCCAGCGTTGCTGCGACTGCGAGCGGCAGAGGCCAACCCATGCGTACCGCGAGGGTATAGCCGAGCACGGCGCCCAGCATCATCGACGAGCCCTGGGCGAAATTCACCGTGGTCGAAACTACGTAGGTAACGTGATAGCCGAGCGCGATCAGTCCGTACATGCTGCCGAGCGCAAGCCCGGTGACGACGGCCGAAATCAGCAGCATTCGGTGGAAACGCTGCCTAAAATTAGTTTGTCAGTGGAAGAATTTCGTCCCCCTTGAAATATGTGAAGATGTAATCTGCCGCTGAGAGCGCGTCGTGGTTGTTGACGGTGAAAGGGGGCGAGTACGTCTTGATAAGACCTTCGTATTTGTCAATCGCATAGAAGCCGTCGCGGATCTTCGTGCCATCGAGGGAGCCTGCCTTGCTTATTGCGAGGGCGACAAGGTGCATGGCATCATAGGCATTGGCGATTCCGACCGCTGGGGTCACGTCGGCAAACGATTTTATCTCCGGATATTTTTTCTTCAGGGCGGCGAAGATCGCCGCGGCCTTCCGATTTGAATTGCCGGAGAAACTGAATGTCTGGATGAACTGCACCTTGGAGGCGCTCGGCCCGGCGAGCTCGCTGAAACGTCCACCTGCCGGGCCCCAATGCGAGACGATCGGCACGTCCCAGCCCATGCGGTCGAGGGATTTCACCACCTGTGAGGACGGCGCCACATTGGCGACCAGGAAAAGGACGTCGGCACCGGCCTGTTTAAGTCGCGTGAGTTGCGGTACCACATCGACGTCATTGGTCTCGAATTTCTCGACGCCGGCATAACCGATCTTTTTCGCCTCGAGAGCTGCTTTGAGTCCTTTTTCGTTCGATTCGCCCCAGGGATTGTTGATGAGGATCATGCCGGGCTTCTTGGCCGAGTATTTCTTCGATGGCAAAATCGACGAGGGCAATGTCGACCAATTCGTCGACTGCCGACACGCGGAAAACGTAATTGTCCGCCGCGCCGTTGCGCGTAATGGCCGTGCCGGCCGCCCACACGCCCATGAACGGCACCTTTGTTTGATTGACGAAGGGCACGATTGCCAGCGAGACCGGCGTGTCGAGACCGCCGAAGACCGCCGCCACTTTTTCCCGCTGGACGAGTTCGCGGGCCGCCACCACTCCCTTCGCCGAGTTGCTTTCATCGTCGCGAACAAGAAGCTCGATCTTCTTGCCCAGCGTGCCGCCGCTTCCGTTGATTTCATCGACCGCAAGCGAGAGGCCGCGCACAATGGCCTCGCCGGACTTCGCCGACTGTCCCGACATTGCGGCGACAAGCCCAAGCTTGACGGTTTCCTGCGCCGCCGCAGGCAACGCAAAGCCGCCGGAAATAACCGTCAATCCGACCAGAACGGTACGGCGGAGCACGAGGAAACGACACAGTTCGATCAGGCATGTCCGGGACCTCCCAATGATTTCAGTTGATGAACCCGATAGATCATCGCAAGGCGCATGCCAATGCGTTCCGCCCAGGAAATGGCGGAAGAAATCATCCATTCACAGGAGTTGTGCCTATTAATCTAGCCCGATGTCGTATCAAGCCGGTATTGTATCAATATCGCAATATCGCGCTGTGAGAGCGGGGTCAGGTCAGCTCTGCTCGCTGCTCTTCAGGCAAGGGAGGTACTCCACATGCCCGCCAATTCCGCCGCCGCAGTCTTGTGTAACAATGAAGAAGCTGCTGCGATCGTAGAGAAATATCTGCAAGCATCCATGATCCCGGACCCGGTTGCCGCCGCCCGCTATATCGCCGACGACCTCAAGCTTACGTTCACCGGCGGACGCAAGATGCGCCATCCCCGCGACAGCGCGGCCTTCAACGCCAAACGCTACAAATGGGTGAAGAAGAAATAGAGCGCTCGGACGTCGTGCCGGGCGAGCACGAGACCATCGTCTACAATCTGGGGACGCTTTACGGCGAATGGCCGGATGGCACGCCTTTTGAAGGCAACCGCTATGTCGACCGCTTCGTGGTGCGAAGCGGAAAGATCGTACAGATGGACGTCTGGAACGACAGCGCCGAGCGCATCCTCGTTTGCAACGGCATCGAAGCCTAGAGCCGGGGCACCACCGTTTGGAGACGACCATGATGTTTCACAAGGGCCTGTGGGCGGCGGCGTGCGCTGGCTTTGCTCGGCTTTACCTCGATCGGACGTTGCGATGCACTCGACGGCATCTTGAAGGTGAAGGTTATCAAGGTCGCAGTGCCGCAGGATTTCGCGCCGTTCGGCTCGGCCGGTCCCGATCTCAAGCCGCAAGGCTATGACATCGACATGGCGCAACTGATCGGAAAGGAGCTTGGCGTGCGCGTGGACATCATTCCGGTGTCCAGCGCCAACCGTATTGCTTACCTGCAGACCAGGAAGGCGGACATTGTCATTTCCAGCCTGGGTAAGAACCCCGAGCGTGAGAAGGTCATCGATTTCAGCGACGCCTATGCGCCGTTCTTTTCCGGCGTGTTCGGCGCCAAGAACATTTCCGTGTCGAAGGTCGAGGATCTCGCCGGCAAGACCATCGGCGCAACCCGAGGGGCCATCGAAGAGCAGGAACTCACCAAGATGGCGCCGTCGAGCGCCACCATCAAACGCTTCGAGGACAATAACGCCACCATTGCCGCATTCGTCTCCGGTCAGGTCGACCTGATCGCGACCGGCAATGTCGTCGCCGCTGTCATCGCCGAGAAAAGCCCGGCGCGGCCGCCGGTTCTCAAATTCATCATCAAGGACAGCCCGTGCTTCATCGGCCTCAACAAGAACGAGCCCAAGCTTCTCGCAAAGCTCAACGAGATCATCGCCAAGGCCAAGGCGTCGGGCGATCTCGCCAAGCTCTCGGAGAAATGGCTCAAGGCGCCATTGCCGAAAGGCTTCTGAGCGCCGGCAAACTGCGCTCAATGACGACCCGGATTCAACGTAATCGGAAAATGCTTCGCACCTCAGGCGTGCGCCGGCGATGACCTATTCGCTCGAGTTCGGCGATCTTTTGCCCTACTGGGACGTGCTCGCCTGGGGGCTCCTGTTCACCGTGGTACTCACCGTTGTTTCCACGATTGCAGGCGTTGCGGTCGGAACCATCGGTGCGGCGCTGCGCACCTTCGGCCCCGCCTGGGCGGGAAGCATCGTCAGCGCCTATGTTGAATTGATCCGCAACACGCCCTTCATCGTCCAGCTTTTCTTCATCTTCTTCGGGTTGCCTGCGGCCGGCGTCAAGCTGTCGGAGACGCTGGCCGCCTTCCTGGCCATGACCATCAATCTCGGCGCCTATGCGACCGAGATCATCCGCGCCGGCATCGAGGCCGTACCGAAAGGACATGTCGAGGCGGGCTTGTCCCTGGCGATGACCCGTTGGGAGGTTCTGCGCCATATCGTGCTCAAGCAGGCATTCCAGAAAATCTATCCCGCGCTGTCTTCGCAGATCATCATTGTGATGCTCGGCTCGGCCGTCGTTTCGCAGATTTCCGCCGAGGACCTCACTTACGCTGCCAATTTCATTCAGTCGCGCAATTTTCGTGCATTCGAGGTCTATCTGGTCGTGGCCGTTATCTATCTTTTGCTCGCGATCATCGTGCGGGCGCTGTTGCGCGGGCTCGGTTATCAGTTATTTCCGAAAGCATGAACGATGGCTGATTTCACCTTCTGGGTGATTTTATCGAAATCTGCTTTCCGCGACACGTTGGACCATCGTGCTCTCGCTGATTGCGTTTGTCAGCGGCGGTATCGTCGGGCTGCTCCTCCTGTTCGCTCGTGCTTCGCGCATCAAGCCCTTGGAAGTCTTTACCAAGGGTTACATCGAATTCTTCCAAGGCACGCCGCTGCTGATGCAGCTGTTCCTGTTCTTCTTCGGCATTGCCCTGTTCGGCATCGAGGTAAGCCCCTGGGTGGCGGCATGGCTTGCCCTCATGTTGTGGACCAGTGCGTTCCTGACGGAAATCTGGCGCGGCTGCGTCGAGGCCATTCCGCGCGGTCAGTGGGAAGCCTCAGCGAGTCTCGCGCTCAACTATGTCGAGCAGATGCGTTACGTGATCCTGCCGCAGGCGCTGCGCATTGCTATTGCGCCGACCGTCGGCTTTTCCGTGCAGGTCATCAAGGGCACGGCGCTTGCATCGATCATCGGCTTCGTCGAGTTGACCAAGGCCGGCACCATGCTCAACAACGCGACGTTCCGGCCGTTCCTGGTCTATTCGCTCGTGGCGCTCATCTACTTCTGCCTCTGTTATCCGCTTTCGCGGTACGCGAAGAAGCTCGAAGGGCATCTCAATGTCGCTGGTTAGCATCAAAGACCTGAGAAAGAGTTTCGGCAGTCTGGAAGTCCTCAAAGGGGTTTCGCTGGAAGTGGCCAAGGGCGACGTCGTTTCCATCATCGGCCGCTCGGGCTCGGGCAAAAGCACGCTCCTGCGCTGCATCAACGGCCTGGAAAACTTTCAGGCGGGAGCCATCGTGGCGGACGAAATCGAAGTTGGCGGCGCGAAGACCAATTTGCGCGAGCTTCGCCGGCATGTCGGCATGGTGTTCCAGCAATTCAATCTGTTCCCGCATCTCACCGCGGCCGAGAACATCATGCTGGCGCCGAAGGTCGTGAACAGGGTAGCCGCCAAGGACGGCCGCGATCTCGCAACCGAGATGCTCGCGAAAGTCGGGCTTGCCGACAAGTTCGCGAGCTATCCGAGCCAACTCTCAGGCGGGCAGCAGCAGCGTGTCGCTATAGCGCGCGCCCTGGCGATGCGCCCGAAGGTTCTGCTTTGCGACGAGATCACCTCGGCGCTCGATCCGGAACTGGTGAACGAAGTGCTGCGCGTGATCGAGCAGCTTGCGCGTGACGGCATGACGCTCATCCTCGTCACCCACGAAATGCGCTTTGCCCGCGACGTCGGCACCAAGCTCGTGTTCATGCATCATGGCAAGGTGCACGAGGAGGGCAGGCCGAAGGATCTGTTTGCTGCGCCCAAATCGCCGGAGCTTGCGCAGTTCATCGGCTCGATCGGATAGACATCAGGATCGCTGACCGGCGCGATTGGCGCATACTATTCGCTTGCGAGGATGACATTCCTCATCAGCGGATAGATCTGACTGCTCCAGCGACTGCCACTGAAAACGCCGTAATGCCCGACACCGGGCTGCAGGTGATGCCGTTTCAGGTAAGGCCGAAGCCCTGAGCATAACTGGTGCGCGGCGGCAGTCTGGCCGACTGCGCAGATATCGTCGCGCTCGCCTTCGACCGTGAGCAGCATGGTGCGCTTGATGGCCCGCGGCTCGACGCGCTTGCCGCGCCATTCCATCCTGCCCGCGGGCAAGGCGTGTTCCTGGAACACCTGGCGAACGGTTTCGAGATAAAACTCCGCGGTCAAATCAAGCACCGCGAAATATTCGTCGTAGAACGCCTTCATCAGTTGTGCCTTGTCGTGCTCACCCTTTGCGAGATGATCGAAAAGCTCGCGATGGGCTTTCAGGTGACGCTCGATGTTCATGCTCATGAACGCCGCGAGCTGCACGAAGCCCGGATAAACTCGCCGAAAAGCGCCGGGGTAGCGCATTGGCACCGAGGCAATGAGATTTCCCTCGAACCACTCGATCGGCCTGGAACTGGCAAGCTTATTGACCTTAGTCGGGTTGATGCGCGCATCGATCGGACCTGCCATCAGGGTCATGCTGCGCGGGTAGGCGGCATTGCCGCTTTGCGCCATCAGCGCGGCGGCGGCAAGCACTTGAACGCAGGGCTGGCAAACCGCCACTACGTGCGCGGGAGGTCCCATTGCTTCCAGGAAACGGATCACGTGCTCGATATATTCGTCCAATCCGAACCGGCCGTGCGTGACAGCGACATCGCGCACGTTGTGCCAATCGGTGATGTAGACATCATGCTCGGGCAGCATGGTGCGCACCGTATCGCGCAACAGCGTCGAGAAATGGCCCGAGAGCGGCGCGACTAAAAGTACGCGCGGCTGGGGGAGGTCGATATCCTTCTCGAAGCGAAGCAACGTTCCGAACGGCGTTGTGACGACGCGGCGCTCGTGCACGGCCGCCTCGCGATTGCCGACCTTCACCCAGTCAATTCCAAATGCCGGACGGTCATGGGTCAGACCGAAGCGGGCAATGAGCTCATAGGCGGCCGTGAGATTGCGGAGAACGACGTTGTCGACAATGCCCGCGGGGCGGGGGCCCAGCGCTTGGAGCGCGTTGCTCGCCCAGGCGCGAACCGGACGGATGACGTCGGCATGGACTTGATAGGCTTGATAGAGCATCCCCCAACTCCTGGCGGCAATGCCTTTGCATGCAGAGCAAAAAGCTAGTGCATTTCATATTGCAATGCGAGATAATTTCTGCCGCCAAGCCGCGCTCGCGGCCGGCGCCGGGGATAACTCCATGGCTACGCTCACGATTGCCAGCAAGAATTACGGCTCCTGGTCCCTGCGCGGTTGGTTGCTTTGCAAAATGGCGGGGCTCGAATTTTCCGAGGAGCAAGCGAAAAGCGACGACCCGTCCACCCGGGCGGAGCTTCTGCTCTTATCCCCTTCCTTCCTCGTGCCCTGCCTTACCCATGACAGCGTGAAAGTCTGGGACACACTGGCGATCGCCGAATATCTCAACGAGCTCAATCCGGGGGCCAAGCTCTTACCGGTTGAGCGCTCTGCCCGCGCCCATTGCCGTGCCGTTTCCGGCGAGATGCATTCCGGTTTCAGCAATTTGCGCTCGGCGCTGCCAATGAATCTCAAGGCGCATTACCCGGGCTTCAAGGTATGGGCAGGCGCGCAGGCCGACATCGATCGCGTGGTCGCCATTTGGCGCCAATGCCTTGCGGCTTCGACCGGACCCTTCCTGTTCGGGGCGGAACCCTGCCTGGCGGACGCGATGTATGCGCCGGTCGTGACGCGGTTTCTTACCTACGACGTCAAGCTGGACAACCAGTGCGCCGCCTACTGCCAAGCCATCATGGCGCTGCCGGACATGCAAGAATGGGTCGCCGCCGCCAAGGCAGAACCTGATGAACTCGACGAGCTTGATGTCGAGTTCTAATATATAAGAGGCAGTGTGGGGCCTTCTGTCTCTGGCGGCCAAAAACTGTTTCCCGGCGCGCAGAAAGGGAGTGACCGGAGACTTGGTTCGCTTGCGACAGAGACTCGTTTGCACGCAAGGGTTTCGAGAGGAACTCGCTTGGGAAGGACGCGCCCTGTAGACGCCCGATAGAGCGATTTGGAGACATTATCGCGCATCCGATTCTCGACGGGCTCCACCATCGATACGCACGAAACTAGTTTTCAGAAGCGACACGGATTTGTCGAGGGTCAGTGATCATTACGCGATTTGTCGAAGGCCGGTGTGCCGCGCGCATGATCGCGAGCATCTTCGTTGATGTCACGCGGAACCTTGCGATATGGGTTTTTGGACAACACTTCGATTTGAGAGGACATGGCCGGCAATCATAGGTGCTCGCTCGATAGCGCTGCGCTGCGCCCGGGACACAAGGCGTATCAGGTTTCCGCAATACGCACGACGCAGCGAAACCCAATGTGACAGGCCGAAGTGTCAACCGCCTCACCTTGGCGCGATGCTGCTGTCCGGCCCTTCGGGATGGCGCCAATTTGCCCCGGGCGCATATTCCCACCAGGCGCGATAGTCACACAGATCCACTGGGCCGCGCGGCTTTCGAAACACCGAAGAGCCGGGTACCAGGAGAGCGGGGTCGGCGTCGGGGTACATGGCAGGATCGGGCGGGCGCTCGCAAGCCGTGAAGTAGCCTGTCGCGCGGACGAATTTTCGAAACTCAGCGTTCGTCACGGGATATGGGTCGATCCAGAAACCCTGCACAGTCTCCCGGTGTACCGGGCGCCCCTCGCGGTAGAATTCATTGGAACCCATGAGGAAACTGCCGCCGGGGATCCAGATCATGGCTCCCCGGTTCGATTGATCACATCGCCGCTTCGCAGAGGACGCCGGCGATGCTTCATCAACCCTTTGCGCCGGCGTCTTCGGTGCGGACACGAGCCTCACCTCACGCGTAGGGCTTCGGCACGAAGTCAAGCGGCGATCCGCTCGGGATGAGTTCCTCTCTCTTTTTGCTTTCCTCAAACTCCCAAACAATTCGACGCGCATGCTGCATTACCCACCAGCGCACGTATCGCTGGTTAACGGGTTCTCGTTCCTTCGGGTCTTCCATCAGATGCGTAATGCGGGCAAAGCCCAACGGCAGTTCGGGGTCGTGAAAGTGCTGCTGGCGCTTGAAGTTGATCTTGAAGTCTTTCCATTTGACGGCGTGCAATTCTTCGTTGAGCCAGACTATGCAGGAGTTCTCGGTTCGAGGTTTGCTGCTTGCCGAGAAAGAATGGACCTTGATCTACGCCGTCGATGATCCGATCACGCGGCGATTCACACCCGGCGAATCCCAACAAAGTGGTGAATATGTCGGTTACGTGAACCATCTCATTGCTCTCGGTTCCCGGCTTGATTCGGCCAGGCCAGCGGATCAGAAACGGTGTTCGAATGCCTCCTTCTGCCGAACTGAAATAGGAGCCATCAAAGAAACCAGCCGTTCCCCGCCCAGCCAAGTGATCCTCGGCTCCATTATCGCCGCAATAGACAACAATGGTGTTCTCGGAGATGCCAAGCGCATCGAGCTTGTCGAGCAACACGCCGAAGTCATGGTCGAGCATCAGCAGGCAATCACCCCAATCGCCATTGGTGCTTTTCCCCGCAAATTCGTCGCGCGGGATCATCGGGAAGTGCAGCAGCGAATGATTGAAGTAGAGAAAGAATGGCTTGCCTGCTGATACGCTGCGCTCCATGAAATCCAGACCGCGCCTTTGATATTCGAGGTCGCAGGTCTTTTTCATTTCCATGCTGAGCTGCTGAGAAAGGATCGGCCTTACCCCTTCGCCCTTGCGGCCCTCGTGCATATAGGAGTAGCCGTCGCGCTCCGGAACGTAGTGGGGGTCTTCGAGCCACATGCATTCATCGTAGGTCCGAAGCGGGCCGTACCATTCGTCAAAGCCGTGGTCCGTCGGCCAGCGCCCGTCTTCTGCCCCGATGTGCCACTTGCCAAGACACGACGAGACGTATCCAGCCTTGGATAGAATTTCAGCGATGGTTTTCTCCCATCGCACAATGCCTCCCGCATTGCCACCCAATGCAATCGTGTGGTTGCCGGAGCGGATCGGATAGCGCCCGGTCATCAACGCCGAACGGGTTGGCGTGCATTGCGGTTCGACGACATAGTGCGTGAGCTTTACGCCCTCGGTGGCGAACTTGTCCGTGCGTTTGGTGTCGGCACCTCGCAGAATCCCGCCGCCGTAGCAACCTAACTCGCCCATGCCCAGGTTATCGACATGGAAGAAGAGGATGTTTGGTTTTTCAGAAGGCATTGATTACTCCATTGATGGCAGTCTTGATGAGGTGGCGTATGGACCTGCTCTCATGGTGACGATGCGCGAGAGTAGTAACAGAGCGTCGGCTGGGTCAAACCGCGTAGTGGGATCTGCAGTCGATTAATTGCTCTCCGGCGGCGCCCCCTTGGCACAAGTCTCGCTGCCTTCGAGCCAAATCGCAAGATTCGGCAGGCGACATGCAAATCTTCGCCGCGGTGCGGGATGAGCTCAAACGAGAATTGCCCGAACTTTTGCCCTGGTCGACAGCGGCCGGTTCATGGAACCACCGCTTCGTGCAGATCGGGATTCTGCGACAGGAATATCGCCAAGCTCACGATATCGGCGCTTCCCAGTCGGCGGGCAATCTTGGTCATCATCTGATTTGGGTCATTGTCACGACGGCCCTCACGGAAGTCATTGAGCTGCTTGGCGATGTAGTAGTCTCGCTGACCGGCAACGCGTGGTGCGTCCACTGACCTGCCGAGCAACCGCGGCGACGCAGCGCTGTGGCAAGACAGGCAAGCTGAAATTCTGGCGTCCCCGTGCATCGCCAATTGTCGAGCGCGGGCCAAGTCGGGGGCAGCTTCCATCGTGAGCCGCGGCCAGGGTGGCGTTTGACCGGTGAACCATTCGGCGACACGCGGTATGTCGGCCTCATCCAACTCGGTCGCCATCTTCTGCATTTGGCCGCCATCGTTCTTGCGGCGCCCGGCCCGGAAGTCGAAGAGTTGCTTGATGATGTAAGGCCTCTTCTGACCGGCGAGCCGCGGAAACTTGATGCGATTGCCGGCGCCATCCAAGCCATGACATTCACCACAGACGTCCCAGGGCTCGACCCCGGTCATATCCACCATGTCAGCGCGACCAAAGCCGCCGAGCGCCAGAGCACTGACCAGCAGCGTTGCCGCCGCGACCAAGAGGTATGGCGCCCACCGTGCGGACAACCCCCAGCCTCAACGATTTTGTTGTTCGAAGGCCTTGAGGCTCTCGGAGCGAATGTGCGCGATACATTGGCGCTTGAGCTCGGCGAAGGCCGGTTCGGCCGTTACCTCGGGCAGCCGCGGCCGCGGCAGGTCGACTGGCAGGTCGGCGATGATGCAGCCAGGGCTCGCGCTCATGACCAACACCCGGTCGGCTAGGAAGATCGCCTCGTCGATGTCGTGGGTCACGAACAGAACCGTGATACCGAAATCGTTCCATATCTTCAGCAGGTTCTCCTGCATCATCACACGGGTCTGGGCGTCGAGCGCGCCGAACGGCTCGTCCATCAGCAGGACGCGCGGGTAATTCGCAAGCGCACGCGCGATGCCGACGCGCTGCTGCATACCGCCCGAGAGTTCGGCAGGATAGCGGTTGGCAAAGCGCGAAAGCCCGACCATGTCGAGAAACGTGTTGGCGACAGACTCGGCGTCTTCGCCCGCGATCCTGGGACCGAAGGCGACGTTCTCCTTCACTGTTTTCCACGGAAACAGCGAATACTGTTGAAACACCATGCCGCGATCCGGCCCTGGCTTCGTGATCAGCTCGCCATCGACACGGACCTCGCCGCGGTCGGGCTTGACGTAGCCTGCGACGGTGTTGAGCAAGGTGGACTTGCCGCAGCCCGAGGGGCCGAGAATGCAGACAAACTCGCCGGGCTCGACGCGGATCGAAGTTTCTTCGACGGCTTTGTGCGCTCGACGGCCGTTGCCGAACACGATAGACACCCGGTCGATCTCGACCAGTCCGGTTTTCACGCCCTTCCGGGCGGCGCGGCCGAGAAACTCCGGAGCAGCCTTGGCCGGTATGGCGACCACGCGATTCAGCATGGCGCGCCTTCCGGTACCCTTCCCAGGGGCTCGGCAAAATCCGCGCAGCTGTCGCGCGCGATCAGCAGGGCCGACGCGGCAAGCGCCGCGAGCCCAAACAGGCAGACGATCGGCCCATAGGGCTCGATCGCAAAGACGTCATAGGAGTCGAATCCAAGAACGGCCAGGCTGCCCACCCACGAGGGCGCAGCGCAATGCACCACCGAAAAGACGGTGGCGTTGGTGACGCTCGCGCAGACGACGCCGGCGCCGGTCAGAAGCCCGAACCGGGCAGCCTGTAGGCCTTGCCGCCGCCATGATGCGACAGCCCGTTGGCCGAGCAGCAATCCGACATTGAGGCCGATCAGTGCGCCCGCCAGCGACAAGATGGCCAGCTTGTGCGGAATGATTGACAAGCTCCAAGCGGCGATGCCGTGGCCATAGTCGAAATCCATATAACCCGTTTCGATCAGCCATTCGTCGAGAATGATCGTCACCATGTCGGCTATCGAGCGCGTGCCGGCGATGATGTGCAACGCGTTGGAAATCCAGTTGTAAGGGGTCAGATAATTCGGCAGATGGCCATATTGGATCAGGAGCGCGGCCAGCAGCAGCAAATAGAACGCGATGGGAAAGCCGAGCGCGAACGCGACGACATAGGTCCGCAATCGTACTTGCCCTTTGACGACGCGGCCGTCGGCCCGCGCGGCGTGTTCGGGCTGACCAAGCGCCAGGGTGCTCATCGCGATTTCCTCTGCCAGGCAAGCAGCGGCCGCGTGATATAGCGCAGCAGAAGCGTCGATATCGTGCCGAGGCCGCCGATCACGAGCATTCCCACCACGATGTCCGGATAATTGATAAGGGAGTAGGCGTTCCAGGTGAAATAGCCGATGCCGTACTGGCCGGAGATGACCTCGCCGGCAAGCAGCGAGAACCACGATACGCCCATGCCGACCGCAAGCCCGGTTGCGATGGAAGGCAGCGCCGCCGGCATCACCACATGCCAGAATATGTGCAGCCGCGAGGCGCCCAGCGACAGCGCCGCACGCACCAGGACTTCCGGGGTTTGCTCGACTCCCTGGATCGTGTTCAACACAATGGGAAACAGCGCACCGAGAAACGTAATATAGATGATGGACGACTCCTCCGTCGGCCACATCAGGATCGAAAGCGGAATCCAAGCCACCGCCGGAATGGGCCGCAGGATTTCGATATAGGGAATCACCATGTTGCGTATGATCCTCGATCGCCCCATCAAGACGCCAAGGCAAATACCGAGCGCAGTCGCGAGCACGAAGCCGATCATGATGCGCTCAACGCTGACCAGGATGTGCACGTAGAATTTGGTCTCGTGCGCGTGCTTGATGAGAGACGTCGCGACTTCAAGCGGCGCCGGAACATTGTCGAACCTGATGAAGGCGTTCAGCTTGTAGCGGCAGGCGAGATGCCATAGCAGGATGCCGACGGCCAGCGAAACGAGCCGCACGTTCCAGCTCTGTGCCAGCCCGCGCCAGTCGAAGTCGCCAATCGCGCGAATGAATTCTACTGCGACAGCGGCTGGAGTTCCTGTCCCATCGGCCGTCGTGTTTGTTGTCCGGCGCAGCGCCTCCGGCGCTGGCCGGCATTGCGGCCGGCTCGACGTTAATGTCGGTCGCCAAAGCAAACGTTGAGTTCTTCATCATCGACATTATTTGAATTTAGGTCCTGTCGCCCGTATTCCCGCGAACCACAAGCCCCGGACCCGCAGGGCTTTCGGCCGCGGGTCCGGATGGTGCGGTAGTTAGGAGGAGAACGAGCCCCAGGCCTGGTCGAAGGTTACCACCGTGCCGCCGACTTTCTTGGCATAGGCCTCCGCCTCGCGCTTGCGCAGGAAGGTCGAATATTCGCTGTCGCCTGTCTTCACGTAGAAAGCCGTCTTGCCCAACAGCTTGAGCCCGGTCTCCTTGTCGTAGACATAGGTGGCATTGAGCTTGGAGCCTTCGGCGTTGTACTGGGCGACTGCCTTGAGGAACTCGGTCATTGACGGATAGGTCTTGATGCCCTCGCGGGAGTGCCAGATTTCCATCGGCAATCCGATATTGGCCTTCAGCGGATCGACGATCTTGGCCTTGTCAGCCTCGTAATCAACGCCCAGCTCCTTGTAGGCCGCCTTGACATAGTCTTCGGTGATCCAGGCATTGAAGTCGAGCGGCGGAATCTGCTGCTCCTTAGCCAGCACGCCGTGGTCCAGTTTCAATGCATCGATCCAGCCCGGCTTGATGGTCGGGTCAAGCGTGAGGAAGCCGCCTTTGGAGAAGTAAAGGTACAGCACTTCCTTCTCCACTCCGGTCCATTTCTCCATCATCTCGACGGCATGCATCGGATCGGCCTTGATCCATTTGCCGGCGTCGTAGACCGCCTCGATGAAGGCCACGACCAGTTCGGGATATTCCTTGGCGAAGTCTTCGCGCACCACCACGCCGTGCAGATAGGGAATGCCGGTCTCGGAGCCGTCGTAAATCTTGCGGCCGGTGCCGCGGAATTCCATGATCTCCGACCATGGACAGAAATCGGCGTGCGCATCGATCTTGCCTGTGGCGATGTTGGCGGCGCCAACCGCTGGGGCCTGATTTTTCATTTGATACGCGCTGGCCGGGATGTTGGCGTCCTGCATCGCCTTGTACAGCATGCCCCAGGACGCCGAACCGACCGGCGTCGACACGGATTTTCCCTTGAGGTCGTCAAGCGAATAGATGTCGGAGTTGATGGGCACGACGATGCCGTTGCCGGAGCCTTTCAGATTGTAGCCGGTTCCGGCGACGTACAGGCTGCGCAGGCTATTGGTAGCCTGGAATTTTGCACCATTGACGATCAGCGGATAGTCGCCCATCACCCCGATGCTGAGCTTGTTGGCGAGCATCTGATTGGTGATCGGTCCACCGGAGGAATAATCGCTCCAACTGATTTCATATTGGGCGTCCTGGTACTTGCCGGTCTTCGGCAGATGTTTCTCCAGAAGCTTGAGTTCCTTGATCACAATCCCGCCGGTGTAGGTGTCGGTGCACATGCTCTGGTGGCCGATGGCGATCTGGATCGTCTTGGCCTCGGCCGACGCGGCGAACACAATAGCGATGGCTGTTGCGAGCAAGAGTTCTCGAGCGGGTCATATCCAAATCCTCTTGTTTTGAGCCTCAACCTGTTCTTGGCCTTAAGCGGCAAGCGCAAAGGGCGTGCCAATTCATTAGGCCATCCGGTCCTTGGTGTAACCTTATGTTTTTACTAGCTACTTTGTAATGTTTGCGGCTTTGATAGTTTGCGAGGGCAGCATGACTGCCCATCACTTAGGCAATTGTGAAGGTTAAATGGGCTACACTCGGAGAGGTCGGCGTGCTCATGCATCTGGCCGCGGACGATCCGGAATCACAGGCCCGCATCGTGCGTTCTCGCAGGGGCTCGCGGAATTGGGCTGGATCGTCGGCCGCAACATGCAGATCGACACCCGCTGGGCCACTGCCGACGACATTCGTAGGCACGCGGCGGAATTGGCCGCGCTCGCGCCGGATGTCCTCCTGGCTGCTACTGGCGCTGCAACCGTGGCGGCGTTGCTACAGGCGACCCGCACCGTGCCGATCGTGTTCGCTGGCAAGGGGCACCGAAGACAAGGAGCACGCCATGTCCGAGAAACTCAACAGCGCGATTGCCGTGATCGGCATCGATATCGGCAACAACTCGTTTCACGTTGTCGGCCAGGATAAGCGCGGTGCAATCATGCTGCGGCAGAAGTGGTCGCGCGGTCAGGTGGAAGCGCGGCTTGCCAACATGCAGCCTTGCCTAATTGGCATGGAAGCGTGCCTCGGCGCGCATCCCGGGACAGTAATTAGTTGCTGATGCACTGAGTTTTTTGGCTTGGCGCGTTTCTTGCTTTTTGGTCGAACGGGCTGGGGCCAACAGAGGAGGTCTTCAGCATGTGCGACTACAGCTTGCACAATGTTAAGTCACGTTCTGCCAAAATTGGCGACAGACTGACCACCCGCCGCTTCAATACCGGTACTGGAGGATTTGCTGCGCCGGAAGATGCCGGCACGGCGGTTTGCGTTCTTCCGGGAACGGAACTTGCTTTTGCCGAGCCGGTGCGCTGCGGGCCAGGCGCGAACGCGTATGAGATGAATTACACGACGGCCATCTTCCGCCAAATCAACATGGACAATCCCCACACGCATCATGATGCGTTGGAATTTCCGGACGGGCACGTCGCGCTCCTGACGGATGTCTTTGCAGATCAGCAGGCAACAGTGCTCCAGCTTCCCGCACAACCTCTACCTGTACCTGCAAGCGAAGCGGCGGATGAGGAACGCGCCGCCAAAGTTGGCTGATTGAAACCTCCAAGAAAGTTAGGCCGCCTGCGCGATCGGGCGGCCTGACGCGCGAAATGAAGGTTGGCACAGCCGGTGCCTGATTGCCCGGCTGCCAACAGCGTCTTTCAACTGCAGGGAGAAAAGCCCATGAATCAACCAGTGATGAAAACGGCTCTCACCGGATGCCTCGCGCCCATCGACAAAGGCGGGCTTGACGTGTTGATCGCCAAGGGCAAGGCCGACCCGAAGGTCATCAAGACGCTGAAGTGCAAGACGGTCGCCGAGGGCCGCTTCCGGCATCTCAATTTCATTCGCAATCTGCCGGCCTACGTCGTCGATGAGCCGCCGACCCTGCTCGGCGATGACACAGCGCCAAATCCGTCGGAGGCTTCGCTTGCTGCGCTCGGTTCCTGCCTCGCGGTCGGCATCCACGCCAATGCGGTTGCCCGCGGCATCACCGTCTTCAGGCTCGAGATCGAGCTTGAAGGCGACCTCAACATCACCGGCGTGTGGGGTACCGGCGACCTCTCGGAAAAGCCGGTAGGCTTCACCGACGTGCGCGCCAAGGTGAATTTCGAGGCGGATCGTCCGCGCGAGGAACTCGAGGCGCTTATTGCTCATGCCAAGGTCTGGTCGCCGGTTGCCAACACCTTCACGCGGCCGGTCAATCTGGAAGTCAAGCTGGCATGATCCAGATCGGGCGATCGCACCGGCTACGGGTGAAGAATCTGCATCAGAGGATGGACGCCTCGCATGCTTGATGCACATGCGGTCGCCAACGGGGTTGCGGCGCCGGGTCTCAACGCGGACGTGGTCGCAGCAGTGCGTGACCTGTCAATGCGAGAACTCGCGCCGATCGTCCGCAAAATCGACGCGGAGGGATACTACCCGGAAAGCGTCATGCGCGCATTCGGGCGTGCCGGCGCCTTTGCCTGCCACCTGCCTGACAAGTCTCTCGGCCGCGCCGACCTCGTCACCGCCATCCGCGCCATGGCTGCGGCCGGCGAGCACTGTCTCTCCACCGCCTTCTGCATGTGGTGCCAGAATGCGCTCGGTTGGTACATCTACGCATCCGATAATGAAGGGTTGCAGGAGAGGATCGGCCGGCGGGTAGCGAGCGGCGAAGCGCTGGGTGGCACCGCGCTGTCGAATCCCATGAAGGCCTTTTTCGGGATCGAGCAGATCAGGCTGAAGGGGAAGCGAATGAACGGCGGCTACCTGCTGCGCGGAGCATTGCCGTATGTATCAAATCTCGGCGCCGACCATTATTTCGGCGCGGTGTTCGAGGTGGAAGGCGAGCCCGCGCATTATGCGATGACGATTGTCCCCTGCGCAGCCGAGGGGGTGAATCTCGCCGGCAACAATAAATTTGTTGCTCTCGATGGTACCCGCACCTTCGCGGTCCAGCTGCGCGACGTGAATATTTCCGACGATTGGATTCTTGCCGATCCCAGCGACGCATACATCAAGCGCATCCGTGCGGGCTTCGTGTTGATGCAGGCTGGAATGGCCTTCGGCCTGATCAGCGGCTGTATCGACCTCATGCAGCGTGTCAAAGGGCCGCTCGGCCACGTCAACAAGTTCCTCGACGCGCAGCCGGAGCACCTGACCGAGCAGCTCATGGTCATGCAGGCGGAAACAGAGCGGCTCGCCGCTACGCCGTTTGCAACCGATCAGGCGTATTGGCGTGCAGTGATTCAAGCGCGGCTTGTTGCGGGGGAGGCCGCTGTCGCCGCTGCGCATGCCGCAATGCTTCACTGCGGCGCGCGCGGCTATGTCGCGACCGGCGCCGCCCAGCGCCGGCTGCGTGAATCGTACTTCGTCGCAATCGTGACGCCGGCAATCAAGCAGCTGAAGAAAATGCTCGCCGATATGGCGCACTGATCGGATCAAAAACGCCCGGGGTCGGTACTCTGGCCCCGCAAAAATCGCGAGGGAGAAAAGCGCCGCAGGGAGATGGAATTTCGCGTTCGAACAAAAGGAGCATTCCATGAGCGAGAAGGTTCTCATTACTCCCACTGAGCTGCTGGAATTGATGAACGACGGGCCGGTCGTCCTGATCGACACCCGCGACCCGAAGTCCTACGCGGCGGGACATCTCCCGGCCGCGGTCAACATCCACGATATCTTCACTTATCTCGCGACTTCGACGCCGGAAGGGGTGGCGGCGATGCGCGACAAGTTTGCCGGCATGTTCGGCGCCGCCGGTCTCTCCGGCAAGGAGACGGCAGTCATCTACGAGCAATCGATGAATAGCGGGTTCGGCCAGTCTTGCCGCGGCTATGTGCTGCTGAAATATCTCGGCTACCCGAAGGTCAATATCCTGCACGGCGGCTTTACCGCATGGACGGCAGCGGATCTTCCCAGCACGGCCGTCGTCACGATACCGGCAGCGAAGACCTTCCCGATCGATTCCGGCGGGGCCGGGATTCTGGTCGATTTGCAGAGCATGAAGGCGGCGGTTGCAGATCCCAACGTCGTCAAACTGGACACCCGCGACGTCGACGAGTGGATTGCAGACAGCTCCTCGCCCTACGGCAAGGACTTCTGCCCGCGCAAGGGTCGCATCCCCGGAGCCGTCTGGATCGAGTGGTACCGAATGATGAAGCCGACGCCGACCGGCCCGATGTTCAAGTCGCGCGACGAAATCCTTGCCGAATGCGCGAGCGTCGGCATCACGGCGAAGACGCCGGTGGTTCTCTACTGCTTCAAGGGCGCGCGTGCCTCCAATACCTTGGTTGCCTTGAAGGAGGCCGGCATCGAAGATGTCACGCTTTATTTCGGCTCCTGGAACGAGTGGTCGCGCGATCCGTCGCTGCCGATCGAGACCGGTCTGCCTTTCAAGGCGCCGGCAAAGTCCAGTGTTGCTGCGTAAGGGCTGCGGACGAGCTGTTGCGTCATTCCGAGGTGCCGCCTCGGAATGACGGCGCACCTGATTCGAGTTTTAGAAACGCTGGTGCATCCAGAGAAACGAGCATGGGAATTTTAGGCAACCCGCTTGATCCGCACCATGGCCGCGATAAGTCAGGCTGCGCCTGCATGCACCATGCAAGCGAGCATGTGGATGAACGCGCGCTTCCGCGCGCCGGCGCAACCGCAGAGAGCGAGGAGAAGCGGTATGAAAATGTGGTCGTATCCGCAGCGATGCACGCGGTGCTCCCAGACAATGCTGCACGTCGCGCCTTTATCAGCTCGCTGGGCGCCTCAACGGCACTGGCTGCGCTCAGTCAGTTTTTTCCGGTTAAAACCGCGACTGAGCTGCTCGCAGAACCCCGCGGCGCGCTCGAAAAAAAAGACTTGAAGGTCGGCTTCATTCCCATCACCTGCGCGACGCCCATCATCGTGGCGCATCCCATGGGCTTCTATGCCAAGCATGGGCTCAATGTAGAGGTTGTGAAGACTGCCGGCTGGGCGGTGGTGCGCGACAAGACGCTCAACAAGGAATACGACGCCGCGCACATGCTCGCTCCCATGCCGCTTGCAATCTCGCTCGGCCTCGGCGCGCAACCTATTGCATTCACCGTTCCGGCGATCGAGAACATCAACGGCCAGGGCATCACGCTGGCGATGAAGCACAAGGACAGGCGGGATCCGAAATCCTGGCGCGGCTTCAAATTTGCGATTCCCTTCGACTACTCCATGCACAATTACCTCTTGCGCTACTATCTCGCCGAGCACGGCCTCGATCCCGACAGCGACGTGCAGCTGCGTGTCGTGCCGCCGCCGGAAATGGTGGCAAACCTTCGTGCCGACAACATCGATGGCTTCCTGGCGCCCGACAGCATCTGTCAGCGCGCCATCTACGATGGGGCGGGCTTCCTGCACATCCTGTCCAAGGAGATCTGGGACGGTCATCCCTGCTGCAGTTTCTCGGCGAGCCGGGAGTTCGTCACGCAGTTGCCCAACTCCTACGGCGCGCTCATTCGCGCCATCGTCGACGCCACTGCCTTCGCCTCGAAGGCGGAAAACCGCAAGCAGATCGCGGCAGCAATTGCGCCGGCGAACTATCTCAACCAGCCCGAGATCGTGATCGAGCAATCGCTTACCGGCACCTATGCCGACGGACTGGGCAATGTGAAACAGGATCCCCATCGCGTCGACTTCGATCCGTTCCCCTGGCAGTCGTTTGCGGTCTGGATGCTGACGCAAATGAAACGTTGGGGACAGATCAAAGGCGATGTGGATTATAAGCGAATTGCCGAGCAGGTCTTCCTGGCGACCGATACCGCCAAGTTGATGCAGAAAATGAACCTCAATCCACCGCCGAGCCCGTACAAATCCTATACCATCATGGGCAAGACGTTCGATCCGGCCACGCCCGAGGAATACGTCAGGAGCTTCGCCATCCGGCACGCTTAGCCGGCGTCTATTATTTTCTCCCGACTCTATTGAGTTTGTAGGCTGGGGAGCGCGAGCAGCCTGCCGAGCCAAGTTGCAATCGAGGCTACTCCGCCGCGCCCTTTTCCAAGATATGAAAATCCGACTGCGCTTCGGCCGCGCTCTCAAAAATGTGCGGGGCAACGCCCCGCTTTTCCAGTGCCTCGCCGAGCTTCATGCGGAGAAAACCGCTAGTCGTATACCGTGATACACCGGAATAGAACCGGTCAACGAGGCCGCGTACCGCTTCCGAATATTCGTCGAGCAGTTCGGGGAGGATGGAAAAATTGTCGTAATTGACGATCGCGTAGACCCGGTGCCCGACCGGCGAGAGCTTTTGTTCCACGGCTTTGACGATTGCGCGAATTTCCGCTCGGCTGCGAACCGAGAAGCGTTCGAAATTGACGAAGAACAGGTTTTGCTGCGGGTCATAGGTGAAGCGCTGATCGAGTGGGATACTCAAGAGATCGTCGCGCAATCCCATCGGCTCGGGCCGGAAAATACGCGCATCCATCAGCTCCGGCTCCTCGCGGATGATTGGCTGGAAATCCATTTGCGCAAGGATGTCGCGATCGACATCGATGCCGGGTGCAACCTCCCGCAGTTCGAGCCCATCCGCAGCCAAGGCGAATACGCAGCGCTCGGTGATATACAGCGCCGGTTGCGCACGGGAAGCGGCGAACGGGCCGCTGAAGGTCACGTGCTCCACCTGTCGGACGAACTTCTTTGCCGATCCGTCGCTGAGGATTACCAGTTTGTCGTGTTCGATCTGTGTGAGCAGCTTGCCGACCTTGAACGTGCCCACGAATATGACCTTCTTCGCGCTCTGGCTGATGTTGATGAATCCGCCGGCGCCCGCGAGCTTGGGGCCGAATTTGCTGACGTTCAGATTCCCCCGCGCGTCGACCTGCGCCAGGCCCAGGAAGGCGATATCAAGTCCGCCGCCGTCATAGAAGTCGAACTGATAAGGCTGATCGATAACCGCTTGAGTGTTGGTTGCCGCGCCGAAGTTCAGGCCGCTCGCCGGGATGCCGCCGATGACTCCTGGCTCGGCGGTCAAGGTAATGAGGTCGATGATCTTCTCCTCATTGGCAACCGGCGCAATCGCTTCCGGCATGCCGATGCCGAGATTGACCACGCTGTTTGGCTTCAACTCGAATGCCGCACGCCGCGCGATGATTTTGCGCTGGCTCATGTCGATTGGCGGCAGCGAACCCGTGCGTACCCTGATTTCGCTGGAAAAGGCAGGATTGTAGTTGGTCGCAAATGTCTGCCAATGGTTTTCCGGCTTGGCGACGACCACGCAATCGACCATAATTCCCGGCACCTTCACTTGCCGCGGATTGAGGCTGCCGCTTTCGACCACGCGCTCGACCTGTGCGATGACGATGCCGTCCGAATTGCGCACCGCCATCGCAATGGCGAGGGCCTCGAGCGTAAGCGCCTCGCGTTCCATGGTGAGATTGCCATCCGCGTCCGCGCTGGTCGCGCGGATTATCCCGACGTCGATGGGAAACGTCTTGTAAAACAGGCACTCGGTGCCGCCGAGTGTCACCAGCTCGACGATTTCCTCGGTCGTTCGCGGGTTGAGCTTGCCTCCGCCGTTACGCGGGTCGACAAAAGTGCCGATCCCGATCTTGGTGATATGGCCGGGACGGTGGGCGGCGATATCGCGGAATAGATGGGTGATGACGCCCTGCGGCAGGTTGTATGCTTCGATCCGATTGGAAATTGCGAGCTGCTGGAGCTTCGGCACCAGGCCCCAGTGCCCGCCAATGACGCGCTTGATCAGACCATCGTGGGCGAAATGGTTGAGCCCGCGGTCCTTGCCGTCGCCCTGGCCGGCCGCATAAACAAGGGTGAGATTGCGCGGCTTGCCGGTGCCGTGCGGGGGCTCTGTTTGCGCCGACAGATACAGCTCTTCGAGCGCAATGGCGATCTCCTCGGCAAAACCGATCCCGACAAAACCTCCTGTCGCCACCGTGTCACCGTCGCGGATCAGCCGCACCGCCTCGGCTGCCGTGACGACCTTTCCTTTCTCCGCGTTCCTGAGATACGGCAATGCAGGATGCTGTGGCATCTCAGGTGGTCCCTATCGCATCGTATGAAATCAACCGCCCGGCGAACATTCCGTCAACGGCACATGCGCGATATCAAGCATGCGTCTCTGTTTGCGCCGGGCTCTCACCATCACGAAATCCCAAAGCGCAGCGCGATTACAGCCTAACAGCCCGCACCTCGAATGTCTCTGATAAGATGGCCCGCCGGCGTCTTGCAAGCGAAGTTGATAGGGCGCACTATTGTGTGAAGTGCAGACGCATGCATGCGCCGCACGAATCAAAGGGAGGGGCGTATGAGCGACCAGGAAAAAAGCCAGCCCTCGCATGTCAAAAGGGCGAAACCCGGCTCGCGTACGCCGCAGCCAGGGGAGTTGCCGCAGAGCGCGCACTGAATCGCTACGGTACCAACCTTCTCGCTTCCAGTGCGGTTTTGAATTTGCACTTCAACGATCTTCCTCAATGGAGTCAGGCTCACCGTCGCCAAGAATATGACCCGATTTCCTGGCACACGAAGGGGAGTCTCTCGCATTCAGAAGGCTGCCCATGCCTGCGATCGAAAAAGGGATCAAGGCAAGGATGAGTAAGACTTGCAGTTCATAAGAGTTAGCCATGATCCGGATTAAGCAATCACTGTGCCAGAGCAGATCAAGTAAGACCAACCAATCTCCTGCCCGAGAACAGCCCATTCCGCCGGCAGCCTGACGTGAAAAAAGGCAAATGCTGATTTTAGGCGCGAGTATCGAATTGCGGCGGGTCGCCTATGTGGCGTCCACACTGGCCGCATTCTTCAATCTCAGCTTCATCTCGCCCGCACCGGCTCAGCCGGGCGCATTCACGCAGGCACAGTCGGATGCCCTCAATGCCTACAACCATGCAGTGACCCAATTTAAATCGATCCTGAGCGAGCGGCGCGCACAGATCAATTCGAAGCAAGCGCTGCCGAACCTGCCTGGACAGGCGCTCTATCTTGCCCGCAACAATATGATAAGCGCGTATAAAGATCTCACCGATGCGCTTCCGTCGAAGATCGGCAGACCCAATAAATTCGGAATTCCTCCGGCGTATTTCGATGCCGACAATGAGCCGCTTCTCGATGAGTATACGGCTCTCTTCAACATCATGCAGGCCCCGCCGCCCAATGCGCAAAACTCAAATACTCCATTCAAGGACGTTGTCGACCTGGGAACCGGCATTGCACGCGCCAAGGGCCTCGATACCTCAAATGCGGAAACGGCAGGTCGTATCAGCCTGGGCCTGTTCTTTGCCGAGACAAACGGCAATCAAAATCTGGGGAATGCGCGCTCCAACAAGTACAAGGGAAGCTTGCAAACAGGTGTATCCGAGGATCAAAACGGGCAAAGGAAATGGGCAGCGATCAAAAGGTCGATCGCAGCCATTGATCCTGCGCTGATCGCTCGCGACGACAAGGAAGAGGCGCGGGTCGGCAATCTGGATCATCAATTCAATCACTGGACCGCGGTGCGAGACGGCCTTATGAACGCCCACGCAGACCTTTTCCCGCAAATCCCGGCGATCGTGAAAGCATTGCCAAATCCGATCGATCAAATGAAGCTTTATGAGCTCATCCAGATTATTCCCAGTCCGACCAAGTCTGCTCTCAAGTCAAGCAATCTGACCAACTATAAAATTTCCGATCCGACCATAATGGGATTTTTGCGTAACAACAGCGTCTTTACCTTTGGCCGGGCCGACAGGGCAAAAACATCTGCAACCGTCCGCGAAATTCTCGATGCGATGTGGCTCTTCAACGACAAATTTGAGCGGGCGCTGTCCAGATTCAACGAGGTCAAGGCTGGGCAAAAAGGATGAGGGTCTTCTTCCTCGGCACTACATCGCTGCTTGATTAGGCACGCCCAACAATTGTGCATGTCAGTCGTGCAACTTGGATTTTCGATAAAATCGCTCTCGAAGTTACATGTTTGCGAGAATTCATCCCAAATAACAGGCAGAAAGTCCAACAAATGACCAGCTAAAGTACTCGCAAAACATTCTTGCAGGACATTACAAGAAATTACTGGCGGCCGACCCCATATTTCTGTATCGGAGCGCCCGCAAAGCGCGGCAGTGATTTGCCGCGTGTATTCCCCGCCACAGACCGAGATGCTGTCGATGAGAATTCGTGCTGGTTTCGAGTTTGTTTATGAGTTCGTTGCGCCGACCCCGATGGTGCTGATGCTTAACGTGCACCCGTCGCGGGAGCGCGACCTGATCGTGCCCGATCACCTGTGCACCAATCCGCCGCTGCCGATGACACGCTATGTCGACACGTTCGGCAATATCTGCACGCGGCTGCTGGCGCCGAAAGGCGAGCTGCAAATTTCCACCAGTGCTGTTGTTGCCGATTCGGGGCTTCCCGACGCGCTCGACCCAGCGGTGCCGCAGCATGAGGTTGCGGAACTGCCGCACGAGACTTTGGTTTTTCTGTTGGGAAGCCGCTATTGCGAGACGGAGCGGTTGATGAACGAAGCCTGGTCGCTGTTCGGCAAGACGCCGACAGGGTGGCCACGCGTGCAGGCGATCTGCGATTACGTTCACTCGCATGTGCGCTTCGGCTATCAGCACGCGCGCGCCACCAGGACTGCAGCGGAGGTTGCGCTCGAGCGCTGCGGGGTCTGCCGCGACTTCACCCATCTGGCGGTCACGCTGTGCCGCTGCATGAACATTCCAGCGCGCTACTGCACCGGCTATCTCGGTGATATCGGTGTTGCGCCCGATCCTGACCCGATGGATTTCAGCGCCTGGTTCGAGGCCTATCTCGGCGGCTGCTGGTACACGTTCGACGCCCGGCACAACACGCCGCGCATCGGCCGCATCCTGATGGCGCGCGGCCGCGACGCGGCCGACGTGGCGATCAGCACCACGTTCGGTCCCAATATGCTCAAGCGTTTCGTGGTGCACACCGACGAGATGATTGAGGAGCCGGCGCAATTCGAGCTGATGGACCGCATGGTGGCGTGAATAGAGAAGCGGATCCAGTTCAGAAGTCCCAGGTCATAGCCTGCGCGCCGGCTTGGTAATCAGCGCGCTCGAATCTGACGCCGGACGGGCCAGCCGCAAAGGTATGTCGATTACCGGCGAGCCTTGCGCGAAGAACGTCGGGTGATACTCCGCTTCGTTGGCCGACCAGGCGGCCCCTGCGATGTAAGGCAATCGTGCCATGCGCGCTGTCATCTCTTGCGAGACGTAGACATTCACCGCGATGCCGCCCCGCACAGCCTTATACGCAATATCCGAGCCGAAGGTTTTCAGGAATACCGGAACGCCGTATTTCCGCGCCAGTGCCTGAGCGGCCTGCGATATGTCGTCGAGCGCGCCGTGTTCGTCCAGGCTTGCGTTCTCGACGATCTGGTAGAGCGGCCGGGTATCGATCAAACCGCGATCGAGCGCCCGCTTGAATGCCTGCGGGTTGTTCTTCGCAATATAACCGATCACCCGGTCGGCGGAAATCGTACCCTGGCGCTTGGCGAGATCGACGGCGGCGAGGTAGTCGTTGAAAAGCGCGGAGATGCCGCGATCGTCCAGCTTGTGGACGTTATCGACGTGCACTCCGACGATGGAGCGAGGCGGCATGACTCTGTCTGCCTGCTGCAGCATGGCCATGAGATCGGCGATGACGATCTTTCTGACCACCGGCTCATAAAGGTCGATCGCGCGCTCGTCGTTGTCCCAGCGAGTCCCGGTCGTCTCTGTTGACGGGAAGCGCAGGCAGTCGGCGCCGATATAGCAATTCCCTCCGACATGATAGAGCACGAGGTTGATTCCGGGTGCCTCCAACGGCAGCCTGGCTCGAGGGTCGATATCGAGCCAGCCGGTCTCGCCGTGTTCGACCGCCGCCCGCAGGCCTTGCAACAGAACAGGATCGACCGGGCCGGATAAGCTCGTCGCCCAATAATGCTTCTTCAGCTCGCCGGCCGCCGAGCCGGACCAATTGTTCGACGCCAGCACAACTGCAATGGCGGCAGCGATCGCAAACAGGCGAAATGCCATGGCATTCCCCGAAACCGTGCTGGACATCCCCCCGCCGTGCCCGTGCCCCGGTCACGGAGTGTTTCGCTGGGGTTGTCGGCCACGACACTATCGGGGTCGCACGTGAACGTTCCTAGGTTGAATGTGAACCTGGCGACGATTTCGTGGATGCGTTGCATTCGTACAACACGTGGTTCACGCGCCCCCTGGCCTCGCCCCGCTCAATCCATCGCCAGCACGCCCTTGGATTTGAAGATCTCGCGGATGCGGCCCGCATAATCGTTGAACCTGGCGGGGAGCTTATCCAAACGGCGCGGACGCGGCAGATCGATGTCGATGATCTCGACGACGCGTCCCGGCCGCGGTCCCATCACAACGACACGATCCGCCAACAGGACGGCTTCCGGGATGCTGTGCGTGATGTGCAGGGCGGTTTTGCGGCTGTCCATCCACAGCCGCTGGATGTCCATCGCTATCTGCTCGCGCGTGAGCGCGTCCAGTGCACCGAACGGCTCGTCCATCAGCAACAAACTTGGGTCGTGCACGAGCGCCCGGCAAATGGAAACGCGCTGCCGCATGCCGCCGGACAACTCGTATGGTCGCTTTTTCTCGAATCCTGCCAGGCCCGTGGCTTTTAGCAGGTCCAGCGCCACGCTTTCGTACTTGGCGCGATCCATGTGGCGGATGTCGATCTGCAGCATCACGTTCGACAGCACATTGCGCCAATCGAGCATGATGGCATCCTGAAAAACGATGCCGACGTCGGTCTGCGGGCGGTCGACACGTTTCTCCGCGATCGTGATCGTTCCGGAGCTGTACGGGATCAAGCCGGCGACCATCTTGAGAATGGTGGTCTTGCCGCAACCGCTGGGGCCGACGATGGCAACGAACTCGGATTGTCCGATGACGATGTTTACATCCGTGCACGCTTCGATAATGCCGTCCCTGGTTTGATAGGTCTTGCCGACATTCTGCAACCGGATGTGCGGTCGGTGCATCGTGTTGCGCTGGGATGCTCCGTCAGAGCCTTAGTTTTTCGCCACGTAGGGAGGCTGCGACAGGAATTCGTTGGAAAAATACACGTTGACGTCCGGTTGAGCCTTCAGCTTCGCGTATTTCTCCAGCAGGTCCTGTGATTCCTTCCAATCCTCGCTCGCCGACCAGGCGATCGGTTTGCCCTTGGTTTTCTCTGTATGCAGGATGGTCATGGTGCCGTTGATCTCCAAGAGCGAAATCTCCTTGTTGAAGGCGGGGGCATGCTTCATGAAGATCTCGGCCGCCTCGTCGCGATTGTCGAAGGTAAATTGCCAGCCGCGCTGCGAGGCCCGCAGGAACCGCCTGAGCTGGGCCTGGTTATTCCCGTCCTTCAGCCAGTCGTTGTTGGCGATGATCGCACTGCTCAGCGTCGAGACGCCTGCCAGGTCATAGAGCCGCGTCCAGCCCATTTTCACGCCGGTCTGCAGCTGCATGCGCGGACCCTGATCCATGAAATAGCCGAGCAGCGCATCTACCTGCTTATTGAGCACCGCCTGCTCCTTGGATTGCGGATTGGCGACGGTGATCAGATTGACGTCTTCCACCTTCATGCCGAGCTTGCCCATGAAGGCGGTGAAGATCGCAAGGCTCGCGTCGCCGGCGGTGATCGCAATGCGGCTGCCTTTGATCTCTTCGATCTTCGTGGGGCGCGGCGCATCCGCCCGGTAGATGAACGCCATCGGGCTCTGCTGGAGGGTCACGCCGATCGCCTTGATAGGCATGCCGGCGCCGACGCCGCGCATCATCGTTGCCGCATCCACATAGGCGACCGGGTTGGTCGTGTTGGCGACCAGCTGGGCGACGGTGGTCGAGCCGCTGCCCTCCAGAATCTCCACGTCGAGCCCTTCCTCCTTGTAGAAGCCCTTGTCGAGCGCGACGAAGAAGCCCGCGTGCTCGCCGTAGAGCGTCCAATTCAGACGGAATGGGAATTTCTCCAATGTCTGCGCGCGAGCCGGAGCGGCAAGCGATGCAATCGCCGCGACAGTAGCAAGCAGCCTGATCATATTCATTGTGCGCTTCATTATGCGCTTCATGGGTTTCCTCCTATCGTTTTTTGGACCGGTCGCGGGCGAACCGGGAGCTTGCATGTGATTGGGCATACGCGAGGACGTTCCGATCCCGGCGATGTTACATTGTGCCGCTTTCTTCGCGAACCCGATGGCTAACATGCCACGGAATCAGCAGCGATTCGAGAAATTCAACCGAGTAGAAGAAAACCAGGCCGATGAACGTCAATCCAACCAGCGTTGCGAACATCAGCGCCGTTTCCATGTTCGAATTCGTCACCAGCAGCAGATAGCCCAATCCCTTCTCCGCCCCTACGAATTCGCCCACGACGGCGCCCGCGATCGCCAGGGTCGCTGCCACTTTGAGCCCGCTGAACAGGTAGGGCAGGCTGGTCGGCAAGCGGAACTGCGTGAAAACCTGGATGCGGCTTGCACCCATGGAGCGCGCCAGATCCAGCATTTCCGATGACATGGAGCGCAATCCCACCGCGGTGTCGATGACGATCGGAAAAAACGAGATCAGGAAAGCGACCAGGACCTTCGGCAGCACTCCGAGGCCGAACCAGACCAGGAACAATGGTGCAACGGCGACCTTGGGCACGACCTGGAAGAACAGCATCGTCGGCATGACGAAACGGTCGAAGCGCTCGGATGACGTGATCGCAATCGCGAGCGGAATGGCGATCCCAACGGCCAGAAGGTATCCCAGCAGCATCTCATGGGTCGTGACCCATCCGTGCCACAGCAGCTTGGGAAATTCATCGATGAATGTCCGGGCGATTTCTGTCGGTGCAGGCAGCAGATAGGCAGGCACTTTGGAGAACATGACACCGGCCTGCCAGATCGCAAGAAAAAGCAGGATGCCGGCAACCGGCGTGAGCATCTTCCAAAGCCTGACGCCGACCCTCCCGGTCCTCCCCGTTTTGCGTTCTTGCGGAGCCATGGGTCTTGCCTGGATGCAGTTGGAAGTCAGATAACCTATCAGACTGTGCACGGCGGCGACACGACCGTTCGGTGCGGAAAATGGGGACGATGCTCGAAGTGACGGCGCCCGTATTCACTGTTCGCGAAGTGCGCCTCTACGAAAGGGAGGTGCGCCTGCGTCTGCCATTTCGCTTCGGCGTGGTAACGCTCACCGGGGCCCCGCAGGTCTTCGTGCGCGCGCGGATCGAGCTCGCCGACGGCAGCTCGCATTGGGGCGCGGCAGCGGAACTCCTGGTACCCAAGTGGTTCGACAAGGATCTCGCGCTCTCCAATGAGCAGAATTTCGAGCAGTTGCGTCTCGCGCTCGCGCTTGCCACCGATGCCTATATTGAGCCGGCCGGGCCGCGCACGGCGTTCGGCCATTTCGCGGCCCATTATGACCGGCAGATTGCAGCGGGGAGGGCGCGCGGCCTCAATCCGCTGGTCGCGAGCTTCGGTCCGGCGCAGATCGACCGCGCGATCCTCGATGCGCTGGGTCAAAGCGCAAATCTTTCGTTCTACGAGGCGATGCGCATCAATTTGCCGGGTATCGAGGCAGCCCTGCTCCCCGCGCACCTTGCAGATCTGACCCGCTTCGACATGCAGCGTTTTCTTGCGCAATTGACGCCCGCTGCGAGCATCGCCGCGCGCCACACGGTCGGCCTTCTTGACGCCATTGCCGGCCATCCCCGCGAAGTCAACGACGGCTTGCCCGAGTCGCTCGACGAAGCGATCGGGGTCTATGGACACACCTTTTTCAAGCTCAAGCTCGGCGGCAACGCCGACGCCGACCTGCAGCGCCTGATTGAAATCGCCGCAGTGCTGGACCGGATCGACGCCGCCTACCATGTCTCGCTGGATGGCAACGAACAGTATGACGATCTCGATGCCCTGCTCGACCTGTGGCGGCGCATGCAGGCTTCGCCGCGACTGGCGCGCCTTGTCGCGAGCGTCTTGTTCATCGAGCAGCCGATCAACCGCAAGCAAGCGCTGGGCATAGACGTGTCGGCGCTGTCGCGGGTCAAGCCAGTCATTATCGACGAATCCGACGCCGAGCTTGGCGCTTTCGTATCTGCCCGCGCGCTCGGCTACACCGGCGTGTCGAGCAAATGCTGCAAAGGGCTCTACAAATCCATCCTCAACGCCGCCCGCTGCCATATGTGGAACGCCGAGGCAGGCAGCGAGCGCTATTTCATGTCCGGCGAGGACCTCACCACCCAGGCGGGGCTGGCGGTGCAGCAGGATATCGCACTCGTCAATCTGCTGGGGCTCACCCATGTGGAGCGCAACGGCCACCACTACGTCAACGGCATGGCCGGACTGCCGCAACGCGAGCAGGACGCCTTTCTCGCTGCGCACCCCGACCTCTACGAACGCCGTCACGGCGCGGTGCGCCTGAAGATTCGCGATGGATGCCTGGCGATCGGCTCACTTAACTGCTCGGGCTTCGCCTCCGGCGCCTATCCTGATTGGGCGGCGCTTCGGCTGCTCGCCTCTCCGCCGCCGTCGCGCATGGCGAGCGCCTGACGATGCGGGCTCGGTGCCGACATCGCAATTGGTCCCCGGGATGGGACTTTTGCTGATGGCTAGACAAGTGATCTTTGTCGCGACGCGAGACCCAAATACCCCTGGTGGCGGATACGATACCTATGTCCGGGCGCACGCACGAAGGGAGGTGTATCCATGGCCGACGTTGTCAAACCTGTAGCGACCTGGCGCAAGGTGCTCGCTGCCATACTCGACTTCTTGACGGTCTTTTTCGTGGGAGGCTATGCGATCGGCTATTTTACCGGCAACGTGACGGCTGAGGGCTTCAATCTTCAGGGTACGACGGCGCTGATATTGTTCGCAGTGATCATCGTTTATTTCGTCGTCGGCAGCAAATACATCGGCGGCACGATTTGGCAACGCATCCTATACTGATTGACCGGCCTGGCGGGAAGCAATCTCGATCTGCAGCGGCCGGCGTCGGTGCCCGGCGTACCGCTCAATGCGTCGCAATTGGAGTGAGTTTGGCCAGAACGAACCCAACCCAAAGGAAAAACGCAAGGCCGCTTTTTGTCAAAACGAACCCAACGTCAGGAAAAGGCATGGACGCGTTTTTGCCAAAACGAACTGAACCAAATCCAACTGCTGGTGACACGATTTCGACTTTCGTCGAAGGGTGCACTCCAACCCCCCGCCTGTATTTTCCCTGTTGTTTACAGGGAATCAAGAAAAGATGACCCGCTCACTTCGAGGCCGCGACCATTTCGCTCGATGAGTTGATCACCGCGTGAATGCTGCGCGCGAACTCGACCGCGCCGGTGACTTCCATGTCGAGAGCGGCGCGCGCGTAGTCCTTGCAGCCCACCCGCGCCGGCCGTGGTGCCCGCATGATTTGCGCGCACAGCGCCTCCACCGCGCCGTCAAGCTGGGCGGCCGGGAAGAATTCGCTGACAATGCCGGCCTCGCGCGCCCGCGCCGGCCCGATTACCGCCGTGGACCAGACGAGATAAGTCATGGCCTTGCGCGGTACCCGGTCCACCAGGGCCGACATCACCATGGTCGGCATGATGTTGTGCGCCATTTCCGGGACCTGAAACTTCGCGGTGTCCGCCGCGAGCGTGATGTCGCAGAGAGCGGCAATGGCGCAGCCGAAGCCCAGGGCGCGGCCCTTCACCACGCCGATCACCGGAATCTCACAGCGCCGGAAGGCGCCGTAGCAATTGAACACGACGTCGTTGCGCCGGCGCAGTTCGAGCGCCTCCGGCGGTGCGCCGGGCGCGCGCTTGCCCATGCTCTCCCGGCCGACACAGAAATCCTCACCGGCGCCGCGCAGGATTACGATCTCGCTTCCTTCCGCCGCAGTGAGCAAGAGCCTGGTCAGTTCCACCGCCATTGCATCGGAAACAGTATTGCCGATTTGCGGCCGGTTCAGGGTGATTTCCAGGACCGGACCCTTGCGCGCGCTGAGAATCTCATTCGCCATCCTTGCTCTCCTCCATGACTAATCGCATCGCTATCATAGCAGCGACCACGCCGAGCATCACAGAAAGCGACCTATGCCAGCCGAACAGCCGCCCGAGCAACCGCCCGACGCTGAACCCGCGCTGCGCGCCATCGCCATGCCGGCGGACGCCAATCCGTATGGCGATATTTTCGGCGGCTGGCTGCTGTCACAAATGGATCTCGCGGGCGGCAAAGTGGCAACGCGCCGGGCCAGAGGCCGCACCGCTACCGTCGCCATTACCGGCATGAGCTTTCATCGCCCGGTGTTCATCGGCGATGAAGTCACGTGCTACGGCACCATCATTCGTATCGGCACCACCTCCATCACCGTGAAGGTCGAGAGCTGGGTGCGGCGCGGCACCGGCGACGAGCAGATTCACGTAACCGAGGGTGTTTTCACCTATGTCGCGGTCGATAGCGACCGCCGTCCGCGTCCGGTGCCGCCGGAAAGCCAAATGACATGATCCGGTCGGTGGTGCATGCTAAGCCACGTCATTCCGGGGCGCCACCCGATCTCGGGTTTAATTTACCCGAGATCGGGCACATTTAGTGCCAACTCGGCTGTCGCCGAGTTGGGTGCGGCGAGCCCGGAATCCATGGCCACAGCTCGCGGTTATGGATTCCGGGTTCTCGGCCTTTGGCCGGCCCCGGAATGACGCCTGATTGGCCTGAGAGCAACCAATGAGCATTTCTTCCTTCCGACGCGATTGGATCAGCGCACCGATCTTCCGCTGGGCGCAGCGCGCGCTGCCGAGCATGTCGCCCACCGAACGCGAAGCAATCGAAGCCGGCGATGTCTGGTGGGACGCCCAATTGTTCAGCGGCAATCCCGATTGGGAGAAGCTCCTGGTATTTCCCACGGCTGCGCTTTCCAAGGAAGAGCAGGCTTTCATCGACGGTCCGGTCGAACAGCTTTGTCACATGCTCGACGATTGGCACATCAATTGGGAGCTCCGCGACCTGCCGCCGGAAGTCTGGGAGTTTCTCAAGGCGCAGCGATTTTTTGCTCTCATCATTCCCAAGCAATACGGCGGGCACGGCTTTTCCGCCTACGCCCATTCCGAAATCATCCGCAAGATATCGACCCAATCGATCTGTGCGGCGGTTACCGCCATGGTGCCGAATTCGCTTGGCCCCGGCGAATTGCTCATTCAATTCGGCACCAAGGAGCAGCAGGACTACTGGCTGCCGCGCCTGGCGGCTGGCAAGGAAATCCCCTGCTTCGGATTGACCAGCCCGGAAGCGGGCTCGGATGCCGCCTCCATGGTTGATTCCGGCGTGGTCTGCCGCGGCAGCTGGCAGGGCCGCGATGTGCTAGGCATCAAGCTCAATTGGCATAAGCGCTACATCACCCTGGCGCCGATTGCGACCGTGCTCGGGCTTGCCTTCAAGCTGCACGATCCCGACCACCTCATTGGCGCGCATGATGATGTCGGCATCACGGTTGCGCTCGTGCCGACCAATCTGCCCGGCATCGAAATTGGCCGCCGGCACCTTCCGGCTCTGCACGTCTTCCAGAACGGCCCGACCCAGGGTCGCGATGTTTTCATTCCCATGGATAATGTCATCGGCGGCATGGCCCAGGCAGGCAAAGGCTGGAAAATGCTGATGAGCGCCTTGGCTGCCGGGCGCGGCATATCGCTCCCTTCGCTGTCGGCTGCGGGCACTTCCTTTGCCGCCCATACCTGCGGCGCCTATGCACGTGTGCGCGAACAGTTTCATCTGCCGATCGGGCGTTTCGAGGCCATTGCGGAACGGCTGGGGCGTATTGCCGCCACTTCTTATCTGCTCGACGCAGCACGGCGCCTCACCTGCGCGGCCATCGACCATGGCCATAAGCCCGCGGTGATCACCGCCATCATGAAGCAGCAGGCAACCGAGCGCCTGCGCATCGTCGCCAATGACGCCATGGATATCCACGGCGGCAAGGCGGTGCAGGAAGGCCGTTTGAATTATCTCGGCAGCTTCTATCGCGCGGTGCCGGTCGGCATCACCGTCGAGGGCGCCAACATTGTCACCCGCAGCCTCATTCAATTCGGCCAGGGCGCCATTCGCTGCCACCCTTATCTGCTGCGTGAGATGACCGCGCTGGAGGAGCCGGATAAGACGCGCGCGCTCGCGCAATTCGATGCGGTACTGTGGAGCCACATCGGGCATAGTTTCGCCAATGCCGGGCGGGCATTTGTCCATGCCTGGAGCGGCGGACTTTTCGCGCCCGCGCCGGAAGCAGGCGCGACGCGCGACTTTTATAAACAGCTCGGGCGCTATGCGTCGGCCTTCGCGCTCGCCGTCGATTTCGCTCTCCTGACACTCAGCGGCGGACTCAAGCGGCGTGAGATGATTTCCGGCCGTTTTGCCGACATCCTGTCGGAACTCTATCTGCTCTCTGCCGTGCTCAAACGCTGGCAGGATGAAGGGCGTGTGGAGGCCGACCTGCCGCTGGTGCAATTCTCCATGCAGCAAGGCTTTGCCACTGTTGAAACGCGGCTCGACGAGATCCTTGCCAATCTGCCGAACCGGCCGGTCGCTTGGCTCTTGCGATTTATGCTGCTGCCGTTCGGAGTGCGCCGGGGCGGCCCGTCCGACCGGCTCACGCAAACCTGCGCCGATATTCTGCTCGCGCCGTCGGCGACGCGCGCCCGACTTACCGTGGACATTTTTCATGCACCTGGCGACGATGGGCGGGCGCGGCTTGATCGCGCATTCGAGCTTACCGTGGCGGCGCAGCCGCTGCGCGACCGGCTGCACCGGGCGCACATAACGAACGTCGATCAGGCGCGGCGCCAGGGCCTGATCAATGACTCCGAGCTGGCGCAGCTCAATGCCGCCGCGCAGGCGGTGGCCTTGGCAGTCGCGGTTGACGATTTCGCGCCCGAAGAATTATTGCCGCAGCGTGCCCAAACAGAAATATCAGGAGAAGTGTCATCGCAAGCCAGGCTCCGATCGACGGCCGCGGAATAGCCGGCCGCCCGGTCTACATCGTTGACGGCAGCCGCAGCGCTTTCATCCGGGCGCGCGGACGGCCGGGGCCGTTCACCCCGGTCGATTTCGCGGTAGCCTGCGGGCGCCCGCTGCTGCTGCGCCAGCCATTCCCGCCGCAGGCTTTCGACCAGGTCATTCTCGGCTGCGTGAATGTCATGGCCGACGAAATGAATCCCGCGCGCGTCGCGGCGCTGCGCCTCGGCATGGGCGAGGAGATGACCGCCTTCACCGTGCAGATCAACTGCGGCTCCGGCATGCAGTCGATCGATACCGCCTACCAATATATCCGCGAGGGCCTGTCCGATCTCGTTCTTGCCGGCGGCGCGGAGTCGCTCAGTCATACGCCGCTGATGTTTCGCAGCAGCGCCGTGAACTGGTTTGCGCGTCTCAATGGCGCGCGCGATGTGTGGTCCCGTCTCGTCGCTCTCGCCGGCTTTCGCCCGTCGTTTCTCAAGCCGGTGATCGGTCTGGAACGCGGGCTCACCGATCCTCTGGTCGAGCTCAACATGGGGCAGACCGCAGAAATCCTCGCGCACCTGTTCGGCGTTTCGCGCGCTGATGCGGACGGCTATGCCGCCGAGAGCCAGCAGCGGCTTGTGCATGCGCAAAAGGAAGGCTGGTTTGAAGGCGAGCTCGAACCTGCATTCGCGCGCGACGGCAGGATCTATGACCATGACGACGGCGTGCGGCCGGACAGCACGGTTCAATCGCTGGCCCAGCTCAAGCCCGCTTTCGAGCGCCCATGGGGCAAGGTGACCGCGGGCAACAGCTCGCAGATCACCGACGGCGCCTCGTGGGTGATCCTGGCGTCGGAAAAGGCGGTCAACGCGCATGCCCTCAAGCCGCGCGCGGTGATCGTCGACAGTCAGTGGTCGGCGCTCGAACCCTCCATCATGGGCTTGGGTCCGGTTCTGTGCTCGACGGCGATCCTGCGCCGGCATGGGCTTGCTCTCGGCGATATCGGGCTGTGGGAGCTTAATGAGGCATTTGCCGCGCAGGTGCTTGCCTGCCTCAAGGCCTGGCAGGACGAGACCTTCTGCCGGAAAGTGCTCGGCCTTGACGGCGCAGCTGGAACCATTGAGCGCGACAAGCTCAATGTCGACGGCGGGGCAATCGGCCTGGGACATCCGGTCGGTGCGAGCGGCAACCGCATTGTGCTGCACCTCGTCAATGCCATGCGGCGCCTCGGCATCAAGCAAGGGATTGCCACCGAATGCATCGGCGGCGGCCAGGGCGGTGCCATGCTGATCGAGACGGTATAGGTCTTAAGAGATGGGAAAAGCCTGGGATACGCTTGCGCCTCGCAATCTCGAGCTCGGCCCGTTCTCGGCGGTTGAAGCGGAGCCGACACTGGGGGTGTGGCGGCACTGGAAGTTCGCCCGCGCCGACGATGGACTTGCCTGGCTGGTGCTCGACAAAGAAGGTGCGAGCGCCAACACCTTGTCGAAAGAGGTGCTCAGCGAACTTGACGATGTGCTCGCAATCATCGAGCGCGAATTGCCGCGCGGTGTCGTGCTGCGTTCCGCCAAGGCCGGCGGCTTCATGGCCGGAGCCGACATCGGCGAATTCCGCGCCATGACCGATGCTGCCGCCGTGGAAGCGATCTTGAACAAGGCGCATGCCGTCGTCGATCACCTCGACCGCCTCACGGTCCCGATCGTCGCCGTCATCCATGGCTATTGTCTCGGCGGCGGGCTCGAAATCGCGCTTGCCTGCGACTACCGCGTTGCCGTCGATGACGCGCACATGGGATTTCCCGAAGTGCTCCTCGGGCTGCATCCGGGCCTTGGCGGCACGGTGCGCCTGCCGCGCCTGATCAACCCGCTCGAAGCCATGACCATGATGCTCACCGGACGCAACGTACGCGCGGGACGGGCGAAGTCGCTCGGGCTCGTCGATGCGGTGGTGCCCGAGCGCCATGTCAAAGCCGCCGCTGTTGCCGCTGTCACCGGTGCATTGCAGCGTCGCAGCAGCGCCCTCATTCCCATTGTCAACAGCCGGCTTGGCCGTAAGCTTGCCGCCACGCGCATGCGCAGCGAAACCGCCAAGAAGGCGCCGATCGAACATTTTCCCGCGCCGCATGCCCTGATCGATCTCTGGGAGACCCACGGCGGCAATGCGCCGGAAATGCAGAAGGCGGAGATCGCCTCCTTCGCCAAACTTGTCACCACCGATACGTCGCGCAATCTGGTCAGGGTTTTCTTCCTGCGCGACAAGCTGAAAAGGCTTGCGGACGGCCAGTGGTCCGGCCAGCGCGTGCACGTCATCGGCGCCGGCGCCATGGGCGGCGACATCGCCGCCTGGTGCGCCTGGCATGGCTTCACCGTAACTCTCGCCGATATGAAGCCGGACCCGCTCGGCAAAGCGGTTGCCCGTGCGGCCGATCTGTTCGGCAAGATCGGCCGTAAGCGAACCGAAATTCGCGACGCGCTCGATCGGCTCACTCCCGACCTGAAAGGGGAGGGCGTTCGCACTGCCGATCTGGTGATCGAGGCGGTGCCGGAGATTCTCGACCTCAAGCGCAAGGTCTATGCCTCGACCGAGCCGCGCATGCGCCCGCAGGCAATCCTCGCGACCAATACGTCGAGCATACGCCTGCAGGAATTGCGCACCGGGTTGCAAAGACCCGATCGCTTTGTGGGGCTGCATTTCTTCAATCCGGTCTCGCGCATGCAGCTCGTCGAAGTGGTGGAGCACGATCAGATCGCGGACGCCGCGCTGGCGAGCGCGCGCGCATTCCTTGGTCGCATCGATCGGCTGCCCGCGCCGGTCAAAAGCGCACCGGGCTTTTTGGTCAATCGCGCGCTCACGCCGTATATGCTCGAAGCCATGGTGATGCTGGGAGAGGGCGCCCGCCGCGAGACCATCGACGCTGCCGCCGTTGAGTTCGGCATGCCCATGGGGCCGATCGAGCTTGCCGATCAGGTCGGCCTCGACATCTGCCTGCACGTGGCCGAAACCTTGAGGGCCAGCCTCGACCAGCCCATGCCTGACGTTTCTTCCGTGCTGCGCAGGAAGGTCGACGCGCGCGAATTCGGGCGCAAGAGCGGCAGAGGCTTCTATGAGTGGAAGGATGGCGAAGCGGTCAAGGATCGCGACGCGCCGAAACACACGCCGGACATGACCGCGCGGCTCATTCTGCCCATGCTCAATGTATGCGTTGCCTGCCTGCGCGAGGGTGTCGTTGCGGATGAGGAGATCATCGACGGCGCGATGATTTTCGCCACCGGCTTTGCGCCGTTCCGCGGCGGTCCGATTCATTACGCTAGGACACGCGGCATCGAAAAAATCCGCGACAACCTCGAACGCCTGGCACAGGCCTTCGGCGATCGCTTCCGGCCCGATCCGGGCTGGGAGCGGCTAGTGCCCGCTTCCGAAGTTCGTGATACGTTGCCGCACACTCTGACACGAACTTCGGAAGCAAAGGGGCACTAGCAAAGCTATGATTCTAGTGCCGCTTTTCGATTTGAAGTTCCTTTACGAGCTCGCCGCTACCGCTGTAGGAACTTCAAATCGGCGGCACTAGCATGAATCGGGCAGGCGATCCCGAGCAATTTCAGGATGCCGAGCGTGTTGCCGATGCGGTTATTTCCCGTGTCGGAAAGAACATCATGCTGGCGATGCCGCTCGGGCTGGGCAAAGCCAACCACGTCGCCAATGCGTTATTCGCGCGCGCGGCGGCGGATCGCTCCATCACGTTACGCATCTTCACTGCGCTCACCCTGGAGAAGCCGCACGGCCGCTCGGAGCTGGAGCGCCGATTTTTGCAGCCGTTGGCGGAGCGCCTGTTCGCCGGCTATCCTGAACTCGCCTATGCCACGGCTCTGCATCGCAATGAATTGCCTCCCAATGTGCAGGTCGACGAATTCTTTTTCCAGGCCGGCTCACGCTTAGGCGTTCCGGTCGCCCAGCGCAGCTATATCTGCGCCAATTACACCCACGCGCTCGGCTACGTGCTCCAACGCGGCGTCAATGTCGTTGCGCAGCTCGTCGCCAAGGAGACGCGCAACGGCGAAGTGCGGTTTAATCTAAGCTGCAATCCCGACCTCAGCCTTGATCTGCTCGCACGCCGCCGGGCGGGGGATGCCGACTTTCTCATGGTCGGCCAGGTCAATTCCGAACTCCCATTCATGCCGGGAGACCCGGATATCTCCGTGCGGGAGTTCGACCTGATTTTGGAAGCGCCGCGCTACGATTTCCCCTTGTTTGCGCCGCCGCGCGAGCCGATCGAGCTTACCGAATATGCCATCGGGCTCAATGTTGCACGCACCATCGCCGATGGCGGCACACTGCAGCTTGGCATCGGCTCCTTGAGCGATGCCGTGGCCCAGGCGTTGATCCTGCGTCATCGCAGCAATCATGAATTCTGTCGATTGGTTGCGCGGCTCGACCCCACGGATCGCGCGCCGCCGGAGCTTTTGGATGGCGCGCCTTTCGCGATCGGACTGCACGGCGTGAGCGAGATGCTGGTCGAGGGTTTCCTGGCACTGCGCGAGGCGGGGGTACTCAAGCGCGAAGTCGAGGGCGTCCTTGTGGTCGCTGCTTTTTTTCTGGGTTCGCGCGGGTTTTACCGCGCCTTGCGGGAAATGCCGCGAACGGAACTCGCAAAATTACACATGACTTCTGTGTTATTCGTCAACGAGCTTTATAGGGACGAGGAGGGAAAGCGCCGGGCGCGGGTGAAGAGCCGCTTCGTCAACAATGCCATGATGGCGACGCTGATGGGGGCGGTCGTTTCCGACGGGCTCGAAGATGGTCGCGTGGTCAGCGGCGTCGGCGGACAATACAACTTTGTCGCCCAGGCCTTCGCACTGGAAGACGCCCGCTCAATCATCATGCTGCCGGCAACGCGCAGCATCGCAGGCCGGGTCACCTCGAACATCCGCTGGCACTACGGCCACACCACCATCCCGCGCCATCTGCGCGACGTGGTGGTGACGGAATACGGAATTGCCGACCTGCGCGGCAAGACCGATCGCGATGTGATCGCCGCCATGCTCGCCATTGCAAACTCCCATTTTCAGAATGAGTTGTTGGCGCAGGCAAAGCGCGCCGGCAAGATCGAAGCCGATTTCGCGTTGCCGCCCGCATGCCGCGACAATACTCCCGAGCGGATTGCGCGGGAGCTCGAACCTGCCCGCAAAGTGGGATTGTTGCCGCGTTTTCCGTTCGGCACCGATTTTACTTCGACCGAGCAACGCCTGTTGCCGGCGCTGGCGCTATTGCGCGCCTCCTCGTCGCTCGACTTGGCCGGACTTGCTGCACGCGGGCTGGTTGCCGCAACGCCGTCCCCCGAGGTGCAGGATTGTCTTGCACGCATGGGGCTCGCCCGGCCATCCCGGCCGAAAGAATGGATCTATGCCTCGCTCTTGCGCGGTGCGCTTGCGCGCGCATCATGAGCTTTGCGGTAGCCCGGATTTCACTCTTGTGAAATCCGGAGACACGCTTTCCCGGATTGCGCTACGCTCCATCCGGGCTACGGTCGAATTTTACCGCGCATCCTGTTCGTCGGAATACCAGGGTGGTTTTTCCGGATAATGCGGCCCGTCGTATATTTCCAGAATTACGGTTTCCTCCTGCGCGACCGCCGGCCCGTGCACGTTGCCCTTCGGGTTGCAGTAAAAGCTGCCAGCGATGAGCGTGACGCCGGTCGCCGTATACTCGTAACGTCCGCGCAGACAGAACATGAACTGATTGGATGCGTGAAAATGCGGCTGCGGAATGCCGCAGCCCTTGTCGAACTTGATCAGCGCAATGGAGGCGCCGGTTGCCTCGCTGCGCCAAAGCATTTTTTCATGCACGCCCTTGAGCGACTTTTCCCGCCACGGCATCGCTTCCGATTGCAGGAGAATTTCGTCGAGCGTCGGCGCCCCTTCAGGCAGCATGCTGTCCTCGTTTGTCTTACTCATCCGCCGACCAGGTGATGTGCTTCAACTCGATGAGACGTGAGACATAGTCGTCGTTCGAACGATTGGTCAGCCGATGCACCGGTCGCATCTCATTGATGAACACGGTCGATGCCAGCGGCTCCTGCAGCATGATTTTGTTGCCGAAGATGGTCTCGAGTTCGTTCTCTCCGCCGCCGAGCGAAACGACAAGATAAGGATGGTAATGAAGATGAAAATCGATCGTCTCGCCGGGAGCAAGCCGCACTTCCCAGACGCGGACATGCTCGTTTTCCAGGACGACCTTGTGGCCGATTGGACCAAGCGTAATGCCGCGCGCGGCGGCAGCCTTTAGGCCGTGACGATCGGACATGTGAACGCGACCCTATTCCGGAATGACCGCAATGGCATTGATCTCGATGAGGTAGTCCGGCGACACCATCTTGGTGACTTCCACCATGGTGGATGCCGGCAGCGGCGGCTTGAAATATTGGCTGCGCACCTGATGAATAGCCTGGAAATGCTCCATATTGCGCACATAGACATCGACCCGACACACGTCGTCGAGTGTGCCGCCGGCCGCCTCCACTGCCGCCTTGATATTCTCGCACACCTGCCGCGTCTGCTCGCTGATATCGCCGATGCCGGCGATCGTGCCGTCCGGCCGGCGCGCGGTCATTCCGGAAATGAAAACCAGCCGGCCCTTCGCCTCGATCACGGTCGCTTGCGAGAACACACCGACCGGTTTTCTGATGGCGCTCGACGATACTTCACGTTTGGGCATGTCCGCTTCCTTTTGTCTGCGCAAGCAGCCAAGCGATTGGCTCGGACGAAACGTTTAGCTCGCGCGCGAGCCGCACCAGCATCGAAGCCACTTCCGGTGCAAGATCGACTTGGCCGTCTGCGCTCTCGCCCCTGCGCCATTCCGGCTCACCGGGAGCAAAGACAGCTTGCACTCCGTCTGCCCGCCGGCTTGCGCGAACGCGCTCCGCTGCCGCCTTCGCCTTCATCCGAAAACCCTCGACCATGTCGAAATGTGCGACGTCAATGGCGATGAATAGATGCGAGCAATCATAGGGAATGGAAGGGTCGCCGTAGAGGGGCCGCACCTCTTCGCCCGTTGCCCCGCCAGATAGAAGGCCGCACATCAGGTCAATCACGAAAGCGAGCCCGAAGCCTTTCGCTCCACCCGCCGGCAGCAGCATGCCGGCGATCGCCTGCGCGGCATCGGTCGTCGGCAAGCCGTCGGACGTGACCGCCCAATTGCCGGGAATGGGCTTCTCCGCCTTCGCAGCCATGCGGATCTTGCCCATGGCCGCTTCGCTGGTTGCCATGTCGAGCACAATGGGGATTGCGCCATCGACCGGCAACGCGATCGCAATGGGGTTGTTGCCGACCAGCCGCTCGGCACCGCCGGGGGCCGGCATCAACGGTCGCGTATTGCACATGGCAATTCCGATGCAGCCGGCCTGCGCAGCTTGTTGAGCATAGCGCCGTGCAGTGCCGAAATGAAATCCGTGGCGCACGGCCGCGACTGCAACGCCGAATTTTCTCGCGCGCTCGATCGCGAGGTCCATCGCCTGTTCCCCGGTCAGCTGTCCAAGCGCATGGCCTGCATCGAGCACCAGGGCTGCGTCACGCTCGCAAACGACCGCGGCTGTTTCTTGGGTCGAAACCGATCCGCGCCGAATACGCTCGATATACATGTCGACCAACATCACCCCGTGTGACGAAAGGCCTTGCAGGTCAGCCTCGACCAGGCCTGCGGCGACCCGCTCCGCCGCCTTGCGCGTTAAGCCGGTGGCCATAAACATCCGCGCAACGAAATCGCGCAAAACCGGCGCGGCCACCCTGATTGCATCCGCATTTGTCATGAAAGTGGGCGATGAACTGAGCCGAGCAGTATAAGGATGAGTAGCCGAGCGAAAAACGACAATCAATGCGTTGCGGACAAACGCAGCAACAATCGTTCCGACAACAGCAGGCTCTTTCCGCCCGTCAAGTTCAGCTTGCATGTTGACGTGCGAAAGAATGTAGCGATTTAATGGATGCGAAATCAGGAGGAATGAGCGTTTGCAAACCCCGGCTTTACTCGCAATTGCCGCCTCAGTTTTGGTCGCATCCGTACAGGCGCTGGCGGCGGAAACCATAACAGTGGGAGCTACGAGCAGCACCAGCGATGCTCCCATCTACATCGCCGATAAGAAAGGCTTTTTTCGCGACGAAGGTCTCGATGTCAAAGTGAGCAATTTTCGCTCGGCAGCGGACATGGTGGCCCCACTCGGCGCCGGCCAGCTCAAAGCGGGGGCAGGCTCCGCCTCGGCCGGGCTCTACAATGCGGTAGCGCGCGGCATCAGGATCAAGGTCGTTGCCGATAAGGCCTCATCTGCGCCGGGTTACGGCGCGACCAAGGTCCTCATTCGCAAAGATCATGTCGCGAGCGGGCGCTATCGGGAAATCAAGGATCTCAAGGGCATGAAGGTCGCGATGAATGCTCCAGGCGTGAGCAATACCTCGACCTTGAATACTTTGTTGAAGTCGGTGGGTCTCAACTACGCCGATGTCGAGACGGTCGATCTTCCATTGCCCGATCATGTTGCAGCGCTGCATAACAAGTCGGTCGATGCATCGGCTTCGGTCGAGCCGGCGCCGGCCCTTGCCATCAAGAACGGCGATGCGGTTTTGATCAAATCGGACGACGAGATTCTGCCCAATCATCAAATCGCAGTGCTCCTCTATTCGGAGGACTTTGCGCTGCGCCAGGCAGATATCGCCAAGCGCTTCATGCGCGCCTATATCCGCGCTGTACGCTTCTATAATGATGCGCTGAGGAACGGCAGGCTCGATGGCCCAACCGCTGACGAAGTCATTGCCATCCTTTCGGAAGCAACTCCCATCAAGAGCCGCGACATCTACAAGTCAATCACGCCGACCGGAATGAATCCCGATGGACACGTGAACAAGGCAAGCCTTGCCTACGACCTTGCCTTCTATCGGGAGCAGGGATTGGTCAAGGGTGCCGTCGATCTCGATGAAGTGGTGGACGGCTCGTTCGTGGAAGCGACGCTGCGGGAGCTTGGGCCTTACCGGCGCTGACTTGGCGAAAGGAGGAGAACCCGTGCTGGCGCGCACCGCCTCAATGCAGGACCGCATTGCGATGTACAACGGCAATGCGCTCAAGATCGGGATCTTCGGCGCTAACTGCTCCTCCGGCCGCTCTGCCACCACGGTGCCCGAGCGCTGGTCGGCGAGCTGGCCGGATTGCCTCAAGCTTGCGCGCATGGCGGACGCCGCGGGCATCGATTTCATGCTGCCGATCGGCCGCTGGAAGGGATATGGCGGCGAGACGGACTTTCACGGCTCGACGCTCGAAACCATTACCTGGGCGGTGGGGCTATTGTCCGCAACCGAGCAGATGACCGTATTCGGCACGGTGCATGCGCCGTTGTTCCAACCGCTGATCGCGGCGAAGGAGATCGTGACGGCAGACCACGTCGGCCAAGGACGTTTCGGCCTCAACATCGTGGTCGGATGGAACGAAGGCGAGTTCGAGATGTTCGGCGTCAAACAGCGCGAGCATGACGTGCGCTATGATTACGCTCAGGAATGGATCGACGTCATCAAACAGGCCTGGCAGCGCGATGGCACGTTCGATTTCGAGGGCCATTTCCTCAAGCTCAAGGCGTGCGCGCCTACCCCAAGCCCTATGGCGGGACCCGGCCGATTCTGATGAATGCCGGCTCTTCCGACGTCGGCCAGGCGTTTGCCTTGCGCAACTGCGATGCGTTTTTTGTCGCCACGGCCGGTTCGCGCACTTCGCTCGAGGGAAACGCCAACAAAGTGGCGCAGATCAAAGCCGCCGCGCACAGCATCGGTCGCGAGATCGAAGTCTACACTGTCGGCCAGGTGGTTTGTCGTCCGACGCAACAGGAGGCTGAGGACTATTATCGCTACGCCATTATCGAGAATGCCGACTGGGGCGCGATCGATGGAATGTTGGCCAACCGGAACATTACGCCGCAGACCATTCCGCCTGAGGAATATGCCGCCAAGCGCCGCTATTTTGCGTCGAATGCGATCGGCGGCTATCCCTTCGTCGGCACGCCCGATCGCGTGGCGGAAGAGCTCGAAACGATCAGCAAAGCGGGGGTGCGCGGGATTGCGCTTTCGTTCGTCAATTACCTCCACGAGTTGCCGTTTTTCTGCGACGAAGTGCTCCCGCGTCTCGTGCGCCAGGGTGTACGGGTCGCGACCTCGTAGGGCGGATAGCGTTAGCGTAATCCGCCGCTGCAGCCCGACGGCTATCGGCGCAATGTGCTCTGCCCTACCCGACCTTGATACCCACGCGATGGATCGCATTTCTTCGCCCGCTCGGTGGCTGCGTTGTCCCGTCACGTGATGTCGCCCGGCACGCAAGGGTGACCGGGCCTGGTTTGGCTGGCCGCCAGGAGATGGCGAACCGCTGCCAGCCACGCTCTTCGCGGGCTTCCAGTTCAGCGGGAATCCAATTCGCTCCGCCGTCGGTGCTTACCTCGACTCGCTCAATGCCCTCGTCGGCCCACGCCCAGCCCCAGATCTCGATGGATTTATCGCGTGCAATGCTCTCGCCTGGGGCCGGGGCCACGATCACCGATTCCGGAGCGACCGACCAGACCGGTACGGTGGGGCCTTCAGCATCGGCGATTGGATCATTGTACCAGCGGGTGGTGAATGCGCCGCCGGCTCGCGTCTCCGCCAAGGTGATGCGCGTCAGCCATTTCACACTGTTGGTGCCGTAAAATCCGGGCACCACAAGGCGAGCCGGAAATCCGTGTTCGGCCGGAAGCGGCGCGCCATTGAGCTCATAGGCGATCAGCACATCACAAGGTACGCGCGCCAAGGGCAAGTCCTTGACATAAGCCTCATGCTCTAGGCCGCCGAAACTTCCGTAGTCGGCCCCGCGCGACCAGACGAACCTGGCGCTCGGCATTGCTTCGCAGTCGCGCAGGATATCGGCGAGCCGCGCTCCGCCCCAGCGCACGTTGCAGATGCGCCGCGTAGGCTCGCGCGGCGCAAGCGGACTGCCGGCGCATTGATGGAAGCTGGTGACCGTCTGTTTTGGATATGCCAGCAAGTCTGAAAATTGCAGCCGCAGCGAGCGATGCACGAGGCCATCGATGGTCAGCGACCATGTCTCGCGTTCAAGCTGGGCCACGCCGAGGTGGCAAAGCACGATCACGTCCGCGGTCGGGGTTGCCCGCGCGTGCATCTGATGGGGCAGGAGCGGCACCCGCCGGTGGAACCCGGCAGGCTCTAAGATGACCCGGTGCCTGGGCAATGAATCTCCAGACATTTCATGCGATGATAGCGCATGTCCCTGAGCTTGATCGAGTTCCTACGACACAACAAACCTTGCTTTGCCACCATAGCCGAAAAAGGTATGCTAACCAAACACAGGAGAGTGGTTGATATGAACGAAGGCATGCATCGGCGTAGTTTCATCGGCAGCTTGGGCCTGACGGCAACGCTTGCAGCCAGCGCATGTATGGCGGCTCCGCGCGCTGCCGGAGCAGCGGTGCAACCGAAAGGAAAAATTCCGACAGCACCATTCAAGGTCGGGCACATGACTTTTCAATCGGGGCCCGGCGCGGCTCTCGGAGCGCCAGCCTTGAAAGGGCACACGCTTGCTGCCGACGAGATCAACGCTGAGGGCGGGTTTCTTGGCGCGCGCAAGATCGCAACTATTACAGCGGATGAAGCCGCCGGCGTCGATGCCAACGTAAAAGAACTGAGGAGGATGAAAGTTGTCGAGAGCATTGACTGGTTCACCGGCGTGATTTCCGCCGGCGACACAGTTGCGCTTGCTCCTGTGGCGGAAGAATTGGAGATTCCGACAATTTTTACCGATGGCTGTACGGACCATCTCTTTGATGTCGTCGACAAGAAGCCAAAATACGTATTTCGAGTCACGAACATTCTCTCCTCGGATGCCGTGTCATGCATGCTGGCAGCGTCCAGGACCTGGCCCAATGTCAAGCGGATCGCGCATATCCACCCGGACTACAACTTCGGTCGAGTGCAATTCGTGCACTCGAAAATCGCGGCTGAGAAGCTCTATCCAGGCAGTGAAATCGTTTCCGAAGGATGGCCAAAACTTTTTGCCGGCGATTACGCCGCGCACATTACCAAGGCCATTGCGGCAAAGCCGGATCTCTTGGTCACGTCGCTTTGGGGCGGCGACTATGTTGCGTTTTACAAGCAGGCCCTAAGATTTGGCTTGTACGATAATATGAAGGTGATCGCCAATATCGGATTCGGCATCGAGCCGGGAGCATTGGGTAAGGACCACCCGGAAGGCGTCCTGGCGGGTGCCCATGCCAACTATCATTTCACCTATCCGCCGGGAAATGAATGGCCGCTCAACAAACAATTTGTGGAGCGCTATCACAAACGCTGGAATGAATATCCCAATTATGCAGCGGAAGGAGCCTACACGACGCTCTATCTGCTCAAACACGCGATTGAAAAGGCCAACGATCTCTTGGGCACGTGGCCGGAGCCCCATCAGATAATCGCGATGCTTGAAGGGATGGTGATGGCGACGCCTGCGGGTTATCTCTACATTCGACCGCAAGATCACTCAGGGTTCAAGCCTACGGTCGTCGGATTCAGCAAGAACGTACCGGAATATCCATTCCCAATATGGGATCCGGATAGAATCATCGTGCAGGATGTCCGCAATGTGTCGGCGCCACCCGACTGGCCAAAGCCAGGCGAAGGTCACGACGATCCCTCGGCGACCTACAATTGGATCAAAACAACCTGGCCGACGCGATCAATCTGACCCTGCCTGACATCACGGACGCCTCAGCGCAATCGACCATGCAGTTTGCGCCTTTTATCGCTGGCGTTGCCGCTCTGTGGTTGGCATTTGGCATTGCAGCCCCATAGGTCCGGCAGTGACAGCGACGCCATTCATGATCAGGTCGCTATTTGCCGCCGGTGCGGCCTGCCTTGCGGCGCTTGCCATCGCCTCCCCGTCGCGCGCGCAAGAGTGGCCACAGCGCACCATTCACATCATCGTGGCATTCGGAGCCGGCGGCGGTGCTGACATCATCGGCCGCATCATGGCGCAGGCTCTCCAGGAAAAGCTCGGCCAACCCGTGGTGGTGGAAAATCGTCCCGGCGCTGCCGGTACCTTGGGTAACGAGGTCGTCGCGCGCGCGGAGAAGGACGGCTACACCTTCGGCGTCATGACCGCCGGCCAGATCATTGCCGCGGTGATGAACAAATCCTTGCGCTATGACACAATGACGGCATTCGATCCGGTTTCCCAGGTGGCGACCGCTGGACTGATCATCGTTACTCGTCCGGATTTCGCCGCCAACAATCTCAGCGAACTGATTGCGGCTGCAAAGGCAAATCCCGGCAAGCTTTCCTTTGCCAGTCCCGGCTTCGGCGCCACACAGCATTTCACCGGCGAATTGTTCAAGCTCACCGCCCGCGTCGACATGCTGCATGTTCCCTTCCGCACGTCTCCGGAAGCGATCGCGGCCGTGCTCGGCCGGCAGGTCGATATTTTGTTTGATACTGTTTCTGCAGTGCTCGGACAGGTGCAGGCGGGCCAGCTCAAAGCGCTGGCGGTCACCGGCAAGGATCGCTTTCCGGCGGTACCCGATGTGCCCGCAGCAATCGAATCAGGCGTCCTCCCCGGCTTTGACGTGACCACCTGGTACGGCTTCTTTGCCCCGCGCGGCACGCCGCCTCCTGTCATCAACAAGCTCAACCGCACCATCAACGAAGTTCTGACGGACCCGGTCCTCCAGGAGCGGCTCACCAAGGCCGGCGTGGTGGTGAAGGGCTCGACGCCGGTGGAATTCGGCAACCACATGGCTGCGGAATTTGCGCGTTGGAATGCGGTTCGCGAAGCCGCCGGCATCCCGCAGCAATAAGGTGTGCGCTACGATTGCTTGAACACATCGACTGCGATGCGGTGTGCCTCGTTGGCCGCCGGAATGCCGCAGTAGATGGCAACGAGTAGCAGAATGTCGCGAATCTCTTCCTGTTTGCAGCCGTTCGACAGCGCGCCTTTGACGTGGACGCGAAGCTCGTCGGAACGTCCGAGCGCCGCCAGCATGGCTACTACTGCAAGAGATTTCGTTGCCGGCGGCACGGTCGCCCTGCTCCACACGTCGCCGTAAGCATAGGCGTTGATCATGTTCTGCAGCGGCTCACCGAATGCGCCGAACGCATTCATGCGCTGCTCGACAGCATCGCTGCCGAACAGCTGCCGCCGCAGCTTCAGCCCTTTTTTGTAGAGCTCTTCTGTATCCATGCATTTTCTCCGCGACTACAGCACTCACGCGCGGCTACAAAACCAAATCGCTTGAGCTGCGCGCGGCGCCCGGTCTCGCATGCCTATGGCGCAATGAAGGGCGGCCACAAGACGCAACAGGAGTTCTCAAGCCGTTATATTCCTGTTTTACTGAAGGCTTCGACACTGCCGACCTGCAAAAAGCGCGTGCACTTCTTGAGCAGATGGCGTGAGCCGCGAATTCGAGCCTCAGAGGCAGGAACCTGCGCATATCAAGGCGGAATGATGGGCTATTTCGCCTTGTTCAGCGGGCCGTCTTTGCCGGTCGGCTTCATGCGCCACAGCTGAAATCCGTCGGTATCAATGGCGCGTTCAATATGCTGACGGGAGAGCTTGTGTGGAGGGTCTTTGTCAGGACCGATGGCACCGATGGCATGCCAGGGACGAAATTGATCCGGCAGCCTGCTTCCCGGCAGATCGCCGGCGAAAGCAAGCAAACCGCTGATCGCGTCTGACTTAAAAATATAAATTCGCATGCGCTCGCCTCCTTGCTCGTAGGGGCCCGCAAATCGGAAATGCGCGGGCCGGCAAACCTCCTTGCCCAAGCAACTCTAAAGGGCTTCGAGTTCGCTTTCCTTCACTACGCGTTCATGCTGCTCGCGTTCACTTTTGATGCGGTATTGATTGTCGCCTTCGCCGTAGGGAAGCTGCCGGACGACTTCGTAGGACCCGCTTGCTGCGTTCTGATAGAGATAGCTGCCGCTCAACCGGACCCTTTGTCCGCAATGGAACTTATGGACCATATGGAAGCTCCTTACTCGGGAACCTGCAATGCAGTGAGCCATTCGTGACCGCAGGCGTGGCACCGCCAATGATGGTGAATGAGCCCGTTGCCGCGATACTCGGATGCTATTGGCGCAATCGATGCCGACACGTTGCAGAGCGGACAATATCCGCCGCCGGCATAATTGTCGTTGTTGGGCTGCGGCGATGAGAAAGCGCGCGCACGGCGCTGCCAGCGACGATCAATCTCACGCGTAATGTCGATGGGATATGCCTGAGTCACAGCCGTCTCCCTGTATAAAGGCGGGAGCACGATCGGTCTCTCAGCCATCGGCGCCTGTATCGAATGCCGATGATTCCCAAGATAGGGCATCACTAGCAAAATAGCCAGTTTTTTCTGGTTACAGCAAAACCAAGCGTATTGATTCTCGTCTCGTGGTAAGCCCGATTGTGGCTTGCGGATCGTGCAATGACGCGTTATGTGTAGGCCCATCGAGTTTTCGGCCGAACGACTTGGCCTCGCCGCGACTAGCGCGCCTGACTGACGACCTTCTCCCAAATCTCGAAACAAACGGCTGCGTTAGCGCGCGGCCTGCTTTCACACGATCTAAAGGAGCGCTCTTCATGATGAAGGGAACAGTCAAGTGGTTTAACGGCCAAAAGGGCTTTGGATTCATTGAACCCGAAGATGGCGGCAAAGATGTATTCGTCCATATCAGCGCGGTCGAACGCGCTGGGATGCAAAGCCTCAACGAGGGACAAAAGATCTCGTTCGAGGTTGTGGCCGATCGACGGACCGGAAAATCCTCGGCAGACAATCTGCGCGCTGCCTGATTGTAGCCGCAGATCCGCCGGATCCAAATCGCAGGATCAACGGCGGCTCATGGGCCCGCGTATGGTTCGCCATTCGCGGGCTTCTTTCCTTCTCGCAGATACCAACGGCGCGAGCTTGCGATCGCAATTTGAAAGAGCAAAATGGCAACCCGTCTTACCAGGAAAAACGAGCACGAAGACGCTGCTCAGGAAGCACCTTCCCAGCGCAAGCAGGCCGAGGGTCGTTTTCGGCTGCAGGTCGATAGGCAGACCAAGGCGACATACGCTTCGCTTGCAGACGCCGAGGCGGCCGGATTGGCAATCAAGAAAAGCCACCCGATCGTGCAGGTGGGTGTATATGATCATCAGGAGAGTATCAACAAGATCATTCAATTACCCGAAGCTTGAGGGTAGCGGAAATGCACCTGAGAATGCAGCAGGTAAAAAGGAATCATGCTGATGTCCAGGGAATCCGAGGATAAGAAGCAGGAACGCGCGCGGGAAGGAGCGCAAGCCTGGGCGGAGTATCAGGCTGAGGGGCGCGCCATGCGAGAAAGGACCGCCCGCTTGAGGGCGCTTCGACTGGCCAGGGACACCGCGACTGATCGTTCGGCGAAATCCAAAATAAAAAAGAAATAGGACGAGTTCGGTGGGAATGCGCGCTGATTGATTCGAACAAGCTTTTCGATTTGCCAAGTGCTATAATAACCGATCTCAGGGGCCTGATCCGGTGTACTCCTGAGGCAAAGGCGGATCGGCCGACAAGCGCACCCGCCAGTATAGGCATCAGCTAAGCGGCAGGACCACTACTCAGCGCGGCTCAACGCCGGCCCCGGAGATTTATGGCACGTAAAGCCAAGGTTATGCCGCTGAACAAAGGGGAGCCTGAGAAGGAGGGTCCCGCTGGCGCGCCGGATCGCCCGTTGCTTGACCTGTCGGATGCGACAATCAAAACACTGATTGGCGGGGCTCGAAAGCGCGGCTACGTCACTCACGGAGAGATCAACACACTCTCGAACGAGCTCAATTCAGAGCAGATCGAGAACCTTCTCAGCGCGCTCAATGGGATGGGCATCAATGTCGTCGATTTAGTGGATGCGAATGACGAGGAAGAGAAGGAGGACGAGGACGAGGACGAGGACGAGGACGAGGATCGGGGACCGACCACCCAAAGCGCAATCATAGGGCCAATTCAAACCCAGCCGACGGTGGTAGCTAAATCCGCCGTCAAGGAGCCGATCGATCGCACCGACGATCCCGTGCGGATGTATTTGCGCGAGATGGGTTCGATGGAGTTGCTCTCCCGCGAGGGCGAAGTCGCCATTGCCAAGCGCATCGAAGCCGGCCGAACGGCCATGATTGCCGGCCTGTGCGAGAGTCCGCTCACCTTCCAGGCGATCACCATCTGGCGCGACGAACTCAATGAAGGAAAGGTCTTCCTTCGCGATATTATCGACCTCGAGGCCACCTATGCGGGTCCTGGGTCCAAGGTTATCCCGGCTCCCGTAGTCGGGGCGGACGGTGAACCGGTTCCGGCGTCTGCCTTCGTGCCTGGAGAACCTCTCCTGAAGCACGCCCCCATTCCGCCAGCGGCGGATGGTCGCACGTTTACGGCGACGTCGCTGAGCCCTGCTGCGAAACCAGAGGGCGAGTCAAGCGCCGGCGGCGAGCACGCCGATCAGGAAGGCGAATTCGACGAGGACGAGGATATGGAAAACTCGCTCTCGCTCGCAGCGATCGAGGCAGAGCTTAAACCCAAAGTGCTGAAAACTTTCGACAATGTTGCAGACGCCTATAAGCGCCTGCGCCGTCTGCAAGACCAGGAGATAGAATTCAAGCTCAAGAACACCAGCCTCTCGCCATCTCAGGAACGCCGCTACAAGAAGCTCAGGGAAGACATCATCAACGATGTGAAATCGCTGCGGCTGAAGAACGCTCGCATCGATTCGCTGGTGGGCCAGCTCTATGAAATTAATAAGCGTCTGCTTGGCTACGAGGGCAAATTAATGCGGCTCGCCGAGAGTCACGGCATCGCGCGCGAGGATTTCCTGAAGAATTATCACGATTTGGAGCTCGATCCCGATTGGCTCAACCGGGTATCGAAGTTCGCCGCCCGCAGCTGGAGGAGCCTGGTCGCCCGAGATAAGGACAGGGTCAAGCAGCATCGCCACGACATCCAGGTCCTCGCCGGCGAAACCGGGCTCGACATTGGCGAGCTCCGCAAGATCGTGCAAACGGTGCAGAAGGGCGAGCGCGAAGCGCGCCAGGCGAAGAAGGAGATGGTGGAGGCCAACCTGCGCCTCGTCATCGCGATCAGCAGGAAATACCGCAATCGCGGGCTGCAATTTCTCGACCTGATCCAGGAAGGCAATATCGGTTTGATGAAGGCGGTCGACAAGTTCGAGTACCGCCGTGGCTATAAGTTCTCCACCTATGCGACTTGGTGGATTCGCCAGGCAATCACTCGCTCGATCACCGACCAGGCGCGCACCATTCGCATCCCGGTGCACATGATCGAGGTGGCCAACAAGATTATGAGCGCGTCGCGCAAGATGCTCAACGAGATCGGGCGTGAGCCGACCCCCGAGGAGCTTGCCGAAAAACTCGGCATGCCGCTGGAAAACGTGCGCAGAGTCCTGCGGCTTGCCAAGGAGCCGCTCTCGATCGAGGCACCGATCGGCGATGAGGATGACGGCCGCCTCGGCGACCTCATCGAGGATAAGGACGCCCTGCAACCGCTTGACGCGGCTATCCAGTCGGATTTGCGCGAGACGACGACCCGGGTGCTTGCGTCGCTCACGGCAAGGGAAGAGCGCATCTTGCGCATGCGGTTCGGGATAGGCATGAACAAGGACCACACGTTGGAAGAGGTGGGTCAGCAGTTCTCGGTCACGCGTGAGCGCATCCGGCAGATCGAAGCGAAGGCACTCAGGAAGCTGAAGCACCCGAGCCGGTCGCGTATTCTCAGAAGCTTCCTTGATAATTGATGCATCGTGTTTTTACTCAAACAATCGGTCCAACCGATGAAAGGATTCTCCCTTGCAGGTGTTCGTTCGCGACAACAACGTAGATCAAGCTCTCAGAATTCTAAAAAAGAAGATGCAACGCGAGGGCGTATTTCGAGAGATGAAGCGGCGTAAGGCGTACGAAAAACCTTCCGAGCGCAAGACTCGGGAGAAGGCGGAAGCCATTCGGCGAGCACGCAAGGCACTTCGCAAGCTGGCTCAGCGTGAAGGTCTTCTGCCAAGCCCTAAACGCCGTGAGCCTACCCGTGCTCCCTTGGCCCGGCCAAGGTCGATTTGATCTTTTTGTGAATCTCGGAGCATGCATGATCCGAAAAAGCCTGCCCCGGGTTTGATCCGGGGGTGGGTACCAACTTTTCGGAAAAAGATCATGCTTAAACAAAGAAATAGAGCGGGATGGTGAGTTGAACAACAATCATCCCGCTCTAGCGGAAATCAATCTGGCAGTCTGAGCTGCAGGATTGGACTTTGTGCAATCACGCGAAGAGGCAAGCCATGGCACACGAGGCTATTTCCAGGCTTTTGGTCGGGCCCTATGGGCTGCACGCGTTCGCTGCCGTGGCGCTCGCGCTGTTTGTGGCATTTCTCTTGGTCTTCAACTTCACGAACTTTTTTTGAGTCCCTGCCGAACGATTTCGAGATTTGAATTGTCCTCGTTAAATCGGACGGGGATCAGAAGTCCGTGCTGACCAGATCGTACGATCCCCTGCGGCCACGCGCATAGACTTTTGTAGCGGCGGCGTAAATCAGGTCGCGACAGGCGTCGAAGGCGGCGAGCAGTCCGGCTTCATCGGGTCGTGCGCCGGGCTGAACCCGCTTGAGGGCGTCTTCGGTCACGAAAAAGACAGCCTCCATGGCGCTGTCATGGCCCCAGAATCGCACGCCATGCCTGGTCGCATCGTAATAGCGGCTTTGATTGGGGAAATTTAGCATGCGCTTTCCGGTTATGGCGCTAGGGCCAAGTCGGCGAAAGCTACTACGGGGTCGGCTGCATCGCAAATCCTATCTCATCCGCCGCCTCGACGTGCTACCGTTTAGGGACAGTAGTCGATTGACTGGTCGCCGGCGCTCTCCTTGGAGTCATTTCGTGGTTTGCAAAAATCAAAACTCCATTCTGCGCGTATTCGTCACGGCAGGATTTATGGTCGCTTCGGCCAGCGCGCTCGCGCAGCAAAGCCAGGTCGCCGAGATTGCCGGCTACGAAGGGGCAGATCGCCAGCAGCGCCTCATCGAGGGTGCCAAGAAAGAGAAGGAACTCACCTTCTACTCTTCGATTCCGCCGCAGGATATTGCCGCAGTTGTCGCGGCCTTCGATAAGAAATACGGCATCAAGGTAAAGGTCTGGCGAGCCGACTCGGAGGGTTTTCTGCAGCGCATCCTGAACGAGGCGAAAGCCAGGCGCTTCGAAGTCGACATCGCCGCCGGGTCGACCTCAGCGATGGAACCGCTCTACCGCGAGAATCTGTTGCAGCAGGTGAAATCGCCGTATCTGGCTGATCTGCGGCCGGGAACCGTTGCGCCGCATGGACAGTGGACGGCGGTTTACCTCAGCGTGTTCGTCCAAGCGTTCAATACCAATCTGGTGAACAAGGGTGCGCTACCGAAAACGTTTGCAGACCTGGTTCGGCCGGAATGGAAAGGAAAGCTCGCCATCGAGGCCGATGATTTCGATTGGTTTGCCGAAATCGTCAGGGATCTGGGAGAAGCGCAGGGGGTGCGCCTGTTCCGCGACATCGTTGCGGTGAACGGCATTTCCGTACGCAAAGGTCATAGCCTGCTGAATAACCTGGTTGCCGCCGGCGAAGTGCCGCTTGCGCTCTCGGCCTATGGTTTCCTCGCCGAGCAGGCCAAGCGTCATGGGGCGCCGGTCGATTGGTTTGTCCTTCCGCCGACAATCGCGCGCGCCACCGCGCAGGGACTGGCGCGCAATGCGGCGCACCCGTACGCGGCAGTTCTGTTCTACGATTTTCTCATTGCCGACGCGCAACAAATCCTCGCCGGCCGCGACTTTGTTCCTGCCAGCAGCAAGATCGATACTCCGTTTACGCATCAACCGATCAGGATCATCGATTCCGCCCTGATGCTAGATCAATCCCGCAAATGGCAGGAGCTTTTTCAGAAAACCGTAATCGCGCCTTCCCGCTGAAGCGAGGACGGCGCTTGATAGAAAGCTAAATTTAGCGGACTAAGGCATGCGTTACATCGATGCGTTCAACCATTTCTTTCCCAGGCGCTTTTACGATTTGCTGCTGACTTCGCCGGCGGGGCAAAAGGATCTTGGTAAACGCATGCAGGGCATCCCGGCCCTGTACAATATCGAGGAGCGGCTGCGCGTGGTGGACGCGTTTGTCGATTATAGCCAGGTCATCTGCCTCGGCATGCCCGCGATCGATCGCCTGGTCGGACCGCAGCAGGCGCCGGAATGGGCGCGCATCGGTAATGACGGGCTGGCTGAAATTGTCGCCCGCTATCCAGATCGGTTTGCCGGTTATGCTGCTTCTTTGCCAATGAATGCACCGCAGGCTGCTGCCAAGGAGGTCGAGCGAGTGCTTGCCAATGGTGCGAACGCCATCCAGCTGCACACCAATGTGGACGGCGCGCCCATCGACCAGGAAGCATTTCTTCCGATCTATGAGCTTATCGAGCGCTCCGGCAAGCCGATCCTCCTGCATCCCATACGCACGCGTGAAATGCCGGACTACCGCACCGAGAGCAAATCGAAATACGAAATCTGCAGCGTCATCGGCTGGCCGTTCGAGACCGGCGCTGCGCTGGCACGTCTAGTTTTCTCCGGCATCATGGATCGATTTCCCGCCTTGAAGGTGATTTCGCACCATCTCGGCGGCATCATTCCTTATTTCGAGGGCCGGGTGGCGCATAGCTGGGATCAGTTAGGCGCGCGCACCTCGGATGAGGACTATTCCTTGATCTTGCAGCGCCTCAAGAAACGTCCTTTTGACTATTTCAAGAATTTTTATGGAGATACCGCGTTGGCGGGCGCGCGGGCGCCGACGATGTGTGGCATCTCATTCTTCGGTCCCGATCACGTGCTGTTCGCTTCCGATTGCCCTTTCGACCCGGAGAAAGGCCGCGGCTATATCCGCTCGACCATCGCTGTGATGGAATCCCTTGAGCTCCCGCAGCACGACAAGGAAAAAATCTGTTACAAGAACGCGCAAGCCATGTTCGGCCTGCAATCGCCGTGACCATCAATATGTCAGTGCGAATTTCAGCGACATTGACCCAAGCCGAGCCGCAAATTCGCTGGAGAGGGCGGCGGCTTGCGCGATGGGCAGCGTCGATCGCATTAAGCGCCACATGCGCGGGGACTTGCGCTCATGCAGACGCTGTCTCGACCTTCTACAAGAACAAAGAGCTCACGCTCATTGTCGGATTTTCGCCGTCCGGAGGCTATGACATCTATGCACGGCTGCTTGCGCGTCACATCGGCCGGTATATCCCCGGCAATCCGAGCATAACGGTGCAGAATATGCCGGGCGCGGGGAGCCTCCGCGCTGCCAATTATCTCTACAATGTCGCACCGCGCGACGGCACTACCATCGGCATGTTCTCCCGCAATATGCCTATGATCGGCATGCTTGGGGTGCATGCCAATATCGAGTTCAAGCCCGACAATTTCACCTGGCTCGGCTCGCCGTCCAGCTTCAGGAACGACGCTCACATTCTCATTATGCGCAAGGACGCGCCGGTGAAGTCGATCGACGAGGCGCGCAGGCCGGATTTTCCCGGGCTGGTGCTTGGGGCCATTGCCGAAGGCGGCGCCGGCAATGATGTGCCCATTATCCTGCGCGACACCATCGGCCTACATGTCAAGCAGATCGTCGGCTTTCCGGACAGCGCCGCAACTTTCGCCGCCGTGGACCATGCAGAAATTCAGGGGCGCACGGTCGATCTCTCGCTGGTCAAGTCGGTGAAAGCCGATTGGCTCAGACCGGACAGCGGCCTGCACGTGCTTGTCCAATTCGCGCGGGCAACCCGGCATCCGGACTTTGCGGACGTGCCGACCGCGCGCGAGCTTGCCAAGAACGAGTCGAAGCGGGCGATTATCGAGCTTGCCGAACTCCCCTATGTGCTCTCCCGGCCGGTGGCGGCACCCCCCGAGGTCCCGAACGATCGCGCCAAGGCGCTGCAGAAGGCTTTCCTTGCCGTCAACAGCGATCCGCAATATCTCAATGACGCTGCTGCGCTCCGCATCGACGTGAGCCCGATCGATGGCGACGGCGTGCTCCGCGCGATTGATCAAATCGCGAGTGCGTCGCCCGACCTGCTCGATTATTTGCGCAAGCTTTTCACCGAAACGAAAGGAGGCGGTTGACAGGTATCAGGAATCAGGGGTCAAGGATCAGGACGAAGCTCCCGAGCGGCTCTCTAATGGGACTGACCCCTGCTTATGATTCCTGACCCCTGTTTCCTGATTCCCGACCCCTGATGATCGGCAGCAACGAGCGAATTCTCACCACCCATGTCGGGAGCCTGCCGCGGCCCGACGATCTGCTCGGCATTGTGACCGCCAGAGAGCAAGGCGTGCCCATTGATGAGAAGGCGCATGCGGCGAGGCTGCGCAGCGCCATCAAGGAGGTCGTCCAGCGGCAGGTTGCCATTGGCATCGATGTCATTGACGACGGAGAGTTCGGCAAGCCGAGTTTCGTTTCTTACGTGAACGAGCGGCTCACCGGCTTTGAGCCCGACGCACAAGCTCCAAGCGAAAGCCGGTGGGCGCATTCCCGCGAATTTAATACATTTCCTGAATTTTATGCAGCAACGCACGCTGCTGCGCGACAGAACCATATGGTTTGCATCGCGCCTATCCGCTATGGCGGCATATCGCGCCTGCAGATCGATATCGACAATCTTAAAGCCGCGCTCGACGGATTGAAACCGCAGGGCGTGTTCATGCCGGCAATCTCGCCAGCGAGCGCGGCGGATTGGCAGCGTAACGGCTATTACAAGACTGAAGAGGAGTATCTGTTCGCCATCGCCGATGCGTTGCGCGAGGAATACGAGGCCATCGTCAATGCCGGATTTCTGCTGCAGGTCGACGATCCTCACCTCGTGACGTTTTGGGTCAAATCCCCCGATCTTACCGTGCAGCAATGGCGCAAATGGGCGCAACTGCGGGTCGAGGCGCTCAATCATGCGCTGCGCAATATTGCACCGGAAAATATTCGCCACCACACCTGCTACGGCATCAATATGGGGCCGCGCGTGCATGACCTTGAGCTCAAGCACATGGTCGATCTCGTTCTTGAAATTCGCGTCGGTGCTTACTCGTTCGAAGCCGCAAATCCTCGTCACGAGCACGAGTGGAAGGTCTGGCAAACCGTGAAGCTTGCACCGGGCAAGTCGCTTATTCCCGGCGTCATCAGTCATTCGACCGTGCTGGTCGAGCATCCCGAACTCGTTGCCGAGCGGATCGTGCGCTTTGCCGAGGTGGTGGGCCGCGAGAATGTAATTGCCGGCGCCGATTGCGGCTTTGCCACCTTCGCCGGCTCAAAAGAAGTGCACCCAAGCATTGTATGGGCGAAGTTCAGGTCGCTGGTTGAAGGTGCGCGGATCGCCAGCACTCAGTTGTGGGGCAGTTAAGAGCGTCCCGTGCGCAGGCGCGCGAGCAGCTCGGCGGTGGGCCAGCCGTCGGCAGGCATGCCGAATTTGATCTGCATGTCCCTGATCGCCACGCGGCTCTTCAATCCGAGCACGCCATCCACCCGGCCGACGTCATAGCCGCGTTGTTCCAGAATCTGCTGCAGCTCGCGTGTCTCCTCGAAGGTGATTTTTGGAATCGCTCCGCTCCCCCGCGACATGGGTGGCGCGCCGTCGAGCCGGGTAGCATAATAGGCAGCGGTCAGCGAATAATTGAGCGACTGATTCCATTTGAGGTAGGCCTGGAAATTGTCGTAGGCGAGGAATGCCGGTCCAAACCTGCCGACCGGGAGTACCACGGAGGCGGGCACCGCGTCGGCCGCCAGCGGCTTGCCATCCGCGCGGGTTGCGCCCCAACTCGCCCATTGCGAGCGGGGATGTTGAACCGCGAGGTCCGCCTCCTTCCACGGCAGGTTGGCCGGCACATGTATCTCTTGCAGCCATGGCTCGCCGCGCTTCCAGCCGAGATGAACCAGATATTTTCCCGTCGAGCCGATCACGTCGGCCGCGCTCTTGATCAGATTGCGCCTGCCGTCGCCGTCATAATCGACGGCATGGGCCATATATTCGGATGGCATCATTTGTGTCTGGCCGAGTTCACCCGCCCATGATCCGATCATCTCTTCGGCACGCAGATCGCCGCGCTCAATAAGCCGCAGCGCATCGAACAAATGCGCGCGGAACATTTCGGAGCGCCGGCAATCGTAGGCGAGCGTTGCCAACGACTTGATGGCCTGGTCCTTTCCTTGTCCGGCGCCGAAATCGCTTTCCAGCCCCCAGAAAGCGGTGATCACCGAGGCGGGGACACCGAATTCCTTTTCCTCGCGAGCGAACAAGGCTTGGTGTTTCTTGATCTGCGCGGCGCCCCCGGGCAAACGGCCGCCGGCCAGCATCTTGTCGGAAATCTCAAGGAAATTCTGCGCAAAAAAACGCTGACCGCGATCGATATTGATGATGCGTTGATCGAGCACCAGATATGGAGACGCGGCGGCGATGGAGGCCGGCGAAATACCCTTGGCGATCGCCTCTTTCTTGAAGTTTGCAAGCCAGGCTTCAAAACTGCCGGTGTTGCGACAGTTTGCTTGGCTCCAAGCCACCTGCGGCATCGCGAATAGCAGCATTGTGACTAACAACGACGCTCCGCATACCGATCGCATTTTTTTCGAGTTGTTCATGCCGACGCTCTTCATTTGAGGATTTTTCAGTTCAAACCAGGGCGAATCCTGACCGCTTGCCTTGCCCGTGCAATGCCAAGTCGCTTAAGCTTGGCCGTATACTTGCGAGCCTGAGCGTGCACGGCTAAGGCACGCTCAGAAACGACGTATTTCCGACAACTTCATGGCCGTCGGGAAACGAATGAGTGCTGGAGGGAAAATGCGGATTTGTTTGTCGATCGCGCTTTGTCTCTGTTGCGCAGCCGCGGGCATCGCCCCTTTACGCGCGCAGCCTGCGCCATCGCCCTCTCCGCCGCCGCCGACTGCCACGGATTACGGACTGCCGATCACCAATGAACAGGCAAAGACGGTGGCGGCAGCCGCTGTTGCGGAAGCGCGCAAGAACAATTGGCGTATGGCATTCGCGGTGGTTGGGCCGGCCGGCGAGCTGGTCTATTTTGAAAGAATGGATGGAACGCAGCTTGCCTCGGCAGAACTATCGCAGGCGAAAGCGCGCACCGCCGTCATGTTTCGGCGGCCGAGCAAGGCCTTCGCCGATCAATATGCTGCCGGCAATACCAGTTTCCTGACCTTTCCGGAAAAGCCGATTGCGTCCGAGGGTGGAGTATTCATCGTTGTAAACGGCCGAATCATCGGCGCCATCGGGGCGAGCGGGGGGACCGGCCAGCAGGACGGCGCGGCGGCAACGGCGGGTGCCAGTGCCCTCAAATGAACGCATGGCATCCATGCGGCTGCTGCGGTATACAGCGCTGCCGTGCGTTTCCACATACGCCAATGTCGGTGAACGGCTTCACGAGGCATAATTCTCAGCGTGCGCTGCCTGTCCGATGAGGAACTATCGGCGCGCTCTATTGGTTTTTTACCTTAGCATTTGATCAACTCGGGATTGGACATGTCGCCCCCGTCTTTGGCTTCGGTCCGTCGTAGCGATACAGACGAAGTCAACCTGATAAGCATCAGCGAGCCCGCAGACGACATCCGCACAACCGTCATTGCCGCGTTCCACGCCGTCCGTGCCGAAACCGAGCGGCGCTGCGCTTCGCTTGGCGCAGAAGACCAGACGGTACAGTCGATGCCGGATGCCAGTCCGGCCAAGTGGCACCGTGCGCACACCACGTGGTTTTTCGAACAATTCCTGCTCGTTCCCCGGCTTGCCGGCTATCGCGTTTTCGATGAGCGCTACGCCTACCTGTTCAATTCATATTATGTGGCAGCGGGACCGCGTCACGCACGCCCGCAGCGAGGACTGCTTACGCGTCCGAATTGTGCGGAGATCGGCGCCTATCGCAGGCATGTCGACGCAGCAGTGCTGCAGCTCGTCAATGGCGCAGCCGATGCCGATCTCAAGGAGATTTTCCACGTTCTTGAAATAGGTCTCCATCACGAGCAGCAGCATCAGGAGCTGATCATCACCGATATCCTGGATGCCTTTGCGCAGAATCCGCTGCGCCCGGCATATGCATCGGATTGGCATCCGCCAAGCCCGCAGCCCGCGCACCACCAGTTCGCCGAACTGCCTGCGGGCATTCACAGCCTCGGTTTTGCGGGCACGGGGTTTTGCTTCGACAATGAGCAGCCGGCGCATCGGGTTTTTGTTGAACCCGCGCGCATTGGGCGTTCGCTCGTGCGTAACGCGCAATGGCTCGAGTTCATGGCGGACAAGGGCTACACCACGCCTTCGCTGTGGCTGTCCGACGCATGGGTCGTGGTCGAGGCTGAGGGCTGGGATGCGCCGGGCTATTGGAGAAAGTGCGACGGATCATGGTTCTCCATGACGTTGGGTGGGCTCCAATCGATCGACCCTGACGCGCCTGTCACCCATGTGAGCTACTATGAAGCCGATGCTTTTGCCCGTTGGGCCGGCAAGCATCTGCCGAGTGAAGCGGAATGGGAGGTCGCCGCCCGCGCAAACCTCATCGATGATGCCTCCGGCGCAGTCTGGCAGTGGACCCGAAGCGCTTATCTGCCTTACCCGGGTTATCGTCCTGCCCCCGGCGCGCTTGGCGAATACAACGGCAAGTTCATGGTCAACCAGATGGTACTGCGCGGAGGCTCGCATGCCACTCCGCACGGTCATGCGCGGGTCAGCTACCGGAATTTTTTCTATCCCAGCGCGCGCTGGCAGTTCAGTGGCCTGCGCCTGATCGATTATATGGCATAGGAGCCGACGCTGATGGTTGCCCGCCGGCAAACCGCGGTTCGACACGAACACGGTCTCGTCGATACCCCCTTCGCGCGCGATGTGATTGCCGGATTGACGGCGAGGCCCAAGCGAATACCGCCCAAGTATTTCTACGACGAAGCAGGCGCGCAGCTGTTCAAGGCCATTACCGCGACCCCGGAATATTATCCGACCCGCTGCGAGCTGGCCATTCTACGCGAGCGCGCCTCCGAGATTGCGCGCTTTCTCCCCGTCCGAAGCGCGGTCATCGAGTTCGGCTCGGGCTCAACCGAGAAGGCAAGGGTGCTGCTTGCCGCTGCGCCGCAGGTCGCCGCCTATGTTCCGGTCGATATTTCATCGAGGATGCTCGCCGATGAGGCGCAAGAGCTTCGTCGCGACCAGCCGAATCTTTTGATCGTCCCGATCGATGCCGACTTCACCCGGTCGTTCTCCTTGCCCGCCGCTGTTCTGGCGTATCCGCGCAGTGGGTTCTTCCCCGGTTCTACCATCGGCAATTTCGAGCCGCACGAGGCCTGCTCGTTCCTGCGCCATGCCGGCCGCATGCTTGGCGACGGTGCCGCATTGATCATCGGCGTCGATCTGATCAAGGACGCGCGCCGCTTGAACGCCGCCTATAACGACCGTGCCGGCATTACCGCGAGCTTCAATTTCAACCTGCTCGTCAGGATCAATCGCGAGCTCGGCGCCGATTTCGATCTCGCAAGCTTCACGCATCATGCCTTTTACAATTCCGAGCGGAATCGCATTGAGATGCACCTCGCCAGCAAGCGTCGACAAAAGGTGCGAGTTGCCGGTCGGGTCATCGAGTTCCGCCCGGGGGAGACCATTCACACCGAGAACAGCTATAAATACAGCCTAGCCTCATTCGCCGCACTGGCGCGCGGGTCGGGCTGGCGTCCGAGCGTCGCGTGGACCGATGCGGATGGGAATTTTTCGGTTCACGCTCTGCTGTTCGACGGTGCCAGAGCATGATCCGAAAAGGCCTGCCCCGGCTTGATCCGGGGCGGATATCGGTTTCCGAAAAGATCATGCTCAAACTCAATGTGAAGCCTGCGATCACGCACCATGTCGATCTGTGAAGCCGATCCGTGGCGCCTGCAGTATTTCGAACATGTCGTCTGCCCCGCGGATGTTAATATCCCGACCGAAGATAGCGATGCCTGGCTATGGTACCCGCAACATCGCTGGGTGTATGACAAGCTCGCCGTTGCGCGAAGTCAGGGGCTTGATGCCGCCCCGCACGGCGTGCCACCGCCGAGCTTTCCGGTGTTCTCGAAACCGATCACCAATTTGCGTGGAATGGGTATCGCGAGCCGCATCTTGCGCTCGCGCAGCGAGTACGAGCATAGCCTCACACCCGGCCATATGTGGATGACGCAACTTGAGGGCCGTCATGTCAGCTCCGACGTCGCGGTGGTGGACGGGGTGCCGCAATGGTGGCGCCATGTCACGGGTGCGCCGACGGGGGAGGGCACCTTCGATTACTGGACCGTACACGCCGCGGCCGATCCCGGCATCGAGGATTATTGCGGTGCATGGATTCGCACCCGCCTTGCAGGTTACACCGGTATTCTCAATCTTGAGACCATCGGTGGTCGCATGATCGAGGTTCATCTGCGCATGAGCGATCAGTGGCCAGACCTCTATGGTGACGGCTGGGTCGAAGCAGTTGTTCGGCTTTACGATAAAGGCTTGTGGAGTTTTGCCGAACGGGATCGCTGCGATGCATACAGCGCCGTGCTGTTTGGGCCGCACGGGGCGCGCTATCGCCATCCGCCGGAAGCACTGGTCGCGCGGGTGCGTAATATGCGCGGAGTTTCCAGCGTGCAGGTTACCTTCCACGAGGATAAGGAGCCGGACCGGCATGCCATGCCTCCAGGTGGCTTTCGGCTTGCGATCGTGAATGCCTGGCAGCTCGCCGCCGGCCTCGCTGGACGCGAGATTCTACGCAACCATTTCCTCGCATGTGCCGCTTGAAAATAATTTGCGAATTTCCCGGGCTAACCTCTTGCCGTGGGCAAACGCGCTATGCACGAAACGTTCCGCGTGGGCAAATTCGTGCAGCGCCATAAGGGGCGTATTAACGCCCGTCTTCGCGGGCTATGCCCACGCGCACGGGTTTGAACAGACGAATTTGCCCGCCATACGATTTGAAAAGGAGCGATCAATGAAAATCGCAAGCTTTGCAGCCGACGGTGAACTGCACCTTGGCGTCATCGAGGGCGATCAGGTCATCGATGTGAATGCCGCCGACAAAACTCTGCCGGCCGATCTCGGCGAGTTGTTGCGCCGGACGAACGGTGACCTTTCGGCTGTGAAAGACGCGGCTAAGCGAGCTCCTGCCGGCGCTCGCCGTCCGCTCGCCGGCTTGAAATTCGGCCTGCCGGTTGGAAAGCCGGGAAAAGTTATCTGCCTGGGACTGAATTATCTCGAACATGTGAAAGAAGGCTCGCAACGCGATAACATCCCGAAATTTCCGACGATTTTCATGCGCGCAACCACCTCGCTGGTACCGCATCGCCAGCCGATCATCCGGCCAAAGGTTTCCGAGACCTTGGATTATGAGGCGGAGCTCATTTTGGTTGTGGGCAAACGCGCCAAGCACCTTACCGCGGAAAATGCCTATTCCTGCATCGCCGGCTATTCCTGCGGCAACGAAGGCTCGGTGCGCGAATTTCAGCGCAAGACCACACAATGGGACATGGGCAAGAATTTCGACCGCACCGGCGGTTTCGGACCATGGCTAGTGACCGCGGACGAGTTGCCGCCCGGTGGCAAAGGCCTCAAAATTCAATCGCGCTTGAACGGCCAGGTGATGCAGTCGGACAATACCGACAACATGATGTTTCCAGTCGCGGAATGCATCGCCTATGTCACGCAAGGCATGACGCTCGAGCCCGGCGATGTGGTATTTACCGGTACGCCCTCCGGGGTCGGGCATGCGCGCAAACCCAACCCTGTATGGATGAAGCCCGGTGACACCTGCGAGATCGAGATCGAGAGCATCGGCGTGCTATCCAATCCCGTCGAAGCTGAGCAATAGGATTATTCATGGCAAATCTGAATGTGATTTCGATCTGCGGCTCGCTGCGCAAAGGCTCATACAATGCAATGGTGCAGCGCGCGCTGCCTGCGCTCGCGCCGGAAGGAATGAGCATCAAGCCGGCGCCGCCGTTCGCCGAGTTTCCGCTCTATAACTTCGACATTCAGAACGCGACCGGATTTCCCGCGCTCGTCAACACCCTCGCCGATGCCATCCGCGCCGCCGACGGCGTCATCTTTTGTACGCCCGAATACAATTTCACAATTCCGGGCGGACTGAAGAACGCGATTGACTGGGTTTCGCGATTGCCCAATCAGCCGTTTGTCGGCAAGCCGGTCGCCCTGCAATCGGCTTCGCCCGGGCCGCTTGGCGGCGCGCGTGTTCAATACGACGTGCGCCGGTGCATGATGTTCCTCGATGCTTTCACGCTCAACAAGCCGGAAGTGTTCATCGCCAACTGCGCTGCCAAATTCGACGAGAAGACCGGCGAGCTGAAGGACGAAACCGCCCGCGGCTTCATCAAGCAGCAGCTCGCTGCTTTTGCGACATTCATCGCGCGGGTCGCGACGAAATAATGAGTAGGCTCGCTGGCCGGACCGCGATTGTAACCGGCGGCGCGAAGGGCATTGGCCGGAATTATTCGGCGGCACTGGCGGCTGACGGCGCACAGGTCATGATTGCCGACATTGCCGACGGCAAGGAGGTTGCCGCACAAATCGCCGCACAGCATGGCGCAAATTCGGTCACCAGTGCCATCACCGATGTCAGCGAGGAGAGCTCCGTTAAGGCGCTGGTTTCAGCCGCCATCGAGCGGTTCGGCAAAATCGACATTCTGGTCAACAACGCCGCGCTTTTCGCGCCATTGCAGGAGACGAACTGCACCGAGATCGAGACCGAAGTGTGGGATCGGGTGATGGCCGTCAACCTGCGCGGGCCTTTTCTCATGGTCAAGTATGTGGTGCCGCATATGCGGGCCCAGGGTTACGGCAAGATCATCAATATCGGTTCGGGGACTGCCTTTCGCGGCATTCCCTGGATGCTGCACTACGTCACCAGCAAAGGCGGCATCATGGCATTCACGCGGGCGCTCGCGCGCGAGCTTGGCGAGGATGGCATCCGCGTCAACACGCTCGCACCAGGCTTTACGCTGAGTGACACGGTTCTTGCGGAGAACCCCGGTCACGTTGCGACCGCCCGCGACCGCGCCGTCCAGTCGCGCTCGCTGCGTCGCGACGAGCACCCCCAGGATCTCCTGGGCGCGCTTATCTTTCTCGCTTCTGCCGAGAGCGATTTCATCACCGGCCAGACCATCGCAGTGGATGGCGGTAATGTGAATACGTGAGGTATCGGGTCCTTTCAAGCGCGAGATAGTTTCATTATATACTAATTGGCAGGCACCGACTTTTCGCGTCTCTTAAGGACTGGAAACCGAATTCAGGGAGAGCGGCATGACCAGCGCGACTGCGAGCAAGCGAACCGAGGGCAGGGCTCCCGCAGCAAAGCCCCCAGGTCCCAACCACAATATCGAGGCTGTTCGAGAAGAATATTACCAGCGCATCGCCAAGCACGACATGGCACCGCTTTGGAAGGTGATGAAGAATGTCGTCACCAAGGAGCCGGTGACGCGCTGCGCTCCGGTGATCTGGCATTTTCAGGATATCAAGCGCCTGGTGATGGAGTCGGGCGGGCTTATCACCGCCGAAGAAGCCGAGCGGCGGGTGCTCATCCTGGAAAACCCGGCCATGCACGGCGAATCGCGGGCTACCAATACGCTGTTTGCCGGCGTGCAGATGATCCTGCCAGGCGAAGTCGCCCCGGCCCACCGCCATGTCTCCTCGGCAATCCGCTTTGTGCTCGATGGGGAAGGGGCTTACACCGCCGTCGAGGGCGAGAAGGCCTATATGTCGCACGGCGATTTCGTGATTACCGCGAATTGGGCGCCGCACGACCACGGCAACACGTCGGACAAGCCGATGCTGTGGCTCGATGTGCTCGATTTTCCGCAAGTCAACTTCTTCGAGGCTTCGTTCGCGCAGGAATTCGAGAGCGCAACCCAGGCGACCAACCGGGCGAATGGCGACTCGGCTGCCTTTTATGCATCCGGGGTTCTGCCGGACGGTGCGCCGGCGCACATGAACCGCAGCCCCGTGATCAATTATACCTATGCGCGCACCCGCCCCATCGTCGAGCGCATGCTCAAAGCTGGCGATATCGACAAGCGCCACGGCGCGCGCGTACGCTACGCCAATCCTATCAATGGCGGACCGGTACTGCCCACCATGGGTGCGAATCTCGCAATGCTTCCGAAAGGCTTCAAGGGTGAGAGCTACCGCTCGACCGACGGCACAATTTTCGTCTGCGCGGAAGGCCACGGCACCACCGTGGTGGATGGGAAGGTGCTGGAATGGGGGCCGAACGATATTTTCATTGTGCCGCCATGGAAGCATTACGCCCATACTGCAACGAAGGAGTCCGTGCTCTTCTCGATTTCAGATCGGCCCTCCCAGGAGGCGCTCGGCATATGGCGCGAGGACAATACCCGGCATTAGCCGGATTTGCCCGGCGCTCGTTGCGCCAACCTCTGCCCGCGAGCGGGGAGAGGGAAAGAGCGCTTTTTAATTAGTGCTTGCGCCGCGAGATCACATACGATTCGTCGAGGAACCAGAGCCCGCCGTGCTGGCGCAACACATCGCGCGTGGCAGCGAGATAGCGTCCGTCGGCAACCACGTCGGCAAGGCGGTCGTCTTCGATCTGCGCCACATAAATTGCGGCATTCCATGCAGCAAACAGCGTCGAGGTGCCGATCGACAGATCGGAGATCTCGCTCGGCAGCGTGTGCATCTCGTAGCGGAACAGCGATCTCGCGTCGGAATAGGCGTTGAAATTAAGGTCGCGCCCGCTCGACCCAAGCTCCTGTTTGACCGCCTTGAGAATGGCATTGCGGTCATGGATGAACGGATTGTCGTCTGGCCAGACCTTTTGAATGATTTCCATCCCCGGGTCATGCCCGTGCGAGTGGATGCCGATCAGGCGACCGCCGGGGCCGATTGCCTTGGCGAGTGGGGCAATCACCCGCTTGGCCTTGAAGTCCAGCGAGGCGCGCGCGCGATAGGGCTGCGACGCAATGACGAGGTCGTAGTTCGCCATGGTGCCGCCGGGACGCGGGATAATGGGATCCAGCAGGAATTTGTGGTCCTCGCGAAACAGCACGAGCACGACCGGGCGCTCATAGACCGGATTGCCGGTTTTCGGGCTCACGCCCGCCCTCCAATTCTGTGCAAGGAAGCCTGCAAGCTCGGTGATCTGCTGCTCGAAGCGATAGGCGGAGTCGCCGGCAAGCGGCACTTCGTGCCAAACCATGCTGGAAGCTGCGGTGAGCGACTTCACGGCCAGCGACGGCGCATCTGCATAGGCAAGGTTGGTGAGCACCAGGACCGTTGCCGGGTGCTCGAAGAAACGATCCGACATTTTCTGCAAGGCAAGGCGAACGTCTTCGAGGCTGATTTCCTTGCCCACGACATAGAAGGGCGTATGCGGGAAACGATCGTGCATGGCGCGCAGGACGCGCAGCAGCACGGTGCCGTCGCCCACCCCCGCATCGAACAGACGAAATGCCGGCGGCCGCGGATGGACGTTGGCAAGCTCCAATCCCACGCGGCTCGCGACCACCCACTTTTCGCTGCAGGTATTCACGAACAAGAGATATTTCTGGCGGTTGTCGAAGAAACGGAAGTTGCGCTGAGGATCGCGCTGCTCGCCTGCGGATGGCGCAGCCATGACATGAGCGGCTTGCCCGCTGCCGTGCTGGTGATGCGCGCGCTCGATCATGTGTTCCGCCAGGATATGGCATTATCCGTGGCCGCATCTTAGAGCATGATCCCGAAAAGTGGATACCGGTTTTCGGAAAAAGATCATGCTCAAACAAGGAAGTAGAGCGAGATCATGATTTGAAAGAAAGATGATCTCGCTCTCCTCGCCGATGCAACGCCGGAACAGTCATGATCGTTCGGCCAGCTAGACACCCTATTCGATGCAATAATACGATGCCGAGACAGTGAATGTGCGAGAGCTTCGATGCCGCGCTTTGCCGCCAATCTAGCTTATCTCTTTACCGAGCGTCCGCTGATCGAGCGTTTTGCAGCTGCTGCGGCGGCAGGCTTTCACGCCGTCGAACTGCAATTTCCCTATGATCATTCGCCTTCCGCGGTCAAAGCAGAACTCGACCGCCATCAGCTCACCATGCTCGGCATCAACACCGCGCCGGGGCGGTCGGCTGCCGGCGAATTCGGCGTCGCCGCCATACCTGGCCGCGAGGCGGAATTCGCAAGCCTGTTCGCGCAGGCGCTCGCCTATGTGAAAGCAATCGGCGGTTGCCAAATTCACTGTCTTGCCGGCCAGGTGCCGCCGGAGCAGCGCCCAGCCGCGGAGGTCACCTTCATTCGCAACCTTGCGGACGCGGCCGATGCGGCGCGCGGTGATGACATCACCCTGTTGATCGAGCCCATCAATCCGCGCGACCGGCCGGATTATTTCCTCACCCGCGTCGAGCAGGCCGCCGACATCATCGCCAAAGTGGAGCGGCCGAACGTGCGAATTCAGTTCGATTTCTATCATGCACAGATCGTCGGCGGCGACCTGACCCGACGCTTCGAAAAGAATTTTCCGCTGGTCGGGCATGTGCAAATCGCCTCGGTGCCCGCGCGCCATGAGCCCGACGAGGGCGAGGTGAACTATCCCGAGATTTTCGCAATGCTGGACCGCACGGGCTACCGCAACTGGATCGGCTGCGAATATCGGCCCCGCGCGCGCACCGAGGACGGCCTCGCTTGGGCGCGCGCCTTTGGCATTGGCCAGGCACATATGAGGGAACGACATGCGCCTTGAAAACAAAGTCGCACTGATCACCGGCGGTGCGTCGGGTTTCGGCAAGGGCATTGCCGAGACATTCGCGCGCGAGGGAGCGCGCATCGTCGTTGCCGATATTGACGAGCCCGGCGCGCGCAAGGTGGCCGCTTCCATCAGCAACACGGCACTCGCGGTCGCTTGCGACGTCTCCAAGCGCGCGGACGTGGACGCTGCAGTGAACGCGACGACCCAAGCCTTCGGGACCGTCGACATCCTCGTCAACAATGCCGGCATGAGCCATGTACGCCGTCCCATGCTCGAAGTCGGGGAGGCCGAATTCGATCGGCTGATGGCGGTCAATGTCAAATCGATCTTTCTTTTTGCCCACGCCGTGGTGCCGGTCATGCGCAAGCGGAGATCGGGAGTGATCATCAATATCGGCTCGACCGCCGGTATTCGGCCGCGACCGGGGCTGAGCTGGTACAACGCCTCCAAAGGCGCGGTAAACCTGCTCTCGAAATCCATGGCGGTCGAGCTTGCGCCCGACGGTATCCGCGTTTGCGCCGTGGCTCCCGTCATGGCCGAGACCCCGCTGCTCGCGACCTTCATGGGCGGTGATTCGCCGGAACTGCGGGCCCAGTTCAAGGCCACGGTCCCGCTCGGTCAATTCGCAACCGTTGCGGATGTCGCCAATGCAACCTTGTTCCTCGCCAGCGATGAGGCTGCTTTTCTGACCGGAAATGTGCTGGAAGTCGATGGCGGACGCTGCGTCTAGCCGCTCATCCACAGCGGCGGGGTGTGCCGCCATTGCCTTGCCGCGATCGTTTGCTAGCCTCCGCGGCATGTGGGGCCGTCAACGTCATGCGCGCGCCGAGGATAAGCCGGGCGAATCGCCGCCGCGGCTCAAGGAAGCTTTGCGCCGCGCTCGCGTCGATCAGGCCGAGCGGGCGAGCGTGGTGGTCGATCTGCACGACGCCGAGATCGCCCGGCTCGAACTCCTCAACGATACGCTCGATCCTCTTTTCGAGGAAATCCCCGCCACGGTCGATTTGTTCGACCGCGGGATCAGCCGCGGCGAGACACCGCGTTTGTGGATCGATGCGGTTGCCCATATCGACATGGGTCGCGACAAGCGCATCTATCGCTTCCTGCAGGACACCCGCTACGGGCGCAAGGTGCTGGCGGAAGCGGCCAATATCGATGAAATGGTGGATGCCGTCACCAAATACGTGGCGCAGCGCATGATCGAGCGCGAGCGCGCGCTGGCCGACGGCGCGTTGCCGCTGATCCAGGATATTCGCTCCGAAGCCCGCTTTCGCGACCGTCGCCGGCGCTGGCGTGCAATTCGCGCCTTCCTGTTCGGCGTATTTGCAGGCTTTGCGGCGTTGATTGCCGCCGCGCTGCTGTCGCTCCCGAAAGGACCGTAGCCGGGGAAGTCTGCCCCCGGGGTTCCGCTGCGCTCAATCCGGGCTACAGCTCCAGCGTCGTGCGCGCGACCTCAATCATGCTCTGCCCGTCGCGCGCGAGCCCGCGCGCCACCGCTTCGCATTGCCAGGCACCCGTCCCGACGCTCGATAAGGTAGAGGTTGTATCCCGCAGCATGCTCGCGAAGCGGAGCCTGCGAGGCGGAAGGGACCCCTAGCACCGGAATCCTTCCCTGCGGTCCTGCGAGAAATGACAGCGAATGCACGTGATCGTGGCCGTAAATCACCAGTTCGGCGCCGCATTGTGCGAGCGCGCCGCGGAACCTCGCCGCGTCGGTAAGTCTTCTTAGATGGCGATGGCGAATGCTTACCGGGCGCGTGATGCACCAGGACGATGCGAAACAGCCGCTCACGGCGGCAGCGATCGAGCAGCTCGATCAGGCGCGCGATCTGCTCCTCGCCTAATCGTCCGGTCGCCACGAAGGGAGGCGTCGGCACGGCGCTGGAGAGCCCGATGAGCGCAAGCGGTCCACGGCGGCGCAGAAACGGAAATGTCACCGCCCGAGCATCATCGCCGCGCATGTAATCGCCCCAATGTGAATGCGGCTCATTTGCGGCAGCGCGGACATAGACGTCGTGATTGCCGGGCACTAACGTTACCTCTCGCGGGCCGCCAAGGGATTCGAGCCAGGCACGCGCGGGAGCATATTCTGCGCCCGCTGAAATATTGACGAGGTCGCCGGTCACGGCGATGTGGTCGGGGTTTTTTGCCTTCAGATCGGCCACCACGCGGGCAAGCACCTCGCTGCGATGAACGAGGCGTCGGCTGGTGCGCCAATGGGCAAAGCCGGTCACGCGCTTGCCCATAAGCTCGGACCAGCGCGGCTGCGCAAGCGGCGCAAGATGCGGATCGGAGAGATGCGCTAGCACGAACATCGCTGACTTCACCAAGCTGGTGTATAAATCGTCGGCAAAAATTCCGCACGCGAGGATGGAATGTCGGATGCATTAGGCACAGCCGTGCTGCGCAAGGAGGACCCGGCGCTATTATCGGGGCGCGGCCGGTTTGCCGACGATCTGCCGGTATCGGTCAGCACGCTGCACGCCCATGTGATCCGCTCGCCGCACGCTCATGCCCGCATCCTTGGCATCGATGCGGGCGAAGCCTTGGCGCGAGAGGGAGTGTGGGCGGTCATCACCGGCGATGACGTGCGCAGGCTTTCCGACCCGTTCCTCATTGCTCTCAAGGCGCCGATCCATCAGTGGTCGCTTGCGGTCGAACGGGTCCGCTATGTGGGAGAGCCGGTCGCCCTTGTCGTAGCCGACAACCGCTATCTCGCGGAAGACGCAGCCGAGCTGGTGCGCATCGATTTCGAGGTGCTTGCGGCCGTCATTGACCCGCAGGCGGCGCGCGAGAAATCGGCCCCGCTTTTGCACGAGGGCACGGGCGGCAACGAGATTTCGGTGCGGAAATTCTCCTATGGCGATAGCAAGGGTGCCTTTGCGCGCGCCGAGGCGCGGGTGTCGCTCACCTGCCGATATCCCCGCAACTCGTTTACACCCATGGAATGCTACGTCGTGGTCGCCGAATATCGCGCTTTCGACGACAGCTATGATGTTCTGGCGAATTTTCAGGGCCCGTTCAGCACGCATCCGGTGATGGCGCGTGCGCTGCGGGTGCCGGGCCCGAAGCTGCGGTTGCGCATACCTCCGGACAGCGGTGGCAGCTTCGGCATCAAGCTCTCAGTCTTTCCCTACATCGTGCTTATGGCGATTGCCGCACGCATTACAGGCCGACCCGTCAAGTGGGTAGAGGACCGGATTGAACATCTGCTTGCAGCAAGCTCCGGGCCCAATCGGGTGACCGAAATCGAAGCCGCCGTCGACAAGCAAGGCCATATTCTCGCACTGCGTCTCGACCAGCTCGAGGACTACGGCGCCTATCTGCGCGCGCCGATGCCGGGGCCGCTTTACCGCATGCATGGCGCGGTTACCGGCGCCTATGCCATTGCCAATGTGGAGGTGACAAATCGCGTTGTCCTCACCAATAAAATGCCGGCGAGCCTGATCCGCGGGTTCGGCGGACCGCAGCTTTATCTCGCCCTCGAACGCCTCATGCAGCGCATCGCGGTCGAACTGAAGCTCGATCATCTCGAAGTGATCAAGCGCAATCTCATTGCCGGGGACAAGTTTCCATATCGGGCGGCCGCCGGTGCGCTCTATGATTCCGGCGATTACCTGCGCGCCGTCGAGACCACGACCGGAGCGGGCCGGCTCGATGAGTTGAAGCGCCGGCGCGACAGCGCGCGCGCGGCGGGACGCTATTACGGTATCGGCTTCGCCGCCGTGGTCGAGCCTGGCATGTCGAACATGGGCTACCTCTCGACCCTGTTGACGGCGGATGCGCGCGAGCGCGCCGGTCCCAAGAACGGCGCGGTATCCATGGTGACGGTCAATGTCGATCCGCTCGGCGCGGTCTCGGTCACTGCCGACGTGACGGTGCAGGGCCAGGGACATCAGACCGTACTCGCGCAAATCGTCGCCGACCGCCTTGGCCTTACTCCCGAGGACGTCGAGGTCGTGCTCGAAATGGATACCGCCAAAGATCAGTGGTCGATTGCCGCCGGCACCTATTCCTGCCGGTTCACGCCCGGCACCGCGGTCGCCGCGCATCTTGCCGCTGAGCGCATGGCGGACAAGCTCAAGGCGATCGCGGCGCGGCAGCTCAATGTGCTGCCTATGGACGTCGAGTTGGCCGGCGGCAAGATCCGCAGCCGCCGCAATCCCGATAACGCGATTCCCTTCGGCCGCGTCGCCGGCACATCGCATTGGTCGCCGGTAATGTTGCCGGAAGGCATGGCGCCGGCCTTGCGGGAGACTGCGGTCTGGTCGCCGCCGGAACTCGAACCGCCGTCCGGCGACGATCGGATCAACACCTCGCTCACCTACGGCTTTGTGTTCGATATGTGCGGTATCGAGATCGATCCTGTGAGCAATCAGGTGCGCGTCGACCGTTATTACTCCATGCACGATGCCGGTCGCCTGCTCAATCCACTCATTGCGACGGGGCAAATGCGCGGTGCCTTCGTGCAGGGTATCGCCGCCTCGCTCTATGAGGAATTCGTTTACGACGAGGGCGGGCAGTTCCTCACCGGCACGTTCGCCGACTATCTCGTCCCCACCGCGGCGGAAGTCCCGCACGTCGAGATCCTGCACCAGGAAACGCCGTCGCCGCTTACCCCGCTCGGGGCGAAGGGGCTCGCGGAAGGCAACTGCATGAGCGTGCCGGCCTCAATCGCCAATGCCATTGCCGATGCGCTCGCAATCAAGGACGTCGAGCTTCCGGCAACCCCGCGGCGCATTCACGCCCTGATTGCCGGCGTGGAAAGAGGCCCTCCGCCCGGGTCTGCGGGAAGCGCCGACGAAACCAGCCGATGAAACCGCGTCCTTTCGACTACGTGCGGCCGGACACGGTGGACGAGGTGCTCGCCCTGCTGGCCGAGCACGGCGATGACGCCCGCATCCTCGCCGGCGGCCAGACGCTCCTCGCCATGCTCAATCTGCGCGTGGTCGATACCTCCATGCTCATCGATATCACGCGTATTCCCGAGCTTGACGGCATCCGCGAAGTGGACGACCGCATCGAGGTTGGTGCGGCGGTGACCCAGCAGCGTCTGCTTTCCTGGCCGTCGCTTGTGGCGAAGCTGCCGCTCGTCGCGGCTGCCTTGCCCTTCGTTGGCCATTTCCAGACCCGGAACAAGGGAACCGTTTGCGGGTCGATAGCGCATGCGGATCCGGCGTCGGAAATCCCCCTCGCCCTCGCGGTGCTGGCAGGCGAAGTGGTGCTACGTTCGCGCAAAGCGACCCGCATCGTCCCGGCAAGCGATTTCCAGCAGGGGATGCTGCTCACTGCGCGCGCCCCGGATGAATTGATCACCGCCGTGCGGTTTCCGGTGGTGAGGGGTGGTGTAGCCTTTCGCGAAGTCGCGCGGCGGCACGGCGATTTTGCCATTGTCGCGATTGCTGCCCTTGCCGAGAGCCCAAGCATCACGCGCATCGGCGTCGCCGGAATGGCGGACCGTCCGGCTGTTCGCCGGATAGACCCAACCGATGCCGTGGGCTTAAGCGAAGCGATCGAGCGGCTTGCGTGGGAATTGAACGGCTACGACGATATCCACGCTTCCGCGCGCATGCGCCGCGACCTGTTGCGGCGTATCGCTCCTCTTGTTGTGCACGAGGCTTGTCGATGCGCCGCGTGAACCGAAACGAGCGCGCAAGAATCGCTCTCACGCTCAATGGCCGCAAAGCGGCGGGCGACGCCGAGCCGCGCATGCTGCTGAGCGATTTTCTGCGGCATGTTCTCGGCGCGACCGGCACCCATGTGGGATGCGAGCACGGCGTGTGCGGGTGCTGTACGGTGCTGATCGACGGCAGCGCCGTGCGCTCATGCCTCACGCTTGCCGTGCAAGCCGAAGGACGCAGCGTGACGACCGTCGAAGCACTTGCGGGCCCGGACGGGGCCCTCAATCCCCTGCAGAAGGCATTCCAGAGGAACCATGCCCTGCAATGCGGGTTTTGCACGCCAGGAATTCTCATGTCGTTTACCGATTTTCTCAAGCGCAATCCCAATCCCTCGCAAGCGCAGGTCGTGGAAGTGCTCAGCGGGCATCTCTGCCGGTGCACCGGCTATGCCGGAATCATGGCAGCGGTAATGGAAGCGGCGGCGCATAGCGAGAAATAGTCAAAGAACCCGCATGGCGGATGTATTCGGCAGCCATCGACCGGAGATTCCGTACGCCTCCATTGCCGAGCTGCTGGAGCGATACGCACGCCGCGATCCCCATAAACTCGCCCTTGTCGATCTCGATCAGAAGGTCTCGATCAGTTTTGGCGAGCTCAAGGCAGCGGTCACCGACATTGCGGCGGGGCTCAAGGGGAGGGGCGTGGGCAAAGGGAGCCGCGTCCTTCTACTTTCCGATGAGAAGCTGGAAAAACTCCTGCTCTGGCTTGCCATCTGGCGGCTGGGCGCCGTGGTGGCTCCGCTCAACGTCGAGCTCAACGAGGCAATCATTGCCGAGCTTGCCGCGAACGTCGATCCGGTGCTCACGCTGGTGCACAGGGAGCTCGATGGCAACGCGCTGCTCGCAGGAAAGCCTTTCGTTCGTTTCGGTCGCTATGCCGTCGATGCTACGCACGCCGACCCGCGGGACGATTTCTTCCGCAGCATGCCGCGCGGGGTAGCCGCCGAAAACCTCGTCGAGCGCAATGCGGCCGCGGACCTCGCCTGCATCTTCTGCACGTCCGGTACCACTAGCCGCCCGAAGATCGTCGTCTACGATCATTGCGCCTATTGGCTCAATGGCCTTTCCACGCTCGAATGTCTCGGTTTGACTGCCGATGACCGCACTCTCGAATACCGCTCGTTCGGCTGGAATTCGGCGCAGGTGCTCAGCCTCATGCCGTTCCTGCAAAAAGGCCTCACTCTGCACTTTGCCCGGCGCTTCTCGCACAGCCGTTTCTTCGGGTGGATCCGGGACTACGGCATTACGTTTGCGGCCGGCATCCCCACCGTCGTCAACATGCTGCTCACCAATCAGCTGGGATATGCGCGCGAAGGATCTGCCGAGCTTGCGCTTGATGACCTGCAGCACGGCCCCGCTCACGCGCGAACAATGGCTGCGCTTTGAAACCATGTATGGCGTTACGCTCTTGCAGATGTACGGCATGTCGGAAGCGGGCTGGTTGTGCGGCAACCGCCATTACAAAAGCAGGATCGGTACCGTCGGGCTGCCGGCGTTGCATCAGGAGATCGCCATCGTCGACGGCGCAGGCAAACCCTGTCCGCCCGATGTCGAGGGGGAAGTGACCGCCGGGGGACCGCACTGCGCCGTCGGTTATCTGCGTCCCGACGGCAGCATTGAGCCTATTCGCGGCCGGCACATCAAATCCGGCGATCTTGCGATCATGGACGAGGACGGGTTCATCCGCGTAACCGGCCGCAGCAAGGATCTCATTATTCGCGGAGGCGTGAACATTGCGCCGGTTGAGATCGACCAGGTGCTGCTCAAGCATGCCGGCATCCTGGACGCCGCTTCGGTCGGCGTGCCCGACCCAATCTATGGCGAGGAAATCGTGTGCTATGTCGTGCCGCGGCCGGGGAGCGAGCTTGGCGCCAACGCGGTGATCGATCACTGTCGCGCGAATTTGCCGCCGCCCAAAGTGCCAAAACAGGTTTTCATCGTTCCCGATCTGCCGAAAAGCGACCGCGGCAAGGTCCTGCGCGACAAGCTCAGGGACGATTGGAGCAAACGTCAAGCGCAATTGTAGTGCGTAAGTTTGTCGCTGGGCAAAGCCGTGGGCTTTGCGCATTTCGGCCGCAAAAACGCAGCATTGCGTTAAGAGTTTGCTAGTTCGTGAGTGGGAGCATGAATTCTTTGCGGAGGGGCATCATGAAAGGAATTTTGGTTGTCTGCACTGCGGCGGTCATCGCCGCGGGCTGTCTCGCGCCAAGGCCGGCGGCTGCCGGCGATGGTTTCGTCCCCGGTCTTGTCGGCGGTCTTGCGGTCGGCACGCTTCTCGGTGTGGCGGCAAGCCAGCCGCGCGTTTATTACGCCGAACCTGTCTACGCTCCGACCTGCTACTGGACGCGCGGCAGGCCGGTATGGGATCCGGCGCGCGGCATCTGGTACAGGCCACGCATCCAAGTCTGCGACTGATCGCACGCCAGTTATCCCGGCGCGCGGCAACCGATCCTCATCCGGTAGGCTGGGCAAAATCGGTTGGAATTCACTCTCCGCGTGGGCATAGGCGCGCAAACGATTTTGCCCACGCGGTGAATTTGTCGAACAGCGCCTTTGCCCACCCTACACTCCTAAAATCTTAACCCCGCTGCGTGGATTCGCAGCGGGGGCATTTTCGCATTGTTTTCCAACGCCCTTGCGCCCTTGCTCATGGCTTGGCGGCGGTAACCCGCGGCTAATTTTTTTCTCTCACAACCTCTCATGCGCCGGTCCGCCACGCGCGTGAACCAAGGCCCCTCGAGCCGCGACAAAAAGGCAAGGGCGTTGGGCACGAGCATTTCGGCCCACGCTCCCGATCGCATGCAAATACGATCGGACGAAAACCAACAAGCTCACCTCGTGGGAAATCTCCTGTCGAGGTGGCGAGCGAGCAGGCCCCAACCATGCGCAAGACGTGCGGATCGCTCATTCTTCTTGCCCTTATTCACGCCGCAGCGACAGGTGTTGCCACTCCGGCGCAAGCAAGAACCACCAGTGTCACGGGTTATGAGCCCGGCACCATTGTGGTGAAGACCAGCGAGCGTAGGCTCTATCTCGTGCTCGGCAATGGCCAGACCATCAGCTATCCGGTCGGCGTCGGCAAGGCCGGGAAAACATGGACCGGCATGAGCTACGTCAACGGCAAGTTCCTGCGACCCGCATGGTCGCCGCCCTCCGAAGTCAAGATGGAAAAGCCCAGCACGCCCGACCTCATTCCTGGCGGCAGCTCGCAAAATCCTATGGGCGCTGCCGCCTTGACCTTGAGCGTCGGCGAATACGCCATTCACGGCACCAACCACCCCGAATCCATCGGCGGATACGTGTCCTTTGGCTGCATTCGCATGCACAATCACGACATCATGGACCTCTATCAGCGGGTGAAGGTCGGCACTCCGGTCGTCGTCCTGAGATGATGGCCCGCGCCGCATTGATCATCGACGCGGTTGGATAACGAGCAACAGCTGCTCTCGGCAGGCGTTGGGTCTCGCAAAAGGACTCGACCCAACCTACGATTTTCTGGCTGCGCAACAGAACTAGCCCGGGCGCGGCGCTTGCGATACATTAAACCATGATGCGGCCCTGATGCGTATCGACAGGGAGTATCGCATGTGGCTGTTGATCATTGTCACCCTCGTCACCGGCACCGACGGCGGGGCTAGCTCGTCGGTGACCACCTTGCAATTCAGCTCGCAAGGCAATTGCAGCGCTGCCGCAAAAGCGGTCACCCAGGTCGGCACCATCGGCAAAGGTACCTACGCCATCAAGGCCAATTGCGTGCAGCCGTAGACACGATTGGCTCGAACATAAGGGCGGCCCATGCGGGGGCGGCCGCCGGAATCTTTGGCTTTGTTTTGGCAACAGCCGGCTGCTCAGCTGGGATTTGTTCCGACAAAAACTCAGGTGGCTTGGCCTCGTTTTGGCAAAAGCTGCCGGATCGGCTTGGGTTCGTTTTGGCAGAACCTGCACCGGGTTGGCCCTGGATCCTGAAGCTGATCTTAAACAATCGATTGCGGAAGCTCTCGAGTCTCGGGCTGGCCGCCGGAATCCGAGACGCGATGATCAAGCGCTGGCCATCGATCGCCCGAGGTTCATTGGATTCCCCGGATGAACTCACTCGGTCGCGCAAAGCGCACCCGAATGTTTCATCCGGGCTACGACTCGTCCCCTAAGCTCGTTCTTGGCGGTCCCGGATCAGCAGTGCACCGCGCGACAGCGTGTGGAAAGGTCCGAGCGAGCGGAAGGGGGGCGCGCTGCACCGCATCCGGGGCACCGGGCCTTTTCCCCTGACCAAACCGTTCAGCTTCCTGTCAGGATCATGGCCGGCTCATTCACGTGCCGTTCAGTGCGGTTCTGCTGTCATGATGCAGGGGGCTGCCGTCGCGAGGTGCGACCATGTGTCGGTTCCTTAGACCCGTCCTTCTCTGTGTCCTGCTCTTGCTCGGCGTTATTGCCACCGCCAATGCCGAGCCTGCCGAAAAGCGCATAGCGCTGGTGATCGGCAATGGCGACTACAAGGCGGGGGCGCTGCGCACTGCCGCCAACGACGCCGGTCTGATCGCGCAAACGCTGCAAGCCGCCGGCTTCGATGTCATCGGCGCGCGCGACCTCGATCAGGAATTGCTACGCCGCGCGTTCCGCGATTTCCAGGAGAAAGCCGCAGCCTCGGGCCCCGATACGGTCGCCTTTGTCTATCTCAGCGGTTATGGCCTCCAGCTCGAGGGCGAGAATTACTTTCTCCCGGTGGATGCAAAAATCCTGCGCGCGGCCGATGTTGCCGCCGAAGGGGTGCGGCTTTCCGATTACCTGCGGCCGCTTAGCGGGCTCAAGCTCAAGGCGAGCATCCTTGTCCTCGATGCCGCGCGAAAGACGCCGTTTGCGATTTCCGGAGAGCCTCTCGCCGGCGGCCTTGCCCTCGTGGAGCCCGCCCCCGGCACGCTGATTGCCTTCAATGCCGCGCCGGGGACCGTTGCTCCCGAGCAGAATGGTTCATACGGAGCCTATGCGCAGGCGCTTGCGGAAATGATCCGCGCAGGCAACCTTTCGCCGCGCGACTTGTTCGACCGCGTGCGGCTGCGCGTCAACGACATGACCAAGGGCGCCCAGATACCCTGGGATGCCTCCCGCGTGGAAGCCTCCTTCGTATTCTTCGAACATTCAGCGGACGCACCGCCGCCGGTTGCGGCAGGCGATCAAGATACGCGGCCGCTTGCCGAGCTCGGCGCGAGCGGCGCCTACAGTGCCGCGCTGGAGCGCGACACCCTTGAGGCATACCAGGAGTTTCTCGCCGCCTATCCCGACGATCCCATGGCAAAGCGCGTGCGCGCCATCATCGCCGCGCGTCGGGAAGCGATCACCTGGCGGCAAACCTATGCGGCGAACACCGCGCAGGCCTATTGGTCCTATCTACGGCGCTATCCCAATGGCCCGCACGGTGCGGATGCGCGCCGCCGACTGGCGCTGCGTGCATTTGCAGCCGACCCGCCCGCATCCTTCACCGAGATCGATTACGATGTGCCGCCGCCCGACGCGCAGGAACAGGTCTATGTCGATCGGCCGGTGCTTGTGTTCGACGATCCGGAGTTCGGCTTTGCGCCTCCGCCGCCGGTGCCGGTTTATTTTCTGCCGCCGCCGCAGGACGAATTCATTGTGCTGCCGGAACCGCTGCCGGTCGTCGAGGCGTATCTGCTGCCAGTTCCGGTATTCGTCCCGCTCCCGGTGTGGTGCCATCGACCGGCCTATGTGGTGCCGCCCCCGGCGAACGTCATCTACGAAAACATTCACAACAGGTTCATCGCCGATCGCGCGACGCGGTCAGTCACCATAAGAGATCGCCGCGACGGCTTTTTCGCACCGACGAGGCCTGCGCATCATGCCGCTGCACTGGCGCCAGTACTGCCTCCCTCAATCTCGCGGCGCGCCGCGTTGGTGCAGCCCAACGGCGCCGGCACGCAGCGTGGAGCTTCCACCCAGCGGCTCAGCAATCAACCGCTTGGACAACCGCTCCCCGGAAGCCACGGCCATGCTTTGCCGCCCCTGCCGCCCCAGTCTGCCTTCGCTCACGGCGGCACAATCCCGCCTCAACCGCAACACGTCGTTCCGACAATTCCGAATGCACGTGCATTGCCGACACCGGCCACGCAGCCCCATGTGGCCGCCCACCCGCCGCTTCCGTCGCCGACGCCATCCTTGCCGTCGCATGTGCGCTCAATTCCGCCGGCCGTGACTCCGCACCCCGCGTCCACACCGCACCCGACATTTCGTCCGATACTGCCCGTGCAGGCCGCGCGGCCGCCGTCTCCGCCTCCGAGTTACCGTTCGCCTTCACCGCCGCCTGCTGCGTACCGGCCTCCTGCACCGCCCGTTGTAGCGAGCCGTCCGCCGTCACCGCCTCCGGTTTTTCGCCCTCCACCGCCAGCGCCTCACGTCGCGCCTCCACCAGTCGCCCGGGCTGCGCCGCCGGCACCAGTCTTTCGCGCGCCTCCGCCGGCGGTGCGCGCTGCACCGGCCCCGCCGCCGGTCGCCCACCGTCCTCCTCCCGGACCGGCGAAGCGGGGGTGAATTGAGCGGTAGGGTGGGCAAATTCGTCTGCTGAGGCCGTGCAGCGTGCGCATAGCCCGCGAAGACGGGCGCAAACGCCCTTTAGGCCGCTGCACGAATTGGCCCACGCGGAAAATCCGTGCGAGCGCCTTTGCGCACCCTACGGGTCAAACTTCTTTGCACAGCTGACTGACCGCATCAGCCAGTACCTCGCAGCCCAGCACAATGTCCGCTTCCGCCGTGTTTTCGGTAACATCGTGGCTGCGCCCGCCGATGCTCGGAACAAACAGCATGGCAGCGGGCACGAAGCGCGCCATGATCATGGCATCGTGGCCGGCACCACTCGGCATGCGCATTGCTTCCTCGCCGCGCGCCTTCGCGCAAGCCGCCAGCACGTCCGCAAGCTCCTGCGTCATTGGCGTCGGTGCTATGCGAGCAAGGCAATGCACTTCAAGCGGGCAAAGCGCGCTTAATTCGTCGACCCACGCGCTTATGTGATGTTCGAGCCGATCGAGAATCCCCGAATCGATATCGCGAAACTCCAGCATCATCTCGGCCTCGCATGGCACCACATTCGCCGCACCGGGACGCAAGACCATCCTGCCGATATTCCATACGGTTTCAGCGGCCCCCAGCCGCGGGAACTCCTGCGCGATCCACGATGCGAGCTGAAACAGCGCCGCGCCTGCGTCCTTGCGCATCGCCATCGGCGTCGTGCCGGCATGATCGGCACGGCCGCGGCTGCGGATGCGCCATCGGCGAATGCCAACAAGGGCGGACACTACGCCGATGCGCCGCTGCGCGGCTTCGAGCCGCGGTCCTTGCTCGATATGCGCTTCCAGATAAGCGACGTGGCGGGACGGATCGATCCGCGGCGGGTTCGGAGAATTCGGAATTCCCGCCAGGGCCGCGCGCAGGCTGAGCTCACCGCTCTTGGCTGCATCCAATTCAGACTGCGATATATCGTTGCAAAATGTACGACTGCCGAGGAAAGGAAGGAATGTGCCCTCCTCGTCCTGAAATGAAATGACATCGATACCGATACCGGATGCGGAGCCTGCTTCCATGGCTGCACGGGCGATCTCCAACGCATAGGCCACGCCCAATGCGCCATCGAGCCATCCCCCATTCGGCACCGTGTCGGTGTGCGAGCCGATAAGCAACGCTTTGCTTACTCCGGGGAAGCGGCCATAGACATTCGCCACCTCATCCATTTGCGCGGCAAGACCGGCATCCTGCATGCGCCACAAGAGCCATTGCCGCGCGTCGAGGTCGGCCCTGGAAAGCGCAACGCGGTCAACTCCGGTCTCGACCCGTCCGAATTGCGCGAGTTGGCGCAGGTCGGCCAAGAGGCGCTCACCATTCACGGGAAGCATTGCGTCGCATTCCTGCTGTCGTATTCTGTCTGGTCATGTTGCGTCATTCCGGGGCGAGGCCGAGCGAAGTGAAGGCTCGGCGCGCGCCGCCCCGAAATGACGCAGTAGTTGCTTAGAGAAACTGATCTGAGCATTCTATCGAATGGATTGATTAGCAATTCAAACCGGAGCAGCGCGAGGAATTACATGAATGATCCGAACTGGCTCTGGCCCGGCGGAAAACGCATCGCCGTGGTGTTCAATGTTTGTCTCGAAGCATGGTCGGACGGCAAGGCGCCCGGAATCAGCCCCATGGGCAATCCGCTTCCGGCGGGCGTGCTCGACACCATGGCGATTTCCTGGGCTGCCTATGGGGTAAAGACCGGGATCTATCGCCTGCTCGATGCTTTTCAACGACATGGCGCAAAAGCGAGCGTCATGGTCAATGCGGTGATTGCGGAGCGCGCGCCGGAGGCGGTCAAAGCCGTCGCCGAAGGCGGACACGAGGTGCTGTCGCACTCCTACGCCATGGATGTCATCCCGGCACTCCTGTCCGATGAGGAGGAGCGCAAGAATATCGCGCGCTGCACCGAACTCCTGGCGCACGCTTCCGGCCAGAAAATCCAGGGCTGGCTTAGTCCGCGCGGCACGTCGAAAGCGAACACGCCGAAACTCCTCGCCGAGGCGGGCTATCGTTGGTACGGCGACGTATTCGATGCGGACCTTCCTTATGTCCTCACTTTCGGCGCGCGCAAGCTGGTCGCCATCCCGCTTTCCTATGATGTCAACGACATGCCGTCCATGAAATACGGCAGTGCGCCAAAGGCGATGCATGACGCCTTCGATGAGGTCATCGCGATTGCGCGCGAGCGTAATGGCGAGGTGCGGATCATCGATGTGACCAGCCACGCGCATATTTTCGGTCACCATCGCGGCGCATACTATTACGAGAAAATAATCGGGAAGGCGGTTTCTTCATCGGATATTTGGGTGGGAACACGCGCGCAGGTCGCCGAGCACGTGCTCTCGCACTAGTGCCGCCGATTTCAAGTTCCTACAGCGGTTGCAGCAAGCTCGCGAAGGAACTTGAAATCGAAAAGCGGCACTCGAATCATAGAGTCGCTAGTGCCCCTTTGCTTCCGAAGTTCGTATAAGAGAGTGCCGCCATTTATCACGAACTTCGGAAGCGGGGCACTAGGAGCTGAAGATTGGCCGAGGTCGGACGCAGCGTCCCGCGGCTCGAAGCGCGCGCCAAGGTTACCGGCCAGGCGGAATACGTAGCCAACCTGCGGCTTCCCGGAATGCTGCACGGGAAAATCTTCCGCAGCACCGTCGCGCACGGGCGCATTCGTAAAATCCATATCGGCGCGGCGATGAAGCTTGCCGGCGTCTGCCGGGTTGTGACAATCGAAGACATTCTCAAGCTCATCCCAGACCCTTACTACGGGCCTGCCTTTCACGATCAGCCCATCCTTGCGCATGAGAAGGTTCGCCATATCGGCGAGCCGGTGGCGGTGGTGCTGGCGGAAGATCCGCATGTCGCCGAGGAAGCAGCGCAATGCATCGAGGCGGAATACGAGGAACTGCCGGCGATCTTTGACGAACTGACCGCGGTCGCTTCGCCGGTCACCGTTCACGACTCGCTCAAGCCCGCCGGGACCTTCGCCGATCTCAAGCACCTCGCCGGTCGCACCGACACCAACGTGGCACTCGATTTCCAACTGCTTCGCGGCGATGTCGAGACGGCCTTTGCGCAGGCGCATCGCACCTTCGAACACACCTTTCGTATCCCACCGACCCACCAGGTTCCCTTGGAGCCGTTCGTTACGGTCGCCGAGCCCCGCGATGGCGGGATCACCATTCACACAAGCAGTCAGATGCCTTCTTTTGTGCGGCTCGAAATTGCGCGCTTGCTCGGTTGGCCGGAGAACAGAGTGCGCGTCACGGTGCCGTTCCTGGGCGGCGGCTTCGGTGCCAAGACCTACATCAAGCTCGAAGCGCTGGTCGCGGCACTCGCCCTTATTGCCCACCGGCCCGTGAAAATCGCTGCGACCATGGAGGAGCAGTTCTCCATCATCAGCAATCATCCCGCGACGTTCCGCATCAAGAGCGGGGTCGCCAAAGATGGCCGCATTCTCGCGCGCCAATGCGAGGTGTATTGGAATGGCGGAGCCTATGCCGATATCGGGCCGCGCATTTCGCAGAAATCAGGGTTCACCGCGCCCGGCCCTTACGATATTGCAAACGTAAAGATCGATTCGTGCGAAGTGTATACGAATCAGGTGCCGGCCGGCGCCATGCGCGGCTTCGGCATTCCCCAGCTGGTTTGGGCCTACGAGAGCCATACCGACATCATGGCGCGCGGACTCGGCATCGATCCGCTCGAGTTCCGGCGCATAAACATCCTTCGCGACGGTCGCCCGCAGGCAACCGGCACGGTGATGCGCGATGCTGCCATTGCCCAGGTGCTGGAAGCAATCGCCCATCGGATGAACTGGAGCGCGCCGTTTGCGCGCGGCGACGGGTGTAAGCACCGGGGGCGCGGCATTGCCATCGGCATGAAGGCGGTGATCGCTCCGACCGCATCGGTCGCCCTGGTCATCGTCAGTGCCGACGGCAGCGTCACCGTGAGCATGAATACCGTCGACATGGGGCAGGGCTCGGATACCGCCATGGCGCAGATCGCAGCCGAAGTGCTCGACATAGACGCGCAAGCGATCAGGATCGTGCACCCCGACACCGATGTGACGCCTTTCGACGTCGGCACGCTTGGGTCGCGCTCGACTTTCCATATGGGGCATGCGGTCGCCCTTGCGGCGAAGGACGCGCGCGCGAAGCTTTCCGTGCTCGCGGCCGAGGCGGGGTTGCCGCCGGGCACCAATTATGCCCTCGCCGAAGTCTTCAGCCGTCGCTATGGCATGCAAGCCGGCAATGTTATTGGCAGCGCGACTTACGTTCCAACTTATCAGCCGCCGGACAAGGACACCGGGATGTCCGACAACGTGACGCCGTTCTGGATGATCGGCGGCACCGGTGCCGAGGTGGAAGTCGATACTGAGACCGGGCACGTGCACGTAAAAAGGCTCGTCAACGTTGCGGACTGTGGCACGCCCATCAATCCGAAAATTGCCCATGCGCAATTGTCAGGCGCCGCAGTCATGGCGCTCGGAGCGGCGCTGTTCGAGCGCCTGGAACTCGATAACGGCCAGATGATCAACGCCTCGCTCGCCGACTACAAGCTTCCCAGCATGCAAGATACCCCGCTCATGCAAAATGAGCTGGTGACATCCCATCAGAGCAATGCCCCATTCGGCGCGAAGGGGTTGGGCGAGACCGGCAGCTTTTGTGTTGCTCCTGCCGTCGCGAATGCGCTTGATGATGCGGTGGGCGTGCGGCTGTTCGATTTGCCATTGACACCGGAAGCAGTGTTGCGCGCAGTGCGGGCCCGAGCGGGCAAGCCCTTGTAGGTTGGGTCAATCGATTGCAATCCCTGCCGCCTTGATAGGGGCTCCGTTTCTTTCAATCTCGCTCGCCACGAATTTCTGTAGATATTCTGGAGAGCGGCGCTGCGGCACTACCACGGCCGTGGCGGACTCCTTCAGGCGCGCCTGCACGGAAGGGGTTTCGACTGTCTCCACCGTGGCATCATGCAGTTGCTGAATAATGCGCGCAGGCGTGCGGCTGGGCAGAAAAAAGCCGAACCAGGTTGAGGCTTCGAAGTCGGTGAATCCCTGTTCGTACGCGCTCGGCAAGTTGGGCATTGCCGGCGATCGCTCGCGGGTAAAAATGGCAATCGCCTTGACCAGATTGCTATCGATTTGTGGAAGAATGGTCGCGCTGAGCGTGCAGAAATAATCAAAACGGCCGGCGATCAAATCCTGCATTGCGGGACCGCCGCCGCGATATGGAATGTGCGGGACAGTAACGCCGATGGCAGCATTGAGCAGCGCGCAGTCGATGTGGCCGGTCGAGCCAGTGCCGGCGGAGCCGAATTGCATGCTGGCCTGGTTCTTTCGCACATAGCCGATGAATTCCTGCAGATTCGAAACCGGCAGGTCCTTTCGCGTGACCAGCACCATCGCCTGTTCGGCAATCAGGATGACGGGCGCAAGATCGGTAGTTAGGTTGTAGAGTGGGTGCTTGTAGAGCGTCTGATTGATGGCATCGGCCCTGCTGCCGAGCACGAATTGATAGCAGTCCGGCGCAGCTTTCGCGACGCGGGCGGAGCCAACCATTCCGCCCGCGCCGCCGACATTCTCGATCACCACTTGCTGGCCAAGAACTTGCGACAGCCGAGGTGCGATGATGCGCCCTAGGACATCGGTACCGCCGCCTGGAGCAAAGCCGACCACCATGGTCACAGCCCGGCTCGGCCAGCTCTGGGCGCCCGCCGGGTTCGCCCCGGCCCCGACGACGATGGCCGTGATCAGAAAGGCAATCAAACGTGCAAGCGATCGCATGACGAACTCGTAGTCGCGGGTTGGGCCGAACTGCTCGCAAACACGAACGGCTCAAGAGCCATGTTGGGTCTCGTAAAACTCGACCCAATCTACCAGACGCGACCCAACCTGCCAGATGATTGTGATTGCTCAAGCCGCCGTGCGCTGCTGAGATGGAGGAGAGCGATCATCCTGCTCTGCGGCTTCCCGCGGCGAGGTGGGCGCGATCTCGGCCCAGCGATCGCTCGCTTTTATGGCGTCGCGTAAGGACGCAAGAAACTGCTCTTCGCTAAAGTAATGTTTCCAGCGGCCGCTGTGGTACAGCTCGACGAAATACGCCCGTCGCCGCTCCGCCAGTCGCCGCCACTTGTGCGCGACTTCCTCCAGCAACCCCGCGGCGCGCTTTGACGACATTAATGGCAAGACCCCATCTCGGGTGCTGAAGGCGACGTTCGATCGTCTCTCCCACGCGCCGCACAGACAATAAGTCACTCGCGTCACGCATTTGTTTTGCCCGCAACACACATCGAATTGGTGCAAAGATTTTTTCGTTTTCCAGTGGCGAAATCGCGACAGCTCTGAGCGCGAATGTCAAAAAAAAACTGACCCGCCCGGACGGGGAAATCCGGGCGGGTCGCTTTGATCGGCGCAGGGGATCGGGGGGGCGTGAGCGCCGATCGGGGCTGATTTCGGCCTTGGCTCTTATTTAACGCGTTTCACTCTGTCTGGGAATTTGGCCTTGGGCCGATTTACGTATTAGTGTCTGACCAGGGAGAAAGGTTCAAACTTGGTTCAGCCTATAAGGCTAGAATTTTAAACCCTCCCGCCGCACCAATTGAATTCGTTTGCCAGAAAAAAATCAGAATAATTTCAAGTATTTAGATGAAATGCTGCGCGCCTCGCAGATAAGCGGGCTAATCGGCTGCCGCTACGAAGCTGACAATCCGCGATTCCTCGCGCATCTGGCGGATCAATTTTTCGGTATCGCCAGGGGGAAGGTTGCTCTCGGTGAGACGAAGGCGAAAGAGGCTACCGCCAGTCTTTAGTGGTCCCTCTACCAAGGAGGCCTTATATGCGCCCAGGAAATTAGTGATCTCAGCGGCGGTCGCTTGTGGCGCAAAGCGCACCACAGCAAAAGAGCCGCGGTTTTCGATACTCGCCAGCCTTGCCCCATTCGGCGCTACTTCTTCCTTCATGATCACTGTTGCAATCACGATTGCCTCAATGACGATGGCAAGGACAGCTAGGCTGGCAGCCCAAGCGAGCGTCCGTGGCGTAAAGCCTGACAGAAATTGCGCAATTCCAGTCGCCACGGCAAAAGGCTGCGGCCGCCGGGGAGCGCGCGTTTCCTCGGCGTCAATGGTGGCAAACAGCTTCTCCAAAGCGCGGGGGGAGGGTGTGCCCAGGCTTTCATTGAGGTGGATTGTTTCGGCGAGTTCCTCGCGCACCGCGGCATATTCGCGCGCCAGGTCGCGGTCCTCTGCGAGCGCCTGTTCGACTCGAATGGCCTCGCGGCGGCTCAGGGTGCCTGCCGCATGCCACGGCAAAAGCGATTCCAATTCGTGACGCTCGGGCCCTTTAATGGTCATGAGCATGGCATTCCAAATTCCAGAGCCCGCCGACTTGTGCTGTTTAGTCGCCCGGAATTGGGCTTGGGTTCATAGTTCCGTCATAGTCTTGCCCTGGGGGCAAGCATGCGGATTTGAACGGGCTTCACGAAGGCTATCCCCCTGGGACCAAGCCTGCACCTGTGATGTGGTCGAATTTTGCCAATTGCGGCGAAGTTAATTGGCTGATTTCCTTCGCATTTCTCGACAGAGCCGCTCGCGCGACCCGACGAACTGCCTTATGATATTGGGTCCTCGTAAGAACTCGACCAACCGACCCCCGATTAAAGAAGCGCTAACTTCCGACGCGCAAAGGCGCGTTGAGCTTGCGCAAGACCGCGAGGACGGACAGGGCCGTGATCCGACCGGTTTTCGGATTTTCCGAGGGAATGTTCTCAATCGACAGGCTGAACCGGGAAGAATCGCTATCCACCTCGATGGTGTGACAGTTTCGATCGACGGTCGGATCTGCCCAGATTTCGATGGTCGTGCGGTCAGGACCGATTCCGGCGAGCGACAGCGCCGCCGCTACGTTGACATTGGCGGGAAAGCCCGCAGCGGCGTCTCGGGCGCTGCCGGAGAAAACCCGCTTTGGCTCGTTCAATCCTTCGACCGAAATGCCGTTGGATTTCAGGTAAGGCGCTCCGACGAGCCCACGCGGTGGCTTACGGGTGATCATGCGCACCGAGTAAATTTTTCCTTCAGCGGCCGCAGTAACCGCGTCGAGGCCAAGCAGTGCGCCGGTCGGGACAATGATCTGTCCTCCTTTGGCTTTGGCAAGTTCGATAAGTTCAGGACGCGGCAGCAGCGCACCGGCCGAGAGCACGACGACCCGTTTTCCAGCCTCCAGCATGGGGCGGCAAATTTGCTCCAGCACGGAAGCCGGCGCGCACTCGACCACGAGATCGGCGTGCGCTGGAATCTCCGCAAGCTCGACCAGTGGGCAGTCAATGCGCTCGCGTTCAAGCCATGCCCGCGCTTTGCCGCGATCCCGGCTCGCTGCACAGGCAAGGACCAGGCCCGGTACGCCATCGGCGAGCTTGCGCGCAAGCGCCCGGCCGATCGTGCCCAGACCCGCAATGGCGACACGGCTGGAAACCGTCACAGAACCTCCGCGGCACGATACGAACGTCGGAACCGGGACACTATGCGCATTGACCCCTGCGTTACCGCAAGCGCAATTGTGCAATAGCTTTTCGGAGGAGTGCAAATGTCTGTTTTCCGAACGCTGGCCTCTGTTTTTGTCGCCTTGCTTGCGTGTACGGCATTATCGGCAGCACAGAATTATCCGGACAAACCGGTGACCATGATCATCCCGTTTGCTGCGGGCGGTCCAACCGACGTTCTGGGCAGGGTGATGGCGCAACGGATGAGCGAACTGCTCGGCCAGCAGGTCGTGGTCGAAAATGTCGGCGGTGCCGGCGGCATGACGGGATCGAAGCGCGTCGCAGACGCTGCCCCCGACGGTTACACCATGGTGCTTGGCACGGTCGGCACGCATGCGCAAAGCCAGAGCCTCTATAAGAAGCCGCTTTACAAGGCCGAAACGGATTTCACTCCGGTCGCGCTTATTGCCGAACTTCCCATCGTGCTCATTACGCGCAAGGACCTGCCGGTCGGCAACCTGCAGGAATTCACGGCCTACGCCAAGCCCAACCAGGGCAAGATGCAATACGGGTCGGCCGGCGCCGGTTCTGCCACCCATCTTGGTTGCGTGCTGCTCAACTATCTCATCGGCGTCGATGTCGTCCATGTCCCTTATCGTGGGACTGGTCCCGCAATGCAGGACCTGCAGGGCGGGCGCATCGATTATCTGTGCGAGATCGTCAGCACGGCCAAGCCGCAGATCGACGGCGGAACGGTGAAAGCGATGGCGATCATGTCCAAGGCGCGCTCGAACGCGCTTCCGAATGTTGCGACCGGGGCCGAGCAAGGCTTGCCCAGTCTCGAAGCCTATACCTGGAATGCCGTGTTCCTGCCGAAGGGCGCAGCACCCGAGGTGGTCAACAAGCTCCAAGGTGTGATCGTGCAGGCGATGAAAACTCCGAGCGTGCATGACCGGCTTGAAGGCCTCGGCGCGGTGATCGTGCCGGATGATCGCGCGACCCCGCAATATTTTGCCCAGTTCGTCAAAAGCGAGATCGAGAAATGGGCGGGTCCGATCAAAGCAAGCGGAGTGACGGTGGATTGATCACTCCAACTCGATCTCCCCCGTAATCTCGTGCGCAAGGCCCAACGCACTTAACGTGACCGTCGCCTTGGCAGGCAATTTCTCATTGCCCTTGATTTTACCTTGCGCTAGCGCCTGGCGTACCGCCTTCTCCATCTCGCGTTGGGCGCTCACCCCAAGCGTTTTGAGAAATTTTCTGATGCTGCGATTGAAAACATCCTCATCCATGACCGTGTCTCCTCGCCCATCAACGTTGACAAATGTTCGTACTTTGTTCTTTATATTCCAAACGAGATACCCTTCATAGCCCAGCGCATGTCCGCCTTCACTCTCCAGCAGGAATCCGCACTGAAGGCGGTTGCGAACTGGCGCAAGAGCGCACCCCGTGGGGCATCCATCTTCCGTCTGTTTGGCTATGCCGGCACGGGAAAGACCACGCTCGCCAAGCATATTGCCGAAGGGGTCAAGGGCAAGGTCCTGTTCGCCGCCTTCACCGGCAAAGCGGCCTGTGTCATGCGCAGCAAGGGATGTGACAACGCCTCGACAATTCATCGCCTGATCTACAAACCGAAAGAACGCAACGAGGAAAATCCCACCTTCGAGCTGTGGAGCAAGGCGCCGGCCGCTGACGCAAAGCTCATCATCATTGATGAATGCTCCATGGTCGACGCCGACTTGGCGCGCGACCTGATGTCTTTTCAGGTACCTCTTCTAGTGCTCGGCGATCCTGCGCAGTTGCCGCCGATCCAGGGCGGCGGGTTCTTCACCGATGCGGAGCCGGACGCGATGCTGACCGAAGTGCACCGGCAGGCGCGCGACAATCCCATCGTTCGGCTGTCCATGGATATCCGTGAAGGCAGATGCCTTGCGCAAGGCCAATATGGCGAGACCCAGGTTGTCCGGCGCGGCGACTTGGACCCCAAAAGGGTGATCGGGGCGGACCAGGTTTTGGTCGGCCGCAATGTGACGCGACGCGCCTACAATGCGCGGCTGCGCGAGCGGCGCGGGTTTCAGAGCGCACTGCCGGTTGCGGGCGACAAGCTCGTCTGTCTGCGCAACAACTCACGCAATGGTCTGTTCAACGGCGGACTCTGGGTGGTTAAGGAACGGCCCAGGCCGCGCCGCAAAATCCTGCGCATGCGGATCAAGCCGGATGAAGACCTAGGTGACGGAATTGACGAGACGATCAAGGTAGCGGTCCGGCCGGAATGCTTTACCGGCCAGATTGACGAGCTTGAATGGCTCGAGCGCAAGCCTTTCGATGAATTCGATTTCGGCTACGTGCTCACCGTGCACAAGGCGCAAGGCTCGCAATGGAACGATGTCGTGCTGTTCGATGAATCCGACGCGTTTCGCGAAAATCGCGGCCGCTGGCTGTATACCGGTGTTACCCGCGCCGCCAAGCGGCTCACCGTGGTGGTGCCATAACGATCTACGATTTGGCATCTTTCTTCTCCACCTCGCGCACCGGCGTCTCGGGAACGAGGCCGCGGCGTCTGCGGGCGAGCGTCTCCTCGCCGCTTTGCTCCCACTTGCCGGCGACCGCACGCCGCGCATAACCCTCCCACAGTTCTGACCAGTCGCCGAGCGAATAGCCGTGCCAGGGCGGCTGCGGCGTCAGCGCCGGCAGGCCTAGTTCCTCCCAGATCACGCGTGCATCCTCCATGAAGGAGCGCGCTGGCAGCGCGAGCGGAGGCGCCGCCTGCTTCAAGCTTGCGTCGATGAGGATAGTCGAATCCTCATCGCGCTGATCGGATTTTGGCCCGTGCCCGGGCGAGCGATGCGGCGCGATATGGACGTCTTCGATAGGGTTACAGCGATAGGCCAGTGACCAGAATACAGCGTCGGTATTCGTTGCATCGATGTCCTCGCTCACGGCAATGCAAATCTTGCCGCAATCGGCAAAAAGGCTCGCTGCACCATTCAGTCCGCGCCAGATTTCCGTGCGCGGCGTCGCCTGTGCGTATTGCACGAAGATGACCTTGCGTAGATTGGAGAGCGGTTCATGCAAGATGACCCGCCGAACGCCGCGCACCCCGAGCCGATCGCGCAGATGCGTCAGAAATAACGGCTCCATCGCCACTCTTTTGAGCACGCTCGATTCACTCGGAGTAACCTGGCTGATGATGGAAACAAAGACCGGCGATTTCTTATGCGTAATGGCCGTTACCGACATCGACATGTTGAAATCTTCCAGCGCGACATGCCCGTGGCTCTCTCCGAAGGGCCCTTCCGGTTCGAGCAAATCGGGATCGATCAATCCTTCGATGACGATCTCGGCGTCGGCTGGAACATCGAGATTTACGGTGACCGCCTTTGCCACCCGCAAAGGTCTGCCGGCGAGTGCGCCCGCCACGCCCATTTCATCGACGTCGAGGGGAAGCTTCATTCCCCCGGTGAACATCGCAATGGGTGCGCAGCCAACTGCTATCGCGCACGGCATCGGCGTGCCACGCTTGTTGTGCATGCGCCAATGGACATAGCCGCCGGCGCCGCCAATCCGCGAGGCCATGCGCACGCCCAGCCTATTGGTCGCTTTGAGCGCGGCGCGGTAGGTGCCCATGTTCTGAATGCCGGTATCTGGGTCGCGCGTGATGCAAAGCGTGGCGGTGAGATAGGGTGCAGCATCGAAGCCAGGCGTGGAGATCGGGACCGGCAGCGCGGCCAGACCTTTGCCGGCTCCAACAAGGTCGGCGCCTGTAACGACGACCTCCTGACAAGGCGGCGCAGTGATCCGTACCGGCACGATCGGGTTGGCTATGGCCTTGAGCCATGCCGTCTCGATTTCCTCGACCGGACGTCCCATGCCGACTGCATAAATTTGCGACGATGCGGCAAGCGCGCCTACTGCAACGGGGATGTCGTAGCGCCGGTCCTGGGCGTCCACCACATTGGTGAATAGGAATGCGCGGCGCTGTTTTTCCGCAAGCCCGCCCTGAAATTGCCAGCGCACGAGTGGATGCAACTGGCTGTCCTTGTCGATTGGCCGAGTTATCCGCAGCAACAGCCCGCACGCTTCGAGCGCGGCGAGATGAGCCTGGAAGTCGAGCGGCGGCGCGGCGGTGCCTGCGCCCGTGCGAGGCTTGCTGGCAATCTCATCCATAGCCGAATACTCTGGTGCTCATCGCCCCTTTGACGACGGCCGACTTGGCTCAGTTGAGCCTCCCATCCATAATCATAAGACCATTCCACAAGCAAAGGGCACATGATCGAACATGGGTGCGAAGCATTTCGGTGCCCGCGTTGCGCGCCTGGAAGACGCTGCGCTGCTGAGAGGTAAGAGCCGCTTCGTTGCCGACATCGCTCTGCCAGGAATGCTACATGCCGCATTCGTGCGCAGCCCACATGCTCATGCGCGCATTCGGTCGATCGATCCTGCGGCGGCGCGCGCGGTGCGGCAAGTGCATGCGGTTCTCACCGCGCGCGAATTGCCGTCCCGTTTGGCTGGTACCCAGATTCCCATGCTGGTCCCCAGCCCTTTGATTAATACTCCGCGTACGCAGCTCGCGCTCGCCCGCAGTGAAGTCTGTTACGTGGGCCAGACCATAGCCGTGATACTCGCCGAAAGCCGGCACGCCGCCGAGGATGCTGCCGCTGCTGTCGTCACTACTTTCGAAGCTCTCCCAGCGATAAGCGACGGCGATGCTGCCGCCCGCCCCGATGCGGCGCCTGCCCACAGCGATCTTGCCAGCAACATCGCGGCGTCATTTCCCATGCGCTACGGGGATGTCGAGCAAGCTTTCGCTAATGCCGCGCATGCGTTCGATGAAGAGCTTTATCTGCACCGCGGCGCCGCCATGAGTCTCGAAGGACGCGGGGTTCTCGCCAGCTATGATGCCGGCAATGACATGCTCACAATGTGGTCGGCGACCCAGACTCCGCATCTCTGCCGCGCGACGCTTGCCGAACTTTTCGAGCGCGACCTTGAATCCATTCGCGTCATCGCTCCGGCCGTCGGCGGAGGGTTCGGCACTAAGGCGCCGTTCTATGCCGAGGAAGCAGTCATCGCCGCTTCAGCGATGCAGCTCGGCTGCCCGGTGACCTGGCAGGAGGATCGCCGCGAGCATTTTCTCTCGGCCACGCAGGAGCGGGATCAGCACTGGAAGGTGGCAATTGCAGTGGACGCGCAGGGAAAAATTCTCGGTCTGCGCGGCAGCATGCTGCACGAGAGCGGTGCGTTTCTGCCGTGGGGGGTCATCGCTCCCTATATCGCCGCGACAACATTCCCGGGACCGTATGTTGTGCCGGCTTTTGCGTTCGAAGTGACTGTCGTTTTCACCAATCGCGTGCCCACGACGGTCGTCCGCGGCGCAGGCCGGCCGCAGGCAGTCTTCGCCATGGAGCGGCTGATGGACCGAGTGGCGCGGGAGCTTAAGCAGGATCCCGCCGACGTGCGCCGGCGTAACATGATCAGGCCGGAACAGATGCCCTATTCCGTCGGGCTCGTTTTTCGCGATGGCAAGCCGCTGGTCTATGCCAGCGGGGATTTCCCGAAAAGCCAGGAACGCGCGCTAGTACTTGCCGGCTATGCTGATTTTGCCGTGCGTCAGGCGAACGCCAGGCGTGAGGGCCGCTATCTCGGCATTGGCATCGCCAATTATGTCGAAGGAACGGGATTGGGCCCCTTCGAGGGCGTTACCGTGCGCATTCTCCCCAATGGCAGGGTTGCGGTCGCAACCGGCGCAACCAGTCAAGGTCAGGGCACCCGCACGATGCTGTCTCAGATCGTGGCTGATGAGCTTGGCTGCCGCATGAAAGATATCGTCATGTCTGCCGGCGATACGGCGGCGATCTCCCAGGGTGTTGGAGCCTTTGCGAGCCGCCAGGCGATCAATGCCGGATCTTCAGCGCGCATGGCGGGCGCAAACGTGCGGCAGCGGGTAATCGCACTCGCTGCGCGCGTGCTCGGGGTGCCGGAAAGCGACATTGACCTGGAAGATGGCCGCGCCACCGGGCGAAGCGGCAACAAACCCTCGATCGGATTGGGCGAGTTGGCGCGTCTCGCTCAAGGCATGCCTGGATTTTCCCTGCCCGTTGGACAGTCGCCTGGCCTCGAACACACCGCCTATTTCACGCCGCCGCAAGCATCCTATTGCAACGGCACCCACGTCGCCGAAGTCGAAGTGGACCCGTTCACCGGTGCCGTGGAGATCGTCAATTATACTGTGGCCCACGACAGCGGAAACATTATCAACCCCGCGATTGTGGACGGTCAGGTGCAGGGCGGTGTTGCCCACGGCATCGGGAATGCGCTCTTCGAGCACATGAAGTACGATGCTGATGCGCAGCCCCTGACGACGACCTTTCAGGATTATTTGTTGCCGGCGGCGCCCGACGTGCCGAACTGCACCATCGAGCATGTGGAGACGCCGAACCCGCTCAATCCGCTTGGCGCCAAAGGTGCGGGCGAGGGCGGCACCATACCTGCGCCCGCCGCGATCATCGCCGCAATCGAAAATGCGCTGTCACCGTTTGCGGTCTACTTCTCAGAAATGCCGCTCGCGCCTGATCGCATTGTCGAGGCGCTACGCAAAGCCGGCGCTTTTGAGAAAATCTGGTAGCGATTCATTGGGCATTCTGCCGATCGAACAGCGATCGGAACAAGGAGTAAGTGGAATGGACGTAAAAGAGAAACCGCGGTTGCGGTCGCAGCTCTGGTTCAACAATCCCGGCAATCCGGGAATGACGGCGCTTTATCTCGAGCGCTATCTCAATTTCGGCCTGACCAGGGAAGAACTGACCTGCGGCAAGCCTATCATTGGAATTGCCCAGAGTGGCTCGGATCTTTCTCCCTGCAATCGCCATCATCTCGAACTGGCCCCGCGTGTGCGCGCGGGCATTCGCGACGCCGGGGGAATCGCATTCGAATTTCCGATGCATCCGATCCAGGAGACCGGAAAACGACCCACCGCGGCGCTCGACCGCAATCTTGCTTATCTGAGCCTGGTCGAGGTGCTGTTCGGTTATCCGCTCGATGGAGTGGTGCTCACCACCGGCTGCGACAAGACTACTCCGGCGGCCATCATGGCGGCAGCCACGGTAAATTTGCCCGCCATCGTGCTTTCCGGCGGTCCGATGCTCAACGGATGGTGGAAAGGCCGGCGCGCCGGATCGGGCACTGTGGTGTGGTGGGCGCGCCAGGAACAGGCGGCCGGCCGCATCACCTACGATGAATTCATCGATGCGGTTGCGTCTTCGGCTCCTTCGGCGGGCCACTGCAACACCATGGGCACCGCCTCCACCATGAACGCGCTGGCCGAAGCGCTCGGACTGTCGTTGCCGGGCTGCGCCGCCATTCCCGCGCCTTATCGGGAGCGCGGACAGATCGCGTATGAGACTGGACGGCGGGCGGTTGAGATCGTCAAGGAGGATCTGAAGCCATCGGATATCCTCACCCGTCAGGCTTTCGAGAACGCAATTGTCGCCTGCTCGGCTATCGGCGGGTCAACCAATGCACCGATCCACATCAATGCGATTGCGCGCCATGTCGGCGTTCCACTCTCGATCAAGGATTGGGAGAGCATCGGCTATGACGTGCCGTTGCTCGTCAACATGCAGCCGGCCGGCCAATATCTCGGCGAGGAATATTTTCGGGCCGGAGGCTTGCCCGCCGTGCTGCATGAACTCATGGGAGCGGGGCGTCTGCATTCTGATGCGCTCACCATCAACGGCAGGTCGATCGGCGACAACGTCAGAAATGCAGAAGCAAGCGATGCCGAAGTCATTCGCCCTTATGACCGCCCGCTCGTGCCGCAGGCGGGTTTCAAGGTGCTGTCAGGAAATCTGTTCGATGCCGCCATCATGAAAACCAGCGTGATTTCCCAGGAGTTCAGGCAACGCTACCTTTCGAATCCCAAAGACCCGAACGCCTTCGAAGGCCGCGCCATAGTGTTCGACGGCCCCGAGGACTATCACAAGCGAATCGAGGATCCCTCGCTCAATATCGATGAGCACTGCATGCTGTTCATTCGCGGCGTGGGACCGATCGGATATCCGGGATCGGCGGAGGTCGTGAACATGCAGCCCCCCGCTGCCCTTATCAAGCATGGCATCACCTCGCTGCCGTGCATCGGTGATGGGCGCCAGTCCGGAACATCGGCTTCGCCATCGATCGTGAATGCTTCGCCGGAGGCGGCAGTCGGCGGCGGCCTCTCCTTGCTGGAAACCGGCGACCGCGTTCGCATCGACCTCAACAAGGGGAGCGCCAATGTATTGATCTCGGAAGCGGCGCTGGCACAGCGGCGCGCCAGCCGCACGCAGAAAATTCCGCCCAGTCAGACGCCCTGGCAGGAGATTCAGCGCGCGATGGTCGATCAGCTCGCCGAAGGAATGGTGCTGAAGCCGGCAGTACAATATCAGCGCGTGGCACAAAAAAGTGTGCCCCGCGACAATCATTGAGGAGCGCGAACATGTCGGAACGTTTGCGCAGCAAAGTCGCGCTCATCACCGCGGCAGGGCAGGGGATCGGCCGCGCCATTGCCGAAGCGTTTGCCGCCGAGGCGGCAACGGTCGTGGCGACCGATGTACAGGCGGATAAGCTTGCGGACATCGACGCCCGCAAGCGCCTGAAGCTCGATGTGCGCTCGACCGAGGCAGTCGAGTCGCTGGCACGCGAGATCAAGGCGGAATTCGGCGCTCTCGATGTGCTCGTCAATTGCGCCGGCTATGTGCACCAGGGGAATGTTCTCGATTGCTCCGAGAAGGACTGGGATTTTTCTTTCGATCTCAATGTGAAGTCGATGCATCGCACCATCAAAGCGTTCCTGCCGGACATGCTGCAGAAAAAGTCTGGCTCGATCGTCAATATCTCCTCTGCGGTCTCTTGCATCCGCGGCGTTCCCAATCGCTATGTCTACGGTGCAACGAAGGCGGCGGTGATCGGACTTACCAAGGCGGTTGCCGCGGATTTCATCAGGCAGGGCATTCGGGTCAACGCAATATGCCCCGGCACGATTGAATCACCCTCGCTCGAAGAGCGGATTCAAACTCTGTCACAGACGAGCGGCAAATCTCTTGCTGAAGTGGAGCGGAGCTTTGTCGAGCGCCAGCCCATGGGACGGTTGGGGAAGCCGCAGGAAGTGGCGGCGCTGGCGGTTTTCCTCGCCTCCGATGAGGCGAGCTACATCACCGGGCAAGCCCATCTGGTGGACGGCGGCATGGCCCTTTAGTTTAGCCCGTCCTGCGCCCGGTAGGGTTGCCTCCTTTGGAACAATAACTAAATCACAGGAGCTTGTTGCGTTTCAGGCGTGCAAGCGTTCCTTTTCCTCCCAACGCAGTCCGATTTTCCATGCAACACGGGAATGTTAGACCGATGTCCGACATCGAGCCGGCGCTTCCCGGCGATCTCAATGAAATAGCGATCTTGCTCGACGTCGATGGGACTATTCTCGACCTTGCTCCAACTCCGCGTGAAGTATTCGTCCCCCATTCGTTGCGCGAGACTCTGGGCCGGCTTTGGCAGCGCACCGGTGGTGCGTTCGCCTTCGTCAGCGGGCGACCGGTTGCCGAACTCGATCTAATTTTTGCGCCCTTGCAACTGCCCGCAATCGGCGGCCATGGCGCGGAAATGCGCACGGCCGCTGGCGCAGAGACCGGGCCATCTCGCCTGCCGCCGCTCGATCCCAAGCTCAAGCGGCAATTTGCAGCCATTGCCGAGGCAGGTCCCGGCATCATTCTCGAGGACAAGGGCTACTCGCTCGCGCTGCACTATCGGCTCGCGCCGGACAAGGAGAGAATCGTGCGTGAGGCGGCCAACAAAATTTGCCAGTCGCTCGAAACGCCGCTTATCGAGCTGCTACCGGGCAAGCTCGTGCTCGAAATCAAGCAATCGGGAGTCACCAAAGCGACGGCGGTGCGCGAATTGATGGGGCATCCTCCGTTTGCTGGCCGCCGGCCCGTCTTTCTCGGCGATGACGTGACCGATCTGAGCGTGTTCAAGATACTGCCCGACTACGACGGCTTGAGCATTTCGGTCGGGCGCAAGGTGGAAGGCGTTGCGGCCTGCTTCGAGCGGCCTGCCGATGTGCGCCATTGGCTCGAGAGAATTTCTCGTAACGGTGCGCTTGCGGCCTCATGACCGATCACGGACTTGACCTTGCCGTGATCGGCAATGGGCGCACCGCCGCATTGGTCGATCCTTCGGCACGTTTCGTGTGGTGGTGCTATCCGCGCTTCGACAGCGATCCGATTTTCTGTCGCCTCGTTTCCGGCGATGACGAGAAGGGATTCACCGACGTCATTCTCCACGAGAGGGCGGATTTTCAGTCGGAGTATCTGCGCAACACCGCCGTGGTGCAGACCGTTCTCACTGACCAGCAAGGCGGCGCCGTCCGGATCACCGATTTCGCCCCCCGTTACCGCCAATTCGGCCGTGTTTTTCGTCCGCCGCAGCTCATCAGGATAATCGAGCCGATAGCCGGACTGCCGCGGGTCACGATCCGGTTTCGTCCAACGCACGATTATGGTCACCCCTTCGCGCATCATGCTATCGGCAGCAACCATATTCGCTACCTGCACGAGCGTGTGATCATTCGGCTCACCAGCGACGCGCCGCTCTCGTATATCGAACGTGAGGCTCCATTTGTACTCACGCGTCCGCTGCATCTTGTTTTCGGAGTGGACGAGCCGTTTCAAGGAGACCTCGAAACCACCTGCCGGGAATTTTGCGACCGCACCATCGACTACTGGCTGGATTGGTCGCGCGGCCTGTCGATCTCCTATGACTGGCAGGACGAGATCATCCGTGCTGCCATAACGCTCAAGCTCAGCAATTTCGAGGAAACCGGCGGCATCGTTGCTGCCCACACCACCTCCATACCAGAGGCGCCAGGCTCGGGGCGCAATTGGGACTATCGCTATTGCTGGCTGCGCGATGCGTATTTCGTTGTAAAAGCACTCAACCGGATCGGTGCAACGCAAACGATGGAGGATTTCATCGCGTTCACGCTGAGCATCGCGTCGAACCCAAACGAGCAGATGCGGCCCGTCTACAGCGTCGTTCCGATCGATCCGATGGACGAGATCGCCGCATCCGAACTCAAAGGTTACCGCGGCGACGGTCCGGTACGCGTGGGCAATGCCGCCGCGGAGCAGGTGCAGAATGATACCTATGGCAGCGTGATCCTGGCAGCGATGCCGATGTTCTATGACCGCCGGCTGCCGCGCCCTGGCGACGAGGGATTGTTTCGGTTGCTGGAAACGCTGGGCGCCAAGGCGGGCGAGCTTGCGCTGGAGGCGGACAACGGGATCTGGGAATATCGCGGCCGCCAGCGCATTCATACCCATTCGACGGCGATGTGCTGGGCCGGATGTCAGCGGCTTGCGGCAATCGCCTTGCGCCTCGGGCTTGCCGATCGTGCCGCGCACTGGAATGCGGTGGCTGATCCGGTGCTGCATGCGCTGTTGCAAGGCGCGTGGAACGAGAAGCGCCAGGCATTCACTGCCGCGTTCGGTTCCGACGAACTCGATGCGAGCGTCCTGTTGCTGCCCGATCTCGGCGTCATCGAGGCGCGCGATCCGCGTTTCGTAAGCACCGTCAAGACCATGGAGCGCGAACTTTTGCGCGAGAAGCACGTTATGCGTTACGCGGCGGCGGACGATTTCGGCCTGCCGGCAACCGCTTTCCTGATTTGCCGGTTCTGGCTGGTCGACGCCTGGTGGTCACTCGATCGTCGTGAGGAAGCGCATGATCTGTTCGTCGACGCATTGGCATACCGCAATCGCTATGGCCTGCTATCCGAGGACATCGACCCGCAAACCGGCACTTTGTGGGGCAATTTTCCGCAGACCTATTCGATGGCAGGCCTTATCCTGAGTGCCATGCGGTTGTCGCGAAGCTGGGAGGATCGATATTGGCGCGGCTGATCGTGGTGTCCAATCGCGTGGCGGTGCCAAGCCGCGAGAACGGCAATCTCGCGGGGGGCCTCGCAGTGGCGGTGCGCTCGCTGCTCAAGCGTCACGGCGGGCTTTGGTTCGGTTGGAGTGGAACGGTTGCGGTCGATGAGGACGTCACGACCAGGTCGCTGAAGCAGGGCGGCTTGTCGTACGTCGTTACCGATCTCGCCGAAGCGGACTATCAGGAATACTACAACGGCTTTGCCAATCGCGTTCTGTGGCCCATTCTCCACTATCGGTTGGACCTGGCGGAATTCTCAAGGCGCGACTTGAGCGGCTACCGGCGCGCGAACGCGCATTTTGCCACGCAGCTCAATAACCTCATCCGGCCTGACGACGTGATCTGGGTGCACGATTATCATCTCATTCCGCTTGCCAAAATGCTGCGCGACCGCGGCCATCGCAATCCAATCGGATTTTTCCTGCACGTTCCTTTTCCCCCGCCGGAGTTTCTCACTGCTCTGCCTAACCACGAATGGCTGATCCCGCAGCTCACTGCGTACGACCTTGTCGGATTGCAGACGGAAAACGATGCAAACAACCTCGCCCGCTATTTCGAAAACGAGTGCCGCCTGCCCAAGCGCGCCGCTTTCACCTTCCAAAACGCCGAACGCGTTGTCCGCATCGGCATATTTCCGATCGGGATAGAGACCAACGAGTTCAGCCGTCTGGCGCGGCGCTCCGTGCGCTCGGCACTTGTGCGCAATGTGCTCGACAGCCTTGCCGGCCGCGCGATGGTGATTGGCGTCGACCGGCTGGACTATTCCAAGGGGCTTGCGCAGCGCATGGATGCATTCGAGCGGTTCCTCGCGCTCTATCCGGATTGGCGCGGCAAGGTCACCTACCTGCAGATTACGCCCAAGAGCCGCTCGCAGATCCAGGAATATGCGGATATGGAGCGCACCATCAGCGAGGCTGCTGGGCGCATCAACGGCACTTACGGCGAAGCCGCCTGGACTCCCATCCGGTATGTCAACCGTGCCTATAATCGCAGCGTGCTCGCCGGCCTCTATCGGTCCGCGCGGGCAGGTCTGGTGACGCCGTTGCGCGATGGAATGAATCTGGTAGCCAAGGAATACGTCGCCGCCCAGGATCCCGAAGATCCCGGCGTTCTCATCCTGTCGCGCTTTGCCGGCGCCGCCGCCGAATGCGCCTCGGCGCTTCTTGTCAATCCGTATGATCCAGAGACCGTCGCAACCTCGATTGCGCATGCGCTTTCCATGCCGCTGGAGGAGCGGCGCTCGCGCTTTGCAACGTTATTCCACGTGCTCTCCGAGAATGACCTCAAATCCTGGGGCGATCGTTTTCTCGCCGCATTGACGAAGGATGCGGACCTGCCGCTCTGGCGCGAACACCTCGGCTTCGAGTCGCGGATCAATACAGGAGTTGCTTAACCTTCCACCCCCGCGTGCTCCTGCTCGCCCTCGCTGGAGCCGGCGCGCTGCTCCACCGGCTTCTCGAAACGCGTGAGATTGAATGCGCTGTTGACCAGGGCAACATGCGTGAATGCCTGCGGGAAATTGCCGACCAGCCGCCCTCGGCGCTGGTCGTATTCCTCGCTGAGCAGTCCGACATCGTTGCGCAGGGCAAGCAGCCGATCAAACAGCGCGTTCGCCTCTTGCCAACGATTCTGCATCACATAGGCATCGACCAGCCAGAAGCTGCAGGCGAGGAAGGCGCCTTCGCCCGCCGGCAGACCATCATCCGAGGAGCCGGTGTCGTAGCGCATGACTAGACCGTCAAGGAGGAGCCGCTGCTCGATCGCCTGCAAGGTGCCACGCACGCGCGGGTCGTCAGGCGGCAGAAATCCCATATGCGGCATCAAGAGAAGACTCGCGTCCAGGTCTTTCGATCCATAGGACTGGACGAAGCTGCCGATCTCGGCATCGAATCCGCGCCGGCAGACATCGTCATGAATGGCGCCGGCAATCTTTTGCCAGTGCTCGACCGGGCCTTCGAGATCAAACCGTTGTGCACTCTTGATCGCGCGATCGTAAGCCACCCATGCCATCAGCTTGGAGTAGGTGAAGTGGCGGGGCGGCCCGCGCATTTCCCAAATGCCTTCGTCCGGATTCGCCCAGATGTTTTCGAGATGATCGAGAAACGCGCGCTGCACCGCCCATCCCGATTCGCTTGCTGCAAGCCCGTGGCATCTCGCCTGATGCAGCGCATCCATGACCTCGCCGAATACATCAAGCTGAAGCTGGCCGGAGGCGGCATTTCCGATGCGCACCGGCCGCGAGCCTTCGTAGCCCGGCAACCACGACACTTCCCATTCGCTCAGCCGCCGCTCGCCGGCGATGCCATACATTATCTGTGCCTGGTCGGGACTGCCGGCGACGGCGCGCAGGAGCCATTCCCGCCACGCCTGCGCTTCGTCATGAAAGCCGGCATTCATCAGTGCGAGCAAGGTGAGCGTGGCGTCGCGCAACCAGCAGAAACGATAATCCCAGTTCCGGCTGCCGCCCAATTGTTCGGGCAGCGATGTGGTCGGAGCGGCGATCATGCCGCCGGTTGGCCAGTAGGTAAGCGCCTTGAGGGTGATCAGCGACCGCAGCACGGCGTCGGAGCAGTGTCCCGCCGGCCTGCATTGTTTGCACCAGTCGGTCCAGAAGGTTTCCGTTCGTTTGATCGCCTCCTTCGCGTCAACCCGATCGGGCGGGTCCAGATGCGAAGGCGAATAGGTCATGACAAACGGCACCGTCTCTCCCGCGCCGACGCTGAATTCGCCGACGGTGCGCATATTCTGTCCCGCCAGGGCAACGGGCGTGCGAATGACGAGCATGTCGGGCCCGGCAATTGCCCGCCACGTGTCCTCTCCCATGCGGGTCACCCAGGGCACGACGGCGCCATAGCCGAAGCGGATCACCAGCTCGGTGCGCATTGCCACCCGGCCGCGCTCGCCGACCACCAGGCGCACCACATGGGAATGACTGCCGTGTATCGGCATGAAGTCGATGACGGTCGCTTCACCGTCGCTGCACCTGAAGTGCGTTTCCAGGATCAATGTATTTTTCCGGTAGCTGCGCGAGACCTGTGCCTGCTCATCGACTGGAAGGATCTGCCAGTGCCCGTGTTCCTCCGAACCGAGGAGAGCGGCAAAACAAGCTTCGGAATCGAAGCGCGGCCAGCAGAGCCAATCGATCGATCCGTTGCGTGCGACGAGGGCGGCCGCCTCGCAATCGCCGATCAATGCATAATCTTCGATGGCGCTCGGCATTGAGTCTCTCTTCACTGATTTCTACCACTGCCGAAGAGAAAAAGTTCCTCCCCCTGAAACAAATCTGGGGGCGTCTGCGTTGTCACTGCTTCCTGGGCTGATGGGCCACCGCGTGGAAATACACCGAGGGAGGAACCTTTTCGCACCGCATGACGTTGCGCGAGGACGGGTGTCTGCTGGAGAAAATGCATGAAAATTGCGCAAATTGCGCCGCTCATGGAGAGCGTGCCGCCCCGCTTTTATGGCGGAACCGAGCGAATCGTTTCGTATCTGACAGACGAGCTGGTCAGGCTGGGGCACGACGTGACGCTGTTTGCCAGCGGCAATTCGGTCTCGAGTGCCGAACTCGTCCCGTGCGCATCGATGGCGCTGCGGCTCGACTGCAACGTGCGCGACTTCATTCCGTATTACATGTTGATGCTGGATCGGGTGCGCCAGATGGCCGACGAGTTCGATATTCTGCATTTCCACATCGACCAGTTTCATTTTCCGCTGTTTCGATCGCTCGCCAATCGCACCGTTACCACGCTGCATGGCAGGCAGGATCTTTACGATCTCAAGCCGCTCTATGTGGGGTTTACCGAAATGCCGCTGGTCTCGATCTCGAACGACCAGCGCAAGCCGGTATCGGGCAGCAACTTCGTTGCCACGGTCTATCATGGCATCCCTTCCGATCTGCTGAAGCCGAATTACAATCCACGCGGCGGCTACCTTGCCTTTCTCGGCCGTATCTCTCCCGAAAAAGGGCCGGAGCGCGCGATCCACATCGCTCGGGCGCTTGGCATTCCGCTCAAGATCGCCGCCAAGGTCGACAAAGTCGATAAAGATTATTTCCGCGAGGTCGTTGAGCCACTGCTCGATGTTGCCGGCATCGAGTTCATCGGCGAGATCAATGAGCGCAGCAAGACCGACTTCCTTGGCGAGGCGCGCGCCCTACTGTTCCCCGTCGATTGGCCGGAGCCGTTCGGGTTGGTCATGATCGAGGCCATGGCTTGCGGGACCCCTGTGCTCGCGTTCCGCTGCGGTTCGGTGGCCGAAATCATCGATGAGGGCATCACCGGCCTGATCGTCGATACGACTGAACAGGCCGTGCAGATGCTGCCGCAAATGCTCGCACTCGACCGCCGCAAGGTTCGCCGTCGCTTCGAAGAGCGCTTTACGGTCACGCGTATGGCCAAGGACTACCTTCAGGTCTATCGTTCCCTGCTCAAGCGCGCAGCATCTGCCGAGCGCGCAGCAGTGGTGCCGTGGCTGCAGCCGGCGCTGGAAAACGAAATGAACTGACAGGGATTTCATGGCGATCGAGAGCGCTGCGCTCCCGAAACGGTCTGAAGCGGAGGTTCCAGAGGCACCGTTCTATATCCCGGCAACGGGGCCTCCGTCACGCCCACGCCACAGCCTCAAACACGACAACACCTTCATTGTGCTCGACAGCCATGGCGACGTCGGCGCCTCCGCCGGCGGCCCGGACGGCTTATTCCACTGCGACACTCGTTTTCTTTCGCATTTCGAGTTGCTGCTCAACGGCACCCAGCCTTTGCTGCTGGGATCGAGCATGCGTGACGACAATACGCTTCTCACTAGCGACCTTACCAATCCGGACATTTATCTGCAGAACCGGCTCGCGCTTCCCAAGGACACCGTGCATGTCGTGCGTACGACATTCCTGTTGTCCGATGCAGCCTATCAGCGGTTCGCAATTCGCAACTATGGCGACGGCTCAGTCGATTTGCGCCTGACGATCCTATTCGACAGCGATTTCGCGGATCTCTTCGAAGTACGAGGCATCAGGCGAAAGCGCCGCGGCCTCATGGAGCGGCAACCGCTATCGCCGGCCGGCACGAACCTGATCTATCACGGCCTCGATGGAAAGCTGCGGCGCACCGAGCTGAGCTTCGATCCGCCGCCGCACGAGATCAATGAAACCACTGCCAGCTACCGGTTTCGGCTTAAGTCGAAGCGCGGAACGACGATCCGCGTTGCCATCGGCTGCGGCATTCCCACGCCGCCTGAACCTTTGTCGGCCCAGCGAGCGCTGCGGGCCGTACATCGCAATCAGCGCAGCGTATCGAAGAGCGTTTGCACGGTGGAAAGCTCCAACGACCTCTTCAACGAGATGCTATGTCGGTCGATGTCGGACCTGCACATGTTGATGAGCAGCACGCCGCAGGGCCGCTATCCATATGCGGGCATTCCCTGGTATTCGACCACGTTCGGCCGCGACGGATTGATTACCGCGCTGCAGATGCTGTGGCTCAATCCGCGCATTGCGCAGGGTGTGCTTCGGCGGCTTGCCTACTACCAGGCGAAAGCCGACGACCCGGTCGCGGACGCGCAACCGGGGAAGATCCTGCACGAGATGCGCAGCGGAGAAATGGCGGCGCTGCGCGAAGTGCCGTTCGGTCTTTATTATGGCAGCGTCGATGCAACTCCCCTATTCGTCGTGCTGGCCGGATTGTATGTCGAGCGCACTGGCGACGAGGAAACACTCAGGGAACTGTGGCCGGCGGTCGAGGCCGCATTGTCGTGGATCGACAACTCCGGTGATGGGGACGGAGATGGCTTTGTCGAATATTACCGCGCGACCGATGAAGGGCTTGCCAACCAGGGTTGGAAGGATTCGCACGATGCCATCTTCCACGCCGACGGCACCCTGGCGAAAGGTCCGATCGCGCTCGCGGAAGTGCAAGGCTACGTCTACTGCGCCAAGCGCGCGGCGGCGCGCGGCGCCAGGCGGCTAGGACGCGAGGCGCTAGCAGTCAGGCTCGAGGCGCAGGCGAGCCGCCTGGCCGAGCGGTTTGACGAGAGCTTCTGGTGTGAAGAGATCGAGAGCTACGCCCTCGCGCTCGATGGCAGCAAGCAGCAATGCCGGGTGCGCAGTTCCAATGCCGGTCAAGTGCTGTTCACAGGCATTGCCCGACCGCAACGCGCCCGCGCCGTTGTGGACAGCATTATGCGCACTCAATTTTTTTCCGGCTGGGGCATACGCACCATTGCCAACAGCGAATCCCGCTACAATCCAATGTCGTATCACAACGGGTCGGTTTGGCCGCACGACAATGCCCTGATTGCACTGGGAATGGCACGCTACGGACTCAAGAGCCCGATCGAACGTGTGTTCAAGGGGCTGTTCGATGCGGCGACCTATATGGATTTGCGGCGGCTTCCGGAGCTGTTCTGTGGTTTCCAGCGCGCGCGCGGACGCGGCCCAACGCTTTATCCGGTGGCCTGCTCGCCGCAGGCCTGGGCGAGCGCTACGCCGTTCACCTTAATCGAAGCGTCGCTCGGGCTGGAATTCGATCCCGCCGCCAATCAAATTCATTTACGCAACCCGCGCTTGCCATCATTTCTCGAGCAGTTGGTGCTGCGCAATTTGCAGCTTAGGGAAGCGAGCGTCGACATCAAGCTGCGCCGGCATCCCAATGGCGTATCGGTCGAGATTCTCCGGCAGGAAGGCGACGTGCAGGTCTCAGTCGTGTTCGGCTGATAATCCCGAAATCATTCTGCAGCAATGGCGTGATCCGCGCTCTGCCCGGAGGACGCCTGCGCTGGCTCCTTGGCGGCGGCGGGGCCGCGCAACGGCCGTTCCTCCAGCACCAGCACCGAAGCCAAGGCAAGCATCAGGAAAACGTCCGCAGCGATGAACAGCCAGCGGAACGCGCCGGCAATATCGACGCCATTCGTGGCTGCCGCCGCGATCAGCGAATCGAATCCGGCGCCGCGTTCCGGCACGGCGCCCAATTGGACAAGCAGGATGGTCCCCATTACGGCAACCGCAAGCGTGCTGGCGAGCGCGCGGAAGAAATTCATGGCCCCGGTCGCGGTGCCGACCTGATGCACCGCCACAGCATTCTGAATGCAGACGGTGGCGACCGGATAGACGGTGCCGACGCCGAAGCCGATCAAGGTAAGCGCAAGGATCACGCCGGCGAGCGGCATTGCCGGCCATATAGCCAGCGCCGAAACGCTGCCGATCGCGATCACGGCACCCGCGATAGCGGAGAGCTTGTAGCGGCGCAAATGCATCATCGAGCGGCCGGAGAGCATCGACCCCGGAGTCGTCATCAGCACAATGGGAATAAGCGCAAACCCGGCCTCGCTCGCCGTGAGCTTACCCACAACCTGGAAATAGAGCGGCATGAACACCGTAAGCCCAAGCACGGCACCGAGGGTGCACGATGTCGCGGCAGTACCGGCCCGCATCACCGGGTTTTGCATGATGCTGAGCGGTAAAAACGGTTCGGGAGCGCGCTTGAGCCACAACACCAAGGCGACGGCGAGGACGAGGGAGCCCGCCAACAGCGTGAACATGCTTGTCGAATTCCAGGCGATGCGGGTGCCGCCGAAAGTAAGCGCGATGAGCAGAAGGGTGGAAGAAAAGATCATCAGCGCGGCGCCAACGAAATCAAGCCGATGCGCCCGTTCATGCCGGGGCAGACGTTTCATCGCACGATAGGTGAGCAGCGCTGCGAAAAGCCCAAACGGAACATTCAGCCAGAAAATGAGCGACCAGTGCAAATGCTCGGCAAGAATGCCGCCGAGCGCGGGTCCGGCAATTCCGGCGGTGATCCATGAAGTTCCGATATAGGCCTGATAGCGACCACGCTCGCGCGGCGTGATCATGTCGGCGATGGTCGTCTGCGTAAGCGGCACGATGCCGCCGCCGCCGATGCCTTGCAGGGTGCGACCGGCGATGAGCATGCTCATGTCCTGCGCCAGCGCAGAAGCTGCCGAGCCCGCGATGAACAGCCCAAGCGCCCAAAGCATCATGGAGCGGCGGCCGTAAATGTCGGAAAGTTTGCCGTACAGCGGCGATACCACCGTGGACGACAAAAGATAGGCGATAATGACCCAGGACAGATTTTCGAATTGTCGAAGCTGGGAGCCGATGGTGGGCAGGGCGGTGGCGACAATCGTCTGGTTGATCGCGGAGAGAAACATTGCGAGCATCAGGCCATAGAAGATGCTTCGCACATCCGCTCTGGTGAGCGGCGCGGCGGGCGCATTGCTTATTGTTTGATCCGGCTTGCGAACTCGAAAACTTCATTGGCTTAAAAAATGTAGGATTTGTAATGGGGGCTCTGCATCCATACGAATATCAACGAGAAGTAAGATTGATATCGCCCGCCGATGCCAGTGGTGCAAGGCTTTGGTGCACAGGGCAGCTATGAGCAGAGCGAGCGCCGGCTAATCAGCGCGGCCAGGGGAGTTCGCGCCACGCAGCGGCCGCTCCTTGAATACAATGATGGAAACAAGCGCGACTGAGAGGCACAGAATTGTGGCAGCGAATACCAAACGGAATGCTTCGACAGCATTCGAATCGGCGAGTGCGGCGCCGCTTGGTGCGCCGCGGATCAAAGGCCCGCCTGCGAACACAAGGGCGCTGTACACGCTGACAATGAAAGTCGCACCCAGCGCGCGAAAGAAATTCATTGTGCCGGTGGCGATGCCGAGCTGATGCAACGCTACTGCGTTCTGCACCACCACCACGGTGAACGAGAAAATCGGGCCCAAACCGAGCCCCACAAGCGCGATAAGGGCCAATGTGGCCAGCGGCGAAAATCCCGTCGGCGCGATCGCCAGCGGAATAAGCGCGGTAATCGACACGATCAGCCCTGCGAGTGGCACCAGTTTGTAACGGGTGAACCTGACCAGCAGGCGCCCGCCGATGATCGATGTCAGCGTAGCGGCGCCCTGGAGCGCGACAATGCTGATGGCGGAGCCGCTTACCGACATTCCAAGCGCAACCTGCGCGTAGAGCGGCAGGATAACCGTGAGCGCAATGACAGTACCGACGGCGAAACAGCCTGTCGCAGTTCCCACCCGCATTGCGCCGTCATGCAACACGGAAAGCGGGATGAAGGGCTCCGGCGCGGTCATGACGCGCAAGGCGAACAGAACCCACAAGGCGGCTGAGCTCAGGAAGAGCGCAATAAGCTCCGGCGAAAACCACGGATAGCGCCGCCCGCCCCACGTGAGCGCCAGCATCAGCGGAATGGCAGCCCCGACCATGAGCACCGCTCCGAGCACATCGAGCTTGTGTGCGCGCTCATGCCGCGGCAGCCGCCGCAGCACCCGGTTGGTGAAGAAAAAGGCGAGCGCACAGAGAGGCAGGTTGAGCCAGAAGATCCAGGTCCAGCTGAAGTGCTCGGCAATGAAACCGCCCAGCAGCGGACCGGTTACCGTCGAGATGATGAACGTCGAGGAAGTATAGGCTTGGTAGCGCGGACGTTCGAGCGGGGAGGCGACATCGCCGATGATGGTCTGTACCAGCGGCATCAGTCCGCCGCCGCCGAGCCCCTGCAGCGCTCGCCCGAGAATGAGAGCGAGCATGGAGGAGGCCAGCGCGCAGAAGAGCGACCCTGCCGCATAGATGCCGATTGCGATCAGCATCATAGTGCGGCGGCCGTGGATATCGGACAGCTTGCCGTAAAGCGGCGTGACGGCGGTGGCGCAAAGAAGATTGGCGGTGACCACCCAGGAGATGTTGTCGATGTCGCCGAGACTTGCCGCAATGGTGGGAAGGGCGGTCGCGACCATCACCTGATCGAGTGCCGCGAGCAACATGGTGAGAAGGATGCCGACCACGATCCGCCGTGCCTCGGCATGGGCGGAAGAAGTGAGCCCGGGCGACGGATCGCGCATCTAACTAGGGAATGTACCGGTGAGACGGAATCGATGCAGGCCGCAAACTCGGCCTGCTCCTTCCCCCCTTGTGGAGGAGGTTTGGGGAGGGGGGTGTGATCATTCTTCGGGTGTGAATAGCGGGGACGAATCCTGATGATGCCTAAAATTCACTTTGGTGACCAGCCTTGCTGATACTGCCATGCCAGGGGGCTGATTCTTGCGGCTGGGCGCTTCCTTTTTCGAGCCAATCAAAATGCACCGGCGGGGCGCTTTGCCGGTCAGGCAGCACCGTGTTGGCGGATTCGTTGCGGCTGCTTGTGACGCGTTGCTGTCGTCTCGCGCCGCGAACGCGCGACTGACGATCGTTGCGCTGACACTTTTCGGCGCATTCGGCAGTGCAGGGTGCAATATCGGCGTATTGTCCATGTCCGGAGCCGAGTCCAATCCGGCAATCGCACCCGTCGTGCTTATCGTCGAGAGCGTGCCTTCCGGAGCAGAGGCCCGCATCGCGGACGGATCGAATTGCCGCACGCCTTGCGAGTTGACGGTGCGGCCCCTAGGGCCGTTCACGGTCGAATTCAATCTGAAGAATTACGAATCGCGGTCGGCGGAAGTTATCCTGCAAGCAGCAGATACCACGAATGATCCAGCGGGAATTCGCCTCGATCCCAATCCTCTCACGGTCACGTTAGAGCCGATCCCGCGGAGCGTTCCTGCGGCGAAAGGAAAGCCTGTCGCGCGCAAACCATCAGCATCACAAAGCTCCAGCGTCGACCTGCGCACCGGCTCGATGTACTAAACCACCCAATCGGTTGGGTCGAGTTTTCTTACGAGGCCCAACATCGTGACGAATGTCGTTGGGTCTCGCGAAGGGCTCGACCCAACCTGTGTTTCTAATAAATTCCGCGGATCAGCCGCGCAGTACCGCTGCAGTAGACCTCGTATTCGCGGCCGAATTTCGCCTGCAGCAGCCGCTCTTCCGCGCGAATGCGTGCAAGGAGCGGCGGAATAAGGAGTGCCGTAAGCAGCACGCCTGCGCCGGAACGAAAAACCAGAGCCCAGCCCAGGGCATTGACGATCAGTCCGAGATAGCTCGGGTGGCGGATAACGCCGTAAATGCCGCTCGTCGCCAATCTATGTCCGGGCTGAATGGCAACCAGTCCGCTGAAGCGGCTACCGAGCACAAAAATCGGCCAGATCCGCAGCGCGCCACCGGCGCAGAAGAGAACAACCCCGATCCAGCGGACGGGCTCGCCGTCGAGAGTCCAGATATCGTGCCTGTCCGTGTAGGCCGGCAGATACGCGCTGAGCAGCCCGATTAAACCGAACGCGCCGATCACCCAGCGATTGGCACGATCCTCGATCTCTCCTGGGCTGAGATTTCCGCCGCTGAAGAGCGCAATGCCCGCCATTACCACGGTTGCAATTGCAGTGATGGTTCGAGTGGGATTGGCGAAAAAGCTGGCGATCCCGCCCCAGCCAAGAATAGCGAGCCCGAGATAGACAGCGATGGATGCAATTGTCACGAACGCCAGTTTCGGGGTGATGGTCATGGCTGGGTTTACGCGATTGGCTGGCACAAAGATCGCTCGGTGTTTGGCGATGTCGTGGGCATATCGCTTCTCTCCTCCTGCGTCTTCCGGCTGCGCCGCAAAAATGGTGGGCGCTGGGATCGTGCCTCCGTGGCACTGCCGCCAAGATCAGCGTATGTGCTGGCCGGCTCCACCCGCTCGCACTGGGAACACAGCATTCCGCCCGTCACGGAGCTGCGCTACTCCATCACGTTCCGTAACTTCAAGTCGGAATCAAGCTGATCCGTAGGTGATAAGCTAACGCCGCAATCGGATTTCGTCCTCCAATATGATCTTCTCGAAATCGCTGACCAGGATTTCGACGCGCAGCTGGCAATCGCCCAGCGCCGGCAGTTGCACATGGTCAATGCGCCAGTTCACACCTTCCATCAATTTCGCTGAGATGCGCAGCGGCTCAATCCCCGCCGCGGGCTTGGCGAAGACCAGGGTGATCTCCTTGGCGCGCAACGGGGCAAATTGTCCATCAAGCACGGTCACGAGAATCCTATGGTCGGCGCCATCCGCCGGTTCAACCGTAAGATCGGCCATCGCCTTTTCGCCGTGAATATGAATGTGCAGCGGCTCCTGGGCCGCAGCGAGAAGCCCTCGCGGGGGCGGCGTGAAGCGCCATGTCGCCACCAATCCGAGCACCACGAAAGCAATCAGCAGCTCCAACAGGATCGAGCGGGCGAGGCGCCGGGCGGCGATGCTGTCGCCGCGGACGATGCGCGGCGTGAGCGCATATCGGTTGACCGCAGCAAGGCCGATCAGCAGCGACACCAACACGAGCTTCCTAAAAAGGATCGAGCCATAATCCGTGGTCCAAAGCGCAGTGACGTGTCTGAGCTGGACAATCGCCAGGGCCACACCGCTCAACACCAGCAGAATGATCGCGAAAGGTATTGCCTGCGAGAAGCGCAGCAACTCAGTGCTGTGGCATTTGGCCGAACCCATTGCCGCCGCGAGCGGCAACAGCGCGCCAACCCAAAACGCAACCGTGACGCCGTGCACCAGCACTGCCGGCCGGGTTAAAAGCTGCGGCTCGGCTGCAGCGGCGTGCCCGCTCGCCGCAAGCGCTAGTCCGAGACCTAACAGCGCGAGTGATGATAGCGGCTTGCTCCTCCTTTCCAGCGCAACCAGACCGGCAAAGAGCGCGAGCATGGCGATGCCCGCGGTCCAGCCATAGGAGGTGGTAAGTCCGCTGCGCCAGGCGAGAGGTTCATGTAACGCCGCGAGCGACAAACCCAGTACGTCCAGGCCTTGCAGCCCCAGTGAAATGATGGCGGCAGCCATGCCACTCAGAAGAGCCGCGGCGATCAGTCGATATGCCTGCGGAGCAAGCGGTCCCGCTGCGATCCAGGCAGCGTAGAACGCGCCGCCAATCCCGCAGCACAGGCCGGCGTAAAGGACGAGCTTGGCCCCCCAAATGCCCCATCGGAGCGGGCCATCCGGTTCTGTTTGTAACGGCATCACCGACGTGGTGCTCGGAGCCCCGATCGAAAAGGTCAAAGCGCCGCCGACTGGATGACCGTCGAGCGAAATTACGCGCCAGCTTAGAAGATGCGTGCCGCGAGGCAAAACAACAGACGGTGTTGCGACAATGCTATTACCCTTTGCAGTAACCTCGTTGAGCGCAGCCGCCTCTCCATTCGGTCCGATCAGCCGGAACGTCAGCGGCGACACCGGTTCATTGAACGTCAGCTCGATCGTCGCCGGAGATTGCGCGATCACTACCCGGTCCGCGGGGTCGCTGCGGATGAGAGTGGCGTGCGCCTCGGCTTTGCTTGCATACGCAGCGCCGGCTAACAGCGCGAGAAGGAACGCGAATATCCCGCGCGCTCGCGCAGTCGCCGAAGGCAGCCTCAATTGGGTGGTCTCGCCGGCAACAGCTTTAGGCTTGGTGCGGGTTCGGGATAATCGGAAGGTAATTTTCCGCTTGCGGGAATCTCGATCCAGCGGTGCGCGCCTTTCTCGCATTCCTGCACAACGGGAAAATAGACCGGCTTGGCGATATCGAGGTCTCCCGCGAGATAGCCTTGAAACACGAATTCGTCGTACCATTCGTCGGATAACTTTCCGCCCGACCAACTGATTTCAACGACACCCTCGGTTAGCTGGCGGTGGAAGAGGTCGTAGGCTTTCGGGTACTTGCCGGTGACCGTGACGAGCGCCCAGCCTGGCTTGGGCATGGGCTTCACGCCAATCATCCCTTCAGGAATTTTGACGCGGATCGCAATCGTGGCGGTGCCTTCGCAGCCGTGCGGCACGCGCAGGACTGCCTTATAGGCATTGCCGACCCTGGCCTCCTGATTCTCCAAGGTTACGTGTGCGGCAGCGGGTATGACTAAGAGCACGGCGAGAGAGCCGATAACAAAAGAGCGGAGCATGAGGGATCATCCAACGTTCGCGTTGACAGGAATGCGGGCGCTAAGCAGTCGCGCTCGCACCGGCAGACTGATGGTTCACGCGAAGCTGGGGGGCGCTCTGGAAAAACCCGCACGCGCCGGCGGCTGGCAAATAAACGCGCTGGTCCGGGGAAACTCGCTGAGCCCGGCTGGCAGCAAAGGCGCCATCGCGAACGCGAGCGGATCGGATACCAGCGCCAAAGCCGCTGCTGCCAGCCCGCACAGAACACAGGGAAGTCTTTGTGTGTTTCCGGTGGTGCCTTTCGATGGCGCATTGCTGTCGCCACCGTGGCAGATCGCGAACCACGCGTTTGGCTCCGGCATCTGCGCGGCAGCAATTGTCACCTCGAAAGCTGAAAGAAAAGCCTGAATGGTGATTGCGTAGCAAAGCGCGATGCGAAGCATGCGCCTCCAGCCGGTACTGCAAGGGCGGTCGGTCATAAGCCGCTCCGATTGCGCGGAGACTATCACATTCGACCCCTTCCGCTTCACTCAATCACCTCATCTGCAATTTTAAGCTGCAACAACAGCGGAAATTGGCCTCCAGTCCGGCCCCGCCGGCCGTTCGCCTGGGCCATGGCTTGCCATCATTCAGCCAAAGCTTTCGCACTATTATAGAATTGGGGTCAGGAATGGGGGCGCATGTGTTTCTCGCACGCCGGTTTGCTGCTGCTGTGACAGCATCGCTGCTGATTGCAGGGACGTTTTTCGTCTTCCTGTTCACGGGACTGGACGCACAGGCGCAGGCTCCATTGGGCAGCTGCGAAGACGCGGCCGAGCTCGCGGTTTTGCCTTCCCCGATCGCGCCCTGGAAGGGCGCGCCTTTGCGCGTCGTCTTCGCGGCGGAGAGACCGCTTGAGGGCGAGCTTTCCCTGATCGCGCCCGATGGAAGCGTCGCCGCCACATCGCGCGAGCGGCACGGCGGTCCGCCGTATTTCTGGTTTGCCGAGGTCGCGACGCCGGCCGCAGGGACTTGGCACGCAAAGCTCACGCGCGAGCGCGCGCCGGCCGAGTGCAGCACCATCACCCGCGAAATCGCCGTGCGTGACCAGGAGCCGCCGCGGCCAAGCGCGACGGCAGGCAGCATCTGGCCCGTGCGCAATACCTGGAATCGCGGAACTGAGAATCTGTATTCGGCATGGATCGAGAAACTCTTCGACGCGCCGCTCGATGCGGCGCCGTCATGGCCGGCGTTGCACGAAGTGCTGCGCGATCAATCGCGCAATTTCCTGTTCAACCATCTAGGTCTCGGCGAAGACAAAATGGGCCTCATCATCCGGCCAGACTGCGCCGACCTTCCCTATTTCTTGCGCGCGTATTTTGCCTTCAAGATGGGGCTGCCGTTCGGGTATTCAAAATGCACGCGCGGCGGCGGCGGCCAGCCGCCGAAGTGCTACCAGTGGTGGAACATTCAGCATCCCGAGCCGCCGCCGGCACCTGTTCAGAGCCCCGATCCAATGCGGCAGCCGGGCCTCACCCCGACGAGGCTCGCACCGACGATGGGCCCATATTGGCGTTGGATGGCGGCGGGCAACCAAAATCCGGAACCAAGGCGCCAGGGACTCGCTGCGACGTTCGGCCACTATTTGCGCTCGACCGTCGCTGACGCCGTCCATTCAGGATCCGGGCGGACGCTCGCGAGCGACGACAACACGGATTACTATCCCGTGCCGCTGAAAGCGGACACGCTGCGACCGGGGACGGTGTACGCGGATCCGTACGGCCACCTTCTGGTGCTCGCGCGACGCGTGTCGCAGACGGACGACGCTGCGGGCGTGTTTCTCGCCGTCGACGGGCAGCCCGACGGGACAGTCGCGCGCAAGCGTTTCTGGCGCGGCAATTTCCTGTTCGCGCAGGATCCCGCGCTCGGGGGCCCCGGGTTCAAGCGCTTCCGGCCGATCATGCCCGACAAAAACGGCATCCTGCAGCGGCTGACCAACGACCAGATCGCGAAACATCCGCAGTACGGCGACTTTTCGCTCGAACAGTCGCAGCTGACGATCGAGGCCTTTTACGATCGCATGGACGACGTGATGTCGCCAGCGCCGCTCGATCCCATGCGCGCGATGAAAGAGGCAATCACTTCGCTTGAAGAGCAAGTGAAGGCGCGTGTGACGTCGGTTGAAAACGGACGAAAGTACCAAATCAGCGGACGCGGCGACGCGGAGATGCCGGATGGCGCTGCGATCTTCGAGACGACCGGCGCCTGGGAGGATTTCGCGACGCCGGCGCGCGATTTGCGTCTGTTGATCGCGATGGATGTGGTACGCAGCTTTCCCGAACGCGTCGTGCGGCGGCCCGAGCGATACGCCATGCCGAAGGAGAAGAGCATCGCGGAGGTGAAGGCCGAATTGGAGAGCGTGCTTGCGTCCGAGCTTGCCGCGCGCAAGTTTTCCTACACGCGCAGCGACGGCTCAGCGTGGACGCTCGCGCTCAAAGACGTCATCGATCGCGCGCCCGCTCTGGAAATGGCCTACAACCTCAATGACTGCGTCGAGCTGCGGTGGGGCGCGCTGGACAAGAGCGAGGAGGCGGCGACGTGCAGGCGGCATGCGCCGGGAACGCAACGCGCGAAGATGGCGGAGTACCGCGCCTGGTTCCATGAGCGGCGCCGTCCACCGCGGGGCTAGCGGTCGGTCGTCATTGACCGGACCCCCTGACGTCTATCGACAACCTACGCTTCGTCTCGAGATTATACCTCTTCGGTCCGGGGCCGAACCGGATTCTCGCGCTTGATGGCGATGGAGTGCGCGGGGCGCAGTTCGGATACATATAAGAGCGGGAGTGCAGGGGCATTGGAGCATTCAGCATGATGGAAAACAAAATACACCTAGAATACGATGGCAGAGGATCGTTCAAGTTCAGTTTTGTGTCGCAACGAGGAGAAATGTCCGGGCGCGTCAATGTCGGAACCGAAGGGCCTCCCGACAGGCGATCAAATGCGGACAGAGAGCAAGCGGCTAAAAATCAGATACTGGCGCTTTCACGCGAGCTCGGCGAGGCCTGCGCGGATGCCATGACATCCTGCTAACAAACTGCTCATAGATAGGCGATTTTGGTTGCATCGCCGGGCGAATGTCCAGGTGTTCGTTCCCTGTTCGGATTGTCAGCTGCAATATCGAATTTACCCCTTGAAAGCGACTGCAACCATCGTGCGGACGACGAGGGCGGCAGCAGTTCACACCCTGGGCAGTTGAATCTCACTGTAAAGCAGGCACCACGACCCTCCTTAGAGCGCGCGATGTGCAATTCGCCGCCAATCTGCGTCACCAGCGACTGGATAATTTTCATTCCAAGTCCTCTGCCGCCACTAGGGATCGAATTCGACCGGCAATCCAGGTCCGCCGTCGGACACCGAGAGCCAATGATCATCAGTTGACGCCGTTCCCAACCGAACGATGATGGTGCCTTTGGCGTATTTCGCCGAATTGGTGATTAGCTCGTTTACGATAAATCCCAGCGGAATGCCGAGTGCGGTCGGTAACTCAACATCCGTTCCCTCCACCACGATGGTGCGCTTTGCCCCTTCCTGGAAGAGTAGCCCCGAAATATCCTCGCACAGGTGCTGGACGTATTGCTTGAACTCCACTCTTTCCTGATGATCGAGCAGATGCAGCCGTCGGTGCACACGTCCCAACGCAGCGACACGATCGGCCGCAATATTCAATTGCGTAGCCGCTTCCGGCGTGCTGGCCTCTCGGCTCTGTAACCACAGCAGGCTCACGACCAATTGCAGGCTGTTGAAGAGGCGATGCTCAAATTCCTGCGCCATCATATCGTGGCGCTGCAATAAATCGGTCTTTTCGCGCAGCAAAGCGTCTTCGCGCGCCAGGGCCTTGTTCAATTGCGCAATCGTTGTAGCATGCTGGTGCTGAACGGGCTTCTTGCGTTGAACCGCGCCCCGGGCGGAACGACGAAAATGGGTTTCGACTGCTGCCCTGGAGATGCTCACGAATCTTCCTTCGCCGACGTAGCGAGGATGCGAACAAGGCCGGAAGAACCAGGTTATTTTGATGTTGGGTGCCGACCCGCTCTGAGGGCGTTTCAGCTGATTCGAGCATTGCGCTCTTTTCCGACCGAAGTCGAGGATTATCTCGGCGTACACGATGCTGGAAAGCTTGCGCGTCTGGTCTCTTTCCATTGTCTGAGCATTTTCTCGACCTGGCATTGTGCTTTACGTGCCGACACCCCAGATAGTTGGATACTGGCAGGCAGCGGCTTGTCCGAGAGCAGCACGAAAATCGACGACGTACCGAAGTCTTCGATCCTCCCATTGGCAGCTCTGGTGCCGTCGGCAGGCAGAATAAATCTCCAATAAAGTTGCGTTTGGGACCCGCGGCGAAAGCATCGGCTTCCACATGTTCGCGCCCTGCTTGCGGCGCGGACCCCTTACTGAAGGGTGCAAGGCCTGCAAGTTCGAGCGCTACAATGACCTCTCCCCATTACATCAGTGAAGACAAATCCGAGATGCGCGGCATCAAGCACGGCTGGTACGCCGTGGAGGATGACGGCAACCTCGCTTCTGGGCCTTTTTCCAGTCGCGAGGAATGCATCAAGAGAATCACTCAGCCGACGAATGGGACGAACGATGGCGCGTCTAAGCGGCACCAAGCGCCGAACTGAAAATCTTCATCTACCGACAGCCGGCGTTGCGGGCGGCGCCGGGAGGTCTGACCAGGATTGCCCTTCAAGGAACAAGTATCATGAACGAAACCACTACCGGCGCCACCAAAGGGAAGACAGCAAAGTCTATCAACGATCCGTTTGGCATGTCGAATTACGAGATGCCGAAAATGGAAGTGCCCGCGCAGTTTCGCGAGATGACGGACAAGGGCGTCGCGCATGCCAGGGACACCTACGCGAAGGCGAAGGTGGCCAGCGAGGAAGCTGCCGATTTGCTCGAAAACGCCTATGCGACCGTTGCCAAGGGCGCCACAGAGTACAATCTCAAGCTTATTGATTTTGGCCGTACCAACACTCGCGCTGCCTTTGACTACGCCTATGCGCTGTTGGGTGTGAAATCTCCGTCGGAGTTTATCGAGCTGTCGACCGCGCACATGCGCAAGCAATTCGACATGGTTTCCGCGCAGAACAAGGAACTTTATGCGCTCGCTCAGGAAGTAGTGGCTGAGGCTGCCGAACCGATCAAGGCAGGTGTGTCCAAAACATTCAACAAGGTCGCTTCCTAAGAGCAATCAGTTTTCCAACTTTTCGATGAAACCACAGGAGGATACCAATGAAATTTCGCCCGCTTCACGACCGCGTTGTCATCGAGCGGATCGATGCCGAGGCAAAGACAGCTGGCGGCATCATCATTCCCGACACCGCTCAGGAGAAGCCGCAGCAAGGCAAGGTCATCGCCGTTGGGCCCGGTGGCCGCGACGAGAACGGCAAGCTCATCCCGATTGAGGTTAAGGTCGGCGACCGCATCCTGTTCGGCAAATGGTCGGGCACCGAGGTCAAGATCGATGGCACCGAGTATCTCATAATGAAGGAGAGCGACATTATGGGAGTGCTGGTCGAGGCCGAGGTCAAGAAGAAGGCCGCCTGATTGCGCTCTCCAAATTCGCGTCCTGAGGCGACCGTGAAGCGTCCCGCCTCGAAGGGCCGAGGAAACCATCGGATCGTTGATTCTGATCGTTTGGAAGTACCCCTACCGTTTTTCCACGAGATGAGCTCAAACAAAAAAGGAATACTGAGATGTCTGCGAAGGAAGTGAAATTTTCGGTCGATGCGCGTGACAGAATGTTGCACGGCATTGATACCCTCGCCCACGCAGTGCGCGTGACGCTCGGCCCCAAGGGGCGCAACGTTCTACTCGACAAGTCGTTTGGCGCACCCCGCATCACCAAGGACGGTGTGACCGTTGCCAAAGAGATCGAGCTCGAAGACAAGTTCGAGAACATGGGCGCGCAGATGGTGCGTGAGGTCGCCTCGAAAACCTCCGACCAGGCCGGTGACGGCACGACTACGGCGACTGTGCTCGCCCACGCCATCGTCAGGGAAGGTGCCAAGGCTGTAGCGGCCGGCATGAACCCGATGGACCTTAAGCGCGGCGTCGATCTTGCGGTCGATGCCGTTGTCGCCGATCTCCGAAAGAACTCCAAGAATGTCACCTCGAACGAAGAGATCGCCCAGGTCGGCACTATCTCGGCCAATGGCGACGTGGAGATCGGTCGTTTCATCGCCGATGCGATGAAAAAGGTCGGCAACGAGGGCGTGATCACGGTGGAGGAAGCAAAGTCGCTGGAGACCGAGCTCGAGGTAGTCGAGGGCATGCAGTTCGACCGCGGCTATATCTCTCCCTATTTCGTCACCAATGCAGACAAGATGCGCGTGGACATGGAAGACCCGTATGTTCTGATTTACGAAAAGAAGCTCTCGGGACTGCAAGAGCTGCTGCCGTTGCTAGAAGCGGTGGTGCAAGCGAGCAAGCCGTTGCTCATCATTGCAGAGGATATAGAGGGCGAGGCGCTTGCCACCCTTGTGGTCAACAAGCTGCGCGGCGGGCTCAAGGTCGCAGGGGTCAAGGCCCCAGGTTTCGGTGATCGCCGCAAGGCAATGCTCGAGGACATTGCGACCCTCACGGGGGGCACCATGGTTTCCGCCGACCTCGGCATCAAGCTGGAGAACGTCACCATCAATATGCTCGGACGCGCCAAGAAAGTGAGCATCGAGAAGGAGAACACCACGATCATTGGGGGTGCGGGGAAGAAAGCCGACATCCAGGCGCGCATTACCCAGATCAAGGCGCAGATCGAGGAAACCACCTCTGACTACGACCGGGAGAAGCTGCAAGAGCGACTGGCCAAGCTTGCCGGCGGCGTCGCAGTGCTCCGCGTCGGAGGCGCGACGGAGATCGAGGTGAAGGAGCGCAAGGACCGCGTCGAAGACGCCATGCATGCAACCCGCGCCGCGGTCGAGGAAGGTGTCCTGCCTGGCGGCGGAGTTGCGCTGCTGCGTGCCATCAAAACATTGGAGAAGCTCAAGGCACACAACGATGATCAGAGAACCGGCATTGACATCGTCAAGAAAGCGCTCTCCTGGCCGGCCCGCCAGATCGCGATCAACGCGGGCGAGGATGGCTCGATCGTCGTTGGCAAGATCCTGGACAAGGACACCTACGCCTTTGGCTTTGACGCCCAGACCGGCGAGTACGGCAATCTGGTATCGAAGGGCATCATCGACCCGACCAAAGTCGTGCGGACGGCGCTGCAGGACGCGGCCTCCATCGCGGGTCTGCTCATTACCACCGAGGCGATGGTTGCCGAGGTGCCGAAGAAGCAGAGCCCAGCGATGCCGGGCGGTCCCGGTGGAGGCATGGGCGGAATGGGCGGCATGGACTTCTGAGGCGTTCGATCGCCCATGAAGATCAAAGAAGGCCGGTCCGCTCCGGCCTTCTTTGAAAAAACCTTATTAAATTGTTCGGCTACAGGACGCCAAATGCGCACACACCGGTTCGGACGAAAAATCAAGCTTCCTGCGACAACCGCCATCAAACATCAGTATGAGATTAACAAGGCAGAAGATGAAGCAAGGCAGGAAGCGTTTCACGGAAATCAAGCGAAGAGTAGCCGGCAAAACGATTTTGACTGAATTCACAGGGTACGTTTTCATGAAACGGGATCAAGACGGGCTTACCGGCGGGCCTCCGCAACGAGTGCCCTGAAAAAGACCTTTTCCGACACGGCTGACTTCCTTGCACTTCGATCTTATATAAGTACGTCGGGCCGCCCCCGCGGCCTCGATCGTTGAAGTGATCGCGTTGCCAGGAGGGAGGTCCAAGCCATGGCCGGATTTGATTACAGCACCGAGGCAGAGCTGTTTCCCACGCGCAATCGGAAATCCGGACGACAACCGTTCGGCTACAGGAGGTTTGCGCATGCGGCGGACGCCATTCGCTTTGCGATCGAGGAGCTGCCGCCCGAGTCTCTTCTAGGAGCCTATCTCGAAGTCGACGAGGATAGATATGACAGCGGAGGCATTCGACGCCTGTACGAGAATGCCGACTATCCCTTGGTTCGCCGCGCACTGGAAGCCGCGCAACGATGACCGACAAGACCATCGATCTGGATCAGCATCGCGGGATGGCAGCTCAGAAGGCCACGGGCCTGCGTCGGCTGCTGGCGGAAGTGGAGGCCAACGAAAAAGCGCTGCGCCTTCGGCAAGATGAATTGGAATTGCATCTGGTTGCGGCGCCGGCCGCGAACTGGCACGAAGCTGCCGAGAAGGCGCGTTATCTTCTCAATCTCTTTGCCAATACGCAAGCCGCACAAGACCCGAGACGACAGAAGCTGATTGCGGCCGTGCTCGATGATTTCGAGAGGCTCGCACGGGAATCGTAAATCTTCTGCGCATCTCATCCTTTCCTACTGCCGCACTCCACCGAACGAGGATTGGCGTTGCGGCTCGCCGGCACCGCACGGTGCAAAAAGGCAACCGCGGCAAGCCCACCAGAAATATTCTGCCGCTGCTCGTAACGATCTTGCTTGTCGGAGGCATTCTGCCGGCGCCGCTGCCGATGTTTGCCGTGCGGCTGAACAGCGGCTAGCGCAGGGCGTCGCTTGGCCGTTCCAGGGTGAGACTGTGCCCGATAGGATCGATGGTCGCTCGCCGGAATAGAAAGGCGGATAAGCTTCTCAATATCGCGCAGGAACGCTAACTCGTCTGGGGCGCACAGCGAAATTGCCACGCCGGCGGCTCCGGCTCGCGCCGTTCGGCCGATCCGGTGCACATATGTTTCCGGCACGTTCGGCAGGTCGAAATTCACCACGTGGCTGATACCGTCAACATCGATGCCGCGAGCGGCGATATCGGTCGCGACCAGCGTCCGCACCGTGCCTTTGCGAAAAGCGGCGAGCACCCGTTCGCGTTCGTTCTGGGACTTATTCCCGTGGATGGCTTGGGCGACGATGCCGCCCCGCATGAGACCACGTACGACCTTGTCCGCCCCATGCTTGGTGCGGGTAAACACGAGCGCGCGGTTGATCGATTCGCCCTGCAATATCTCCACGAGAGCCCCCGGTTTCACCGCGCGGTCGAGACGGATAACGCGTTGCTCGACGAGGTTTACCGTGGAAGCGGCCGGGGCCACCGCGACTTTAGCCGGATCGCGCAGCATCTGGTCGGCAAGCTCGGCGATGGCGCAAGGCATGGTCGCGGAGAAGAACAGGGTTTGTCGGTGCGCAGGAAGTTTTGCAACGATTTTTCGGATGTCATGGATAAAGCCCATGTCGAGCATTCTGTCGGCTTCATCAAGCACGAGGAACTCGACTGCGCCGAGACGCAGTGCGTTGCTTGCCACAAGATCGAGGAGGCGCCCGGGTGTGGCAACCAGCACATCAACTCCGTCTTGTAATGCGCGTACCTGGGCGCCCATTGAAACGCCGCCGATGACCAGCGCGGCACGGATGCGGAGATGGCGGCCGTAAGTGCGGAAACTGTCGCGTATTTGGCCCGATAATTCGCGCGTCGGGCTCAACACCAGCACACGGCAGGTTTTGCGTTCCAGCCGCCGGGGGTCGGCGGAGAGATGATGCAGGATCGGAAGAGCGAAGGCTGCGGTTTTGCCAGTGCCGGTTTGCGCGATTCCGATTACGTCCCGACGCGCCATGGCGATCGGAATGGTTTGCGCCTGGATCGGCGTGGGTGTGTCGTATTTCTGTTCGGTAAGAGCGCGGGTGATGGGTTCGGCGAGGCCGAAGTCATGAAAAGAGGTCAATGAATGAGACTTTGCTGTGAGTTGAACGCCCGGCCGCTCGGATGCAAGCGGCCCATGCGGCAGTTCGGGTGCAAGACACACCCCGCGTGATCTGGGCTGTCAATTAGGGCGGAAGGCACGAGCCCGGAACCGTTTGACGGGAATCCCTACACGCGGCTCGCTATGAGCCATCATATGGGACAGAGATGTGTTGGTTTCAAGGCGCTCGCCCGGTTGCATCTACAAAAAGCGGCCGCACAGTCACGGCCAATCACGATCGAAGTTGCGCTGTCAACGACCCATCTCCGCGGCCTTCACCGGACGTACCTCCATTCCGTCAGAAGGAACGATGCTGCGATGAATCGATGTGTCTCCCGTGCTTCCGCTCCCCAATTGTAACTATTGAGCCGCGAACCTCTTGAGCCACTCCGTGTCCGGGAGACCCCTTTTCGCGTTGTGCGGCGCACCTAAAAAGTCTTAGGCGACGCGCGCATTGACTTGAGGCAACTGTTTGCTTACGCGCTTTGCTCACTACAAGAGTAATGTTTCTGCATCGCACCATCGCCATAACCTTAACACGTAAAATTCTCCGCGCTGTATCTTTCTCGCGACACTCAGGTATCTACCGCGGTGGTATTGTCTAAATCTGTTCGCAGATACGGCCTCGGATAGGAGAGCGCTGCGAATATTAGGAGTTGGCACTATCCGGCCTCTCAAAAAGGCCGCCCCTCGTGGGCGGCCTTTTTCGTCCAGTTAAAGGTGCGTACAATCCATCATTGAGTTCTAAAATGCTTGTCGTGACCAATCAAATTCTGCTTCGGCAGGATCACATTGCGAACAGGATCCGAAAAAGCATAACCGATTCGATGCGCGCGCTTGCCCTTACCGCTCAATATCGAGATCGCTGTGTCAGCATCGGCCGGGGCGACTACCGCGCAAAAGCCGATTCCCATATTGAAAACGGAAAACATCTCTGTTTCGTCAACATTTCCCAAACGCTGAATGATCGAAAAGATTGGCGGAACAGGGGGAAGCTCATCGATCACATAACTGACGTCTGCCTTGACGCGGGTCAGATTGAGAAAACCGTCGCTTGTAATGTGAACCAGGGCCTTTACAGAAGGCACTTGCTTTAGGAGCTGCAAAACTTCTTGAACGTAAATGTGCGTCGGCCGGAGCAGTTCGCTACCAAGATCTAAATCCAGTTCAGAAAAGCAGTGCGAGAGCTTATAGTTATTCAATTCAAAGAACGCCCGGCGCGCAAGGGAGAAACCATTGCTGTGCACCCCACTACTCTCAATGCCGATTACAGAGTCACCGTCAGCAACGTCTTGCCCGACAACAATCTTGTCGAGCGGCACATGGCCTATTGCCGTGCCCGCCAAGTCAAACCCATGGATCATATCTTTTAATTGCGCCGTTTCTCCTCCTGAAATCGAAATTCCTGCGATATCGGCACCTGCGCAAAGGCCAACAGAAATCTCGTCAAGAATGTCTGCCCGGACTTGTTCTATGGCAATGTAATCCACCATCGAGATCGGTTTTGCACCGACGCAGATGATGTCATTCACGTTCATTGCAACACAATCGATCCCGACGGTGTCGTAGCGCCCGAGTTCGGTTGCAATCATCGCCTTCGAGCCAATTCCATCGGTAGAAATTGCAATCCCTTGGCCGCACACATCGATGACGTTTGCAAAATAGCCAATATCAAGCTTTATCGCCCCTAGTCCGTCTCCCGCGGGCCATGTGCATTTGATTCGTTGAGACAAGCGTTTGAGACCTGCATCAGCCTCGTCCGTGTCAACGCCCGCGTCTCTATATTGATCATGAACAACGTTCACTGAAGCTCTCGCGTTTGTGGTGCCAGCTCGCCTCATAGAGTTCCTCTGCCGCCATTCTAACCGATTTTTACACCAACTTCGATCCTCTTCCGACCGCACGCCCAGGCCGCCCGCCGCGGATACAGGTAGTGGGCCGCCGAATAGTCGAAACAAGGAAAGATCGTCAAACCGGGTTTGATTCCAAGGGAGGAATCTGAAGCCCGGAGATGCGTTTTGCAACCAACTCCAATAATGTTGAAGCGAGGGTACACAGGTTCTTTTCAGGGCGTTTTTCGGTCTGCAGTGCTTCGGTCAGGGACCACGAAGATTTTTTTCATTGTATCCCCATGCAGAAAGCAGGACGGATTGCGGCCCAATGTGTCTGGGGCGTTGAATTGTCGAACCAGGGCCGGATCGAGTACGGAGCAAACCAGAACCGAAGGCCCGGCCTGAGACATAGGTGACAGAAGGCCGTTGGTGGGCCCGGAGGACTCGAACCTCCAACCAAACCGTTATGAG
>CAWFNG010000010.1:0-658355 GCA_963817135.1 uncultured Alphaproteobacteria bacterium | reverse complement strand
CAGATGCAGCAAGATGCGCCACAAATGGCACGCTCAACTTACTCGATCACCTCGTCGGCGCGGGCGAGCAGCACGGGCGGAATTTCCAGGCCAAGCGCCTTGGCAGCCTTGTGATTGATGACCAACTCGAACTTGGTCGGCGCCTCCACCGGCAAGTCAGCGGGCTTCGCACCCTTTAAAATCTTGTCCACGTACGTCGCGGCCCGCCTGTGCATATCGGCATAGCTTGGCCCATAGGACATCAATCCGCCCGCCTCGACCAATTCACGGTACGCATGCACTCCCGGCAAGCGGCGTTGGGTGGCGAAGTCCATGATGCGCGTACGGTGGTGCAAGAACAGCCGATCCGCCAGCACGAGCAGCGCGCCCGGCCGCTCCCTGAGGATTGTCGTGAGTGCGTCTTCGATCTCTTCCCTGGTGCGTACCCCCAGAGACAGCATCTTCATTCCCAACACCTGGGCTGCGGCCCGCACCTCTCCTTCCTCGATTGCTTGTATCGGGCTGGCCGCATTCCAGAGCACGGCGACGTAGGAGATTTAAGGAACCACTTCCCTGAGCAGCTCTAACCGTTTCCCTTCCATTTCCGACGCCATCGAGGTCAATCCCGTGATGTTCCCACCAGGCCGCGCGAGGCTCGCGACGAGGCCCGTGGCCACAGGTTCGCCGACAGCCACCATGACAAGGGGGATCGACGTTGTCGCCTTCTTGACGGCGAGCGAGGCAGGTGTGCCGGCGGTCACGATCACATCAACTTTCAGGGCGATTAGCTCGGCGATGAGTGCGGGAAAGCGCTCATACTTTCCTTCCGCCCATCGATATTCGATCAGGATGTTTCGGCCTTCGATGTAGCCGAGGTCACGCAACCCGTCGCGGAATGGCCCGACGAGATTGGCTTCGAGAGTAGTGGTGGAGTTGCCCAGGAACCCGATCCGGTAGTTCTTTCCGATCTGCTGCGCCCGCGCGGCAAGTGGCCATGCGACGGCCGCGCCACCAAGAAGCGTGATGAACTCGCGCCGTTTCAATCTAGCCCTCCGCCGGAAACTCTGGACCATGCCCAATTTTCTAAACGATAGCACATTTCATCACGGCGCGGAGAACAAGAAAAAAGCAATGGGCTCTTGGCTTGCCTAATGTCGGCTTGGGATCCAATAACGGGCCGTTGGCCGCTCTTACTCAATCACCTCGTCGGCACGGCCGAGCAGCGAGAGCGGAAACGTAAGCCCGAGGGTTTTGGCAGTCTTGAGATTAATCACCAGCTCGACTTTTGTGGACTGTTCGACCGGTAAATCGGCCGGGCTCTCGCCTTTGACAATTCGGCCCGCATAGATACCGGCGCGGCGGTATGCATCCGTGATGCTGGTACCGTAACTCATGAGACCGCCGGCCGCAGCGAACTCACGGAGATAGTGGATCGTGGGAATCGCATACTGCCCGGCAAGCGCTACGAGCTGGTTACGTTGGCTATAAAACAGTGCATCGGCAATTAGTAGAAGCGCAGCAATTCTGCGCTGGCTAAGCGTTGCAAAGGCTTTATCAATTTCATTTTGGTCTGTGGCATTGAGGATTTCGATTTGCTGGCCAATCGTCTGGGCCGAAACCATCACGGCTTTTGCCTCAGTCTGGCCTGCCGGACTGTTGGGGTTCACCAGGATGCCGATTGTTGCCGCTTGGGGAATTAACTCATGCATGACTTCGAGTCTCTTCGGGCCGAGCTCGTTGACCAAGAACGTTATCCCGGTGACGTTACCGCCCGGTCGATTGAGACTTGCGACCAAGCTATCCTTGATTGGATCACTGCCGCTGACAAACACGATCGGTACTGCCCTGGTTGCAAACTTGGCTGCCCGTGCCGCATTGTTGTTGGCGACGATCACCGCCACCTTACGCCGAACAAGCTCACTCGCAATCTCCGGCAACTGATCGAAGTGGCCTCGGGCCCAACGATATTCGATCGTAACGGTATGCCCCTCGGCTAGACCGGATTCGCCAAGGCCGCGACGAAAGGCTGCAAGGAGGTCGGTCGAATCATCAGCCGACGTACTTCGGAAAAAGCCTATCACCGGCATCGTCGACTGCTGTGCGCGCGTCGGGAGCGGCCATGCAGCCGCGCCGCCGACAAGCGTGATGAACTCGCGCCGTCTCATGTGCTTCCCTCAAGCCGAGGATCACACCCTACCATATCCTTGGAAACGCTGTGTTGTGCATCACAGCATTTTGGCCCACCCGACTTCCGCAGTGGGTCAATTGCACGCATTACCGCGCCGCAGCATTGCTGTCCGCTTCACCTCAATGAGCAGACCCCGACAAAACGGGCTCAATGCGACGCTATGTGCCTGCCAGGAGCGGTCTCGTGCACCGCAGCAAACAGCATCCTTACGGTCCACTGTTGGGACATATGTCGGCGTGTAGGTGAAGCCGGGATAGCTAAGGACATGCCCAATAAGTCGTTTGGCCGGATCGCCGAATTGAATGTTGGCCCCGATAGGCGCAGACTTGCAACGACAGACAACTGGTGGGAGACGGTCCTGTGGCTAACACCAAGCATCATCAAATCTTGATTGTTGGCGGGGGCACCGCCGGCATCACGGTCGCGGCGAGTTTACACCGCCGCGGACCAGGGTCGCTGGACATCGCGATCGTCGAGCCGTCTGAAATACACTATTACCAGCCGTGCTTCACGCTTGTCGGCGCGGGCGCCTATGACATGGCCAAGACCCGGCGGCCCGAACGTAGCCTTATCCCCGCCGGTGTGACCTTGATCCACGGAGCCGCCAAAGCGTTTGACCCTGACAAGAACAGCGTCGTGCTCGAAACCGGCGACGCGCTTACTTACGACTACCTTGTCGTTTGTACCGGCGTGAAGCTGGACTGGGACGAGATCGAGGGCTTGTCCGCGACCCTGGGCAAGAACAGCGTGTGCAGCAACTATTCACCACTATACGCGCCCTACACTTGGCAATGCGTCCAGGGACTGAAACCGGGCAGCCGCGCAGTGTTCACGCAGCCGCCTCTGCCGTTCAAATGCCCCGGCGCGCCGCAGAAAATCGTCTACCTGACCGCGGATCGTCTGCGCCGCGCCGGCGCGTTGCAGGCTTGCGACCTGCAATACTTCGTGCATGCCCCCGTGGTGTTCGGCGTGCCGTTCTTCGCGCGTGAACTGATGAAAGTGGTCGCGCGCTACGGGATCAAGGCATATTTCCAGCAAAACCTCGTGGCGGTCGACGGTGCGGCGAAGACCGCGACATTCGAGGCCGTGGGCGGCGACGACAAGGGAAAGCGTACGACAGTTACGTTCGACATGTTGCACGTTTCGCCGCCGCAAAGCCCGCACGACGCGATCAAGAAAAGCCCGTTGGCGAACGCGGCTGGCTGGGTCGAGGTCAACCAGAACTCGATGCAGCATGTCCGCTACCCAAACGTCTTTTCGCTGGGCGACGTGTGCTCGACGCCGAATTCCAAGACCGCCGCAGCCGTGCGAAAGCAGTCGCCGATCGTCGTGCGCAACCTTTTGCGCATGATCGCAGGCACGCCGGTGGAGGTGGGTTACGATGGATATGCCTCGTGCCCGCTCACTACTGCCTATGGCAAGGCCATCCTGGCCGAATTCATCTATGGCGGCAAAGTCACGCCGACGTTGCCTCTCGATCCGGCGAAGGAACGCTGGATCGGCTGGTGGATCAAGATCACCGGATTGCCGATCTTCTATTGGAACTACATGCTCAAGGGCTATGAATGGTTTTTCAAGCATGACACGGCGTTCAAAGGCGACGCCGCTTGAGCCCGTGATTTAAGCGGAAAGATTAATCGGCTCGGCGATGTTGGCGGCGCTCGTGTAACGAACATGGATGCCGGCCAAGCGCTGATTAAGTCTCCGACTGAGTAAATCAACAGCAGGCGGGCAGTCACCGGTCCACTCGCCAGGACAGCGTGGCAAGGAATTGTCAGGGCAGTCAGCGGGTATGTCGGACGTTTTGCAGCCGATAGCCGGACTACGATCGCTCCTCTCGACTGCTGCGACGCACACTCCACTTCCGACGAGCCTTTGGCGAGAAGCAATGGAGCTTATTTGCGCCGCCTATCGGCGCTCGTAGCTTCCCCGACAAACAATAGGAAAGCGCCAGAGAATGGCGATCCCGTCGTGGCGAGTAATTCTCAGTTATTGCTCTTCACCAGAGCAAATGCGAAATCGCGTCCTTGGCCGCGCTTAATCGCTTGGTCGATCCAAACCATCGCGAAAGGCTCAAGTAGTCTGGCGTTCTTTTAGGGGTCCGGCATCAACCGGATCAAAGCCCAGGGTTCGGACCAAATCCATCACCACGGGTTTCTTGTCAGCATCATCGCCTGCCACAAGCATCAGCGGTCTCACCGGATACATGGCGGCATTTGCCATATTATCGGAGCCGGTCGTGTTGAGGGTCTTGAACACGAAAGCCCCCGGTGCCCAGCTTGCGATCTGCTCAGCAGCAGAGGTCTCGTATCCAAGAACTAGCTGTAGGCCATCAGGCCCAATTCCAAGCGGATTTGTGCAGTCGATAACGATTTTGTTTGCAAGGCTGCTCGCCAGGCTTTTCACAGCCGTCTCCGTGCTGGACCAAGGCGTTGCAATGACCACGATGTCCGCCGCGTCCACCGCTTCGGCTGGTGGTTTGACCCGGTCCTTCGGTAGGCCCGCATATTTCGGATCGGCAGGATTTCGTATGCCCCAAAGAACATCGTAGCCGCGTTTGAGCCACGCTTTTCCCAACGTTCCGCCAACCGATCCAGCGCCGACAATCGCAATCCGCATAATGATCCTCTTTCTGGCTGGACCAGGCCAATTCGCGGCCGGGAGCTAGCGTCGAGTGAAACCCCAATCAGAAGCGGACCCTATCTCAAGCCGGATCAGCGCGAACCGAAGTTCGTGCCAATAACGGTCTTGAGCAGGTGCAGCAAGAATGCGCCACAGAAGGCACGCCGCAACTTACTCAATCACCTCGTCGGCGCGGGCAAGCAGTGGCAACGGAAACGTGATACCGAGCGCCTTCGCGGTTTTGAGATTGATAACTAACTCGAACTTGGTGGGTTGCTCGACCGGCAGGTCTGCAGGCTTGGCACCCTTGAGGACCTTTACCACCAGGGCCCCGCTCTGCCGCCACATCGATGCAAGAACGGGCCCATAGGACATGAGACCCCCGGCCTCAGTATGTTCCTTCCACTGGTAGATGGCCGGGAGCCGATACTCAGCCGCAAGATTGATGATCTCCCGGTAAAGTGAAGCGAGGACCGGTGAAGCGAAAACATTGAGCGCCTGCGCCTGCCCGTCCCGCGCGATACGAAATGCGCCAGCAATGTCGTCTCGATGTCGCACTTCCACGATCTGCAGTTTCAGTTTCAAGAAGCGGGCTGCGTTCTCCGACATCGCCACCTGCGACATGCCCGCCGCGGGATCCCAAAGGGCAGCGATGCGCGATTTTCCTGGCACGATCTCTTGCAGCAATCCTAATCGCTTTGCGCTGAGTTCCGGGGAAAGAATGGTGAACCCGGTGGTGCTGCCGCCGGGACGCGAAGGACCGGAGATGAGGCCGGCCCCGAGGATGTCGTCGCCAATTGCTACAATGGGGATTATCCCCGTCGCCTGCTGGGCTATTCTGGGCGCAAGATCGCCGAAGGCGACGATGACATCGACCTTCAAACGCACCAGCTCTGCGGCCAGTTCGGGAAGCTGCTGAGGTCCTTCCTGGGCATAGCGAAGCTCGACCGCGACGGTCTGACCTTCAACATAACCCGCTTGGCGAAGCGCCTGCCGAAACGACTCCATGCGCGGCGAAGCAGGCGGCGAGGCTCCAGGCCATAACACGCCGATTTTGGGAATGCTCCCGACTTGCTGCGCGCGCGCAGCCAGCGGCCACGCGATAGCCGCGCTACCGATTGATTTGATGAACTCGCGCCGTTTCACTGGCAGCACCTTTCGTCCTTCCACCCGAAAGGATAGCGCACTCAGTACGGCAGGAGACGCTGCGCTGCGAAATTTCAACCCGGCCTACGTCGGGCTCTAAAACCCGCTGACCTGTTACTCGCCGGAGCATCACTGATCCTGCATTTCGGCGTTGTTAGGCGGGAGGAGCGTTATCTGGCGGCGAAATTCGGTGACAGCTATCGGCGTATATGAGCAGAGTACCGCGTTACGGATTGCCAACGGTCGGGCACTCACGGCAAAGCGCCTAATGATTGCGGCATCGATGCAGTCTGCGCTATCAAGACCGCTTTCCGGTTTCTCAGATACATTCTGTAATATTCCTGTCGCGCTGCATAACGAACTGGGTCGGCTTTGATTTTTTGATACTTTTTACGATCATATTGTTTGTATTTTTCCGGGTGTTTCTTGCGGTGTTCCTTCTGATAATCGGGATGTAATCGTCGCCATCGTCGGTTATATGCGGTGAGCTTTTCTCGGTACCTGGGTCCCTGTCTCTCCCACCAATATCGCTGATATTCGTTCCTGCGTTGCTTCCTTTCCGCCTTCGAGAATATCATTTTGGCACTCGGAATAATCTTCTTCCGGGTATATTTAGCAAATACCGCAAATCCGATGATCCCATCGCCGTTGCTGCCTAATGCGCTGCCATTAGGTCAGGTCTGGCTTCACCTCAGTCATTCGACGTTGGCGGCGCGCATCGGTGCGGGGATTCGTGCCAGAACCTGATGTATGCCCCCTTCCGCCCATTCGTGGAACTGATATAGCCTCGCGTCAGAGCTGCCAGCGGGGCATGCCGAGGTCCTGTGAAACTAATCAAAGAAGCAGGCGCCAGAGGCATGGAGGAGTGCTATGGTCCCGCTTACAATGTTGAGGAGATGGTCCATGCGACAGGTTGCACTGACATTCGGGTGTTCGGTATTCCTCGTTTCGGGGTTGGCCGTTGCCCAACAGCACAATATGCCTTCCGGAAAGATGACAGATGAGCAGATCATCAAAAGCGCCATGTCTGCTGCTCCAGAAGCGATCGGCAAAAAATGCTACGATCATAGATGTCGGTTCGGATGGAAAAATTCGGGTTGTGCGCAAAGGCAGCAACCAATTTACCTGCATGGCGGATAATCCCAACACACCGGGCCCAGACCCAATGTGTGCCGACCAATACGCGATGGAGTGGGTCGAGGCTTGGTTGAACAAAAAGGAGCCGCCGAAGAACAAAGTCGGTTTCATGTACATGCTGGCCGGGGGCACTGATGCCAGCAATACTGATCCTTATGCACAGAAGCCTGAGGCGAATAACAATTGGGTTGAGACCGGCCCCCACGTCATGATCGTCGGTGCAAAGGGCTCACTGGATGCCTATCCGAGAAGCCCCAAGCCCGATACCTCGGTGCCTTACGTCATGTGGCCTGATACGCCCTACGAGCATTTGATGATCCCGGTTCGGTAAGCGAAGCCTCTTTTCCAAGCGGGGCGCCGCCTTCAAAGCGACGGTCCGATTGAGTATTGGGCCCCCGGCATTCTGAACAGGAGGCTAACCTATTGATGGGTAATCACTCGAATTTTGAGAATTTTTCAGAATAGACGTTGACGAAACACGTGAAATAGGTGGATTTTTGATTCCGCCATTCGGAGGTTCGATTCCTCCCGCCCCAGCCAGCAAAATCATCCCTGTTGGCACCGCGCCGCAATTTGGGACCACGGCATGATCTTCGATTTCTCCGGATATCGTTTGCGCAACAAAGCCTATTCGGAAAAGCCGATGACCCTGCTTGACTTGGAGCCGAAGGCAATGCTTTCGGCCGTTACGGAAATAGCCGTGATCGAGACCGGCAACAGGTCAGCCCGCGAGCATTGGCAACAAATACAGCTTCGCAATCTCGTCAGTCACGCCACCCATCGCTCGGCCTTTTGGCGGTCGCGGATTGGCGACAGGAAGAGCCCGGATATCGATCTCGCCTCCTTGCCGATACTCACGCGGCAAGACTTGCGCTTGCAGGTCGCCTCAGAAGGATCGCTGCTGCGGCCAATGGATGGGATTTCGGCTAAAGCTTGTACCACATCAGGGTCATCGGGAGTCCCGGTCCGTTTCTTTGTTTGCGATTTCAATGGTAATTACAATTCCATCAGGAGCCTTGCTCAATACTTCCTGGAGGGGCGGGATCTATCGCTCAATCGAACGCGATTTGGAGGTTCCCGTGCTCCCGTAAATGGCGGCATTTCCGTTGTGAAGGAAGAATCCTGGATCGGACCGCTGGCTCCGCTCTTCAAGTCTGGTAAAAACAAACATATTGAGTACTTCACTCTGAACAAAGAAACTTGTCACAAGTTCGTTCGGGAATTGAAGAAAGATGACGTAGGGTACCTGGTAGGAAGTCCGAGGATTATGGAAATAATTTCCAGCTCATTCGATCTTGGCTTCCTGAAAGCGGCAAACACTGCGATGTGGATAGCGAAGTCTTCAAATGTTGGTCCCAGTCTTATTCAGGCATTTGCCGATCTTGCCATTCCTGTTCGAGCAAACTACACCTCGGAAGAGGTGGGCATGATCGGCGCCGAGTGCAGCAAATTTTCTGGCTACTATCATGTTGCCACCAGCAATGTCATCGTCGAGGTTTTCGATCGTAAAATGGAAATCGATGGGATGATCCTTGGAAAGGTTCTCGTCACCCATCTGCATTCATACGCGACGCCGTTCATCCGTTATGACCTGGGTGACCTTGCCTGTTTGCGCGACAAGTGCCCGTGTGGACACAACGGGCCGACCATCTACAATCTGCAAGGTCGGGTGAGCAGCCTTATTAAACACCGCGATGGTCGACTGTCTCCCTTACACATCCGTAACAAAGATTTTATGGCGCTTGTTGACTTTACCGAGTACCGCATTCGACAGACCGCCTTTGACAAGATTGTTGTTGAATGTGGCGGTCGCTCCGAACTCAATGCCGACGAGGTCGCTGCCGTTACGACTTATTTGCAGGAAAGCACCGGGCCGGACTTCGATATTGAGGTAAAGGCCTGTGAGGAGATCGATTGGGGGCAGAGCCGGAAAAGGCCCCGTTTCCGCTGCGAAATTTAACCCGGTCGACAGGTGGGGCCTTTCTGGCTGGAACGGAAGCTGATCGACTCAGTTGGGAGAAATGCGTATTGCCGAATTAGCCGTCTTCCTTGCGTGACGCGAAGTACATCGCAACATACTTATGCATTTGCGGTTTAAGTACTTGAAGGTGATGAGGAATGCGTTGCGAGTTGACATCTCACTATACACGCGGGCACTCAGACAGGACTGCCGTTCTTTGGATATTACTTGCCGCCGCAATCGGATTTGGTTTCAATGCCGGCTTTGTCTCGCCATTACATGCGTCGGCGCAAGCACAGCAGGTAGAGCAACCCGATACGTCTGCCACTGAACAACGAGATACAATTTCAACGCTGCTGCAGCGCTTATCTACAATACCGGCCAGAACTTGGGACAATCCTGTTGCTTTCTATGCTTTTGTTGTCGCCATTTTCACCGTCCTGTTAGCTCTACTATCATTGATCCAGATTGGCTTTCTCATCCGAGTGGGTAAAACCCTTCGTACTTCTGCCGACGCCGCTAAACAGGCGTCGGAGGCCGCTATGGCGGGGCAGCGGGCTTACGTAGTATCCGAGCCTTATTTCAGCCTTCCTGACGACCCCAAATCGAGGCTGCATGCACGAAATATCAAGTTTGGGGTTCGTTGGACGAATATCGGGAATTTACCAACTCGAAATCTACGAAATTACATCGACTATAGGATCGTAGACGGGGAGCTGGCTGACGATTTTGAGTTTCCGGATGACGCTTCCCCTATCGTCAGCGAAACATTATTAGTCCCCAAGCAAGTCGTTTCCGGTCCGCATATCCCTCGGGACTGGGATATCACTGCGGATCAAATCGCCTCAATCAGAAGCGGTGAGAAAAATCTCTATATCTTCGGTTGGGCCAAATACTTTGACGGCTTTCCGGGAACGGCAGAACGCGTGACAAAGTTCTGCTATTTAGTGCGCGCTACTATTAATCTTGACCCGCCGTTCGCCTTTTTCCCACACCACCAGCACAATTGTGCCGACGAAGATTGCGACAAGTGAGCGCATTCTCTCACGACAGGAGCTGCTCTACACGTTCTATTGGCAACCGGTAGACATGCCTCGGGGAACCGGACGGAGGTCCTTGGGGCATCGGCGCCGAACTATGGCTCTGGGCTCTAAAATGCACCGAGGTCGTCAGGGCGATTTCTGGTTTTATGTGGATGTTGCATGAACGGAAAGCCACAGCCGGGCCAGAGCCTCTTCAAGAGTGTCCCCGGCATGCACGTTTTTCCATTCACCGTCTTCAGAAATATACCCACACGCCAGCCAACAGTCGGGCTCTCTGCTTAAAGCACGAAAGTCCTCTCCGCATGCTGCAATAAGATCTGAGATCGTCGGCATACTGACGTAATTGTACCCCGCTTTTTGCTGTGCCCGAGCAAGTTCGCTTTGTGGAAAGCCTGCATCCTTCAGTTTCTTTGCGAGTTGATAAGAAATCATTCTCTATTTCCGACCGGTAGCGGAGACCTATTATGACTTCAGGCCTTGGCGGCCTCGGCAAGCTGGCGCTTCAATCGGCAGGATTTCCTCGAAGCGCTTCGTCACATCGCGCACGATCGCGACGACGCAGATCATTTCCCCGGATTCATTCTTCAGCGGGACGATCGTAAAATCGATCGAGACAGTCGCTCCGTTCTTGTGGAGTGACGGAACCGAAAGCACGTCGCCCTCGCCGTACCGGCTTTTGCCGGTCTGCATGGTCCGTCGATATCCCTCCCAGTGGCGCTGCCGCAGCCGCTCGGGAACAATCAGATCGAGCGAGCGTCCGATCGCTTCATCGCCTGCATAACCGAAGATGCGCTCAGCGCCCGGGTTCCAGAAGCGAATGATCCCTTCACGATCGGCGGCGACAATTGCGTCTGAACGAGCCCGTAGAACGGCTTCGGCGAGCAGCTCGGAGGACATCATCTGGAGGCCTCCAGGAACCAGGTCTCCCCGCTCGGCACAATATCGGATTGAATGGGATCAGTCAGCCGGTGGTAACTCCGCGCGCCGAGCGACACGCCAGAGTCCGGTTAGGGTCGATGCCGTTGAAAAAGTCTCCGCATCGGTCAAAACCGGCGATTGCCGGCACGTCTTTGATAGGGTCCGGTCGTGCTCGATGAGCACAACGGCCCGATGTTTCGCCGCGCCGCCTCCTACGTGGCCAAAATTCTGCGGGGCGCGGCCCGCGGATCCCGGTTCTGTGCCCAGCGAAGGACGCCAACAGTTGGAAAAACAAACGCAACCCATTGGGCACAAACGCCTACATTTAGCGGCAGTTAGGGCAAAAAAAGCCATGGAATCAAAAGCGTATTGTGGACTCATGCACCCCAGCAAAACGGTATCTCTACTCAATTACCTCGTCAGCAATGGCGAGATGGCGTTATCCGAACGACGCAGATGCGCATCAGATGATGTCCGACCGGGATTAACGATTATCCGCAATTCAGTAGCCGCCGAGAATGAACCGATTTCGTGGTGCGCGCGACTAATTCAGCGTGATCGACCCTCGGCTGGGGGGCGTTATCCGATGTCGTCACTAACAATTCCTGCATCAACTCCTCAAGAGGTAGCTTCTCGAGCCCGACGGGCTCGGCTCCTGAGATGAGCTCCACCAAACAAGAAGGTTTGATCCATGACAGCATACGCGAACGGCGAGAGCTATCCAGTGAAACTAATCCATTCGCTTCCTACCAGCAGCCAGGAAGCCGGACATGAGCCAAACGACTCAAGCCATGCCGACGGAGAGCTCCGAAGCGACAGCGAATTGAAGACCGCTGTTTCAGCAGCAACTACGCAGCTTGGACAGGATCTACGCCTGGTAGGAAGCCAGCTTTTAAGCATCGAGACTGGGCATCGCGCCCTTATGGAGCGGCTCCAACGAATTGCATCGCAGATGTCCGAACGCACACTACGACAATTTAAATCGCTCCAGCGGGAAGACGAGGGAGCGCGACAGGAAATCCTGGCGGTACGGGAGGAGCTTGACTCGCTGCGCGGTTCTTTTCCCGAACAATTGAAAACATTAGGCAACCAATGCCAGACCTTCGGCCGGCAATTCCAGATTGCCGAACAGCGCTTCAAAGAGATTGAGGAGGAGCTTCAGAGCGCCGAGGACAGGATCCAGAAGACGGCGAGCGAGCAGCATGACGCGCTGGAGCAGCGGTTACGGGCTGCGGAGCCAAAACTTCTGGCCGCGGAACACAATTTGCGGCGAACCGACGAATGGCGCCAGACTGCCGAACAGCGTTTCACGAATGTAGAGCAGGAGCTTCGCAGCGCCGAGGACAGGATCCAAAAGACAGCCACCGATCAGTATCTTGTGCTGGAGCAAAGGTTGCAGGCGGCGGAGCCAAAAATTCTGACGGCCGAACAGAATTGGCGGCGAGCTGACGATTGGCGTCAGAGTGGGGAACAGCGGTTCACGAGCATAGAGCAGCAGCTGCACATCTCCGAGCACAGGATTCAGCAGGTCGAGGACCAGCATGGCATCGTAGAGCAAAGGTTGCAGGCTGCGGCGCAAAAAACCGTGCAAGTCGAGCAGAATTGCCGCCGGACTGACGAACGCCTGCAGACGACTGAACAGCGATCTAAGGAGACCGATGAGCACTTGCAGGCAACCCTGCAGCGGCTCCAGGATCTCCAGCAGCAGCTCACAGACGCGGTCAGTCACATCAGAACGTTCGAACCAAATATCAAGAACTGGGAAGAGCGTTTGCAGCGTAATACAGGCCTGCTCTTTGAAACCAAGAAAACGTTCGACAAGGAAGCGACCCGCCGCGAGAACGTTGAGATTTCAATTGGGACGCTGTCGCAGCAGATCGAACAACTCAAAGCTGATCTCGCCAAGGTAAGCGATGGGAGACTTAAGAGCCTTCAGGCTATGTTGGGATCGAACCGGCGCATGCAAGCGTTTGCAATGGTTGCATGGATCATGAGCCTGATTCTCGTCGGCTATATAGGAATTGGCAATCGCGGTTCGTCAATTCTTACGCAGTATCTCTCACAATGGATGCCTGGTTTGTTCATTTGAACTTGCGCGGTGACCGGCATGGAAGCAGACTCAATGGAGGTGCGAGTGGTAGGACAGAGTCGTGCCAGGGCCGGTCATTAGCCGCTTCTCAATCACCTCGTCGGCGGCAGAGGAGCGGGCGGGTCCAAGTGAGTGCCGCCACTGCTTCCGCCAACGTGCGAGGCAAGGTCAGTAGGCGACCAAAAAGGGATTCTCGTCGCGACAGTAACAACAACAGTGCTGCAAGTTGCGTCGATAACCGCATTTGAACCCAGGCGACAAATAGACAACTATCCGTAGTGTCAATGAAGCGACAATAAAAGGTGTTGGCAGGCTGCAGACTAAGGATCCAGCTTTAATGTCAGATACTGCCATCCAGCACCTCCGGACCCGCACAGCCGGGTTTGCCGCCGGATTTTCCGCAGCGGACGAGGCCCCGCCGATTTTCGAGCCCCGATCCAGGAGTGCGTACTACTCAGTTATTGCCCGTGCCGTTTCTAGGCTCCCGAACAACACCCGCGAAGCCCGTCAAGCACTATACGATCGCGCTGGGGTAACACTCGCCACCCTGCTGATAGATGAAGCCTCTCAAGTCTCGGACGCGCAGATTGCGGCTGAAAGGCTCGCCTTAGAAAGGGCGATTCTCAAGGTTGAGGGCGAGGCGCGGAAGACCGAACAGCCCACCATCCAAGAAAAACGCCAGCGAGCATTGATATCGCTTTTACCTTTTCTTCGAGTCTGTAAGCGTTAGATCCAACACATGCGGATATTTATTGTGCATTGGGGGGCTATGTACCAGATGCTTCGTCTCACCATCCCGGCCGTAGCCTTTGTTCTCGCCGTGTTCCCGACCAGCGCACAGGCGCAGGTCACAGGACAAATTATGCTCACGCAAAAACACGTCGAGCAATTTAGTGCTGCCGCCCGCTCAAACAGCGGGGAACTCCCATTGCCCTGTTACAGGATTACGTCGAGCGTCAACTTGTGCATCCGATAGGACGAGTTGTTTCTGACCTGCATCGTCGCGGTGTTCGTGACGCAAGAGGAGAGTCGCAGGGCCAATCGGGTAGTATTGGTTTTTTATTTTCTCAGCCAGACGCCGCCAATGGAGCGCAGATTCAGCATATTTGGCCTTGAGATTCGGCTCATGAACATGCGCAACCAGACGTTCATTTTCTGAGATATTCGCAAAGCAAAATTGAATGAGTTCGGAATACGCCATGACCCCCGCTCCCCTGCGCGAGTAACCCGTTTAGTCACGGCCAACTATGCGGCGAAAGTTCGGCCTTGCGCCGTAAAATCGCGCAGATGCTCTGAACGCGCGCGGGGTACGGACCACGCGCGGCGGCAAGTGGATCGCCACGCTAGGTGCGGGATATTTTGCGCAGCACGACGAATGGCTGCCCCCAAGGCCTTGGCCACCCGGCCACCTGGCCAGGCCCACCCCAGGCACGCGGCGCGTTTTAATTACTGAAAGCTGCCAAGCAGCCCTGATCGAACCGGCGGACTTGATGCAAATGCCTCCTTGTTAAAGCAGCCGGAGCACTGAGCGCACCGCGCCAGAGTGTGCGCGTCTAACGAATAATTAAGGACTTATTATTTAGCTGTCCGGCAGGTTTTGGCGGTCGGGCGCTGAATAATGCCTTCTGAAAAGGTTCGTTATTGCTTAGAGAACGCTGAACGCTGGGAACGCATGGCTTTTGACGTTCATGATCCCGGTCTCAAGGCCAACTGTGCTGACACGGCAAGCCAATGGCGACGTCTAGCCGAGAAAATCGAACACTTCGAACGCTCCAGCCAGCCGTTTGTGCCCGTCGATAATTCGTGACGGGGAATCGTGACGCGATTTTCAGCACTTTGCCTGCGCAAAGCTCACTAGATTGTCATGGTAGTTGAATCGACTTAACGTGTCTCTTGCTTACTCTGTGTCGGACTGGCGTCCCGACAGTTTTTGTCTGTGGCCCGACGTTTGTTGCCTCTTTGCAGGGCCGCTGAGAGAGCCATTTTAAAGCTGGGTGACTATCAATGGACATTCTTCATTCGGCACGAGTCCTGGATGCCCTTTTAGGTTCTACTCCAATTGAACGCTCAGTTATCGAAGATCTTATTATTGCAAACCGTATTTTGGCCGATCAACAAGTTCTCGATGCCTACGGTGATATCAGTATTCGCCATCCCCGTAATCCGCAGCGTTTTCTCATGGGGCGGGTTCTCCCCCCCTCGCTAGTGACTGAGAACGATATTGTCGAATACGACCTTGCTGCAAATATATTCGGGGCACGACCGGGTTTTGATCATTGCCTGGAGCGCTTTCTGCATTCTGAGATATATCGCATGCGTCCGGAAGTGAATGCCGTGGTACATAGCCATTCACCGGCGGTCATACCCTTTGCTAACACGAATGTCCCGCTCAGGCCGATGTTTCACCTCACGGCGTTTCTTGCACCAGATGTCCCGGTCTTTGAAATTCGACAGGCAGCAAAGGCGAAGACGAACTTACTCATCGCCGATGTTCAGCTAGGACGATCGGTTGCTGAAACGCTTGGTCACAATGCTGTTGCGTTACTGCGCGGGCATGGCGCGGTTATAGTCGCGTCCTCTCTCCCGCTCGCTGTATTTCGGGCGGTCTATACCGATATTAACGCGCGGATGCAGATGCATGCCATGGCTACCGGCGACCCAATTACCTTTTTAAATCTTGAGGAGGCGACAGAAGCAACCAAGCTGCTAGATAATATACATAGACGTGCGTGGCAGCTGTGGAAATGCAAGTTACAGCGTCAGAATATAACCAGCGACTCGGCGCCTGATCACTCAGTTAGTTAACAGAGCTATCGATACTAATTTTTGTGCGCGCAGCATGTAAATTTGCCGGAGTTTTTCCGTCATCATTATTTTTCGCTCGGCGTCTTCCCGTTGCTCATTGTCATCTGGTATAGCATTCTGGTCTTGAGCGCCTTCTCTTCTCCAACCGGCTCCGGGCGCGGTACTTTACAAACATACAAGGTTGAACTCCCTTTCGTGGCGTGGTGGCTCACGATTTCGAGCTTCATCGATGGACGACCCCCCGTAAACGTCAAACTTCTACTGCCACCCCGGCAGAGCCGGGGGGCCTCTCTTGGTAGGCTAGGCTGATTTTGGTTATGCGGTGCACCTGTAGCAGTGCTAGAATCAAGCGCGACAGGAACGCCATTCAGGCCAAACAATTTTCACAACGCGAGCCAGCCGTTAACTTCGGGGGGCGTCAAAAATTTCGTCGAAAATTCTCGCTTGCAGCCAAAAAATAAAATTCTAGAATTGGCATCTTTTTGCGTCGAGGAGTTGGATCCCAATGGGGTCTTGGAGCGGTATTGCAGCGCTTATCGGCGACGGCATTTCGCTCTTGGAAATGTTTATATGCCGCTTGCAGCAATCTTGTTTTTTCTCAGGATTTTAATTTATGCCGTTGCTGTCCTGAACGTTGAAAGGACGGTTCTTTTTTAGACATCGAACGGGCGTCGGGAAGAGCATGGGGGTACATCGCAGCGGCGCTCGCCATCGAAGGAAGCCAAAATGAGTGCGTTAACATTCGAGGAAAAAGCAAACGGCGAATTCGACCATGAAGGAGTTCAGAGTATTTCAAGGCTTCCCGCCATGTTGCTTTGTTTCGCGAGTTGGTAACAGCACCGGGTATTCGTTCATACTTGCCGTTCAATAAACAAGCGGCGCTCGCAAAAGCGCTGGTCGACTTGGCGAATAAGACGGGGGCGGAATTGTGCGGCCCATTCATACGCCATAACGTCTACTCGGCTATTCTTGATGTTCGAGCAAGGAAAGGAGAGCTCGGCTCCGAAAAACTTGCAGAAAAAATCCGCAAGGATTGGAGCGTCACCATGCGCAAGCATCATGACGAGTTTGCAAGACATGCTCGAGAAATGCTCAAAGCTGCCGAACATATCGTCGAGCAACAAGAGAGGCGGCCAAGGGTCGTACCTCCCTGTGACCTCGTGGTGGAACTCAGAAAGGCCGTCGAGGATGTGGAGCGCGCTGTGGCTCTCGTAAAGAAAAGCTGTGGTGAGTCTTAGGCGATAAGTGCGGCCCGCGGTGAACTGATCTAGGTGAGCAAAAGGCTCTTGGTGAGGCACATTCCTCGTATCCGCCTAACTATATTTGGGACATCGGTGTCATGAGCGAGCCTCAGTCCGCCTCAGCAGTGCATCAGATCACGGATGAGGATCTGCTCGATCCTGCTTTCGTGGCGAACCTGCAGCAGTCTGCGAAGCTGGCGAACGAGAATTGCGACCGTGCAGTGGCGCTGGCACACAAGCTGTCGGGCCAGTTGCGCGAGGCCCACGATCGGATCAACCAGCTCGAACTTGAGGCCGATGGGCTCATGGATCGGCTGCGAGCGGAGGCCAAAAGTGTTGTCGGGGAGTTGCAGTCGGACGCCGACGCCCGTGTCGATCGGATGAAGCGCGAGTTGGATGAGCGCATTGCGCTTGCGCAGGCAGAGGCCGAGAATCAGGTTCGTCGCTTGCAGGAGGAACTCGCTCGGGTCAAGCAGCAAGCCGACTGGGCTATGGCCGAGGCCGCTGCCAGGATCGAGCGGACTATGGTAGAGACGGACGAACGCATCGCGTCCACGGAGGCGGAAGCGATCAAGGCCCATGAGAAGGCCCATGAGCTTATCAATCAGCTTCGAGCGGAGACCAACAGCACCGTTACGAAGCTGAGATCGGACGCTGACGCTCGTGTCGACGGAATGAAGCACGAGGCGGACGAGCGCGTAGCGCGGGCGGAGACAGAGGCCGAGAATCAGGTTCGTCGCTTGCAGGAGGAACTCGCTCGGGTCAAGCAGCAAGCCGAATGGGCTATGGCCGAGGCCGCTGCCAGGATCGAGCAAAAAACAGCGGAGGCAGATGAGCGCATTGCGGACACCAACGCCGAAGCCAACGAACGCGTCGACCGAGCGCACGCTGAAATTGAGGATCAGCTCCGCCGGCTCAAGGATGACCTCGCGCAGGCCAAGCAGCGCGCCAACCGTGCCGAGCAATGGCTGACCCTAATCCATCGGCAGATCGAGGGCCATCTCCTGCCCTCGCTCAGTGCCATACACGACAGCTCCCATCGCAAGGATCAAAAGAGTGATTGAGTCACTTCGCGCGCAACAATAGAATAAAGACGGGTGAATTCTTGTGCCAACGCTAGGTATTGAGGCCTGATTTTGAAACAATATCGCCTGCTCGAACGCCTCATTTCGAGGGGCGAGCAGCTTTCAGAGCAGAACAGTACCGGATATACTGCACGCGTTGGGGACGCAATTCCGCGAGAGAGTAGGAGGTCCGGCATGAAACTCGATTCAACCACGATTAGCGCCGTGCGCGACACCGCTCAGCATGGCGCAAGAGTGCTGGCGTCGCTGACGCGAGCGACGCGCTTGCAGAACCTGAATATCGTGCTGTCGAACAATCTGACCACGGCGAGGTACCCGGCAATCGTTGCGCGGGAACTCGGCTTGTTCGAGAAAGCCGGTCTCAAGATCAACCATCTCGATTCAGCGGGTAGCGCGGACTTCGTCGAGCTGCTTTTGAACGGTGCCGCCGACGTGGTCATGCTCGACGCGCCGCAGACGCTGCAGGCGGCAAGCAAACAGCAGCCGATCGCCTCCGTCTACGAGAGCATGCAGAACGCGCCTGACGTGCTGGCCGTTGTGGTCGGCGGGCCAATCGGCTCGCTCGCAGACCTGAAGGGACAGACGATCGGGCTCGCCAGCGAACGCGACCTCATCACGGCCAAACTCGTCCTCAGCACCGCCGGTACCGATATCCAGGACGTAAGCACGGTCGTCGTCGGCGATCGCGGCCCCGATGTCGCCAAGGCTATCGAGCAGAAGCGGATCGTCGCCTACGCCGCCAGCATCAACGATACGACAGTTCTGACCGCCTTCGGGATCAGCATGCGGGATCTGACGCCGCCGTGGCTGAAGATCAATCCCGCCAATACGTTCACGGTGCTGAACTCGCGAGTGGATGAGCTGCGCCCGCGTCTGGAGAAATTCCTCCGCGTGTGGTCGATGGCGACGCGGGCCGCCAAGCTCGATCCCGAGCGGGTTTCGAGTTTGTGCCGGGCCGCGGTTCCCTGGGAGTGGACGAACGCCGACGCCGGTCAGGCTCTGATGGATGCCGCCATCTGCCTCAACTATCCTGTCACCGAGGCGTTCGGTGACCTTGAGCGGGATGTGTGGGCGGGCCTGCAGCAGTTGTATCGCGGGTTGGGACTGATCGATGCGGAAATCGACCCTGCGAGCTTCCTCGACCGCAGTCTGATCGCCGCCGCCAACGACTTCACCGACGCGGAAATCCAGGCTGCGCTTGCGGGAAAGCCGTTCGGCCGGCCTTAGGCCGTTACGGCCGGAGCATTCGACCCGGGCGGCGAAAGTCGCCCGGGTTTTGCTTGACTTGATCGCGCCTGCCCTCACCCGAGGGTGAGCTGCCGGACGGCCTCCTTATGCTGATAGCCTTCCGAGACATCCGCGAGCGGGATCAAGCGGTCGTGGTTAAGGACGAAGATCGTTCCGCGGGCGGGTCCATCTCCGCCGGCCGCGTTGCGGCCGAGGACCAGAAGCCCGCCCTCGACGATTGTCGCGGCCACTGCCCGCACGCCGGCGATGATTCGTGCTTCGGACATGAAATCGGTCGACAGCGTATTGGCGATGCGAACGACGTCATATCGATGCGGCGCGGGACTGAAGAGATCGTCGCGCTGGAGTTCGAACCGTGCATCCGTGGCGGCCACGGACCTGCAACGCGGATGGAACAGGTTCATTTGGTGGTATTGATCGTTCTCCGCCGGGTGCGCAGGCGTGTGGTCCAGAGCGCGTTGCAATGCAGCCAGCGCTGGAGGCAATAATGCGGCCTGTAAGGCCGGTTTGAGGATGGTGTCGACCGGGGGAGAGTCCCGATCGGGACGGCGGGCACAAACCATCATTCGCCTGCCGATATATTGTATCGGCTTCAGGTCCGCATCGAAGGCGACTCGCCACCGGTCGCCGACATCTACGACGTGGAGCCGATCATAATAGTCGCTTGCTTTCACCAAGACCGGTTCGCGATCACGCAAATATTCGAACATTTCCAGCGAGGTGATTGCATTTGAGGCCGCCATGTCGTGGATGCGGACCCATTGGCGGGCTCCGCGCTCGGCGAGGATTTCCCCGAGCCGACAATCGAGAGCTGCCAAGCGGTGGCTCTGTGTGTATCTCGAATGCTGGCTTCCTCCTCGGAGGCTGTCATGGATGTCAGCGATGAGGACTTCCTGCGCGTGGGACGGCCGTGCCGGCATCGCCTCCAGCGCGGTCGCCGCGAGCGCGCTCCGCCGGATCCAAGGCGCTCCGCGCAGAACCGTTTGTCGATACTCCGTCAGAGTTTGTTCAGGCGCTTGAGGCATGGTTGGCTCAACTTCCGCCCTATCGGCCGACGGACTGAATGGCAGTGCCGAGACGCACTCACCGTTGACGCCGACGATAGCCCCCTTGCCATACGATACGGGGTGCATCAACTGCTCCCCGACACTGCGGCCGGCCTCGAACAACTCAGTCAAGTCATCGACGTAGCCGAGCGGCAAAAGGATTGCTGATGACCACCATGCCAACGGCACGAACGATCTGGCACTTCGAGCGGTTTCCCCATGTCTGAAGCAACCGTGTCACGCAAGAGAAGCGATTTGCGAATGTGCAGCATGCGAATTTCAAATGCCTCAGGTAACCTTGCTTAGATTTCTCTTGAATTCAATATCCTGTGCTCCTTTCCACAGCGTGAGTTTGCCCAGAGCCAGAAGATTTTCCTGGCCTGCTGTTATCGTAAGGAAATGATTGCCCGCGAGTTGGCCGACCTTACTGGCGAACGATACCGCGCCATAGGCGAGCAATATCTCGGTTTCGCTGATGCCGCCGGGATAAAGAATGACGTGGCCAGGCGCGGGATGACTCGTGTGGTTCTCGTAACCCAGCCCGAGATCAAGCTCACCAAGCGGAATCCAGCACGCTTCGCCGCTCCAGCGGACATGTATGATCTGCGCCCTGTACGGCAGCAGGCTGATGAATTTCGCGCAAGTCTTCGGCGCGGCGACTGTTTCGAGCCGCGCGTCGAACTCATACGGACCGGCCGTGATGCGAAGAATGGTCATGATACCTCTACACCATTGCAGCACCGCTCGTGCCTGCTCTCAGGAATGACAGAGCGTTCCGGAGCAAAGCTTTCTCGATCAGTTCGCGTCATGGGCGCGGGACGGCTCAGTTGTGCGGTGCAGGATCGCCGGCTGCCGCGTGAACGTGCGCCGACCGCGTTTGAACCCGTATACCGGAGCCACCAGCTCTGCGACGGCAACCTCTGGTTCCTGGCAATCGAGCACGACGAGATCGGCGGATCGACCCACCTCGATGCCGTAGTCGCGAAGGCGCAACAAGGCAGCCGAACGGCTGGTGATCATGTTGAAGCATTCGCGGATGTCCGCTCGCCTGCCCACCTGGCAGATGTTGGCATAAAGATTGGCCATCCTGATGAGCGAGCAGTCGCCAAACGGCGTAAATGGATTGAGCACGTTGTTGGTGGATAGCGAGCAGTTGACGCCCGCGTGCAAGAGCTTGTGAGCCCCCGTGACACCGCGCATGACGGTATGCGGCATGTGCCGGCCCATCAGATAGAGGTCGGTCGAGGGGAGCACCGTCAGCGCCACGCCGGCATCGGCCATGCGCCGTGCAGCCTTCTCGAAGAGTTCGGGGGGCGCCGCCGACAGCTTGGTGACGTGTCCGATCGCGACCCGGCCGCCGTACTTGTGCCTGTCGGTCAATTCGCAGACGTAGAGCAGATCGAGATCATCGGGGCTTGGCCCGAAATCGAGATGCATGTCGACATCAATGTCGAATTCGCGCGCCATTTCGAACACACGATCCATCTGGCCTTTTGGATTCGTGTCCGTGTAGGGAGCGGCACCGACGACCTTACCGCCTCGTTTGAGCGCCTCCATCATCAACTCGTCCGTGCCGGGATTGTTGAGCAGGCCTTCCTGCGGAAAGATGCAGATCTCGATGTCGATCGCCCATTTGTATTCGTCGATCAGCGGCAGCACGCCCTCAAGGCCCCGCAGGCCAATGCCCGGGTCGACTTCGAGCTGCGTGCGCATATGTGTCGTGCCGTTGAGGATGCACTTCTCCAACGTGCGCCGTCCACGTTGATAGACGTCCTCGGGGGTGAAGGCGCGTTTGGCCTTGGCGACTTCCCCGATGGCCTCTTCCAGATCGCCCTTTTGCGCCTGGCAACGGTCAAGAATACGGGACTTGTCGAGATGAATATGCGTCTCAACGAAACCGGGCGAGACGAGGCGACCCTCGAGATCGATCTCCCGGGCATCCGCGACGAGCTGCGGCTCGATTGCCGAGATGCGTTCCCGGTTGATACCGATATCGAAGGTCGCACCGTTGCGGCCGATGATGCGAGCGTTGCGCAGAATGAGATCCATGGATCCCTCGCGTTGCCGTCGTTGCTATTCTGCCGCCAACCCGACTTTTGAGCGGCCGCCCGGCAGCACGGACCGCCGCGCAAGCTCCGTCCGACGCGTCCTGGTTGCGTCGGCATCCACCGCCAGACTGTCATCCTCGATCCGGCCGGTGAAGGCAACGCCATACACGTCATCCGCCTTTTCGCGCGACTCCCACCCTTCCAGCACATCGATCAGGACGCGCTGGGGGTCGCGCGTCAACGGGTCGCCGTAACCGCCGCTGCTGCTGATGGGTCGGCATAGAAAGCTGAGGATCATGATGGGACAAGGCGCAAAACAGTGGGGCATGGCCAGCCCGCACGAAACCGGACTGGCGACCATGGGCGTGTTCGTCTACATCGATGATGTCGACACGCACCACGCCCGTGCGACAGCGGCGGGCGCGGAGATCGTGCAGCCTCCGCATGAGCAATCCTACGGAAGAACTTATACGGCCCGCGACCTCGACGACCACCCTTGGTTTTCACCACGCCGCCTCGATAGCGCTCTACAACAGGAGATTTACAATGACTACGCGCAAGCTCGATAAAAGCGAATGGCATCCGTTCTTGGACGCTATTTCCAAGCTGCTCGAAGCCAAGGAGGCCGAGGTCGAAGTCGCTTCCCTTGCCCTTGGTGACCAGATCGAAGCCGAATGGCTGCCATTGTACGGACTTGCCTACGACCCCAAGGATGACGTGGTCGAGGTCGCGCTCGAGGGATTGGACCACATGATTCCGCACCCGCGAGAAATCTATGTGCAGGATGGGACCGCAGGCTTAACGAGCCTCGAAGTCATCGATTCTACGGGCGCCAAGCAGATCGTGAAACTCAGGGATCAATTGCTGCTGCTGAGCGGCCGCACATAAGCCGCCTCGGAGGCATCCGCTCTAATACCGCTTTCACCAATAGACGCAGACATGCCATATCGCGACAATCACGGCCAACGCCAAAATAAAAAAAGGCATATATCGATTCAAAAGGCAAAAAACGCGAGTCCGATTCCTGTGCCTTACGATTGAATGACTTGGCACCGATTGAGCAGCATCGCGATAGCTTGGCATTGCTTTGACGAGCATGTTGCTCGCGTGCCGCACGCGAGATTGTGAGTGAAAGCCGTGCTTGGGATATGATGTTCGGATAACTTTTCTTATGGAAGCACGTTGTTTAGGCGATTGATGTTTTGTTGTGCGCGAAAGCGCCTACGAAATAGGCGCGACTTTTCGCAACAGGTTGCGCCGGGAGGTGCCGCTGAACTGCCTGCCACTGCTAAATCCTTCTCGCAATCCCACTGCTGTTAGGCAGCTCGCAGCTATTGCTTCATTATCGTGACACGCGCAAATGTGGAAATTCAGCGACCAAGCAGGATGTACCACACAGCAATGATCGCGGCGCACACCAATACGAGAAAGGGCATATAAGGAAGCAGCCGAACGTAAATAGCCGAGAATTGTTTCATACCGAAAATGGCAGTAGGTCACTCGCGCTTAGGACGTAGAGAATACCGGCTAACCCGGTGATCACACCGAGCATCAAACCCAGGAAATGTTCAGGAACATAAAGCTGTGTCTTCGAAGCCCACCACGAGCCGAAAACCCCGCCGGCCGCACTGAAAAGCCCCCAGGACCATTCCGGCTCGATTGATGGCTGTCCGAACAGCGGAAGCACGAACATGAATGTCACAATAGCCACCAGCGAAAGAACCACAGTGTAGGGAATTGTTGCCGCGACCATAATGTAAATCGGCAATCGCCAAACCGTTGCAAAGATTGGAACCAGCAAAAAGCCTCCGCCCACACCCAAAGCCGAGGAGAAAACTCCAACCACTAATCCTGCGGCAAATAACAAACCATTGGAAAACTGTCTCTCTTCCGATCCGAAGCGAATGCTGACTCGGCTAATGCTTCTGAACGAAGTTTGGATCGTGAACTTATTCGGGGCGGCATCACTGGAGCTATCTTCCTCATCCCCAATGAAACGCCATCCAACCACGCGCCCGACCCGGCCATAATCATGCAATGCCCGGTAGCTAAGCTGCAAACCGAATAAAGCCAATGCAACACCCAGTGTTGCGTCAAACGCATCCGGATTGGCAAGAACCGTGGCGCGAAAGAAGGGACCGAGGACTCCCCCGACAAAGCCTCCGGCACAAACTGCCGCTGCAAGATCGAGATTCCATTGACCACTTCGACGAAAACCGAGTAGCGCCCCAAATGGGTTGAACAAGGTCAAAACCAGCATGGTGGGCGTGACGTGCGTATTATGAAAATGTAGCACCGACGTGCAGTAGGGGAGCGCGAATATTCCAGCTGCTTGTCCAACAAGGGCGGCGGTATAGCCCGTCCAAAATCCCATCCACACCAAGTGCCATAGGGGAACGCGCACTCCAGCAAGGGGAAAAGGTCGCGAGCCGCCCGGCAAATATCCGTATTGTAGGTAGGCCGCGGCGAAGCCAGCAACGCAAAGCATGATAACCATGGGAATCTGCTGGCGAATAGCCTCCCGCATGATGGAATAATCAGCGGTCCTCCCGTTTGCTCGGTCGAGGTTGTTTTTTACAGCCGACTGTCCGCGCCTGCTGATCATGCCGGAGTCAACAGGCCGCGTAAGACAAAGGCAAGAACGCTGGCCGACAGAAGCCCGTAGCTCGCCACATGCAACCAAAAGCGTCGATGCCTTGCCAGCAAATTTTTTCCGCGACGATCCAGCGTGTTCGTGACGATACTAATCGCCGCTGCGCCGATACCAGTCAACAGCATCGTCCACCAGAGGACGGTTTCCCATTCGGCGCGAATCAACAGCAGCCCCCACCTGCTAAGACTTGGGCGGGGATGAGGCCCTTGGCCAGAAGAAAGGATCGCTCCCCGTCAGCATGAAAAGTTCCTAACACCATCAGCTGATCACCGGCCGACGGCATCCGGTTTTGAGTCACGATTCTCAATGGATGCTGGGATACATCCTGCAACAGAAAAGTCGATCCAGGCCCTGCCTCGATGACAAGACCATAGATCAGCACGGACCGACCCGCATAGTGGGCGGGGTCGTTGTAGAGTTCAGCAATGATGGGGTACTCGTCTGCTTGTGGCCCGTCTCCCATTTGCGCACGCGAGCCACTTTGGAAACTCAGTGTAGAAGCAAGAGCGACGACTGCAATTATAACCCGGATCATGGTTGCTCTCCTTTGCGTCGCAGTTCGAAAGCTTCCAGCATGTCAGCTGCAGCCCGACTGCCGCTTGCAAATGAATGCAAGGCCTCCTCGTACAGGATCGCAAGCACCCTCGATTTCAAGTCAGCATAACGCGAACTCGTGAGCAGAGCGGCGGTTCGTGGCCTGGGCAAATCGACGCTGATGCATTCTCGCACAGTGCCCGGGGCGCTAGACAACAGTATAAGCGTATCGCCCAGCAGGATCGCCTCGTCGATTTCGGTCGTTACAAACAGGATTGTCTGTCGGCTGCCTTCAAATAACTTCAATAAATATTCCTGCATCAACTGCCGCGTCATAGCGTCCAAGCCGCGGAGGGGCTCGTCCATCAGTAGGATACGGGGATTATTAATTAGTGTCCGCGCGAGTTCGGCTCGACGCTGCATTCCACCGGAGAGCTGGTTGGGATATTTGGCGTGAAATTCCTGCAGGCCGACCTTAGCAAGAAGCTCGATGGCCTCGCGCTGCGCGGTCCTTTTGCGCCCTTGTACTGTTGGGCCGTATGTCACATTCTCAAGCACCGACATCCAAGGAAACAGAGATGTTTCCTGGAACAAAACTAGGCGGTCACGCGAGGGCGCCGACACCTCTTTGCCGTCACAAGTGATGCGGCCTGATGACGGGCGCTCATAACCAGCGATTAAATTGATGAGGGTGGTCTTGCCGCACCCCGAGGGGCCTATCAGGACGGTGAATTGTCCGTCTTCAATCCTGAACGAGCAGTCCCGTATGACGGGGACGTAATCGAATTTGTCACCGAAGCTTTTTTCGACGTTGCTCAGAACCACGCCGCGCTCGCTGTTCAGTGCGGTTGGCGACATCGTTAGCGCACCCGTTGCCAAGGAGCGACAAAGGTCCCGAACAGCCGAATGATTTCTGAGGAAATATATCCGGCAAAGCCGATGGAAATCATGCATACAATACATTGAGCGATGGCATTGACCTCCAAGGATTGCCAAAGCAGGTAGCCCAAACCTGTGCGGCCCGCGACCATTTCAGCGGCGACGACCATTTCCCAGGCAATCCCCATTCCAACAGCCATCCCTGTCACTATGGATGGGATAGTGGCAGGAAAAATGATCCGCCAAAACATGTCGCGCGGCGTAGAGCCGAGCGAAAGCGCGGCACGACGATAATTTGGATCGATATTGGACGCACCACCAATCGTATTCAGCAACACTATCCAGAATGCGCCAAGGAACACGATGAAGATGACGCTTAGTTCGCGCGTCGGCCAGAATAGAATTGAAATCGGAATCCACGCAACCGGAGGTATCGGACGGAGGATTTCGATAATGGGAAAAGTTGTTTCGAAGGAAGCTCTGTGCAATGCTAACAGTAATCCAATTGGAATGCCGACCACCTGCGCCAGCAGGAAGCCTGACGTGATTCGACGGACGCTGAGCAGCCAACCATCCCAATAAAGATTTGAACGCAGCAGTTGCTCCGACGTTTGCGCGATCTGCGAAAGGGGCGGCAAATTACTTAATACCGGAATCCCTAGCGGTCGCGCGAATTCCCACAGTAGAGCAATCGTGCAGATAGAAAGGGCGCCGAGGAATAGCTCAAGACTCAAGTACCGTCTGCGGAATTGGTGCCAGATAGACGGCACGATGCCTCGGAAATCCGCGATCGGTGTCATTCGCTTCCCGTCATGCCAATTCGCGCTCTCCGGCCTCGAACGCCTTGCGAGCCTCCTCATGGATTGCCTCCCGGACCTCGCGCTCGAGCTGCAGAAATCGTTGAGACGTGAGCACGCGATAATCGCGAGGCCGATCGATAGTCACTTCAACGATCTTGAGCACACGGCCCGGCCTGGTGGTCATCACCACGATGCGGTCAGCTAGAAAAATTGCCTCTTCGATATCGTGAGTGATGAAAAAGATTGTCTTCGGGCTTTCATCATAGAGCTCCAGCAAGAACTCCTGAACGACGCTTTTGGTGAGAGCGTCGAGAGCACGAAAGGGCTCATCGAGAAGAAGCACCTTCGGACCGTTGATAAGCGCACGCACGATTTCGACGCGCCGCTTCATTCCCCCTGACAAGCTGGCCGGATACTGTCTTTCTATCCCTTTAAGGCCAACCCGTGATAGCAGAGTGCGAGCCTGCTGCTCAGCAGAACTACGAGTCGCCTTGCCCTGCTGGATGGGCCCGCAGGTCACGTTCCAAAGCACCGTCTTCCACGGAAAAAGGGCGCCTTGCTGGAACACCACCATGCGATCCGCGCCCGGAAGCGGTGCCTTGTTCGGACCTGCCAAAATTGCGCCATCGAGAAAAATCTCGCCAGATGTCAGTTGATCAAAACCCGCAATCGAGTTGAGCAGAGTGGTCTTGCCGCAGCCGGAAGGGCCAACGATCACGCAGAATTCCGCCGGCTTGATGTCAAATGAAACATCGTCCAGCGCCGTGACGTTGACACCTTCCGGGTCATATACCTTTCTCGCGTGTCTGATCGACAGTGTGCCTGCGGCGGGTGCGCCATTCATGGTTGGACGCCAGCCAGCAAGCGCGCGCGCCAGCGCATGAGACGGTTGCCCACTATGCGGACCAGAGCGCTGGAGAGATATCCCAGCAGGCCCAGCGTGGCCATGACAATGACCATGGTTTCGTACTGCACGTAGTAATAGGTTTCCCAGACCTTGTAGCCCAGCCCCGCTTGGCCTGAGATAATCTCAGCAGCAACGAGGGAGAACCAGCAAGCTCCCATTGCAATCTGCAGCCCAACAAAAATGTAAGGCAGGGCTCCGGGAATAACGACGTGAAGGAGAATGGCCACATTGCCGAAGCCGAGCGATCGTGCTGCACGAAAATAGACCTCATCGATCGAGCGGACACCGAGGAGCGTGTTGAGGATGGTCACAAAAAACGCAGCGAGGAAAGTCAAGCCAATGATCGGCGCTTCGCGTCCGGGGATCAGAAGAATGGCAAGCGGAATCCATGCGAGGATTGGGATCGGACGCAAGATCTCGAGAATAGGAAACGTTAGGCCGCGGAAGACGCGGCTCCATCCCATTAACACTCCGATTGCGATTCCAAGCACGGTTGCGGAAACAAAGGCGCTGAACACACGATAAAGGGAAGCCCAGATGTGCGTGTAATACTCCGCTGTAAAGAGCGACAGCCCATAAATTGGATCAGGGCTCAACCATTCCTTCACGCTCGGAATGAGCCCCGGCAACTCGCGAAATCTCCATACTTTGAACACGTCGACAAGCAGATACCACCCAGCAAAGAAGATGCAGATGCCGAGCGCGGCGTAATATGGCCGGCTGCTTCGCAGCAGCCGGCGAATACGAACTAGTCGGGGAGCCGTACTCTCTAGGCGAATATCGGCAGTCGTAACGGGAGCAACGAGTTGGGCCATCGTCTACGCCAATTCTGCTCCGGCCAACGCAAAGAATCCGCCTATATCTTGAAAAGATTTACATACTCCTCGACGTGCTTGGGATCGTTATGCAGGGGATAGCCTTGCTCCAGGAGCACCGCCTTGAGCCGCACTAATGGCGATGAGACGTTCATCTCTTTCATGGCCTCGCGCGCGAGACTGTCGTCTACGGCGCCAGGCAGCAGCTCGTTCGATGGAATGATCTTCTCCTGAGCGAGATATTCGATGACCCGCTTCTGTAAAGCGCGAACGTCATCATTCCAAACAAACAGCTTTTCATCACGAATTGGGCCGCCGTAATACGGCTCGGGGATAAGTCCAGCAAGCGAGAACCACAGCGCCTTTTCAGAGAAGCCAGTTACATACTTGGCTGCAATTTTCAACGCCTCGGCATGGTTACGCGGATCGTAATACCACATTTGAGTCTCGATCTCGGATTTGAGCCAAGCCTTCACGAACTCCGGGTTCTGATCGATGAAATCTTTGCGCGCAACTATGGTGCCGGAGTCACGTTCGTTCCAGGGTTGGCCAGTGGAGACAATACGAGCGATGCCTTCGCCCGCGATGGTGCTCACAGCCGCGCCTTGTGGGTCCCAGGTCGCTGCGCCGTCGATCTTCTTGGTGCGCAGGTTAGTCGTGATGACACCGATAGGCTGATTGAGATACTCCTTAGGCTTGATACCCTCGCGCTTGAACACGTCCTGAAAGAAGCGATCGGAGCAGCTGCCCTTGGGCGTAGCGACAACTTTCCCATCAAACCAGTGCATCGCCTCCTTAGAATTCTTGAATTCGGGCGCATCAGTACGGGCCAGTATCTGATAACAGTGATAGCCACTCGGCGAACTGCCGATCAGTCCAATCGCGCGGATATCGACGCGCTCTCGCTGAAACGTTGCAATCAGACCTGGCGCATCTCCATTATGACCTATCTGAGTTTTGTTTGCGATCAGCTCATTGGTAACGATCCCACCCTGAATGGGGTGAGTAAATGTGACCTCACTACCTTCGGGCAGATATTTTTTCCAGATCTGCCTCTCCTCATTGACGACGCCAAACCAGCCTTGTGTCCAATCTGGCCGGACTGCCACGTTCATCTTGAGCGGCTTGCCCTTGAGCTGCTGACCATACGCAAGATCACCCCACGGGAAACCCAAGGAGCTCATGGTCGCGCCGGCAAGTCCAGCTGCGGTATGCACCAGAAATTGTCGCCGGCCCAAGTAGCCTTTGGCGCGTTTTGACGAGAGGTGAATTGTCATTGACATCAGTCCCTCCTAAAGGGCGCGTTGGCTGCCGCAATTCAGCGATGTTTACCGGCCTCAGACGCGCAGTGTTCACCAGCCCTGCCCAAATCTTGTACGCCCTTGTCGTGAATGTCTGTCAATAAATAGACAATCACCCACGCACATCTGGTGGTGCCGCCCTAAGAATGGCGCCAGCTCAAAAGCCTGTTGGGTTGCAGAATCACAGTGCGGCACTTGCCAATACGGATGAGTCCTTCGTTTCGCATCCGATCGAGGGTCATGGTCACCCATTGGCGGGAGGCGCCCACCATCTGCGCCAGAACTTCATGGGTGAACGGTTTCCCAATCGCTATTCCATCCTTTTCACTTATCCCGTGCAATTCGGCCAGGTTGAAGAGCAGGATCGATAGCCGTTCGGCTACTGACCGGGTGCCGAGCATCTGCACGAGCGCCGACAAGCATTTGCCCTTGAATTCCAGAGCCTCGACCACGGCGATTGCAAAGACTGGAATTCGCTGCATCAGCTGCAACAGGTCTTCGCCTCGAAAGAACAGAACGCCCGTGTCGGTCGCCGCTATCCCGGACCACTGATTTAGGTGCGTACTGAAGACTTGTGGTGTTCCAACAATGTTGCCGGCCTGCCAATATGCCAAGGTGATCTCGCGTCCGGCGGGAGACGTATAGAACGTACGAATGAGGCCATGCTCGATCAGGTAAATGCCCTTGTGCTTTTCGCCTTGCGCAAAAAGTGTCTCGCCCTCGGCCAAATGCAAGTATACGCCACGCGCAACAACGCGTTTGCGCTGACCTATTGTCAATCGGGCGAAAATGTTGGGCTGCTTCGTCGTGCGAAACCCGAGCGACGGCGAGAGCCGCCCGGAATCCTCAGCGTCCAAGGAGGCCCACGAGGACCGAACGCTCGCCGAAGCGCTCGAACTTCGCTCCATCAGATTTTGATCCTCGTCCCTTTTGGATCGAAAAATGGCAGCGAAACAATCCTAGCAGCAATCGGGCCGGTATCGCTAGTAAGCGTCAACTGCTCGCCTTCTTTCGCATGTTGTGCACTAACGTAACCCAGGCCGATTGCCTTCTTCAGCGTGGGGCTAAAACCCACCACGGTCACATGGCCCACCTGTTCGTCCCTGGCTCTGATTGGGCTCTTGCCCGCAACGGTGACTGGGCGATCGCCTATATCCAAGCCAACGAGTTTTCGAGAGGGGCCGTGTTGTTGGATTTTCGCAAGCGCCGCGCGGCCGATAAAGTCGCCTTTGTCGAGCTTCACCGTGCGTCCGAGCCCCGCTTCGTAGGGGTTTGTTGTCTCATCTATGTCGCGGGTATAGATGTGGTAAACCTTTTCTAGCCGGAATGTGCCAATGGTGCGATTGCCGCACAATTCCAAACCTTCGCCCTCGCCAGCCCTGACGAAAGCATCATACATCGTCCAGGCATAGCCCGGATCGTAGAAGATCTCATAGCCAAGCTCGCCGGTAACGCCGAGCCGGGCGACCAGGCAGTCAATGCCAGCAATTTTGCCGTTGACGAATTGGTAGTAGGGCAACGCTTTGTTTAACACATCGAATTCTGCAATCTTCTGAAGAATAGTTCTCGACTTCGGTCCTTGAATCTCTATGCAGGTCGTGCCAGCCGATAAATCACATACGCAGACGTCCATTCCTGTCGTGTGTTTTTCCGCCCAAGCCGGTGTCTTGTGAGTATTGAAAGCTGCCATGGTGAGCAGATAGTGATCTGGCGCGAGGCAAAAGACGACTAAGTCGTCGAAAATACCCCCCTCTTCTGTGCAAAGGCTGCTGTAGACCATCATGCCCGGCTGAGCTGGCGCGATGTCATTCACGCATAATTTCTGAACCGCCTTGAGAGCATCTTTGCCACGGATGTGAAGCTCTCCCATGGCGTGTCCATCGAACAGGATGGCGGCGTTGCGGCAGGCCTCCGCCTCTTGCGCCAAGGAGGAGAAATGCGTGGGCATTTCCCACCCGGCGAAATCGAAAAACTCCTTGGCGCCATGAGCAACGTGCTGTCCGTAATGCGGTGAACGCCTGAGCATTTTAGCCATTGGCGATTTGCCCCATCATTGAGGGTTGATCCGTCTTCAGCGCCAGAATCACTCCTTGGTGCTGCGGAACTTCAAGTTCGAGCCTTTGTGCCATAGGTTGAAATGATCGGCGTGGGTTTGCAGATAGGCACCCTTTTTGAAGTACTTATCATAGAAATCGAGATCGAGGTGATGCGCCTGGATGAAATACAGGAGGTGCATCGTGTCATTGAATGCCGGGAATTTGCCGTAGGTCTCATAGATATAGGTGCAAATGTCCTTAACGCATTGCACGCCTTCCTCGCTGATCCCCGGCACGCCTTTCTCAAATTCCTGGTTGGTAATGGTGTGCGGTAGCACCATTCCGCGCCGCTCCCATTCATCAAGGCTCTCACCCATGTCCTTAACAGCGGCATCAACCGCATCCGCCATGGTCTTGTAGTAAGGCGGGCAAAATCCTTCGAAATAGCCGTCGAGCCCCACGGGATTGGGCAACGGCTCTTCCTTTCCCTGAACGAATCGAAAGCCTAGCCCTTTGCAAATCGGCGTTCCGCCCATGACGATAAGCGGGGTGAAGCCGCCATGCATCCAGCCGCCAAGCCCCATTGCGGCCATCGCGAGCTGCATAAGTGTGCCCATCATGGCGCCTTCCGCGCAAAGCCAGCTAACGATAATTTTTTCCAACGCGCCAAGCGGAAGTGGTTTATTCTTGTCGAGCAATCCTTTCTGCGCCCATTTGTCACAACCCGCGGGGCGCATGCCTTTGCGCTCGTCCAGTATGTAGTACCCTCCGCCGGAGATGTAGCGGCCGCCCTTGGGATCAACCATGTTGATCATTAGCCGGATGGCATCCTTGCTGATATCGGTCACCGGCATGAACAGGGTCGCACCCGGCTTGTTCGTTACCCAGAGATTATGGTGGAACAAACCCGGCGTCTTGCGTGGTAGGTCGAGGCGCTTGTCAGACAGCTTGACAGTGTATTTGCGATAAAAATCCAAAATCTTGTTTCGATCATCAACGCTCTCGTACTCCTTCATTTTGGTCATCTGCTGCTGCGTGCCACGGAAAAGGAAAACTCCATCGTCATTGGTGAAAAACAATTCCGTTCGATGTGAACCGACGGCCGACGGATGGGGACGGCCGACGGATTTCACCATCCCGCCCTGAAATTCCCCCTCGCATAAAATCGCACCCGTCACACCCGTTGCCGCGGCGACAAGCATAGCGGTTTCGGCTTCATCGAGAGGAATGGGCTCCTTATCGGACTTGTAGCTGAAAGGTCCGTGGCTGAGCTCCATTCCGAAGCCGAATCGACGCGAGCGGCGGCCGGTGATGGCTTCGAACAGGGGAAAGTTCCAGGCCTTTTCGACCTGCGGCAGCAAGCTGTACGGTGTCGGTACGTCCACGGCGTTCCTCCGTTAGTTCTCAATCTCGCGCTTCCTTGGTTGACCTCTGGCGAGCTGCAACGAAGGGAGCCTTCAAGGCATAAAAGAGCACTGCAGGTGATAAGAAGAGCTTTCCCAGAATACGAAGAAAATCTCGCGGCTCGACATGGGTGCGAGCATCCCAGACTCCCATTTTGCCGACAATCACCAGTTCGTTTCCTTCAATCTCGAAACGGTCAATAGTGATGGGGAATTCGCCGGCCGGAGATTTGATCAGCAACGCGCACCCTACCTGACATTAGTTGCAGTTTATTGCAGCTTCCACGAAATGCATGCAGCTCGTCAGTCAACAAGTTGACAATGGTGGGACCAATTCGACCCAATCAGCCTGCCGTCTGGCATAAGGTCTCGTAGACCAACGGATGTTAGTCCTGGTCTCGCTCCGCGATCCGCAGTCCCAGGCATCGAATGGCATTAGCGCGGGCTGCGAGTCGCGCCAATGATGGTCGCCCACCTTGGTTGAGGTCGCCTGTTAAAAGCTCGACGCGTGATTGCGTCTTATCGGCCGAGAAGAATACCTCGATCCGTGAGCCTGGCCGTTTCGGTCAGTTTCGAAAGACGCCGATGCTCAATCCCCCGCCTCCGGCTGAGCCATTGAAACTACTTTGAGGGAAACGAGACGGAACCGAGCTTTACGATGTGTAAGCAGCGCGTGACAAGGCGGTACGCACCAGCAGCAAAATTCTCCGTCAGGGTGGCGATCGTGATTTCTGAAGCGTAAAGTTTTGGCGCTTGTGGGTTACCGATCAGCCGCAACGGGCGTGGCAACACGCTGTTCACAATCCAGATTTCTGCGGCCGAAGGGAACGCGCCCGCGCCCTGATGCCTTATGATAGCTTCGGGTCAAAACCGGCAGTTTCCACAGCGCCCCTCCCTGCTTTGCTCCGCGCGGCTCGATCAAGTCGACAGGCGCTTGGAGGACGCGCATGCGCCGCGGGCGGAAGGCGCCGCGGCGGCGTCTGCCGCGGGCGCCAGTGCCGTTCCTTCGCGCAGGATCGTTTTGAGCCGGTTGGCGAAGCGCATGAGCGGCGCTCCATCGGCAGCAACCGGTAGAGTTGAGCTTGCCTACGCTTGTGCAGGCAGTCCACCGAGTGGCGACGCTTGAGTTCAAAAAGCACTGGGGGTGGTGGGCTGGACGCGCGCCGAACTTGCCGCTCAAATGTGCGGCCGCACCGAGCGAGGGGGCTGCTCCGCAAGGTCGGGATCCGCTGGCCAACGCTGCTGGAGAACTATGGTGATGATCACCCGACGTCGTTTCAATGCGACAGCTTCCGCATCCTTGTTCATGCCGGGCATTGCTCCCGATCGGGCATGCGCCCAGACCTGGCCAACCCGCCCCGTCCGTATCATTGTGCCGTTCGCAGCCGGAGGGCCTACCGATGTGATTGCCCGGATCGTCGGCGAACGGCTTGCAAAAGGCTGGGGCCAACAGGTTGTGATCGAGAACCGGCCGGGCGGTGGTACCAATATCGCAAACGAGCTGGTCGTACGCTCAGAACCCGATGGCCATACGGTGTTGATGGGCGGGCAGTCGCAGGCGACAACCCGTGGCCTTTATCGCTCGCTCAACTATGATCCGATTGCCGATTTTGCACCGGTCGCGTTCATCTGTGGCTACTCGTTCTTCATGTTCGTGCCAAACTCTCTGCCGGTGAAGTCGGTTCGCGAATTCATCGCCTTCACGAAGGCAAACAAGGGCAAGCTCATTCTGGCGTCGCCGGGCACCGGATCTTCACCGCACCTTTGTGGCGAACTGTTCATGCACATGGCCGGTCTCGAGATGGTCCATGTGCCTTACCGCGGGGCTGCCCCGGCGATGAACGACCTTATTCCGGGCCGTGTCCATCTCCTGTTCTCGGGCGGCGCTACGCTCGATAACGCCAGGTCAGGCCAGGTACAGGTGCTTGGTTATACTGGTGCCGAACGGTCCGCGATCGCGCCCGAGGTGCCAACCATCGCTGAAGAGGGCGTTCCCGGCTTCAATGTCGTGTCGTGGTACGGCTTCTTTGTGCCGGCCAAGACCCCAACCGAAATCATTATGAAAATGAATGCCGACACCATCGCCGCGCTCGCCGACCCGAGCGTCCACGGACGCCTGGCGCCACTGGGGTACGAGAGTAGACCCGATACTCCCGAAAAGGTTGGTGCATTTCTCAAAGCGGAAGCCGAACTATGGGCCCGCGTCATCAGGGAAGCCGGCATCGCTCCGATGGACTGATCGCCCGAGACGCCGAGTTGCAATCATGGCAGCCGATATTCATGCCATTGCCGATGAAGTCTTCGCAACGATTGGGACGGGTCGCCAGATATCACCCTTCACGTCACGGATGGCGGGCCTGACGCTCGACGATGGCTACCGCGTGACTGCCCTTCTCAATCGATGGCGTGAAGCGCACGGCGAGAAGCGGCTTGGGAGGAAAATCGGCTTCACCAACCGTACGATCTGGGAGCAATACAACGTCTACGCGCCCATCTGGGGCTACGTCTACGATTCCACCGTGCATGACCTGAGCAATACGACATCGTTGCCGCTGGCTGGCTTTGTCGAGCCGCGCATCGAGCCTGAAATTGTCTTCGGTCTTGCCAGAGCGCCAGCTCCGGACATGGACGAGACCGCGCTTCTATCCTGCGTTGACTGGGTCGCGCATGGATTCGAAATTGTTCAGTCGATTTTTCCGCTATGGCAGTTCTCCGCCGCCGACACCGTCGCGGCGAACGGCGTACATGGTGCACTGCTGATCGGTCCGCACCATACGATAGGATTGTGCGTCGCGGAATGGCAGAAGGCGCTTTCCAACTTTGCGATTGATCTTCTTTGCGCCGGCCGCGTTGTAGACCATGGCCACTCCGCGAACGTTCTCGACGGACCTGTTTCGGCCCTCCGCCATCTTGTCGGCTTGCTGGCGCGCGATCCCATCAATCCGCCGCTCGCGGCGGGCGAGATTGTAACGACAGGGACGCTCACACGTGCCATGCCGGTGAAGACCGGGGAGACCTGGCACACCGCGCTCGACGGTATCGGGCTGGAGGCCATCCAGCTGCGATTTGATTAGCGATACAGGCGCGCAGGCCTTCTTCCAGCGGGCGCACACTGCAACGGCCGTTTTTCAGGGGCGTCGCGGTCCGTCGTGAGTCAAGCATAGACGATTTAGCTCGCATCGGCGCAGGGCTGTTTGCGGACTCATTCGATCACCTGGGCGGCCTGGGCGAGCAGCGCTGGCGGTAGGGTGAGGCCGAGCGCTTTTGCCGTCTTCAGGTTGATCAGGAGCTCAAACTTGGTGGGCTGATAAATCGGGATGTCGCCCGGTTTGGCCCCTTTGAGGATTTGGTGCACGTCATCGGCCATGCGCCTGAGCAGCTCCGCAAGATCGACGGCATAAGCCATCAGCGCGCCGGCCTCGACGTAATCGCGGTATGGACACATCGCCGGCAAGCGGTGTTTCTTGGCGAGCTCGGCGATCAGCTGGCGGTGAGCGTAAAGGTCCCCTTCCCCGCTGACAAACAATGCGTCCGGCCGTTGCTCCTCCATCGCAGCGAAGACGCGCTCAATCTCCGAAGGAGTCCCCGTCTGCGGGAGCATGAAAACCAGCGAAATTCCCAATCGGCCGCCGACGTCCCGCAAGACTTGCCCTGAAGAACCTTCCCACCCTTCGCGCATACCCAGAAATGCGGCCTTGGCTGTCGAAGGGATGGCTTCTTTCAGCATCTGCAGGCGCTTCCCCCAAATCTCGATGCCGGCATCGAGGGTGATGCCGGTGAGGTTGCCGCCGGGTCGGCCGAGGCTGGTGACCAGGCCCGCATGCAGCGGATCCAGCATGAACGCAACAACCGGTATGGTGCTGGTTGCCGCCATGAAGGCGATCACGACGGGGTTAGTTCCGGTGACGATCACATCCGGGTTGCGGGTCACGATCTCCCGGGCCAAATCCGCATAACGCTCGTGATGCCCCTCGGCGGAATAACGTTCGATGATCAGATTTTCTCCTTCAACGTATCCCAGGCGGCGTAGCTCGGCAAAAAACGCGCGCCATGCGCTTCCCCCACCCGTTTCGGTAAGGAGGGTAGTCGGGATGGCCGGATGGAAAACCGCGATCCGGCGCTGCGTTGCCGACTGCTGCGCCCGCGCCGCGAGCGGCCACGCTGCCGCCGCGCCGCCGAGCATACTGAAGAATTCCCGCCGCCTCATGCTCCACCTCAGGCCAGTCTGCCGAGACAAGTTTTCCAATACGTCCGACCCAATTACCTGTTCCAATTGCGATGGAGCAATCTGTTTATTTGGGCCTCGGCCAACCCACGAATCATCGTCGAATGCCGGCTAGTGCGGTGAATTTGAAGTTCCTATCATAACTGGCCGCAAGCTCGTTCAGGAACTTCAAATTCAAAACCGCACTAGAATTCATAGAGTTGCTAGTGGTCCTTAAATTCCGAAGTTCGCATCTGAACGTGCCGCGAGTGGTGGCGAACTTCGGAATCGGACCGACTAGCCGTCGCCGGCTCCATCCCCCTCGACAATGACGAGGTCTGCGTCTGCGTTGGCATTGCGAATAGCCTTCGCGCTCTGATACTCGGGGCTGCGATAGCAGGCAACAGCGGTTGCGTAATCCCTAAACTCAACGACGACATTGCGCTCACGGGAGCTGCCCTCCATCGCATCGAAGCGACCACCGCGGACAAGAAACCTGGCGCCATACTTGTCAAAGGCAGATCGTGCAGCTGCCAGGTATTCGGGATAGCGCGCGGCGTTCCTCACCGAGACACGAACGATCCAGTAGCCATTTGGCATGATAGCTCTCCTTTCAAGCGGCTTCTAATCGTTGCCAGTCCCACGGAAAAATGAATAATTAAGATATTTACGATCTCTGGGAGAGATATATGGATCTGTCCGATCTGAGGATCTTCGCGGCCGTGGTGCGTCACGGTGGGGTGACCCGCGCCGCCGAGCGGCTGCATCGTGTTCAATCCAACGTCACGACGCGCGTCCGCCAGCTCGAGGACGAGCTGAACGTTCGGCTTTTCATCCGCGAGGGCAAACGCCTGCACCTTGCGCCAGCGGGCAAGGTCCTGCTCGATTACGCCGACCGGCTGCTGGCGCTTGCCGAGGAAGCGCGAGTCGCGGTGCAGGATTCGCGGCCGCGTGGGGTATTCCGCCTGGGTGCGATGGAGAGCACTGCTGCAGTGAGGTTACCGGGCCCGCTCGCCGAATACAGTCGGCGCCACCCCAACGTCGTTCTCGAACTTCGAACCGGTAATCCGACCCAGCTGGCGAGGGCAATTCTTGCCGGCGAGATCGATGCCGCGCTCGTCGCCGAGCCTATCCCTGATGCGCCCTTTGAAAAGGTCGCCGCTTACGAGGAGGAACCGGTGATCGTAGCTTCCGCCGATCACCCACCAATCGCAGCCGGCAGCCCGCTGCCGAAAACAATAATCGTGTTCGAGCATGGCTGCCCGCATCGCAAGCGCCTTGAGGCTTGGTACGAGAAACGCGGTGAAATGCCGGAGCGCATATTGGAGCTGGGTTCGTATCACGCGATGCTAGGCTGCGTAGTCGCTGGCATGGGTGCGGCCTTGCTGCCGAGAAGCGTCCTCGATACCTTTCCTGAGAGCCGGCGTCTCAGCATTCACCGGCTTCCACGCGGAGAGGACCGCATCCCGACCGTCCTGATCTGGCGCAGAGGTGCGAGTTCCCCCAACACCAGGGCACTTGTGGAAATCCTGATGGGACGCCGGACCTCAACGAAAAGAAAGCGCTGACGCGCCACCATGCCGCTACGGCCGCGGCCGACTTCAAATTGCAGTGTCCGCATTGGGTCCGCTGCTGGGCAGCCCCGGGGCGTTGGCACCTATCATTCTGGCCGCAGGCTCGCTTTTGCCGATAATCATGGCTGTTTTCACGATCGACCTATGTGTTGCATTCAGTGACAATGGTGCCCGGATTCCTGGCATGACGGAGTATGAGCTCACGAAGAGCCTGATTAGAAAGGGTGCTCTGGAGGCGTGCGCCATAGCGGACTCCTTGGTGGATAATGACCCGCCGATCATCGTCGTGCGGGCTGAGGGTTTGACGCGTGCTCCGGGGCGCGTTGCTCTTTTGCAATTCACCGCCGAGGGATGCAATGAAATTGATGTTGCGAGCAACTCTGTTGCGGAGAAGCTCCGGTCATATGCAGTTCGCAGAGCGTTGTTGCGCGTGCCGGCAGGGGCGAGACGGGTTCTTTAAGTGCAAACACACGCGCGAAGTTGCAGCGGGGCGGCCGCGTCACGCGCCCAGCTTGTTGATGGCTCGAATCTCAGCCCCGTGAGAAAACCCGATATCACATGATGCTTGAGCCACCTCGACCATCCAGATTAGATGCATCTCACCTGCTCGGAGCGTTCCGTGGTGTTTATCTCGTCAATGCTATTGTCGCATTTCTTTTCGCAATAACCGCTCCGGTTGCGATTGTTTTGACGATCGGCCAGCAAGGCAGACTTACCGAAGAAGATATTGCGTCCTGGCTGTTTGGCGCCTTCTTCATCAATGGACTCATTTCGCTGGTTCTTTGCCTGTTGTATCGCCAGCCCCTGCTTTGCCTTTGGACCATCCCGGGCGCGGTCCTGGTCGGCCAGGCGCTCGACCACTTCAGCTTCGTACAGGTCATTGGCACCTACTATGCGACTGGCGCGCTGATTCTCGTCCTCGGGCTGAGCGGTTGGATCGGCAAATGCATGAGCCGGATACCCATGCCGATCATCATGGCGATGGTGGCCGGCGTGTTTTTGCAATTTGGCCTGAATCTGATCTTCGCGATCCGCGATGGCGCTATGATCGCTGCGCCGATGACAGCCGCGTTTCTGCTGCTATCGGCGTTTTCAAAGTTCGCGCGCGTTCTGTCGCCGATGATCGGCGCACTGATTGTCGGCGCGGTGGCAATCGCTTTTGCAGACGCATTTGACCTCAAAGTTCCTGTGGCGCTGACCTCGATCGCGCTCCATCTTTATGTGCCAGAGTTTTCCTGGGCGGCAATGGTGGAATTGGTACTGCCGCTGACGATAACGGTACTCGCTGCGCAAAATGCACAAGGATTCGCAATACTGGAAGCTGTTGGTCACAAGCCTCCGATCAATGTCATTACTGCCGTTTGCGGACTGGCCTCGCTGATCACGGCTCCTTTCGGTTCGGTTTCGACCTGCTTTACCGGACCGGCCAACGCAATTCTCGTAAGTGGAGGGGATAAAGACAAGCACTATGCAGCGGGCGTCATGGTTTCGTTGCTGGCTCTCTTCTTCGGCTTGTTTTCACCAGCCTTCACCCAATTGATGTTCGCGTTGCCGAAGGTATTTGTCGCCACACTCGCAGGTCTCGCTCTGCTGAAAGTCTTGGAGCGAGCTTTCGTTGTCTCGTTCAGCGGGAAATTCACTTTCGGTGCTTCGGTGTCGTTCCTGGTTTCGGTGGCTAATGTGCCGATATTTTCCATAGGCGCGCCCTTTTGGGCCATTCTGATCGGCCTTGCCGTGTCCTGTTTGCTGGAACAAAAAGATTTCGCGATGCTGGTCGCGGATTAGAGGATCAAAATGGGCAAGCATCAAGGGTGAAAAGCCCGCCGACCTGCCCGAAACATAAAGCAGTGTTGATCGAAATGACCCAAGTCAGCGCTCTTGTCGGTCTGAGGCAAAGCCTCGCCAGAACCTTAGTCCAATCTGGCCCCGCGGATGTCTTTTCACTTTCGCATCATTCGCCTGGCGCCAAGCTCCTTTGCGTTGACACATGAGCGGCGCGCGCCATTTTGGCCGTGGATCCAAACAGGATGGTGGCGACCATGGCGGCAATCAGTGCGCCTATCGTTTGCGCCACGACAAATGCGGGAACATGATTCATCGCGATGCCTGCAAAACTTGTCGTAAAACCGCGAGCAAGAGTTACCGCCGGATTCGCGAACGATGTGGATGAGGTAAACCAGTAGGCGGCGGTAATGACGAGTCCGACCAACCACGGAATGGATTGGGGTGCGTAGCGCAAGCCGCCAAGAATCGTCAGGATGAGCGTGAAAGTGGCCACCGCCTCGGCGAGCCACTGCGATGGCCCGCTGCGCGCTGTGGTGCCGATGACCAGCGGCGTCATGTCGAACATCAAATGCGCTAGCGCCGTACCGGCGATGCCGCAAAGACATTGGACGAGAACGTAGGGGATTACCTCATTCCATGGCGTTGTGCCGCGGATCGCGAAGATCAGCGTTACGGCCGGGTTGAAATGGGCCCCCGATATTGGCCCGAGAATGGTGATGATCACGATGAGGATTGCGCCCGTGGGAATCGTGTTGCCGAGAAGCGCGATGGCTTGATTGCCGCCGGCTAGTCGCTCCGCCATGATGCCTGATCCAACCACGGTCGCAACCAGGATGGCAGTGCCTAGACCCTCGGCCAGCAGCCGCCGTGTGAGCGGAATTGGATTCTCATTCATCACGCGGCCGAAGCAGGGGTGCGGCCTGTATCTTTCGCCTTACCAATGGTGTCGAGTTGTCGTTGCAGGGTCAGTTGATCGAGCGATCGCGAGGGGCAAACTCACGAAGATGCCGATGCGGTTGTTCAGCATCCGATAGGTGTCAGCGAAGGCGAACCGCACTTCCGCTTCAGTGCCGGTGGCAGCGGCGGGATCGGGCACGCCCCAATGCGCCGTCATCGGTTGCCCCGACCATACTGGACAGGTTTCCTGAGCGGCGTCGTCACAAACGGTGAAGACGAAGTCGAGTTTCGGGCCGTCCGGTCCGGAAAATTCTTTCCAGCTCTTCGATCGGAATCCGCTCACATCGTAATTGAGCTTTCGCAGTAGATCGAGGGCATATGCATGAACCCGGCCTTTGGGGTGGCTTCCTGCCGAGAACGCTCGAAAGTGCCCCCGACCCTCGCGACTAAGAATGGCCTCCGCCATGATTGAGCGAGCCGAATTTCCCGTACAGAGAAACAAGACGTTATAAGGCCGCGTCTCCGTACCTTTGCCCATGTTCATTTCCTCCGGCCGCGCAACAGGTAGAATCTGATTGAGTCAGGATTTTTACCACTGACGGCTGCGCGGCAAATAATGCCGAGTAGAATGCAATCGCATGGTCGATGCTCTCCACCGAGACATGGACGTGCATACGTTTCATGGGCGGGCTCCTTAAATCACACCGTTTCCGTTTTGCGCCTTTTTACCTTTGCGGGATCGCATCTGCGTGACGGTGCACATTTGTCCGGGGCTCCCCGACAACAGTTATCAGTGAGGTAGCCGAGCAGCGCATTCATCGTCTCGAAACGCGCTGTGTAAATCATGGAGCGGCCTTCGCGTCGGACAGATACGAGGCCTGCCATGCGCAACCGATCAAAATGAAACGTCAAGGTATTCGGCGCCAGATCGAGCGCATCCGCGATTTCGCCAGCCGGCATCCCGTCCGGTCCGGCTTCAACAAGGAGCCGGAACACGTCGAGCCGATTGTCTTGCGCGAGTGCCGCCAAAGCGGTCACGGCATTTGACTTTTCCATGTTTCAACGAATATAGAATTATCATCGCCCTGTCAAGAGAATCTCTCAATGACTACCGAAGTGAGAAAACCGATGCGGCTGACTGGTCGTTCACTCGTCGCCGCCATGTGCATCGGCCAACTCGGGAATTTGCTGCCGCACGTAACGGTTCCAGCCATCATGGCACCACACCTCATGCATCTGTGGGAGCTCAGCGCAGCGCAGGCCGGACTGATGGCGAGTGCATTTTCGTTTGGCTACATGCTCGCAGTTCCGGTGCTCACCACTCTAACCGATCGAGTTGACGCACGCCTCATACTCGCTGCCGGATCGGCACTGAGCGGCCTTGCTACAATTGCTTTTGGTATTTTCGCAGACGGTCTGTTGTCCGCGACTCTCATCTGGGGGGTAGCCGGCATGGGGTTCGCGGGCGCCTACATGCCTGGGCTGAAAGCACTCACTGATCGGCTACCAGTGGGCGATACTTCTCGGAATATCACGCTTTACACGGCAAGTTTTTCAGTTGGTGTCGGCCTCTCGTTTCTAATTGCACAGCTCGTAGCGGAAAGCTTCGGCTGGCAAGCGGCATTCTACATTACGGGAACCGGCCCCCTAATAATGCTCGGGGTTTGCATTGGACTAGCACCGTGTAAACCACCGCCGCCGCATCAGCCACCTTCTCGATTTTGCTCCGGTTCTGCGAAATCGCGCAGCGCTCGGCTACATTTTCGGATATGGCGCTCATTGTTTCGAGCTCTACGGGATGCGGACTTGGATCGTCGCATTCTGGACGTTCGTGATGGCGCAAAACGGCGGCGTGGCTCCACTCGGAGCAGTTTCCGTGAGCGTCATCGTCACGCTGTTGTCGCTACCGGCAAGCATCTTTGGCAACGAAGCCGCGCTGCGTTATGGCCGTCACTGTACCATAACGATTGTCATGGTTTCCTCTGCGGCGGTGGCATTGAGTATTGGGCTCAATGCTACTTCGTCTCCATCGATCTTGCTCCCGCTCGTTCTGCTGTACGGCCTTACGGTTTCTGCCGATTCTGGCGCGCTAACCTCTGGCACAAGCGCCAGCGCCGCGCCGATGCATCGCGGTGCCACATTGGCCCTCCATTCGACCGTAGGTTTTGGTCTTTCAGCACTAGTGTCCCGGTTCCGACGTTCGTATCACTTTGCAGCACTCTCGCAAACGAACGTCGGAACCAAAGGGACACTAGCAACTATTTGATTCTAGTGTGGCTTTGGATTTGACGTTCCTACAAATAACTCGCGGCAATGCTGATAGGAACGTCAAATCCGCCACACTAGGTGCTTGGGGTGTCGGCATTGCGCTCGATGCAGCCGGCGGTTCAACAAATCCATCCGCGTGGCTGGCCGTCTTCGCGCTGCTTTCTGTGGCTATTCTGCTTGGCCCTCTTGCATTGATATGGTCGCACACCAAAAAATATCAGAGCAGCCGGGGCGTCAGTTGAAACGAAAAAACGGATCAATTTTCCGCAGCGCGGCGAGCTCCTGACTTGATCCTTGCCAATGCGGTATGCTCCCATGGAGACCTACTGAGGCCAGCGCATGCAATCCGGTCAATTGAAACGGCGCGAGTTCATTACGCTGGCACGAACAGCGATATCGCGCGAAGTTGCAGCGGGGTGGCCGCATCACGCGCCCAGCTTGTTGATGGCTAGAATCTCCACTTCGCCAGTCCCAAGCCTGGCAACATCGCCGACACGTTTTCCAATGAGCGAGCGCGCCAAGGGGGAAGCATGTGAAATTGTCCCGCGCCCGGGATCGGCTTCATCTTCGCCAACGATCCGAAAAGTCTGTTCTCTGCCGTCTGCGCGTCGAATGCTCACCGAGCTGCCGAAACGTACCTCCGTCGTATCGGCAGGATCGGGAACTACCCGCGCGCTGGCACGGCGGGCGCTCCAGTAGCGCAATTCACGGGATGCGTGCGCCATGGCGCCGCGATCGTGCGCTGCGCGAGCGACGGCATGAGCCTGGCGAGCCGCATCCAACATTGCGTCCAGGTGCGCCATGCCTTGCCGGGTAACGTCGTTCGGGTGCGGAGAGATACGACGGTCGGGTAATTCCTCTGACGCCTCGGCAGCTTCTTCCTTCAGAAACGCTCTGCTCATCTCTCACTCATGAAACAACGCGGACCCCTGCGGGTGTCATCGGCGAGCCCGATCTGCACCTTCCAGCCCATTGGCGAAAACCCGAGACACGCCGAAAGGTTCGCACCCCAAAGCCGGAAACGTCCTCTAATGACGACAATAACTGCCAAGTCATTTCTCGTATACTGGCAGATCGAGCGGTCCCCTGCCGCAAGCGCATAGCACAAACAAGCGGCAAATGTTGCGTCTCTCTTCGAGAGTAATATTTCTGTCGCAACCAACCGCAATAATCCGCCTTCAGAATCGGACCACTAGTGCGGTGAATTTGAAGTTCCTATCATAACTGGCCGCAAGCTCGTTTAGGAACTTCAAATTCAAAACCGCACTAGAAATCATAGAGTTGCTAGTGGTCCTTAGATTCCGAAGTTCGCATCTGAACGTGCCGCAAGTGGTGGCGAACTTCGGAATCGGACCACTAGTGGTAGCCACTTTCAATCCATCGAAAGCAGAGGAATTCAAGCTGTGCGATACTCTCTCCAGGCCGCTTTATATTGCGCATCGTGTTGCGCGCTGGCGTTTGGCGCAATCAACCTTCCGGCCGCAGCTGCAGACAGGCCGCACAACGTTGTGCTTTTCATACCCGACGGCCTTCGTCCGCTGATCGTCACTGAACAGACGGCTCCGGCGATGGCTGCGATCAGGGACAAGGGCGTCAACTTCAAGAACCCGCACGCACTTTTCCCGACGTTTACCACACCGAACGCAGCAGGAATGGCGACCGGCCATCATGTCGGTGATACCGGCGACTTCAGCAACACGATCTACTCCGGCTTCCCGGTACCGGGCGCGGGCGGCAGCGTGACTCCCTTTCTGGAGAGCGATCCGGTGCTCGGCGACGTGGACGAGCACTTTGCCGGCGACTACGTCAACGAGCTGACGTTGCTCAAGGCGGCACGCGATGCCGGCCTGAGCACCGCCACGATCGGAAAGCTTGGTCCCGCATTGATCTTCGATCATACCGAGCGCACCGGCGGGCAGACGATTGTCGTCGATGATTCAACCGGAAGCTCGAACGGTATCGCGTTGTCGCAAGAGGTCAAAGCGGCCCTGACCGCGGCGGGTCTTGCCCTTGCCGCACCCCCGCGCGGCGACAATGGCAAGGCGGGCGATGCCCGCACGCCGGGGACCAAGGTCGCGAACGTTACGCAGCAGGCCTACTTTACCGATGTCGCGACCAAGTTGGTGCTGCCGATGTTCAAGGCGCGCAATCGTCCTTTTGTCCTCGTGTTCTGGTCGCGCGATCCGGACGGAACGCAGCATAACCAGGGCGACAGCTTGAACGAACTCACCCCCGGCATTAACGGCCCAACTTCGATTGCTTCGATCAAGAATGCCGATGACAATCTCGCCAGCATTCAGAGAGCGCTGATCGATCTCGACCTCGCCGATACGACCGACATCTTCGTTGCCGCCGACCACGGCTTTGCCACCATCTCCAAGGAGAGCAAGACGAGCCGGTCGGCGCGGGCGACGTACCCGGACGTTCCCCGGGGGTTGCTGCCGCCGGGCTTTGTCGCAATCGACATCGCGGCTGCTCTCGGCATGCCGCTTTATGATCCCGATGCCAGGAATGCCCCGGTCGCAGAGAACGCCCACCCAAGCCGAGGGAACGGCCTGATCGGGTCTGATGCGAACAAACCCGACGTGGTCGTCGCGGCGAATGGCGGATCCAACCTCGTTTATCTGCCGAAGAACGACAGGGCGCTGGCACACCGCGTCGTGAATGCGCTTTTGGCGCAGGACTATGTGAGCGGTCTCTTCGTCGACGATTTGCTTGGCAGTTTTCCCGGCACTCTGCCGCTGTCGGCGATCAACTTGAAAGGCTCGGCGTTGACGCCAATGCCGGCCATTGCCATCAGTTTCCGCACCTTCTCGACGGGGTGCGATGAGCCCCTGACCTGCACGGTGGAAGTCGCCGACACCGGCCTGCAGCAAGGTCAGGGCATGCACGGCACCTTCAGCCGGGCCGACACCATGAATTTCATGGCTGCCATCGGTCCGCACTTCAAGGCAGGTTTCACAGACGACGCGCCGGTCAGCAATGCCGATGTCGGCAAGACGCTGGCACACATCCTCGGGCTTGACATCAAGGACAAAGGCAAGCTGGTCGGCCGCATCCTGACCGAGAGCATGCCCGGAGGAACAACTCCACCCTACGTCGCCAAAGTAATGCAGTCCGAGCCGACAGCGGACGGCCTCAGGACTGTACTGAACTATCAACTCGTAGGTGACACGCCGTACTTCGATGCTGCCGGCTTTCCGGGACGAACGGTCGGTTTGTCCGACAGGAGCATTGCCGCCAAGGAAACCCCCTCGACCCGTTAGAGTTGGCTCATTGCAAGTAGAGTTGAGGATCAGGGGGTTTCGGGACAGAATATACTAGTCGAGCATTTCCTTGGTTCGAATCATATCGGTGTCATTCCGGGGCGAGGCCGAAGCGCAGCGAAGGTCGAGAGCCCGGAATCCATAAGCCCAGCCGGTAGTATGGTTTCCGGGCTCGCCGCTCCGCTTCGCTTTGCGGCGCCCCGGAATGACAGAGACATTTGAATATGAGCAGTTCCATGGAATCGATCGTCTAGCGGGCCTGATCTGCTGGCTTGGGCAGGACCTCGCCGGAGCCAGAGGTCGCCGCTTCAATGAATTGCAGCAAGGCCTGATCGACGGCCATCGCAATAGACTGCAGCTTGGCATTGGGAGCCTCCCGGCCGGTCCTGCCGGTCGCGGACAGCGAGACAAAGCCATCGCGCTGCGGCAGCACCGGGCCAAGGGTGGCAATGCCGTTCATTTCCAGGATGGAGCGCGCACGCTGCGCCTGCCGGGACGACCCCCCGGTTCGACAGAACACGACGGCAACGCGCGCGGATGGAATTCCCGCATTGCGGAGCATTTCAACGACGGTCAGGGTCGGGGAAATGTCGTCCAGCGAGAAGCTCGAAGGAAGAAAAATCACATCCGACGCCATCGCAAGGTCGAGGCTCAGTTCGTCATGGCGCCCACGCGTATCCATGACAACGTCGTCGTATTGCTGGGAAACCCGATCGAGCTTTCCTTCCTTGGAGAATTTTGCGACGGCAATCGTGGGCGAGAGGCGGCGCGCCTGGCGTTGCGCCTGCCAGCGCAGGCAGGTTCGTTGCTCCACGTCAAAGTCTGCCAACAGCACGTTGCGGCCGGAACAAGCGAGTGCAACCGCCGTCGACCGCGCGAGGGTCGATTTTCCGACGCCGCCCTTCTGGGAGGTAAAAAGAATGTGGCGGGCCATGGCTGCTTCTGCACATGCGCTGGCATCGTAACTGTAGCGGCGCACGTATCAGGTTTCTTCGGCCGTCAGCTTTCTGGCTGACAATTGTCAAACGTTTTGACATATGTATGTCACATTGGGAAGATTCGAAAGGTACATCCGCAACCGAGAACCGTACTAAATGGCGTGGCGGCAGGAAATCGAAGTGAAACTTCGCACCGATCCGGCCAATATGGCCAAGATCCAGCGCTCCCGCTGGTGGCGCCAAATCGGACCGGGGCACCGCCAATCTCGTCACAGCATCTATTTCGACACCGCCGATCGGCAGTTGCGCGATAACGAAATAAGCCTGCGCACCCGTACTAACGGGCATGAATTCGTGCAGACCGTGAAAATGCTCAATGGCAACTCTGGTTCGCCGGCGCGCACGGAATGGGAGGCTCTCCTTCCGGACCCGATCCCCGATCCGTCCTTGGTCATCGATCCAGCTCTGCCGCAGGATTTCCGGAACCTCACCTCGGCCGATCTGCAGCCGGTGTTCGATGTTGATATCAAGCGGGAAACGCGCCGGCTGACATCGGATAATGCGGAGATCGATGTGTCGCTGGACAGCGGCGCCGTGATCGTGGGTGGGCGGCGCGAACCCATTCACGAGATCGAACTGGAGCTGGTCGCCGGTGACGTAAGGCAGCTGTTCGCCGAAGCACAGCGCATCAGCGACGCAGTCGACGGGCGCCTGCATTTACGCAGCAACGCCGACATAGGCTATGCGCTGAAGGAGCCCAAGCACCGACATTGGTCGCGGGCACCCAAGCTGCATTTCACACCGGAATTGACTGCAGGCGATTCGTTCAGGCTCATCATTCTCAATTCGTCTTCGCACCTGACCGCAAACGATGATTGCGCCCGGAACAATCTTCACATCGAAGGGGTGCATCAGTGCCGCATTGCGCTGCGGCGGCTGCGGTCGGCATTCAAGATCTATAAGCCGCTATTGCGCCGCAAGCGTATCGAACCGCTCGAGCGTGAGGTGCGCTCGCTTGGCACGGTTTTGGGAGCGGCCCGCGATCTCGACGTTCTTCAGACGGAATTGCTCGATCCTGCAATCGAGGCGCTTGGCGAGGCTGAGCATCTGGCACCGCTGCGGGCCAGTCTGGCGGCAAAGAAGAGCGAAGCCTATCAGCAGGTAAGCCAGGCGCTCGGCTCGCCGCATTACCGTCGCTTCCTGATCGACCTCTGTGCACTCGCTCACGCAGAAGATCTCGGCAAAGTGCGAAAGGACGCCCCCAGCCTCGACCAGCCACTTGCAGAATTGGCATCGAATGCCCTGTCCAAGGCGCACGATAAGCTGCTTGAGCGAGGTGACCGTTTTGAAACACTATCCACATCAGGCCGACACGATGTGCGGATCGCTCTCAAGCGGCTGCGTTACGCACTCGATTTCTTCGGCAACGTGTTTGACGGAGGAACTCAAAAAGAAGTTCATCAAGCGGTTGACCCGACTGCAGGACGATCTGGGTCGCATGAATGATGTTGCCATCGCGGAAAGGATGCTGGCGCAACTGGTCGGGATTGCAAGCAATGGATCGACCTCCATCGCGCCGGTTGCATCGCCGGGTCAGCTGTCGTTTGCCGCGGGCGGCATCCTGGGCTGGCATCGGCGGCGGGCCGCCGAGATCGATCTTGAGCTGGTCAAGGACTGGAACGCATTCGTCCGTTCCGAGCGGTTCTGGGTGAACGAACAGCCCGACCGTATCTGATTCTGCGCAATTACCAGCTGTAATTGTTGACGACACCCACGCCCGCACTGTTCTCACTAACCTGCCGCAAGCGATTGCTCGATTGGAGCGATGGAGGGGCGCCGGCTCCCGCGCCTGTCCTGATTGCGACTTGCCGGCCTGGTGGACCTGTCGCGCACAGACTGCCCGATTGCCTTGAGGGCGACCGGACCGACGGCCGCGAGGAATACCTTTTCGTGCACGCGCGTAAGCGTTTCAATGGCTCGCTTCAATGGTAGCCACTGCACAGCCTTGATCTCGTAAGCCAGTTCGCGCACCGGGCCACGAATGGCTCGCATATGCCAGAACTGGACAATCTTGATCCTGCCGTCGACCGGATACGACATCGAGCCAAGAAACTCGTGAACCGAAACCGCGTGTCCGGTCTCTTCCACCACCTCTCGCCTGGCGGCGGCGAGCGCGCGCTCGCCTGGATTGAGCTTGCCTTTAGGCAACACCCAGGACTTGTCTCTTCGCAATCGCACGATGGCGATGCGCGGTCTCGAGCCTTCCCGAAAGACAATTCCCCCCGCGGCCAGAATCGGCGCGCGGGCCTCCGCCGAATCAGTCATGTCAAAGCTAATGCCGGACGAATGCGACCGGAGCAAGCGCAGAATTTGCGCGAAGTGGGGCGCAAGCTTCTGCCGGCTGCATTAATCCAGATCGACGCGGGCACCAACCTTCTTGATGCCTAGTGCGGTGAATTTGAAGTTCCTATCGTAACTGGCCGCAAGCTCGTTTAGGAACTTCAAATTCAAACCCGCACTAGAAATCATAGAGTTGCTAGTGGTCCTTAGATTCCGAAGTTCGCATCTGAACGTGCCGCGAGTGGTGGCGAACTTCGGAATCGGACCACTAGGCGCTGCTCCCGGTGCGCCCTTTGCGCAGATCGCAGCGGCGAACTCAGTCACGGTTGTTCCCGTGGTGCAGGCGGCGCAGGCTGAACCACGGAAACAGCATCTGAAGCGGGGAAGGTTCCCTGGAGACCTTCTTCCAGCGCCAGTTCAAGGCGGTCGCGTTCCTCATCCTCTTTCGAGTGATTCTGTTCAGACGTCGTTGCCGTTCCGCTGTGCTGGAATAAATGCCGGCGCTTCATGCAAAGGCACCTTTCAGGATATCAAGCATAGATCGAATACATCGACCGGAACCACTCAATCACCTCGTCGGCGCGGCCAAGCACCGACGCCGGCATGTCGAGGCCGAGCGCTTTCGTAGTCCTGAGGTTGACGACAAGCTCGTACCTGGTCGGGACTTGGACCGGAAGGTCGGCAAGTTAGCTTAGTCGATGACCCCATTGGCTGTCGCGAGCAACGTCGGCGGCACGTCTATGCCAAGGGCCTTGGCGGTCTTGGATTGACACCAGTTCGTACTCGATCGGCGCCTGCATTGGCAGGTCATTCTTGCCTTTGAGAAGCCCGCCGGTGTAGAACGCAGCCTACTCTCCACTCATCGTTCAGCGACGGTCCTTCCGCTGCAAACGCCGGGGATGTCTGTCAAATCCTATCCAGTATGACTGGTGGCGCTCCTCACCAGACGGGGATTAGCGACGTGGCGGAAGTCGGAGTGGATAGCTTCATGGCGATAGAGTGTGATGATCCGGCCACGCCTACCCATCCGGTAACGGCTGCCGTAATGGCAAGAATTGTTAAGGCGCTTGCAAGCTTTCTCGCCGCGTTCATGGCCCTCTCCATCCAGTCTCGGCGTCCAGTAATTTTGACGCTCTGAGCGTCCATTATTGAACGATGCCCTGAATCTTCGTCTTACACTGTGATAGAGATCACAAAATTGCGGATTCCGCCGGGGCTGGATTGCTGGGGTCGGGATCGTGCTGTTTGTCCCGTCTGGTCAGTCCCCCTGCAGACCCGCCGGGCGGATCAGGACCGGCGGTCCAGGGGATTAATCTCGGTCCAGGGGATCACCTGTTCGACGCGGGCAAAGTAATCGTCAAGTAGTTTTTCGGCTTGCGCGCAGGTGACGTTCGCAGCTCCGCAGTTGACCGCCGCCATGGCAATCTCTGCGGCCATGAAGGCGCGGGTGGTAGTGGCGACATATTCGGTGATGCTCATACGTCTAGCTCCTGGCGATTGATATTTTCTTCTCGATCTAGCTCGCGAACTCCGCGCTGCGCGATTGCTTCTCCCGCCATTTTGGCCCAGGGCCTCGCATGTAGTGCAGCTCGGGCCGATAGGGATCGAATAGAGAAATCTTTAGCCAGCACCACATCGAGAATGCGGAGCCGTAGAGGGTTCGGAAGCAATGCAGTGCCAACATTTCTGTTTCTCTCTGGATTGCGTTACTTTCCTGTTTCGGCAAAACATGCCCACAGCCATGGAATGGAAAGTCGCAGCTTGTTGCATGAAAACCGAGTTTGTTTCCTCGCCTGTGACGATCTCCTGGCGCGGAGCTGCCTTTCAGTGAGCTAGACAGGCTGACCGTCATTTTTATTCCCGAAGCAGGCAAGCCGACCTCACGTCGTGAACCTCGCTGTCGCGGCCAAATCACTTAACGTCCACAGTGACGGCTCGATCACCTTAGAGTGAAGGAGGAATGAAAAGCCCGTGCGCGAGTTTGTTGGGGTGGGGAGGCAAACGCGCGTTTCAGACGAGAAATCTGCTCTTCAGGAGGAAACGATGGCGAATTCCCGATACTACGTGGCGGGGAACAACGACGTGTGGATGATCCAATTCAAAGATACTGAAACTGGTCAGTACAAGAGCAGCAACGAGGCGGCGGCCTCATTCGCGATCGCTGCTGAACTCGGAAATTCCGGGAGGTCGCTATGAAGATCTTCCTCACAGCGGCGGTGAGCGCTGCGATGCTCTTCGCACTTGCAGCCGGAACAGCGGGCATCCCGACCGTGCAAGAGCGGCCTGCGGCAGCAGCTGGACTTAATCATGTAGTGGGGCATAGTGAGAGCCTTCCGCCGGTGCAGATCATGCGCAAACTTGCCGCCAGTCATCCAAGAAGCCCTTACGTGCAGCGTGACCTGTCGCGCACCCTCATTCGAGCAGGTGACCTGCTCTTAGCCCAAAATGATCCGAGTGGAGCGTTGGCCGCTTATCGCGAAAGTCTTGATATAACGCGCAAGCTTACCGCACAGGACCCAAACAATGCGATGTGGAACTATGATCTTATGGTGAGCTTAAATTCTGTCGGGGACGTATTGACGGCGCAGGGTGACCATCGCGGCGCACTGTTGGCGTATAACGAAGGCCTCAACATTATCCAAGAATTGGTCTCTGGAGATCCGAGAAATCGGCAGTGGAAACGTAGTTTGTTGCTGAGCGAGAACAAAGTGCGCGATGCTCAGGCTGCGTATCGAGAATCGCGCATTGTTACAGTCGATCATTAGTCATACTGCCCATCATCATGCACGCTTTGGAGTGAATTGAAAGTCGAAGGTGCAGGGTGGTCCGCAGGCCGGACATCAAGCATCTCGAAGGGCCCTCCTTCATCTCTCGTACGGTTACGCACCGCCGTGTGGACCGGCGTTACTCGTGACACAATGCCATAATCGGAAGTTGCAGCTCCTTTCAGAGGTACAGGAATTGGGATAGCTTTGGTATCGCCAGGGGGCACGCCATGAAACTTCCACGCCGCAAGTTCTTGCATCTGGCAGCAGCGGGCGCTGCCGCACTCCCGGCCATGTCGCGGATCGCGCGCGCGCAAGCCTATCCGTCGCGGCCGGTACGCATCGTCGTTGGATTTCCCCCAGGCGGATCGGTCGACATCACGGCGCGCCTGATAGGGCAATGGCTCTCGGAGCGACTTGGCCAGCCATTCGTCATCGAGAACCGGCCGGGTGCCAGCACCAATATCGGCACCGAGGCGGTCGTGCGTGCACCGGGAGACGGTTATACGCTCCTGTTGGCGAGTCAGACGAACGCGGTCAACGCGACTCTTTACGACAAGCTCAACTACAATTTCATCCGCGACATCGCGCCGGTCGCGGGCATCAGCCGCGAACCCAACGTCATGGTGGTAAATCCATCCTTTCCGGCCAAGACGGTTCCCGAGTTCATTGCCTACGCCAAACGTAATCCGGGCAAGATCAATTTTGCCTCGGGCGGCAACGGAAGCCCGCCCCATGTTTCGGGCGAATTGTTCAAAATGATGACTGGTGTCAATATGACTTACGTGCCGTATCGCGGCGGTGCGCCAGCCCTCACGGACTTGCTCGGCGGGCAGGTGCAGGTTCAATTCGCCACCATGTCCTCATCCATCGAGTACATCAGAGCCCGCAAGCTGCATGCGCTGGCGGTAACCACGGCGACGCGCTCGGACGCGCTGCCGGACCTCCCGACCGTGGGTGATTTCGTGCCGGACTACGAGGCGAGCTTCTGGGGTGGCATCGGTGCGCCGAAGAACACGCCCGCCGAGATCATCGGCAGGCTCAACAGGGAGGTCAACGCTGCGCTCGCCGATCCCAAGTTCAAGGCGCGGCTTTCCGACCAGGGCAGCACGGTACTTGCGGGTTCGCCCGCCGACTTCGGCAAGCTCATCGCCGATGAAACCGAGAAGTGGAGTAAGGTGATCCGGGCGGCCGGCATCAGGGCCGACTGATGCCGATCGATCCGGGCTGGCGTTCCATAACTCCCGTTCCGCGAATGCCCCGCGCTCAGATGAAGCACGCCCGTTGCCGAGCCTCCACTTTGGAGTGAAGCGCCATGACGTTGATCGACCTCAGTCGCGACATCTATCACAAGATGCCTCGGCTCTTGAACCATCCCTCGATCGTCATCACTCCCTACTCGACCCACGATGAGGTTCGTGTGGCCGACGGCTACGAGTTCTCCTCCGCCACCATGGCGCTCGCGCTGGGCGATCATGCTGGAACCCACGTCGATGCCCCTTGCCATTTCGATGCGCGAACGGGGGCACGCTCCATCGACGAGATGCCGCTCGACACCTTTTTTACCGAGGCCGTCTGTCTCGACCTCTCCGACAAGCCGCTGAAGTCCGACATCTCGACCGCCGACCTCAAGGCATCGATCGAAGCGGCGCGGGTGACCATCAAGCCGAAGGATACCGTGCTGCTGCACATGGACTTTTACCGCCGCTGCTACGGCCAAGATGGGTATCTGACCGACTTTCCGGGCCTGACCAAAGATTCGGCCACCTGGCTCGGCAGGCAGGGTATCGGCATGTTTGGTGTTGAGGCCGTGAGCCCGGGGCGGCCGGGACGCAATAATTTCGAAGTCCATCACGTCTGCCGCGACCTCGGCTTCACGCACATGGAGGGCCTCGTCAATCTCGACAAGCTCGTCGGCAAGGGCCGCTTCCGCTTCATCGGCTTCCCGTTGAAGATCAAAGGCGGTACGGGGAGCCCGATACGGGCCGTGGCGTGGCTCGATGACTAGCCAATAGCTGCCGAGCGTGGCCTACGGCAGTCCGTTACGCACGTGACGTCTGTAAGCTGGCCGCGTGCTCAACTGCTCATAGTAGCGAGCGACGGACGGATAGCTTGGTTTGTTGAAATTCAGGCAGAACCAACGATGCACAACCAAGCCGATAGGGATATCCCCGATCGTGAATGCCTCACCGGTGATGTAAGGGCCCGTCAAGGCCAAATGCTCATCGAGCTGGCCGACCTCCTTGGTGATCTGATGGCGGCCCTGATCGATAAACCAGGGATGGTTCCATGGTGGCTCATTGAGCATCCCTCCGAGGAACGCTCCTCGGAGGGATATGGATGTCTCGTAGTTTGCCCAGTCCATCCACTGCTCGACACACGCCCGTTGAACGGGATCTTTGGGATAGAGAGCATCGCCGCCATACTTGGTCGAGAGGTATCTCACGATGGTGTTTGACTCTCGAAGTACCTGACCATCGTCGATAACAGCCGGTACAAGGCCAATGGGATTGATACGCAGGAATTCAGCTTCGGTCGTCGGACGAAACCCTCGTCCCCAGTCCTCGCGAGTGTACTCGACACCCAACTCGTCACAGACCCATAGGACCTTGCGCACGTTGAACGAATTGGCCCTGCCAAGGATTTGGAGTCTCGTCACTGGTACTTCTCCGCCGTTACGAGGGTTTGACCCTATGCCCCTCGCCCGTGCAAATGGTCGTCAGCTCACTGCGGCTGCGGCGTGGACTGCCACGCCACGAACTTCCATCCCTGAGGAGTATTGGTCCAGACGTTTAGGAATTTGAGCCGCAGGATACGCGGCTGGCCGTTGATCTCGGCCTCGATCGCCGCCCCGCCCGTGACGAGCGCGGCATCGCCGATCATGCGCACCTTGCGGTCGGTAAAGCTCGCGCTCTTATACTTCGTCTTGCCCGAAGTCATCGTTTCGAGCCAGCTCGCCTTGGTGTCGGTGACGGCAGAGGAGTGGGTGTAGAGAAGCTGATCGTGTGCAAGCGCCTGTACTGCCTTCCAGTCCCCTCCAATCATCGCCGCAATGCGCTTGTCTTCCAGGGCGAGAATTTCCTTTTCGCTGCTCATTTCCATACCTCCCTTGCGATATCGAAGGCTCTTCCGACCGCACCAGCGTCGCGACGCGTTTTGACGCGATCGGCAGTGGTCACAATCCCATACCCCGTTTACCGGTGTCCGTACGTCGTGAAAATGTAATCTTTTGCTCCTGCGCTAGTGTCCGGTTCCGACGTTCGTATCACTTTTCAGAACGCTCGCAAACGAACGTCGGAACCAAAGGGACACTAGTGGTCCGATTCCGAAGTTCGCCACCACTCGCAGCACGTTCAGATGCGAACTTCGGAATTTAAGGACCACTAGCAACTCTATGATTCTAGTGCGGTTTTGAATTTGAAGTTCCTAAACGAGCTTGCGGCCAGTTATGATAGGAACTTCAAATTCACCGCACTAGCAACTATTTGATTCTAGTGTGGCTTTGGATTTGACGTTCCTACAAATGACTCGCGGCAATGCTGATAGGAACGTCAAATTCGCCACACTAGCGTTTGCAAGTCAATTTCAGTGGCCTCCGTTCAAAAGGGTCGGCGTAGTGCGTGCGAATTACACAGTTCTTGTCTAGAGTTCGCTCGCTCGCCCTTGAAGGGCCAACAGGGGTAGGTCCATGAAAACGCGGCACCGTCATCAGCATGCTGTCGTCATAATCGCCGACATGATGTGGGCGCTGCGCCGCCTGGGAGCTCATGTTTTTTTCCCGGAATACAAATTGCCCCAAGCACAGAGGTTCATCCTTGTGGGTGCGGCGTTGGGACATGCCCAATTGCGCGGGCGACCGCTCACGCTTGCAGGTCTTTCGCGCAATGTAGAGATGCCGCCTGCAACCGCGGCGCGGATACTTGAAGAGCTAGAGCTGAGCGGGTGGGTCCATAAGCGCGGCAAGTATTATTTTTTGGATTTGGGCCGCCTCGAAGAACCAGGCTATGCAGAGTATTTCGAAGAGGTGGCGCGACGCATTGCGATTGCAAAGAAGAAGTTGTCCGAACTGAACATTCTCACTCCTGACATAGAATAATTTCGAGCGCGAAAAGAAACCCCCGGCCACTGCGACGCTTCACTCGATAACCTCATCGGCGCGCACCAGGATGGAGGGCGGAATAGAAAGTCCAAGAGATTTTGCGGTCTTGGCGTTGAATGCCAACTCGAGTTTTGTGGGCTGCTCAACAGGCAGGTCGGCAGGCTTGGCGCCTTTGAGAATCTTAACGACGATGGTCGCACTCTGTCGAAACAGTGCCGCGAGATTAGGCCCATAGGATATGAGGCCGCCGGCGTCGACGTGTTCCCTCCACTGATAAATCGCTGGCAGCCGATATTCGGCGGCCAAGCTAATGATCTCTCGGTGCAAGGAGGCGAGAATCGGCGAGGCGAACACATTGAGCGCTTGCGCCTGGGCATTGCGTGCCGCTTGAAACGCCCCAGCGAGGTCCTCGGTACGATGAACTTCGAGGACTTGCAGCTTTAGCTTCAAGGCCCGCGCAGCGTTCTCGGTCGTCGCCACTTGCGATGCGCCAGTTGTCGGGTCCCAAAGACTCGCCACGCGCGATATTCCCGGTACCATCTCCAGTAGCACTTCAAGTCGCTTGGCACTGAGTTCCGGCGCAAGAATTGTCAGGCCGGTGGTATTGCCGCCCGGCCGCGAAAGCGAGCTGATGATCCCGGCGCCAAGAATATCGTCGCCGATCGCAACGATGGGAATTGTTTGCGTCGCCTCCTGCGCCACGCGGGGGGCGTAATCGCCAAAGGCGGTGATGATGTCGACTTGCAGCCGAACCAGCTCGGCGGCAAGGCCGGGAAGCTCAGCCAGACCTCGTTGTGGATGGCGCAGTTCGATAGCGACGTTCTGACCCTCAACAAAGTTCAGCTGACGCAGCGCTTGTCGAAACGACTCCATTCGTGGCGAAGCGGGGGCTGAACTTGCGGGCCACAACACTCCGATCCTCGACACGCCATCCGTCGACTGCCCCGGAGCCGCCTTCGGCCAGGCGACTGCCGCCCAGCCGACGAGTTTGATGACATCGGCGAATTGCATGGGCTGCCTCGAACGATCAAGTTCCCTGACAGCATAGCGCGTGACGATGGCGCAGTCAGGGGGCTCACTGCACTGCGGGATGCCGGCCCGACTACAGCCCCACAAATCAAGCATGGTCATGACTGTGGAACTTTTCGGGGCCGGAATTTAGCCCCATTACCTGATAGTATCTAAAAGGTGCGTCAGCGGCGAGATGGGGATATGCCGCGAGGTTTATGCGTCTTAGCTATGATTTGCCTGCTTGCAGGCCTAAACATCCTTTGTTTTGTTGCAAACTCACCTGCGATCGCAAAACAGAAGTCAACTGCCTCAGCGAAGGAGAAAACATCTGGTACTCTCAAGAGGCAAAAGTCTGTTGCTGCTGGAAAAAAGCAAAAATCTTTCGCGGCGAAGAGCCGCAAGTCAGCTGCATCGGCTAGAGAAGAGCCTCGACTTACTCCCTATCCGCTAACTCCAGTCGATAAGCATGATTGCATTGCGACCGCACAGGGCTTCTATGCACATGCTCAGAGCTTGGCTGGCCGAACGAAACAGACAGTCCCGCAAGAATTCCAGCGCGTTGTATCTCAACTAGACGAGTTTTGCGGTGAGGAGGAGTTTGAGAAAGCGAGAATCAGCATCGATTGGATGTATCTGTGCCTGCAAAATTTTACAGCAAATAACAAGGCTGAGTTCTGTTCCAGGAACGAAGAATATTTTTGTGCGGTCGACCCGCAATCGGATGCTTGCATTACGAGCGAGGCGCGTGCGAACGACTGATAAATGCGTCAACCTGTGACTAAAGCTGGTTTCGATGAAGCTGAATCAACTCTCGGCGTCATGGCCGGGCTTGTCCTGGCTTGTCCCGGCCATCTTACGTCTGTTTTCTCCGAAGCGCGCTTCAAGATAAGACGTGGATGCCCGGCGCAAGGCAGCGCAAGGCCGGGCATGACGGACACATTGCGTGCTCTTTCTACCGAAAAGTCTTACCACTGCCACATTTACGTTCTCGATATCATGTGCCATGTCGCGGGATGATGTTTTGGATGCGGCTTCCCCGCCTCATGCGATCGTAATGTGGGGTATGGCGACCGTAGCGTTGCCCGTGTCGTGGGGTCCAACATGAGTTAAATCATTGCCGTCATCGCATGCGGCTTCTCTGTTGCCGCGTGCTCAGTCATGCCAAACCTAAACTTTTTCAAGCGTTCAGAGACAACCGAAGCCTTGCGGTTTGAATCCGCCCCGCCCGGCGCTGAGGTCAAGACGTCATCCGGCCAAAGCTGCCTCACTCCATGCGAGCTGACGGTCCAAGCGAACGCTGAATTCACAGCGACGTTTACGCTCAAGCCATACAAGCCGCAGACCATAACAATCCGTCCGGAAACGGTAGCTGGAGCAGACGCTCCACGGCTTTCGCCCAATCCGGTCTACGCCGAGTTCCATGCCGCAAAGCGCAAGCCTGTTGCCTCCGCCAAGCCCGCAGCCGCCAGGACAGCAAACGCTGCCTCGCCACCGGTACGTGCTGAGCCGGCGACGCCAGCCTCCACTGAGCCGATGCCTTCCTCAGCGCCGCAAGGGGCAGTCTGGCCAGCGAATGATCTGGGGCGACCGCAGTAGCTGGCGTATCTTCCGGTCAAGAAGCAGAACTCCCACAACAGAATGACCTTGAAGCCTGTCAAGTATTTGTATCGTGGCGCGCTCGAACGCCGCTTCGCGCAATCCAGTGGGAAGATTTCCGGTATTGTGTTCCTGAACACGACGTTTTGCGATCAATGAACTGATCCTCACCACTCCCGCTGCCGCCCGACGGCCTGCACAGATCAGTCGGCAAGCTGATGCAACGCCGACCGTCCGCTTACCCTCCGAGACTCTCCATAATCGCGGACATTCCGGCGCAGCAGCCCTGTGCCAGAAACGAGTGGACTTGTGGATGACGCCCGAGCAGGGAGGATACTGTGTGTACGGGAATTCGTCTCATTGCCGCTGACGGAACCGTCGTTCATGCGCGGACCTTAGAGTTCGGCATCGATCTCAAGTCCGATGTCATACTCGTACCGCGGGGTTATTCGAGAACGGGGACGACCCCCGACGGCAAACCTGGCAGGAGGTGGACCGCTAAGTACGCAACCCTCGGCGCCAATGCCTTGGGCATGCCGGTCATTGTTGATGGCCTGAACGAACGGGGCCTTGCGATCGGACTCTTCTATTTCCCGACCACTGCGAAGTATCAAGCGTACTCCCCGAACGACGCGGACAGGACCCTCGCTCCATGGGAGTTTGGCGTCAAGTGGTCAATGAAGGGCGGTGAAGTGGTGAGAGAATTGGGAACACCGTGACAACCAGGGACAAGTCGCGCACGAACCGCAATGCGAGAGTAGCGCTATCAGTGTTGTGACTATGTGAGGGCGATCACAGAACCGACGACAAAAAATGCAACCAGTGGTCACCGCCGCAAGGTCGGCTTGGGGTTGGGGTCATGCAGAGACGAAATCGCCGCGGGCAAATCTCGTCCGCAGTGCATTCGAGTCGTAACCGGGACGAGGCGGAACACACTAAGTGCCACGAGCGGCCATAAGCCGTTCACTCGATCCACATCATCCGCAAGCGCGAGCAGCTGGGCGGGGCACATCGCCACCACTGCGATGCGTCATGCCCGCTCTGCCAAGAACCTTGATCGTAGCTGCCTCTGCGATCGTCGCATAACATTGGCGTAAACATTGGCGGTCAACATCGGCGTCCGTGCGGTGCCGTCATGCCGCAGCCAAAATTATGGGGTGCAAGCGGGTGCATTCGATATGGAGGCACATGCAATGTCGCTCTTTCCAAACGGATATGTGGTGTGTACGCGTTGCTGCTTTCTGGATGTGTTGTTCCCGGCGCTTCTGGCTCTCGCTCTGTTTTGTCCCGTAGCATTGCACCCTGATCAGGGGGCTGGGACGCGTCACAGCTTCCGCTCCAGGTCCGGGCCACGCTAAACGAGTTTCGCCGATGCGAATAGCATTGCTTATTGTAATTGCGGCGCTGGTTGCCGCCATCCCGGCGCTGGCGCATTCCTGGTATCCTTTAGCCTGCTGCGGCGATATGGATTGCTTCCCAATCGCCTGCGATCAGTTGGTGGAAACGGGTTCCGGCTGGCTCTACGTCCCGACGGGCAACCTGTTCAAGCATGAGCAAGTGCAGCCGAGTCAGGACCATCATTGCCATGTGTGCCTTGGGCGCGGCGGTGATCACCGCTCGATCTGCGCATTCATCGCACCGAACGTGTAGCGGACTGACGCCCCGCGGGCGTTATTCAGAAGCCATTTGCAGGCTTCGGCGCACAACCGCTTCGCCTCGAACAGCGGACTCACAGGATGAGACGTTTTCATACGACTCTCGCGCTCTGCAATTTGACGCACTTGCTGATCTCGCGGGTGAGTTGACGCAGCATCTCGTCGCGGTCGCTCTTTTGAATAATTCGCTCGACACCCCCGTTGAGGCGGTCACGATCCTCGTCCGTCAGATCTTTCGCAGTTATGACCACGACCGGGATGTCCTGCCAGTCTTGCCGTGTGCGCAGCTCGTCGATGAACTCGAACCCATCCATCTCCGGCATCATGAGATCCAAAATGATCACGTCGGGGCGTGCGGTGGTGACCACTTCAATGGCAAGCTGGCCGTTCTCTGCTTCAGCGACCTTCCATCCGATCGGCTCCAAGGCTTGGCGCACGCTGCGACGGACCACCTCGTCGTCATCGACGAGAAGAGCGCGTCCGGCAGTCAAGCCGCAGATGCTCGTCAATGTCTCGACCAGCTTCGTCCGATCGACCGGCTTCACCAGATAGTCTGCAGCGCCAAGCGCGTAGCCACGGTTTTTCTGGTCGACGATCGACATCAGCACGACTGGAATTCTTGCCAGCGCCGGATCACCCTTGATCGCGGCAAGCACCGTCCAGCCGTCGAGATCAGGCATCATGATGTCGAGCGTCACCGCCGCGGGCCGCAATTCCCGTACCAGCTGCAGTCCCTCCTTGCCGCCGCTCGCCGTGACGACTGCAAAGCCCGCACGCCCGAGATGACGCTCCACAAGCTCGCGCACGGTGGCATCGTCGTCTACCACCAAGATCAACGGCTCTGCAGTTTCCAGCGCGGATTGCGCATGCCCTGCGTGCATCTCGGTCACAACGAGTTGGTCGCTCTGCACGGTCCGCGGGAGAAAGATCGTGAAGGTCGAGCCCTTGCCAGGCTTGCTCTCGACCGTGATGTCGCCGCCCATCATCTGACAGAAGCGTTTACTGATCGCCAGTCCAAGGCCGGTACCGCCGTACTTGCGGGTCGTGGAGGCATCGGCCTGCGAAAACTCCTGGAACAGCTTACTCATTTGCTCCGGTGTCATGCCAATGCCGGTGTCGGCGACCGCGATGGTGACCCACTTCTGCCCGTCCTTTTCGCTTTGCCGCGCATCGATCGTGATGGTGCCATGATCGGTGAACTTGTTGGCGTTGCTCAGGAGGTTGAGCAGGGCCTGACGCAGACGCATCTGGTCGGCATGCAGCATCCCGATCGATGCATCACAATTCACCGCGACCTGGTTCGCATTCTTCGCCGCCAGTGGCTCGATGGTCTTAAGCACGTGCGCTATCAGTGGCGCGAGCACGAAATCTTCAAGCTGCAGCTCCATCCGCCCGGCCTCGATCTTGGACAGGTCCAGGATGTCATTGATCAAGGCGAGCAGATGCCGGGCCGCGCCGAGCACCCGATCGAGCGGTTCGAGGTCCTGCTTCAGCGCCTCCGCATCCTCTCGTAGCATCTCGGTGACGCCGATGATCGCGTTGAGTGGCGTCCGCAGCTCGTGGCTCATATTGGCAAGGAACTGCGACTTATGCTGGCTGGCCTCGGCAAGCTGGCGGCTCTTTTCCTGGATCTCGTCGAACAGGCGCACGTTCTCGATGGCGATTACCGCCTGGTCGGCAAACGTCCTGGCAAGCTCGATTTGTCGAGCCGTGAACGGCCGCACCGTCCGGCGAACCAGCGAGATGATGCCGATTGGGATGCCTTCGCGCAGCAGCGGCACTCCCAGCAGCGTGCGGGCCCCGAGTTCTTTAAGGGGGCCCAGCGAATAATCCGGGTCATTGAGCACGTCCGCAATCTGAACAACGTTGCGTTCGATTGCGACGCGGCCCGCGACTGAGCCACGGCCCGGCTCAATATTCAGTGTTGTCAGGAAAGCATGCAAATCCCCTGGCAGGCCGTGGCTTGCCGCATGCTGGTAGCTTGCTCCATGCAGGCGCAGCATTGCCGACATTTCGGCTTCGCAAAGCTTCGCAGCAGACTGCACCAGCGTGTCGAGCACGATCTGCAGATCGAAAGTCGACCGGCTAATAACCTTAAGTACGTCGGCGGTAGCTGTCTGCTGCTGCAGCGATTCCCGGAGCTCGCTGAGTAGCCGCGCGTTCTCGACGGCGATGACTGCCTGCGCGGCGAAGTTCGAAACCAACTCTATATGCTTCTCGGTGAAGGGGCGTACCTCCTGGCGATAGATCGCAATCGCGCCAATTAGCTCGCTTTCTTTGAGCATTGGAACCATAAGAAGAGTCCGTGCACCGCCGTTGTCTGCTAGATTGACGATCGGCCGAAAGCCTTTGATGTAGCTCTGATCATTTCGAATATCTGCGATTTGCAGCACTTGCTTCGTTCGAGTGACACGGCCCAGCGGGATATCCGGTTCCGGATAAATTATTGGTTCGCGTTCTCGCTCGCTGGAGTAGGCTGGCGGAACTCCAAACATGGCGACGGCTCGATAACCCTGACCCTCTGTCTGCCAAAGCACGCCGAACTTGGCGTCGCAGATGCCCGTCGCTTTGGCCAGCATGGTCTCGAATACCGGCTCCAGCTCGCCCGGCGTACTGCTGATAACCTTCAGCACGTCCGCCGTCGCGGTCTGCTGCTGCAGCGATTCGCGCAGCTCGCTGAGCAGGCGCACGTTCTCAATGGCGATCACCGCCTGATCAGCGAACGTCTTGACCAGCTCAATCTGCGCGACCGTGAAAGGCGCTACTTCCGTCTTCCAAAGTGTAAAGGTGCCGAGCGGCGTGCCCTCACGCATCATCGGCACGACGAGGACGGTGCGATACTGGCCCAGCTTCTGCGCCTGCTGTAATGCCCCGTCAGGCGGGTTGTATTCCTCGTCCGCCAGCACATCGGGGATGTGCACCACGCGGCTTTCCAGGACGGCTCGGCCGGTCGCAGTTGCTCGGCTCGGAGGGATCGGATTTTCCTCCCATAATTCCCTGAACCCGCTCACGTTGTTGTAACCGGCTACTGCGCGGCAATGCCGTCCATCGTAGCGGAATATCAGTCCGTGCGGCGCGCCGCAGAGCCGGGATGCGGACTCGACAAGGGTATCGAGCACGCTCCGCAGGTCGAAGGTCGAGCGGCTGATGACCTTGAGCACATCAGCAGTGGCTGTCTGCTGTTGCAAGGATTCGCGCAGCTCGTTGAGCAAGCGGGTGTTCTCAATTGCGATCACGGCCTGGCTCGCGAAGTTTTGGACGAGCGCGATTTGCTTGTCGTTGAACGGGCGAACCTCCTGACGAAAGATGCCGATGACTCCAATGAGTTCGTTCTCCTTGAGCATCGGGACAACGATATTGGTCCGAATGCCGCCAAGCTCGACTGCGTCGACGGCCACCGGATCGCGTTCGGCGTAAGCTCGCGTCGATGCGAGATCAGCAGTGTGAAGCATTCGCTTGGTCCTGATCACCTCGCGAAGAGGATTGCCGTCGCCCGGATTGATGATGTGAGCGCGTCTGCGTGCTTCGGCAAAGGCGGGCGGCACATTGTGTGCAGCGACCGTGCGAAGCCCGCCTCCTTCATGGAGAAAGAGATTACCAAACCTGGCTTCACAGAGGCTGGTCGCGTTCGCCAGGATTGCCGCAAACACCGGCTCCAGCTCCCCGGGTGAACTGCTGATAACCTGCAGCACGTCCGCCGTCGCCGTCTGCTGCTGCAAGCGACTCGCGCAGTTCGTTGAGCAGCCGCGTGTTCTCGATGGCGATGACGGCCTGGTTGGCGAACGTCCTCAACAGGGCCATCTGCTTTTCCGTCAGCGGCCCGGGCGCCAGGCGGTTCACGCTGAGCACCCCAATCGCAGCCCCGCCGCGCAGCATCGGCATGTGGGTCGCCGCCCGGTACCCGCTCGCCAGGAAATTGCGGATGCCGGTTGCCATCCCGGGCGCCGCCTTCGTCGCGTCGGGAATGTCCACCACCCTGGCGTCAAGAATGGCGACTCCGTTCATGTATTCGCGCGAGAGCGGAATCGGAAACCTCCGCCGCAAGGCCTCGGCGCGCACCGGATCCGGGTCGGCAACGGCCGCCGCCTTCACCTGTTCGCCGTCCGCGAGCGTGATCATGATGCCGGCGTTGTGGAAGAGTCTGAGCCCGCTCCGCACGATGGCGTCGAACACCGGCTGGGTGTCGCTGGGCGAGCTCGAAATGACGGTCAGGATCTCTGCGGTCGCGGTCTGCTGCTCCAAGGCCTCCTTTAACTCGCCACGGCTCTCCGCTAGCGTGCGTTTCAGATCGTCATTGGTGGCGCTGCGGCGGCGCGCAGCCGTTGGTTTCTTGCGGCGGTTGATCTTCGTTGTCTTCCCGCGGAGCGTCTTCATTGCTACACCGCCTGCTGCCGCGCCGGCTTAGCCGGCGGCCATGTCATAAACTCGATCGACTTGGTGAGCGGCCCCAGTCCTCGCATGAAGCTTTCGCACGACACTCGGGACCACCGCAAGTCGCAGCGAAGGCTATCATACCTGCGCCGGCGTCTCATGCTCAGAAAACTATGCGATCCGGCCTGGACTCCCCGGACAGACTCTTGGAATTGTGCTATCCTGTTTTGCTAAGACGCCATGGTATGGAGGGCGCCATGCGATTTTTGTTCGGTGCTCTGATTGTGATCGCATTCGTAGGCGTTATTTCTTCTGCTACTGCTCAGCGTGATCGTGATCTGCCGCCAATTCCCGGACCGCCTCCGATTGAGCGATTGCGACCGCCTCCGCTGCCGCGCGACCTGCCCGACCCCCCTTCCGCTATACAACGTCACTGCAAGAGGGTCTGTGCCGCAAAAGACCCTGAGGATTGTCGTCGCCGGGGCCTGCGTGACACCTGCAACGGCGAAGAATGTCACGATGATTGCGAACATCACTGCCAGAGGGTTTGTGGCCCAAGAGACCCTGAGGATTGTCGTCGCCGGGGCCTGCGTCCCGATTGCAACGGCATAGCGTGTCGCGATCTTTGCGATTAGACCGCCTCGGTCCGCATTGGGTCTGCTTCACCTCAGGCACCCGACATTGGCGGCGCGGATCGGCACTTCGCGTTCGTGCCACAAGCAACTGCAACAAATCCGACGGCCTGAACGTTGCGAGGCGTGTCGGTACGCGGGCTGTCGCGCACGCCGCGGCGTTGCATTGTTTAGCGGTCGAGCTCCTTGAAATACCGGTAGATGCCCCATTGGCTGAATGGGATCCGCCGGTCGGAGGCAAGATAAGCGGCGATACGCGGCCGCTTGGCTACCAGATCATGCAGCGCGACAATGCGCGGCACCTTGCGCTCGAACCGCTTCATCCGTTTGGGGAAGGCGTAGCGCAGCCCCTCCACGATCTGGAACAGGGAAAGGTCGACGTAGCAAAGCCGGCGCCCCAGGATATAAGGGCCGCCGCTTCTCCCAAGCACACGCTCGAAGTACCCTAAGATTTTCGGCACGCGATATCGCCAGAAATCCGCGGTCCGGCGCCTGGCCGCCGGCCGCTGTTCCTCGTAATAGAGATAGGTGGTGATCGGATGATGGGTATCGTGCATCTCGACAACGAAATCGGTGATGGTGAGCTGCAACTGATGTACCCATAGTTGGCCGGCCTCCCCACGTGGGGCAAGCCCAAGCCGGGGCGCAAGGTAAAGGAGGATGTTTGCGGTCTGCGCAATGATGAGTTTACCAGCCTTGAGGAAGGGTGGAGCGAAGGGTGGGCGCCCGATGCGGGCGCTGCCCATGAGCTTCATCATGGCGCGAATGCCGGCTTGGCCTCGCTTGCGCGCCACATCGACATACTCGGCACCGGCTTCTTCCAGAGCCAGGCGAACAAATTCGCCGCGACCCTGGATCGTCGGCCAATAATATAGTTCGTAGCGCATGCGCACGGTCAAACACCACGCTCACTCAATCACTTCGTCGGCGGTGGCGAGCAGCGTCGACGGTACTTCGAGGCCGAGCGCCTTGGCGGTCTTGAGATTGATCGCCAGCTGGTATTTGACGGGCGCCTGCACTGGCAGGTCTGCGGGTTTCTCCCCCTTGAGGATTCGGTCAACGTAGCCCGCGGCGCGCCGGTACGGGTCTGTGGAATCGGGCCCGTAAAACATCAACCCGCCGCCGGCGACGTAGACTCGGAAGGCATAGATCGCAGGCAGACGCTGGCGGGCCGCCAGCGTGACAATCAGCTCGCGATGCACACGCGCCAGCCTGCTCGACGTCACGACCAGGCCACTCTTCGCGTCGCGCGCAAGTGCGCTGAGGCTGCGCTCGATATCGTCGGGGTCGTGCGGGTCGACCGGCCTTACGTCCACTCCAAGCGACGGCGCTACCGCCTGAATGGCACCCAATTGTCCGCCGCCGGTGCGCGCCGTGGGGTCTCGGATCACGGCCACGCGAGTAATTGCCGGCGCGATTTGCTTGAGCAGCTCCAGCCATTTGGCACTGATGCCGAACTCGAATTGGGTAAAGCCGGTAGCATTGCCCCCTGGTCGCGACAGGGTCGCAACTAACCCGGCGCCGACCGGATCAGTGACATTCACGAATACGATCGGTAGGCTGCGGCTCGCTCGTTGCAAGGCTGCAGTGATAGTTGCGCCGGAGGTCAGCACAACGTCCGGCTTTTGAGCCGCAATCTCTGCTGCGTATCTGCGAAGCAGTTCGTTATCGGCAGCACCCGAGCGATAGTCGATCAGCGCGCGGTCATCGGCCCAGCCTAGTTTTTGAAGCGCCTCTCGGAACGCGACGACCTGCACCCGTCCCTCCGGGTCGAGTTCGTTATAATCGTGCAGGAAAGCGATCCGCCGCACGCGTTCGGGCTGCTGTGCACGCGCCGAAAGCGGCCAAGCGGCTACCGTGCTGCCAAGAAGCCTGATGACTTCGCGTCGCCTCATGTCGAACATGGGCTTTTCCCTCCAGCTACGACTCGGCGACAAAGACCGGAATTTGACGTTCTGTGCGCGCCTGATATTCCGCATAGGGCGGGTATGCCGCCACGGCTAACGACCAGAGACGATCCCTTTCCACCGCATCCTTGACCTCACGCACGCGCATCGGGCGTACGATGGTCTCATCACGAAGCTCGATATGCGGATCGACGCGCAGATTGTGCGCCCAGACCGGATCTTTCGGCGCTCCTCCCTGCGACGCGACGAGAATATAGTTATCGCCGTCCTTGACGCGCATCAAAGGTGTCTTCCGAATCGCACCTGTCTTATTGCCCCGGTGGGTCACGATGACTACAGGCAGCCCGGTATCCCGCAGAGTGGTGCCTTTGGTGCCGCCGCTACTTTCGTATAGCTCTACCTGCTCACGCACCCAGTCTCGTGGGCTCGGAACATACTTAGCCATGGGCATTCTCCCTCTAACCCTGGGCCAAGTCTTTCTGCTGGACTATGACCATCGGTTTATCGGCTTGGCGACCAGCTCATGCATTGTGCAGGGCTGCCGCGATTGGCTTGTCCTTGACCTGGCTGCAAAAGACACGGGACTTCGCAGCCGTCGCTCACAACAGTCCCATGAACAAAGTTTAATTTACCGCCGGACATTAAACCGAGTTCGAGCCTCCTTCGACCCCAATTCTACGCATCGATATGACTGCGATGGGCACATAAGCGGCCGTCGCGCCCTTATGGAGCGGCTCCAACGAATTGCATCGCAGATGTCCGAACGCACACTACGACAATTTGAATCGCTCCAGCGGGAAGACGAGGGAGCGCGACAGGAAATCCTGGCGGTACGGGAGGAGCTTGACTCGCTGCGCGGTTCTTTTCCCGAACAATTGAAAACATTAGGCAACCAATGCCAGACCTTCGGCCGGCAATTCCAGATTGCCGAACAGCGCTTCAAAGAGATTGAGGAGGAGCTTCAGAGCGCCGAGGACAGGATCCAGAAGACGGCGAGCGAGCAGCATGACGCGCTGGAGCAGCGGTTACGGGCTGCGGAGCCAAAAACTTCTGGCCGCGGAACACAATTTGCGGCGAACCGACGAATGGCGCCAGACTGCCGAACAGCGTTTCACGAATGTAGAGCAGGAGCTTCGCAGCGCCGAGGACAGGATCCAAAAGACAGCCACCGATCAGTATCTTGTGCTGGAGCAAAGGTTGCAGGCGGCGGAGCCAAAAATTCTGACGGCCGAACAGAATTGGCGGCGAGCTGACGATTGGCGTCAGAGTGGGGAACAGCGGTTCACGAGCATAGAGCAGCAGCTGCACATCTCCGAGCACAGGATTCAGCAGGTCGAGGACCAGCATGGCATCGTAGAGCAAAGGTTGCAGGCTGCGGCGCAAAAAACCGTGCAAGTCGAGCAGAATTGCCGCCGGACTGACGAACGCCTGCAGACGACTGAACAGCGATCTAAGGAGACCGATGAGCACTTGCAGGCAACCCTGCAGCGGCTCCAGGATCTCCAGCAGCAGCTCACAGACGCGGTCAGTCACATCAGAACGTTCGAACCAAATATCAAGAACTGGGAAGAGCGTTTGCAGCGTAATACAGGCCTGCTCTTTGAAACCAAGAAAACGTTCGACAAGGAAGCGACCCGCCGCGAGAACGTTGAGATTTCAATTGGGACGCTGTCGCAGCAGATCGAACAGCTCAAAGCTGATCTCGCCAAGGTAAGCGATGGGAGACTTAAGAGCCTTCAGGCTATGTTGGGATCGAACCGGCGCATGCAAGCGTTTGCAATGGTTGCATGGATCATGAGCCTGATTCTCGTCGGCTATATAGGAATTGGCAATCGCGGTTCGTCAATTCTTACGCAGTATCTCTCACAATGGGTGCCTGGTTTGTTCATTTGAACCCGAGCATTGCAAGCAACGGTTTCGCAGCCATTGCGTCAGCAATACTTGAGCGACATACCCTTTAGGGCCTTCCTGGGGGGTGGTGCACGGCGTCGTGATTGCACATCATCTCGCCGTCGTGGAGCGCACCGATGGTTCAATGAGCGCGGACATCGCGGCCGCCCATCTCACCTTCCCTCGCCGCTTTCGTGCGTGCGGTTATTGCAAGCGACCGAGCTAAGCGTTCCGAGATTCGGATTGGCAGGTCTGCGTTGTGTGCTTCCTCACCGGTTGGTGGTAGTAGACGACCCTACCGTCGGCGTCGGCGAAACCGAGCGGTTCTAGGTCACAAGCGCGTAATCGACATGCAGTACATATCGGGCCGTTACCAGGGAAATTTGATGCAGAAATCATGTTTATTTTCTGCTTATTCCCATTTGTTCGAATATGGCCCTCATCAGCTCATGTTGCGGGTCTTTAAAACACTCCATCAGCTCGAAGTGGTTGACCATTGGACAGCGAATTAATCGTGTTAGGCGGCCAGTTTGCGCCAAGCCTAACGCAAACTCTTTCGTTTGGCGCTGGAATTCATCAGTATCGTTCTGCGCGTACAACATAAGAACAGGACAGTTCATTTTTTCCGGATGGAGGCCGGGACTGAGAGCTGCTACCTCACTTGTCTCAAGCTTCACGTAGTCCGCACGATGGCTAAGAACCACCGGTTCGAGAAAGTATGGTCCGCTCACCAACGTAGCTGCCCGCACGAAGCCCAGGCCACCCTTCTGGAGTGCCGTCGCGGCGAGGTGCGCACCTGACGATTGCGCGGAGACGTAGAGCTGGGAAGGATCGCCGCCGAAGGTGCTAGCGTTCGCGTGGACCCATTCAATGCCTCGTCGCACTTGATCAACCACTGTCGGCAGGCGCTCGTTCGGTAGCTTGGAGAAATTCAGAATTACGGTGTTAATCCCAGCGGGAACGTAGGAGTCAGCCGGGAAGGAGTAATCGTCCTTCGTGAAGTTTTTCCACGCTCCACCATGAACGAAGACTTGGACAGCGCCACCGGCACACGCCGCCGGAAAAATGTCCAACACCTCGTCAGGATGTGCACCATACGGAATGGCGGCGCTATGTGTGAAGCGGTCGCGAGTGGCCTTGCTCAGTACCGGATAGCGCGCGATGACTTCGAGGGCGTTGCTGACCCACCCCCTTTGATCGAAGTTACGGTTCAAGTCTTCTTGGGTGTAGTTAAGATACACACACTTTGTCATGACCGTCCGTTACTATCGTTTTATCGAACCGATTGGCGTCGCTCGCGCCATTGGCGGATAACTTAGCTCCCTGGCACAAACTCGTTGGTGAAGTAGTCCTCAATAGGTCGCTTGGTTTTGATTTGACCATATTGCGCGAGGACCTCTTGCGCCTGCGTCATCACCTCCGGCGACATCCAGCCTATCGGCCTGCCCCTGGTGGCGTCGGTCTCGATCAGATTGAATGACAGCTTAAGGACCTGTGTCACCACATCCCGCCGAAGAGTGGGTGCGCGATTAAGCAGAGAGTCGATAGCCGCATCAGGCTCCTTGCGTCCAAGCTCGATCGTCTTCTGCATCAATCCGACCATCTTGCGTACGAGCGCTGGATTTTTGCCAATCAGATCGTTGCTGGTGATGAGCGACAGGCCCGGCACATTGATGCCGGCGCTGGCGAAGGTTAGAGCAGCCGACGGCATACCGTTCGCCTCGAGCAGCGGTATCTGCAGGAAATCGAACGACTCAATGGCATCGACGCGTCCCTCGAGCAGGGCGGTCGGCTTGGCCGACGGTTCCATGCTGACGATTTGCACTTTGCCCTCCAAGTTCGTCTTCTTCAGCACGGCCGGCAGCAGCACCGCTGCACCCGACCCGGGTGCCATGCCGATGCGCGGGTTACCCTTGGCAAGATCGTTGAAGCTCGACCAGTTATTCTTCTTCGGAAAAATGAGCGCGAATGGGCTCTGGCGTAGATAGCCGCCGACAATCTTGACCGGCAGACCTTGCGCAGCCAAGCCCATGACCGCGCCAGTATCAGAAGTGCCGAACATCACCGAGCCGTTCCCCACTGTCTGCGCCACTACGGCTGATCCACGCCCCTCCAGTACCTCAAGATCGACACCCTCGGTTTTGAATATCCCTCGGTCGATCGCTAGATACCAGATCGCGTGATAGCCACTATTGACCCAATCAAGACGCAGTGTGACTTTTTCGAGCGGCTGGGCACAAGCGGGCTCCGCCAGGAGGGCCAGCACGAGAAAAGCAATCAAACGTCGAAGCATTGCGGTACTCCCTGTCAGTCATGATTGATGCGCACGTTGCGAGACGTGCCACGGGATCAAGACACGCTCGCATAGCTCCACGAGATAAAAAAACGCGAGCGCCACCAGCGAAAGAATTACCAACGTACCGAAGAGCAGTGCCGTATTCAGATTTCCAGACGCCTGCAGCAGAACGTAACCTAGGCCTTTGTCGGATCCTACGAATTCACCGGTTAGGGCACCAACCACGGCGAGCGTCGAAGCCACCTTCAAACCACTAAAAATCATCGGCAGTGCGTTGGGGAGTTGTAGTTTCAAGAACACGCGATATGGGGGTGCACCCATGGAACGGGCCAACTGTAGCACGCCAGGATCGATGCTACGTAATCCAACGATGGTATCGATTACGATCGGGAAGAATGCTATGAGAAAGGCAACTGCCACCTTCGGAATCATTCCGAAGCCGAACCAGACAATGAAGAGCGGCGCGAGGGCAATCTTTGGAATCGCTTGCGTTGTCACCATGGGCGGATAAAGCAAATGGCCTAGGGTGCGCGAGACGACAATCAACATGGCAAGCGGTATGGCGACCAGGGCAGCCAAGAGGAATCCAGCGAGGATTGCCCCGGTAGTCCATAAGGCGTGCACGCCAAGTGTGCGCCAGTGCTCCGCTATCGAGGCAAATACCGCGAGTGGAGGCGGCAGCAGGTACGCAGGAGTGTTGAACACCCGCACCGCGACGTCCCAAGCAACAAAGATCAGAAGGAACGAGCTTGAAAACCAAGCAAAGCTCTTTAGCCGTTCGCTCAGTGGACCACTCCCATCTCTCGGAAAAGGGCGTTGATGTGTCTTAGGTTGGCGGCAAATTCATCGGATTCACGCATTTCAATGACACGCGGTCGTTTTAAATCGATGCGAAGAATTTGTTGAATGCGCCCTGGGCGCGGAGTCATCACTACCACGCGGTCGGAAAGGAACACAGCCTCGCTAATGCTGTGAGTGACGAACACGACAGTCTTCTGCGATTTCTGCCAAATGCGTTGCAAATCGACCTGGAGCTGTTCACGCGTCAACGCATCCAGCGCGCCGAAGGGTTCGTCCATCAAGAGCAGAGATGGATCATGGATCAGTGCACGACAGATTGAAACACGCTGACGCATCCCGCCAGAAAGCTCCCACGGATATTTTGATTCGAATCCTGCTAGACCGACCGAAGCAAGAAGCTCGCGCGCACGCGCTTCGTGACGACGAGGGTCCTGGCCGCGCATTTCGAACTGCACTAGAACATTGCCAAGAACCGTGCGCCAGTCGAGCAACAAGTCGCTCTGAAAAACGATGCCGATGTTCGTGTAAGGGCGGTTCACCACAGCACCGTCGATGACGACGTTGCCGCTAGATGGCAGGATCAATCCCGCGATGAGCGACAGCAGGGTACTTTTTCCGCAACCGCTCGGACCAAGAAGCGACACAAACTCGGCGGTGCCGACTTGAAAATCGACATTCTCAACCGCGATTATGGGTACGCCGTCGGTCGTGGCGAATACCTTGCACAGCTTTTCGACTTGAATAAAAGCGAAGCCGGCCCCACCAACTGGCGTGACCGGATTTAGCTGGATCGAATCCTCATATTTCATGGGCAAGTGGTCACCGGTGGCCCTAGGACGCGTCGTTTATCTAAATGGCCGCAATCGCTTGCACTTCAATAAGAAATTTTTCGTTCACGAGTTGGTCGACCATCAACAGCGTGTTGGGCGGATATTTTCCGTCGGGAAACATCCTGGGAAATTCGCGCAGCCGGTACTTCATGAACAAAGGGATCGACTGAGAGTGGACGAGATAGGTGGTGAATTGCACTATGTTACTCCACCTTGCTCCAGCCGACTTGAGCGCTACCTCCAGATTGCTGAAAACCTGGCGGCATTGCGCGTCGAAATCCCCCTCCCCAACTACTTCGCCGTTCCTGTCCGAAGACAGCATTCCAGCAATGAACAGCAATTCCGATGATTTCACACGGGTGATATGGCGATATTGGCCGAGCGGGGCGCCAAGCGCTTCAACATTGTAGATGTTGATCTCCGGCATTTCACTGACCCTTCCGAGATTTCACGAAATTTGATTTCAGAGCGTGCCAATCGGAAGCCGTTTTGCAGATAGCTTTCACGATGCCTTCAGCGCCAGGCTCAATTAAACTCAACATCGAGTGCGCCGGTGAGGATCTTTCTCGGCAAGATCAATCAGAGCGCGTTTGTCCTCGATAAGCTCGTCAGCTCTCACCTCGGCTGCAGAAGGTTTTCAGTTGACCACCTTCTGATGATCCTCCGGATGCTTCTCTTCCCGATAGATTCCAAGATTCTTCATTAGGGGAAAATCTTGAACTGAGAACAGGATCGCCGGTTCTTTGCCGACATTGCTGTGCTCGTGCCAGAAATAGGACGGCACGACAAAGAAGTCTCCGGAGCTCCAGTCAAAGACACGGCCACCAACAACACTTCGGCCGGACCCTTCTAAGACGTAGTACACGGAGGAGCTTGCTTGTCGATGCGCTAGTGTCTTGATACTTGGCCTGACCATCTGAATGCAGCAAGCCATCGTCGGATACACCGATTTGGCGGTTGCAGGATCGACATACTCCATCATCACGTCATCGAAGGGATTCGATTCTCCAGAAGCGGCAAGGCGACGCAGGGCTGCCAGCGTATTGGCCCAGCGATAATGGATGAGACCGGCGCGCTTTGAGGCTCCACTCGTTTCCGTCATTGGTCGTAAGCCAACCGCGCTGTATCGCTGTTCCGTGATTCCAGAAGCGCGAACTTTAAGCCGCTTTTGCTTCGAGACCTCGTATCCCACTTCCTCGTCGATTGACTTCAGATATCCGCAGGAATTTAAGTATTGGATCATAGGAAGATCCAGCGCGTCGATCCAGACGCCTGGTTCCGTGCTTTCGTTGCCATAATCATGCCATTCCCAGCCGGGCGTAACGATCAGATCGCCCCGCTGCATCTCGCATTTATCCTCTTCGACAGTCGTGTACGAATTGCCGCTCAGAAAAAAACGGATCGCATTCGCAGTGTGCCGGTGTGGGACGGCAAACTCATTTGGCAGAATCTGCTGGATCGACACGGAAAGCGTGGGTGTTACGTATTTCCATTTCGGAGTGCCTGGATTGACGAATCGCAGCATGCGCCGTTCGTCCAGCGCTACATGTTCGCTCGACTTCAATAACCTCTGGACCTCTTCGTTCTTCCAAATATGGGGAATTGCTAACTCTTCTTTCGGTCTCACCACCGGTCGACCAGCCGATCCTGGGGTATCCAAGTGGGCCCGCTCAATATCGCGAAAGAAATCGTCAAGATCATTTTTCATAGCCAGTTTCATGGTAACTCCTTCAGCGGTTGTCATGACGCATCCCTGCAGGCGAGGGGAAGGTGGCACGATGCCGTCATGGAATTGTTCGAAGGAACGGGTTTCTTAACGCCGATGAGGTTCATCAACTTCTTGCCGGCTATGCTGTAGCTGATCACCGCGTCTGCTTGGCTCTGGCGCTTCAGATCCCTAGGCTGTGGCTACCTGACCAGCGGCTAGCAACAGATAATTGTGACGTCCTACTCATCCTTAACCGCAGACCCCGTCATGATGGTACCCGAAATGACTTTTCGCCACAACAGTGTATACGAATTGTGATTTTGTATTCTCATCGGCAAATTTGTATTCTCATGCGACAAAGCCATTTCACATGCGCGAATGGCTAGGCATCGCGGTGTGACTAAGAATGGAGAGAAACATGATTCGTTTGCGTCATTTCGCTGTTGTCGTGCGCGACCTGGAGAAATCGGCCAAATTCTACGAAGACGTTTTCGGTTTGAAACGCGTGGGCCAGGAAAAGCTCGACTTCGCCGCAGCAGTTTATCTCAGTGACGGGGTCATAAATTTGGCGCTGCTAAATTATTTCGGAAGCCGCGGATCCGGGCTGCAAGATGCAAAGAACTACGTTGGCCCGCATCATTTCGGCTTTCAAGTCGATGACATTGCGGAAACTCAGAGACGAATTGAGAGCGCCGGCGGCACTTTCTTTTTCGATCTTGGGAACGATCAAGAAAAGGAGAATTTTGAACGAAAGTTCAAGGACCCGGACGGAATCATCTTTGATATCTCAAAAAAGGGCTGGCTGGGCGCGACCGGTTAGCCGCGAAGGTGCGAGATGATCAAGGTAAGAAGAATCGGACATGCAACATTCGAGACGCCAGACCTGGAAAAGGCGATTGCGTACTACACGCAAGTGAACGGGCTGATGCTGGCCGCAAGCGAGAGAGGGTGCGCGTTTTTGGCGAGCAAAATTGGACAGCTGGTTATTGCGCTGGAGCAGGGACAGAAAGCGCGGTGCCTGAGGCTGGCCTTCCAGGTCGCACCGAGTGCGGATATCGCGGCGATGCGCCGGCAGCTTTCCAGCGAGGGAATCGAGAGCGAAGAACGGCGCGAAAGCGCTCCTGGGATTCCTAAGCTGCTGTCGTTTCAGGATCCAAATGGAACGATTATCGAGCTCTTTTCCGAATGGCGTCATATCGGCAACGACCAACAGGTCGCCGGCGTCGGACCGCTGAAGCTCGGGCACGTCGCTTTCTTTGCTCCCGATCCGAAGTCCGTTGCAACGTTTTATGAGCGCTTCCTCGGGTTTCGAGTCTCCGACTGGATCGACGACTTCTTTGTCTTCATGCGCTGCGGTCCGGACCACCATTCAGTGAACTTCCTCAGGGGCGATCCAATTCGCATGCATCACATTGCCTTCGAATTGAAGGATTGCTCGCATATTGCCAATGCATGCGACTTGTTGGCGCAGCGAGGAATCCCTCTTGTTTGGGGTCCGTTGCGATTCGGTCCGGGTCACAACGTCGCCGTCTTTCATCGCAACCACGATGACCAGCTCGTCGAGTTCTATATCGAGCTCGATCAAATGAAGGACGAGGAGCTTGGATATTTCGAGCCCCGTCCATGGCACCGCGACAAGCCGCAGCGGCCGAAAGTTTGGGAGGGAGAGAACTCGATGATTTGGGGTCCGCCGCCGCCCCCGGGGTTCATGTGAGTCCGGGAAGGGTGCTGACTTGCCGATCTAGTGGGATGCTATTTTAATGTCCGATGATCGCCCGCTGCCGCTGTTTCCGGCGCTCGGTCTCGCGATCACCATCCGCAGCGTCACGTTCCGCAATCGCATCGTGCAGGCGCCGATGTGTGCCATGTATGCCCATGCGGACGGTAGTGCGACGCGGCAGAATGTCGAGTATTACCGGGCCCGCGCCGCCGGCGGGGCGGGCCTGATCATTGTAGAGATTACGTTTACCGACGATTCCGGCAGTCGTGCATTTCACGCGCAGCTCGGCGCACATGACGATCGGATGATCCCCGGGCTCACTGACATCGCGGAGGCCGTGCGTGCCGAAGGCGCCGTAGCCGGCCTGCAGCTCGGACATTGCGGTGCGCAGCGCGTCATCTCGGAGCCGCCGGTGGTGGCTCCGTCGGCCATTGCCTGGGCACCGGGAAAAAGGGTGCCAATCGAGCTGACGCATGAAGACATCGCGCGCATCGTGCAGGACCATGCCGATGCCACGCGACGTGCAGTGCAGGCCGGCTTCCAGCTGCTGGAGCTGCATGCGGCACATGGATATCTGGTGAACACATTCCTTTCTCCCGCCACCAACAAACGGACGGACGAGTATGGTGGTAGCTTCGAGAACCGATTGCGTTTTCCGCGCGAGGTGATAGCGGCGATGCGGGCGCAGCTGGGGCCGAAACGGCTGCTCTGCGCACGGCTCAATGGGGACGATCTGCTGCCCGGCGGACTGGAGATCGACGATTATTGTAAGGTCGGCCCTGCGCTCGTCGAGGCGGGGCTCGACCTCATCCATGTTTCGGCCGGCACCTATCATGTGATGGAGAAGCGCATCCCACCTATGTATCTCGTCGGCGAGACCTTCGCCGGATACGCAAATCCGATCCGCCAAGCCTCGAGAGTTCCGATCATCGCCTCTGGCACCATCCATGACCCGGGAGAAGCCAATCGGCTGATCGCCGACGGTGAAACGGACTTCGTATCGTTTGCACGGCCGCTGTTCGCTGATCCGGAGCTTCCGAACAAGCTGCTGCAGAATCAACCGAACGAGGTGTTGCCGTGCATTCGGTGCAATACGTGCTTGGCACGCGAGCAGGGGGGTGGGCGGGGCTATTGCGCGATCAATCCCAAGACCGGCCGCGAATTCGAGTCGGTGAGGTCGGCACGATCCGTCAAGACGATCGGCGTTATCGGCGGTGGTCCCGCCGGAATCCAGACAGCTCTCTCCGCCTCCGAGCGCGGGCACCGAGTCACCTTGTGGGAACGCCACGAGAGGATCGGCGGCCAAGTCCGGCTTGCCTCGGCGCTTCCGTTCAAGCACACCTTGCCGCGGCTGCTCGATTATTACGAGGGGGCACTTGAACGCGCCGGAGTCATTGTCCGCTGCGGAGAGAGCGCGCGCGCCGAGACAATTGATGCGGATGTGGTTGTGCTCGCGGCCGGGCCGACCTGGGACGGATTCAACGCCTTCACCCGGGATGCCACGATTCCCGTTCTGGGTGCGGATGAGGCCCTCATGCGTCTGCATGACATCACGGATCGGGTGCTCGTTGTCGGTGCCGGGCTTGCGGGTGCCGAACTCGCATGGGCGCTGTCGCTGCGAGCGCAGGAGGTGCTGCTGGTCGAGCGGGATGACGATTTCGATGACGATGTCAATCTGATCGCCAAGATCGTGCTATCGCGCGAGCTTCAGAAGTGCCGGGTGCATACGAACTTCAGCACGCAATTCGTCGGCGCGCGAGGCGACACGGCAACAGTCGTGCAAAGCAACGTCGCGCGCGAATTCAAGATCGATGCCATCGTTTCGACAATTCGGCGCCCGGCGCCATTTCAGGCGCCGATGTGTCCTGGCGTGCAGCAGTTCGTTATCGGAGAGAGCGCAGGGACACGCGGGTTGCTCGAGGCGACCTATAACGGGTACCGCGTGGCGTCGGCCGTCTGATGCGGTTAAAGGAAGCGATTGCGTGGCTCGGACATTCACGAGTGCTCGGACACGGCGTGCGAACGCCAACCGCCCCTGAAAGCGCAGCGCTATCGCATATGCCGGGTACGATGGCGCGATGAACTCGGTGTGCTCCCCTCCACAAAGGGGGGAGGAGAGCAAAAACAATTGTGCGAAATGCATACAGAGCCGCTAGATTGAACGCGTCTCGGCCAAGGTCCAGGAGCGGCCGGAAGAACAGGCGGATCATGAACAACATCGCGATTGCGGCTTACAAGAAACCGGCGCAAGCATCTCCCGCGCTCGCCCTGTCGATCGACGGCCAGATCTACGATTTGGAAGATGCTCGGAAGGCGGGTGTGACGCTCCCGGGTGACAGCGTGCCGGCTCTTCTCGCGCAATGGCACGACAACGCCTCGGTACTGACCAGGGCCTGCGAAGAGATTGCGCAGTTCGCCAAGAGGGGCAAGCTCCAAACCGTTACAGGAGGGGCGGCGAACTTGACCGCGCCCTTTCGCCCTGAGCGCATTTTTTGTGCCGCTGCCAACTATATCGAGCATGCCAAAGAGATGGGAAGCGTGCTTGCAAATAAGGCGGATAGCAAACCGTACATGTTCATTAAGCTGAGGAACACCGTGATCGGGCCGGGCGATGCGATTAGGATGCCGCCTGAATCCTCGCAACTCGACTGGGAGATCGAGCTCGCAGCCGTGATCTGCAAAGGTGGCCGCCGCATCGCCGTCACGCGGGCGCTCGAACACGTCGGCGGCTATGCAATTCTCAATGACATTTCCGCACGCGACCTCAACGTGCGCGGGGATTATCCGTTTAAATTCGACTGGTTTCAGGGGAAGTGCCACGACACTTTCGCCCCGTTCGGCCCATGGATCGTGCCGGCATCGGCCATTCCTGATCCGCAAGCCGTCGCAATGGAGCTCAGAGTCAACGACGAGGTCATGCAGAAGGACAGCACGGCCAACATGATCTGGACCGTCCGCGAGCAGGTTGCCTACCTGTCGACCATCGTAACGCTCGAGCCGGGAGACGTGATTGCGACCGGCACACCCACCGGCGTCGGCATGGCACGGGGCATATTCCTCCAGGCGGGCGACGTGGTCAGTGCCTCGATCGACGGCATCGGGACCCTGACCAATACCGTGGTCGCGGAGAAGTTCTAGGATCGCGCTGGAGGCGCAGCGCACAATTCGAGGTGGAAGTCATGAACCAGGTTTCGAAACTGATCGGCGCAATCGTTTGCACTTTGAGCCTCTGCACGTTGAGCATTGGGCTCGCCAGCATGGCAACCGCTCAGGAAAAGGTCACCTACAATATGGCTTGGCTGCCGCAAGGGAGCAGCATCGGCGTGATTGTGGCGGCGGAGCGCGACTGGTTTAAGGACGCCGGCATTGATGTAAGCATCGTGCGCGGCTACGGCGGCGGTCGCACCGCCAACGAGCTCGACCAGGGGCAGTTCGAGATCGGGTATGTTGATCCGATCAGCCTGATGTTGAACCGCAATAACGGCGGCAAAACCCGTCTCGTCGGTGCCATCAATACTCAGTGGCCAGGTGGAATCTGTTATGTCGTCAAGCAGGGTCAAAAGAAATCGCTCGACGATATGCGGGGGCTACAGCTTGGCGGCGGTTCTGCTTCGCCAGTGCACAACGTCGTTCCCGCATGGCTCGAAATGAACGGTAAGCCGCGGGATTTCATCCGACTTGTACGGCTTGATCCGGCCGTGGTGGATATCTCGCTCATTGAGGGCAAGACCGACCTCGCGGAATGCTGGCTTGCCAGCAACTGGCCGTTGCTGCGCAAACAGGCCAAGGCAGCAGGCGTAGCGATCGATTGGGTGCGCTACAGCGATCTCGGCCTCAATGCATACGGAAGTGGCTTTGCGGCTCGCGAGGAATACATCGCCAAAAAACCAGAGGTTGTCCGCAACTTCCTGCGCGCATCCTATCGAGGATTCGATTTCGCCCGCTCCAATCCCGATCAGGCGGCGGACATCGCTGTGAAGATGTTCCCGACGCTCGATCGTGCGGTCGTAGCCGAGCAGATCCGCGAGATCGACGATCTCATTACCGACCCCGACGTCGCGAGCAAAGGGCTCGGCTATCTCCGCGAGGACCGCATGCGCAGCACGTTGTCATTTCTCGACAAGGCTTTCGACCTGAACGGAAAAATCAAGCTGGAGGAAATTTATACTAACGATATGCTGGCCAAGTAGTTGGCGACAGCGGCTGCGCCAAAATGTCGAAAAGAGCTGGCTCGTACGCCGCGTTAAGGAGGGCGGGGTTGTCGCTGTACGCCACGCTGGAACGTGTCGCGGTCTTCATCGTGCTCGGGCTCTTGTGGGAGAAGGCGGTCGACATCTTTGCCATCAAGCCCTACCTGCTGCCTCCGCTGTCGAGTGTGCTGCAGAGCCTGTGGCACAATCGCATCATGCTGCTCGAACAAGCACTGGTCACCGGCGGAGAGATCGTCCTGGGCTATGCGGCAGCGGTCTTGGGCGGCGTACTCATAGCGCTTGCGATCTTCGCTTGGCCGATCGCCTACCGCATGTTCTATCCGGTGCTCGTGCTGTTCCAGGGCCTGCCGAAGATTGCGCTTGCTCCGCTCATGGTGATCTGGGTCGGTTACGGCACCTCCTCGAAGGTCCTAATGGCGTTCATGTTCGCGTTCTTTCCAGTATTGATCTCGACACTGGGCGGCCTCGCCGGGACGCCGGAGCACTTGGTAGAGCACTTCCGAGCGATAAAGGCCTCGCCCTGGACCATGTTCCGGCGCCTACAGCTTCCCGCCGCGCTGCCTTCGATCATGGATGGATGCAAGACCGCGATGCCGCTCGCCGTGATCGGCGCTATCGTGGGAGAATTTGTCGGCTCGCAGCGTGGGCTTGGATATTTGATCCTCGAGGCCAACGCGCAGGCGCGTACCGACCTGCTGTTCGCCGCGCTGGTCGCTATTTCGGCGCTCGCAGGGGTGCTCTATTGGATCGTCGAGCTGCTCGCAAACCGGGTGTGGTGGCGGGCATTGTAAAAATCTCGATTCTTCGGCAGGGCGCATTGGAAGCTGCGATTCGCGTCGTGCGCGTCTCCAAGACTTTCGTCGGTGCCGACGAAGTGCGTGCGCTCGACTACGTCACGTTCGATGTGGGACGCGGCGAGTTCGTCTCGATCCTCGGTCCGAGCGGATGCGGGAAGAGCACGCTGCTGAGGATCGTAGCCGGCCTGATCATGCCGGATGCGGGCGGCACGGTTGAGGTTTTGGGTCATTCGCAGACTGCGCCATCGAACGATGTCGGCGTCGTATTCCAGACCCACAACCTGCTGCCGTGGCTAACGCTCGAGGCAAATATCCGGCTTGCGGCCGAGGTCCAGGGAATCGCTGCCGCGGAAATCCGCGCGCGGGTAGACGCCATGCTGCCAACGTTGAAACTCCAATCGTTCCGCAAGGCGTATCCGCACCAGTTGTCCGGCGGCATGCGGCAGCGGGCCGCTCTCGGACAGGCGCTCGTCCGCCAGCCGCAAGTACTGCTGCTCGATGAGCCATTCGCTGCGCTCGACGCGCTGACGCGAGATCAGCTCAATGTCGAGCTGCTTCGGCTGTGGCAGGAGATCAGAAAAACGGTGATCCTGGTCACGCACTCGATTGCCGAGGCGGTATTCCTGGCGGACCGCGTCCTCGTCATGTCCGATCGACCCGGACGCATGATGGAGGACCTGCGCATCGAACTTCCGCGGCCGCGCGATCCGCACAGGACAAAGGGGCGACCAGACTTCAGCCGATACGTCCTCCATCTCGGGGCACTCATGGGCATTGTGTAACGCTGGTATGGAGCCCGCATTTGTCTCTCGTTCACCTCTTTTGTCGACTCACGCGCGAGCGAGCGGCAATTTTTTTTCCGATTACGGATCAAGCGAGGGAAGCTGCGCCTGCAGATGGCTCGCCGGCGCCGCGGCTATGCCGTGCAGAGGCACACGCGCGCGCCGCTGGTTGGCTTCTGTTCCTCGCAAGGCAGCTTAGACATTAGCCCGCCCGAACTAATTAGCTCGAATTTGTTGTTCGACTCTGACTGGGAGTGCGAATGAAAACGAAGAACCCTGCCCCACAGCTGATTCGACCCAGATTTTTCCTCCGTGCATCTCGATGATTCGCTTCGAGATCGCGAGCCCAAGCCCAGTGCCACCCTTCTTGCGTGTGATCGAATTGTCTGCCTGATGGAACTCCTGGAATAACTTGGCCTGATCAGCCGCCGAAATGCCAGGCCCCGTGTCGCGCACCGTGACGTTGAACGACCCATTGCCGCTAAAAGCCTTGATCGCCACCTCTCCGGCATCAGTAAACTTTATCGCATTGCCGACCAAGTTGAGCAGCACCTGGGTCAGCCGGCGCTCGTCACCACGTCCAGGCGGTAGATCCGGTCGCAACTCGACCTTGACTGCCAGCATTTTTTCTTTCGCTAGCGGTTCCACCGCACCGAAAACGGTATGCACGATATTTTTGAGCGAGTAATCGCCGAGCGTGAGGGCAAGCTGGCCCGCTTCGATCTTGGAGAGATCAAGCACGTCGTTGATCAGGCCGAGCAGATGCCTGCCGTTCGTCTGGACCCGCGCCAGCACACCGCGCATCTTTTCCGGGGTGTCGCCGTAGGCGTTGTCGAGAATGAGTTCGGTATAGCCGAGAATGGCATTAAGCGGTGTGCGCAGCTCGTGGCTCATATTCGCCAAAAACTGCGACTTGTGCTGGCTCGCCTCGGCGAGCTGGCGGCTTTTCTCCTGGATCTCGTCGAACAGCCGGACGTTCTCGATCGCAATCACCGCCTGGTCCGCAAACGTGGTGACCAGATTGATCTGCTTCTCGGTGAACGGACGCACGACCTTACGGACCAGGATTACAACACCAATGGGCGTTCCCTCGCGCAGAAGCGGCACACCTAGCATGGTACGATATCCGGCAACTCTTTGGCCTTCCGCATAGGCGTAATCAGGATCAGCCAGGGCGTCGGGAATATGTATGGGGCGACCTTCGTAGGTGGTGCGTCCAGCAAGCGTGCCGCGCCCGGTGGGGACCGGTTTGGCGGTCAAGAGCCTGATCATCTCCTGCGAGAAGCCATAATTTGCCGCGAAATCGAATGTCGAGCCCTGTGGTCGCATGATTGCCCCCATCTCCGCATCGCACAGCCGGGCCGCTGACTCGACCAGTGCGTTGAGCACGGCCTGGAGGTCAAAGCTCGATCGGCTGATGACCTTGAGCATGTCGGCAGTGGCCGTCTGCTGCTGCAGTGATTTGCGCAGCTCATTGACCAGTCTGGCGTTCTCGATGGCGATCACGGCCTGGGCCGCAAAGTGGGTAACCAGCTCGACCTGCTTGTCTGAGAATGAACGTACCTCCTGGCGGTAGATGGCGAAGACGCCGATGAGTTCATTTTCCTTGAGCATTGGAACGTTCAGGATAGTCCGAAAGCCTCCGAGTTCGACGGCGGCTACAAAGACCGGTTCACCTTCCAGATAAGCCGGGTCCACCGTGACATCGGCGATATGAACCGGGCGCCGCGTCTGCATAACGCGACCGAGGGCAGTTTGCGAACCCGGCCGATAGGGTCCGCGTTGCCAGAACTCGGCAAATGCTGGCGGCACCCCCAGCATCGCGGCTGCGCGGACCGCGCCATCCTCGAATTGAAACAAGGCGCCAAAATTGGCGTTGCAGATGCGGATCGCGTTAGCCAACATGGTCTGAAAAATCAGATCCAACTCGCCGGACGAACTGCTGATGGCGCGCAGCACCTCCGAGGTCGCCATCTGCTGTTCCAGCGCCTCGTCCAGTTCGCGGGTGAGCGCCTGGAACTGCTTTTCAATGTCGGCGTGGGTATCTTGCAGCTTACCGGGATCGCTGCGATTGACGTCACTCATGTCCGGCTCAGACCGAGTTGCCGCGGCGAACTCGCAGGCGATCTTCGAGCCTCTATCCGCGCTTTACGCGATGATTTTCGCAGCAGCAGCCATCCAATCCACACTACGGCCACGGCCCACGAGAACGCGATATAGCCGGCGAGCATCACGACCAGGGTCTGCAACGGTTGGTCCTCCATCTAGCCCTCCAGCCCCCCTAGATAGATGGTCGGACCGTCCATGTCGTGTGACTTATGTCACACCCCAATCTGCCCAGGCGGCTTGTGGTGTCATCACGTATTGTTGAAGTTCGGCGAACAGCGACGCGAGCCGCCGAGATCATCGACAGAGTTAGACTTACTGCGTCACAACGCCTGCCCGCTTCGCGGGCGAGCATTCGCTTGGCTTATTGCGCGGTGCTGATAACGGCTTCCTCGTATTTGCCCGAGCCCATGCCGGTGTCGGCAAAAATGCCGTGATCCGCGATCCACTTGAAGGTTTCTTCGTACACTTCCTTGCTGTAGGTCTCGAACACGAGGCGTTCACCCGGTCCCCAGCGTCGCGTATCCATGCGGCCGTGGTAGCGGGCCGGGAACTCGTTCTTGTAGTAGTGAGTGTAAAGCTCCGGCCGCAGGTCGATGTCGCGTTGAGCGCGTCGCAACGCGCAGAAGAACTTGCGCAGATCAGCGGGGTCCGGCTCGCCGCTGACCATGGTTGCGATCATGAAGGTCGTGTCGATGATCTTGCGGAAGCCAAGCTGCTCGGCGAAATAATACGGTCCGCTGAACAGCGCGGATGCCTGCGCTTTGCTCTCGATCAGTTGATCCAATCGATGGAATAGCATGCCGTCGGCAAAGGTCAGATTGATCTTGTCGGCCGGCATATATTGCTCGAGGGCCTGGATGGTCGAGTAATGGCTGCCGGATTGGTAACCCACCGCGATCGGAACGCCGGCAAGATCTTCCGGCGCCTTGACGGGCGAATCCGGCGGAACGAATACAGCGGAAGGTGCCACCGAATAGACGTCGGCATAAAGCCGGCCCTTGCCTTTCGACGCTGCCACTCCCACCGTCCAGTGACAAGCGCAGCTCACATCCGAGGAGCGCCCGCGCTCGAATGACTGCATCGCTCCGACCCTGTCACCCTTGTAATGGTGCGCTCCGTCGGTGGACTTGATCAGTTCCTGGAAAACGTAATCGAGGCCCTCCTGCTGGAAATAGCCTTTCTCCTCCGCCACCCATTCCTGCAATCGGAAATGGGGCTCGACGATGAATTTCTCCTTGGGCATTGTCCGCTCCTCCTGCCTCTGATTCGTTGCGATCAGCAGATATCCCCTGTTGCTGTGCCATGCAAGCGGCTGGTCATAGTAGCTAGTCGCAGAGCTGTCCTGCGCGCTATGCTGTCGCCCTCATGTTCGTCAGCTTCTTCCACGCACTCAAAGCCGCCGGCGTTCCGGTCACGCTGCGGGAATATCTAACCCTTATGGAGGCCATGGAGCACGACCTCGCCGGTCGGCGCGTGGACGATTTTTATCACCTTTCCCGCGCGGCCCTCGTCAAGGATGAGCGCAATCTTGACAAATTCGATCGAGTTTTCACGCATGTCTTTAAAGGCGCGAGCCTGATCAGCGAAGCCCTCGATGGCGACATTCCCGCAGAATGGCTCAAGAAGCTCGTAGATCGATATCTGACGGACGAGGAGAAGAAGCAAATCGAGGCAATGGGCGGTCTCGACAAGCTGCTTGAGACTCTGCGCCAGCGCATGCAGGAGCAGAAGGGGCGCCATCAAGGCGGCAGCAAGTGGATCGGGACTGCCGGCACGTCCCCCTTTGGCGCCTTTGGTTACAACCCTGAAGGCGTGCGCATCAATCAGGGCGCCAATCGCAATTTTCGCGCGGTCAAGGTCTGGGAGCGGCGCGAATTCAAGGATCTCGACGATGATGTCGAGCTGGGCACCCGCAGCGTGAAGATCGCGCTGCGGCGCCTGCGCAAATTTGCGCGAACCGGAACGCCTGAGGAGCTTGACCTCGACGGCACCGTCAAACGCACGGCGCACAAGGGCTATCTCGACATCCTGATGCGCCCGGAACGCCACAATGCAGTAAAGGTGCTCCTGTTCTTTGACATCGGCGGCTCGATGGATTGGCACGTCAGGGCGACCGAGGAGCTGTTCTCCGCCGCACGCAGTGAATTCAAGCACATGGAGCATTTCTATTTTCACAATTGCCTGTATGAAAAAGTGTGGAAGGAAAATCGTCGGCGTTGGCAGGACACCACGCCCACATGGGATGTCCTGCATACCTATCCGCACGACTACAAAGTGATCTTCGTGGGCGATGCGTCAATGTCGCCCTATGAGGTCATGGCTCCGGGCGGGTCGGTCGAGCATTTCAATCAAGAAACCGGAGCGGTGTGGATCGAGCGCGTCACGCGCACCTATCCCGCCTGCATATGGCTCAATCCGGTACCGGAGAACGATTGGAAGGCGACCCAGTCCATCGGCATCATGCAGCAGCTCATGGGCGCGCGCATGTATCCGCTCACCCTCGACGGCTTGGATCGAGCGATGCGGGAATTGGTTCGATGATCAGCAGCCGGTGCCCGATAGCCACGCCTGAGCGTGTATCCTTGCTCAGAGATTGCTGGGCGTTCCGATCCATCGGCCCATGCGCAACCAGTGGCGTGATATGGCAACGTCGGTTACGCGGCCGATCAAGTTGCCGAGCGGAACGGGGCCGTGTTCCGCGTTGCGGCTATCCACGCTGTTGAGGCGATTGTCGCCGAGGACAAAAACGTGTCCCGCTGGTACCCGCGTCTCCGGCATATCGGGCAAGCTCACCCCGCTGGGGAGCGGCTCAAGGTAGGGTTCCTCAATGCCAAGGCCATTCACAACCGCACGGCCGCCTTTCACCGCAACGCGATCACCTTCCACAGCGATGATACGTCGGATGAGATGGGTATCTTCATGCTTGGGGTGCTTGTAGACCGCAACTTCGCCGCGCATCGGCTGCCGAGCCTGGTAATAGCTTGCGTCGGCGAGGATGTATTCGCCGGTCTCAAGCGTCGGCTCCATGCTGGTAGCGCTTAGCCAAAGCAGGCGGCCGGATGCCTTCGCTTTCAGTCCGTAAATGCAGGGTGCCGCGAAGACGAGGCAAGCGAGCACAAAGGCACCGGCAAAAATCGCCCAGCGATTATGGATTTGCAATGGGAAATGCGTCGCGCGCCGCGCGCGCAGTACTGCATCGACACCGATATACAGCCAAAGCCCGAGCAGCAGCGCGAGGCTCGTTGCAAACATCCAGAAACGCGCCAGCACGCCCATCATCGCGAACATGAGGAGAATGTCGGCAATCATCACCAGAATGAACAGAGTGATCCCGCGCCGCGCCTGCCCGATGTAGAGATGGCCAAGCCCGGGGGTGAGGACCGTGAGCAGTGCCGCCACCCAAGGTGACGGGCGGTTTTGCGTCTGCGCATCGGCGGTGGCATAATCGGCCACGAGTGCCATCATGAGCTCCGCATGATCAGCAAACCCGAAATGTAGAAATTCGGGTGCAGGATGGTCGCACTACCGCTCGGGCTTTAGTCGCTATCATGGCGATTATGGTTCGACTCCGACAGCTTTTTTTGCAATCGGTGCACAACTTATGGACAAAGTCGAATGAATTCAACTCTCGTAAGTTGCGCCCCCCTTACCGGCGCACGGTAAAATAAGCTCCACAGAGACTTAGCAGCGCAGCAATCAGCAGCACCGCGAGACTTGCCGTGGCGTTCGCGCTGGCATCTCCGTGCAACAGCCCGGCCGAGCCATGGCCCACATGTGCAAAGAGCAAGACGATGGCGGCACCTGCGAGCCAGCGCAGCAATCGAAAACGGTGCCAAGGCAATGTAAGGCGGCTGAGCGCTGCGGCGACGATGCCGCCAACAAGAAATGCCACCGCTCCAATCGCCCACCATGGGCCGGCGCTGCGCAGTTTGATCGCGCGGGCGCCCAAGAGATCCTGCCATAAAGAGACGAAATCAAACCCATCGCGGCTGAGATGAATTTGCAGCGCCATCGCAGCTAACACACCGCAGGTTATGGCAGTGGCGTAGATCAGGATTGGAGGCAGGAAAACAAAACGGGCTTCAATTCTTCGGTTTGTCATGACGAAGCGGCAGAACAGGGAAAAGCCGGAAATGCAACGCCCGGGCGCGCAGGCCCGGGCACAACCGATGGCGGGCGGGGCCGGCGCCGCCCCGCAATGTGCTTTAGCTACGACGCTCCGCCTGCCAGACCCCGGAGCAGACACCATTGCCGCCGCTCCATGAGCCGCTGCCGGAATTTGCGGCAAGCCGGCCGGTGCCGATTGCCGACTTGTCGCCCTGACTGACGTTGACCACCACTGCGCCGTTCTTTCCGACCCGTCCAGTGATATGAGCGGTCGACCTGCCGGCACTGACGACATGACCGTTGGTGATGCGGATGGGATAGCGGTAAGCCGGCTCGCATATTCCCGCTCTGGTCAGAATGACCACGCTCCACACGCCGTCAAAACTGGGCACGGCCTCAGCGGGACGCGGCGCCGGCAAAGCCGCCGCTAAACCCAACGCCGCAAGTACAGAGAGCGTGCGACCGCGCCTGAGAGTTTCGGAATAAGTCATTGTAGCCCCTCTGTTTTTTTGCCGAGCGCGCGGACCCCTACCTAATGCGGCAATGCATGCCTCTGCCTTCGCGCCACCCGATTAGTCGCATTCTGGCAGTAATTGGTTCAAATACGGTTGACGTACGCATTCCGGGGCGCCGCGAAGCGAAGCATAGCGGCGAACCCGGAATCCATAATCACAGACCGGGGTTATGGATTCCGGGCTCTCGGCCCGCACTTCGTTCCGGCCTCGCCCCGGAATGACGCCGGATATCATTCGAACCGCGGAAACTTCGGAGTAGTTACTGGCCCCTGCCCAGGGAAACGTTCGGCAGTGCGTCTTCAAAGACGGTGCCCTTCTTGCCCGCCTCCAGCGCAAACTCGTAAAGCGCCTGCATGTATTTGCCGTCAAACTGGCCGCGCGAGGGGTGGTTGAACTTGGGATCGATGTAGGCCACGCGCAGCGGAATTCCCTGGCGTTGCGCTCCCACGCGCAGCAGCGACACTTGTGCGCGCAGAGCCGCGGTGAGCCCGACCGAAATGGAGCGCCCCAGAACGCCGTGAATATCGGCGTCGAGCATCTTGAACTCAGGGTCCAGCTTGGAATTGACGAGGACGTAGAGCGCAGAAATTGGAGGCGGCGAGTTGTTGTTCGCTGCAAGCATGGATTCCGGAATGACGAAAAATGGCGCCGTCAGGGTGCCGTCATTGTGCAGCTCCTGCAGGCGCCTGCCGTTCGCTTCGACTTCGATTGCGACCGGCGAAAAAAATCCAGGGATGCTGCAGGACGCAAGCAGGACGTCGCGGAACAGCTTGAGGGCTCGCTCATCGCCCCGCGCGGCAATGGCGCCCATGTTCCAGATGACGCGGCGTCCCGTATCGAGATTGGTGGTAGCGACGAAGAGCCGCCGGCCGCGTTCATGCTCGGTTGCAATTTCAGCAAGGAGCTTGGCGCTCACCCGCTCCTCGATTTGGCGCTTGAGCGGCCAGTGGTCGAACAGACTGTCGCGGGTCGCGCGATCCTCGAAAATGTCTGCGGCGGTAATGGCGGTAAAATTCTTGCGGATCTCGTCGTCGTAGCGGGATCCAAGGAAGGCAAACGGCGCAATCAAGGAGCCGATGCTGGAGCCGGAGACAACGGCAAAATCCGGCCTGCTGCCGTTTTGCGTCCAGCCGGCAAGCACGCCGCCGGCAAAAGCCCCATCCGACCCGCCGCCGGAGATGACAAGCCACGGGCCGGTTACGCGAGGAAGAAGACGTGCAAAGGCGTTTTCCGAGTCTCCCCACGCCCGCGCGTCCGCTATTCCGGGAACGGTCGCTGTCTCCTCTTCTTCGGCGGTGAACGTAGCGCGTCCCTGCAGTTCGCTTTTTTCCGCCTTTGCCGCCGCATCTCTGCGCTCGGTCTTCTTTTTGGCTGCAACCGCCTTTTGCGCATGCGCGCCATCAATGGCGGGGACCACCGACAGCATGCCGCAAAGGAGGAGCCCACCGATTGTCGCGGTAACGATGCGCAGCATGAAACTGGTGCCTCCGTAAAAGATCGAGCCGCCGGGAGTCCCGCAAGAATTTAGCAATTGTGTGTCACAAATTGCCGCGAGTGCTAAGATTACAGCATGTTTGCAAAAGATCGCATAGCTGTCATAGTGTTTGCAGCGCTGCTGAGCACAATTTCAGCATCCCCTGCGCACGCGCTTTTTCCAGAGCGGCCGATCACGGTCGTGGTGCCGTTGCCGGCGGGAGGAACGGCGGACCTGCTCTGTCGCCTGGCAGCAGACAAGGCCGGAAATCTGCTCGGGCAGCAGATTCTCGTCGAGAATCGCGCTGGCGGCGCCGGCGGACGGGTGGGAACGGAATTGGTTTTGCGCGCCCCGCCCGACGGATACACGCTCCTTTGCGCCCCGCAATTAACCTACAGTATCACGCACCTGATATTCGCTAACGCGGCGTTCGATACCCGCGCGATGGAGCCGATCAGCGTCCTTGCAACCTATCCATTGATTGTGCTCGCTCGTCCGGGGCTGCCCGCCGGCAATATGCCCGAATTGATCGCTTATGCGCGCGCCAATCCCGGAAAAGTCAATTATGGCAACCAGGGAAAGGGCAATACCGGGCATCTGTTGGGCGAACTGCTGATGCTCAAAGGCGAATTCAAAATGACGGAAATTCCCTACCGTGGCAGCGCGCCTGCGATCAACGATCTGCTCGCAGGCAATATCGACCTCATGTCAGATTACCTCCTTGCCAATAAACCGAACATCGATGCCGGGAGGCTGAAAATGCTCGCCACGGCCGGCCGCGCGCGGCTCACCGATTATCCCGACGTCCCGACATTGTCGGAGACGCTCGACGGCGTCCATGCCGATACTTGGATGGGAATAGCGGCACCTCCGGGCACCCCGAAAGATGTCGCAGCTCTGCTTTCGGCGGCCATTGCAGCGGTGTTCCAGACGCCTGAACTGCAGGCGCGCATGCATGGTTTGCAGGCGGAGCCGCTCGGCAGCACGCCCGCGATCATGCGCGACATGATCGAGACAAGCGAGAAGCAATGGCGCCCGATAATCGAGGCTGCCAAGATAATGATCGAGTGAGCGGTCGTCCGCATCGCGCAAGCCGGCGCTTGGCTTGATTGGTACGACGAAATCTTTCGCAGGAGAAGGGCGATGCGTAATCAGCCGCCAGCGCAATTCGATTTTTGCCGCTTGTCGATCGCCGCAGGGATTGCCATCGCCGCCCTGCTCGCGACGGCGCGCGACGGCGCCGCCCAAAGTTATCCTTCGCGGCCGGTCAAAATCATCGTACCGTTTCCCGCCGGTGGAACTGCTGATGTCATGCCGCGCATCTTCAGCGAGTGGCTTGCCAAAAAGTGGGGAGAGCCGGTGGTGATCGAGAACCGCGCCGGCGCCGGCGGCAATATCGGCGCTGAAGCAGTGGCCAAGGCAGAGCCGGACGGCTATACGCTGCTTGCAGCGCCGCCGCCGCCGCTGGTGATCAATCAGAATCTCTACCCCAGGCTCGGCTTCGATCCGCTCGAGTTCGTGCCCATTGTCATCATGGGCCGTGTGCCGAATGCGCTGGTCGTCAACCCAAAAGTGCCGGCCGGCAGCGTCGCTGAGGTGATCGCGCATGCCAGGGCAAATCCGGGCAAGTTGACGGCTGCCACGCAAGGAAACGGCACCACCTCGCATCTCACCTCCGAAATGTTTCAGATGATGGCGCACGTGAAGTTTCAGCAAGTACCGTATCGCGGCTCCGCACCGGCGCTTACCGATCTGATGGCGGGGAGCGTCGATCTGATGTTCGACAATCTCGGCGTTTCCCTTGCCCTGGTAAAAGGCGGGCAGCTCAAACTGCTGGCGGTGGCAAGCCCAACGCGCATGGCGGCCCTGCCGGAGGTGCCGGCCATTGCGGAAACGCTTCCTGGTTTCGAAGCGGCGGCCTGGTTCGCCATTGTCGCACCGCCGAAGACGCCGCAGGATATTGCCAGAAAGATCAACGCCGACGTCAACGAGGCCATTCGCCTTTCCGATGTCGCCCAGCGGCTGGCACAGCTTTCCGCCGAACCGATCGGCGGTACGGTCGAGGAGACTGCCGCCTACATGCACCGCGAGGTCGAGCGCTGGCACGCGGTCATCAAGGCCGCCAATGTGAAACTCGAATAGAAACCGGAATGTCTACGAAGCACATCGTCACATCATCGGTTCGGTGCTTCTCGGAACGCACGGTTCAGGCGGCATATCCCTGCGCTAGATGACAGATCCTGCCGTTGCGTCATCCCCGCGTCTCATACGGCACCGGCCATTCGTGTTGTTCTGGTGCGCGCGCACGTTCACCAACGGCGCCTACATGATGCAGACGGTTGCCGTCGGCTGGCAGCTCTATGATCTCACGCACAATCCGTTCGATCTCGGGCTGATCGGGATGGCGCAGTTTTTGCCGCTCCTCATGTTCTCGATCGTCATCGGGCAGGTTGCCGATCGCTTCGATCGGCGCCTCATTGCTTCCTTGGCGCAGGCGGTGAAAGCATTGTCGGCGCTTGTCCTTGCTCTCGGCAGCGCCAGTCATTGGCTTACCCGCGAGACCATACTGGCGGTCTTGTTCGTCTTCGGCACGGCGCGCGCTTTCGAGATGCCGACGATCCACGCCCTTCTACCCGGCCTCGTTCCGACGCTACTTCTGCCGCGGGCGATCGCCGCGTCGGTTACGGCTCAGCAGACCGCGGTCATCTGCGGACCTTCCCTGGGCGGGCTCCTTTATGGCTTGGGACCAACCGTCGTCTATGCGACTTGCGCCGTCGTCTTCACCGTCGCGGGGCTCCTCTTTGCATTGCTTCCGGGCAAGCGGCGGCACGAACCGCGCCAGCCGCTCAGCTTGGAGACGCTGTTTGCCGGCTTTGCCTACATTCGCAGCCGGCCCATTCTGCTCGGTGCGATCTCGCTTGATCTTTTCGCCGTGCTTCTGGGCGGAGTGACTGCGCTTCTGCCAATCTATGCCCGCGACATTCTCCACGCCGGCCCGTGGGCGCTCGGAGTGCTGCGCTCCGCGCCGGCGGTCGGCGCGCTTGCGACATCGATCGTGCTTGCGCGTTCCGCCATTGGCGGACACGCTGGAATCATCATGTTTGTCGCGGTCGGGACATTCGGCGCCGCGAGCCTCCTGTTCGGGTTGTCGGATTCCGTTGCGCTGTCATGCCTGGCGCTCGTTATCTATGGAGCATCCGACGCTATCAGCGTGGTCATTCGCCAGTCCTTGATTCAGCTGCGCACGCCCTATGAAATGCTCGGGCGCGTGATGGCGGTAAACTCGATGTTCACCGGTTCCTCGGGCTCCTTGGGCGAATTTCGCGCCGGCACGATCGCCGCCTGGCTGGGGGCGGTACCTTCCGCGCTCATCGGCGGCTTGGGAGCGATCGCGGTGATGGTGATCTGGATGTTTGCCTTTCCGCAATTGCGCCGCGTCGACAAGCTCGCGGCGTAACGTACAGTGAGGGCGAATGTGAAAAAGGGACGATCGAAAAAGACAATAGTCTGTTTGATAGCCGCGCTTTCTATCGGACTAACAAATTGCTCCTCGGTCCTAGAATTCCTGCGCCTGTCAAAAAAAGAAGACCCGAACGCGTATCCCGCCAACTACCGAACAGACGTGCTCGAATACCTGAAACGTAATCCAACCGACATGGGGAGTGCGCGCGAGGCTTATATTTCGGCGCCGTCAATGAAACAATTCGGCTCGGAAAGCCGGTACTTCGTCTGTGTGAAAGCCAGTGACGACGGTTCGCAACTAGAGAAGACGGCAGTTTTTCTGGCCGGAAGGATTGTTCAATTCGTCGATGCCGGCGAGGACTGCGGCAGAGCCTTCTATCAGCCGTTTCCTGACCTCACCGCCATGTTCGCCCAAGCCGGCGGCAAAAAATAAGTCGCGCGCATTCTGCGCGTTTCTAGAACTCCTTCATTCCGGGGAGTGGATGAATCTCCATGATTTCTACGGAGGCGCTGGGGATGCCTAAATGCGGGTGGTCTTCAAACATTTTTGCTGCCGCTTCGTGGGACTCCGCCTGCACGACTGCATAAAGCATGATGTCGTTTCTCCCGGCGGCGCTGCCCTGGGCAGTCACTCGTTTCGTTTTGCCCACACCGGCCCCCTTGTCCACGAATATCTGCGCGTGATCGCCCATCCATTTTTTCCAATCGCCCTGCATCTTTTCTTCGGCCGCCTTCCTCTTTTCGGGATCGGTCTTCTTCCATTCGTCGATAACCGAGGCCGGGGCGAGATATGTTACGAGAAATCTTTTCATGGGTGTGAATACCTTTCCATGCTAGTAGCCAATGTCGTTGAAGTGTGACTCGGGTCGTTTCGGTTCACACGGGTTCAGCAAACTCGGGATACCTCTCCCTGAAGGTGACCCCCACCCGGCGCTTTGCGCCGACCTCCCCCTTTCAGGGGTAACATGCTGCACTGCCGTGCCAAATGTAATCACCTCCGTTGCTCGGCGCAGGGCAGCCATTCAACTCACATGCGGCCCGCGCATTTGCATCAATGCTGCCTCAATACGCCGCCAGGTCTTGGCTTCCTCCTCGTCGCCTTGCTGTTCAAAGGTAGCGGCTTTTTGCGCGGCTTCAGAGATTGCCTTCAAGCCGCGTGCCTCCAGCAGGCGGCGCGCGTAGTCCTGGATGTCTACGGTTTGCATGGCTTCACGCTCCCATTTCGTTCATCAACCCGCCAATGCAATCCCGGTTCCAATCGTTCCCTGCGATCCAGGTCAAGACCGCTCTACGCTCGATCCGGAACCCGGCGCCGTTTTGGAAAGAATGAAATCCGACCTATGGGGCCGCGCGACCGTAGACATCATCGATGCGCACGATGTCGTCCTCGCCAAGATAGCTGCCGACCTGCACCTCGATAAGTTCGAGCGGAATGCGGCCAGGATTGGCAAGCCGATGAATGCTGCCGATCGGAATGTACATGGATTCATTCTCGTGCACGCTACGCACTTCGCTGTTCACGGTCACTTCCGCCGTGCCTTTGACGACGATCCAGTGTTCGGAACGATGAAAGTGCTTCTGCAGCGAAAGCGTGCACCCCGGTTTCACGACGATGCGTTTGACCCGATAGCGTGCGGCGGTGTCGACGTCCTGATAATAGCCCCATGGACGATAAATGCGGCGGTGCTCGACTGCCGCGCGATAGTTTTGCGCCTTGAGCTGCTCGACAAGTTCCTTGACCCGCTCGGCCTTTGCCCGCGGCGCGACCAGCACCGCGTCCGAGGTAGAGATGACGATGACATCGTCGAGCCCGATCACGGTCGTCAGCACGGATTCGTCTGAACGAATGAGCGAGTTGCGGGTTTCGGACAAGACGACTGGACCTTCAGTTGCATTGCCGGCGGCATCGTGGGGAATGACGTCCCAGACCGTGCTCCAGCTGCCGATATCCGACCAGCCAAGATCCGCCGGCATGACCACTGCACGCTTGGTGCGCTCCATCACCGCATAGTCGATCGATTTCTTCGGTGCGCGGGCAAATGCGTCCGAGGCAAGCCGCAGAAAATCGAGGTCGCGCGTTGAAGCCTTGATCGATGCCCGCGCGGCCTCGGCCATCAGCGGCTCGTAACGCTCGATCTCATTCAACATTGTCACCGCGTGGAACAGAAAATTGCCGCTGTTCCAAAGGTAGCGCGCGGCAACATAATCTGCCGCGGTCGCCGCGTCCGGCTTTTCCACGAAGGCCTCGACCTCACGCACGGACGCGCCGTTGAGCTTCGCGCCCGGCCGAATGTAGCCGTAATGTGTCGCCGCATGGGTGGGCTCGATGCCGAAGGTGACGATCCGGCCTTGCGCAGCTGCTTCGGCAGCGCGCCGGCACGCCTCGTGAAAGGCGTCGACCTTGCGGATCACATGATCGGCCGCAAGCACCAGGACCAGAGCCTCGGGATTGCGCTCGGCGGCAAGCGCTGCCGAAACCGCTACGGCAGGACCCGAGTTGCGGCGCATGGGCTCGAGCACGATTTCCGCCTTGACCCCGCATTCGCGCAGCTGCTCGGCAACCTCGAAACGGAATTCGGCATTGGTGATGACGATAGGCCGTTCGAACAGCTGCGGATCGGCGACGCGCGCCAGCACCTGCTGGAACGTGGATGTCTCGCCGATCAAAGGCACGAATTGCTTGGGCCTGCTCTCGCGCGAAACCGGCCACAGCCGCGTTCCGGCTCCGCCGCACATGATCACCGGAATGATTTGGAGTGGCATGACGGGCTTTTTAGTCCTTCCAACGTTCGTGTGGTTTACCGCGTCAGGCGCACTACTCGCAATGACTTCTCTCTCGTCATTATTAACAGCGCGCGATATAGATGCCTCGGCACGATGCCCAAAATACTTTATTTCATCACCGAAGACTGGTTCTTCATGTCGCATTTCGCGGCGATGGCGCGGGCCGCACGCGAAGAAGGATTTGAGGTAACCGTTGCGACCCGGGTGAACAAGGATGCGGACCGCATTGTTGCAGAAGGCTTTCGCGTCATTGCCCTCGATGCCGACCGCAAAAGCCTGCGGTTGATCGAGGGCTTGCGTAGCCTACTGCGAAGCTACGGCATTGTCCGCCGCGAGCGGCCGGATATCGTGCACTGCATCGCGCTGCGCCCGATTGTGCTCGGCGGGACTGCGGCAAAGCTTGCGCGGACGAAAGCGCTGCTGCTGGCGCCGACCGGGCTCGGCCATTTATGGCTCGAGCGGGGTGGCTTCGTCGCCTTAATTCGATCCGGCGTCCGCGTGCTGGTCGGCTCCTGGCTGCGCGGACCGCGCACCCACTACCTCTTCGAAAATCGAGATGACCCGCGCGAGTTTGGACTTGGCCCCGACGATCCCGATGTAACGATCGTGGGCGGCTCCGGGGTGAATGAAAGAAAATTCCCGCTCGTGCCCGAGCCGCCGTCACCGCCGGTGAGAATCGCGGTGGTCGCGCGCATGCTCAGCTCCAAGGGAATTCGCGAGGCAATCGAGGCGGTGCAGCAGGCGCGCAGCATGGGCGCGCCCGTCGAACTCAGCCTTTATGGCGAGCCGGACGCCAGCAATCCGAGCTCGTTGACCGACAACATGCTGCGCGAATGGTCGAAGTTACCCGGCGTGCATTGGCACGGGTCGAGCCCCGATGTAGCGCGCGTATGGCGGGAGCATCACATCGCGTTGCTGCTTTCGCATCGCGAAGGACTGCCGCGCACGCTGGTCGAGGCAGCAGCGTCGGGACGTCCGATCGTGACAACCGATGTGGTCGGCTGCCGGGAACTCGTCCGCACCGGCCAGGAGGGAATTCTCGTACCGTTGGGAGATCGCGACGCCGCCGCGCAGGCGCTGGTCAAGCTCGCTACACAGCCGTGGCTACGGCAACGCATGGGACGCGCCGCCCATGCCCGGTTTTACGAATGCTTCACCGAGGACGCGGTGCGGGCAACGATCACAGAGCTCTATCGCAGGCTCGCGCAGGCGCAGGCGCGTCAGCCATAAGGGCGCCGGCAGAGGAAAGGGCCGCGACGGCGCCGACGATGTGGTAGAGACTCGTCGCGCGCGCCGGTTCCATGACGCATCGATCTTGCGCATCGAGCCGATCGAACCACAGCCCCGGCTTCTCGGTACCGAGAAAACGCCACAGTCCTGCGATCGCAGCAGCAATCTCCGCTTCGGATCGCGCTTCTATGACATAAGCACGAATGCGCTCCGCCTGCGCCCATAGCCGCGCCACCGGGTCGTGCACGCGACCATCGGTGAGCACTGCATTAACGGCAACCCCGCGGTCCCTGTCGAGACCGTATCGATCGGCAAAGTCAACCAACCCGTCCGCCGCCGCCGGCCTGCCGCGGTTCGCCCGCGCTGCCCAGCAGTGGAGCAGAAAAGCCCACTCGTAGAGGTGACCGGGCTCGCAAATGCGTCCTTCAATTCCCGGCGCGGGCGACCAATCGGCAGCAAAGAATTCGCGCAGCGCTCCGCTTGCACGATCGGTGAATTTTTCAAGGCACAGGAACCCGATTTCATCCGCCAGGCATTGCCACCCGGCATCGCCGTCAATCTCGCTCCAGACGAGGGCCGCCTCAAACAAATGCATGTGCGGGTTGGCACATGGCGGCAGCCGGCTTTCGCTGTCTTCGACATGGCCGCCAAGCGGATGGGCGTACGTTTTCTGCAGGGTGCTGCGCAGCGCAAGCGCGCGCTCGCGCCAGCGCGACCCGGGGCCATGCAGCCGCTCGCCAACCGCATAGGCGAGAAGCGCAAAAGCTTGATTGTAGAGATCAAACCGCGTGTCATGCGCGCTCCCGTCGATTTTGACCACCGAGATAACGCAGCCGTCCGGTCTGACAAAATGCTCGAAGAAATGCAGCGCGTGCTCCGCGGCCGGTCGCCACGGCCCTTCCCAGCCGAGCTGTCCCGCCTCGAAGAAGGCAAATGCCTGACGGGCGATGCTGCGGGCCCGGTGTGGCTTCGCGACCGGGTTGCCGGCAAGATCGATCGCCTCGTGAAAGCCGCCGCGAAGACGATCTGCGCCCACCTCCCACCACAGCGGCAGCGCTGCATCGAAAAGCCAGGTCTTAAGGCTGCGAACTTCAGCGCTGAGGGTACTCATGCTGCCCGTATTGGCATTCCGCTGGGAGGACTCCACTTGCCAAAGGTAACGGATATGGCACGGCTGCGCGGCTTTGTACCTCCCCCAAGGTGGAGGTACCCCAAGTTTACGGCTCGCTTTGATCCAACATCAACGCAGCCTTGTGAAGAGGTGAGGTTTTGAGCGAACCGGTTCTCGTCACCGGCGCGGCAGGCTTCATCGGCATGCATGTTGCCAGCCGTCTGCTGGCGCAAGGACGTGCGGTCCTGGGCATTGACGATCTCAACGCATATTACGACCCGCGCCTGAAAAGGATGCGCATTGCCGAACTCGAAGTTCACCCCCGGTTCCGATTCGTGCACATGGACATCGCCGATCGCAAGGCCACGGCCGAGCTGTTCGCGGCCAGCCGGTTCGCCGAGGTCATTCATCTCGCGGCGCAAGCAGGCGTCCGGCATTCCCTGATCGATCCGCACGCCTATGGCAGCGCCAATCTCGTCGGCTTTCTCAATGTGCTCGAGGGCTGCCGGCAAACGCAATGCCGGCACCTCCTCTATGCGTCGTCCTCCTCGGTTTATGGCGCCAATACGCGCATGCCGCTGCGCGTATCCGATCATGTCGATCATCCTCTCAACCTTTACGGCGCAACCAAGCGGGCCAATGAGCTGATGGCCCATGCCTACGCGCACCTGTTCGCGCTGCCGGCCACGGGTTTGCGGTTTTTCACGGTTTATGGGCCATGGGGGCGGCCTGACATGGCGATTTGGCTGTTTACCGATGCCATCATGCAAGGCCGGCCGATAAAGCTGTTCAACAATGGCCGGATGCGACGCGACTTTACTTACATCGACGATGTCGTCGAAGCCGTGGTTCGCCTGCTCGCGCAGCCCCCCGCGGCAGACCCCGGCTGGTCCAGCGCAGCACCGGATCCGGCCGGCAGTTGCGCGCCGTGGCGGGTGTACAACATCGGCAACAGCCGCCCGGTCGATCTCCTCGAGGTCGTAGAGCTGATCGAGCAGGCCGTCGGTCACGCCGCCATCCGAGAATACCTTCCGATCCAGCCGGGAGATGTCGCCGAAACTTGCGCAGATGCGAGCGAGCTTGAGCGCCTGGTCGGGTATCGCCCTGACACTCCAATTTCCGCCGGAATCGGAAAGTTCATCGACTGGTTCCGCCGCTTCATCGCAAGCTGAACCGGCGGCTATGCCAGCCGACGTAACTCTTTGATTCAAAACGTGTCCACAGATCGACTAGCGCGGTGAATTTGAAGTTCCTATCATTCCGGCCGCAAGCTCGCTTAGGAACTTCGAATTCAAAACTGCACTAAAATCATGGAGTTGCAGTGGTCTTTAGATTCCGAAGTTCGCATCTGAACGCGCCGCCAGGGATTGCGAACTTCGGAATCTGACCACTGGCGCCGAAATCGCCTCTCGCTGCGAGACATGCTAGGAGGAGGCGCGGGAACGGGAACGGGAACGGGGGTACCTGTCCAGATGATGCAGTCGGCGAAGCGTAATGCGGACCGGCCGTTGCGGGTCGGCGTGGTAGGCGTCGGCGTCATGGGCAGCAACCATGCGCGCGTCTTCACCGATCTTCCGGGCGTGGAACTTTCCGGCATCGCCGATCCCGATGCCAAACAGCGCGAATGGGTATCTCGTATGCTCGACTGCCCGGCTTTCGCCGATGTCGAGGAACTGCTCGCGGCCGGTATCGATGCGGTGACCATCGCCGCGCCCACCCATTTGCATCAACAATTGGCAATTTCTTGCATTAAACGCGGCGTGCACGTTCTGGTCGAGAAACCGATCGCACCGTCCGTCGCCGAGGGGCGTGCCATCATTGCGGCAGCACACCATGCCGGTGTCGTCCTCATGGTCGGCCATGTGGAACGATTCAATCCGACGGTCGAGGCGATCAAGAATGCAATCCGGGCAGAAGACATTCTTTCCATAGCAATCACCCGAGTCGGCCCGTTTCCGCCGCGCATGTCGAATGTCGGAGTGGTGATCGACCTCGCCGTGCACGATATCGATCTGATCCGCTGGTTCACTGAATCCGATATCGTCGAGGTGCAGCCACAGCTTTCTAACGCGGTGGCTGAACGCGAGGATATTGCCCTCCTGCAGTTTCGCACCGCCTCGGGCGTGCTCGCTCACATCAACACCAATTGGCTCACGCCGTTCAAAGCCCGCAACGTGACGGTGGCAACGCGCAACAAGTACATCATGGGCGATCTGCTCACCCGACAAGTCACTGAATGCTTCGGCTTCCAGCCCGACGGCAGCTATTCCATGCGCCACCTTTCAGTCGGGCATGCCGAGCCGCTGCGTGCGGAGCTGCAGGCATTTGTTGGCGCGATTCGTGAGGGCAAAGAATCGCCGGTCACCGGCAAAGAGGCCGTGGCAAGCCTGGAAATTGCGATACGCTGCCTCGAGAGCCGCTCGACCGCGACCATTACCCGCCGCAGCCCGGTTGCCCGGCGGCTGACCGGCTGAAGCCATATCGCCGCGCCGATGAACGAGCACGCCCGAACTCGCTGCTGGGCCCATACCGTTCATCGATCTCGCCGCCCAGCGCCATCGCCTCGGACGCTCAATCGACGACGCCATTGCCCGCGTACTGCGGCATTGCCAATTCATTCTCGGTCCCGAAGTACAGGAACTCGAGGGCGAACTTGCTCGCTTCTGCGGGGCTGCGCATGCGGTCACTTGCGCAAGCGGCACGGATGCATTGCTGCTTGTCCTCATGGCAAAGGGCATCGGACCCGGCGATGCGGTTGTCTGCCCGAGCTTTACCTTCACCGCGACGGCGGAAGTGGTGGCGCTGGTCGGTGCCGTCCCGGTATTTGCCGATGTTGAGGCGGCGAGCTTCAATCTCGACCCGCGTAGTGTGGTTGCCGCCTGCGCCACTGCGCGCGAGCGCGGCCTCCGTCCGCGTGCCGTGATCCCCGTCGACCTTTTCGGTCAGCCTGCCGACCATGCGCGGATAGCGGCGGCGGCGGAATCGGAAAACCTGTTCGTGCTCGACGATGCCGCACAGGCTTTCGGCGCGACCTATCAAAACCGGCGGCTTGGGGCGATCGCGCCGGCAACCGCCACCAGCTTTTTTCCCGCCAAACCCCTTGGCTGCTATGGCGATGGCGGCGCCGTGTTCACCGACGATGACGAACTCGCGCATATCATGCGCAGCCTGCGTGTCCATGGCGAGGGACGGGACAAATACGACTGCGTGCGTATCGGCATGAACGGCCGGCTCGACACCATCCAGGCGGCCGTGCTGATCGAAAAATTGAAATTCTTTCCCGACGAGATCGCTGCCCGCGAACGTATCGCGCGGCGCTATTCTGCCGGGCTTGCCGATGTCGCCAGCATCCCCGTGGTAGCGGCCGGATCAACGTCGGTGTGGGCACAATACACTTTGCGACTGGCACCCGGACGACGCGATGCGCTGGGGCAACGGCTCAAGCGCCAAGGTATTCCCACCGCCGTCTATTATCCCACCCCGCTGCACCTCGCGGAACCCTATCGGCACTTTCCGGTCGCCGCGAGTGGCGCTTCGGTAAGCGAACAACTGGCGCAAGAAGTCATCAGCCTGCCCATGCATGCTTATATCGACGAAGCGATCCAGGACCGCATCATCGCGGCCGTCCAGGAAGCGCTAAATTAGCGACCAATTGCGGGCCTGGGCCGAGCCCAGGAGCAAGCGGCCAGCTCGGCGGGACTGATTCTTCAAGCCATGCTCAAACGCATCTTCACCGTCGGTGGTTTGACGCTGCTCTCGCGGCTCACCGGCTTTGCCCGCGACCTCGTGCTTGCTGCGGTGCTCGGCGCCGGTCCATTGGCTGATGCTTTCTTCGTGGCGTTGAGACTGCCCAATCATTTTCGGGCAATTTTCGCCGAAGGCGCCTTCAACGCGGCGTTCGTCCCCGCTTACGCGCGCATTCGCGCGCAGGGCGGGGCAGCCTCTGCCAACCTGTTCGCCGACCGTGTCTTCACGCTCTTGTTCGCAAGTCAGGTCCTCCTGCTTCTGGCCGCGCTTGCATTTACGCCAGGGCTCATTGCGGTGCTTGCGCCGGGTTTCGAAAACGATCCTACGCGTTTCGCATCGGCAGTCGTGCTCACCCGCATCACGTTTCCTTACCTGCTGCTGGTATCGCTGGTGACGCTCTATAGCGGCATTCTCAACGCGCTCTCCCGCTTCGCGGCGGCTGCCGCAGCGCCGATTTTCCTCAACCTCACCATGATAACGACATTGGCGGTTGCGGTGCTGTTCCCGTCGCCAGGCCATGCGGCGGCCTGGGGCGTGTTCATTGCCGGAATTCTCGAAGTGCTGCTCGTCGGCGGCGACGCTCTGCGCAACGGCGTGATGCCGATATTACGGCGGCCGCGCTGGGACGCGGACGTCAGAGCCTTCTTCAAGGCGCTGTGGCCGGCAACCCTCGGCTCGGCCGGCCTGCAAATCGCGCTGTTTGCCGATACGATTATTGCCAGCTTTCTCTCCGCCGGAGCCTTGTCGGCACTCTATTACGCCGATCGCATCAATCAGCTGCCCATTGGGGTGATCGGCATCGCAGTCGGCACGGTGCTGCTGCCGGAGATGGCAAGCCGCATTGCCGCCGGCGACGAGCAAGGCGCGCGCCGCGCGCAGATGCGCGCAGTGGAACTGACGCTGCTGCTCTCGATCCCGTGCCTGGTGGCGTTTCTATTGATCCCGGAATTGATCATGCGGGCCTTGTTCTTGCGCGGCGCATTTACGGCAGCCGATGCCAAGGCAGCGGGACAGACCCTTGCGGCCTATGCCGCCGGCCTGCTGCCGTTCGTGCTGGTCCGCAGCGTGACCGCTACCTTTCTCGCCCGCGGCGACACTGCCACACCCGTCAAGGCCTCGCTCGTTGCAGTCGCGGTCAATGTTGCATTCAAGATTTTGCTCATGCAACCGCTGGCACAGGTTGGTCTTGCGCTCGCCACCTCGATCGGCGCCTGGCTCAATCTCGGATTGGTGACGTGGTTCGCCGTCCGCCAGAAGCACCTGACGGTGGACGCCAGCCTGCGCGCAAACGTCACCCGCTTCCTCGCGGTCGGCCTCACGCTCGCGCTCGCGCTGTGGCTCGCCGAGACCGCCCTCCCCCGGTTGGGATTTCACCCTGCAACCCTGCGTGATGAAACTACGCTTGCCGTGCTGGCGGGCTTTGGCGCCCTCATCTACGGCCTTGCCGTGGCGGCGCTTTTCGGCCGCCAATGGCGCGCCATGCTCCAGGGGCGCTGACCTTGCTAGAGCGCGAGGATTTTACTGCGGTGGGATGCCGATTATCACGTAACGGCCGGGGACGCCCTCCACACCAAGGTAACTGCGTCTGACCTCGACTTCGCGCCGCTTTCCCGGTGGGCTCCTCGATGCCAGCGCCATGGCACGATCGAGACACGATCCGGCATTCGCCGGGCAGACCAATACCGCTCCTGCGCCGGCAATGAGTTCCTGATCGCGAGGCGTTGCGGGCCTTTCCAGAATACGAACCACGCGCGGATGCTCGTGCAAATAAAACGGAACCCCGTCGGTAAGGACGTCCACGCTGCCGAAAGCTTTCAGCGGCCGATCGCTGGTCTCGCGCCAAAGCTGTTCGACAGGCTCGGCGAGCAGCGAGGAATGCGCCTCGAAATCGGAGCCCGCGCTTCGATGGATTACCATCCCCACCGCGGGCGCTGCCGCAAGCATAACCAACGGAAATATGCCAGCGAGCCCGAGGACAAAAGCGAGATCGCGCCGGCTGATTGCGACAAGCGGCGACGACAGCAGCATCACCGGCAACAATGTCCAGGCCGACATGGACCACAGCGATGTCAGCCGGACGCCGACAAATGAAGCAACCAGGGCCGGCAGCAGCAGCGGCGCCCAGAACGCTGACGCCGCAAGCCGTCGGCCCGGCTCGCTCGGCCACGCCATGTCCTTGAGCACACTACGGCCTGGTCGCGCCAGCACAAACACGATGAGCAGGGGCACGCAGACATAGGCAATGCTTCCGCTCACATATTCCAAAACGCTGCCAATGGACGAACGCCACGAGGGATCGGCGTGCACGAACATGGCATAAGAGAATGGCGCGAAATCGTTTGCAATCAGCCAGATCACATGCGGCGCGATCGCGATGCCGCCCACCAGCACCGTGACCCATGGCGCTGACGAACGAAAATAGGCGCTGCGGCGAGGGTCTACCAGCGCGGCAACGGCAAGTCCGAGCAATAAGAATATCGACCAGTACTTGCCGTACATTGCGGCTGCAGCGAACGCGCCTGCCAGCGCGGCATCGAGGACGCGCCGTGTTTCAAACGAGCGCAGGAAGCTGAAAGTAGTTGCCGCCCAAAGTGGCATGAGCACCGCATTGGAGTTGAACTTCAATGCATGGAAATTGAAGAATGGAACGAGGGTAAGGAGCGCCAATCCGAGCAGCCGCTTGTCGCCGTCGAGAAAGCGTGCAGACAGCCGCCAGGCGACCCATAGCGCCAGCGCCGCATTCGCCATGGCGAGGAGGTAATAGGCCCAATCCGCAGCCGGAAAAAGCTCGAACCATGCCCGCACGATCAGCATGGGCAATGGAGGATGCTTCGGATAGCCGAGCGCCAGGTCCTGCGCCAGCACGAACTGCTCGGACATGTCGTTGTGAATGTCACGACTGCCCTTGGCTATTACGCCGTAAAGCGTCCACACCGCGGCATAAAGAGCAAGCACGAGCACAACATTGCGCTCGCGCCGTGCTGGATCGGTGAGCGCATCGATCAGCCGCGCCAGCCAATCAGCGCCGCGGCGAGGCACCGTTGTCATCGCGTGCATGGCAAGCAGACAGTCATCATCGCGCTCAAGCTCCGGTCCTTGCTCGTCGGAAGCCCGCCAGTGCGGTGAATTTGAAGTTCCTATCATTACTGGCCGCAAGCTCGTTTAGGAACTTCAAATTCAAAACCGCACTGGAATTATACCGTTGCTAGTGGTCCTTAGATTCCGAAGTTCGCACCTGAACGTGCCGCGAGCACTGGCGAACTTCGGAATCGGACCACTTAGTAATGCCGGTTCGGCTGACCGCATGACCAAACCTACGCCTCAATCCTGGGGTGGGTAATCGCGACAGCAAAAGGCATATTCACGACAGGACGGCGATGGTTTTCAGCAACTTGACTTTTGTTTGTTTGTTTCTGCCGGGCTGGCTTGCCGTCTATTTCCTGGCGCCGCAGCACGCTCGAAATCTGGTGCTGGTTGCAGCCAGCGTCGTATTCTACGTCTGGGGCGGACGCATCGCCATTGTTCTCATTGCAGTGTCGATTGCGGCGAATTTTGCGTTGGGAAATGCCCTCTCGGTGGCGGATGCGGCACGCCGGCACCGCTTGATCTGCTGGTCGGTCGCCGGCAACCTGCTCATCCTCATCATCTTCAAATACACCAATTTCATCATCGATAACGTCAACAACATCCTCGATGCTTTCTGGGATTGGAAGCTGCCCAATCCGCGTATTCCCCTGCCGCTCGGCATTTCCTTCTTCACCTTTCACATCATTTCCTATCTGGTCGACGTATATCGCGGGACCGCGCAAGCGCAACGCTCGCCGACCGCATTCGCGCTCTATATCATCAATTTCCCGCAATTGATTGCCGGCCCGATCATTCGCTATCGGCCGTTTGCCCCGCAACTCGACCATCGCAGCGTGTCGTTTTCCGACTTTGACATCGGTGTCGCGCGCTTTGCCGCCGGGCTGGCAAAAAAGCTGCTCGTTGCCAATCCCATCGGGGCGGTCTGCGATCACCTGTTCGCCGTGGAGCCCTCCGATCTACCGATCTGGGCGGTGTGGCTCGCCGTCCTGTGCTTCGGCCTGCAGATCTATTTTGATTTTTCCGGATATTCCGACATGGCCATTGGGATGGCCCGCATGTTCGGCTTTCGATTTCCGGAGAACTTCAATTACCCGTACACGGCAACCTCGATTCAGGAATTCTGGCGCCGCTGGCACATTACGCTGTCTGCCTGGTTCCGCGACTACGTCTATGTACCGCTTGGCGGCAGTCGCGGGACGACCTGGAATACGGTGCGCAACCTCTGGATCGTTTTCCTGTTGTGCGGCGCGTGGCACGGGGCAAGCTGGAACTTCATCGTCTGGGGCATGTGGCACGGCCTGTTCTTATCGATTGAACGCACGGCGGCTGCCGCGCGCCTGCTGGCGAGAGCGCCGCCGATTGCCAGGACTGCCTATGTCCTGCTTATTGTCATGGTGGGCTGGGTGTTTTTCCGCGCGGCGAGCCTCGAAATAGCCCTCGACATGCTTGCCCGCATGTTTGCCCTGCAGGCGGGAGCCGCGACCATGCTGCCCATCTCATCGCATGTCGCCGCGCCGACCATGGCATTGATCGTGGTCGCCGCGTGCTTCTCGTTCCCGCTCTGGCCGCGCATCAAAGAGCTGGCCGCCAAGGTTGTCGTCACGCCGGGTGAGCAGGTCGCCTACGACCTCACCCGCGCGGCCTATATCGGGCTCATCACCGTGCTTTGCCTCGCGACAATGACCATCGATCAGAACAACCCGTTCATCTATTTCCAGTTCTAGTGCGATGAATTTGAAGTTCCCATCATTATGTGCCGCACGCCCGTTTGGGAACTTCGAATTCAAAACCGCACTAAAATCATAATGTGGCTAGTGCCCCTTTGATTCCGAGTTCGTATCAGAGCGGGCAGCAACGTTTTACGAACTTCGGAATCGGGGCACTAGTCCATGAGCGAATTGGAGATTACTGCGCCGGTTTTGCCTGGCGTGCGCTCGGTGACCCGCCGGCTCACGGCGGTTACGTTCTTTGCGATCGTGCTCGCTCCGGTCCTGCTCCTGGGTTACGACGGAGCATGGTTTGGCCCGGGCGATATATCTGTGCGCAACCGCGCGCCGTTTCCGGAAAAATTCGCACCCGGGGCCTTCAAACTGTTCGATAGCTGGTTCGCCGACCGGGTAGGATTCCGCTATCCGCTGATCTATGTTGGAACGAATTTTCATATCGGCGTCCTGCACCGGCCGCTCGACAATCACATTGTGTTCGGCCGCGACGGCTGGATGTATTGGACCGACGATCGGGAAACCACGCCCGCCATCATGGCCGATGCGCGCGGCAAGCTTCGCTTCAAGGCGAAGGAGATTGAACGCATTGATGCGCAGCTGCAATCTGCCCACGATCAGCTTGCCGCATGCGGCATTGCCAGTGCCGTACTGATCGCGCCGAACAAGCAAAGCGTCTACGGGGAATTTCTGCTCAATATACCGGCAGCCGCACCCGCGACGCGGCTCGACACGCTGCTGGGCGCGCTCAGCCCAGCGGCAAGGCAGACCATCGTCGACGCGCGGGAGATCATGCGAGCAGCAAAGCTCGCGCACGCCCCGATGCGCCTGTTCAACAAGACCGAGACACATTGGAACGATCTCGGCGCCTATTATGCTTATGCCGCCGTCATGCAAAAGCTTGCACCGATGTTGCCTGACCATCCGCAGCCCAGGCCGCTCGACGAATTTCAGTTCTTCACGGGTCCCTATCCGGGCGGCGACATGGGAACGCGCGTGCTGTTCTCGCCGTGGCGTTTTGCGGACGAGAATGTCTCGCTGGCGCCGAAGGTGCCGATTTCCAGCGCAGGACAGGAGCAAATCGATTGGACGCATTTCGTCTATCGCAATCCGAACGGAAAAGGCCGGCTTGTCCTGTTCGGCGATTTATTCGCGGCGCAGATCGTGCAGTTTTTTGCGTATCATTTCGCGGAGGTTCACCGCTACGTCGGCGAGACCTTCAACGGCCCCATCATTGCGATGCATAAGCCACAGGTCGTGTTGTTTGAAACCGTGGAACGCTATTTGGACCGGCTGCTGCTGAAACCGATTGATCTACCGCTCGCCTGCGGAAAACAGCAGTGAAAATGGACGCCATAGACCGCAAGATTCTCAGCTTGCTGCAGCAGGATGCGTCGCATTCCGTTGCCGAGATCGGCCATCGGGTTGGCCTGTCTTCCACCCCTTGCTGGAAACGCATTCAACGGCTGGAAGCGGCCGGCATCATCGAGAAGCGGGTCGCCCTGGTCGATCAGGAGAAGATCGGGCTCGGCGTAACGGTGTTCGTCTCGATCGAGACCGGCGACCACTCCCAGGCGTGGCTGGACCGGTTCGCCCGTGAGGTCGGCGCCATGCCCGAAGTGATGGAATTCTACCGGATGGCGGGCGACGTCGATTACATGCTCCGCGTCGTGGTGCCGGATATCCAGGGCTACGACAGCTTCTACAAGAAATTGATCGCGGCGGTGCCGCTGAAGAACGTCACCTCGCGTTTTGCCATGGAAAAGATAAAGGCAACGACGGCGCTGCCCATTCCGTAGGAATCAGCACGAAGCGGCGATGCTGTCCGACAAGCGCGGACGCATATAGATCTTGTCGGACAGGTTCAGCGTTCCCGTCACGACGTAGCCGATCGTGGGCGTGTAGGTATAAGACGCCTCACCCCAGATCAGCGACGTGTTGGCGACATTGAGTGCGGCCGGCAAGGTCACGGCGGACCCGACAGCGTGTGCGCTGCCGCCGAGCGTGCAGCTCCAGGCGACCTTGGCGCTTCCGTTACCATCGATGGTCACTTCCGAGACCGTCACCTTCAGTTTGGTGGAGTCGTAAGGCGCAATGACCGAGGAAGAGGCAGTGAGGATATTTTGCATGTCGGAACTGGCAATATTCGTCACCTGCGATGCCAGGTCGGCGACGGTGCGGGACGTCAACGTCACTTTGCGATCGATGCCGACGGCCTGCGATACCTCGACGGTGCCGAGATAGAGCGTCAGCATCAACGGCAGCAGCATGGCAAACTCAACCGCCGAGATTCCGCTCTGATCATCGCGAAAACGGTCAAGATACCGAGACAGATTGCATTGCACAGTTTTCATGACACATCGCTCAATTGGAGTAGGGTTCATTGCGAAACGCAGCAGTGGCCGCAAGGAGCCGCTTGCCGCCGTTCATGTTGGTCAGGTTGAAGCCGAGCAGGGAGACATAGACCGGGTACTGGTAGAACAGGCGCACCACCACGATGTCACCCGGTCCACCAGGCTGATAGCTGAAATTGTTCTGAAAGTTTCCCTGGGCGTCCACCGGGCTCGGCATGGTCACGCTGGCAAAGTTGGTGAACTTCCGCACATCGACGTAAACGCCGTTTGCGCAGTCGAACAGGCCGTAGATTTTTCCACAGACGGCGTTCTTGAAACCGGCGGCATCGAGCCCCTGGGTCTGTGCCTGGCCAGTCAAGATCAGGCGGGCCGAGTTGCCCGCCGCTGTTTCGAGCGCCTGGCCGGCAAAAAACACGACCGCCGTCTCTATGATGGCGAACAGGAGCGCAAGGAAGGGGGCTGCGACAAGTCCGAATTCGACGGCAGCCGCACCGTCCTGGCGGCGAATGAGACTGCGCGCGGCGTATGGCGCAGGGAGCCGGCGAAAGGTGCGGATAATTTTTGCAAGCGTGCTGGACATGACCGAATAACTCACCGCAGCTGGCGTGTCTTTGTTTGAGCATGATCTTCTTCGGAAAAGTGGTGCCCACTTTTCCAGATCATGCTGCTGGCACCGAAGACTATTGAGCAATAGCAAAGAGGCGTTGTCGATTTGTTGCAATAATCGCCAACAACGGCGGCACTGGTCGTAGGCTATTGCTAACCAGAACGCGGAGTGACCTAGCGCTTATCGCGCGGGTGCCGGCGCAGCAGATTGTGCCCCCTGCGCGAGGCCCGTACGACTGCCGATCTGGCCGATCATCGCATCGAAATAGGTATTGCTGTCGCCAAGCGTGATGCGCCGTTCGCACAGCGGCGTGCAACTATAAGTCTCGCGTTCAATGCCCCGATAGAGCACGACGACACTCTCTTCCGGGCCGCGCACCTCAATTGTTTTCTCCATCAGCAGCGAGCCGGTACGGTCAAGCACCAGGAGATTGGTTACCCCATAGCCCTTGCCGGTGATCACCATGAGCCCGCCCGGCTGCACCGAAGCATCGGCGATCAACGGATTGCCGATGACGATTGTGGCCACGCGATCGGGCAATTTGAGAAGCTTGGCCTCGTCGAGTGTGATGGCCACATCGGCGGCGCAGGCGTGCTTTGCTGCGAGCACAAGGACACAACTCGCCAAAACAAGCACACGTATTGCGCCAAAACCGACAGAGTTACGCAGCGCCAAGCACATCGAACACTCCCCGCGCCTCACGCATCGGCCGGCTGATACAAGAAAAGGAGCGGCCGAATGGGCAGGATCAAGCCAGGTAGTTCACTCGAAAATGGTGAACGAACTACAAATGATCGTGCCGCGGCCCGCAGTTTCACTGCTTGAACGGATAGAGCAGCTGTGCGCCGAAACTTTTGGGAAAGCCCCGATCGGCAATGCCATAGTCGTCCGGCAACTCTTGCGGCGGCATGTAGAAGGTTCCGAAAAGCAGATCAATGAATGGAAACGTGGATGCGAAGTTCTTCTCGCCGCCGCGGTCAGCCATTGTATGGTGCCAGCGATGAAACACCGGTCCGGCAAGGAGGTATTTGAACGGTCCCAGCGTCCAATTGAGATTGGCGTGAACGAAAGCTGAATGGGCGATGGTGAAAGGCCCGAGGAAGACAAACACGTTCGGTGAAATCCCCGCCAGCAGCAGCACCACATCGGAAGCGACGCTGCCCAGGAAGATATTGACGGGATGGAATCGGGCGGCCGATATCCAATCGAGTTCTTCCGAGGAGTGATGCACCGCATGATATTTCCACAGCGGCCGGTTATGGAATGCGCGGTGAACCCAATACAGCATGAAATCGGAGCCGATGAGGAAGATCGCCGCCTGCAGCCAGAGCGGCAATAGCGCGAGCGGTCCGTGGCCATCGTCATAGAATTCGACGAGTCCTTGCGCGCTGGTAATGCCGAAGAGAGCCGCGGCACCGAGCACCAGCAGGCCGATGCGCAAATAGCGCGCGAACAGCGGGACAAAGAACCAATAGCAAAGATCGGTGAACAGCTCGCGCTTGCGCCACCACGGCCGCCCGGGATTGCAGGACCACAGGAAGGTCAGAAGCGTAAAAGCCGCACCAAGCGCAATCGATACCGGTAGGATCTTGATAAGCGTCACGCCGACGCTGTGCAGAACGGCAATAAATTCCTGGAACATGGCCGCCGGTCAGAATTGGAGACTGTGCGGCTTGCAATATCGGTCCAGCGTTAAGATCGCGTGTAAACTAGGGTTAGGAACTTCAAATTCAAACCCGCCCTAGAGTCATAACGTAGCCAGTGGTCCTTGGATTCCGAAGTTCGCACCTGACGTGCCGCGAGCGCACTGGCGAACTTCGGAATCGGACCACTAGTGCGGTGAATTTGAAGTTCCTATCATAACTGGCCGCAAGGTCGTTTAGGAACTTCAAATTCAAAACCGCACTAGAAGTCATAGAGTTGCTAGTGGTCCTTAGATTCCGAAGTTCGCATCTGAACGTGCCGCGAATGCGGGCGAACTTCGGAATCGGATCACTAGGGGGGCAGCAGCTTTACCGACAGATGCGTTTGCGTGCCCAAGCAAGGAGGAACAGGTAACGCGCTTCAAGGCTGATTGACGTAAGCCCGGTGAGTTGAGAGTTTTATCGTATTCGTCAGCCGGTTTACACTATTGCTATTGAATATTTTCCACAACTTCACAAGAATAATTATGGAACCCTGCTAATATTCCTGGAGATTAAAAGACAAGTAACCTGACTATACAGCAGGAAATACGGCGTTAACCTACTTTTGTTCTGAACACTTCTTGTTAACTACATTGTATCTTGTTGCTAAAACTGTATCTTTCGGCGGCGACATTAACTTCATTGCAATGCGGCGCCGCTACGTTCACGTCTCGGTTTCGGACCAGCTGGACAAATAACGGCTCCCGGAACCACGCTCAGACAGCCACGTGTGGACCCTATGGAGCTACAGATGAAGAACCTCATGAAGTTTGTGAAAGACGAGTCCGGCGCCACCGCCATTGAGTACGGCCTCATTGCTGCTGGCATCTCCGTTGCCATCATTGCGGTCGTGCAGGGCCTCGGCACGAAGCTCAACACCACCTTCACCAGCGTCCAGACCGCGCTCAAGTAAGCGCTCGCGTCTTACGCGACTACGGAAGGCTCCGGTCAGCGACCGGGGCCTTTTCGTTTATAGCCCTGCTCTCCCCGCTCGCACCAATGCCGCGCAATCTCATCGAACTTGAAGGATTTCCGGCATCTTATTTTCAGGGCCGACCATTACAACCACACGCGGCGCGATCAACCCCGCCAAAATCGATGTCCAGCTAGTGAGGGAGCTTTCCATGTCTCAATTCGTACATTTCTGGCGTGATCAATCAGGCGCGACGGCGATTGAATACGGCCTTATTGCCGCTGGCATTTCGGTGGCAATCATTACGGTGGTGGCGAGCCTTGGCACCAGCTTGAATACGACGTTCACGTCGGTGCAAACCGCGCTCAAATAGACAAACTCCCGGCGCGTAACCGAACGGCAAGGAGCGCAGGCTTATGGTGAGGAGACCGCCGAACTTTTCTTGGCTGGAATGACGATGTTTGTTGTCGATGCAATCCGTCTGATGCTGTTTCCAGCCATGATGGCATTCGCTGCCTCCAGCGATCTCCTTACCATGACGATCTCCAACCGGGTATCGCTCATCCTCGTGGGGGGATTCTTTGCGCTCGCTTTGCCCGGCGGCATGGCGGTCACAGACATGTTCTCCCACATGGGATTGGCGTGCCTCGTTCTTGTCGTTGCCTTCGGTTTCTTCACGCGCGGCTGGATTGGCGGCGGTGACGCCAAGCTGGCGGCCGCAACAGCGTTGTGGCTCGGCTTCGATCACATCCTGCCCTACCTGACCTACGCTTCGCTGTTCGGCGGTGCGTTGACCGTGGCGTTGCTGCAATTTCGCATGATGCCGTTGCCTAAACGGCTGGCAAGCCAGGAGTGGCTGGAACGGCTGCACCGCAAGGATGGCGGCGTGCCCTATGGGATCGCGCTCGCTGCCGCAGCGCTCGCCGTGTATCCGCAGACGCAATGGATGGCCGCGATCGCGATGTGATCGCGTGATCGACGCTGCAGCGATCTGCACAAACAAGCTACGAATCGTTAACTCGATTTAGATACCGCTTGTTAACCATGCTTTGACCTTTAGCTGCTGAAATCCACGGTGCGCGACCACGTAACGGTCGGAGCGATCGGGTGGCGGTTGTGATCAGGTATTCGGTCGCAGCGTAATCGTAGGAAGTGATAGTATGAAGCCCGCGCGTATCATCGTGCTCGTCATCGCCGTGGTCGCCGGCGGTATTGCTGCCTTGCTTGCAGGGCGCTCGGAGCCGCCGCCCCCTGCCCCACCCGCGGTCGCTCAGCTGGAGACCACCGACGTTCTGATCGCCAATTCCGATATTGGCCTCGGCACTGCGGTCGCCGAGCGCGACCTGCGCTGGCAGACCTGGCCGGCGGTCGCGGCTGCGGGAGCGAATTTCATTCGCAAGAACGTTCGGCCGGACGCCATGCAGGAGCTTGCCGGCGCCATCGCGCGGGCACCGTTCTCCGCCGGCGAGCCAATCCGCGAATCCAAGCTGATCAAGGCAAAGGGCTCGGGCTACATGGCGGCGATTCTGCCGTCAGGCATGCGCGCAATTTCAGTCGAGATCTCGCCGGAAACAGGTGCCGGCGGATTCATCCTGCCCAATGACCACGTCGATGTCATTCTTTCGCGCCGGGACCGCATGGCGGAGAAACGAGCCGGCTTCGAAATTCACACCAGCGAAGTCATCCTCGCAAACGTGCGGGTGCTGGCCATCGACCAAACCGTCGAGGAAAAGAACGGGCAGCGGGTGGTCGTCGGCAAAACAGCGACGCTCGAACTCAGTCAGCGCCAAGCCCAGCGGCTCGCCGTCTCACGCCAGCTCGGCACGCTTTCCCTCGCGCTTCGCAGCATTGTTGATGCCGAGACCAAGGACAAGCCGGAAGAGAACGAGGACAGCGGACGCGGCGGCGCGATCGATATCGTGCGCTTCGGCGTCACCAGCACGACCACCCCGAGGTGACCGATCATGAGGAACGCAATATGGGGACCATGACTTCCATCCGTGCCGCAATGCTCCTTGCCCTGGTCATGGCATTGGGGCCGCTTGCTCCCCGCGCCTCGGCTGCGGAGCCGCCGGACTTTGCTCGCGGTATGCATGCCCCGGTAGTCAACGTGGTGAGCAGCGAGGCGGCTTCGCAATTCATTCCGCTCGGGGTCGGTAAATCGGTCATCATCGATCTGCCGCGCGATATCAAGGATGTGCTGGTTGCCGACCCCAAGATCGCCAATGCTGTCATTCGCTCCACCAAGCGCGCCTATATCATCGGATCGACGGTAGGGCAGACCAGCGTGTTTTTCTTCGACGCCGACGGTGCGCAGATCGGCGGATTCGATATCGCAGTAACGCGCGACCTTAACGGGCTGCGTGCAGCGATCAAACAGGCGCTGCCCGGCTTGGACATCCGTGTCGAAGGGCTCGGCGAGGGCGTAGTGATCACCGGAAACGTATCGAGCCCGATCGAGGCCCAGCAGGCATTCGACATCGCTTCGCGCCTGGTCGATGACGGCCGCAAGGTGGTGAACGGCATTGCCGTGCATGGACGCGATCAGGTCATGCTGAAGGTGACGGTCGCCGAAGTGCAGCGCGACGTCGTCAAACAGCTGGGCATCGACATCAGCGGCAGTGCCGGGTTCGGCTCGGCAGTGGTCAATTTCAACAACAACAACCCGTTCCCGGTCTATGGCCAGGCGCTGGTCAACACCAACACCATCACCGGCGTGTGGAAAAACATCAGCACGACGTTGCGTGCGATGGAAAGAGCCGGCGTCATCCGCACGCTAGCTGAACCGAACCTGACGGCAATTTCCGGCGAGAGTGCAAATTTCGTCGCCGGCGGCGAGTTTCCGATCCCTGCCGGATTCACCTGCGATCCGGTCAGCCGCAACTGCCAGTATCAGATTCAATGGAAGAAATTCGGTGTGGGTCTCAACTTTACCCCGGTTGTCCTGGCCGAGGGGCGCATCAGCCTCAAGGTGATGACCGAGGTGTCCGAACTCTCGACCGACAACCAGCTTACCCTGGTGCAGTCGCTCGGCTCGGATCAGAGCACCACGCTGACCATTCCCTCCATCAAGACGCGCCGCGCCGAGACGACCGTAGAGATTCCCTCCGGCGGTTCGCTGGCGCTGGCAGGCATGATTGCCGAGCAAACCAAGCAGCAGCTCAACGGCATTCCCGGACTGATGCAGCTGCCAATCCTGGGGACCCTGTTCAAAAGCCGCGATTACATCAATCGACAGACGGAGCTGGTCGTCCTGGTCACGCCCTATGCGGTGCGCGCAGTGGCACAGAAGGACTTGTCGCGTCCCGACGACGGCTATGCCGATGCGAGCGACCCGGCGACCATCCTGCTCGGCAAGTTCAACCGCATCTATGCTCCGACCGTCAAAGCGGACCCGAGAGTGACCTACCATGGCAAGCCCGGCTTTATTCTCGACTGAGATGGGCGCGAGGAGGCGATCGATGCAGCGCAGAATTTCCGCGGTCGAGACCGTCGGCGCAAGCCGCGCAACCGCCGCTCGCCTTGTCGCCCTCGCGCTGAGCATGACGCTCGTCGGCTGCGTTACCGCGCAGCAGCCGGCGACGCCCGTGGATTTTGATTATCGCTTCCGCCACCCCATTGCCATTCAAGAAGGGCCACGGACAGTCGAGGTATTCATCGGGAGCGCGCGCGGCGGGCTGACCGGCAATCAACGCGCCGACGTGCTTGCTTTCGCCCATACATGGCGGCGCGAGGCGACCGGCGGAATCGTGATCGATGTGCCGTGCTGCACGCGCAACGAAATTGCCGCCGGCAATGCGCTGCACGAAGTGCGCTCGATCCTCGCCGTTGCGGGGGTGCCGCCCTCCGCCGTAGGCGTGCGCAACTATCGGCCCGTCGACCCGGGCAAGCTCGCAACCCTCAAGCTCAACTATCCGACTTTGGTCGCGCAGGCGGGCCCGTGCGGTCTTTGGCCCGATGATCTCGGTCCTACGGTCGACCGCTCGCACTACGAGAATGGCGAGTTCTGGAATCTGGGGTGCGCTACGCAGCGCAACCTGGCTGCCATGGTCGAAAACAAGGCTGACTTGGTGCAGCCGCGCGGGGAAGTGCCTCCCTATGCCGGCCGGCGCACCACGGTGCTCGACAAGTACCATCGCGGCGAACCCACGCAGACAACCACTCCTGACAAGGATCAGGGCAAGATCAGCGATCTCGGCAAATGACCAGTAGCGCCACGCAAGCCACGCCCACCGCGGGTAATGATCATATTGCGCCGGCACCGCGCGTTTCGGTGCAGGCGTTCTGCGAGACGGTCGAGACAGCAGCCGCCATACAGGCCGCAGGCGAGGATCGCCGCCTCTCCCGGACTCACCTGAAGGTGCAGATGGGAGGCCTCGCCGCGGCAATAGAAGCATATCGGGATTCGCCCACTCCAAACGTCATCATGATCGAGACGGAGAGCCGGGGCGAAGACGTTTTGCGCGGTCTCGATTCGCTCGCCGAAGTGTGTGATGCCGGCACGCGCGTGGTCGTTGTCGGGCGCCACAACGATGTCGTGCTTTACCGCGAGCTTCTCCGGCGCGGAATCAGCGACTATCTGATCTCTCCCGTCGGGGCACTCGATATCGTCCGCGCGATCTGCGGATTGTTCTCCGTCCCCGATGCCAGGCCATTGGGCCGCATCATCGCGGTTATGGGCGCCAAGGGAGGAGTTGGGGCTTCAACCATCGCCCACAACGTTGCCTGGGCGATCGCGCGCGATCTGCAGGTCGATACTGTGATCGGCGACCTCGACCTCGGATTTGGAACAGCCGGCCTCGATTTCAATCAGGACCCACCGCAAGGCATTGCGGACGCCGTTTTTTCACCAGATCGCATCGACAACGCCTTCATCGACCGCCTGCTCTCCAAATGCACCGATCATCTGAGCCTGCTGGCGGCGCCTGCCACTCTGGAGCGCTTGTACGACTTCTCCACCGAGGCATTCGACTCGATTTATGATTCGCTGCGCGCGACCGTTCCCTGCGTTGTGCTCGATGTACCGCATCAGTGGACCAGCTGGGTGCGGCGCAGCCTGGTGGGTGCCGACGACATTCTGGTGGTTGCCGGACCGGACCTCGCAAATCTGCGTAATGCCAAGAACCTGTTGGATCTGTTGCGCACGGCACGCCCGAACGACCAGCGCCCATCCTACTGTCTCAATCAAGTCGGCGTTCCCAAACGTCCGGAGATCAAGCCCGCGGACTTCGCGAAGGCGCTGGATGCCGAGCCTATCGCCACCATTCCGTTCGAGCCGCAGATTTTCGGGACGGCAGCGAACAACGGACAGATGATTGCGGAGCTCTCCTCCTCGCACCGGACCGCCGAAATGTTTCTTGCGATCGCGCAATCGCTTACCGGCCGGACGGAAGGCAAGAAAGCGAAGTCCGGAATGCTAAGTCCGCTCCTTGACAAACTGATGAAGCGTTCTGCGTAAACGACGTTCGGAGTAGCGTGAAGTGTTCGGAAAGCGTTCCGCCCCAGCGAGCGGGCATCCCTCGCCAAGCCAGGCTGCCGCGACAACGCGGCTCGAGCCCGCACAGCCGGCGCCGGCTCCGGTCGCGGCAACATCGCCACGCCCGGAGAGTGCGCCAGCTCCCGCCGCGGTGGTCGAAGGCGGCCGGGCACCCATTCCATCGGCCGGACTTGGCGCGCCCCTGGTGGGCGCGCCTTCTCCTGGCAAACGCGCGCCAGGCGTTGCCAATGCGTCGTCGCCACCGCTTGCGCCCAGCGCAACGGACTCGCGGCACACGGAGGCATACTATGAGACCAAGGCGAAGATTTTCGGTGCCCTGATCGAGGCCATCGATCTCGGTCAGCTTGCCAAGCTCGATGCGGATTCCGCGCGCGAGGAAATTCGCGACATCATCAATGAGATCATCGCGATCAAGGCGATCGTGATGTCCATCTCCGAGCAGGAAGAGCTGCTCGACGATATCTGCAACGACGTCCTTGGTTATGGCCCGCTCGAGCCGCTGCTCGCGCGCGACGATATTGCCGACATCATGGTGAACGGCTCCGGCACCACGTATATCGAGGTGAAAGGCAAGATTCAGAAGACTGGAATCCGCTTCCGCGACAACCAGCAGCTTCTCAACATCTGCCAGCGCATTGTCAGCCAGATCGGCCGTCGCGTCGATGAATCCTCGCCCATCTGCGATGCCCGCCTGCCGGACGGGTCGCGCGTCAACGTTATCGTTCCGCCGCTCGCGCTCGACGGTCCGGCGCTCACCATCCGCAAATTCAAGAAGGACAAGCTCACCCTCGAGCAGCTGGTGAAATTCGGCACTATTGCGCCGCAAGGCGCCGAAATCCTCAAGGTGATCGGACGGTGCCGGGTGAATACCATCGTCTCCGGCGGTACCGGCTCCGGAAAAACCACTTTGTTGAATTGCCTGACTCGCTATATCGATGACGACGAACGCATCATCACCTGCGAGGACGCAGCCGAGCTGCAGCTTCAGCAGCCGCATACCGTGCGGCTTGAAACCCGCCCGCCCAACCTCGAAGGCGAGGGCGAGATCACGATGCGCGATTTGGTGAAGAACTGTCTGCGCATGCGCCCGGAGCGCATCATCGTCGGCGAAGTACGCGGGCCCGAAGCATTCGACCTGCTGCAGGCCATGAATACCGGCCACGACGGGTCGATGGGCACTCTGCACGCCAATAGCCCGCGCGAGGCATTGTCGCGCATCGAGTCCATGATCACCATGGGCGGCTATTCGTTACCGTCGCGCACCATCCGCGAAATGTTGACGAGCTCGATCGACGTCATCGTTCAGGTGGCGCGGCTGCGCGACGGCTCCCGTCGCATCACCCACATAACGGAAGTCGTTGGGCTGGAAGGCGACGTCATCACCACCCAAGACATCTTCCTGTACGACTTCGTCGGCGAGGACGCGCACGGCAATATCATCGGCCGGCATCGCTCGACCGGCATTGGCCGTCCTCGATTCTGGGATCGCGCCCGTTATTACGGCGAGGAGAAGCGGCTCGCTGCCGCTCTCGATGCTGCCGAGGCCAACGAGCCGCGCACCTGATGCAGGAGCTGTAGATTATGCAAAGAATGCTTCTGTTCCTTCTGGTCGCCCTGGCAATCGGCGGCATCGCCTGGGTATTCATCTATCCCATCCTGTCCGGAGAGCGCAAAGCCGAGAAGCGTCAAAAGTCGGTGGTCCGCACGGACGTGCCGGTTTCCGGCCGCGTGCCGCGTAACGCAGGAAAACCACGGCGTGAGCAGATCGAGGCAACACTCAAAGAGATTGATGAGCGCCGCGCCAAGTCGGTTTCATTGTCGACAAAAATTGCGCAGGCGGGGCTGAACTGGTCGAAACAGCGGTTTTTCCTGAGCAGCGGCATTTTTGCGGTCGCGGGATTCCTGGTCGGGCTTCTCGCGAATGCCGGTTTATTGACTGCCCTGGGCTTCGGCTTCGCTGCCGGCGCCGGCTTTCCGCTTTGGCTGCTCAAATTTCTCAAGAAACGGCGCGAGGCAAAATTCCTGCACGCCTTTCCCGACGCAGTGGATATCATCGTGCGCGGGGTAAAAGCCGGTCTGCCGCTGCTCGACAGCATGCGCGTGATTACCAAACAGATGGCGTAGATAGATTTAATCAGACAATCCAAGTGGTTATGCGGAAATATATTATCATAGGTACGGCATAGGTACAGGCTCGATTAGGGACACAAAATGGACCAACCGGTGAAACTAATCGCTGCCTTATGTGTTGCCGCCGTCTTTGCCCTAATCATCGCAATCTTCATCATGTATGGCCTTCGCTAATCCGTGCCATTGATCTGCATCCTGGCGGAACCTCAGCAGCAGCAAACGAGTTATCCCCCTGTGCCGCATCTTGCCAATGCGGTGCAAGTGGGAACGAGGGCCTGACCTGAAGACGGAACAGGTTGAGCCCTCGTTCGCTGATCCAACGGGCAAGACCGGCGGCCTGATGTATAGGCATCCTATGTCAAAGAGGATCGCCCTGTTCTTCGAGGTTCTTCTTTGGATCGGCATTGCGACTGTTCCGGTAGCACTTGTCGTTTGGATTTATCAACACGTAGTTGCCGCCCCTAACCTATGACTGACACAACCGCCAAAGCCTTCTTCTTGGTCCTCTTCCTCTCCGGCTTCGCAATGATCTGGTTCGGAGGGCTGGCGTAGCGTCTCAGACAAGGGATAGCGCCTTGCGGCGTCAGCCTAGCTTCTATCACTCGGCAGCCTTACGGCTCGCCTCAAAGCCAAACTCACCATGAAGCTCGGCATAGGCCTTGCGAGCAACAGCATTGGCTTCTTCCTTGGTGGGATAGGTGCCGAAATTCTTAAGCACGCCATTCGCCTTGATCCGCACCCGATATGTATTGCCTGTCTGGTAAACCCCTCTTTCAAGATCATCATCGCCAACCCATCTTCCATGGCTTTCCTTATTCATGTTGCTTTGTGAATAGGTTGCCTCTCGCAGATTGCTCCATCGACAATCAGACACATTGCCGCTCTTGTGATCGATAACATGTTTAGGCAATGGCCATCTTCGCTCCATCAGCATGAACATGATGTGAGTGGATTGAGTGCCATATCCACGAAACTTAGTTCGGGCAGCTACGTGCTCATCTCTATTTTTTGTCACACTCCATGCTTCCTTATCAACCCTCACCTGTTGCATCTTTCCATTCGGCAGCCGTCGATATAGCTCGCCACTCTCAGGCTCATAACTGAATGTCTCGCTGATCTGCTCGAACGTGAATTCTCGATGGCTCACCTTTCTGCTCCCTGACACAATTTTCCTCACTCATCTTATATATAGGTATATCGGCTGACGATTTTTCAAAAAATATTTCTGCACCCTTAGCGAAGACCTTTCGGGGGAACAGCCTGTCGGGCTGCACACTCCATCCATCTGCTGCCCCTCAATTCTACATCAGCTTCGCACAACGAAATCGATCTGCACCCCTGATCTACATTAGCTTCGCACAATTGTTGATCTGCACTCTCGCCTGAGACAGGTTAGCTTCGCGCACTGCCTAGGGGCGATAGTCTATAGCAGCAGCCGCTACTAAGAGTTTCATCCAATCTTCGATTGACGCTTTGGCCTCCGCGATCTTCCCTTGTGATAGCCTGCCGTCGAGCAAACGGGAAACCGCCGCTATGACTACATAGCGTGCATCATCAAGAGACCGATCGGTTGGAAGAGTAGTGACTGCACGAATTGCAATGTCCTTGGCTTTGCGGACCATTGCCCCAATGTTCGGGGATACTCTTTCAATGGCTCTCTTCGCCTCCCTTGCAGCCCCTAGCTCTTCATCGATGCTGATCGTTGGAGCCTCCCCGGTTCGCTGGAAGCCTACGAGCTTTGGCGCATAAGAGCCATACCTCAAAAATCCACACACATATTTTTTAGCTCCAGCAAATGTAGCGGAGCATAAGAACCATACCTTGAAAATTCCACGTAGCTGAACAAGCACCTCTGCCCCCACGCGATCAAGCTCGTTTTGGCCCCCGGCCCCCTGCTATCGCTGCGATGGAAATGAATGCAGCGATCCCGCATGGCGATCAAACAGAACCGACGAGGCGAACTAACAGAACGAACAAACAAACAGAACAAACAATCGCTACCGCCAAACTATTTGTTAGGAACAATGATGATGTTGTGATAGAGTGAGCGAGCCTGCGAATGAGGCCAATCACTCGCAGGCTCTAACCACAACGACTACTGGAGGTAATCGTTATGGCTGCACAAGCTTACCACAGACGCGACCTATACAGCGAGGTCACCACCCGCATCCTTGCCGAGCTAGAAACTGGCTGTGCCCCTTGGATCAAGCCTTGGAGCGCAACGCCAGGGCGCAATCATCCACACAATGCAGCGAGCAATCGGCCCTACTCGGGCTGCAATGTCGTCCTGCTGTGGATGGCTCAACAGCGGCAGCAATGGGCAACGCCAAGGTTCCTCACATTCAATCAGGCTCAAGAGCTAGGTGGGAGTGTGAGGAAAGGCGAGCATGGAACGAAGGTCTATTTCGTCAAGAAGCTAGAGGTAAAAGGCAAGGAAGGCGAAGAGGCTACTCGGATCATTCCCATGCTTCGCGAGTACACTGTCTTCAATGTGGCTCAATGCGAAGGCCTACCGCAACCAAAGCCTATCACTCCGCAGAACAAGGATGCCCGCGATAGCCTTGCCGATGAATTCCTGTCTTCGACTAGGGCCGATATCCGAGAAGGCAATGGTGAAGCCTACTACGTGCCGAGCCAGGATTTCATCTCGCTGCCGAGCTTCGCTGCATTCAAGTCTGCCGATTGCTTCTATGGCACAGCGTTCCATGAGCTAGGGCATTGGACAGGGCATAAGCAAAGGCTTGATCGCCGCGAAGGAATGGAAGGCCGCTTCGGCAATCGAGCCTATGCGGCTGAAGAGTTGATCGCTGAGCTATCCGCCGCTTTCCTTTGTGCCGAATTCGATATGGATGGCGAGCTTCGCCATGCCGGTTACATTAAGTCTTGGATTGAGCTTCTGAAGAACGATGCCAGGGCCTTCTTCACAGCAGCCAGCAAGGCTCAGGCAGCGGCTGATTATCTGCGGGGATTGGCGATAGTAGAAGCGGAGGCGGCATGATGACAGATCACTTTGCAATTAACTGTCTGGCGAGATGGCTCGCCAAGAAGACAGTGAAGGCTCAGCTACAACGCCAGCGCATCAAGTTACATTCAATCCCCGCTGCCGATGTTACAAGGGCAGCTAATGCTTGGCTCGACACTCACCCTGAGCTTTATGCAGAGGCCAAGGTGCTCGCTGAGCAAATATCAGAACATTCGCACAGAAAGCGGAGGCCTGATCCTAAACGACAATCTCTGTGCAGCACTCCGGTGCAGAATGGAGCGGCAAAATGATCATTGGGTATGCCAGAGTTAGTACCGATGGCCAAACCTTGGATGCTCAACAAGTCAGTCTCAAGGCTGCTGGTGCTCAGCGGATATTTGCTGAGAAGGTCTCAGGGGCGAAGACAGATCGCAAGCAGTTAGCCAAGGCGATCCAGGCGCTACAGGCTGGTGATGTTCTGCTTGTCACCCGCCTCGACCGTCTTGCTCGCAGCACCAGGGACCTTCTCAATGTCTTGGCAACGGTCGCTGATCGCGGTGCAGGCTTCAAATCAATCGCTGATCCCATGATTGATACCACTAGCCCGCATGGAAAGCTGATCTTGGCTGTGCTGGGGGCTCTTTCAGAGTTTGAACGGTCGATGATCTTGTCGAGAACGGATGAAGGCAGGAAGCGAGCACAAGCGAGAGGGGTTAGGTTCGGAAGAAAACCAAAGCTATCCCCGTTCCAAGTGAGCGAGGCCCTTGCCCGCAAAGCAAATGGCGAGGCCCTGACGGATATCGGCAGGAGCTATGGGGTGAGCCACTCGACGATATCGAGGCTCTAGCGCTGGGCTTGATCTTCGATTACACTCCCCAAGCGCATTAGTGTCACTCTCCTCCTTGGCCCCATCAACTCGGTGGGGCCACTTTCTTTTCTGGAAATCGGCCTCCCGCCACTGCGATCTCTATGAAATTGGCGGGAGGCCTTCACCATCGCAACTGACAATGTGCAGTAGAGGAGGCAGCTGCGAATGGCTAAGTCGAGCTTAGCACATTTCCCGCTTTTCCATCAGCCATCTGCGCCACGGTCTTGCCTGCCAAAATCTGCATCGGTTAGGCTTAGCTCGTCACTGTGTGGCTAGCGCAGTGATCTCTTTGGTTGGGTTCTTGAAGCCCGTCAGCCCGAGTGACTGACGGGCTCTTTTATTTGTCAACCTTCGCAATCAAGGTCGCATAGCTGCGAGTGGCTGCATTAAATCCTGCGGAGTATAGGCTTCGACGCACCGTCTACCGGCGCAATCGGCTTTGAAGCTTCAACCGGCTGATGCTCGATAGTCCTAGTGCCATTAACAGTCTTGGCTCGGGCTAATCTTGCATCGAGAAGGCTCGCGAAATCTTTCCCCTCTACATTAGCAACCATAGTTAGCTTGGGCACCTCGAATTGTAGAGCAGCTACCGCAGCACGCATTCGAGTTGAAAGAGGTAGATGCGGGGATCGATAACAAGCCTGAAGAAACTCTAACGAGTTCGCCTCTGGCCTTATCTGAACCTTCGAGACAAATTCTTCTTCCATCACATTTCCATGCGGATCACTGCGGTTTTCATGCGGTTCAACTGCTATAACTCAACAAGTTTTGCCCCCAGATTTTCAACCCCATCCATCCAATTTTAATCGTCATGCGGTTCATGCGGTTCACAAATCCCTCATTATCCCTCTGCAGGCTGCTGAAAAACGCGGTTTAGCGACGGATTTTCTCGATGTGTGCAGCGGCGACAACTAGAGAGATAGGTAGTGATCCGCGCGAGATGCGCGTAATCGGTATGATATTACCTCATACTTGATACTCCAGACAGACTCATCCCGTTGCACCAAAAGCTTCGAGATGCAACGAATTATAAGCGTTACCGTCAGCACAAAAACCATTCCACCAGCACCACCGCATAGCGTTTTACGCAACCACCCACCTCTTAATCCACCAAACCTCTTCATCCTTTTCTTTATCTACTAGCATACCAGCTACATAATCCCCTCATTACCGAGCGACGTTGGTATTGTTCTGCGACACATGCGTGTGCAGCCGCGCTTGCGACAGCCGGCGACGAAATCAGACGTGTCATAGTTCTTGTCGCCGCCCACGTGCTACCTGTCGAGCATTGTCATCAATCATCTCGAGGCAGTAGTGCGCTCAGCAGTGCCGTTGGCTTCGTCAGCTGCGCATCGACGATGAGCGCATTGCGATTCTCCGTCATCAGTGCCCCATATGGCAGAGCTTTGCCTCCTTGCCGGCACCTTTACGAAACAACCGCATCGGTCTGTTGTCGAGGAATGCGTGTCATTCTTGCGTTTCTCGCCATGGAAGTCGCGCTCGGCATTGCGCCCTCGCTCGATGCCGGCGTTGCTGCCGTCCTTCGCACGAAACTCTTCATGCTGGCCCACCTCAATCAGTGTGCCGTCGACCAGAAGTGCTCGCTCGACAGCAGCTGGCGGACTTCCGGCAGGTTGAGGACAGCGTCATGAACTTGCACGCAATATCGCCGTCGAGCAGCCGATCCCGTTCTTGCAGAACACGTGGCGTCCCATACCGTCATCGTGGAGAGGCCAACGAACCAGCGGAACAACAAGTTATAGTTGAGCTGCTCCATCAGCTGCCGCTCCGACCGAACCGTGTAGAACGCTTGCAGCAACAGCGCTCGCAACAGGCGCTCCGCGGATCACGCATCCTTCCCGCGCATAAAGTCTGCTAAAGCCGGCGACAGCTTCCGTAGGCCTCGTCAACAATCTCGCGGATCGTCGCAAAGGATGTCTGCCGTATCCGCGTCTCCAAAGAAACGTAGCTGAAAAGAACTTCCGTCGCTGATCTTTGCCGCGCATCGCTCCGCTCTTTCGACTGGAGGCTTCAATGCACAAATCACTGACCAACAGAATCACAACTCTCATGAAATCACCAAATAAATCGACTTTTTCAGCAGCCTCTAGAAACCATCTGTTGATCCGCATGATCCTCTTGATCCTCTTGATCCGCATGAAAATCAAGAAAGATAACCAGGTTCCCCCTTCTCTGGGAACCATGTCCGGAGTTCATGTATTCATGCGGTAACAAGCGGATCATGCGGATCAGCCGGTTACTGCCCCGATCAATCATCGGCATCAGCGATCTCGCGAAGTTCTTTCATGGTGCGGAGGCGAATGCCGACGTATCTGCGGGGCTCGCCGTTGGGGCGGCGGATGTTCAAGCCTGTGAGGCCACCTTCGCCATTGAGCCTGCGCGTGAGATGGTTCCTAGGGGTGCTTTTCAGCGTGTCGATTTGACCATTCTCTCGGCACCAAGCCTCGAACCGTTCATACACCGACTTGCACAGTGCATCTGCGCCGTCCTCCTTCACTACGTTTCGGGCGACGAATGCAGCGAAGGGATTGGAGTTCACCGAGACCTCTTCCTCAAGCCACACCGCACTCTTCGGCTGAATAAACCGACCTCTCTCCTTCAGCCGACGATATGCGGCTAAGCATCTCACTGCGATCCCTGGCAACTCAGGTCTCAGCTTCTTTTCTTGTAAGTCATTATCCTCCCTGCCCAAGAAGCTTTGCTTGAACCGTATCTTGTTGAACCTTGTTGGCAATATAGGATCGCCAAGATCAGGGGGATGATCTGAGATTAAGATCACCTTCCCTCTAACTTGCCCTTCCCAACCCTTTTCCCATTTCTGTGCAATCGTCAGCGGATCGCGGCCGGTGATCTTCAACAATTGTTCCTGCGATACATGATCTAGCCCACCACGATCTCGGGTCTTTTCGCCGTACCATTTCGGTGGCCTCAGCCGAACATCGGGGAAGCACAACACTTTCTTTCCGATCAGCGGCTGGCTTGAGTTCTCTCCCCTAACCCAAGTGTTAAAACTCAACCCAGCGAAATACTTCTCACCGACCAATTGCCTCTGCACCCAAGCGACTGTGCCTTTCCCACCGCGACTATCGCCAATCCACATCGCGCCTTTCTGGATGGTGTAGTCATCCGTCATGCCGTAACCGAGTTGTTCTTCAAGACAGTCCTGCGCTTCCTTATCGCCAGGGAGGATTTCTTCTAGGAACTGAACCCATCTTGGACACTGCGCCTCCGGCACATAATCGAAGGCCAACCCATCTTGAACCCACAGCCTTGGCGTTGCCTCCCGCAGCTTCCCTGTCATTATTTCAACCAAGCCATTTGCAAATGCGATAACCTCCTCAGCAGCCTCACCAGTATCGAGCCAGCGTCCTGGCGGCATCTCCAACCGAAGCCCTGCCTTCAGTCCATCGATCAACCCATTCACATGCTCTGGCTTAGGAGTGAAGGCAATCAGCTTGACCCCGCCATCACCATCAACCCCATGCCGTCTTGCCTCATTCAAAAACTCCCACACCGTCGCACGGAGTTTGTCGGCACCCAAAGCCACATAGCATTGGCCATTCCATTGCCAGAACTCTCCTCCGTGAAAGAATGTAGCTAACTGACCCTGCCGAAAGCCTCTCCGCCTAGCCCATTCCTTCGCGTTGTCGTAAGGCGAACCTTGAGATAGAACTATGGCACCTTGATCGCCGGACCTATCTGGCTCTTCTCCGAATTGAACGCCGGGGATCGCCAACCCAAGCTTTTCCTCCCGCGCTTCAACACGCTCTTCAACGATCTTCTCAAGCCGCTCATCCTCCTTTGTCTCTGCGGCAACAGCAGCGTTGAGCTTTGCCTTCTCCTTCGCTACCCAATCAGTAGTCGAAGGCTCAGCAACAGGCGCAGCCTGCGTACCCTCTGCGATCTTCAGTGCAGCCGCCCCCGCTACGACCTTCGCAGCCTCCTTCGCAATCGGTTGAGCCTCCTCCTCAGCGCCTATCCTAGGTTGTGGTTCAGGGAAAAAAAGAGAACCCTCAGCAGGCTCTGCGAATGCGGCGAATGCTTCTCTCTCCTCGCGTAGCTGCTGATCATACTCCTTCCGCAGCCTGCGAGCTTCATCAACTAATTGAGGATCAGCACCGAGCCGAAGGCATTCTTCGAGTAGGCTTTCATTGCCATCGCGAGCGTAATCACTCAGCCTCTGCTTTATGTAGCGATGGACCTCTTCCTTGCGGACAGCTTCGTTCATCGACGCCTCCCCGGCCAAAAAAGATCGGTCCTCAGATCGCTATCGCTATCTCCCGAGCCACGATGGCAAGATCGCGCCGCTTCTTTTTCTAGCTCTCTCTTCTCAGCAAGCACCCGTTCGTAATGCTGATCGATGATCCGTTGTCTTCTGCATAGCTCTTGTTCGTCCACCAACGGAGGAAACTGAAACACCTTCGCTTCGGGTTTCCTCATAACGTCGATCCGTTCAAGCTTCTCTTCGAACTCTCGAAGAGCCTCTGCGTAACTCTTCTTCTTCATCTCAGCCTCCTCATTCTGCTGCTTCGACCTTCACGCCTCGTCGCACACTCACAAGCCAATCCTCGATGCTCCCATGCACCGTCTCGTTCTCAATACAATCGACAACAAACCCGTCCGGCGACATTACTGCTGATCGAATGTCCCAAACATTTTCAGTGCCGCGAACTGTTATTGGGTTTGCTGGGAGGCCACAATCAAGCCCAACTACCCAGCCGATAATCGGCAAGCGATCAAGCTGATCACCACCTAGTTGGAATTGAAGTAATACGAACCCCGGCTGTGCGGGGATAGCTGTCCTGTTGCTCATGCATCCGGTCCTTTCATCATCATCTCCTCAAACCTCTTTATCGTCCCGCCCTCACCGCTTGATCTTCGAAAACATCTCTATGCGATCTGCTTTGTCTAGAGCGTCCTGCGCATCGATCATCTGATTTATGATCTTCTGACCAGGGGGTGGCTGCAAGGGGCTGTGGGTACTCAACCTGCACCTTTCTGTTCTGGCTCTTTCGCCGCAGTTTGTGCAGGAGCATTCGCTGGCCGACGATTGTCAGCACAAATGTCCCGCATGAGACTATCCGGCACAGCATCGGTCATTGCAGCCACAGCCGAAGCGGGCATCTTCAATTGGGAAAATGGATCATACCGCTGATGATTGGATTTGATCCGCTCAGGTGGCTTTGCTGCCTTTTCAAGCTCAGCTATTCGAGCCTGAAGCTCGGCAATCTGTTCTTCTGTTGTTGGCATGGTCGATCCTTTCTAGATGCGCCTCACGAGTGGTTCTGAGAGAGATGGTGGAGGCAAGGGAGGCTCAATCGGCTGTCTGCCTTTTGCAAACATATCCCTTACGTTGTCGGTAGGAGTGCCGAGAAAGAGATGGGCCGGATTAACGCATCGCCGATTGTCGCAGCGATGCAAAACCCACATCCCATCTGGAATTCGGCCAACAAACATCTCCCACGCCAACCGATGAGCGCGAAGACTGCGCCGATCAACTCTGATGTAGCCGTAGCCACCACCACTTATAGCGCCCACCCATTCGTGGCACTCCTCTCGGATGAGAACCTTGCTGAGAAACCTTTCCTTCAAGGTCACGAACGCCCCCCACTCCTTCCTTTCATGTCGGGGCCAAACTCAAGCAATGTATTTCTTCCTTTCGGCATCTCTCTCGCTGGCGGAGTTTGAGATTGGGTGCCGCATTGATAGATTGTTCTGCCTGCTCCTGGCCCCCCCTTGCCGACGTTGGTTGCAGCTCGTTGCCAAGCTTTGAAGGCAAGGCTCGGCCAGCATTCATCGGCACAGCCCCGGTCCTCCTGGTATCTCCTTCGTTGGCATGATTGCCGAAGCTGGCACCTAATTGACCAGGGTACGCAGGGTTGATTACACGATTGGGTGAGCCAGTGCGAACACCTGGCCGAACGAGTTTCGATCCGCCACCACCGGAACCGAGAACGCTTTTCTTAGCCATTTTGATTTCCTTTCTTCGCTTGGCTTGCGCCATAATAGATATTTGTGATGGTTCGATTTGGTTGTGTGGTTGTTCCTTCGTCAGGGGTGATATGATCTTGACGCCGCTGGCCAGCCTGAGGGCTGCTCGATTTCAAGCGATCAGCAATCCTCTGTGCTGCTCCTCGTCCGTCTTTGTAGATAACCTCAACCATGATGTTAGTTTCCTTCTGTGAAGCGGTGCCGATCTCCCGCGATAGGCCAAGCTTTCATTTAGGTTTCGCCCTTCCCCCGAATGGGCTGCACGCGCCACGTTCTTGATCGCTAAGCAATGGCTGTTTTGCAGGGGCTGCCTTCTTCTCGCCCTTTGCCCGCGCGGCCATTTCTGATTGTGTGGCTGTGTCTGTGAGACTGGGCCACATCACAGCAGAATGCTTCTCGCTGCGGTTACGTTGATCCCAAAATTTTTTTTTAAAAAAAAAAAAAAAAAAAAAAAAAAAAAAAAAAAAAAAAAAAATTTTTTTTTTTTTTTTTTTTTTTTTTTTTTTTTTTTTTTTTTTTTTTTTTTTTTTTTTTTTTTTTTTTTTTTTTTTTTTTTTTTTTTTTTTTTTTTTTTTTTTTTTTTTTTTTTTTTTTTTTTTTTTTTTTTTTTTTTTTTTTTTTTTTTTTTTTTTTTTTTTTTTTTTTTTTTTTTTTTTTTTTTTTTTTTTTTTTTTTTTTTTTTTTTTTTTTTTTTTTTTTTTTTTTTTTTTTTTTTTTTTTTTTTTTTTTTTTTTTTTTTTTTTTTTTTTTTTTTTTTTTTTTTTTTTTTTTTTTTTTTTTTTTTTTTTTTTTTTTTTTTTTTTTTTTTTTTTTTTTTTTTTTTTTTTTTTTTTTTTTTTTTTTTTTTTTTTTTTTTTTTTTTTTTTTTTTTTTTTTTTTTTTTTTTTTTTTTTTTTTTTTTTTTTTTTTTTTTTTTTTTTTTTTTTTTTTTTTTTTTTTTTTTTTTTTTTTTTTTTTTTTTTTTTTTTTTTTTTTTTTTTTTTTTTTTTTTTTTTTTTTTTTTTTTTTTTTTTTTTTTTTTTTTTTTTTTTTTTTTTTTTTTTTTTTTTTTTTTTTTTTTTTTTTTTTTTTTTTTTTTTTTTTTTTTTTTTTTTTTTTTTTTTTTTTTTTTTTTTTTTTTTTTTTTTTTTTTTTTTTTTTTTTTTTTTTTTTTTTTTTTTTTTTTTTTTTTTTTTTTTTTTTTTTTTTTTTTTTTTTTTTTTTTTTTTTTTTTTTTTTTTTTTTTTTTTTTTTTTTTTTTTTTTTTTTTTTTTTTTTTTTTTTTTTTTTTTTTTTTTTTTTTTTTTTTTTTTTTTTTTTTTTTTTTTTTTTTTTTTTTTTTTTTTTTTTTTTTTTTTTTTTTTTTTTTTTTTTTTTTTTTTTTTTTTTTTTTTTTTTTTTTTTTTTTTTTTTTTTTTTTTTTTTTTTTTTTTTTTTTTTTTTTTTTTTTTTTTTTTTTTTTTTTTTTTTTTTTTTTTTTTTTTTTTTTTTTTTTTTTTTTTTTTTTTTTTTTTTTTTTTTTTTTTTTTTTTTTTTTTTTTTTTTTTTTTTTTTTTTTTTTTTTTTTTTTTTTTTTTTTTTTTTTTTTTCGAGCGAGCCACTTATCGAACTCTCGATAAACCCCGCGATAGCCGAGCATTGTTAGATCGCCCAAATACTTTTTGATCGAATCGCTGCGACGATCTCGCTATGATCTCATCTAGCGTTGGCATATCGCGCTCCTCTTCCTGATCCTGATCCTCAATCATCAATGCAAGTTGCGTTCGCATCGCCAGCCTGCTTCCTCCCACACTCGCCTGCTGCTCTGCCTTCTGCGCTCGCCTTGTGCTCGCATTTCGCTGAGCAGTACCGCTGACCAAACCTCGCCCTCGGCATTGCTCGCCGCAGTTGGCGCAATGGAGTGCGTTATGGTTTCATGATACCTCCAGCTAAGTCACTGATATGACTTGCTTTACTGAAAGAACTCTATCTATACCTTGTGCAAATTTAAGCGAACAGGAAAATTCCTTAGCGATTTCAACGCTTTAATTAGCTTCTAGGCGAGAAAGCGCGTTCTAAACTCTTAATGTGCCCTCTAGAGGAGAAAAAAGTTAAACTTTCTCAGAGCATCTCGCCCATACCAAACCTTTCATCTGCCCTCAGAGCTACGAACACGACCAAACAAAACGGAAGCAACCACGCAAAAAGAAGGCCAGTGATCTGCTATGGCCCTTTTGTGTAGTGCAGATCGAAAAAGTGTTAGGCGCTTGCGTGTTCAGCAGCCTGAGCTTTCGCTTTGCTGCTTTCACCTCCTTGTCCTTCTGCATCTTTTCCTTCGTGAGCTTCGCCAGCTTGGCGTCTAGCTGTTCTTGAAGCTTTTGAGTTTCCTCAATCGCTGTGTCTATTCCCTCCTTCTTTTTGATCGTGTCGAGTGCTTTGATTATTCCATTCATCTTCTTATCGAGCTTATCGCCTAGAGTGAGAGTGGTGTTGTTGCCACCGTTATCACTCTGATCCGCGGAATTGCCAGCAGCGTTGTTGTTGTTGCCAGCATTTTCGCCGCTGTTCTGGCCCAAGCAACTCCTCAGCACCGACTATCGTCAAATCCGCCATCGTGGCGGATTTGGATTGCAGCATTGCTTCAAGCTCCTTTCGCTTCGCTGCAAGCCTCATGTAGCGCTGTGCCGTGCGCTGCACGATCTGATTGTCCGTGAGCCAAGCAACCATTTTCCATGTTCGACTTTGCTCTTGAACTGATTGAGTAGCTCGCCAGCGCTATTGCCTTCTCGACAGCAGCTTGGCCTGCTTCTGTGGCTGACTTAACGCGCCTTGACGCGCAGACCTAACCGATCAAGCTCAGCACTGAGAGTGTCTCAGTCATCGCACGAACCTCCCCTCAACCATCGACTGAAGGGCTGCTTCGCACTCCTCACGGAGCCAACGACTAGACCCACCGATCTTTACTGGCGAAGGGTAGCGACGTTGACGGATACCTCTGTACAACGTGGCTGCATCGATTGGCCTGCTGCCTCCAAAGAAGCAACAGACCGCACGTCTATCTAACAAGTCCATGAGAACTCTCCTTTTCTGCGCTCACTGAATTGCAAGCGTGGGAGAACGATCTCACGAAGGGGCAGCTGTCGCACGAAGCATCAAGGGCAGATTAGGGCAATTGCCCTTATAACTGCTTGCGGCCAGCGGTGCGGAGAATGGTGTTCGCGGCTGATGTCAGGCTTGGGAAGGCCGTGCTTCTTACAGTAGCTCCGTAAGCCAACTCGCCAACTTGCTTTTCAATCTGCGGATTGGTCAACGGCTCAGGAATGCCCTTAGGCCATAGAGCATTGATTGCTTGCTGTGCCCATGCCCGCTTTCTCGCTGTCCGTTCCGCAGCAGCAGGGCCAGAGTTAGGAACCTGAGATTGCTTATCGAGCCAATAGCGAAGGTCGTCCTACGCTTATCTCAACATGATTAAAAAGGCTGTCGATGGCCTCCTAAAATCGACAAGTTCGTCCTTAAGCCATTCACTAGGTTTAATGAATTGCGGTTCTGTTTCTTCTCGCGGCTTGCCCGCCTCCATGCCACCGCTGGCAAAGCGGATCGACCGCACATCGCCACTGCCGCATAATTCTCGCAATGTCCGCTGCGCGGCACCAAGGCTTATCCCAAGCTTATCGTTTATTGCCATGCTTGCTAATTCGAATGCTGACCCTCCAGTACTCGCCGCTGCCATGCGCACCCTCGGCAATGCGTTGGAGCAATTCATTCTGTTCCCCAAGAGTTGCTGCAATACGCTGCAACTCTTCATCGATGGGTTTCATTTCTGGCCTCGCCGCATCGGCACCACACTAGCATCAATGCCCCGAACAATCCGATCCACTAGTGAGGCTAAGGCTTCGAAGGCCTTGAGCTTTTCATCGTAGTATTGGTGCCGATCATAGGTGCCTCGAACGCCACCGATAACATGGCCAAGGCAGCGTTCTGCGATATCGCTATTCACCCCTGCCCTACTCATCAAGCTTCTGGCGGTTCTACGGCAATCGTGAATGGTCCATCCACTAGTGCCGCTTGCCTCATCCAAGGCCCGCTTATCCCTTGAGAATGTACTGAACGGCTTCGTGCCGTCAGGGGAGAATACAAATCCTTCGGTCTCCGGCAGTACTGCCAAGGCCGCTGAGCTAAGTGGCCGGACTAGATCAACCTTGGCCTTGTTCCTCTCCTTCGGCAACGTCCAATCCCGCCCAACGATCTCACTCCGCACCATGTCAGAGGCCTCGCATCGTCGCGCGGAGGTTAGCAGAATGAAGCGAACCATTGCGCCGAATGGGCCGTCGGCATTCTGCCCAGACTGCCCGAATTTCATCGTCGGTCAGGGTCCGTTCCCTTGCTCGCTCCTTCGGCTTAGTCCTCGCCATTCCTTGAACTATCGGACTGCGGAATTCATCACTCCTTGAGGCATACCAATTCATGATCTTGCGGATGATCGCCAAGACCCGATCAGCCATAACAGGGCCGTTGGCGTCCTCAATCCGATCAAGGAAACGGATGATCTCGCTTCGCTTAATCTCGGCAATGAGCCGGTTGGCGAAGGTGGGGTAGATCAGCCGTTCAAGGGTTCTCTCCCGCTCAGCCTTGGTCCGCAGTCCCTTGGCATCCCGGCGAAGGTACTCTTCGCAGATCGACTTGAAGGTATCCTTGGATGGTTGCGGATCGGTGCCTGCTTCAAGGTCGCCCTTGGCGGTGTCGGCCTTGGCCCTTGCTGCACCGAGAGATGTTGCGGGGTAGCTACCAAAGGTGAGCCGTTTTCGTTTCTTGTCGCTGTCGGTATAGAGGTAGGTCCAAGATTTAAGGCCGCTTCGAGAGACCCGGAGAGCAAGGCCAGGGGTCTGCTCATCGAAATAATCCGTCTGGATTTCGTCCTCGCGGACCTTGGCGCTGTTGCAAAATCTGTCTGTTAGTTGGCGTCGGGGCATTGCTCGTTCCTGCCGAAAATGATCTTTTCCGTACCTAGCTAGGTACAGGAGCAGACGCTAGGGCGCAATGGTCTTCAACCACTTGCCTCGCCATGCGAGCAAGTTATGCCGATCCCATTGGCATAACTTTGATGTTTCCGATTGCAGTCTGTCGCAACGAGAAGCAGCCGGAAATCACATGCCCACGATTACCAATGACGCGCCCGAACCGTTGCGCAGCGAATTTCGCTCGATACTGGAAATACAAGCAATCGGCCTGCCGATCGGCGAGGCCTGCGGCAAGCTCTATGAGCGAATCCCAGTTCCCGAAGCCAATTTCTTCGGCATCGTGGTCGGCATTCAGCAAAAGGCCGGCGGCAACTTGTCGGAAGCACTCGGCAATCTTTCCCGCGTCCTGCGCGACCGCAAGAAAATGAAAGCAAAGATTCAAGCCATGTCGATGGAGGCCAAAGCATCGGCTGCCATCATCGGCGCTTTGCCGCTGGCGGTAATGGGGCTCGTCTATATCACCAGCCCGCAATACATCGAGCTCCTGTGGACCGAGTCGCTCGGCCGCATCATGCTGCTTTGCTGCGGCTTCTGGATGTCGATGGGTGTCCTGGTCATGCGCAAGATGATCAATTTCGATTTCTGACCCGTCATGCTCGAATCAATCGTTGCAGGTATTCTCGATACGCGGCTCCTGGCGATGGCTTTCGCCGCCGTCGGCGCGATCGCAACCGTGCTCACTTTGGCAATGCCATTGATGGCGACCGACAGCCTCGGCAAACGCATGAAATCGGTGGCCATCGAGCGCGAGAAAATCCGTCAGCGGGAGCGTGAGCGGCTTGCGCGCGGCGAGAAAGTCATGCTGCGGCCATCGCCCAAGCAGTACATGCAGAAGATCGTCGACCGGTTCAACTTGAACAAATGGGTTGGTCAGGAGGAAGCGCGGGCGCTGCTCGTGCAGGCCGGATACCGCGGTCAGGCGCCGTACATCACGTTTCTGTTCTTCCGGCTGGTAATGCCGGCCATCATGCTGCTGGCAACGCTGTTTTATGTCTTCGTGGTGATCGAACTAAACCAGCCGCCAATCGTCAAAATAGGACTTTGCATCGCAGCGACCTATATCGGCATGCATGTTCCGAGATTGTTCGTCAAGAACAAGATCACTCGCCGTCAGCTTTCAATTCGACGCGCATTTCCAGACGCGCTCGACCTGCTGCTGATCTGCGTCGAATCGGGTATGACAGTCGAGGCCGGCTTCAAAAAAGTCTCGCAGGAGATCGGCTCGCAGTCCATCGCATTGGCGGAAGAGCTTACGCTGACCACGGCCGAGCTGTCCTATCTGCCGGATCGACGGCAGGCTTATGAAAACCTGGCCATCCGCACCAATCTTGAAGGCGTGAAATCGGTCAGCATGGCGCTCCAGCAGGCGGAGCGCTACGGCACTCCAATGGCGCAAACGTTGCGCGTGATGGCACAGGAGAACCGGGATATGCGCATGGCCGAGGCGGAGAAAAAGGCGGCCGCGCTCCCGCCCAAGCTGACGGTCCCGATGATACTATTCTTCCTTCCGGTTCTCTTCATTGTGATTCTCGGCCCGGCGGCAATCAAAGTAATGAACTCGAATGTCATGAATTGATTGACGGCGCTGTCAGCTCCCCTGCGCTCGCACCGCCGGCTTGTCGGGTTGGCCCGTCTGCTTCCATCCATTCTGCTGTGCCAGCATCTGCCGCAGATAGGCGACATTGGCGGCTGCCTCGTCGGACGGCAGATCGGTCTGGGCAATGTTTTCGGCTTCCGCGAAACGGCCCTGCAGGCCGACCACGAGTGCAAGATTTTGCCGCACCCGCGGATCTACGCGAGACTGTGCGGATGCTCTCCGCAACGTCGATTCCGCCCGCACCAGGTCCTTGGACAGGGCATAGGAGAGACCAAGATTGGATAACACCGTCGGCTCGTCGGGCACGATTCGCAGCGCGGTTGCGTAATAGCGCTGCGCCTCCTCGTGCCGGCCCATCTGGTCGAGCACCGCCCCCTGCACCGAAAGGATGCGCCAGTCGGGCTGATCCGGCGTATGGGCGCGACCCAGCACGTCCAGGGCCTGATTGTAGTTGCCGACATCGGCGAGTGCCCTCCCGTAGGCACCGAGCACGCCCATGTGCTTCGGGTTGGCAATCGACGCTTGTTCGAGGACCGCGACCGCCTGCGAGCGCTGGCCGTTGCCGCGCAACGCTGCCGCATAGTTGATGGCAGCATCGGGATCGTTTGGATTGGCCTGGTAGCGCTCCCCCCAGGCTTCCGCGGAGCGCCGCCAATCGGCCTCAGCCCGGCCGGCCGGAGGCGGCGCGGCCAGAGAGCCGGTAATGTCGATTGGGGACGTCGTCTGGCAGCTGCTTACCGATATGGAGAGCACCGTCGCGAGGGCAGCTGGCGCGAAGCGGCGCAAGATCGCATTGGGAGACGCTAAGCTGGTCATTACGGCCTCGTTGGGCCCCCACCCACCCTCGGCAATAAGCCGTCAACCTTAACGGGGGGTTAAGATTTGTGGGCGGCCAGGCCCTTGAAGGCGTTAACCTTTTGACCCCAAATTGGCTAACCTTGGGCTAGGTTAGCCACTCGCCCGTTCAATCTTTGTCCGGAAGTAGGGCGATTGCAGCCTTCGCGAGCCGTTGTTGCTCAGCTTGCTGCGTGTATCGTTCGATTTCCGTTAACGTGCGGTGGCCAGAAACAGCCTGAATTTGCTTCACGGTTGATCCGTATTCTGCGAGGCGTCGTAGCGCAGCCTTGCGAAGTCCATGCGCCACACATTCAGCGGGAAGACCCGCCGCCCTTGCAGCCGCGCCCATGAGGGCAGTTAGACTTCCGCGCTTGATCGGGCGCCCTGCCCTGTCGCCAATCAAATAGATGCCATTTGATGGGCCGGCCTCTAATGCGCGCTGCAGTGCCGGATGTATGGCGATATACAGCTCAGCATTCGTCTTTTCTTGGACGACATGGATTGCGCCCTTGCGGATGTCGGAGCGCCGCATCCGAACGGCATCTCCGACGCGCTGTCCCGTATACAACAAAACTGCATAGGCAAGCCGCTCGCGTGTGCCAAGCGGCCACCGCTTCTCAAATATTTCCAATTGCACATCGCTCCATGTGTGATGCGTGCCCAATTTGTATTTCGGAACCCGATCAAATGGGTTATCTCGCCGCAGGCCAAGATCAATGGCATAGGCAAACAGGCGGCGCAGTACAGCTCGGGTAAGGTTTGCCATCCCCGGCCGGCGGCTGCCGATCTCCTCAATAAGTTTGCGCGCCTTGTCCGTTGGCAAATCGCGAACCAATCGATGCCCGTCGCGTTGGATGATGGGATCGAGCACAATTCGATAAGTCGCCCTGTGAAGAGGTTTTGAGATTCGCGAACTCAGTGGATTTGAAGAAATCCGCTGCTAAGAGCGCCAAGTGTTCCAATTTTGTGACGCGAGCGAACGATTGGCACGACGCTACTAATGGCATCCTGATAGGCTTGCATGAACTCCGGCGAACCCGGCAGGCCCGGAAGCGGAATACGCCGCGATCCTGGCCGCCTTGCATAGCGGCGCAGCTTGCCGTGACGATCTCTATATTCGTGAACGTATTCCAGCCGAAGGCGGGTCATCGATCGCCCCAAGAATTGCCGAGCGCCGCAGGGGAATCATCGCGCGGAAGTTCGTCAAAGCTCAAGTCTAATTCTCGCACGTCCCACACCTTTCGGCCGTCAATGCGCCGAGCACCCGGCATCCGACCGTCCGCAATGAGCTGATCGAATTTGCAGGGGGAAATACCGACATACGCTGCCGCCTCGATGCGCGAGAGACCACGGCGAGGCAACGGCGGATGGTTCGTCATCGATGGTGCGTGGGCCATTTTCAGAATTTGATGTCGTCGCCCGCGCAGGCGTATTTGGGATTTTCCCGATCCAGCCAAAACGGCACGCACCGTTTGTGTAACCAGACGCCCCCCTTCGGGGTGCCGGGGCCACGGACGAGTTCGGGAGGAGCGCCCTCCTTGCCGTGGCACTGGGCGCATGGGCCGGGCTCACTGGCGGAGGTTACCTTGAGGGTCTGGCTAGGCGGCAGGTGACCATTACTTTTCGTAGCCGCCTGCAAAGGTTCTTGGGCGCCTCCGGCGGGTAAATCCCCTCCCGTCGCTCCATACTTGCCCTCGGACTCCATAGATGCCCAATTCCTTTATTGGGCAAGTATGCGGGGATTGGGCAAGTATGGAGGCCTTGGGAAGTGACCACAGCGACTTCGAGCCCGGCCCAAAACCGTCCCGCTCGATCTTCACCCCAAGGGCTTCGCGAGCTGATCGGATGGCTTTGGTTGTCAGGCCATGGTCGTGCGCCATCCGGTTAACCTCGGACGCCGCCACCGGCCCGTTAGCTAACGCGGCTTCCAGAAACTCCATGGCGTCTGCTTTGGCCGTTTTGTCGCCGCCGCCATCGCTTGCCCGCAACGCCTCGTCGGCCGACACGATCACGGGCTCATTGTCCCATTCGACGTATGAGGCGACGATGCCGGCGCCTTCCTCGCCAACGATCCGCTGCACCAACCGATAGGCCAGACCCCTGCGGCTTGCCGGCCATATTGTTCTTGGCGTGCAGGAACAGTATCCGGCCCTCGTTGTCCGCGTCCTCGATCACCGCGAATGCCGCGCGCGGAGCACCGACGAAGGCAATCGAGCCGATGAACCGATGCAGCGCCTTGCTGTTGTTGCTGGCGCCGGTTTTCGAGAAATGAGTGATGGAGAGGATCGCCACCTTGAGGCGTTCCGCCATTTCACTGAGCGGTTCCAGCGCGCCGCGAACCTCGGCGTTCTTGTGACTGTCGGCCTTGCCCATGTAGCGAGCTGATCGGATCGATGATGACCAGGGCCACGTTGCCGATCTCGGCGATCTTCTGTTCCAGCAATGCAAGATCGGCCTGCAGGTTGAATGTACGGCGCCCCTTGCCGTCCTCTTGCAGGACGGCACTCACGATATGCACGCGCTTCCGATCGGCACCGGCGGCAATCAGGCGCGGGACCACGGTGTCGTCGGCGCCGTCCTCCGCATTGAGGATGATCACGTTACCAACAGGCGCACGTCCTTCGCCGCACGGCCATGCGCCGCCCCGCGATATGGTGGCGGCGATATAGACTGAGATTTGGCTTTTCCCGTCACCGGGCTCGCCTGCAATGGCAGTGTGCTTGCCGCGCGCAATCCGGCCAGGCCAGAGAAAATCAATCCGCTTTGGTTCAATCTCTGCTGCGCAGCGCGATATGAGTTGAGCCTTACGGGTACCGGCGAGGCGCTCTACCTGCTCTTCAAACGAAGTCATCGTCGCATACTTCTTTTGCGTTCTTCGTGATAAGTACGCGCTGACGCGCGCCATGCTTTTTCGTCCTCTTTAGCCCAGCTAAGCGGCGATCGGATCAGGCGGCGATCAGAGAAAGAATGACGTGGAAAAATCTGTCGCCATTGGATTTCGAGGGCAATGCGCCGGTGAATGAGTTGCTTGCGCCAGAAAACTCTGAGCGGATCGCGAGTTGGCTCCTGCAATTAGTCGAGGATTGTGGAGCGTCATGACGCGACATCTCGCGTCGCGGCGTAAAGGTCCAACGCGACACCCAACGGCGAGCTAGCGTTCCCGCGTGAATCGCGCAGGAGAGCATGCCGAATTGCATCGAGGGGCACGCCAAATTGCAGCGCGAGTGAACAAACGATTGCGGAATCCTTCGCGGCCGCGTCGGAATGCGATCCGGATTTCGAATTTGCGGAATACACTTCCGCTAAACTGCCGGTTTCAAAAATCCCGAACGAAGCAATGTATTGGAGGCCGTTACAGGTGTACGCCAACGATTCATTTAGCCGCCGGTTCGGTAGGCGGATGCGTTGTGCGCTCATGCCGACCTCCCGGACGAGGGCGGCAAGGCACGTGCTGCGGCATGCAAACTGCGAAATTTTCCGACAACCGAATAATTATTGTCGGTCACCAGGAAATGTTTTGCGGTAATTTCAACCGCATCGCGGCTGCCAATTACGGAATATTGGAAAATTCGGCGGGGATTTTTCGCTAAATGGTTGCGTTTTCCCGGCCGCCGCTTTAATTTCTGCATGTGACGATGCTTTCTGCCGGGTTCGCATGGCAATGCGGCCCGGCATTTTCTTTGCCGGGCTCCCGGTCCAGTTGGAATTACAGGGAATATTCACGCGGCCGTCTCGGCTTCGTCAGACTTGAACGAGTTATAAAGCCGGAAATTGATCTCGGCGTTTACGGATCGCAGCGAGTTGCTGGCGGCTTCCCTGAGTTTTTGAAGCAGTTCGCTCTCGCAGCGTATCTTCAGGGCAGTCGGGTCATCTAAAAGACCCTTAGCAGTAAGTGCCATAGCTTTACCTCCGTGACAGTCACACGGATGGTGCAACGACATTCACCAAAAGTCGTGTAGGAAATATCAGGGAGCGAGTAGAAAAATTAAGCTGCGGATTATTGTTCTTCGGTTTTCAATTCGCCAAGCATGTGTTTCAGGACCAACGCATCAAATTCCTCAAGGGCGGCGTGATCCTTCTTGCGCTTGTAGACTTTCTGCAATAACTGCCGAAGCTGCTCGGCAGTTTGAGTGTACCTAAAGAATAGCTCAGCCCCGTTCTTTGATTGGTGTTCCAGCAGCACGCCCAGCAATTTATTATCGGCCTCGATACCGTAAGCACCTAATTCATCAGTTAGGTCCTGAATATCCCAGTACAGCCCCGCTATTACGGGCGGCAATTTGTAATCGCCCTTCGGCCGTCCACGTTTTCGGCGCTTGGCTGCTGCCATCTCGCTGCATCCCGCGAGTGTGCATCGGAGGGTCGCGCGGCAGCCGGAGATGCATCCGGTGTTCGGGAGCTACCCTAGCCGCGCGATGGCAATATTTCCTGCGCTACAGCGCGGGGCAAGCCTTAGCTGGCGTTTTCCACCGGCCCGTTCAGGCCCGCGCCCGCCATAGCTCTTGCGGCCCGCTCAATAGAGGTGGCAAATGCGCGGCATTCGCTGTCCCCGAGCCCATCAGTAAACAAAAAGTCGTCAACCGACTGCTCGCGGACGAATTGCGCAAAGGCAATTAGCCCCGCTGGCGTGGTCGGAACGGTTTTGGCAAGAGCAACGCGCGCATCAATTGAGGCATTGACCGCCGCAACCATTTCGGCTGTTCGATACTCGCCGTCAGCCTTAGCTAAGCGTATTCCCTTTTCCGCAAGTTCATCCTCAAACATCGCTCGCGCTATAAAAGCAGCATCGGCTTGGCGGTATGCTTCGATCGCGGCGTAGATAGGATCGGGCTCTACCGTGGAGCTAAGAACCGGTACAGCAACAGCCGACGCGGGTGCGAGCGCAGCAGCGCCGGCCAGGATGGTGCGGCGGTTAAGCTTCGACATGGCTCATTCTCCTGTTAGGTGTGGGAAATGCACCGACCAGGACGGAAACAAGCCGTTCAATTTTGCTAGGATTGATTCGGTCATGACGCGCCTGCACCGGTGCGTTGTGGCAAGTCCCGGCCCGTGGTTAGCGCCGCGGGTCGGGGCGCTTAGAGTTGCCGATCCGGCGCGACTATGCAAGCTGTAAGGGAGGAAGCCATCATGGCGGATCAACAAGTGATAGTCAGCGGAAAAAGCGATGCTGAAATTGCCCATCTAATGGCAATACAAATTTTGACCGCATTGACAGGGGGAAACAAATGTCAGACGTTAATCGCAAAGATTATCTGAAGGCTCACTACGACTGTGTATTAGTGCTTCGGGGCAGCCGGCCTGATTGACAAGAGGCAGGTCAAGATCGCGGGGCGTACATTCAGGTTCGCATTGTGGACGCTGTCCGTTCCTCCCGTTTTTCGCCCATGTTAATTGTCGGAAACGCGACTTGTTCTCCTAACTGTCAGGTTCCCGACCCTGACCGCCCATGCCTATAGGTACTTGCCGCGGGTCCTCCGTATTAGATGGCGCCCCCCCAGCCGCGCGGCTTAGGGGTGTCGAGCCCTGCGCTCGCCAGTGTTCATCGGAATCGCTGTGTATCCCGCAGTACCGCTTCGAGCACCACGGTCATTCCGAATAGCACCGCGACTAAGCCGAGGGCGGCTACTGCGGGCCATATCCCTTGCCACATGTACGTGCCGCCGCCGGTCGCCAGCCAACCAACCACCATGAGAGCGACGGCATAATTACGCTCATCCATTGAAGCCGCCTTTTCACCTTCGAGCCCACTGCGGTGCAGCGGTCATCTACCCGAAGGGTTGGCATCTTGCTCGAATTTTGCTGAGCGGCACAGCGCCGCCGCAACATAAAAACGGCGCCCCAATCCGCAGTCCTTGAAGACTAGGCTCAGAGCGCCAAGAGTCTCTAGAGGGCTTGGCAGGCGGTCACATTTCGCGTTGCGAGCAAGGAACTCTTCCGTTTGACATTGGTTGATTCTGATTAACTGGGCGGGCCACCCCAAGGAACCCTGCCTATGTCTCAGACAGCGCAAGCGTGGAACTTCGCACCGGCAGACAACAACCGTCTGGCTGAGCTAATGAAATTGTTCGGCTGTGCGGACGAGATCGCGCCTGTCGATGCTGCTGCCTTCGGCAGACGAATGGGCGAACTACTCACGCGGTCGCTAAACTCACCAAAATCGGCGCGGCCAAACAAGGCGGAACCCGCGCACGACAAAAAGGCGGCCCGCTATGCAGAACCTCCGAAGTCCCAATGGGATGCTGATGGGTTCCTACACCTGCTCCAATGCACTCCCCGATCTGACCGGGTTACAATGACTGTAGCGGCGGCCGCCTCAACCTCGCTGGTATTAATCGCCGCCACATTAAGATTATTGGCTCAAAGCGAAGTGCAGCTTATGAACTCGATGGTAGTAGGCTTGCAGCTCGCGACGTGAACCTGCCAGAAGCGTGCGATCCGTCACCGGCCTCACGCGAACATGCTTGCGCCAGTCTGCGCAAAAACACTGCGCCTACTCAGCAAAGCCCACAGGTGCGGTCTAAGGGCTCAGGGCCATGCCGTAGGTACCTAGCCCGCGGGTCCTCCGTATTAGATGGTCGGGTGCGGCATGCCGGCTTAGGGATGTTGGAGCCTTCATCACTCATGGCGCAGCGCATGCGTCTGCCGGGCTTGCTGGTGCGGCTGTCAGTCCTTGCGCTTGCTGCGGCTCACGCGAACATGCTTGCGCTTGCGCCCTCCACGAAAGGGCTGGCGATCCGTTGGATGGTGCTGGGGTTAACACCAAACCGCGCAGCAATCTTGCGGATGCCTTCTGTGCGCCCAGGCGCCGCTAGAGCGTCACGGATTCGCTGTTCTAGTGCCGGGGCTATGCGAGGCCTGCCAAGGCGCTTGCCCTCGCTCCTGGCCCGCGCCAAGCCTGCCCTGACTCGTTCCTGAATCATCGAGCGCTCGAACTCAGCGAATACGCCCATCATCTGAAACATGGCCTTGCCAGCCGGCGTCGTGGTGTCGATGCCCTGCTGGTGCAGGTAGAGATCGATGCGCAGCGCATGCAGTTCGGAGAGGAAGGCAACCAAGTCCTGCAGGCTGCGGCCTAGCCGATCGACGCTCCAAGCCATGATCATGTCGAATTCGCGCTTGGTAGCGGCCTTGCACATGGCGTCGAACGCAGGACGCCCATTGCGGCCCTTGGCGCCCGAAATGCCGTGATCCTTGTAGACCTTGACGATCTCGCAGCCCATGCGGCCGGCGATCTCGCGCAGCTCGCGTTCCTGATTGGCTGTGGTTTGCTCGATGGTCGAGACGCGAAGGTAGAGAACAGCACGTTTCATCGGAAATCCCCCTGGTTTGATGCCGGAGAGACTACCACGGACTGCATGCAATAACAACCCATTTTGCACACAATCAGACCGATGACAGAAAGCCGCTATTTCATTGGGGTTCGATCGGGCAATTTCAGAGGGGGTTTTCCATACAGCGAAGAGAGTTCAGCCTCTGTGGCTCGGCCGCAACGTCGGACAGGCGGTAACCCAATGTTAGTGTCTGTCCGACGAGGATACTGCTGAAGCGGCTACTGAGATCATCGCAAGACAGCAATCGCCAATGGCTGCTTCAGGCCCCGGTAGCGACCAACTCCCGGGGCCTTTTATTTTGCCGCATGGCGTAGTCCAGTCGCGGCGCCCGTCGCCTGAAATGCGTTGCCCCGCTGTGTGAGCCCGACGCTGGTATGCTAGCGGGCCGTCTGGGCGCGGCCGTCCGTCCGTCTGCTAAGCCCGCTGAACTGAGAAAGACGAACATGCCCGATGAGACGAACATGCCCGAGCCCGAGCCCGAGAACCTACCAATGAGTAGACGGGGATTGTTCCGTCTTTGGGCTATTGTGAGCGTGGTCTGGATTGTAGTGGTGATTTCTTCTCGTCCCGATACACTGCTTTTCATGAAATTGGGATTACTGCCGCCCGTAGTTCTTCTCGTTGCAGGTCTGATGCTGCATTGGACAATTAAAGGCTTTTCCCTCCGCCACAATCGAACCACTACCCGGGAATGAAAGCACTAGAAGCTCGGCTGAACTGACCGGCGCGTCTAAGGCGTCTAGCGGGCGCGCCCGTCGCCTGAAGCCGCTGCCCGCTGTCTGACACCGGCCTATGCGGAAAAACCGCTGTAGCCCCGACACCCGGCATGCTGGCGACGCCGTCTGCTGGCCGTCTGCACCCAGACGCAGCACACCTGCCAGCTGCTTGATCTAAGGAGGAGGCTTTTAGTAAGCCCTTATTCCCAAGCCGCGCACTGGAGGCAGCGTTAAGGAACCGTCCGTGTTGGTAAGAGCTCCCCATCGCTTGGCCCTTTTGTTGCCTAGCGTCCCGCACTACTTTGTTCATCTCGAAACAAGTAACCCATTCGACATAGCTGGGAAGGTAGACACCCGGCTGGATGCAGTCCGCCCTATCGGAAGCGGGGTAAGTCCCCCAATCCTTGACCATCTGCTCGCGCGCCTTGGTCTCGGAGTCTATGCATATCTTCAGGTCATTTTCAGAGGTCGAGCCGCCCATCAACGCGAGCATCACACCGCTGGCTGCCTTGCAGGTTTCTTGCAGATTGATGGTAGGCACTTGCGCCTGAGCAGCCTCGGCAAAGAAGCCTACAAAGGCGATGATCACAGCCGTAACTATAGCGGAACGTGCAGACATGGTGTTTTCCCGTTTAAGACGGACGCTCGCCAGTCCATTAGTCGTCGTGGCTGACGAACTGGTTCACGGTCTCAAAGGGGCTCGGCACAGCAATTACAGCGTCAACAAGCTATAGGCGCCGGCTTGGTCGATGTCGGCATCGTCGCCATGCCAATTTATCGCGCTGGCACCGCCCATGGCGTAGGCTTCCATCTCTCGGTCGGTGCGGAGAGAGCGGTAGGCGTCCTTGCTCGGGTCCCACCGATCTCGTTTCTTGTCCGGACGTTTGCCAGCCAGGACGGTGGCGAGCAGTTGGCCAATCAGGCCGAGCGCATCGACCTGATCGTCATGCTTGCCCATGGGGAAGGTCAGCAATTCTTGCTGGAAGGCCGCATACCAGGGCGCATGGGTTGGGACATGAAGGCCGTCCATGCTCATGCGGCCGCGGATGGATTGCGCACGGATCGCCTTGTCGTGTTTGGTTGGAAATTGCTGGCGATAGAGCGGGATCTTGCGCTCTTGCATGCGGCGTTCAATGAAGGGGCCGACTGAGGCGCGAATTTGTCCGACCTCTTCCGCCCAAGTGATCGGCTTCCATTTGTTAGCCATGTCCAGCATGCGCTCGACCCAGGCATCCGGCGTTGTTTGGCCACGCCATAGATCGAGCAAATACATTTTCCAATTAGGATCGATGCCGACGACAAGATGAACGGTGATAATCGCCACCCTTTGAGGTAACCGCATAATCCGACGCCGCATAGGTGCGCAGCGTTTTCAGTATCGGCTGCTTGTCATAGGGTTTCAGCCATTCGACCTTGAAATAATTTCCAGTTTCCGGCGCCGGCCGCTGCATGTAGAGCGCAGCCCAGTTCGAAGGCGGCTGGGTGGCGAGTTCGCGGCGCAGAAAATTGCCGTAGTCATAGGTTGCTGTCGCTCGTCCCACAGAAACTCTCCGGCTTTGCGGCCAAGCGGGTCATTCTCCTCTGCAATCGCCGGCAGAATGAGCGTGTCCCAAACGTCGCCGCCCGCGTCCATCGCCGCGAGCACGCGCCCGGCAATATCGTCCTCGTGCCAGCGCGTCAGTATCAGGATAATGCGCCCGCCCGGCTTCAGACGAGTTTTCAGATCGGCGCTATACCATTCCCAAGTGTTGCGACGAATAATGTCACGTCGCCGCATCTTCTCGGCTGCGGATCGGATCGTCGATCACGACCACATCAGCTCGGAAACCGAGCATGGCTTGCCCGACACCAGCCGCAAGGTATTCGCCACCGCTCGCCGAGCTGCCAGCGTCCGGCCGCCTGGCTGTCCGAGCGCAGCGCAATCCCGAGTGTGTTGCCGTGTTCGAGGATCAGATTGCGGACGCGACGGCCCCAGCGTTCTGACAGTTCAGTCGTATGAGCACGCCGCAATGACTGATGCGCTCGGATGGTTTGCCAGAAACCAGCCGGGAAACAGGATCGAAGTGTAAGTTGATTTTGGCCGCACCGGGCGGCATGCAAATGAGCAACCGATCGATTTCGCCGCGCGCTACCTGCTCAAGCCGATCGATCAGCAGCCGGTGGTGAGCCGCAGGCTCGAACCCACAGAAGCCGCGCCCACTCAGTTAAGCTTGTCCTTGCCTTCCGGCGCTGCAGGAGCAATGTCGCCGCCGTTTGGCGCGATGTCATCTCCGGCTGCGATTGCAATGAGCTCGTCATCCGTCAGGGTTCCCAGGTCGGTAGTCGCGGCGCAGATTGATCGTCTGTGGCGCCTTGCCCCAGCCGCGTTCGAGGATCGCAACGGCAGCAGACACACGGGCTGATGCTGTCGCCTTCTTGTTTTTGCATCACCTCTTTCGAGTGTCGCGATCGCTTCGAGTGGTTATCTCACGCGCGGCCGCTGCAACTTCGACGATTGCCTTCGACCTTCCGCCAGGATTGCCGCTTTGACCGGGTTTGAACTTCTTGCCAGGGTTGGGCTTACCTTTCTCGAATGCCATCGTGGTTCCTATTCAAACACGCTCGCCAAAATGTCGGCCTCTTCACTGCCGTCCGGGAGCGTTGGCGTGGGTTTGTCACCAAGCCGTGCTGGCTCACGAAACAGCATCGGCAGCATGTCTCTCTCGGTCGCACGGCAATGGCGCTCGAAAGCAGTCATCACCTCGGGCGTCAAATCTTCGGGCGTGAGGACGTAATCGTCGCCGTATTTGTACTGCGGCAATCCCATGGTCAGCCTCCAATGCCTTCGCCGGCGCGCGTAACGGAAGAGGCGTTGCTCAGATTGAGCGTCAGGAAGTCAGGCGACGCTCGGCAAAACTGAGCCAAATGCGGATCAAGCTTCGGGTCCACGTCGAACGCATGGCCAGCCTTGAACTTGCGCAGTGCCTTGGGATCATCGGCAGATGTCATGTAGCCGTTGACCAGCGGCATTTCATGTGCATCGAGGATCGGCTCGACCCATCCAATTTCCTGCGGATCGTCTTGGTGCGGATGATACGCAAAGCGCATTGGATCATCTCCGTTGTTGTCAGCGAGCAGTGCGCGTTCTTTCCGCAGCCGCAATGAAGGCTTCGACTGAAGGAACGAGCGCCTCCCGCTTCGCTAGCTCACGCTCGCGGTCTGCGTGTTCCTTCTGCAACGCGAGCGTCTTTTGTCGCAGCGCGGCTTCGTCTGCTGAAACAGCAGCCTCTCGGCTCTTGAGTTGCTTCTCCAGCTCGTTGAGCCTCTGACCTGCGCTCTCGTTCCTGTCTTTCTGGGCGTTGAGCTCCGACCGAGCGTGACTGAGGTTCTTGACGGCCTCGTCATTTTCCTTCCGCGCCTTGTCCAATGCTTTCGTTGCCGCCACGAACTCATCGAGACGCTTCTTTGATGCGTCGGGATTGGCAAGCATGGAAAGCAACGAGTGCAGAGTTTCTACGGGGGTATCCATGTGGTTGCCTCATCCTGCGAAAAGCCGCTGTCCTGCGACTGGAGGTTTCACCATGCGGGGCGCCGGGGCCGGTGGCTGGAAAAATGGCCCTGCGGTATTCGGGCGTGAAAATGCGGGATTGAGAAACTGTAGTATGGCTTGGCTGTAGTTATTTCCTCGACCCGCTTGCAGTGCCGCCAACCTACGGGCATTTGCCTCGGCGTCGCCGTTCTGCGCAGAAGGGGTGAAGCTGCCGAACATGAACTATCCTATGGCAGCCTTGAAGATCGCGTCCTCGGTCGCCTCGTCGCCATAGCCCGAGTTGAAATTGGTTTCGGCAACGTCGCTGTAACTCAGCGGCCTGTGTGTGTTGCGCGGCAAGAAGGGCGGTGGAGTGCCCCGGCCGGTGGAGAGGCTGCGGATAACGTCACTGTCAACGTAGGACATCAACGTTTCGCCAGGATCGTCCGACCGCATAACATGCTGCACGAGTTCTCTCGCCAGCGGCGATCTCGTGTCCATGCTGGTTAGTTGGGTATACGCGCGTTCGAACTCATGACCATACTCCTGGTGCGCATGCTGCATGCTGGCGTTCAGGCGAGTTCTACTCCCGCACGGAACTGCTGCTGTACAGCATCAAATTGCGCCAAGTGTGCATCAACCTGGTTGTTATCGAGCGCGATGTCCAACAAGGCATTGCGGCGCGCCTCTTGATGTGCCCGCATTTGCTCTTGAACTTCCGGCCCCTGTATCGAGCTGCGCAAGCGCGGCGTCGCGCTCGGCGAGCTGCTGGCGTAACTGTGCATTTTCTGCCTGTGCCTGAAACTCCTCGCCGAGCGCGATTGGTCTGTCATAACCGCTCTCCAAATCCCCGTGCAGATTGCGGGCAAATTGTTCTTCATCGGACAGAGGACCGCCATCCCAGCCGTCCGGCTGCGATCAGTTCCTCAAGCGCTTCGTTGCCGAGGTTCCAACCCGTGCCACCCGTGGCGTCCTCAAAGATTTCCTTCTCGGTGTCCTCGATCATGCAGGGCTAGGTCACGGTCATCAAGATTGTCAGTTCAAGCTGCATGGTCGTGATCCCCTCCGTTGTTGCGTCGGCCGGCTGGCGGTTTGCCCCGCGTGCGCCGCGTCACGAAAACATCTTTGATTTCCCGGCCGCCATCGATCGGGATGTAACGGATGAACTCATCAATGACGCGTCCGGGCTTGGCCACGACGACTTATCTGGCGAAAGTCCCGGCCATCGATGTGCAGGTGTGTGCGCTTGTAGACCAAGTTGCTCGTCCTTTGCGCGGCGTCCATCTCGCGCTCCTCGATCGGCGGCTCCGGCGGCTGCGGGGGTGTCGCTGCCGGCGTAATGTCTTTCAGCTCGGGCAGCGTCTCGTCATGTCGCGCAAGCATGTCGTCCTCTCTCATCGCAATCCGTTGTCCTTGTCGAACCACGCCGGATTCCACTCGTTGTCGCACGCCGCGGCTGACCGCTTGCTTGACGGCCCGCGGTCCCAATACGGACGCTCGCGGCTGTAATTGCTTTCCGTGTCGCCGCGCCGGTTGATTTTGTTATCGAGCGCACCGAGGTTGCTCGGCCCGTAATCACGCTCAGGGTTATTGTTGAAGTGCGCGCGGCCAGGGCTTTGCTCAGCGTTGATCTGATTGCGAGAGATCAGTCCCGGCCAGTTGCCGCCATCGTCAACGGTAACCTCGCCATCAGCAGGATTGCTTGTAGATCGAAGAAACCGGCGCAGCGCATTCGTGCTGATGCTGCCGTTGCCGAGCCGATCGCTGATGCTCATGGCCTGCACTCCAATTGGAGAACAAACGTCGCACAAAAAGCAAGAATAAGCAATATTATTCTACAAGTTTGCAGTTTTGCAGAATATTTCTCCTATATTTGTGCAGAAACGCGAGGGTCGGGCTGTGCGTTAGTACGCCGCAATCGAGGGAGGGTCATCACCGTGTGGATTTCATTGTTTACCGTCGCTGCCGCGGCTGCCGTTTTTTTGAGTCTGGCGGCATTCCTCATGCAGCCGAAGACACAGTCGCCCCCGAAGCGCCTGATGCGCGGTTAGCCAGCGTCAAAATTACGTAAAAGAATTCAATAGAACGGTCGCCATAGGGTAGCCAGCACAAGCCTTTGATTTCAAAATATTGCTTGATACCGGGGGTTAACCCAGGCCTCTTTCGATCCGGTATTGCGGGCCTCCAAGGCCGCTGGCTTGCCCGACTTCGCGCCGCGCGGGCGCGCGTGCTAGCAGGTGCCTGCCTGGAGGGGACGAATTCCTCGACCCCCACTCCTGCTCCTTGATATTTCTTGGTTGAGCATGACCTGCTGTTTGCGATCATGCTCGAGGGAATGTTTGCGCAATGCATCGAGTTTTTGTCGCAGGCCGGGAAACCCCGGCCAGTATTCCAATCATCTTTGTCGGCCCTGGCACGTGGCCGAAAATCCGTGGGGAACTTAATTCGCGCTCGCGCGCCTTTGCCGAAGCTGCCGGGTTCGAACCGGTAGCTGGGCGTCACCTTCTGTTGCCGTCGGAGCAAGGCCAGCTTGCCGCCGTGCTTTTTGCCATCGAGGCAGAAGAGGATGCAAACAGGGACCCCTTTCGCCCGGGCGCGCTCGCCACGCTTTTGCCCACTGGCACCTACCGCTTTGCCAATGCCGCTCACGATTCCACGACTCGCCGCGCTCGCCTTTGCGCTCGGCACCTACCGTTTCACGCGCTATCGCAAACAGCACGACGAGAAAGAGTTACGATTGGAGTTGCCCGGCAATGTCGATGGCGACGACCTCACGCGCATCGTCGACGGCATCTGTCTCGCCCGCGACCTCATCAACACGCCCGCCAATGACATGGGTCCGGCCGAACTCGAAGAGGCGGCTCGGGGTGTTGCCGCGCGCCACGGCGCGGTCATCCGCAGCATTGTCGGGGATGATCTTGTGGCGGAGAATTTCCCGCTTATTCATGCGGTCGGCCGCGCGGCCGCTCGCGCTCCGCGACTGATCGACATCAGATGGGGCGCGCCCGACGCGCCCAAGATTACTCTCATCGGCAAAGGCGTCTGCTTCGATACCGGCGGTCTCGACCTCAAGCCGGAAAGCGCAATGCTCAACATGAAAAAAGATATGGGCGGGGCTGCATGCATGCTGGCGCTCGCGCATATGCTCATGGATCGGCGGGCAAAGATCAGGCTACGTGTGCTCATTCCGGCAGTCGAGAATGCGGTTTCCGGCTCGGCTTTTCGGCCGCGCGACGTCTATCGCGCGCGCAACGGGACGACCGTCGAGATCGGCAACACCGACGCAGAGGGGCGGCTCATTCTGGCAGATGCAATTGCGCTCGCCGATGAAGAAGAGCCGGAACTGGTCGCCGATATGGCGACCCTTACCGGCGCGGCGCGCGTTGCGCTCGGAACCGAAGTGCCGCCCTTTTACACGGACGATGATGGACTCGCTGCGGAACTCGCGCGCTGTGCGGCAAGGGAGGCCGATCCGGTGTGGCGCTTGCCGCTGTGGCGGCCCTATGAACAGTTGCTCGAATCAAAAATTGCCGACATCAATAATGTCTCCGCAGTGAACTTCGGAGGCTCGATCACTGCGGCGCTTTTTCTACGCCGCTTCATATCCAAGGCGACCAGCTGGCTGCATTTTGATGTCTATGCCTGGAACCAGAGCGCGAGGCCCGGTCGGCCGGAAGGCGGCGAGTGTCAGGTCGCGCGCGCACTCTACGCGCTGTTGATGGCCCGCTATGGCTGATGCTTCCGCGCCGCTCGATTTACGCATAACCCCGGCACGACCGGAGCTTGCCGCCAAACATCTCGCCGGCAGGGTGACCGCCGCCCGTTTTGTCGAGGGCGAGGTCTACGAAGTGGCGCAAGCACAGACCGCGGTGCGCCGAGCGCCATCGCCGGATGCTGCGGTTGACACCGAGGTCCTCAAAGGCGAGCGGGTTATTGTCTACGACCGCAACCAGGAAGGCTGGTCGTGGGGGCAACTCGAAAATGACGGCTATGTCGGCTTCGTGGCCGCCAGCGCCCTTGCCAAGCCCGGCCCCGATCCCACGCACAAAGTTGCTGTGGTGCGCACCCTTGTTTTCCCGACCCCTTCGAGCAAGCTCTCGCCAATCGAGAACTCTTGCCTTCGGTTGCCGGCTCGCGATTGTCGGCACCAAGGATGGCTTTGCCGTCACTCAATCGGGCAGCTATGTGCCAGCCCGGCATCTTGCCCCGATCGACAGGGTGGAAAGGGACTTTGTCGCGGTCGCCGAGCGGTTCACCGGCACACCCTATCTGTGGGGCGGGAAGACCAATCTCGGGATCGACTGTTCGGGGCTCGTGCAGATTGCGCTCTCTGCGTGCGCGATTGCCTGCCCGCGCGACAGCGACATGCAGGAGCAGGCATTGGGAGAATTGCTGCCGCCGACATCAGTCGCTCCGGCGCGGCGATCTCGTGTTCTGGCCCGGCCATGTCGCCATCATGCGCGATCAAGCAAGCGTCCTGCATGCCAACGCCTTTCACATGGCCGTGGCAATCGAGCCGCTGGCGACAGCGGTGGAGCATATCCGGGCAGTTGGCAGTGAGATCCGCAGCATACGGCGCTTTGCGCAGGTGCCCTAATCGCCATTCACTCCGCTACAACGCCCTCCGGCGCGGTTTCCAGCTTGAAGGCGGCGGCGAACAGCGCGCGCGTGTAATCGCTCTTCGGCTCCTTGAACAAATCGGCGGCAGGCCCTTCTTCCACCACCTTGCCATGGCGCATGACCAAAAGTCTGCTTGCCAGCGCCGCCACCACCCGCAAGTCATGGGAAATGAACATGTAGGTGAGATTGCAGCGCTTCTGCAGCTCCCGCAAAAGCTCGACCATTTGCGCCTGGATGATCATATCAAGCGCGCTGGTCGGCTCATCGAGCACGACGAAGGTCGGCTCCAGAACGACGGCGCGCGCCACTGCAATGCGTTGTCGCTGGCCGCCGGAGAATTCGTGCGGATAGCGAAATCGCGTTTGTGGAGTCGAGGCCCACTTCTCCGAGTGCCCGGATGACGCGCTGATCGCGCTGCTCTCTTGACAATTTCGGGTGATGCACCCGCAAACCTTCTTCGATGATGTCGGATACCGACATGCGCGGCGAGAGCGAGCCGTAAGGATCCTGAAAAACGATCTGCATGTGATGGCGGAACGGCCGCATCTCGCGAAAAGTCAGTCCGGTGATCGTGCTGCCAAAAAAAACGATGGGTCCGTCCGAAGAAATGAGCCGCAGTATGGCAAGGCCGAGCGTGGTCTTGCCGGAGCCCGATTCGCCCACCACCCCGAGCGTCTCACCCTGACGCACCCTTATGCTCACGCCGTCCACCGCCTTGATATGGCCGACGACCGAGCGCATCACGCCGCGCTTGATCGGAAACCACACCTTGAGATCCGTTGTCTCCAGTACCACCTGCGCCTCGGGCCGCACCGGCGCGGGGTCGGGCTTCGGCTCAGCTGCGAGCAGCGCGCGCGTATATTCATGCTGCGGCTGCGTAAACACCCGCTCGACAGCACCGGTTTCCACAATCCTGCCCTGCTTCATGACACACACGGTGTCGGCGAGCTTTCGCACAATGCCGAGGTCATGGGTGATGAACAGCATTGCCATGCCCAGCCGCGTCTGAATCTCTTTTAGAAGACGCAGGATTTGCGCCTGCACGGTGACGTCGAGAGCCGTCGTGGGCTCGTCGGCAATGAGGAGGTCGGGCTCATTGGCGAGCGCCATGGCAATCATGACGCGCTGACGCTGGCCGCCGGAGAGCTGGTGGGGATAGCTTTTGAGCCGGGTCTGCGGGTCAGGGATGCCGACCTGCGACAGCAGTTCGAGCGTGCGGGCGCGCGCCGGCTCACCCGCAAGCCCCTGGTGCAGTAGCAGTATTTCACCGATCTGCTTCTCGATCGTATGCAGCGGGTTAAGCGACGTCATCGGCTCTTGAAAGATGATGGTGATGTCATTGCCACGCACGTGCCGGATCTCGTCCTCGCGCAGGTGCAGCAGCTCCTGCCCCTTGAACCGGACCGATCCCGAGGGATGGTGTGCAGCTGGATAAGGCAGAAGCTTCAGGATCGAGAGAGCAGTTACCGACTTGCCGGAACCTGATTCGCCCACGAGGGCGAGGGTCTCTCCCTTCTCGACTGCAAAAGAGATGCGGTCGACCGCCAGCGTCTCACGCTGGCCTTGGCGAAAGGCGATGGACAACTCTGTGACTTCGAGCAGCTTTGCATGGCTCGCATCCATACCTTCACCCGAACGTCTTGCGTGGGTCGAAGGCGTCGCGCACCGCCTCCCCGATAAAGATCAGGAGCGACAGCATGGTGGCTACGGTGATGAAACCGGACAAGCCGAGCCATGGGGCCTGAATGTTCGCCTTTGCCTGCGACAGCATCTCTCCCAGCGAGGGAGAACCAGGCGGCAGGCCAAAACCGAGGAAGTCAAGCGCGGTCAGGGTCATCACCGAAGAAGAAAGAATGAACGGCAGGAATGTCATGGTTGCCACCATGGCATTCGGTAAAAGGTGCCGGAACATGATGACGCGGTTCGACACGCCAAGGGCTCGCGCGGCTTGGATATACTCAAAATTTCGGCCGCGCAGGAATTCGGCGCGCACCAACCCGACAAGCGACACCCAGGAGAACAGCAGCAGGATGCCGAGCAGTACAAAAAAACCAGGCACCAGCACCGACGAGATGATCAACAAGAGGTAGAGCGAGGGGACGGAAGTCCAGATTTCGATAAATCGCTGGAACAGGAGGTCGGTCCAGCCGCCGAAATAGCCCTGTACTGCCCCGGCGGCCACGCCGACGATGGAGGAGATGGTAGTAAGCGCCAGTCCGAACAGCACCGAGATGCGAAATCCATAGATCAGGCGGGCAACAACGTCGCGGCCCTGGTCGTCGGTGCCCAGCCAATTGTATTCAAGGTCGCGGCAGCCGGAGAGGCCTTTGCGCTCCACCACCGCCTTGCACTGCTGTTCGCTCAGCAGCCATGTGGGCTTGGAAGGCGCCGGCGTCGGCAGATCGAGATTATGCGTGTTGTACGAATATCGGATCGGCGGCCAGATCATGAAGCCGCCCTTGTCCGAAATGAGCTGCTGCAGAAATGGATCGCGATAATCCGCCGCGGTCTCAAAGTCGCCGCCGAACGCGGTTTCCGGATAAGTCACGAAAACCGGAAAATACGATTTGCCGTCGTAGCGGACATAGATCGGTTTGTCGTTGGCAATAAATTCGGCAAACAACGAGGCTGTGAACAAGACAAGGAAGGCCCAGAACGCAACATAGCCGCGAGTATTTGCCTTGAACGCCTGCCAGCGCCGCCGATTGAGCGGCGATAGCGCCAGGCGGTGACGCTCCGGCGGCACCGCCAGTCCCATCGGCGACAGCGCCGTCGTTTCCGGGACTTCGATGGTGGTCCGATCGTCCACCTCACACCTCGCGCGTCTCGAAATCGATGCGCGGGTCTACCCAGGTGTAGGTGAGGTCCGAAAGCAGGTTCACCAAGAGCCCGACCAGCGAAAGGATATAGAGGGTTGCAAATACCACCGCATAATCGCGATTGAGAACGCTTTCGAAGCCCAGGAGGCCGATGCCGTCAAGCGAGAAGATCGTCTCGATGAGCAGCGAGCCGGAAAAAAATGCATGCACGAATGCACCGGGGAAGCCGGCGATCACGATCAACATGGCGTTGCGGAACACGTGCCCATAGAGCACTTGGCGCTCCCTGCAACCCTTGGCACGCGCGGTAAGCACATATTGCTTGCGAATCTCGTCAAGAAACGAGTTCTTCGTGAGCAACGTCATGGTCGCAAAAGCGCTCAGGCCCATGGAAAAGATCGGCAGCACGAGATGCCAGAAATAGTCGAGGATCTTTCCCGGCAGCGACAGTTGCGCCCAATTATCGGAAGTAAGGCCGCGCAGCGGGAAAATGTTCAGGAACGACCCGCCGGCAAACAGAATGATCAGCGCAATGGCAAACAGGAACCCTGGTATCGCATAGCCGACGATGATGGCGCCTGAAGTCCATACATCGAAATGCGAACCATCCTTGACGGCTTTTCGGATGCCCAGCGGGATGGAGATGAGATAGGTCAGCAGGGTGAGCCAGATGCCGAGCGAGATCGATACCGGCAGCTTTTCCTTGATGAGCTGCAAGACCGTAGTGTCGCGAAAATAGCTTTTGCCGAAATCAAACCGCAGATAATTCCAGAGCATCAGAAAGAAGCGCTGATAGGCCGGCTTGTCAAAGCCGAACTGTTTTTCCAAGCTCTTGATGAACTCGGGATCAAGGCCCTGGGCGCCGCGATATTTGGAATTCACCGCCTCGCTGCCGGCGCCGCCCTGCACCTGCCCGCGGCCGCCGAAATCGCCGCCTGGCGATCCTGAAACACGGGAGGTCGCGCCGGTATCAGCGCCTGAGAGCTGGGCGATCACGCGTTCAACCGGTCCGCCCGGTGCAAATTGCACAACAATGAAAGAAACCAGCATGATGCCGAACAAGGTCGGGACCATCAATAGCACGCGGCGGATGATATAGGCGGTCATCGTGTTTGGGCGTCGGCGCGTCCCGAGTATCGCCGTCCGCGATCTTCGTTCTGTCGCTGGAGACGGGAGCGCCGATGATCAGAGGTCAACATCACTGGTCCAACTTCGCCGCCCGTTCGGCATCATACCACCACGTTTCCGGAATGCCGCGCGCGTAGCGCGGTTTTGCCGCTGGCCGGCCGAACACATCCCAAAAAGCCAGCCAATGCGCGGGTTTGTACCAGTGTGGCACCCAGTAACGTCCGCTTCGGATGACCCGATCGAGCGCCCGGCAGGCGGTTACCAGGCGGGGACGAGTATCGGCAGCGATGATTTGCTCGATCAGGACATCAATTACCGGATCGGTGATGCCGCCCAGATTCTGCGAGCCCTTCAAGGCCGCTGCCTGCGAGGAGAAATAACTGCGCAGCGAATTGCCGGGCGTAGTGGAGAAGCCGAATCTCTGCACGGTGACATCGAAATCGAAATCATCGAGGCGTTTGCGGTATTGCACGGGGTCGACGATGCGCAAAGTCGCCTCGATCCCGAGCGTGGCCAGATTTTTGATGAAAGGCATATGATGCGGCTGGAACGAGGGCTCATCGATCAGAAACTCCACGCTGATCGCCTCGCCGCCTGGGGTAACGCGGCTGCCGTTCCTGATCGGGTAACCCGCCTGCTGCAACAGGGTATTGGCTTTGCGCAACAGCGCGCGATCGTGACCGGAGCCGTCAGAAACCGGAGGAACATAAGGCTCGCCGAACACCTCCTCAGGCACCTTGCCGCGGAACGGCTCAAGTAGAGCAGCTTCCTCGGTGGAAGGCTTACCCACCGCCATCAAGTCGGAATTCTGGAATACCGAATGCGTTCGCTCGTAGGAGCCGTACATGATGGCCTTGTTGGTCCATTCGAAATCGAACGCATCGATGAATGCCTCGCGCAATCTCCGATCCTTGAATTTGTCCCGCCGCGTGTTGAAGAACCATCCCTGAGCACCCGAGGGGGTATCGTCGGGAATGACGTCGCGCTTGATGCGACCGTCGTGCACGGCGGCAAGGTCATAGCGGGTTGCCCATGTTCGCGAAGTAAATTCCTCCCGGAATAAGTAGCTCCGCGCAGTAAACCCTTCGAAGGCGACCTCCCGATCACGGTAATATTCATAGCGTACCACGTCGAAATTGTTCTGGCCGCGCGCAACCGGCAGGTCGGCGCCCCACCAGTCCTTCACCCGCTCAAATTCGATAAAGCGACCGGGCTCAAGCCGGCCCACCTTATAGGGGCCGCCACCAAGCGGCGGCTCCAGGCTGGTTTCGTCGAATACACGCGTCGCATAATAACTGCGCGAAAAGATCGGAAGCGCGGCGGCGAACAGCGGTACGTCGCGGGCACGATTTGGCGCGAAAGCAACGCTAACGGTAACATCGTCGATCGCTTCCACACCAGCCATGTCCCGCAACAACTGTTGCGCGACAGGATGACCCTTTTCCTTGAGCACATTGAGCGAGAATGCGACATCGTGCGCAGTGATGGGGCTGCCGTCGTGAAATTTGATTTCCGGCCGTAGCAGGAAACGATAGGTCAGGCCGTCGGGTGAAATCTGCACCGCGCGCGCAGCAAGCCCGTAGAGAGCATCGGGCTCATCTTCGGCGCGCGTCATCAAGGTGGCAAACGTGAGCTCCATCCCCTGGGCGCCGTCGCCGCGGAGAATGAAGCTGTTGAGCGAATTGAAGGTAAGCAGGTTCTGATTGAAAGCGCGGGTGGAGCCGACATGGGAGAATGTGCCGCCCTTGGGCGCATTCGGGTTGACATAGTCAAAATGCGCGAACTGCGGCGGATATTTGAGGTCGCCGAACGCCGACATCCCGTGGCGCTCAGGCGCCTCCTCTCCGGCAATGGCGGGCGCGATGGCCGATGCAAGAGCGCTCGCGCTCAGGAGGAGCGCCTCGCGTCGGGTAAGGTCGAAGGCATGTCTCACTGCCGTGTCCCGACCTTGGCTGCTTTTTCCGCATCCCACCACCAGATCGTAGGGAACGCCCCTGCCCCATATTTGGGCATTACCTCCGGCCGGCCAAATCGATCCCAGCGTGCAGTGCGACTTTTGCCGTAGGTGAACTGCGGCACCACATAATGATTCCACAGGAGCACCCGGTCGAGTGCGTGCGTGGCGGCAATCAGTCCAGGGCGGTCCTTGGCGAAAATCACCCGCTCGATCAGCGCATCGACTGCCGGATTCTTGATGCCTACGTAATTGCGCGAGCCCGGCGTAACCGCGGCCTGCGAACTCCAATAGTCACGCTGCTCATTGCCAGGCGACAGCGACTGCGGCCATGATGCGATGATCATGTCGAAATCCCAGTTGCGCAGCCGGTTCTCATATTGGCTGCTATCGACACTGCGCACGCTCACCGTAATTCCAATGCGCTCCAGCGACGGCTTGTAGAACAAGATAAAGCGTTCAGCAGCGGGGTCTTCAGTCAGGATTTCGACGCTCATCGCTTCGCCGGTCGCGCTTCTGACCAGCTTCTGGTTGCGAATCTCGTAACCGGCCTCGCGCAAGAGCCGCATTGCATGGCGAAGATTGGCGCGGACATTCTCGGCGTTTCCACCGACGGGATTGCTGTAGGGCGTGCTGAAAACCTCCGGGGGAACCTGATTGCGCAGCCCTTCGAGAATTTCCAGCTCAGGGCCTTCGGGAATGCCCGACGAGGCGAGCTCGGTGCCCTCGAAATAGCTGTTGATGCGCGTGTATTGACCAAAGAAGAGCTGCTTGTTCATCTCCTCAAAATCATAGGCAAAATTGAACGCGTTCCGAACCCGCGGATCGCTGAATTTCTCGCGACGCGTGTTGAAGGCAAAGCCTTGCATGATTCCCGTGTTGCGGATGGGAAATTCCTCGAGCACCACGCGCTTGTCTTTGACCGCAGGGAAGTCGTACGCGGTTGCCCAATTTTTTGCGCTGTTCTCGGTGCGCCAATCGATATGGTCGGCCTTGAAGGCTTCGATCGCCACCGTTGAATCGCGAAAATATTCGAAGCGCAGCTCGTCGAAGTTATCGCGACCCACGTTGACGTTGAGATCCCTGCCCCAATAGTCCTTCACCCGCTCATAGATGACGGAGCGGCCGGCAACGAATTCCTTGATGCGGTAGGCGCCGTTGCCGAGCGGCGGCTCAAGGGTGGTGGCGCCGATGTCGCGTTTCTTGCCTGCGGAGTCGCCAGCCTCCCACCAATGCCGCGCCAGCACATTGAGCTGTCCGAGGATCACCGGCATTTCCCGATTGCCCGGAGCATCGAAGAAGAACGTGACTTCGCGCTCGCCTGTTTGTTCCACCTTTGTGACATGGCGATAATAGGCAGCGAGTGCAGGACTGTGCTTCTTGAACGCCTGCATGGAAAAGATCACGTCATCGACCGTCACCGGCTTGCCGTCATGGTGACGCGCTGTGGCACGCAGGCGGAAGGTCGCGGATGCAAAATCTTCCGGATGGCGCACAGCCTCGGCGATAAGGCCATAATCGGTCGAAACCTCGTCGAGCGACGACACCGTCAGGGTGTCCGAAATCAAGTTTATGCCCGCGGCAATCGAACCTTTGAGGCCGGCGACTGCCAGATTGAAATTGTCAAAGGTACCGAGCGCTATCATCCGCGCGGCGCCGAGCTTCGGCGCACGGGGATTGACGTAGTCAAAGTATGGAAAGCCCGCCTGATACTTGAGATTGCCAAACAGCGACAAACCGTGCCGCCACTGCGGCGACGACCCCTCGCCTTCGCCGGGCGCGGCAGCCGCACCTTCCAGGATGTGCGCAGCAAATCGGGGGAAGAATGGAATTAACGCGGTAAAAGCGCCGGCGTGGACAAGCAATCGACGGGTCAGATGCAAAGGGACCTCCGGTGAAGGCAAAACCGAAACGGCCAAGTTTCTGGGAGATTATGCCTGAATTGCGCGCCGCAATCATCTCGGGCAGATAATATTGTGGCTATATGACAATCACTTTGCCGTGGCGGGGCAGCGGGCGGGGCCGGCGATATCTTCAGTATGAACATTTCTGGCTGGTTTGATGCCTTGACATCAGATTTCTTCGCATTAATGATGTCTTGCCATGCGCACTACGCTTACAATCGACGACGATTTGGCGGGAATACTGAAGCGACGTTCCCGCGAACTTGGGCTGCCGTTTAGGGAGGTGGTCAATCGGACGCTCCGCGCGGGTCTTGGCGAGCAGGCAAGACCGCAGCAGCGCAGGGCAGTGAAAACCATTCCGCACGCATTCGGCTTCAGGCCTGGGATTGATCTCGACAAGCTCAATCAGCTCGTCGACGAACTCGAAGCCGAAGATTATGTAGCCAGCCAGCGGTCGAGGTCACGACTTCGGCAGTCACCGCGACATGATCCTCCCCGACATCAACGTTCTCGTTCACGCGCATAACGTCGATTTGGCGGTTCATGCACGCGCCCGACAGTGGTGGGACGAGTGTCTAGAGGGCCCCGAAGGAATTGGGCTGGCCTGGGCTACATTGCTCGGCTTCATTCGCTTGACCACCAATCGCAGAATTGTGACTCGACCGCTTGCGGTTGGCGACGTGACATTGCGAATCGAGAGCTGGCTTGATCTGCCGCACGTTCATTTGGCGCATCCATCAGATACGCATTTTGCGCGGCTTCGAGCCGAACTGGAGCGTTTGGGCACGGCTGGAAACCTGACGACCGATGCGCATCTGGCGGTTCTCGCCATGGAACGCGGATATGTGCTTTGTTCGACTGATGCGGATTTCGCGCGCTTTCCCGGATTGCGCTGGATCAATCCGTGCCAGTCTTAAGTCAACCTTTCTGCCTAAATGAACCCGCGGATGCATGTAAGCCATTGTCCTGGCTTAAAGCACGAACGACAAGTCAATGCCTCAACACCCGAAAAAGACTTCGGAATGATGGAAAGGACCATCGCTGCTTTTCCCCGTCGCCGATTGTTGGTCGTCCTTTCTCCCGCGCATCGCACTCGACCTTACGAATGGCCCTTTCGAGTGCCAGCCGTTCAACCGCAACCTGCTCGTCCGACACTTGAGGGTTTTGTAGGAGTTCGGCAGCGAGCGCAATCTCCGCACGGTCGTATAACGCCAAACGCGTCTCGCGATTGTTGTTCGGCAGGTTCGCTACGGCACGGGCAATGACTGAATAGTAGGCGCTCCTTGATCGGCTCTCTGATCGCGCTACGGTTTCGCCGGTTGAGAAAAATGTGGCGGCAAACTCGATTGAACGCGTGTGCAGGCGCTGGATGGCGTCGCCGTCAATCTTGAGCCGGGTCGATCCGGCCGTATCCCGATCCTCTCGGGCTCGAAAGGCTTGTTGAGCACTTGTCCCAGGAACTACCAATGACGACATCGGATAACGTCCCGCTTAAGCCGAGGATCGACACGTCGAATTAGTCGCGCGAGCCATGATTTAGTTCATGCTCGGCGGCTCGCCCTGCTGGTTGTTGGTTAACGCCCGAATGCCGCTCGGACAGAAGGCTTTGTTCCGGCTGTTTATCCGAGTGACGAACGCCTATTGCGCGCTGGGAGCGCCGGGAGCCGCGGCTGCCTTGGGGAGCGGCGCCGGATTGTCGGAGAGACTGTTGAGATAGGCAATGATGTCGGCTCGCTCGGTCGCGCGGGGTATTCCGGCAAAAGTCATGTTGGTGCCGGGGACAGTCGCTCTGGGACTGGTAATGAACTGATTGATATCATCAATGGTCCAGTTTCCCCCCTTTGCCTTCAGCGCGGCGGAGTAATTGAAGCCCGGCTCGGAGGCTTTCGGCCGACCCACGACGCCCCACAGATTGGGACCGACCAGCGGCTTACCGCCCTTGTTGAAGGTGTGACATGCAGCGCATTTCTTCGCGGAATTTTCACCGCGGCCGACATCGGCACTGGCAAAGAGCTGCTCGATGGGTTGTTGCTGCTCCTGGGGCTTGGCCGGACCGCCAGCGTTTTCTTCCGGCACGGTAATTTCGTAACCGGGCTTGGCCGGTTGCACCGGTGCGAAAATCGCGCCGGCTGCAATATTGAGGGACAGGACGCCCAGGCAAGTCCCCAAAATCGCGCCGAGAACCTTATTCAGCTCAAAAGAATCCATCGCCTCGAAGCTCCGCGGGCGAATTCGACGGGTAGAGAGAATGAGCGGCAACGGCCCAGCCGCGAATGCGGCAGCGCACAATTAGCCGGTTTGCCTGCGTTCTGGCAACCCATATAACCGAAGGAGCACAGGGCATGATCCCGAAAAGTGGGCATCGCTTTTCGGGAAAAGATCATGCTCAAAACTAGAAACGCGGGGGTCGGTTGAGAAAAGGATCATCCGGCTATCACGCTGAATGCCGGTCGCAACGGGCCTGGCAAGCAATGAGCAACATTCTCGTAATGATCCCAGCCCGCATGGCCTCGACGAGACTTCCGGGCAAGCCGCTTGCCGACATAGCAGGCGAGGCCATGATCGTGCGGGTCATGCGCCAGGCGGAGGCTGCCGCCATCGGGCCGGTGGTCGTCGCCACCGATGACGAGGTAATCGCCACCTGCGTCGAGAAAGCCGGAGGGCGCGCGGTGATGACACGCGCCGATCACCGCTCGGGCTCCGATCGGATCTTCGAAGCCCTGGATGCTGCCGATCCCGAAAGCAATGCGCAGATCATCGTCAACGTGCAGGGAGATCTGCCCACACTGGTCCCCGGCGACCTCGCAATCGCGGTCAAGCCGCTCGCCGATGCTACCGTCGATATCGCCACCATCGCAGCGCAGATCAGCCGGGCAAAGGAGCGCAGCGATCCCAATGTGGTCAAGGTGGTCGGCACTCCCGTCAGCCCCGGCAGACTGCGCGCGCTTTATTTCACCCGGGCGACCGCACCATGGGGCGCCGGGCCATTGTTCCATCATATCGGGGTGTACGCCTACCGGCGCATTGCGCTCGCCCGATTTGTTGCGCTGCCTCGCTCGGCGCTCGAAGAGCGCGAAAGGCTTGAGCAGCTGCGCGCGTTGGAAGCTGGCATGCGGATCGACGTCAGCATTGTTAAAAGCGTGCCGCTCGGTGTCGATACGTTGGAAGAACTAGAGCGGGCGCGGGAAACGTTCACAGCCCGGCGGGCGTGAGATCCTGCACGGCGGTTGACTTGCCCCACTCGCCTGCCTACCGGAGCACTTATGGCAATGACAAAAAAGATCGTGTTCCAGGGAGAGCCGGGAGCCAATTCGCATCTCGCTTCCCGCGAGGTTTATCCCGAATACGAAGCGCTACCGTGTCCGACCTTTGAGGATGCGTTCGCTGCGATCAGCGCGGGCGAGGCGGATCTCGGAATGATCCCGATCGAGAACTCGGTAGCCGGTCGCGTGGCTGACATCCATCACCTCATGCCGCATTCAGGCCTGCACATCGTGGCGGAGCATTTCATGCCGGTGCGGCATCAGCTCCTCGCCCCCAAAGGAGCCACCACGCAAACGATCAGAACCGTCGAGAGCCACGTGCACGCACTCGGCCAATGCCGCAAGATCATCAGCAAGCTCGGCGTCAAACCGGTTGTCACCGCGGACACTGCCGGCTCCGCGCGCGAGATCGCGGAAGCGGGTGACAAAACACGCGCTGCCATCGCGACCCGGCTGGCCGCACAAATCTATGGGCTTGAAATCATTGTGCCGGACATCGAGGACGAGGATCACAATACCACCCGCTTCATCGTGCTCTCGCGGCAGGCAAGATGGGCCGAAAACGGCGCCGGTCCGGTGATTACGACTTTCCTGTTCCGGGTGCGCAACGTGCCGGCGGCACTCTATAAGGCACTCGGAGGCTTCGCGACCAACGGCGTTAACATGACCAAGCTTGAAAGCTACATGATCGAGGGAAATTTCTTTGCAACCCAGTTCTATGCGGATGTCGAGGGTCATCCCGAGGACCGTAGCCTCGTGTTCGCGTTCGAAGAACTGGCCTTTTATTCCAAGGAAATGAAAATCCTTGGGGTTTACCCCGCGCACCGGTTCCGGGCTTCCTTCGAAGAAGCAATGACGTGATCTGAAATCGGTAAAATCTGCGACTTCCAAGTAATCCGGCGCTTACCCTGCGAAAAAAGCAGGAGAGGCCGCAGGCGCGCATTAAGCAAGTATTTGTCAGCCGGGGTGATGTTTGGGTCTGCCGAAAGGACGACTCGGATAATGGGCCGGATTCTGCTGTTCGCTGCCATAGCGCTCGGTTGCGGTGTTTTCGTAGCACGCGTTGCCGACCGTAACAGCCAAGGCGCGCCGGCGGCGGCGCCATGACGGTTGCCCCGACCACAAACCCGGGGCGCGCCTCGACCAACTCGCGCACGGTAACGCTTGCACGCGGGGATGGCGGGCATTTCTGGACCGAGGCCAGAGTGGATGGCCGTCGCATGCAATTCGTCGTGGATACCGGAGCATCGCACATCGCGTTGCGCGCGTCCGATGCGGCTCGGCTCGGCATACATCCCACCCAGCGCGAATTCAGCGTCAAAGTCTCGACCGCGAATGGGATGACGCGCGCTGCCCCGGTCCAGCTGCGCGCCGTCGAGGTCGACGATGTCGTGGTGCGTGACGTTACCGCCCTCATTCACCCCGATGAGGCGCTCGGAGTTAATCTCCTCGGCATGTCATTCCTGTCGCGAATACGCTGGACGCACGAGCGCGGCAGGCTTGTCCTCGAGCAGTAGGTCGGGTCGAGCAATTCGCGATACCCAACCAAGTCGGTGCACATCAGAATGTCGGGTCTCGTAAGAACTCGACCCAAACTATCATCCGGAACCAATTGTCGGCGAACCGCTTTGTTCTTCGCCGCGTTTGCGCTATGTGGCGGGGGCGCAGCGCTGCAGGACTCGCAATGTTTCCGAAACCACAATCCGCGCTCACTCCCAATACCTATGATTACGAATCGAAGCCTCTGGTGAAGCCCACCGGCTTCCGCGAATATGACGCCCGCTGGCTGTTGGGGACCGAGATCAACTTGATGGGCGTGCAAGCGCTGGGACTTGGCCTGGGCACGCTGATCCAAGAGCGTGGAGTAAAACCGGAAATCGTGACCGGCCATGACTTCCGCAGCTATTCGGCTTCGGTCAAGACGGCGTTGGTCTGCGGGTTAATGGCGGCGGGCTGTAAAGTGCACGACATCGGACTTGCGCTGACGCCCATGGCCTATTTTGCGCAATTCGTGCTCGACGTTCCGTGCGTGGCGATGGTTACGGCGTCGCATAACGACAACGGCTGGACCGGGGTGAAGATGGGCACCGATCGGCCGCTTACCTTCGGACCGGACGAGATGCTCCTCCTCAAGGAGATCGTGCTCAATGCCCAATTCAAAATTGCCGGTGGCGGGACTTATCATTTCGTGAGCGATTTTCCGTCGCGCTATATTGCCGACATTACCAACCGGGCAAAGCTCAAGCGCCGGCTAAAGGTGGTATGTGCCTGCGGCAACGGTACCGCCGGTGCTTTTGCGCCGCAGATACTCGAAGCGATTGGCTGCGAGGTGGTGCCTCTCGACTGCGAACTCGACTACAGCTTTCCCAATTACAATCCCAATACCGAAGACTTGAAGATGCTGCACGCGATGCGTGACGAAGTCCTGCGCGTGAAAGCAGACGTGGCGCTCGGTTTTGACGGTGATGGAGACCGCTGCGGCGTGGTCGACAACGAGGGGGAAGAGATTTTTGCCGACAAGGTCGGCGTCATGCTCGCGCGCGATATTTCCGCGCAGCACCGGGGCGCAACATTCGTTGCCGACGTGAAATCGACCGGTCTGTTCATGACCGACCCAACGCTGCGGGCAAACGGTGCCAAGACCGAATACTGGAAGACCGGACATTCTTATATGAAGCGCCGCGTCAACGAGATCGGCGCAATGGCAGGTTTCGAGAAATCCGGCCATTTCTTCTTCAACGAACCACTCGGCCGCGGCTACGACGATGGCCTCATCTTTGCGCTGGCCGTCTGCGACATGCTGGATCGCAATCCTGCGAAAAGCATGGCCGACTTGAAGAACGCGCTTCCCAAAACCTGGTCATCCCCGACCATGTCGCCGCATTGCCCGGACGAAGTAAAGTATTCGGTGGTCGAAGACGTGGTGAATTATTTCAAGCAGGCCAAAGCGGACGGTCAAGAGGTGGCCGGTCAGCCGATCCGCGACCTAATCACCGTCAACGGGGTGCGAGTCACCGTTGCCGATGGCACCTGGGGCCTGGTTCGTGCCTCCTCCAACAAGCCCGAACTGGTGGTCGTAGTGGAGAGCCCGGTCTCGCAGGCGAGGATGCGAGACATGTTCAACGCGGTTGACAGCGTGCTGCGCAAGCATTCCGAAGTGGGCGCGTACAACCAGACGATCTGAGCTACTGGGCCCGCCGCTTCGCCCGCGCCGTAGGTACCGCTGACAGCGGATCGTCCGGCCAGGCGTGGCGTGGATAGCGACCTTTCAATTGGGCTTTGACGACGGCATAGCTGCCGCGCCAGAAGCCAGGTAGATCGCGCGTCACCTGCACCGGACGCTGCGCCGGTGACAACAGCTCGATGACAAGCGGCATACCTCCTCGCCCAACAGTGGGGTGACGGTTGAGCCCGAACAGCTCCTGTACACGTACTGCAATTTTCGGTCCCGGCTCCGAATCGTAATCGATCGGGACCGAGGAGCCGCAAGGCGTGACGTAATGCGTGGGCGCTTGCGCTTCCAGCCGGCGGCACAAATGTGCTGCAAGCAAGCTGTGCAGCGCAGCAGTAAATGCATCGCTGCCAAGCTCGTCGAGGCCGGTCTTTCCTATCAGAATCGGAGCGAGCCACTCGCTCGCGCTCTCCGCGAGCGCAGCATCCGAAAGATCAGGCCACTCGCGTCCTTCGGTCGTGTGCAAAAATCCTACTCGGTCGCGCCATTGCCGCAGTGACTTGGTCCACGGCAGAAGCGCTATCCCCCGCCGGGCGAGCGAATTGGCGAGCAGCGGCGCGCCATCCTTATCGGCAACGAATTTCCTCGACTGCTCGGCAAGGATGATTGCCCCCAGCCGGCGCTGTCGCCGCGCCCGCAAGCCCGCGCTCGCTTCGTCGAAGGAAACCTCTTCGTGGCTTTCAATCCGCTCGGCGAAAAGCGTCTCGATCTCTTCAAGGGTGATAGTCGCCGCCGCCATTATGCGGCTTTGCGCGGCAGTCCCGCTGATTTCGGCTACCGCAAGGAACCTCGCCCGGGACAGCGCCGATGCCAAATCGAGGTTTGCTCCGCGCCCGTTGGCAAGAAGAAAAGCGCCACCGGCACCGCGGTTCTTGGCAATGCGGCCGGGATAGGCAAGCGCGACGAGCGCCCCCGCCGACAGTTGCGAGACGCGCGGAGCTTCTGCCGAGCGATCCGCCTGTGCAGCAGCAGCAGCGGCTGTTTTTGCCCATCTTTTCGCCGTAGCACGTGCTTCGCGCGCGCGCGGCGAACGGTCACGATGCAAACCGTCGAGTCGTTCCGTGAGATCGATTTCCGAACCGCCGAGACCGCGCTCGGTCATAAGCATGGAAAGCTCAGCTGCGAGCTCGGCTTCATCCGCCAGCGCCGCACGAAATAACATCCGCGCGAGGCGCGGAGGCAAGGGTATTCGCCGAAGCTGTTTTCCGAACTCGGTAATACGACCGTTCGCATCGAGCGCCTCCAGTTCTGCCAGTAGCGCTTTCGCCTCCTTGAGCGCAGGCGCCGGGGGAGGATCGAGAAAGGGGAGCGACGACGGGTCGGCAATTCCCCAGTGGGCGAGGTCGAGAGCAAAGCCCGCGAGATCCGCCGCGAGAATTTCCGGCCGGTTGGCGCTTGCCAGGGAGGCATTTTGCGGTTCGTCCCAGAGCCGAAAACAGACGCCCGGTTCGCCGCGTCCGGCTCGCCCACAACGCTGATCCGCGGAAGCGCGCGAGACGCGAACCGTCTCTAGCCTGGTGAGGCCCACATCGGGCTCGTAGCGCGCCACCCGGGCGAGGCCGCAATCCACCACGACGCGAACGCCTTCGATGGTGAGCGAGGTCTCGGCAATGGAGGTGGCAAGTACGACCTTGCGGCGGCCCGCGGCGGCGGGCGCGATTGCCCGGTCCTGCACATCCGCTGGGAGCGCGCCGTAAAGCGGTACAATGTCGATCGAGCCTTCACCGAGCCTTTCTCGCAGCAGGCGTTCCGTGCGCTGGATCTCGGCCGCTCCCGGAAGAAAAACGAGCAGCGAGCCGGTTTCGAGCCGGATGGCACGCGCGACAGCGTCAGCGACCTGCCGTTCAATCGATGCGCCGGGCTCGCGCCCGAGATAACGGACTTCAACCGGAAATGCCCGACCCGCGCTCTCGATCACCGGGGCGTCACCGAGAAGCTTCGCGACCCGAGCGCCATCGAGGGTCGCCGACATGACCAGAAGCTTGAGGTCGTCGCGCAGACCCTGCTGGACGTCTCGCGCCAAGGCGAGGCCGAGATCGGCGTCAAGCGAGCGTTCGTGAAACTCGTCGAACAGGACGGCCGCCACGTTGTCGAGCGCGGGGTCATCCAGAATCAGGCGCGTGAAAACCCCTTCGGTTACGATCTCAATCCGTGTCCATGCCGAGACTTCCGAACCAAAACGCACGCGATATCCCACCGTCTCACCGACGCTCTCTCCGAGAAGCGATGCCATCCGTCGCGCGGCCGCCCGCGCCGCGAGACGGCGCGGTTCAAGCACAATGATCTTTTTTCGCTGCGCCCAGGGCTCATGAGCGAGGACGAGCGGCACCCGCGTGGTCTTCCCTGCGCCGGGTGGAGCGATCAGCACCGCAGCCCCGTGCTGGCGCAAAGCTGCGGTCAGCACACCCAAGTTGGCGTCGATGGGAAGCGGGTCGCCGCGAACCATGTGGTTAATAGTCTTCCTCATCTCCGGATTGTTTCTCAACCGGGTGATTGACCGCGATTGGCGCAGCTACATCGACTGCAAGGTCGTGCATTTCGCCTATTTCTATCTGCTGTGGACGGCCATCCAGTTCGCGGTCAAGGCGCCGGTTTTCGTGCAGGAATACGGGGCGCAGCATACCGTCTGGCTCTACATTTTTGTGAGCTGAATAACCCACCGCCATGCCGAACAGGGGGACAATTGCCCGAAGCAGGTGGCGAACCGGCGCGCCAGATGTTAAGTCCGGAGCATGCCAGCCAGTGCCGCCCGCAAAACCGCCGACCTCCCCGGTCTGCGCCCGCCGAGAAAAGGCGATCACGTCTTTTTAATCGACGGCTCGTCCTACATATTTCGCGCCTACCACGCGCTGCCGCCGCTCAGCCGCAAGTCGGACGGCCTGCAAGTCAATGCCGTTCTCGGGTTCTGCAACATGCTGTGGAAGCTGTTGCGCGAGATGAAATCCGAGCAACGGCCCACGCACTTGGCCGTCATATTCGATAAGTCCGAAAAAACTTTCCGCAACGCGCTTTACGCCGACTACAAGGCACATCGGCCGGAGGCTCCCGACGATCTGCGCCCGCAATTTCCGCTTATTCGCGAGGCGGTGCGCGCGTTCGATATTCCATGCCTGGAGCAGGCGGGTTTCGAGGCGGACGACCTCATCGCCACTTATGTGCGCCATGCCTGCGAGGCAGGCGCCAGCGCGATCATCGTCGCATCCGATAAAGATCTGATGCAGCTCGTGCGAGACTGCGTCGTCATGTACGACAGCATGAAGGATCGTCAGATCGGCATTCCCGAAGTGATGGAGAAATTCGGCGTCCCGCCAGAAAAGGTGGTGGACGTGCAGGCGCTGATTGGCGATTCTACCGACAACGTGCCGGGTGTCCCCGGCATCGGGGTCAAGACCGCGGCTCAGCTCATCTGCGAATATGGCGATCTCGATACCCTCCTCGCCCGCGCCGGCGAGATCAAGCAGGAGAAGCGCCGCCAGACCCTGATCGAGAATGCCGACAAGGCCCGATTGTCAAGGAGGCTGGTCACCCTCGATGACCACGTGGCGCTCGAAGTACCGCTCGTCGAGCTTGCCGTGCACGAGCCTGACTACAGGCGGCTCATTGCTTTTCTCAAAGCGATGGAATTCAGCACGCTCACGCGCCGGATAGCGGAGTTTACCGGGATCGATCCGGGCGAAATCGCTCCCGACAGCCGGCTTAAGGCCGCAGCCGCAACTTCTGCCGATATGGCGCCCTCGGAGGCCGACAGCGTTGCACGAAGAAAGGAGGCGAGCACTCCGCAACGAGCGGAGAAAGTCGAGCTGACACCGCAGGCGCTTGTTACCCCCCGATTGGCTGCGGCGCATCACGCGAAGTTTGATCGTTCGCGCTATGAGATTGTGCGCAGTCTTGATCAACTCAATGCCTGGATTGCGCGCGCTCGCGATGTTGGCGCGGTTGCCGTCGATACCCAGACGACAAGTCTTGACCCGATGCAGGCAACGCTGTGCGGCTTCTCACTCGCCATTGCAGAAAACGAAGCCTGCTATGTCCCCTTGGCTCACCGTCAGGGTGGTGGCGGCGACAAAGGCCTATTCGCCGGCGAGATTGCGCCCGACCAGATCGAGGAGGCGCGAGCGCTGGCGGCCACGAAGCCCTTGCTGGAAGATCCAGGCGTCCTCAAAATCGGGCACAACCTGAAATTCGACCTGCATATCTTCGCGCTGCGCGGCATAATGCTTGCGTCCTACGACGATACGATGCTGATGTCTTACGTGCTCGATGCCGGCCGCTCCGACCACGACATCGAGACGCTCTCGCGTCGTTATTTCGACCACGCGACCGTCGACTACAACGAGGTGACCGGGTCGGGAAAATCGCGGGTGAGCTTCGAATGCGTGGACATCGGCAAGGCGGCCGAATATGCCGCGGAAGACGCCGATGTCACGCTAAGGCTATGGCAGCTGCTCAAGCCGCGGCTTGCCTGCGAGAGCGTCGCTACCGTGTATGAAACCCTGGAGCGGCCCCTCGTCGCGGTGCTCGCGCGCATGGAACGGCGCGGCATTTCAATCGACCGCAACGTGCTTGCTCAACTGTCCAATGAGTTTGGCAAGCGAGCGGTGACGCTTGAGTCGGAAATTCAGACGCTCGCGGGCGAACCGCTCAATCCAGGGAGCCCCAAGCAACTCGGCGACATACTGTTCGGCAAGTTCGGGCTGCCGGGCGGGACGCGAACCAAAACCGGCGCCTGGTCGACTGGTGCACGTGCGCTCGATGAGCTTGCCGAGCAAGGTCATGCGCTGCCGCGCAAGATACTCGATTGGCGGCAGGTGGCGAAGCTGCGCTCGACCTATACCGACGCGCTGCCAGGTTTCGTAAATCCCGCGACCAAGCGGGTGCATACCTGTTACGCACTTGCGTCCACCACGACGGGGCGGCTGTCATCTTCTGAGCCCAATCTGCAGAATATCCCCATTCGCAACGACGAAGGCCGCAAGATAAGGCGATCTTTCATCGCGAGCGAGGGGTGCAAGCTCGTCTCCGCCGACTATTCGCAGATCGAGCTGCGGCTCCTTGCCGAGATCGCAAATATGGAAACACTGCGCAAGGCGTTTCGTGAGAACATCGACATTCATGCCATGACCGCCTCGGAAATGTTTGGCGTGCCGGTAAAAGGCATGCCGGCCGAGGTGCGGCGCCGGGCCAAAGCGATAAATTTCGGCATCATCTACGGTATCTCGGCATTTGGGCTGGCAAATCAGCTCGGCATCGAGCGCGAAGAGGCGGCGGCGTATATCAAGAAATACTTCGAGCGCTTTCCCGGCATTCGCGACTACATGGAGGAGACCAAGAAGTTCGCAAAACAGAACGGTTACGTGCTCACATTATTCGGCCGCAAGTGCCACTATCCGGATATTACGAATTCAAATCCTTCCATCCGCGCCTTCAATGAGCGTGCCGCCATCAACGCCCGACTGCAGGGCACTGCCGCCGACATTATCCGACGCGCCATGGTCCGCATGGATGCCGCTTTGGCAAGCCACAAGCTCGCGGTACAAATGCTGCTGCAGGTGCATGACGAACTGGTTTTCGAGGTACCCGATAGCGAAGTCGAGAGGACATTGCCGGTGGTGAAAAGGGTTATGGAGGATGCGCCGTTGCCCGCACTCTCACTGTCACTGCCGCTCGCCGTCGATGCACGTGCCGCCGACAACTGGGACGATGCGCATTAGAGCATGATCCCGATAAAAGATACGCATGGTTGCGGCGCGAATTGCAGTTGTTGCCAGTTTCATCGTGCTGGCACCCCGCGATGCGTTGGCGGCCTCTGCTCTAGATGGCGCGGCGCTGCGCTGGCCATGGGCGCTGCCGTTCATCGGGATACTGCTCACTATTGCTACCGGACCATTGCTGTTCCCGCGGTTCTGGCATCGTCACTATGGCAAGCTCGCCTTCATCTGGAGCACGCTGACTATTGCGCCGTTGGCCGCCGTCTTCGGCATGCACACCGCGATCGCTGCATTTGTGCACGCAATGCTGGCGGAATTCTCAAGCTTCATCATTCTGCTGTTCGCGCTTTATGTCACCGCCGGTGGCATCCTGGTAACGGGGACCCTGCGCGGCACACCGCTCGTCAATGCTGCCATCCTCGCGTTCGGCACTGCCATAGCCAGCGTGGTAGGTACCACCGGCGCGGCAATGATCCTGCTTCGCCCACTCCTTCGCGCCAACGCGACGCGGCTCAATAATGTGCACGTGGTGGTATTTTTCATTTTTCTGGTGGCAAATATCGGCGGTGCCCTTTCCCCGCTTGGCGATCCGCCGCTATTCGTCGGCTTTCTCCGCGGCGTAGATTTCTTCTGGCCGACACAGCAGCTCTGGCTGCAGACCGCGTTTGCCGCCGGTCTGGTGTTCATTGTCTTCCTTGCCCTCGATCTTTGGCACTACCGCAAGGATCGGCTTGTCACCACGGTTGGCGAGCCGATACCCCGGCAGCGACCTGGCCTGAGCGGCAGCGTCAACCTTGTGCTGATCGCGGGCATCATAGGCCTGATCCTTGTGTCCGGCGCGTGGCAGCCGGGAATCGGCTTTTCTGTCTATGGCACCAGGCTCGAACTGCAGGACGTGGTGCGCGATGCAGGCCTGCTGCTGATTGCCCTCATCTCGCTGGCGATCACCCCCGAAGAACATCGCGAGGCAAATGGCTTCACCTGGGAGCCGATTGCAGAAGTCGCCATCCTGTTTGCGGGAATCTTCACCTGCATTGTTCCGGTCCTTGCCGTGCTCGAGGCCGGGAAAGAAGGCTTCTTCTCGTGGCTGCAGGCCGTAGTTACCGCCCCGGACGGCACTCCGAGTGCAACCGGTTATTTCTGGCTGACGGGCATTCTCTCTGCCCTTCTCGATAATGCACCGACCTATCTCGTATTCTTTGAGCTAGCCGGCGGAAACGCCCAGGAGCTGATGGGTCCGCTCGCAACAACCCTCCAGGCGATCTCCATGGGTGCGGTCTTCATGGGCGCGCTTACTTATGTCGGCAATGCCCCCAACCTGATGATCTATGCCATCGCAGTCGAGCGCGGAATCAAAATGCCAAGCTTCTTCGGCTATCTCGCCTGGTCCAGTATCGTTCTCCTGCCGGTGTTCGCATTGATTACTTTCGTCTTTGTGGCGAAGTCCGGCTAGCAGTACGGGGTTTGCCTGACGCCCGGGTTGGCTTCTTCGCCGCCGGCAATACCGCGACAGCTTCGATCTCCAGCAGTGCGCCTTCTCGCGCCAGGCCGGAAATCGCAATGGTGGTGCTGGCGGGCCGATTTTGATCGGAAAGATAGCTGTCGCGCACTTGCCGGAAGGTCGGCAAATACTTCACATCGATGAGGTAATTGTTGAGCTTCACCACGTGCTGAAATTGTCCTCCCACGGCGGCGAGCGCCGCTTTTAAATTCTCAAAGGTCTGAATAGCCTGCAGCCGGAAGTCGCTGCTGAGCTTGCCGTCGCGATCGATCCCGAGCTGCCCGGCAATATAAACCAGGCGCGCCGGGGCCGTGGCCTCCACCACATGTGTGTAGCCGGGGGGCTTCGACAGCTCCGGCGGGTTGATGAATCGGGTTTGGCTCACGGCGACCTCCTTGGTGCCTTTAACGAATTGCATACCTTTGCCCCACCAGCCGTTAAATTTCGAGTCCGGACGTGACCGGCTTGCATGGAGAATGCCGCATCGCAGTCAAGGGACAGCCATTTTTCGGCCCGGTTGCATGGCTAAACAGCTGCGCGCTGGGACTGCTACGTTTGGGGGGAAATTCGCGGTGTTCATTCTTCGCCGCCGGTGCCAAGGCCACGGCACCTTAGCTATCCTTGTCTTTACTGCTGCAATCATTGGAAATACTGGATCAGCCTCCGCACAGAATATATTTGAGTCGCTGTTCGGACGCTTCTGGAATAATTCCGGACCCAGCGCCTACGCAGATCCCAATTCGCAGCTGCACAATCCCGAATCGCGCCAGGATATGGGAGGGTCAACCGCCTATTGCGTGCGCTTATGCGATGGGCGTTTCTTCCCCATTCAACGCCATGGCGGAGTAACCCCGGCGCAAGCGTGCAGTTCGTTCTGCCCGGCAGCCGCGACCAAAATTTATCAAGGCAGCAGCATCGATCATGCGGTGGCGCCAGACGGCAAGCGCTACGCGGATCTCTCGAATGCGTTCGTCTATCGAGAGAAGGTCGTTGCGGGCTGCACCTGCAATGGCAAGGATGCATTCGGGCTGGTCACTCCTCCCATCGAGGAGGACACGACGCTGCACCCCGGCGACATTGTCGCAACCAACAAGGGCCTACTTGCCTATAATGGCGGGAACGGCAGAACTGCATCTTTCACGCCCGCCGAATCCTACTCTGCCCTGTCGCCTGACCTGCGGCGCAGGCTGACGGAAACGAAGATCGAACCAGTGACGGAGCCTCGCAAACCCCAGGCCGTAACACGAGCCGAACCTGCTCCCCGCGGCCGCAATAATCAGCGCGTTCAATTGGAAAGATAGAACTTCACCTCCTCGGCAATCGAGAGCGCGCAGGTGAGCCCAGGCGATTCGATCCCGAACAGGTGTACAATCCGCTTGACCCCATGGTGTGGTGGGCCATCGATCATGAAATCGAGCGCCGCTTCGCCGCGACCGCTCAACTTTGGCCGGATGCCGGCATAATCGGGCACCAGTGAATTGTCGGGCAGGCCAGGCCAGTACTTGCGAATTTGGTCGTAAAACGCACTCGCCCGTCCGGCATTGACGTCATAATTCTCCTGCTCGATCCATTCGACGTCCGGACCAAAACGCATGCGACCGGCGAGATCGAGCGTCACGTGCACGCCCAGGCCGCCGGGCACAGGCACAGGCACAGGGTAGATCAGCCGTGAAAATGCCGGCCGGCCGGCGAAGTTGAAATAACTGCCTTTGGCGAGAACGAGCCGAGGGATGCGCTCGGGCGGGTAACCGTCGGTGGCGCGGGCAAGACTTTGCGCGCCAAGGCCCGCGCAATTGATCACGGCATCGACGACGATCGGCTGTCCATTGTCGCCGGTGAAATTCGCTTCCCATCCGGCGCCGGAGGGGCGCAGGCGCTCAATGACGGTATTGAATGCCACTGCACCGCCGTGATCTTCGAGATCGCCGCGCAGCGCCAACATCAACCGGTGGCTGTCGACGATACCGGTCTCCGGCGAGTGCATGGCAGCGACGCAGGCCAGCTGCGGCTCCACTCGCTTGGCATCCGCACCGTCGATGATTGACAGGCCTTCCACGTCATTGGCCTGCGCTTGCTTGAAAATCTTCTCAAGCGCGGGCAGTTCGCTGTCGCTCCCTGCGACAACAAGCTTGCCGCATTTGCGATGGGGAACGCCATGGCTTTCGCAAAACTCATAGAGCATCCGACGCGAGCGCGGACAGTGATAGGCGCGACGGGAGCCGGTCGGGTAGTAAAGCCCGGCATGGATTACTTCGCTGTTGCGTGACGAGATTCCGGTGCCGATGGTGGAGGCTTTCTCCGCTACCACCACATCATGACCGCCTAGAGCGAAGGCGCGTGCGACGGCGAGACCAACGACCCCGGCGCCCACCACGAGAACCTGCATCAAACCTCCACCGGCAGTCCGGCATAGTTCTCGGCAAGCGAGCGTGCAGCCGTTTCCGAGCTGGTCACATAATCAAGTTCGGCCAACTGGCGCTTGCGATCAAACGCGTTGTGGGTGGGATCGAGATGAAACAACTGCGTCATCCACCAGGAAAACCGCTGCGCCTTCCATACCCGGCGCAGACAGGTCGCCGAATAGCGATCGAGCAGATCTTCGCGGCGTGAGCGATAAAACTCGGCGAGGGCGCGGGAGAGCACCAGAACATCCGCCAAGGCCAGATTCATGCCCTTTGCGCCGGTCGGCGGCTGGATGTGAGCGGAGTTGCCGGCGAGAAAAAGCCGCCCATAACGCATTGGCTCGGCGACGAAGCTGCGCATCGCCGTTATGCCCTTTTGCAGCATGGCGCCTTCTGCAAGTGCCCGCGTTCCGCCGAGCCGTGCGTGCAGCTCCTGCCAGATGCGCTCATCCGGCCAATTCTCGATATCGTCATCCGGCGCACATTGCAGATAAAGGCGGGCCAAGGTGGGGGAGCGCATGGTGTAAAGGGCGAAGCCGCGGTCGTGATAGGAATAGATCAGTTCGTGCTCGGGGGGCGGAGAGGCGGAAAGGATTCCCACCCAGCCGAACGGATACTCGCGGTCATAGATGGTGAGAACGCTTGCCGGAATGCTTGGCCGGCAAATGCCGTGAAAGCCGTCGCAGCCGGCGATGAAATCGCAGCCGATCTCCTGTTCCCGGTCGGAATGCCGAAAGCGGATCTTGGGTGCAGCGCCGCCGAAATCGTGGACGCTTACATCGGCCACCTCGAACAGAATCCTTCCACCGTCGTTCAGTCGCCGCTCGACCAGATCCTTGACCACCTCCTGCTGCCCATAGACTGTCACCCCCTTGCCGACAAGATCGCGAAAATTGATGTAATGCAGGGCGCCGTTGAAGGCGAAATACACGCCGTTGTGAAACATGCCTTCGCGCTGCATGCGCGCGCCGGCGCCGATCTCAACGAGAAGATCGCTTGCCCATTGCTCGATGAGGCCGGCACGGATGCGGCTCTCGATATAGGCGCGGCCGCGATTTTCGAGGACGACCGAATTGATGCCCTCGCGATGCAGAAGAATGGAGAGCATCAGCCCCGCCGGGCCGGCACCGACGATTCCGACTTGGGTACGCATGTGTTGCTGATCCTATAAGTGATCTGTCAATCGGAGAATATAGGCTATGAGTGACTACCTTTCCCCGTGCATCACCAGGCCTTCTCCCGCTCGTTGCCGCACCCCATATTGAGGCGACGTTTCAAGGAAATTGCGCGCATCTTCGCAGCCGCCGCGCGCGGCAGGAGGCGCGGGAGCACATAACCGCATGCTTGACAGACCCGATCGCCTGCCACCCGTCCCCACGGCGGAGCAGGCCTTGCTTGATGCCTATTCCCTTGCCGTCATTGACGTCGTCGAGCGCGTCGGCCCAGCCGTCGTACGGCTCGACGTAAAGACCCGCAAAGCATCCGGTCGCGGCGGCACCGGCTCCGGTGTCGTGGTGGCGCCCGACGGACTTATTCTGACCAACAGCCACGTGGTCGGTGGCGCTGCTCATGTCGACGTTACAACCGTCGACGGCCGCAGCCTTGGCGCCCGGGTGGTCGGGGACGATCCTGACACCGACCTCGCGCTGGTGCGCATCGATGCGCCGGCGACGCTGCCGGCGGCGACGCTCGGAAATTCCAAGCTCCTTCGACGCGGCCAGCTGGTCATTGCCATCGGCAACCCGCTCGGATTCGAATCAACGGTCACCACCGGTGTCGTCTCGGCGCTCGGCCGCTCGTTGCGCTCGCGCTCCGGCCGCCTCATCGACGACGTGATTCAGACGGACGCAGCACTCAATCCAGGCAATTCCGGTGGACCGCTCGTCTCCTCACACGCAGAAGTCATCGGTATCAACACCGCCGTCATTCTCGGCGCGCAGGGCATCTGCTTTGCGGTGGCGTCAAACACTGCCAATTTCGTACTCGGCGAGCTGGTGCGGCATGGTCGGGTGCGGCGCGCGTATATCGGAATTGGCGCCCAGCAGTTCACGCTGCCGCGACATCGCCGCCACGCGGCAGGATTGACGCAGGAGAGCGCGGTGATCGTTTCAACGGTCGAACCGGACGGCCCTGCGGAACGCGCAGGTCTGCTGCAAGGCGATATCATCCTGGCACTCGACGGCGTCGCCATTACCGGCGCCGACGATCTCATCCGCATCCTCGCCGGAGACAAGATCGGACGCAAAGTCGAAATCGCGCTGCTGCGCAACGGCAATCGGCGTGTGTTTTCACTTATCCCCAGCGAACGCATTCACCGCGGGTAGAGCGGATCACCCCAGTGCCGCCGCAAGATCGGCAATGAGGTCGTCGCTGTCCTCGATGCCGACTGAAAGCCGCACCAGCGTATCGCTAATTCCAACCGCAGCCCGCACCTCCGCCGATACCGAGGAATGTGTCATCAGGGCCGGCAGCTCTGCGAGGCTTTCTACGCCGCCGAGACTTTCGGCAAGCGCAAACAAACGGCAGCGTTCGAGAAAGCGGCGCGCGTTGTCGAGCGTCCCGGACAGTTCGACGGAAATCATGCCCCCGAAGGCGCGCATCTGTTTCCTGGCGAGCCCATGCTGGGAATGGCTTGCCAGACCGGGATAATAGACGCGGTGCACCTTGGGATGATGTTCCAGCCATGCTGCGATCTTAAGGGCTGAAGCGCAATGGCGCTCCATGCGCAACGCCAGTGTCTTAAGGCCGCGCAAAGCGAGGAACGAGTTGAAAGGCCCCTGAATGGCGCCGACGGCGTTCTGCAGAAAAAGCAGGCGCTCGCGCAGCTCCTCGTTGCTGCCCACTACCGCCACGCCGCCGATCATGTCGGAATGGCCATTGAGATATTTGGTGGTGGAGTGCACCACCACGTCGAAGCCGTATTCGAGCGGCTGCTGAATGTAGGGCGTCGCAAAGGTATTGTCGGCTGCGATCCAGATGGATCGCCTATTTGCCATTTCGGCAAATCGGTCCAGATCCACGAGCTTCAATAACGGATTGGTCGGGGTCTCGATCCAGAGCAGCCGGGTGTTCGGCCGTATCGCGGCTTCGACTGCAGCTAAATCGGCAAAATCGAGGGTGCTCACTTCAAGCCCGGCAGAACGTGGCCGCACGCGCTCGAACAGTCGCCGGGATCCGCCATAGAGATCATCGACCGCAATGATATGCGAACCGTGGTCGAGACATTCGAGCACGGTGGCGATTGCCGCGAGACCGGACGCAAACGCAAAGGCGGCGCTACCCCCTTCGAGATCGGCGATGCAGCGCTCAAACGCCAGGCGCGTGGGATTCTTGGTACGCGCGTAATCGTAGCCCTTGTGCACGCCGGGCGACTGCTGGACATAAGTCGAAGTTGTGTAGATCGGCATCATCACGGCGCCTGTGGTCGGATCGGGCTCCTGCCCCGCGTGCACGCAGCGCGTTGCGAAATCGAGTTGATTCTTGTGAGACATCTCACTACCGATCAGGGAGTAATGCGAAAATAATTGATCAGGTCGAGGCGGGTAGCAATACCGACGAATTGGCCGGCATCCATGACAATCGCAACGTAGTCCTTGCGAAAAAGCGGAATGAGATCGGCTATCGGCGCATCGGCGGAGATGGTCTCCAGCCGCGTCACCATGACGTCGCTTACCGGGCGTGCAAAGACCCGGCTGGTGTCGGTCGGCTCGGTGAGGAGCGCGCCCAGCACGTCGCTCTCGTCGACCAAGCCGACGACATGCCCGCGCTCGTCGACGACGGGAAGCTGCGAGACATCGGCGGAGCGCATGCGCGCGAACACGGTACGTAAATTGTCCTGCGGCCGCACCACGATCGCAGTCCCCTCGTTATAGCGGTTGATCACGACATCACCGACTTTGCCGTGGCGGTGGGGATGCGTCCATCCTTCCTGCGCAAGAAAGGCGGGGTTGAATACCTTCGACAGATATTTGGCCCCGGAATCGCAGACCAGGCTTACGACTCGTTTTGGCGTGCTCTGGGCGCGGCAGTAGCGCAAGGCCGCTGCGAGCAGCGTGCCCGATGACGAGCCGGCGAGAACGCCCTCGCTGCGCAAGAGTTCGCGCGCCGACGCGAAACTCTCGGCATCGGCAATGGTGTAGGATATTCGCACCAGGGTGAGGTCGGCATTGGGCGGGATGAAGTCTTCGCCGATGCCTTCCACGGCCCAGCTCCCGGCCTCGCGCATCTCGCCCGTCTCGACGAATGGAGCGAGCACCGAACCCTCCGGATCCGCAAGAATCATTTCGGTATCAGGAGAGGCGCGCCGCATGAAGCGGCCAATGCCGGTGAGCGCGCCGCCGGAGCCGACACCGACAACGACGGCATCGACCTTGCCTTCCATCTGGCGAAGAATCTCCGGGCCGGTCGTCAGTTCATGGGCACGGGGGTTTGCCGGATTGGCGAATTGATTGACAAAAAAGGAGCCCGGGGTGCGCAGCGTAATCGCCTCGGCCAGATCCTGATAATAATCGGGATTTCCTTTGGCGACATCCGAGCGCGTTATCACGACTTCGGCGCCCATGGCTTTGGCATGCAGCACCTTCTCGCGCGCCATCTTGTCCGGCACCACCAGGAGAATGCGATACCCCTTGCGCCCTCCCACGAGCGCAAGCCCCAGCCCGGTATTGCCGGCAGTGGCTTCGACGATGGTGCCCCCGGGTCTGAGCCTGCCGTCGGCCTCCGCACTCTCGATCATGCTGCGGGCCGGCCGGTCCTTGAGGGAACCGGAAGGATTTGCGCTCTCCAGCTTGAGAAACAGGCGGCAGGGGCCCCGCTCCATACGGGTGACCTCTATGAGAGGCGTGTCACCGATGAGATCAAGAATTGAGGCCATAACTCACTAGCCGATTCGCCTGATGGCAGAAAACTCAAGTCCTGCCGTGTACTTATTGCAGTGCAGCAGGATTGACATCCATCGTTTCAACACTATGTTCCGGTCAAACGGTGCGACCGTAAACACGCAACCGTCTGTCCTGCCCGCATCGTAGTCCGTTTTGGTAGGCTGGCACGGCCAGACGCCCAATTTGAGGTTTTATGCCTTTTTCCAAGCTCGGCGTTTCCGCCAAAGTTCTTGCCGCCGTCAAAGCGGCTGGTTATCCCGCCCCTACCCCAATCCAGGAACAGGCCATCCCCCACGTGCTCGCGCGCCGCGACGTCCTCGGCATTGCGCAGACCGGAACCGGCAAGACCGCAGCCTTCACATTGCCGATGTTGACCATGCTTGAACATGGCCGCGCGCGCGCGCGAATGCCGCGCAGTCTCATTCTCGAACCCACGCGCGAACTCGCAGCGCAGGTGCAGGAAAGTTTCGAAAAATACGGAGCGGGTCACAAGCTCAATGTCGCGCTTCTGATCGGCGGAGTTTCGTTCGATGATCAGGACGCCAAGCTGACGCGCGGTGTCGACGTTCTCATTGCCACACCCGGGCGCCTGCTCGACCATTTCGGGCGTGGACGGCTCCTCCTAACCGGTGTCGAGCTGCTGGTGATCGACGAAGCCGATCGCATGCTGGATATGGGCTTCATTCCCGATATCGAGCGTATCTGCAAACTCGTACCTTTCACGCGGCAGACGCTGTTCTTCACCGCCACCATGCCCCCGGAGATCAGGCGCATTACCGAGCAGTTCCTGCATAATCCCGTGAAGGTGGAAGTGTCGCGCCCGGCCACTACGGTCGCCACGACGACGCAGCTGCTGGCAAAAACCGGAAGGGAGCCGCACGACAAGCGCGAGACGCTGCGCCGTCTCATCCGTTCGGTCGAAGGCTTGACCAACGCAATCATCTTCTGCAACCGCAAACGAGAGGTCGCGGCGCTGCATCGTTCGCTGGTGCGGCACGGCTTTTCTGCCATCGCACTGCATGGCGACATGGATCAATCGTCGCGAACGGCGGCACTCGAGCAATTCCGGCAACACGAAGTTACGTTGCTGGTCGCATCCGATGTGGCGGCGCGCGGGCTCGATATTCCGGCGGTGAGCCACATCTTCAACTTCGATGTCCCGCATCACCCCGAAGATTACGTGCACCGCATCGGCCGCACAGGGCGCGCCGGCCGAACCGGCACCGCCATAACCCTGGTCACCCCGGTCGAGCGCAAGAGCGTCGCAGCCATAGAGCAACTGATCGGACAGGACATTGCGTGGATGAGCGATCCGCTGCCAATTGCAGCGGAAGAACGTTCGTCCCCGCCGGCACATCGCGCCGCGGCCGGCCGCTCCCATCGACGGGAGAGGGCCCAACCAGCCCGGAATGCGGCAGCACCGCCTACCTCGCTCGATGAAGCTCGCGCCCATCGAAAATCAAAATTTCCCCGTAGCAAAGGGTCGGAGCAGAACGGCCGAAGCCTAAAAGCGGCAACGGCAGCGGCCAAGACAACGGTTCACCGGTCGCACATACCGTCCGACGACGCACACCTGCCCGCGTTCCTGTTGCGCCCCACCCGCGCCAAAGCCTGAACTCGATATTTTGAGCGAGTAAAGCAATAATTGCATCGGGCAGATTGGTCGCCGTTCCACACACCCCGATTGCAGGAAAGAGCTTGCGTCCTATTGGCGTTCGATGTCGAGTTCCTTCGCCATGGCTCCCCACTGCTCCTGCTCTTGTCCGATGAACTTGGCCGTGCTCTCCGGCGTGCCGGCACCTTCGGTCGCGACACCGAATGCAATCATCCGATTCTGGACTTCTGGTTCTTTCAGATAATCCGCGATCTCCTTGTTGAGATGATCGACGATCTCCCGATTGGTGCCGGCAGGCGCCATCACCGCAAACCATCCGTTCATGACAACTCCGGGCACCGCATCATTCAGCGACGGCACATCAGGGAGGCTCGGGAAGCGCTTTTCGGAGGTCACAGCAAGACGTCGGATCTTGCCAGCCTGGACGGCGGCCTCAGCCGCTACAATCGAACTAACCATGGCCTTGTTGACGCCGCTGACGACGTCCTGAATCATTTGCGCCGCTGACCGATAGGGCACTTCGAGCAGTTCGAGCCCGGCGCGCTTGTTGAGCAGCTTGGCTGCAAAGGCGGCCGCACCTGCCGTCGTATCAAACGCCATCGGAGTGTTGCCGCGGTTCTCCTTCGCATATGCAATAAACTCAGCAACGTTTTTTGCGGGTACTTCAGCATTCACCGACAGCATCTGAGGGCCAAGGCTGCAGACGAGAGCGACCGCCGTGAAGTCTTTCCGCGGATCGTAGGGAAGCTTCTTGAACGTAACGAGATTAATCGCCATGCCCGACGTGTTGGTGAAAAGAAGCGTATATCCATCCGGCATCGAGCGAGCGACGGTTTGATGCGCAAGAATTCCGGAGGCCGCCGGTATATTCTCAACCACCACAGGCTTGGCGAGCTTTCTCGACAAGGCGTCACTTACCAATCTCGCAATGACGTCGGTCGCGGCGCCCGGTCCGGTCGGCACAACAAGTTTCACCGGACGGCTCGGCCAGGTCTCTGCGAGCGCTTGCGTCGCAAAGGTGAGCGCGACAGAGGCGATCAGCGCGCCAAGGATATTCATTGAAGGCTCCGATCGGTCGCATGGATTCAGCACTCATCGAACCCCCGTAGTGGACACCGATTTCGCCGCCCTGAAGCTGGTGTGCGGCTTACCGAGGTGCCGAGCGGCAGCGCTGCCCTGTTCCGCAATCGCCACGACGTCGCGCAACTGGTTCAACTTCATTGCCGCCCATCCGGGCTGAAGGAAATCGCTGCCCGGTTGATAGCAGCTGATAGCATCTGGCTATCGCGGGTTGCAAAGCGACAATTTTTCGGATTGGAAGCTTTCCGCAGAATGGATGCGGACGTCGTCTGATTTTGCCGCCAATCCTATTGGCACCTTCTTCGATCCGGCACGCGTTTATGAAAAATTTCAGTCCGGCGCCGAGTTCAAGGCCCTTCAGAAGTCAATTCGTGCCGGCGCTTACTTGCCGGACCAATCCCAGGCATCGGGTTGCCAACGCCGTAGGTCGGGTACGGCGTGCGGCCATGAGCTTGATGTCCCGATCAGAGGATGGGCGGACTGATGTCCTCATAGTGGGCGCCGGCCCCGTTGGGCTCACTGCCGCGATCGGTATCGGCCGAATCTACGATCGATACGATCTTGCTACAACGCCGAGCCGAACGGCGCCTTGCACCGAAAGCCTATGGAGCGATGTGTGCCAACTTCGTTGACCAATCGAGAAGCTTTGGAGACTTTTGAAATGACTCCAGCCCCCTTTCAGTCAATCGCAAGTCCGCATGTCCCCGCTCTATCAGTTTTCTCCGATTTCCTTCCAGCGTCATGCGCCGCTCTCTTGGCCAATCCCGCGACGATCATCTATTATGATGACTTTCTGCTCGACGCCATCGTTCGCGCCGGAGGATGCCAGGAGGACTGTCATGTCGATCATCCGCCTCATTCACATCAAGATCGATCCGTCGGAGACCGAGACGGCAGAGCGCATCTGGAAGACTGAATGCGCCACCTTGATGATTTCGCAGAAGGGCTGCATCTCCGAGAAGCTGTTGCGTGCGCGCGAACGCGGGGAGTTCATCTCTTATTCCGAATGGGAGACGGAGGCAGACATCGAGCGCTATACAAGCAGCGCGGCCCACAAGCAGATCGTCAGCCACACGCGTGGCGTGAAGGGCGCCAGTGCCGTGGTGAAGTTGTACGATCTGGTGAATTAGCCCGCGTCAGACCATTCGCGAGAGGAAAATCAGCACAAGGGTAACGGTGATGGCGCCGCCTATCCGGGTGGCGATCTGCGCGAACGGCATGAGCTGCATCCGGTTTGCCGCGGTGAGGATCGCAACGTCGCCGGTGCCGCCCTGACCGCTGTGACAGGCGTTAATAATGGCGGCCTCGATCGGATACATGTTGAGCCAGCGCCCGACCAGCGCTCCGACGGCCATCAGGGTCACCACCGTGCTGACGATCGTGATGAGGTTAGGCAGATTGAACGCGGCCATCAGTTTGTCCCATGGCGTCATTGATACGCCGATGGCGAACAGCAGCGGATACGTGACCGCGGTGGAGAAGAACTTGTAGACGACGAAACCACCCTGCTGCAGGTGCGGCGACACCGCATGGGTGAGCTTGGCGAGCACGGCAAGAAACAGCATGGCCACCGGTGCCGGCAATCCGAACAGCCGGTGGCACATGATACCGAGGAGATATAGCGTGATCGCCGTGAGGCCCGCGGCGGCGACAGTGCCGACATCGATTGGCGCACCGGTCTCGTCCCCGGCGTCCTGCCTGGCGGTATCCATTTCGTCGTGCTCGCCGGGCTGAAGTCGTCCTTCGCCTGTCAGTGCCGGGTAACGCTTGCCGACGAAATTGAGCGTACCGGCAAGCAGGATCGCGGTGAGGCTGCCGAGCATCACTGGCGGCAGGACCTGGGCGAACATGTCACCCTGGGGTTGGCCGAGAATTTCCGAATAGCCGACGGAGAGCGGGATCGCGCCCTCGCCGATACCGCCGGCCATGATCGGAACCACCACGAAGAAGAACGTGTGGAAGGCGCCCAGTCCAAGTAGCGTGCCTGCGAGCGTACCGACAATGCCGCCGGCTATCGAGCCAATCGCCAGCGGTACGAAGATCTTCAGAAACCCTTGCACGAGAACCTTGCGGTCCATGCCCAGGATGCTGCCGACAATGATGCAGGCGATGAACAGATAGAGGAAGTTGGTATACTTGGTGAATTCTATGACGGATTTCTCGATTTGCGGCGGCAGCAGCTTGTAATACGCGAGCGCCGAGGGAATGAAGGTTGCAAAGATCGCGCCCGCACCGATGTTGCGCAGCACGGGCGTACGTTTGCCGATCTCCGCGCAGGTGAAGCCGCCGATCACCAGGACGGCGATCATTATGGAGATCTCACCTTTGATGTCGCCGGTGTAAGTGAAGCCCGCCAGGAGCGCGACCAGAATTACGTAGACCGGGACCGGGACGATCCCGATCCGCATGTCGACGATCCTCCACCACCCTTGCGGCCACCAGGATGCCTGCAACAATTCCGGCGATGCCGGGACGGAGACGCTCTGCTGCATGGTCCGCTCCAAGTTTGCTCTTCAGCGAACAGCGCGAATGCGCCGCCGTCGGTTTGCCATCGTCAGTCTTGAAACGTTTTGAGGTCGATCTCGGGGTGCCGCTCGTCCCTTTCCAGATCGCTGTTCGTCGGATCGTCGAAAAGGACGGTCGCGCGCTTGATGAAGCGGGCGTCGAACGTTCTTTGCAGGTCGATCTTCTTGTCTTTCAGATCGGGATCGAACGTCGCCATCATCTTAAGGGCGCTGTCCATTCCCTGGCGGGTGACGATCCCGGTTCTCGAATAGACCAGCAGGTTGGCTTTGAGCGCTTCGACATAGATCGCCCGGTCGCCGAGAAAATAGTCGACCGGCACGGTATCGACGATCTCATCCGTCGTCGCGGTCGCGATCCATCGCAGCGTCTTGTAGAACGCGTTGACCAGCGCCTGCATGGTCGCCGGATTGGCAGCGATGAATTCCTGCTTGGCATAGAGCACCGCCGCCGGGTTGGTGCCGCCGAAGATCGCATAATTTATCCGCGGGTAGCGGCTATCGGTGACGATGCGTATCGCTCCGTCGTGCTGCAGACGGGTGATCACCGGGTCGAGGTTTGCGATTGCGTCGATCTCACCCGCCTTCATCGCGTCGATGGCGCGCTGTCCGCCGCCTACGCCGATGAACGAGGCGTCGGCCGGTGCAAGACCGGCCTTGGCCATCAGATAGAGCACAAAGAAATGACTGGAAGAGTTCGGGGCTGTCACGCCGATCCTGAGGCCCTTGAGATCGGCATATGACTTGAAAGTCCGGTCCTTGCCCACGGCGAGTACCACGCCGGGAAACCGGCCGAGTTCGACGACGGCGCGGACGTCCTGTCCCATGGCCTGCGCCCGCAACGTGTGCTCGTATGCGCCTGCTGCGATATCCACGGAGCCGGCGAGCAGGGCATCGAACGCTTGCCCGCCGCCTTCGAAATCGCTCATCGTGACGGCAAGGCCGTAGTCGCGGAAATGGCCTCGCCTCTCCGCAATCGTCACCGGCAAATAATAGAGATGCGCCTTATTGGCGACGCCAAGCTTGAGCGAGGAGCGTTCAAGCTGTTGCGCACGGGCGAAATCGAAAAGGGCTGGGCAGAGCACCAGGCCCGTCATAGCCGCGGTGAACGCCCGACGGCTGTATTGCATTTCTGCCATAAGCGCTACCGAAATGGCACTCCTCCCGAGCATCTCAATATTCAGACTCAGTCGTTCTTGGCAATGGCAAAACCTGTAATGCCATTGCTGAGAGCTTCTCAGCTGCCCGGCCGCTGCGTCAAACTACGAATGCGCATTGCTCCTGGGGCGTTCGCGTGTCCATGTTGCGACCTCGATTGAGATGATCGTCAATCTCGGCGGCGGCGCCGATCATGCGGCCATAGAGGAACACGTTGAAGGCTGCCGTCTCCAAATCCTTTTCGGTCAATGCGCCCGAGCAATAGTCCTTCCAGAGGACCGCCAAAAGGAGCGCGGCGATGATGGCATCCACATTGACGCAGAACACGTAGCGCGTAGCGCCGGCGTCATAGAGCGCCTGCACGAGCTCACGGTAATAGGCATGGAAAATGTTGTAGTCGCCGCGTTTCTGCATGAATTCGGCGATGAACCGCTCACGCGGGTCGTAGTTGACCGGCTTGCCCCGAAAGATCGGATGATGGACTCCGGGTAGCGCCCGCGGCCCGTCGAGGCCGGATTCCTTCGACTGGGACTTCTCTTCCTTGTACGTTTCGGCGAAGCGTGCAGCCATGGCCTTGAGGTCGATACCGTGGTTGCGTTCGGTTGGATCTTTCAGTTTTGCGTCCTTGAATTGCTCCAGCAGAAAGGCCATTCCCTCGAAGCCATTGCCGCCATGGCTGTATCCGCTGTGGGTGAGAAATCCGACCATGGCCTTGTTGATCTGAACCCGGCTCGGTGTCTGCGGGCCATCGGCGGCAACCGCCCCCTTGGCGCCTTGCGCCGAGATGGAACCCGGACCGTTGGAGATAAGAAGCCCGATCAGGATCTGGAGCGGCCTCGCCTCCGCTTCGGTCGGCTTCTTGCCGGTCAAGGCGAGGAAGAGCACGTCAGCCATGTTCCAACGGCCGAATCTTTCCTCGCGCGAGATCCCGCAAAGGCTGCCGGACTGGTGATGCTCGGCGGGAATGGAGGCGCCGATCATTACGCCATAGAGGCGTAGATACCAGGCAAGCGTTTCTGCGGTGAGGCGCGAAATGCGCTTGCGCATCAACGGGCCCCACGCAATCGTGCTGGCGATCGCTGCCAGAATTGCATCGCGCGAGGGTCGTGCATCCAGCAATTCGAGGAATTTCAAAAAAACCGATTTTCCGCCGCGATCGCGAACAGCCTTGAGCATCGCGTCGGGACGAGGGTCATTCGCTTCTGCCGTGGTGGCTGAAAACAGAGCGCGCGTTTCCTTGTCGACCTTGATCGCGCGCAAATCGAAATCTTCGTTGCGCGCATCGAGCAAGCCGGAATGGGCAAAAAGGTCGATCAACCGGGCTGCACAAACGAGCGAGCGCTCGACCCGTTTCGGGCCGACGATTGCCGCCGCCGCCGCCATGACGGTGTTGGGCGAGTTGCCGGCTTGCCGCGCCGCTTCCGCGGCGGCGAGAGCCGGATCGCCGACCAGGTTGGTTTCCGCGGCTACGGCAATGTCGAGCATAGCGCGATCATTTGGTCCCGCGATCTCATGCACGAGCGGTAATGCGAAATTGGCTTCCAGCGGCAGCAGCGCGAGTTCGAGTACGGTATGGCCATGAACGCTGGTCACTTGTGTCTTCGGGTCCATCACCGTTGCGCCGGATTTATCCTTCATGTTCTGGCGCGGGATTACCGCTCCCACCTGGCGGCCCAGCGTCTTGATCTGACTGTCGTAGGGCGCCAATGCCTCGACCGTGGGCAGCGCCAGGTGCGCCGGCAGTTTTATTCCCTGATCATTGGCAATCCAGGGCTTGAGCGAGAGGCTGCCGCGCCGCGCAAAATCCGGCCTTGCATTGTTGAGCTTCATCACCGCAGTGAGCGCGAGGGGGATGTGGGCGATGTTGGCCACCACCGCGCCTTTGGCAGAAACCACCGGCGTCTCCGGCGTGAAGATTTCATCCACCCCGAAGGCCTCCATGAACCAGCGTTCTTTATCCTCGGCTTTGTCGCCCGATCCGGCCATGGCACCGGCGTGCCCCACTGCCCGTGTCAGCTTGGATTTCCAGCGCCCAACGATGCAGGCCACGACGGGCTTGCCGAAGTCGATGCCGCGCTCGTAATAGCCGCCGGGCTCGACGTAAAGCACGGCCGCTTTGCTGCGCGTGTCGTTTTCGAACGCATGCGCGAAGTCGCGGGCACCGTAATGGATATACACATCCTTTCCAGAAGAGACGAGCGTGGTCGTGCCCCAGCCTTCAGTCCCCAGATACTGGGCGATCGTGGTCGTGAACCCTCCGGAATTCGAGAAAATGGCAATCGATCCCTTGAGCAGGACTTCCTCGGGATTATCGCCGCCGAGCGCTCCGCCGATGCGCACGCAATTCCAGGAATCCGCGACGCCGAGGCAGTTCGCGCCGAAAATATCGACGCCGTTGGCCTGGCCGAGAGCGCGAATTTCACGCGCGTCATGCACGGAGATCTTTTCCGTGATCATGACAATCTTGCCCAGCTCCGGATTGACACGGATAAGCTCGGCAACTCCGTCACGCACGCCCGACGGGGGCAGATAGACGACGCCGGTATTGAAGGCGAGGCCGTCGTCGAGCCCTTCGCGCACATTGTTGTACACCGGAATGTCGCCTGCCGATGTCGGCAGCACCTGACCGCGTCGCCCTGGCGAAGTCCCGAACACCACGTTGCCGCCGGAAAAGGCGTGGCTGACCGGAGTGACCTGCCGTGACTCGCCGCCGAGGATATTGAGAACACAGACGCGATCGGCGCGCGTGGCCACGTCGGCCAGCGAGCTTACGCCGAGATAGTAGGGAAAGCCCTCGATACCTTTCTTGTACACGGCATCCTCCCCTAGTGCGGTGAATTTGAAGTTCCTATCATTACTGGCCGCAAGCGCGTTTAGGAACTTCAAATTCAAAACCGCACTAGAATCATAGAGTTGCTAGTGGTCCTTAAATTCCGAAGTTCGCACCGAACGTGCCGCGAGTACTGGCGAACTTCGGAATCGGACCACTTAGTTTGCCGGTCGCAGGCCCACATGCGCGGCGATGACGTCCCTTCCACCGCCGCGCATCCAGCCATCGACGCTCTTTGCATAATTGACGACTTCCGAGATGGCGCTGTCGAAACCGAAAAAACGATACGGCAGATTGAGGGAGTTGCAGGTTTCCGCAAGCGCTCCCATCCCGCGCACGAGGTTCGGGCCGCCGCGGCCGACCACGACGTAGAGCGGGGACGGACCATGGCGGCTGAAGTGCTCGCGCAGGGCGTCACCCATGGCGCGGAACGTCTCGTAGATATCGGTGTTATTGGATTTTCCCCCGATAATGAACAGCACGTTGGCCTGCTTGAGCCAGTGCTTGTAACAGATGCGCGCAACCTCCTTCATTTTCTCGTAGGGGGGATTGCCGCCAAAATCCGACGAGATGATCGCGGCCTCGCCCAACACTTGCGTGACCAGCGAGTTGGCGCCTCCACCGAAGGTCGGCGCGAGAATTGTCCCCTGCGGATTGATGACGAAGACGTCGGACTGACCCTGGTGTGTGCGGAGCTGATTGACCTCGTGTTCGAAGTCCGACGTATCGGCCGTAAAAAGATGATCGGGAAGATCGAGGCGTTGCCAGCGCGGGTCGTCGCGATCAAAGCCGCACTTGAAGTCGCAAGCGACCGGAGTAAGGCGGCCGTCGCGACCCGGACGCATGCGGATCGGGTTGAGCTCCAGCGTGGTCATGCCGTAATGGTGCACCAGCTCCCACAGCTTCGGCAGGTGCTGAACAAGCGGTGAGATGATCTCCTTCGGCGCCCCAATATCGGTGAGTGCATTGGCGACGACGAACGCCTTGAGGCCGGTGAGAGCCTCGAACGGCACTTGGGCGACAAGCCGCTTGTCCAGTTCCTCGATATCGACGCCGCCCATGTGAGTAAGCGTCATCGTGGGAGCGCGAAACTCGGTCGCGTCGCTGATGGCAAAATAGACTTCGTGGTCGGCAGGGACACCGCCCTCGAAGGTGACGCCGTTCGCCTTGGCCACGACGTTGCCGTGACGATGCTCAGCGAAATAGAGGCGCTCCTTCTCCGCCAGCGCGGTCTTCAAGTCGGTGGCCTTGCCGATCAGGCCGGACTTGCCCTTCTTGCCGATACCGCCCTTGAACAACGGCTTGATGAAGATGAGCTTATGGCGATTGATGAGATCCTGGATCTGATCTTCGGTCGCGCCGGGACCCAGAACTTCGGAGGTTGGAAAATCCACGTGACCCAGAAGGCGAGACCCGTAGAGCATTCCGGTGACGTTCATTTGAGCCTCCGGTTCGCACAATGCAAGGTGACGTTACCACAGCGCATGTTCCCTGTCGCCGGGCTCACAATCAACGAGCAACAGCGTCAATCGCGCGATCGCCGGGCGGCGGAGCTTCGGCAGGCGAAAGCTTCGAGCTTATCGGGCTATTGCGTCTCGGTCGCCGGCTTGAGCTTCACCGATTCGCCGCAACCACAGGCGGATGTCTGATTGGGGTTGTTGAATACGAATTGTGCCGAAAGCTTATCCGTCTTGTAATCCATTTCAGTGCCGAGAAGGAACAGCACCGCCTTCGGGTCGATCAGTACCCGCACGCCTTTGTCCTCAACGACCTCGTCGGCCTTATCGATGCGTTCGGCATATTCCATGGTATAGGACATACCGGCACATCCTCCGTTCTTGACGCCAACGCGTACTCCGACAACGGGCTCGGCAGCATTCGCCATCACATACTTGATGCGCTCGGCAGCCGCGTTGGTCAGCCGGATCACCTGGGGTCTGGGCCGCGGATTGGCCATTTCTATTCTCCTCACCACATATTCAGGACCGCGCGAGCTTCGTCGGACATGCGGCTCGGGTCCCACGGCGGATCCCACACGATGTTGACCTTCACCTCCCCCACTCCAGGGACGCTGGCGACGGCATTCTCCACCATGGTCGGCAACTCCTGCGCGGAAGGACAATTGGGAGTGGTGAGCGTCATATCGATCGCGACCCCTCGATCGTCCCCAATATCGATCCTATAAATGAGACCGAGTTCATAGATGTCGGATGGGATTTCCGGATCGTAAACAGTCTTGAGCGCCGCGATGATGTCGTCGGTCAGCCGTGCAAGCTCAGGATTTGCAGCAGACGGCTCGCTCCCCTTGGCTGTCGGAACGAGAGGCGTATCAGCCGAGCGCGCTTCGGCCGACAAATCTGCTGCAGGCTTCTCAGGAGCTGGATGTCCCTCGGTCCGCCGCAGTGTTTCATCATCCATCATGAGAAAAAATCCTGCGCCTTGATCAGAGCCTGCGCGAGGCCATCGACTTCCTCGCGGGTGTTGTAAAGAGCAAACGAGGCGCGGCACGTAGCCGTTACCCCGAAGCGGGCGAGCAGCGGCATGACGCAATGGGTACCGGCGCGCACCGCTATCCCGGAACGGTCGATAATCGTCGCTACGTCGTGCGGGTGAGCGCCTTTGACCTCAAACGAGATGATCGGCCCTTTATCCGCGGCCGCGCCGAAAATCCGCAGCGAATTGATTTCCCGCAATCGGCCGCCTGCATATTCCAGGAGCGACATTTCATGTCTGCGAATGCGCGCCTTGCCGATCGATCCGATATAATCGAGGGCGGCGCCGAGCCCGATTGCCTCCACTATCGGAGGCGTGCCGGCCTCGAATTTGTGCGGCGGGTCGCCATAGATGATCCGATCCTGGAAAACTTCGCGAATCATTTCGCCTCCGCCGTTAAACGGCGGCATGGCGTCAAGGTGCTCACGCTTGGCATAAAGGACGCCAATACCGGTCGGGCCATAAAGCTTATGGCCGGTCAGAGCATAAAAGTCGCAGCCGATATCCTGCACATCGACGTCGAGATGCACGGCGCCCTGCGCTCCGTCGAGCAGGACTGGAATTCCCCGCGCATGCGCGCGCCTGACCACTTCCTTTACCGGCACCACGGTTCCAAGCATGTTCGACATATGGGTAACGGCGACAAGTTTGGTGCGCGAGGTGAGCAACCGCTCGAATTCATCGAGCAGAAAGTTGCCCTCGTCGTCGACCGGCGCCCATTTGATGACCGCACCCTGTCGCTCGCGCAGAAAATGCCAAGGCACAATGTTTGAGTGGTGCTCCATGATGGAGAGCACAATCTCGTCGCCCGCACGGATGTGCTCACGGCCGAAGGTGTAAGCCACGAGATTGATTGATTCGGTAGCGTTGCGGGTAAAGACGATCTCGTCGCTGCGGGCAGCATTGACGAAGGCGCGCACCTTCTCGCGCGCCTCCTCATACGCCTCGGTTGCGGCATTGGCGAGATAGTGCAGGCCACGATGAACGTTGGCGTATTCGGATGTGTAAGCACGCTGCAGGCGTTCAAGCACGGTTTTTGGCTTCTGCGCGGACGCGGCATTGTCGAGATAAACGAGCGGCTTGCCGTAGACCCGCATGGCGAGAATTGGGAAATCCTCGCGGATCTTTCCGACATCATAGCTGCCGTTCATCACGGCCGGATGCATGTATACGCCCTCCGGTTTTTGTTCTTTGCTATCGCAGATCGTCAAATCCTGCATTGCCACTATCGATGTTCACCGCTGGCCAAAAAACAACCGATAACCATCAGTTCCGCGCCTTCACCCAGGCGACGACTTGCTCCATGAGGCAATCGCGCAGTCCCGCGTGCTCGATTCCTTCCACCGCCTCGCCGACGAATGCCTGGATCAACAGAGCTTCCGCATCCTTTGCCGGGATGCCGCGAGCCCGCAGATAAAACAGCAGGTCTTGATCGAGACTGCCGGAAGTTGCGCCATGCCCGCACTGTACGTCGTCGGCAAAGATTTCCAGTTCAGGTTTATTGTCGGTCTCTGCGCTGTCCGAAAGCAGCAGCGCATGGGTCGCCATTTTTGCATCCGTCTTCTGAGCATGCGGTTGCACGATGATCTTGCCCTGGAAAATTCCATGCGCCTCGTCATCGACAACCGACTTGAACAACTCGCGGCTGGTGCAACCGCCGACTGCATGGTCGGCTACGAGAGTGGTATCGGCATGCTGGCGTCCTTTGAGCAAGGATGCGCCGCGGATTGCCGCGATGGTGCCCTCGCCCTCGAAACGCACGAATAGCTGGTTGCGAACCACCATCGCGCCAGTCGTGAACAGGAATTCGTTGAAGCGGGCATGCGCGCCGATTGCGGCCATCAGGGTGGAGAGATGCAGGTCGCCGGCACCTTCCCCGGTGATCTTCACATGGTCGACGTGAGCCCCGTCACCAACCTTTAGCTCAAGCGCGGTATTCACCTGGTTCTCGACGGAACCCTCGTGGCTTTCCACCAGCATCGCCCGCGCGTTCTCACCTATCACCACGAGAGAACGCAGGAATACCGCGGCAGGCTCCTTTCCTTCATTGACGAAGACGAGATGCAGCGGCCGCGCCAATGCGGTTCCAGGCGCCACCGCGATGACCGCGCCGTCGCGCATGAGGGCGGTGTTGAGCGCAACGGCGATATCGCCGGTCGGGACGATATTGCCCAGCCGAGCCGTGACCGCTGGATCACCCGACATGAGCGTCTTGGCCATGGAGGCGATCGCGAGACCGGGCTCAAGATCGGCAAGATCCGAGCGTTCCGGCGCAAAAACACCGTCAACGAAGACAATGCGCCGTGCCTCGATGGATTCAAGTACGGTGCGTTTGTCCTTCAGGCGGCGATCCGCGACCGGAGCCGGAGGACGCGCGAGCGGCCTCGCCTCGCGCATGAGGGCGCGCAGATCGGTGTACTTCCATTCTTCCACCCGCCTGCTCGGCAGACCGTCGCTCTCGAAGCGATGAAACGCATTCTCGCGCAGTGCGGCGACCGCAGCCGTTCCGGGGAGCGAGCCTTTGGCAGCGCCAAAATGTGCGGCGAGCGCGGATTCGGCAGCAGTTCTGATCTGGCGGATTTCGGCATTCATGAAAAAAACCTCACGCCGCCTCGTCGTGGTATTGCGCGTAGCCGGTTTCCTCAAGTTCCAGGGCCAATTCCTTCCCGCCGGTTTTCACAATGCGACCGCGCGAGAGCACGTGGACGACGTCCGGCACGATATAATTGAGCAGGCGCTGATAATGGGTGATGACCACGAACGCGCGCTCCGGGTGGCGCAGCCGGTTTACCCCGTCCGCCACGATTTTGAGGGCATCGATATCGAGCCCTGAATCGGTTTCGTCCAATACGCAAAGACGCGGCTCGAGCAAAGCCATTTGCAAAATTTCGTTGCGCTTTTTTTCGCCGCCGGAAAAGCCGACATTGACTGCCCGGCGCAGCATTTCCTGGTCAATTGCAAGCTTGCCTGCCACTTCGCGCACACGCTTGAGGAATTCGGGCGTCGAAATCTCAGGCTCGCCGCGCTTCTTGCGCTGGGCATTGAGCGCGGTACGCAGGAACGTCATGCTGGCGACGCCGGGGATTTCCAGCGGATATTGGAAGGCAAGAAAGACCCCCTTGGCGGCACGCTCGTCCGGCTCCAGGTTGAGAAGGTCATTTTCCTCGAGCAACACCTCGCCCTGCGTAACAATGTAGCCCGGTTTACCGGCGAGCACATGCGCAAGGGTGGACTTACCCGATCCATTGGGGCCCATGATGGCGTGGACGCTGCCCTTATCGACCGAAAGGTCGAGGCCATTGAGGATTTTTCTGCCTTCGACTTCGACATGCAAATTCTTCACTTCCAACAGATGCATTTTTAAACTCGTGCGATTGAGCTCAGCTACGGGTGGCGCTTATAGCTAGCCCACGCTGCCTTCGAGGCTGATCGAAATCAGCTTTTGCGCCTCGACAGCGAATTCCATCGGCAGCTGCTGCAGCACGTCCTTTACGAAGCCGTTGACCACCAATGCGATCGCATCTTCCGCGGACAAGCCGCGCTGCATGCAATAAAACAGCGTATCCTCGGAAATCTTCGAAGTGGTTGCCTCATGCTCGAAGACGGCAGAGGAGTTCTTGGTCTCGATATAGGGCGTGGTATGCGCGCCGCACTTGTCGCCAATCAGAAGCGAGTCGCAGTTGGTGAAATTGCGCGCTCCTTTGGCGCGCCGATGCGCGCTGACCAGACCGCGATAGGTGTTTTGCGAGTGCCCGGCAGCAATGCCTTTGGAGATGATGCGACTGGTGCTGTTCTTTCCGAGATGCAGCATCTTTGTGCCGGAGTCGACCTGCTGATGGCCGTTCGAGATCGCAATCGAATAAAATTCGCCGCGCGAATTGTCGCCGCGCAGAATACAGCTTGGATATTTCCAGGTGATGGCTGAGCCGGTCTCCAACTGGGTCCAGGAAATCTTGGCGTTGCGGCCGCGGCAATCGCCGCGTTTGGTGACGAAATTGTAGACGCCGCCGCGCCCGAGCTTATCGCCGGGATACCAGTTCTGGATGGTCGAGTATTTGATTTCCGCGTCGTCGAGCGCAATCAGTTCGACGACCGCGGCATGCAGCTGGTTCTCGTCGCGCGAAGGGGCTGTGCAGCCCTCCAGGTAGCTCACATAGGAGCCCTTGTCGGCAATGATGAGGGTGCGCTCGAATTGTCCGGTGTTGCGCTCATTGATGCGGAAATAGGTCGACAGCTCCATGGGGCAACGCACGCCCGGCGGCACGTAGGCGAAGGAGCCGTCGGAGAACACGGCAGAATTTAATGTGGCAAAGAAATTATCGGAGATCGGCACCACGGTGCCGAGATACTTCTTCACGAGATCAGGATGCTTCTGCAAAGCCTCCGAGATCGGCATGAACAGAACGCCGACCTTTGCAAGCTCCTCCTTGAACGTGGTCGCAACCGACACAGAATCGAAGACGGCATCGACCGCAACCCGGCCATAGCCCTCTTCGCCCGCCGGGCGCTCTATGCCGAGGAGCGCCTCGCGCTCGCGCAACGGAATTCCCAGCTTGTCATAGGTGGCGAGGATCTCGGGATCGATCTCATCCAGCGATTTCGGGCCGGCCTTCTTCTTCGGGGCGGCGTAGTAGTAGAGGTCCTGATAATCGATGGGCCCGAACTTCACCCGCGCCCAGGTAGGCTCGCGCATGGTGAGCCAGCGGCGATATGCATCGAGCCGCCAGCGCAGCATCCACTCCGGCTCGCTCTTCTTCTCTGAGATGAACCGGACAATATCCTCCGAAAGGCCCTTGGGGGCCTTTTCGGATTCGATGTCTGTGACAAAGCCATACTTATACTGGTCCACGTCGATTCGGCGGACCTTATCGACGGTCTCCTGGATGGCCGGCATTCTTTCCCTCCACTGCGGTTTCAAGGACCGCGGGTTGGATTAGTCGGTTATGGTCGGTTCTGCTTCTTCTTTGCGATCATCCTTCAGGCGGCCGCAACTCGCTGCTGCTGATTAAGTAATGCTCCCGACAGCTTATTCCAAGCGTTTATGAACAGATCGACCTCCAATTCGGTTGTGGTGCGGCCAAAGCTCACGCGCACGGCAGCGCGGGCAAGCTCAGGCGCAATTCCCATCGCCGCCAGCACATGCGACGGCTGCACCTTGCCGGAGGAACAAGCCGCACCCGACGATACTGCGACCCCTTCCAGGTCAAATGCAATAACTGCCGTTTCCGCCTTCATCCCGGGCACCGCAAAGAGAGTGGTATTGGGCAGGCGTGGCGCCCCGGCTCCGAAAATGACGAGTTCAGGCGCACTGGCTTGGAGGCCAGCCTCAAGGCGCTCGCGCAGTGCGATGAGACGCTCCCGATCAGCCTGCCACTCCAGCAAGGCCGTCCTTGCAGCGGCCCCGAAGCCCGCAATCCCCATGACATTCTCGGTACCGGCGCGGGCCCCGCGTTCTTGCCCGCCGCCCTTCAGGAGCGATGCGGGCCAGGGCATAGCAGCGTCCCTTCTCACGAGCGCCCCGACACCTTTGGGTGCCCCGATCTTGTGCCCGGAAATGGTGAGAAGGTCAGCCCCCAGCTCATTGATATCACAAGAGATTCTACCAGGCCCTTGAACCGCGTCCACATGCAGGAACCCACCTGCCTGAAGAATTAATGCCGCGACCTTTGCAACCGGCTGAATGATACCGGTCTCATTATTGGCAAGCATGACAGAAACGAGCGGGCCTTTTGGCACTCTTTCGAGCCGATCTGCGAGTACGGCAACATCGATTTCACCGCGGCAGGTCACCGCCAACCGTTCGACCTGCGAATTCGCAAAACGGCCTCCGGCCAAGACCGAGGGATGCTCGATGGCGCTGACCAGCAGGGTCGAACCTGCGCTTGCGCTGCCCGGGGGTGGCGAGAGCGCCAGCATGTTGGCCTCGCTTCCGCCTGACGTGAAAACGACGTTACGCGGCTCGCTTCCAACGAGTGCCGCCACGCTTTCACGGGCTTGCTCAATGATCCGGCGTGCCGCTCTGCCTTCTGCATGCACCGAGGAAGGGTTGCCGACCACGTCGATTGCGGACAGCACCGCTGCACGCGCCTCGGCGCGCAAAGGGGCTGTGGCGTTCCAGTCGAAATAGAGGCGATCGTTCATGGCATCGATGCAACGCGGCAATGGTTAGGGCGCGAGAGCAGTAACCAGGAAAGCAGTAACCAGCCCTTGAGCCGCTTGCTTTTTGCCCCCGCACCCGTGCTAAAGATGCCGCATCAGCAGGGGCCGCGTTCTGCCGGGAGCCGCTGAGGCAAAAAATCTGGAATGCTTCGAGCTACTTACGTGCACGTTGCAGCGGCGTCAAGCGCGCTCTGAAGCGAGCGAACTTGCAATGTTGAACCATCAGGCAGTCGAGGTCCGAGATAGATGCCAGAAGTGATCTTTACCGGGGCAGCCGGCCGTATTGAAGGCCGTTATCACCCCGCCCGGCAGAAGAATGCTCCAATAGGCATTGTGCTCCATCCGCATCCTCAGTTCGGTGGCACAATGAATCATCAGATTATTTATCAGCTCTATTATGCCTTCGTGCACCGGAGCTTTTCCGTATTGCGGTTCAATTTCCGTGGTGTCGGCAGAAGCCAGGGGGCATTTGATCACGGCCAGGGGGAACTCTCGGATGCGGCTTCAGCTCTCGACTGGGCGCAATCCATCAATCCGGAAGCGCGAAGTTTGCTGGATTGCAGGCTTCTCATTCGGGGCATGGATCGGCATGCAGCTGCTGATGCGGCGCCCGGAGATCGAGGGGTTCATCTCCATCGCGCCGCCTGCAAATCTTTATGACTTCTCGTTCCTTGCGCCCTGCCCTTCATCGGGCATGATCGTTCATGGCGACAAGGATGCGGTGGTCCCGCACAAGGACGTAAGTGGATTGGTCGAAAAGCTCAAAACACAAAAGGGGATTGTCATCGAGCAAAAGGTCATTCCCGGCGCTAACCATTTCTTTGACGGAAAGATCGAGCCACTGATGCAAGCAATCGGCGGGTATCTCGACAAGCGTCTCAAAATAGAGCGGAAACCAAGCGCCGCCTGATGCGATCTTCTATTGGCCGTAGCGAACAAGAACCCCGCCGGTGAGCGGCTTCGAAACTCCGGTCGTAGACGGAAATGTGTTCGGCAAACCCTTCAACGTTCGCACGGCCAGGTAGGCGAAGGCTTGCGCCTCAAGCGCGTCCGGCGACCAGCCAAGCTCTGCGGCGGTCTCTACAGCAGCCGGCGCCAGACACTCCTTGAGCATCCGCAGCAAGGTTGGATTGCGGGTGCCGCCGCCGGCCATGATCCAGCTTTTCGGCAGATCAGGCAGAAGCTTTGTTGCGCGTGCGACCGCCGCTGCGGTCAGTGCGGTAAGCGTTGCGGCGCCATCTTCGAGCGTTTTCTCGGCAAGCGAGGCCTTCTCCGCCGCCCAATGGCGGAATTCATTGCGATCGAGGGATTTGGGAGCCGGCCTGGAGAAAAAAGGGTGAACCAGGATGCGCTCAAGCGCAGCCTCGTCCACCCGTCCGGCTTCCGCACAACGGCCTTCGTCGTCGCGCGGCTGACCGCTGCGTGCATGAATGAAATCGTCGATCAGCGCATTGCCAGGACCGGTGTCGAACGCAACAAGTTCGCTCCCATTGATGAAGGTGACGTTCGCCACTCCTCCGAGATTGAGAACTGCAACGGGGTGCGGCCGTCTGAGCCTACCAATCATCGCGCGATGAAAGACCGGGACCATAGGCGCGCCTTGGCCGCCGGCGGCAATATCCGCTGCGCGGAAATCGTAAACGACAGAAATGCCGAGCCGTGCGGCAAGGGCCGAGCCATTGCCAAGCTGAATGCTGACGCCGTGCGCCGGCCGATGCAACACGGTCTGGCCATGAAAACCAACAACCGTCACGGTACCAGGCGCCATTGCGTTCGCGGCAAGGAAGCTCTCCACCGCGTCAGCATGCATGTCGGTCACCAGATCTTCCGCTTCCGCAAGAATCTTCGGCCGCTCGCGCCGGTCGGAGAGCGTGGAAGCTGCCGCAATCGCCCGCCGCAGAATTTCCCGCTCTTGCGCGCTATAAGGCCGATACCCGGTGGCACCCAGATGCTCGATACGCTCGCCGTCGGTTTGGACAAGCGCAATGTCGATGCCATCGTAGGACGTGCCGCTCATCAGGCCGATGGCGTTGGCGGATGCCATTGAACTCTCTCCAGTTTTAATCCCATCCCGGACCTGTTACACCACCGGCGCGAGAGAGGCGATAAGGCATGAGTGCCTATAAGTCAGATTTCCTGCAGGTGCTGGCAGAGCGCGGGTTCATTCACCAGCTGTCCGAGCCCGACATTCTGGACGCGCGGGCGAGAGAGGCAAAGGTCACCGGCTATATCGGCTTTGACTGCACGGCGCCCTCGCTGCATGTCGGTTCGCTGTTACCGCTCATGATGTTGTATTGGATGCAGCAGACGGGGCATCGTCCGATCGCCCTCATCGGCGGCGGTACCACGCGCGTGGGCGATCCGTCAGGCAAGGATGAGAGCCGCAAGATACTCGGCGAAGACGACATCGCCCGCAACCGTGATGGCATTCGCGCAATTTTTGCAAAATTCCTGAAATTCGGCGACGGCCCCGGCGACGCGGTTTTTGCCGATAACGCTGATTGGCTCAATTCGCTCAACTACATCGATTTCCTGCGCGACATCGGACGCCATTTCTCAGTCAATCGCATGCTGGCCTTCGACTCGGTCAAACTGCGCTTGGAACGCCAGCACGAGCTGTCATTTCTCGAATTCAACTACATGATTCTGCAGGCCTATGATTTCGTAGAACTCTACGGGCGGCATAACTGCGTGCTGCAGATGGGAGGTTCTGATCAATGGGGCAACATCATTAACGGCATCGAGCTTGGCCGTCGGCTCATGAACGCGCACCTGTTTGGTTTGACCTCGCCTCTACTTACGACGTCATCGGGCACAAAGATGGGGAAGACCGTTGCCGGCGCGGTATGGCTCAACGCCGATCTGGTCAGCCCTTATGATTATTGGCAATACTGGCGCAACACCGAGGACGGCGATGTGACCCGGTTCCTCAAGCTATTCACCGTTCTTCCTCTCCCAGAAATCGGGCATCTCGCAGCGCTGAAAGGACAAGAGATCAACGAAGCGAAGAAAGTACTTGCAACCGAGGCCACGGCATTGGTGCACGGGCGCCAGGCGGCCGAGCAGGCTGCACAAACTGCGCGTCGCACCTTCGAGGAACGTGGTCTCGCCGAAACGCTTCCCAGCGTCGCAGTCCCACGTAGCGAGCTCGAACAAGGCATCGGCGTTCTCAATGCTTTCTCGGCAATTACGCGACTTGTCAGTTCCAATAGCGAGGCCCGTCGTCACATCATAGACGGTGGTCTCAGAGTTAACGACGTACCAGTTGCCGACGAGAGAATGGTGCTGACACTAAGCGAACTGACGCCCGAAGGCGTGATCAAGTTATCGCTTGGAAAAAAACGGCACGTCTTGCTGAAGCCAGAAGGCAGATGAAAGAGCTAGACGAACCAAAGTTGGCTATCTCATTTCGCGGTAAGGGTCGGCGTAGCTTTGCGGCATCATGCCGTCGCCACCCGGGAATTCAAAAAATTTGCGCAACAACCCGGGGGCCACGGCGGAAATGGGATTGACTCGCAGAACCGGCGTGCCGGGAGGGCCGACCACCTCGTAGGTGACGCCGATCAGACCCTCATTACTGCCGCCGAGGAAGAGGCCGACAATTGGAATCTGGCCGAACATATTGTTGAGGCCATACAGCGGCACAAAGGTGCCGCGCATACGCACCTCGTTTCGCGTATAGTCGATGTAACCGTCGACGGTGGCTCCGATCACCGGTCCTTTGACGAGACCGTCGCGAATTGTGAACCGTCCAAGCGAGCGCGCGAATTCGACCCGCATCTGCGAGAACTCGACTCCCGGCGAGCCGCCGCCGGGTTGCTGCGGTGGACCCGCCACGCGCTCAAGTGCGGCTTCTCCCCTGACCGCGAAGTCGCGAATGCTGAGAAGGCCCTCCTGCGGGGCCTTGTCGCTGCTTTGCGGATCGAGCGCCACCCACATCTCGCCGCCGACAATCTTCGGATAAACATCCGTGAAGCGGAAAAGGGCACCGGCATCACTTGTCTCAACATAGACCACCGGGCGTCCATTGGTACCGCGGCCCCGCAGATCTCCGCCAAGCGGCGCGTCACGCCCGAGCTTGGCGTTGACCGCCAGATTGGTAATGATGCTGGCACGCCGCGATACTTTCAAATCGAGACCGCGCAAAGTCTCACCGTGAAAGCCGGCTACTGTGCCGAGCTTGATATCGAGATCTATGTCTTTATCGGATTTCGGCTTGCTGCCCGAAGGGCCCGCCAGAAACAATTTCACGAAGCCACGGCCATCAAAGATGTCGCCGCGTACCGTCACCCGCAATGTCCCATCAGGTCCGCGGTCTGCCTTCAATGTTGTTTTATCGCAATTCGACAAGCTGAAGATTGGGAAATTGGCAGCCAGCACTTCGCCGGAAGCATCGAGCTCAACCATGCCTTTGACCGAGGTATTGGGCGCCTCAATCACAAGCTCCTCGAAGCGCGTGACCTGCGGCTTGCTCACAAGGACAAAAGTTGCACGTGCACTCTCGCCGGCAGCCTTCGACCAGCCGGGCAGGAGATTGTCGATCTTCGCCGAAGTCAAGTCGGCATCGACTGCCAGCCGGCTGTCGCCTTCGCGCGGCAGCCGGCCCGTGAGCTTTATTGGAATGGCACCATTGAGATAGCCGCTGAGATCGAATCCGAATTTACTGCGTGCACTCTCATCGAGCGTGGCCTGGACGCGGATTTCGGGATCGGCATCCCTTGGCTTGCGATAATCAAGCGCCGCCGGGACTGAATTGAGTTTCACGTCACCTCTGATCCAGTGACCCTGGTTGTTGGCGGTCACCTTTAGAACTGCAGCCTCTACCTTCTGCCCCATAACCATTCGTTCGGCGGCAAAGTTCGCAACATCCATGTTGATCGTGTAGATGGTAGAACCAGCCGCAAGATCTTCTTTCAGCGGCAACCCGAGCGTCACCTGCGCGGTAAGCGTTCCGCGACTGGTGGCCGGATCCAACGGCGAAGCGGAGTAGTCGCGCAGCCGGTCGACCGCCAACAATTCGGCCGCCGCCGGCACTGAGCCGTCAAGGCGAAAGCGTGCTTTCGCCGGCGGAGACTTCGGAAAGGTATCCGGTACTTCGAATACGCCATTGGTAATGGAAAGTTTTCGGCCGGGCGACATTTCCACATTTCCGCGGCCTAGATTGATTACCGCGGTGCGCCCGGTTATGCGCACGTCGATGTCGGCATCGCGAATTGCAGGCAAGCCCTCGACCGGTCGAATTTCGGCGCCGTGGCCGACAATCTTTATGGCTAGCCCGTCGTCGGGGACGGGCGGCCCACTCGATTTCAGAGTGGAGATTGGAGCATTGGTTGTCACTTCAAGCCGCTCCACGGTCCCGGCCTGGACGTGGTCTTCGACCCAGGTCCGAACCTTTGGTGCCGCAAATACCGGCCACAAGCGTTTCATTGCGGCAACTGACATGCGTGTCCCAGCAACTCCGACTGCAAGCTTGGGGTCGTCACCGGAAAAATCGAGCCCGCCGGTGAGCGCGACCCCAATGTCGGCGTTTCCGATCTCGCCCTGCTCTATGTCGATCCGGCGTTTGCCAAGATCGATAAGCAGGCGCAGGAGAACACGATTGAGGACAAGCGCATTGGCATCGGTCGGCGCGGAGGCGAGGACGGCGTTGCCGGTCGATACCTTCAGTCCCCACACGCGGCTGCCATCGTGCGGCGGATCGAACTGCGCGAGCAGGGAAATCCGGTTGCCGCCGGAAGTCATCTGAAAAGGCATTACCAAGGCTTGGCGCGATTTGTCCCAATCGAGGCTCACTTCAGCGCGGTCAATCGGAATACGCACGAGCGGATCGTCGACATCGATGACGTATCCTTTTTCAACGAGAACGCGGCCTTCAACCATGCGTGGGATGCCATCCGGACCCATATCCGCGCGGATGCGAGCAGAGATCGGCAGATCGGGCTCGTACAATCCCTCGCCCCATCGCAACGCCAACATCAGATCCTTGGCCGAGAGCCTTTGTGTCTCAATATCGATAATTCGATTCCCCTGCTGGCCGGGCATGACGGCGGCGCGCATCTGCCAAGGACGCTCGCCTTCGGAGCCAAGCATGACCGCGATGCCGCCGCCTTTTGGGCGCGTGACACTCAGGTCGATATTACTGAACGTCCACTGCTTGCCGTTGCGTTGGTCATCGATGCTGACGGTCCCCCCCTTCAGCCCGATCTCGGTGAGTTCTTTACCGTCCAAGGCCCCCACATCGAGTGTTTCGATCCAGGCGAGCAAAGCCGCAAGGTCCGGAACGCCGGAACGCGTATTGGACTCCGCGCTTGAAGCGATCGACTGCAGCGTCACCGTCGTTGTCGCTGCTTTTGCCACTGCCGGCGTCGAACCGGTAACGATCGGAGTCGATAAGGCTGCGGCCGTAACGAACGGCCGCTTGTTGCCACCGGCAAAAACAGTGACCGCACTGTCGAGTTCAATGCGCAGCGCCATTTCGGCACCGACAAGACTCAACCGTTCCGCGCGAATGCGGCCGGTTAAAAGAGTCCAGCCAGAGATGCCAACTTCGGCTTTGGGAGCGCTTGCAACAATATTGCCTTCGGCATCGAGCACGACAATGTCGCGAATGCGCAGTGATGTGCGTCCATTGGCATCGCGCTCCAGCTGAGTGCCGCCGACCTCAACCTGATGTCCTGACCCGAAATTCTCCTTGATCGCCGACGTAAGCCATGGGGTTACGATATCAAGCTCGATCGGGCCGATCGAGAGCCGCCACGAGAGGGCCACCACGCCAAGCAAACCAACGGCACCGAGCGCCGCGGCGGAAATGGCAAACTTGCGCAATCGCGGCGACCATGACAGAGGCTGCATTAAGATTACGAGAGCCGCGAGCCACGAGCTGCGCGCGAGTTTGCCCGCGGAAGGAGCCGCATCGCTGTACTCGGCATCGCTGTACTCGCGCTGCGCCCTCGATTGTCGTGGACGCGCATCGACGCTGAGACTTGCCTCCAATCGCCGGAGGGTCTCCAAAGTAGGATAAGGTTGCTGACCCGCCATCCCCGACTGGCGTCCCCCTGACACCGCGACGCGCCGCACTTAACGGCAAGTCGGCCCCCATGCTGAAATCGAACAATCCGGAAATGCTCGACTTAGCAGCACTTTTTGCGCGATCCTTGCGGCCGATACTGAGCCGAGAAAAGGGACGAAAGGAAGGCATCCCGGTGGCAACGCATTGAGGCGGCGGCGAATTTCCAGAAAATTAACCATAATCCGCTGGAATTCGCATCCATTAGCGCCGGTGTAACGTCCGATGACGTAGGGGACCGGCGGGGATGCGTGCATGTCTTCGCGGTCATTGTCACACCACCATTACCGCGGCCAGTCCAATCGTGGCAGCGATGTCCGAATCGATGCGGCGGTTCGGCAACGTGGCCCGGCAGGATATACTCTCACTCATCGCGGGCATCACTTCCGAGTTGGACCGGTCGCATTCTGGGGCATGATCGCTACTATTGCGGTCATGGTGGTCTGGACGATCAGCACGGCGACTTATTTTGCGTTTCGCGAAGATGTTTTGACCCGGCTCATTTCCCGGCAAGCCGAGATGCAGTTCGGCTACGAGGATCGCATCGCCGAGATGCGCGCCCAAGTTGACCGTATTTCCAGCCGGCAGTTGCTCGATCAGGAGCAGTACGAACAAAAGCTGGAACAGATTGTGCGCCGCCAGGCGGCTCTGGAATCGCGGGCCAGCACGCTTGGCGGAATAGGCGACATTACCGGGTCTATCAAACAGCCCACACGCAGCGGCAAGCCGAATGAACTCCGCGTGCTTCCACTCAAGTCAGATAAAGGTGCGCTTATCCTGCCAAACGATGGTGGGCCGTCCGCTGACGCTCACAAATTGGCACTCATCAATGGCGGAGTTACGGGCGCGATTACGCGCCTGCATGCTTCGCTCGATCGAGTCGAGCAACGGCAGTCCGCAATGCTCAATACGCTCGAGGCAAAATTCGAATTCAGAACACAGCGTATGCGCGGCGTGCTAAGCGAACTTGGAATTGGCCTCAGCCGGCCGACCAATGCCGATCATATGGGGGGCATGGGAGGGCCGTTTGTACCCCCGCAGGCGCCGAAGGAGGGTAGTACATTCGAGCGGCAGATTTATCGAATCAGCGTCGCCCGCATTCAGCTTCATCGCCTGGCGCGCGCACTCAATAACGTCCCGGTTCGCAAGCCCGTGGAAGGCGAGATTGACTTTGTGTCGAATTTCGGAGTCCGACAGGATCCGTTCACGGGTTCGCCGGCAATGCACACCGGCGTCGACATCCACGGCGAGGTCGGCGAGCCGGTGCGTGCCACGGCCGATGGCACGGTGACAGCCGCGGGATGGAGCGGCGGCTATGGACGGGTGGTCGACATCGATCACAGCAATGGCCTCTCGACCCGCTACGGCCATTTGTCTTCGATCGAGGTGCGGGTGGGGCAAGCGGTAAAAACGGGGCAAATGATCGGAAAGGTCGGCTCGACCGGACGTTCGACGGGCCCGCACCTTCATTACGAGACACGCGTGAAGGGCGAAGCGGTGGATCCGCAAAAATTCCTGCGCGCCGGGGAGAGGCTCGACGGCAGCATCTAGCTTTTCCGATTAGTCGACGTCGTCTACCTGCACCGGCTCTTTGCCGAAAGCTTTCTGCGCCAGCGCCGCCTCCATGAACTGGTCGAGATCGCCATCGAGCACCGCACCGGTGTTCGAAGTCGATACGCCGGTGCGCAGGTCTTTCACCATCTGATAGGGTTGCAGAACATACGAGCGGATCTGGTGGCCCCAGCCGATGTCGGTCTTGGCGGCCTGCTCGGCGGCCGCCTGCGCCTCCCGCTTCTTGATTTCCCTTTCGTAGAGGCGCGCCCGCAGCATCTGCCAAGCCTGGGCGCGATTACGGTGCTGCGAGCGGTCATTCTGACAATAGACCACAATATTGGTCGGGATATGGGTCAAGCGAATCGCCGATTCGGTCTTGTTGACGTGCTGACCGCCGGCGCCGCTTGCACGCAGCGTATCGACGCGGACATCGGACTCGTTGATGTCGACCTGAATGCGGTCGTCGATAGCGGGATAGACGTTGACGCTCGCGAAGGAAGTGTGCCGGCGGGCATTGGAGTCGAATGGCGAGATGCGAACCAGACGGTGAACACCGTTTTCGGTCTTGAGCCAGCCATAGGCATTGCGGCCCTTGACCTGGACGGTTGCTGATTTGATGCCTGCTTCCTCGCCTTCGGTCTCCTCCAGATATTCGATCTTGAAACCGTGCTGCTCGGCCCAACGGGTGTACATGCGAAGCAGCATGTTGGCCCAATCCTGGCTTTCGGTGCCCCCCGCCCCCGCATGCACTTCAAGGTAGCTGTCGTTGACGTCGGCCTCGCCCGAAAGCAGCGCCTCCATTTCTCGTCGCGCGACTTCGGTTTTGAGCTTCTTGAGTGCTGCCTCCGCATCCAGCACGGTCTTCTCATCGTCCTCGGCTTCGCCGAGCCCGATCATGGTAAGCTGATCGTCGAGTTCCTGCTCGATGCGGCCTATGGAATTAAGCTGATCCTCGAGCGCGGTGCGCTCCTGCATCACGCGTTGCGCGCGCTGCTGATCGTTCCAAAGATTGGGGTCTTCGGCTTGCCGATTGAGGTTGGCAAGGCGCAAGCGCGCCTTGTCGACGTCAAAGATGCCTCCTTAGCAGTCCAAGCGACTGCTTAATCTCTTCGACTATGTTCTCGATTTCCGCCCGCATGGTCTTGCTCAGAGGATTATAATCGCCCGCGCACGGCATCTAACCGCTGCAGATCGAGAGTGCAATGCCAATTAGCATCCTCGCAGTGGGCCAGCCTGGAGCGATGCCTTAATAAAGCCCGCCCGTTCCGGCGCGCACTGCGCGATCAGCTTCGGGCGAGACGCCAAGCGGTCGACCCTCGGCGTCGGTCACACCAATCACAGAATAATTATCGGGCGGCGCGGTACCAGGCTTGAACGCCTCCAGGATTACGCGTTGGTCGCCCGGGCCTGCCCGCATCCCGGTTTTAGGGTCAATGCGGATTAGCTTGATGCCCGAAGGAACGCGAAACGGCACGGCCGGCTTGTCGGCCAGGGCAACTTTCATAAAGTCGCGCACTATGGGCGCCGCGATCACGCCGCCGGTCGCCGTGCGGCCGAGATGGCGCGGCTTGTCGTAGCCGAGATAGACGCCGACAACGAGATCAGGTGAGAACCCTATGAACCAGGCGTCCTTTTCGTCGTTGGTCGTGCCGGTTTTCCCGGCGATGGGTTTTCCCACTTCCTTGACGACCGTGGCGGTGCCGCGCTGAACCACTCCTTCCATCATGGAAGTAATCTGATAGGCGGTCATCGGATCGAGCACGCGCTCGCGCTTGTCAATGAGCGTGGGTTCGCTCTGGTTGGCCCATTTCTCCGCCTCGCAGCCGCGGCATTCGCGTGCATCATGCTTGTAAATCGTGTGGCCGTAGCGATCCTGGATGCGGTCGATCAGTGTCGGCTGAATTTTCCTGCCGCCGTTGTCGAACATGGCATAGGCGCCGACCATGCGCAGCAACGTCGTCTCCCCGGCTCCCAGAGCAAACGAAAGGTAAGGCGGCAAGCTGTCGTAAACTCCAAACCGCTTGGCGTACTCGCCGATCAGCGGCATGCCGACGTCTTGTGCAAGCCGCACCGTCATTACGTTGCGTGACTGCTCTATGCCGAAGCGCAGCGTCGATGGACCGTAAAACTTGCGATTATAGTTCTCCGGCGCCCAGATGCCGCTGCCGGTATCGATTTCGAGCGGGGCATCCAAGATGACGGTCGAAGGCGTATAGCCGTTATCGAGCGCGGCAGCATAAACCAATGGCTTGAAGGATGAGCCCGGCTGGCGCAGTGCCTGCGTCGCGCGATTGAATTGGCTCTGGTCATACGAGAAGCCGCCCACCATCGCCAATACGCGCCCGGTCTGCGGGTCCATGGCGATCAGGGCACCTGAGACTTCCGGCATTTGCCGCAGCCGGAACTGGCCGCCTTTTCCATCCACCGGCTCGACATAAACCACATCGCCCACCGCCAGCACCTGCGAAAGCTTGGTCGGTACTTTACCTTTCATCGGGCCGTTCGTCGGTTTAGCCCATTTCACCGCATCGAGAGCGATTATGCCGGTCTCCCGCTGCTTGCTTACCGCTCCGCTCGGTTCGCGCGACGGCTGCAATCCCACGGTTGCCGACGCATCGCTGCTTTCGAGTACGACGGCAAGCCGCCAGGGGGCCACATCGGAGAGGGCCTTGACCTCTGCGAGCTTGAGGCCCCACTCGCCTGCCAGATCGAGCTTGCTCACCGGACCGCGAAAGCCCTGCTGCTCGTCGAAATTCACGAAACCATCCACCAGAACCTTGCGCGCCAATACCTGCATCTTTGGATCAAGCGTCGTGCGTACCGATAGACCGCCTTCATAGAGCTTCTTCTCGGTGTAATTGTCATAGATGTAACGGCGGACCTCTTCGGCGAAATATTCGGCGGCAAAAATGTGCGCCCCGGTCGGACGTTGAGTAATTTTGAGCGGCTGTTTCTTTGCCTTTTCCGCCTCCTGCGCAGTGATGTAGCGGTCCTCGGCCATGCGCTCGATCACGTAATTGCGCCGCTCAAGCGCGCGCTCGCGCTGGCGAAACGGATGATAATTGTTTGGTGCTTTGGGCAAGGCGGCGAGATATGCCACTTCGGCTACCGTCAATTCATGCACCGACTTGTCGAAATAAAGCAGCGATGCGGCGGCCACACCATAGGCGCCCATGCCCAGATAAATTTCGTTGAGATAAAGTTCGAGAATCTTCTCCTTCGAGAAGGCGCGTTCGATCTTCATCGATAACAGCGCTTCCTTGATCTTGCGCGCGAAGGACACCTCATTTGTAAGCAGAAAGTTCTTGGCCACCTGCTGTGTTATCGTGGAGGCGCCCTGCGGCCGGCGGCCACTCCCATATTGCTGCACATACAGCATCGTAGCGCGTGCGATGCCGGAGAAGTCGATGCCGCCGTGCTCGTAGAAATTCTTATCCTCGGCGGCAATGAATGCATTGATCACCAGCTTGGGGACGGCCTGAATAGGAATATACAGGCGGCGCTCGCGCGCATATTCGGCAAGCAGCGAGCCATCAGAGGCATGCACGCGGGTCATCACCGCGGGCTCGTAGTCCTGCAGTTGAGAGTAGTCGGGGAGCGACTTGGAATAATGCCAAAGCAATCCGGCGGCCGTAGCGACGGCAACCACGAAAATGATCGTGCCGGCCGCAAACAACAAGCCGAAGAAGCGCAACATCAATTTCATCGTCGAAAGCCCCCTGCACGCGAACCTGTCGCCTGCACCCGGTATCCCTGCTCCAGGCGAAAGGCGGGAGGATGGCACCGGCTCGGATATTCGGTCAGAAGGCGACGAATTTTCCCCACCCCGCCGGCCACCAACGCGTCCTCAGCTCCCGCCGCAGCAATGTTTTACGAACTTCGGAATCGGGCACTAGGTCGCGCTGTTTTATGGTCAAACTGAGGCTGAATCCGCGTCAATTCTGGCCATTACCGGCAAGACGTGTGGTCAGAAATGTGTCTGCCGCATGCACCACCGAATCCGCAGTCCGTTCGCGCCATTCGGACGACACCAGCGATTTGATATCGCTTTTGTTGGAAACGAAGCCGAGTTCGACCAGCACGGAAGGTATATCGGGCGCCTTGAGAACGACGAAGCCCGCTGATTTCAACGGATTCTGATGCAGGCGAGTGGTATTCTTCATCTCGGCCACCAGTGCCTGTGCGAGTTGCACTGAGAAAGTCTTGGTTTCACGCCGCGCCAGATCAATCAGAATGCCAGCGACATCTTTGGGCTCCGCGGAGAGATCGAGGCCGGCAATGGCGTCGGCCTGGTTTTCGGACTCGGCAACGCGAGCGGCGCGGGCATCGGATGGCCGCTCTGAAAGCGTGTAGACTGTCGCACCTTGGGCGTCCCCTTCGCCGCGTGCCAACGCGTCCGCATGTACCGATATGAAAAGTGCCGCCTGCCGCGCCCGCGCGAAGGCGACCCGCTCGCCGAGCGGAACGAAACTATCGTCGGATCGAGTCATGGCGACCCGATACTTGCCGGTTTTTTCAATCTTATCTCGCACCAGCAGGCAGAATTCGAGAACAATCGTCTTCTCCATCTCCCCGCTCGCCGCCCTGGTCCCATTGTCGATGCCGCCGTGTCCGGGATCGAGCACGATGAGTGGACGTGGATCGCCATCGGCTTTGCTGTCGGCATGGGGTTCAGTTTTGCGGCCTTCCGGCGCACGGCTTTCGATCGATACCATTCGCATGAACGACTCTCGATCAATGGCCGCGAGATCGAGCACAAGGCGCGCAGGTTGCTCATTGGCCGCATCCATCATGAACGCCCGCTCGATGCGTGCCGGTCGGGCGAGATCGATCACAATGCGAGAGCCGCCCGGCATTACCAAACCGAAGCGGAACGCCTTGACCAATCCGCGCGCCGTAGCTTTGGGTTGCAGTCGAAAGTTGACCTGCGGAATGTCGATCACGACCCTGTACGGATCGGCCAAAGCGAAAGCACGGAATTCAATTCTCTGGCTCAGGTCGACGACCATGCGGGTCTGTGCGTCGTCGCCGCCTACGCGAATGTCGCTCGCTATTGGAAACTCGCCGGGCGGGCCTGCCGGTGTTCCCGGCACTTGACTTGGCGCGGCCGCGCACAAGTGCGCGACAACAATTGTCGACAAAAAACCCGCCAAGCTGGTCGCGCGTATTGACATCGAAAGCCCCTAACAGCCCTCTCTTACTCCATTACGGGCACGTGGTTAATTGGAACTTAACCGCCTTAGTGCCGTTCGCACGCGATTCGCTCGAGCCCACGGCCGCCCGTCACATAGCCGATCTCGGCACCTTGTATGTGGCGGCCCCGGCGGACTTCCCTTGCAAGGAGATGCCACGGGCCTTAATAAGAGGGGCTGACGATTTCTGGGTATTCCGGTTGCGTCATGTTCGGACAGTCGACCCTCCGCGGAAAGAAGCTTTCCGGATTTCGGAAAGAATTTCGTGGGTGAATTGGTTCGTGAACGCCGGCTTGGGCGTTCTCGGGCAGGTCGATGTTCCTGTGGATGGCAGCCGGTATTGCATCCGGCAACCGCCTGACCCGGCCTGCAGCGGCTATGCTGCTCTTGGGTCGAGTCGAAGAAATCGGCAGCTGAAGAATCCGCGGCACGCACAGCGCTGCCGCATCGCTGCGGACCAGAAGGTCATGTCACGAGCGCGCATTGAGATTTCCTTGTCTTGCTGCCACCCGGCGCAAGTCTCGCGCGCTTCCAAGGTCCACCCATTCAGTCATCATCAGTCCGGTCTTCGGTTACCGCCGTTCTCGCCACTTCAACCGGCAGCATGCGGCGCGCCGCCCGGCCATCAAGAGATTAGTCAATGGCCAACAAAATGCTTATCGATGCGACCCATCCGGAGGAAACCCGGGTGGTGGTTCTGCGTGGCCAACGCGTCGAGGAATTCGACTTCGAGTCAGCCAATCGCAAACAACTCCGCGGAAATATTTACCTTGCCAAGGTGACGCGCGTCGAGCCGTCACTGCAGGCCGCATTCATTGATTACGGCGGCAATCGTCACGGATTCCTCGCGTTCAGCGAAATTCATCCGGATTATTATCAAATCCCGATAGCCGATCGCCAAGCGCTGATTGCCGAGGACGAGCGCGCGCAGCGCGCGGCAGAGGCCGAAGCCGACCATCGTGTTGGTCACCGAGCGCGCTCAAGCGACATTGCGCGCGAGCAGATCAAGAGCCCGCCAATCAATACCACGGGGGAGGCTGAGAGCGAAGCGGAAGCTCATGCCATGGCAGCTGGATCGGAGCGGATTGTTCCGCCCGCTCACGCGATCGAAGGAAGTGAAGTCGCGGCCTCCGCGGTGCCCATCGAGCACGAAACATCGGCGAGCGAGGCCGTCGAAGAAGTAGTCTCCTCGGTCACGGGCCTGCTGATCGAACTCGATCAATTACAGTCAAGCAGTTCAGCCGAAGAGGTTCCTGTCGGCAGCGTGGGCAGTGCTGTCGATGTGAGCCCGGCTGCAACAGCGAGCGAAATCATCGCGCCGGTGGTTCCTGCGAACGGCAATGGCAGCGAGCCCCCGCTCGCTGCCAACATAACCGAAGTGAACGGCGTAGAAAGCGACGAAGAAGTGGTTGAATCCGTCGGCGGCGCCGATGCCCTGGAGGAAGTGCCTGAGCGGACGCCGCGACTGCGCAGGCAGTACAAAATCCAGGAGGTCATCAAGCGCCGGCAGATCATGTTGGTGCAGGTGGTCAAGGAGGAGCGTGGCACGAAAGGCGCCGCGCTTACCACTTATCTTTCCCTTGCCGGCCGCTACTCGGTGCTCATGCCGAATACGGCCCGCGGCGGCGGAATCAGCCGCAAGATCACCAGCATGGACGATCGGCGACGCCTCAAGGAGATCGCGCAGGACCTGGAAGTGCCGGAAGGCATGGGGGTGATCCTGCGAACGGCCGGCGCCAGCCGCACCAAGATCGAGGTCAAGCGCGATTTCGAATATCTTCTGCGCGTATGGGAAACGGTTCGCGATCTGACACTTAAATCGACTGCACCGAAGCTGGTCTATGAAGAAGGCTCTCTAGTGAAGCGTTCGCTGCGCGATCTTTATACGAAAGAGATCGACGAGATCCTGGTTGCGGGCCAAGACGCCTATCAGGAGGCAAAAGAGTTCATGCGCATGCTCATGCCGAGCCATGCCAAGAACGTGAAACTCTACGTCGATTCCCTGCCGATATTCACCCGTCACGGAATCGAAAGCCAGCTCGATGCCATGTTCACCCCGGTGATGCAGCTTCGCTCGGGCGGCTATATCGTTCTTAACCAGGCGGAGGCGCTGGTCGCCATCGACGTCAATTCGGGCCGCGCTACCCGCGAGCACCACATCGAAGACACTGCGCTCAAAACCAATCTGGAAGCTGCCGAGGAAATTGCCCGGCAGTTGCGATTGCGCGATCTCGCCGGGCTGATCGTCATCGATTTCATCGACATGGACGAGAAACGCAACAATCGAGCGGTCGAGCGGCGGTTGAAGGAATGCTTGCGCCATGACCGCGCGCGCATTCAGGTCGGACACATTTCGCATTTTGGCTTGCTGGAAATGTCCCGCCAACGCATTCGCTCCAGTGTGCTCGAGAGTTCAACCGAAAAATGTTCCCACTGCGGTGGGACCGGGCACGTGCGTTCCGTCTCCTCCGTCGCGCTGCAGGTGTTGCGCTCACTCGAGGAGATGCTGCTCAAGGGCGCTACTCACAATCTGATTGTGCGCACTCGTTCGGAAATCGCACTCTATCTTCTCAACTGCAAGCGTGGCCACTTGCGCAGTCTGGAGGAGCGATTCCGCATTGCCATCATCATAAATTCGGATCCTAGCATCGCAGGGCAACCTTCGTTCGTTATTGACAAGGGCGAACAGGTGCACAGCTTGGAACAGGCGAAGGCATTGGCTGCCCAAGCGCCCGGCGTCGCACCAATCGAGGTAACGGACGACGAGAAAGAGGCATTGGAAGTTGACGAGGAGGACGAGGACGAACTTGACGAGGCCGCTGCCAGAATCGATTCCGAGGCAGAAGCTCGCGCGGAAGAGAGCGATCAGGAAGCGCGGATCCCAGGTGAGGAGCCCGGCTCCGACGGCGCAGGCCGGCGACGACGGCGTCGGCGACGCGGTCGGCGGGGCGGCGAAATGCGAGAGGAAAGCCCATATTCCGCATCTCCGGCAACCGTCGAGCAAACCGCTTCTGGCGAGGAAGACGAGCCGGATGAAACAGACAAGTTGGGGGACGCCCAAGCCGCCGACCTCGACGACGATAGTGAGCGTCGACGGCGTCGCCGTGGTCGGCGCGGGGGCCGACGCAATCGCCGAGAACGCGAGAGCGAAGGGTTGTCCGTCGCCGTTACCACCGCTGAACCAGAACAGGAAGCGACCGAGGAGCTTGATATCCATCATAGTGCCAATGTTGCTCCTTCCAGCAACACGGAACGCGAGCAACAACCGCACGTGGTGACCGCAGCGCATGCTGAGGTGGCTGCGAACCCTGAGCCTCCTGGACCGACTTTCGCGGAGAATACGCCAGCAGAGACAGTGCGCCGGCGCTCGACCGTGCGCGAAGCCGCGCCGACATCTCTGCGCCATGACACAAACGGGCCGGGTGTTTCCGTTCCGGTCCAAGCGCCGCCAGAACCGGCGGTGTCAAGCCCCGAAGATAACGACAGCAGTGATAAACCACGTCGATCTGGGTGGTGGAGCAAGCAACTCAAGGGGCATTGACCTGCGGCCTGCCTGAGTGTCTCAGGAAACAGTCGGATGAGAAGCGGCTGGATCGACAGCGAGGCGCAAGCAGCGATCGTCCGTTATGGCAACCAGGATATAGCCCCGGATCTTGCGCTTCGCGTCTATTCCGCGAGGCTGCTTGGCCGTGAACCAGAACTCGTGCTTCATGGCGGCGGCAACACCTCGGTGAAGACGCTCATGTTGGACCTCTTCGGCGAAGAGGTCGAGGTGATCTGCATCAAGGGCTCGGGAGCCGACTTGTCGACCATCGAGCCAGCGCAGTTTCCGGCCGTACGGCTGGACCTAATGCGGAAATTGCGCGCACGCAGCGCACTGGCAGACAGTGACCTGCTTCGAGTGCAGCGGCAGGCGTTGCTTGACCAATCCGCGCCGAATCCTTCGGTCGAGCTTCTGCTGCACGCTTTTCTCCCGCACAAATTCGTCGACCATACGCATGCAAACGCGATCTTAAGTTTGGTCGACCAGCCGGACGCAGAGGCGATCTGCGACGAGCTTTACAACGGTCGGGTATGCAGTGTCCCGTACGTAAAGCCGGGCTTTGCACTCGCCAAAGTCGCTGCCGACGCTTATGAAGCCAGGCCGGGCGCCGAGGGGCTGATCCTGCACAAGCACGGAATATTTACATTCGCAGAGACCGCATGCGAGTCCTACGAGCGTATGATTGCACTCGTCACGCTCGCTCAGCAGAGGCTGAAACTAAATCGCAAAACGGTGTTTGCCAGCGCACACCTGCCGCAGACGATCGCTCCGCACAGGGTGGTTGCACCAATTCTGCGTGGCGCCTGCAGTCGCAAAGATGAGAAAATCGAAGGCGCGTGGCGACGGCCTATTCTCGACTTCCGCACTGGGCCGGCAATTCTAAACTTTGTCAACGGCGCCGATCTCGATCGCTATAGCCAAGCCGGTGTGGTCACACCCGACCATGTAATACGCACAAAGCGCTGGCCGCTGATAGTTCCTGCACCGCAGGACGGCAAGCCAAGCGAATTCCAGCAAGCCGTGCGCTGCGCGGCGACTGCCTTCCTGGAAAAATATCAAAGCTATTTCTCCCGCCATAATGCCCGCTCGGGCGCAATGAGGAAAATGCTGGATCCGCTGCCGCGCGTGGTATTGGTGCCGGGGCTTGGATTGTTCGGTCTTGCAGATTCGAAGAAGCAGGCGCGCATCGCCGCCGACATGGCGGTCGCGGCGGCGACAACAATTACCGATGCTGAGGCAATTGGGCGTTTTGAATCGATTTCCGAGGCCGAGACGTTTGATATGGAATATTGGCCCTTGGAATTGGCCAAGCTCGATCCCCCCAATGAATTACCGCTTGCTGGACACATTGCCGCGATCACCGGCGCAGCCGGCACCATTGGCGCTGCTACCGCGAGAACTTTCGCAGCTGCCGGCGCGGCATTGGCGCTGCTCGATATCGATGAGAGAGCAGCCAATGAAGTTGCGAACTCGATCGAAGGGGCGGCGTTTGCCGCCCATTGCGACGTTACCGATCCCGGTTCCGTGGCCGAGGCTTTTGACCGGATTGTGGGCGAGTTCGGTGGCCTTGACATCCTCGTGTCAAATGCCGGGGCAGCATGGCAGGGACGCATCGGCGAGGTCGACGAAGCGATTCTAAGAAAGAGCTTCGAGCTTAATTTTTATGGACATCAACGCGCAGCCCAGGCAGCGGTCAGAATCATGCACGCGCAGGGTACCGGCGGCTGTTTGCTGTTCAACGTGTCAAAACAGGCGGTGAACCCTGGACCCGATTTCGGTCCCTACGGGCTGCCAAAAGCTGCAACGCTTTTCCTCGTTCGCCAGTATGCGCTCGACCACGGCTGCGACGGCATTCGCGCGAATGCCGTCAACGCCGACCGCATTCGTTCCGGTCTCCTGAGCGACCGCCTTATCGCGGAGCGATCGCGAGCCCGCGGCCTGAGCGAGAAGGGGTATCTCAGCGGCAACCTGCTCGCACGCGAAGTCACCGCCGAGGATGTGGCACAGGCTTTTCTGCACCAGGCATTGGAATTGAAAACGACAGGGAACGTCACGACGGTCGACGGCGGAAACATCGCCGCAGCATTGCGCTAAATTTAGCGGGCAAGCCAAGACCCAATCCGCTCTACCGCCTCATGCATCTCTGCGCTTGATCCGGCATAGCATAAGCGAATGAACTGCCGGCCATGCACCGGATCGAAGTCGACCCCCGGGGTGACCGCCACGTGAGTTTCCGCGAGCATCCGCTTGGCAAAGTCGAAGCTGTCGGAACAAAAGTTGGAGACGTCGGCATAAAGATAGAATGCGCCGTCCACCGGCAGGATTTTCTCGATACCGATGCCGGGCAAGCTCCCAAGCAGAATGCTCCTGTTCTCCTCATAACCATGCTTCACCGATTCCATTTCCGCGCGTCCGTCGAAAGCGGCGGCGGCCGCGATCTGCGAAATCGTCGGCACCGAGATTGCAAGGTTGCCTTGCAGGCGGTCGATTGACCGCACGATTTCCTGCGGGAGTACCATCCAGCCGACGCGCCAGCCGGTCATGCAGAAATATTTTGAAAATGAATTGATTACCACAGCGGTGCGAGAAAGCCGCGCAGCCGTCTCGGCGGGAAACGCGTAGTCGAGACCATGATAAATTTCATCCGAAATAGAATCTGATGTTTTCGGCTTCCGCAGCCGCAATTAGCTCGCGCAGCGAACCGCCGGGCACCATCGTGCCGGTTGGATTGGCCGGGCTGGCGACGAGCACGCCCTTGAGCGGGCTTTGGCGATGCTCGCCAATCAGCATTTCCGGCGTGATTGCCCAGCGCGTTGCCTGCGTGGTTTCGATCAGCACAGGTTTGCAGCCAAGGGCCGTCAGAATGTGGCGGTATGGCGGATAACCCGGCAGCGCGACCGCTACCCGATCGCCGGGCTCGAATAGCGCTAGAAAAGCAAGGACGAACGCAGCCGAAGATCCGGTCGTGACGGCTACGCGATCCGGATCGAGGTCGACCGCGTACCTTTCGCGATAGTACTGCGCGATGCGGGCGCGCAACGGCGCCATACCGAGCGTCTCCGTATAGCCGAGCCGACCGGTTGAAAGCGACGCACGTGCGGCGCGGAGCGCGGTCGACGGCGCCGGCGCTGCCGGCTGCCCGACCTCCATATGGATGACGCGTCCGCCCTCCTCCTCAATCCGCGCTGCAGCCGCCATCACATCCATCACCATGAATGGCGGAACGGCGCTGCGCAAAGCAGGCGTGATCAATTGTCGTGCTACATCCAGCATTGCAAAACGGCCGTTGATTCGGGCTGAAGTCTGCCCCGCTGTCGCCGTATTTCTGCGGGCATTTGCTGCTCGCGAAATCCCGCAACGATCCGCAATCGCAGCCGCGTTGGTTGCGCGGCAAAGTGGTGCCCAGCCAAACAGAAATGACTGGAATACACAGACCTATCAGGAGGCGGGGCAGGACGCCAGCGGCGAGCGCTATCGCTGTATTGACTGCCGCAGCCCTTCTCGGCTCGAGCTTTACCGCATACGCGGAAAATGGCCCGCCGATGATTCGCGATGCAGAGATCGAGCAGCTGCTGAAGGAATACACGCAGCCCATCCTACGCACAGCCGGTCTCGCACAGCAGAACGTGCGTGTGGTCATCATCAATGATCGCGCCTTCAACGCGTTTGTCGCCGACGGCCGTCGCATTTTCGTCAATGGCGGCGCCCTCCTCGAATCGGAGACGCCGAACCAGATCATCGGTGTGCTGGCGCACGAAACCGGCCACATCGCCGGCGGGCACCTTGCTCGACTGCGAGAGCAGCTGGCGGCAGCTTCGACCCAATCCATCCTCGCCATGATCCTCGGCGTGGGCGCATTGGTCGCCGGCAGTCGCAGCGGCAATGTGGGTTTGAGCCAGGGCGGAATGGCCGCCTTGTCCGGCCCGGGCGCAGCGATCCAGAACTCGCTATTTGCCTATATGCGCGCTCAGGAAGATCAGGCCGATCGCGCTGGCGTCAAGTTCCTTACGGCAACGGGTCAGTCGGCAAAGGGCATGTACGAGACGTTCAAGCGTCTCGCTGACCAGATGCTTTATCAGACGCGCTATATGAACCCCTATTTGCAATCGCACCCCTTGCCGACCGAACGTATCGCCTCGCTGGAAGGTATGGCAAAGGCCAGTCCATACTGGGACGTCAAGGATCCGCCGGCATTGCAGGCGCGACATGACCTGATGCGCGCCAAGCTTTATGGCTATCTCGAACGCCCGGAAGCGGTGGCCCGCCGCTACCCGCCGAGCGACGGCAGTCTTGCTGCACGCTATGCCCGTACCATTGCCGCCCACCGCTTCGCCGACCCGCGGGCGGCGCTTGCGCAGGTCGATGGGCTCATCCGCGCGCAGCCGAACAATCCATATTTCCACGAGCTCAAAGGGCAGATGCTGCTGGAGGGCGGAAAACCCGCCGAAGCGATCGGCCCGTTGCGGCAAGCGGTTCAGCTCGCACCCAATCCAGCCTTGATCCAAATCATGCTTGGCCAGGCGCTTGTTGAAACGCATGACCGGGCGCGCATCGATGAGGCCATCCCGCTATTGCAGGCGGCAGCAAACCGCGAACCTGAAACGCCTGATGTGTTCAGCCAACTGGCGATGGCTTACGGGCAGAAGAACGATCTTGCCCACGCGGATCTTGCATCCGCGCAGGCGGCGTTCATCCGGGGCGACATAAAGACTGCGCGCGAGATTGCCTCGCGCGCGAAGACGCGATTCCCGGTCGGATCTCCCGGTTGGGTGAAGGCGGACGACATCGCAACCTTTAAGCCACCGAAAAGCGCGTTTTTCCGAGAATGAGACAAGGAAGAAAGAATATGCACAAGGTTCGTTTACTGAGCGCCGGGGCGATCGCTATTTGCCTCGCATCCCCGGCCCCGGCTCCTGCGCAGGCACCGTCGTTCAGCAGCGATCAGCGCGTCGAGATCGAGCGGATCGTCAAAGAATACCTGCTCAGTCATCCGGAGCTGCTGCAGGACGTAATGAACGAGCTGGAAAAGCGTCAAGCCGTCGCCGACGCTGAAAAACATCGCACTGCGATCAGCCAATACAGCGAGGCAATATTCACCTCGGCGCGCCAGGTCACTCTCGGCAACCCGCAAGGCGATGTCACCGTGGTCGAGTTTTTCGATTACAATTGCGGCTACTGCAAGCGCGCCCTGAGCGACATGATGGAGCTACTCAAAAGCGACAGCAGGCTCAAATTCGTGCTTAAGGAATTCCCGGTCTTGGGCGAAGGCTCGGTCCAGGCAGCGCAGGTCGCGGCTGCCGTACGCATGCAGGACAAGAATGGCGGCAAGAAATATCTTGAATTCCATCAGAAGCTGCTCGGCGGCCGCGGGCAGGCCGATCGGGCGCGCGCTCTCGCAGTCGCCAAGGAGGTCGGCCTGGACGTGGCTCGCCTCGAAAAGGACGCCTCAAGCGAGGAGGTGAAGTCCCAGATCGAGGAGAGCTTCAAGCTCGCAGAAGCTCTCGGCCTGAACGGCACCCCAAGCTATGTGGTCGGCAACGATGTCGTGATCGGCGCCGTAGGGCTCAGTTCGCTGCGGGAAAAGATCAATACTGCCCGCTGCGGCAAGGCGACGTGCTGACCAAAGTCGACAGGCCTTTAGGCGACTTGCGCACTTATAGTTCCGATCTCGGGTAAACCCGAGATCGGGTGGGCCGGCGATGCATGGGCCGCGGGGCGACCCGCGTCCTCGGCTTTCCCTTTGTCCGTCGGTTCCTTATAAATCGAGGCGTCTTTGCGCCCCGGGACCGCTCCATGCCAAAAACCGTGTACGTGCTTAACGGGCCCAATCTCAATCTGCTTGGCACGCGCGAGCCCAAGATCTATGGGCGCTCCACTCTCAAGGACGTCGAGAACATCTGTCGCAGGGCGGCAAAGCAGCACCACTGGGAGCTCGAATTTCGTCAATCAAACCATGAAGGGGAAATCGTCAATTCTATCCAGGATGCCGCCGCCAAGGAGGCAGCTGGAATTATCATCAATGCGGGTGCTTATACTCACACATCGATAGCGGTACGTGATGCGATCGCGGCGGTCGATTTGCCGGTAATCGAAGTGCACATCAGCAACATCTTCGCACGCGAACAGTTCCGACATGTCTCGCACATCGCTCCAGTTGCACGCGCGAGTCTCTGCGGGTTCGGGGTCACCGGTTATCAGCTTGCAATCGACGGCCTGGCGGCAATGATCGAAACCAGCGCGAAGGCTTGAGCCGTGGCCGCGGAGCGCAAGAATAAAGAAGCAGCCAAGCCGAAGGCTACAATCGACCACGATCTGATACGCGATCTGGCGCGCCTCTTGGATGAAACGGGCCTCACCGAGATTGAATACGAGCGCGACGGACAGCGCGTGCGGGTCGCGCGCGAGGCGCAGCGCGTAACCGAGGCAGCGCCGGCAGTTGCGCCGGCATCCCTGGCAACCGTCGTCCAGTCACGCGATTCCGCTTCGCTTGATCCGGCAAAGCATCCCGGCGTGGTCACTTCCCCGATGGTAGGGACTGCGTACCGGGGGCCCGAGCCGGGCTCGCGCCCCTTTATCGAGGTCGGCAGTCGTGTACAGACGGGCGATACGCTCCTCATCGTCGAAGCAATGAAGACAATGAACCAAATCCCCTCCCCCCGCGCGGGGACCGTGATTCAGATCCTGATTGAAGATGGCCAGCCGGTCGAGTTCGGCGAGCCGCTGATGATCATCGAATAATGTTCGAGAAGATCTTGATCGCAAATCGCGGGGAAATCGCGCTTCGCGTACTGCGTGCTTGCAAGGAGCTTGGTATTGCCTCGGTTGCCGTGCACTCGACGGCGGATGAAGATGCCATGCATGTGCGGCTTGCCGACGAGAGCGTGTGTATCGGCCCGCCGCCCGCCCGCGACAGCTATCTCAACATTCCGGCGCTGCTCGCCGCCTGCGAAATCACCGGCGCTGACGCAGTGCATCCAGGTTATGGATTCCTTTCCGAGAACGCGCGTTTTGCGGAAATTCTGCAGGAGCATAACATCCATTTCATCGGCGCGAGGCCAGAGCACATTCGCCTCATGGGCGATAAAATCCATGCAAAGCGCACGGCCCAGCAGCTCGGGATTCCGGTCGTGCCGGGTTCGCAAGGGCCGGTGTCCTCCGATCAGGAAGCAGGTTCGGTAGCGCAATCGCTTGGCTATCCGGTATTGATCAAGGCGGCATGCGGCGGCGGTGGCCGCGGCATGAAGATCGCGCGCGGAGAGGCAGATCTCGCGCCGGCGCTGGCAACTGCCCGAGCCGAAGCCAAGGCGGCTTTCGGCGACGATGCGCTCTATCTCGAAAAATATCTTTCTCGGCCGCGTCACATCGAAATCCAGGTCTTGGGCGATGGTCGCGGGAACGCCATTCACCTCGGTGAGCGCGATTGCTCGTTGCAGCGACGCTATCAGAAGATCTGGGAAGAGGGTCCCTGCCCGGCACTCAACGAAGGTGCCCGCAATGCAATCGGCGCAACCATTGCGCAAGCAATGCAGGAGCTGAAATATCTCGGCGTCGGCACCGTCGAATTTCTGCATCAGGACGGAGAGTTCTATTTTATCGAGATGAACACGCGCATCCAGGTAGAGCATCCCGTGACCGAGATGATTACCGACATCGACCTGGTGCTTGAGCAGATCCGTGCCGCAGCGGGCGGCGAATTTGCGCTATCCCAGAATGACGTAAAATTTCACGGTCATGCGATCGAGTGCCGCATCAATGCGGAAAATCCCGTTTCATTTCGTTCCTCACCGGGGAAGATCGTGCACTATCACCCACCCGGCGGGCTGGGTGTGCGGGTGGATTCCGCCGTTTATCACGGCTACACGATTCCACCGTATTACAATTCCCTGGTTGGCAAGCTCATTGTCCACGGAAAGACACGCGGTGAATGCCTCATGCGGCTAAAGCGCGCCCTCGATGAGTTCGTCATCGACGGTATCGAGACGACGTTGCCGCTGTTTCGCGCGCTGGTGCGGGAAAAGGACATCATCGACGGCGACTACCACATCCATTGGCTAGAGGAGTTTCTCGCCGCCGGAGGCCTGCCCAGTCAATAGAAGCTCGGTGCTTACCGCACTGAGGATTATTGGCAAAAAATGTTAAAAAGACTTATCTGCGATTTGTCGCCCATCGCCTATCGGGATGCAGACTGATGGCAAACCGTGACTCCGCCGTCATCGAGATCACACCGGAAGTGCTGCTCAAGGCCTATGCCTGCGGCATCTTTCCCATGGCAGAAAGCGCAGACGATCCGGCGCTGTATTGGATCGAGCCGGAAAAGCGCGGGGTAATTCCGCTCGATCGTTTTCACCTGCCGGGGCGCTTAGCGCGCACGGTACGCTTGGACCGCTTTACCGTTACCGTCGATCGTGATTTTGACGGCGTGCTCGATGGCTGCGCCCAGTCGAGGCCCGGCCGACCCCGCACCTGGATCAATACACGCATTCGCGCGCTTTATCGCAAGCTCTACGAGCGACGGCATTGCCACAGTTTGGAAGTCTATGATGGCAACTCGTTGGTGGGTGGCCTCTACGGCGTGACACTAGGTCGCGCATTTTTCGGAGAAAGCATGTTCCATCGCGCACGCGATGCATCCAAGGTTGCGCTGGTTCATTTGGTAGCAAGGCTGAGGGCGGGCGGTTTCAAACTGCTGGACACACAATTCGTCACCGAACATCTCAAGACTTTCGGCGCAATCGAAGTTCCTCGCCGCCAATACCATAAGCTGCTGGAGACAGCGCTCTCAGGTGAGGCTGACTTCGCCGCCCTCGATGTCAAACAGCCGGTCACGGGTGCCCAAGCGCTTGCCCAGTTCGCACGGGGGCCCTCTCGCCACGGAAGGTGAGCACTCACCGCCGGTCTTCCCGGTCCTTGTCCTTTGCTACTTTCTGACCTGACAAATCGAACGAACGATGTTTGCTTGGATTGGCCTCTTATGCATTGTCGGCGCGGCGTTTGGTTGTTTTCATATTTTGACCGCTTGCGCCCTGGTGCTCCGGTTCACCCGGAGCCCGACGAGTGACAGCGCCGACGCAGCGCCCTCGGTAACGCTCCTTAAACCGCTTCGTGGCGCAGAGCCACGACTATTCGAATGCTTATCGTCATTTTGCACGCAGGATTATTCCGCTCCGGTACAAATCGTGCTGGGAACGCAGGATCGCGACGATCCGGCAATCGAAACGGCGGATCGGCTCAAGGCGATGTTTCCGCGACAGGAGATCGTCTTGAAGGAAGATCCGCACGAACACGGTTCCAATCGCAAAATTTCCAATCTCGTCAACATGCTGCCGCTGGCGCAGCATGACGTCTTGGTCGTCGCCGACAGCGATATTGAGGTTGGTCCGAAATACTTGTCCATTCTGGCCGACCAGTTGCAACAGCCGAAAGTAGGCGCGGTGACATGTCTCTATCATGGAATTGCCGGAGCGGGCCTGTGGTCGAAGCTTTCGGCGATGGCCATCAATTCGCACTTTCTTCCCGAGGTGGTAAGCGCATTGAAATTCCGGCTGGCACAGCCCTGTTTCGGAGCAACGATTGCAATCCGCCGTCCGACGCTGGGCCAGATTGGCGGTTTTGCGGCCTTCGCCGGATGCCTCGCCGACGACTACATGATTGGGCAGGCAGTGCGGTCCTGCGGCTACGCGGTTGCCATACCGCCCTGCTCGGTCGGGCATGTCTGTTTCGAAAGGACTCCGCAAACCTTGCTGGCGCGGCAAATACGCTTTGCGCGCACCATCAAGAGCATAAACCCGATCGGCTATGCCGGCTCAATTCTCACGCATCCGTTTCCGCTGGCACTGTTGGCTACTCCCCTGAGCATCCCTGGCGCTCTCCTTGTCGCTGCCCTGGCGCTCGGCTGCCGCGCCGCGCTGTGCGCTTGCGTGCGACGCGCATTTCACCTTGACCGGCAGCATTACTTGCTGATCCCGTTACTGGAATTGATGCTGTTTGCGATCTACGTGGCGAGCTTTTTCGGGGCGAGTGTCAGCTGGCGTGAAGACCGATACCGTGTCGCATCCGATGGGAATCTGGTGCAGATGGGGAAGTAGAACCTGCGAAGGGTATTAAAAATGATGCTCCTCAACTCAAATTTTTTCCGTTGCAGGCGCACCCATTTCGCTCCCCGAGCGCGCCGCGGTTTCCCAATTCGCAACATTCGTGCAGCGCGCCAACGCGCCTGCGGCGACACCGACGCCGAAAACGTAGGTCCAACCTTGCGTGAAATCGAACAAATGCGAATTAAACAAGCATGATACGATATTCTGCAACACCACAACCAATCCGATCCATGCGAGGTTCTCTCTCGCCAAGCTTTGCCCTGTCCTTCCCTCCTCCGCGTCGCTGCGCTCTCGAAAAACAAAGAGATGTCCGATCCACATTGCGTAGAGAAGTGCGACGCCGATTGATCCAAGCTGGATGCCCACCGCCAGCGTCTGATTGTGCGGGTTATCGGGAGCGAGAGACGATGCCCCGGTCTCTCCCGCCGCAGATGCCTGGAACAGGCGCTTGATGGAGCCGGTACCGTGACCGATTAATGGGGCCTGGGCAATGAAAGCTAGCGATTTTTTCCAGAATTCAAGGCGCTCGCCGATGCGGGTCCGCGCATTTTCCTGGCTATATCGCTAAATCTCTCCCGGTATCAATGCCATCTGCATGCGAAGGTAGGTGGAAGACTGCCATATCAGCCAGCCCGCGATCATTGCGGTCAGGAGGACCGCGCACCCTCTCGCCGATCCAAATCGGCGCAGCGCAAATACGACCACGAGCACGGGCACGACCACCAGCGCCGTCCGGCCGGACGCGACATAAAAAACGTTGGCAATGAACAGACCTGCCAATGCGCAAATGCCAACCGTCTTCAAGGGGCGCGATCGAAGCCACCCAAAGGCGATTGGCAGCAAGGTGAAAGCGCAAAGAACAAACTCGCCGCTTTGTGCGACATAGTCCTTCACCGGAACACCGAAAAGGCTGTGCGTCCCGCGCCACACCAAACCGGGCCACAACGCCAGGAAATACGACACTGCCAAAAGCATGCTGCAAGAAAGCAAGAATGCCGTGAATACCCATGTGCTCCGCTCGCTGCGGCGGAATTGAGCCAGCAGCAATGGAATGGCCAGGAGCTTGTGAAAACTGCCAAACCAGGCAAATCGCTCCACCCATGCGACGTCCGCCCACAACATGCCCGCTCCGGCGAAAAGCCACAGCAAGACCGGCAAGCCTCCGGCAAGGCTGAAGACTTCGCGACGTACGGCAGCAAGGTCCAAGGTCGGTAGCAATGTGACGAGCCAGAGAGCAATCAGGACGCCGACTGCCGATGTGGACCATGGCAGCGCCGCGGCGACCGCGATCACCAGCCAGTCGGCCAAATCCGCCCAGCGGCGGCTGCCGACGAAACCCGCCCGCAATGGCCATTTTTTCCGGTTCATTGGCTGATGCGCGCCGGGCGCAATGTTGCTTCGACGCGCAAGCAGCGCATCCGGCATCTGCTCTGACGAAGCTAGCGTCACAATACTATTGCTGAATTGCAGCGAGTTGTTCTCTTAGAGATTGATCCCCGAGCAACTGGTCAAAATAGGCGATGGTGCTGATGAGCCCGGCCTTGAGCGGCGTGCGCGGGCTCCAACCCAGCAGGTCCTGTGCAAGTGAAATGTCAGGCCGGCGCTGCTTCGGATCATTTTCCGGCAATGGCCGATGGACGATATGCGACCGAGAGCCCACCAATCCGATCACCTGCGTAGCAAGCTCCATGATAGAGAACTCGCTCGGGTTGCCGACGTTGACCGGTCCCGTTACATCGCCTGGCGTAGCCATCAGCCGGATTAGCGCGTCGACGAGGTCGTCGACGTAGCAGAATGCGCGGGTTTGCGATCCGTCTCCATAGACAGTGATATCGCGACCCAGCAATGCCTGAACGATAAAATTCGAGACCACGCGGCCATCATTCGGGTGCATGCGCGGCCCATAGGTATTGAATATCCTGGCCACCTTGATCTGCATGCGATGTTGCCGCCAATAATCGAAAAACAGCGTCTCCGCACAGCGCTTGCCTTCGTCATAGCAAGATCGCGGCCCGATCGGATTGACGTGCCCCCAGTAGTCTTCTCGCTGCGGATGAACGCCGGGGTCACCGTAGATTTCCGAGGTGGACGCCTGCAGGATCTTTGCCCGCAGCCGCTTGGCCAGGCCAAGCGTATTGATTGCGCCGTGGACGCTTGTCTTGGTCGTCTGCACCGGATCGTGCTGATAATGGATCGGCGAAGCCGGACAAGCGAGGTTATAGATTTCGTCGACTTCCACATAGAGCGGAAACGTCACATCGTGGCGGATCAATTCAAAGTTCTTGTTGTCGAGCAGATGCTGGACATTTCGACGCGTGCCCGTGAAAAAATTATCCACGCAAATGACGACCGACCCTTGATTCAGCAGCCGCTCGCATAAATGCGAGCCCAGAAATCCAGCGCCGCCGGTAATGAGAATCCGCCGCTCAAGGTGCATGTGTTTTCCTTCGCCAGCCGGGACTGTTGTCCTCAAGTTTGCCCAAATGCAGGGAAACCTTCAATCTCCTCTGAATGTCTTCCGATCGAGACAGACTGGATCAATTTGGGTTTTCCCGGGAGATCATCACTCCCCCCAGCACAAGCACGTCCATGCGAGTTCGTAGAAAACATTCGAGTGCCTGAATCGGCTCGCAGACTACCGGCTCATTTTCATTGAACGAGGTATTGAGCACCATGGGCACACCTGTAAGCTCACAATACTGGTCGATAAGCCTATAAAACAGCTGATTTGTGCGCCGAGAAACGGTCTGCAATCTGCCAGAACCATCGACATGCGTTACGGCCGGAATGAGGCTGCGCTTTTCCGGCCGAATTTGGAACACCTGCATCATGAACGGCACTGCAGCGCTCTCTTCGAACCAATCGGAGACGGCCTCTTCCAAAATCGACGGAGCGAACGGCCTAAACGATTCGCGACGCTTGATCTTGCGGTTGAGAATTTCCTTCATGTCCGCGCGGCGCGGATCGCAGACGATTGAGCGATTGCCGAGCGCTCTCGGTCCCCATTCCATTCGGCCCTGAAACCAGCCGACCACCTTGCCATCCTTGATCGCCGAAGCCGTCCTCGCGCACAGTTCCTGCTCGTCGACTATGTGCTCGGCAGTACAGCCGGCGCTTGCAATCCTCTTGCTTTGTTGCGCGAAAATCTTGGTAATTTCATCGGACTGGAATTGCGGCCCCCAATAGGCATGATCCATGGTGAAGGAGCGTTTGCCGCCGAGCTTATGCCAGACCGAGAACGCAGCCCCGATCGCCCCGCCGGCGTCACCAGCCGCTGATTGCACGTACACACGATCAAAGGCCGTCATTCGCCGTACTTTTCCGTTCGCAACTGAATTCATTGCGCAGCCTCCGGCAAGCGCCAATTCTTTAAACCCGAGCGGCGTTGAATTGTGCTCAGCAGGTGAAAGAACGCTTCCTCATACATCAGCTGCGCTGAGCGAGCGATATTGCGGTGCCGGTCCTCGATCGGGTCTGCAGGTTTCCTGCGCGGACCGAGGAGTTCTTCGAGTGCGGATGAGAACAGGTCCGCGAAAACCGGGGAGCCATCGTTCCATTCGTAGGAGATCGGCTCCTTGTGATGAATGAAATATGCGAGATCCAGCTCGAACCCGCCATCCGACTTCAGGTGCACAATGCTGCGCATGGCGTCCATCGCCGCCGGCGAACCGTAAGGGGCAAGCCCCATTACCTTGTATTCGTCTCCATAGTCGGGAAATCCCAAATACTGAGTCAGCGCCTGATAAAAGATTCCCAGCGAATGTGGAAAATAGATTCTGTTTTCAATGGCGATCGCGCTTCCCTTGCCTGTTCCCCACGCAGCGCTGGAGAAATCGCCAAATCCATCAATGGAAACTACTGCCGCCTGCTCGAATGGAGATACGTGAAAAGCCGACGACAAATGCGCGAGATGATGTTCGACCTTCTGCATGGCGCCACGAAACCGGTCATCCGGAAATTCTCTTTGCAGAAGCTCCGGAATGCCCGTTCGTGCCTGGCGGTTTTTGAGGCGAGCAAGGACAAGTCCAGGACCAGGAAGCTGAGACACGAGATATTTGAGTTTGGCGATGAAATTTGCGCGGCCGTCCTGATTGATCGCGACGTGGTCAACGTCCGCCAAGCGGATGCCTGCTTCCTTGAGGCAATAGCGGATCGATTGGGACGGAAATCCTGCCCAATGCTTGATGCGTCTGAAATCGCTCTTCCTCTGCAGCGGCTACAAGTTGTCCATCGCGTACCAGCGCCGCCGATAAATCGCCGTGGAACGCGTTCAGACCGAGCACCAGCATGAAGCGAAATATGCGCTAATTCCAGCGGGCGGTGCGTCGCGCCGCAAAGGCACGAATTGTGTCCCAAATGCAGTGCTGCGCACCGCGAAGTGCTGCGCCCGGGAGCCGTTGTTACTTCAGTCGCGGGCGCCGGCGCCCGGTTGGCCAACCGTTGCCAGCGTTGTCTTGGCGGCAGCCAACTCCGCGCTCGCCGGCTGTTGGGCAAATAGCGCGTCTACCGTGGTCAGCCGCATGCGCAGCAGCTCGTCAGGGGAAAGCCTGTACAATGGCTCCCACGGGGGAATGCGCAGCGCCGTTTCGAGGAGTTCCGCTGCTCCTCCCATTTCAATGGTGTATTGCGCAAGTCGTCCGATATCGCGTTGAACGACGTTGAGCTCCTCGGCTGAATAGTTCAATTCCAAGGCCTGTTTGCGTTTCTTGCCAAGCCAGATTTGATGCACCAGCACATGCGCCTGCGGCGGCACATAGCGACGCGCGCCAGCCAGCATGAGGAACGCGCACATCAATTCACAATTGCCGTTTGGCGAAAGCGTTGCGCGGCGGTCGCTGCTGTTTCCCGTAAGCGCCACGGTCTTGCCGACGGTGGTCACCATCTCGAAATTGCGGATCGCGCGGCCGAGAGCAATCGTTCCGAGAACCGATCCTCCGTCGGAATCGAGCACGAGCACCGCGCCACGAATGTCGAAATCCTTGGCAAAAGCCTCAAATTCGCGCGGCGTATCAGCCGTGATGTAGCCGGTTGCTGAAATCCACACACGGCAATTCGATCCGCAGGCGTCGGCTGGCCCTTCGTGCCGCCACTCGAAGCGCATAGGCGCGCTGCCGCTGTCATCGACAACCGCTGGCGAGCCGGCAAATACTTGCGCAATACCGCACCCGAGCGCCAACGCGCCCCAGAAAAATCGTAACATGCTGACCCTCATCAACGACGCCGCGCCTACTCTTCTACGGAGGGGAGGTCGGTAAGCGTCCTGTGCCCAGAGTTCGCGTGCCCGTTTTAGAGGCGTTGGAGATTCGGGTCTAGCCCCAAAAATTGCCTTCGCGACGCGAGGTTTGCCTCAGAAATGAGCAAATGGCATATGGCAGCAGGGTCTACAGTGTCATGATACCTTTTCGCGATAGACTGAGCCTCTCCCGACCTTCGCTCAGTACTGCCCTTGCAGCTCTGCGGCACGCCGTTCGCCGGCTCGCCCAAGGACTAATCCGCGCCTACCGCTTTACCCTTGCCGCTCTCATCGGGCTCAATTGCCGGCATCTCCCCGGTTGCTCCGAGTACGCCGATGAGGCCATCGGCCGCTTTGGATTGTGGGTTGGAGGGTGGATGGCGCTGGCACGGCTCTGCCGGTGTCACCCGTTCGGGACTTCGGGCCTCGATTTCGTCCCGGCGCAACTTCCTCCGCGCGCCCGCTGGTTCTTGCCTTGGCGATACGGCCGCTGGCGCGGCACCAACTCTGATCCCTGAACCCGCGTGGGGCAGCGTACCTCCACGTTTGCCTGGGCGAGCCCGCATCGTATAAGTCGCGGCCGTATTCACATCCGAGAGACGCCTGCAGCGCCCATCTCGGGACGTCCAGCAATGCTTACCTGCGACCGTAGGCAGCGAGTGAGCAAGGCACGAATATGATCACCATCACCTTTCCCGACGGAGCGCGTCGGGACTACCCGCAAGGAATATCGGGTCTCGAAATCGCTAAGGGCATCTCGCCCTCGCTCGCCAAACGTTCAGTCGCGATGGCAATCGACGGAGCAATTGTCGATCTCGCCGCTCCAATCACGCGCGACGCCAAGATCGAATTTCTTTCCCGCGACGACCCTCGGGCGCTGGAGCTGATCCGGCACGATGCCGCACACGTTCTGGCGGAAGCTGTCCAGACCCTGTGGCCGGGTACGCAGGTCACCATCGGGCCGGTTATCGAGAACGGCTTTTACTACGATTTCTTTCGCAACCAACCGTTCACGCCCGACGATTTCCCCGCAATCGAGAGCAAGATGCGCGACATCATCGCGCGCGACCGGCCGTTCACCAAGGACATATGGTCGCGTGACGAGGCGAAACGGGTGTTTCGCGAGAAAGGCGAACTTTTCAAGGTCGAGTTGATCGACGCCATTCCGCCGGATCAAGAGATCCGAATCTACAAGCAAGGCGAGTGGTTCGACCTCTGTCGCGGCCCGCATATGACCTCGACCGGCAAGGTCGGAGGAGCATTCAAGCTGATGAAAACCGCCGGCGCCTATTGGCGCGGCGATTCCAACCGGGAAATGCTCTCTCGCATCTACGGCACTGCATTCGCCAAACAGGAGCAACTCGACAGCTATCTCAAGCAGATCGAGGAGGCTGAGAAGCGCGACCACCGCAAGCTCGGCCGGGAAATGGATCTGTTCCACTTCCAGGAGGAGGCGCCCGGCTCGGTGTTCTGGCACCCGAAAGGCTGGACACTGTTCCAAATCCTGGAGAATTACATTCGACGCCGGCAGACGGACGCGGGTTATGTCGAAGTCAATTCCCCGCAGCTCATGGATGCTTCGCTCTGGGTCGCCTCCGGCCACATGGAGAAGTATCGCGAGATGATGTTTCTCACCGAGCATCGCAGCGACGATGAGCGCACTTATGCGATCAAGCCGATGAACTGCCCAGGTCATATTCAGATCTACAAGAACGGCCTCAAATCGTATCGCGACCTGCCGCTGAAAATCGCCGAATTCGGCAAGGTGCACCGGTTCGAGCCTTCGGGGGCGCTGCTTGGGCTCATGCGCGTGCGCGCCTTTACCCAGGACGATGCGCATGTCTTCATCACTGAAAGCCAAATCGCCGAGGAGAGCCTCAAGATCAACGATCTCATCCTCTCCATCTATGAGGATTTCGGTTTCCCTGACGTCACCATCAAGTTCTCGGATCGTCCGGCGCAGAGGATCGGCGACGATGTAGTGTGGGACAAAGCGGAAAGCGCGCTGATGGCGGCCCTCAAAGCGTCCAGCCGGCCGTGGAGTCTCAACAAAGGCGAAGGCGCCTTCTACGGGCCAAAACTCGAATATGTTCTGCGCGATGCGATCGGGCGCGACTGGCAGTGCGGTACCGTGCAGGTCGATCTCAACCTGCCCGGAAAACTCGGCGCATTCTATATCGACGAACACTCCAACAAGGTCGTCCCGGTGATGCTTCACCGCGCGATGTTCGGCTCGCTCGAGCGCTTCACCGGCATTCTGATCGAGCATCATGCCGGTCACCTGCCGCTCTGGCTGTCACCGCTGCAGGTCGTGGTTGCTACCATCACCGCCGATACCGACGACTACGCGCGTTCGGTGGTTGAGGCGGCGCAGCGTTTGGGCCTGCGGGTGGAGCAGGACCTGCGCAACGAGAAGATCAATTACAAGGTGCGCGAACACTCACTCGCCAAAGTGCCGGTCCTCCTTGTTGTCGGACGCAAGGAGGCCGCCGAGCGAACGGTTTCCATTCGCCGTCTCGGCAGCGACGGACAAACTGTGCTGCCGCTCGATGCTGCGCTTGGCGGACTTGTCGCGGAGGCGGTCCCTCCCGACATCCGCAGGACGCGCAAAGCCGCCTGACCCCTCGAAGGCGGCAACACGGCCGGCTATCAAATACAATGGCAGTACGACCTCGCCGCCGGCCATCTCAAATACGCAAACATGCTGTTGGTAGCGGAACGGCGCGAAGACGCCATTGCATATTTCCGCGGCAGCGTACCGGTGCGCCCTGCGCGCCGGGGCGCGAGACACGGCTCAGCGCGCGATGACCTCGACCTCCCGGTCCACCCCGTTGACCACCCGGAACTCGCCTTCGTAGGTCCGGTTGTCGTTGCGCGCGATTGCGCGGTATTCACCTTCGGCCAAAATCACGCGGGGGAAAGCGCCTATCAATTCCTTGATGACGTCACCGCCTGGCGTAAGCACCGACCATTGCGTGTTTGCGCGCGCCTCTCCGCCCCGCTCGTTGACGAGCTTGAGCGTGATGATCGCAGCGCGATGGTTGACCGTGGTGTCGGTGAGCTTGCCTGCCTGAACACGAATATCGGACCGAACCGTTGAATTGGCATCTCCGTAATTCGACACGATGTGGTAAGTGCCCTCCGGGAGCAGAACCACGTCACCGGTGGCAATTGCCGTGGCGATGGCGCGTTTATCGCCGGGCTCGAATTGGCTGCCTTTGTAGAGATCGAATGAGATCTGCCCATGCGGGATGCGTACATCGCCAACGCGACCCTCGATACGCAATCCGCCGGCCGGTAGCTCGAATGTTTCCTTGAGGCCTTCCGCGCGCACCTGAACCGCTTTGGTTGCGCTCGCAAGTCCAAATCCAACATGGATGACATAGGGACCGGGCGCTAAGACGAAGGTCGGCGCCGGGCCTTTATCCTCCTTGACGAGGCGCGGTACCCCGTTCTGCTCGGTCCGGTATATTTTCCATTGCAAGGCGCCATTGATGGCCGGCAGGTCGCGTCCGAAACGGGCGCTGACCGCCAAGGCCGCCTGTCCTGGCGGCACCACCGGCATGGCGTGGACTTGCGGCGAACTGGCCGCCGGCGGAAGGGACTGCAGCATCGGCCCCTTCGGGCCGACGGTGGATGCATTCGAATTGGCGGGGGCGACATTCTGCGCCGGCGCAGGCGGCACCGACGGCACGTCCTTGGGCGGGCGAAGCATGGGGGTGCCGTCAAAGAACTGCGCGCCCGCCGAATTCGGCAGCCCCGCAATTCCAATGCTGATCCCGACAAGTAAGCCAGCCACAATAAGCTGGCGCCCCTTGCCTGCCCTCGCGCGCCCAAGCCCCATGGTGAGCGTTTTCGATCGAAATCGAGGCAAATTCAAGCCAATACTACGGTTTGTCACTGTGGCGCGGCTATGCTAGGCGCAGCCCATCCCGGGGGAAAATGCGATGCCGGACGCGATCGAGCTCCTCAAAACCCGCCGTTCCATCAAGCCAAGTCAGCTCGAGGGCCCCCCACCTACGGCGCAGGAGATCGACGCGCTCCTCACCATTGCGTCGCGCGTTCCGGATCACGGCAAGCTGGTGCCGTGGCGATTCATCATCTTCGAAGGCGAGGCGCGGCTTGCCGCCGGCGACGCGATAATCAACGCATTCCGCGCAAAATACCCGGACGCCAACTCGGAGCAGCTGGCAATCGAACAGCGGCGGCTGGCGCGCGCTCCCCTAGTCATCGCGGTGGTAAGCCGGGCAGCTCCTCATGTTAAAATCCCCGAATGGGAGCAGGTGCTCTCGGCCGGCGCGGCGGCAATGAGCCTCGTGCTCGCCGCCCATGCGCTGGGCTACGCGGCTTATTGGATGACGGAGTGGTATGCCTATGACCAAGGTGTGCTGGATGCGCTTGGACTAAAGCCCAACGAGCGCATCGCCGCCTTTGTTCATATCGGACGCTCGAACGGGCCACCCCAGGACAGGCCGCGTCCGCTGCTTACGGAGATTGCAACCCGTTTCGCTGCTGACTGACAACCATGTTTTACGAGACCGCAAAAAACGATCACGGACTTCCGCGCAACCCGTTAAAGGCGATCGTGGCACCGCGCCCGATTGGATGGATCACATCCATGAGCGCGAAGGGCGAAATCAATCTCGCGCCCTATTCGTTCTTCAATGCCGTATCCGACAATCCGCCCATCGTTTTGTTCTCCAGCGAGGGTCCTAAAGACTTGCTGGTTTTTGTCAGGGAAACGAAGGAGTTCGTCTGCAGCCTTGCAACATTCGACTTGCGGCACGCGGTCGTCGAAACATCCGGTGACTTTCCGCGCGGCGTGAACGAAATGGAGAAATCCGGTCTGGAGCCGGCGCCATGCAAATTGGTGCGCCCGCCGCGGGTGGCCGCTTCGCCCTGCGCTCTGGAATGCAGGTTGTTGCAGATCATCGATCTCATTGACCTGGATGGCCGGCCCTCGAATCGGCACGTTGCCTTCGGACAAGTGGTCGGCATTCACATCGATGACCGTTTCATCAAGGACGGGCGCCTCGACACCGCCGCCATGGTTCCGCTGGCGCGCTGCGGCTATGCCGATTATTCGGTGGTCGACAGGGTATTTGCCATGGCGCGCCCGCAGCTGCCGCTCGCAGCCCCGGAAGCCGCCGAATGAATGCAAGCAATGATCTCGCGTGCCCGCTCCGAAGACCGCGCGGTCGCAGCGAGTGAAATCGCCTATTTGACCCCCACCCGGCGCTGCGTGTGCGCCGACCTCCCCCTTTTCTCTTTCAGGGGGAGGTGACGCCCTTCACGCTCGTGCCATGTGGCAAAGAGCAGGCGGAGTGTGCGGCCAGGTTACGCCGTCTGGATGTAATCGCGCAGAGCCGCGGATTCTTTTTCCATCTCGTGGAGCCGGTGCTTGACCACGTCGCCGATTGAAATGATGCCGACGACCTGGTCCTGCTCGATGACCGGAACGTGGCGAAACTTTCCGGTCGTCATCCGCTCCATGATGGTGCCCACCGTCTCGGCCGGACCGCAGGTGACAACCTTGCGCGTCATCACCTGAGCAAGCGGCTCTTTGAGCGCGCCGGCACCTCGTGCGGCCAGCGCGCGCACGATATCGCGTTCGGAGAGAATGCCGATGACCCGGTGGTCCGGTCCCAGTATCAGCACTGCGCCTATCCGGTTGTCGGTCAGCGTTTTAACGGCGGCTTCGAGGGTAGCCGTAGGCTCGATTGAAACAACGTTTCCGCCTTTGACGGACAAAATGGCCTTCACGGTCATGGGTCGCCTCCCTGACCGGCGTTCGGTCGACCAAACGGAACACCGGTCGGTTTGTTAACAGTCGATTTGGCGCCGAGTTCCGCCGTTTAGTGATGACTTCTATGGCAAGGCGGCCGGCACGGGCTTTCTTTAGCATAAAAAACGCGGCTTAGCATTGCGAGTGCCGCACATCTGGCCTTCACGTGCCAGCGGTCGTGTCAGGACCGGGTAGTGCGTCCGCACCGGTTGCCGTCCCTACGGGGTCAAACAGGGCAAAGCCGAACAAACCGGCGAGAAAGCCGCCGATATGCGCCTGCCAGGCAATGGGTCCCTCAACGCCCGCCAGGCCCACCGAGCCGAATGCAAGCAAGACATTAAAGCCGAACCACACCGCGAGGAAAATCAGGACGCTCGGATCGCGCAGACATACCGACAGCGGCGCCGCCGGCACCCGGTACGCTTCGTCAGAATGCTCGCGCCACAATGCGAGCGGGCCGCCGCGCTGAAATACAAACCGGGTGACGGCTGCCATCGCCCCGGAAATCGCTGCGGAGGCGCCGATCACCGGCAGCAGCTGGCCAAAATGGGTCAGCAGATGCACAGCGGCTCCCGCCGCCGCCGTCGCTGCCATGAACGAAATAAATCGCAGCGGCCCAAATCGTCGTGCAAGCGCCGAACCGAATGCCAGTAGCCACACCGCATTGACAATGAGGTGAATGAGATCGCTGTGGATCAAGGCATAGGTAACAAAGGTCCAGATATCGGCTGCCAAGCCGCCCGGCCAGGCGATGTCAGGCGCCACGCTCCAGTCGTAGCGGGCGGGAATGAAGGCAAACAGCAGCAGAAACTGTGTTCTATCATCGGGACTCAATGCCAGAAGAACGGCATGGACGAGGGCAATCAGTACCAGCAGCGCCAGGACCGGCGCGGGTACATTGAGCATTTTTTGCCGGCTTGATTGCTCAGGCATGACCGCCGGCTCTTAACACTAACGCTCCACCAACGAAAGCCGAGGCGTCCCGGCCGCGTGCAAGCGGCACGCTGCGTGCTGATCCCATGCCAGCGTTCTTCAACCGGAATGGGCTCGTCCCAAATTGGTGCAGCGCGCCGGAAAGCCAACCGCAAGGCGACGGAGCACACTGATCATGAAACATCCATCCACTCGCCAGCTGTTCGATTACTGGAACGAGCGGCGCGGAAGACGCAGCGTGCCGGAGCGGGGAGAGATCGACCCCAACGGCATACGCGGGGTGCTTGCCGACACTTTTATTCTGACGTTCGAGCCGAGGGCTGGACATCCGTTTCGAATTGCCGGCACGCGCGTTTGCGCATTGTTCGGCCGCGAGCTCAAAGGCGAAGCGTTTCTCGACCTGTGGTCGCGGGAGGCTCGACATGAGTTGCAAAACCTCTTGGCGATCATTGCCGGCGAGGCGGTCGGCGTGGTCGCGAGCGCCGAGCAAATTGCGGCGACGCGCCTCGACATTGCAGCGGCGACAAAGCTGGAGCTGCTGCTGCTGCCGCTCGGTTACCATGGCCGCACCGATGCTCGCGTCCTGGGGACGCTTGCGCCAACGGACCCATCGACCTGGACCACAAGCAACTGGCGCTGCAATCTCGTGCTCGGCCCGCATCGCTATCTTGGACGCACGGCTGCGCCTCTCCTGCGCGCCGATAACGGCAGCATGCGAGGCCGCCTCGTCGTCTACGAAGGCGGGCTTTCGGCGCGCTAAAACCGCGATAACGGGCCATTAACGGTGGCGACATAGGGTGGGCAGCTCCGGTTGCGCAGTACCATCCATGGCGTTCCCCCTGAAAAAAACAGCGATCTTGCCGTTGAGCGATGAGCGGCGGCGATTTCAGCGGGTACGGGTCAATCTGCTCGGCCGCTACATGCTGGCGGACCGCAGGGAATATTCCTGTCAGGTTGTAAACATGTCACCGGGCGGCATGGCGCTCATCGCAGCGGTGCGCGGCCAACAGGGCGAGCGTGTCATCGCCTATGTCGATCACCTCGGGCGGTTGGAAGGCATCGTTGCCCGCCTGTTCGAGAACGGATTCGCCATGACCATTGCGGCCACGGCGCGAAAACGCGACAAGCTCGCCGCGCAGCTGACCTGGCTTGCCAACCGACACATTCTTAACCTGCCCGAGGACCGGCGGCACGGCCGCATGACACCGCGCAATCCAGCCGGCCGGCTCATTCTGCCGAACGGGATCAATGTCGGCTGCCGGGTCATCGACATTTCCCAATCGGGCGCTGCGATCGCTACCGATGAACGGCCGGACATCGGGGCGCCTGTAACCATCGGCAGAACGCCGGGGAGAGTTGTGCGTCACCTGGAAAACGGCATCGCGATCGAGTTCACCCGCCTGCAACACTCCGACTTTCTCGAAGACAACGTCACCGGCGGGTAAACGCGCGAACGCAATCGGGATCGGCGGTTCGCCTTCAAATCCATCCGATCACCCCGGACGTCGCCCCCGTCTTCGGCTCTCGACTGCTCGCGTCAAACAGCGACAAACCTGCATTCCCGCTTTGCAGCGAACATGTCTGCTGACCTTCTCTTCCAATTTGCAGCGGGCGTGCTCGCTATCATCTGTTGAATTTTATGCAAATTTGCTTCGAATGAGCCCTGCATTCATGGCGTTATTTATGCGCGTTCTCTTCAAAACGACCGGTCCCGTTTAGCGGCAACTCAAATCGTTTGTGAGAAATGTGGCCTCAAGAAAAAAGGGAGGGGCCACAGAATGCCTTGGCGGGCGACGGAGATACTCGGAGCCTGTATTGCCGCGGCAGCGCTTGCGGCGGTCATAGGCTCGGCAAGCGCCGCGAACGAGCGGCCGCTGTTCGCCGCGGTCGGGGCGAGCGTGCGGGCACCGATCGGCTGGCTCGAATTTTGTTCCGAATATGCACCTGAATGCGAGACGAAGCCCCTGGATGCGCGCGATGTCGTGCTCGGCACCAAGGCGTGGAAAGACCTCACCCGCATCAATCGCTGGGTCAATGACACCGTCAAGCCGATCACGGATCTGGAACATTGGGGCGTGGTCGAACGCTGGAACTATCCCGACGACGGCTACGGCGACTGCGAGGACTACGTTCTCCTCAAGCGCAGAATGCTGATGCAGGCGGGATGGCCGCGCCAGGCTTTGCTGATCACCGTGGTGCGCGACAAGCGCGGCGACGGCCACGCGGTGCTCACGGTGAAGACCGACAAGGGCGAGTTCATTCTCGACAACCAGAACGAGGAGATCCTGCTGTGGTCGGAGACCGGCTACCGCTTCGTCAAGCGGCAGTCGCAGAGCGATCCCAATGCCTGGCTTGCGCTTGGCGAGCCGCGACCTGCGCCGGCGACCGCTGCCGCGCGTTGATTGAAGGAAAAGGAAAGAAACTCCGCGAGCCTGGTCACGTCCCCACTCCTCCCCGTCCACAGACCGGGTTCGCGCGCGGCCGGCTCTTCCTCCAGAGCCGGCCGCAACTTTTTTGGGGCGGCAAAAACTGCAACTGGGCTTTGACAAAGTCGAGTGGTCTTACAGTTGCACCTGCGATCGCAAACGCTTGAGTTTAAGGCGGCGACCGCAAACCCGCGTTCAGATCGAGTTGGCCTTCGCGAGTTCAAGTTCGCGCGCTGCCAGCGTCCGGGCGAACCAGCTTCCGCGTGGTGTCAATCGCGCCGACCTGTTCCTGCCGAGTACGGTAATCGCCAGCATTCCCTGCCGGCCAAGGTCCGCAATGGTCGTATTGGCGATTGGTTTCTCGTTCGGACCGCACGGCAGGGTCCACATACGACCCTGCTTACAAAGCGAGCCAGCAGCCAGACAGGCGACCAAGGCAGCGCGCTTGGCGGTAGAAAGAATGGCAATGGGCGCATGTGGCTCGTTTGGCCCCAACAGCGGCACGCGCGAAAGAGCGGTGATGTCGGTCATCAGTCCAACCGCGGAAACTCAATTCATCTCAGCGGAAAGACTGATCCCGGGCGCGGGTTCCTTATGTGATGCGCATCACAAGATGGCGCTTTCGCTTTAAAATCCGGTAAGAAGGCGGCTACAACCTAGCCCATGATGATGTAGATCATCCCGCTTCCAACCCGGCCTGCGGCTATGGATTCCGGGCTCGCCGCTTGTGCGGCGCCCCGGAATGACTGGATAAACTTGTAGCCCGGATTGAGCGCCTTCGCTCAATCCGGGACTCTGCCCCGGATTTCGCAAGCCCGAAATCCGGGCTACAGGCCGCTCAAGAAGAAGGGGTCAGCTCCAAGCCGGAGCGCCGGCACACGTCCAACGTCGTTGCGGTCTCGTTCTCAGCGCCGCCCGAGCCGGTCACAATAAAGCCGGAAGCGTTGTCGAACCCGAGGAAGAGGCCATGAAAAGGCCTCTCCCCGATGTCTTCCCCGGCGCTGTTTTTGCCGTTGACGTAGCCGCAGACGATCACTCCGGTCGAAGTTCGCCCGGCGAGCAGTTTTCCGACGCGCGGCGCGTCAATATCGTATTTGAGGCTTTTCGCGACGCCTGCGCGGACGCTGGAGACTTGTTTGGGAGTGAGCGTAATTGGCGTGGCGACTTCCAGGCGCACGCCAGTCTGCGGCGCGGACTCACATCCCGACAGAACGAGGGCGACTGAAAGCAGCAAAGAGTAACGCATCCGACCGCCTACCGTGCGCGACCTTCGGGTTCGGGACACTAATTTAGTCAGCGTGGGACCATTAACACTCGGGCCTGCGAAGGCCAACACACCCGTTGCCCATTGCCGAGGGTGCCGGCAATTTTGTGGCGCTCAGCTGATGACTGGGCTAGATTGATGAATATGCCGGATTGGATCAAATTCCCATTTCGCCCTGACGCTCGGGATCGCACATGCACAGCATTCGCCCTATCTTTTTTGCGTTGGCGTTATTCGCTGTCGCGTCATCGCCTGCGCCTGCAGAAGTGCTTATTACCGTCGACAAATCGGCCCAGCAGATGACGGTGCAGGTTGACGGCGACTTGCGGTGGACTTGGCCGGTATCCACCGGCGCCCGCGGCCACGACACCCCAAGCGGCACCTACACTGCGTTCCGTATGGAGGAAGATCATTATTCCGAGGAATGGGACGATGCCCCCATGCCGCATTCCATCTTCTTCACCAAACGAGGCCACGCCATTCACGGCAGCTACGAGACCAGGCGCATCGGGACCCCGGTGTCGCATGGATGCGTGCGGCTGCATCCTGCCAATGCGGAGAAATTATATGCGCTGGTCGAGCGGATGGGCGTCACCAATGCCAGGGTGGTAGTCACCAGCGGCGACGATTAAACCGAATACGCTCACTCCAGATGAGCATATCGGCAAACGAGCGGAGGATTCGATGAAAAATCCCATGGAAAGCGTTTCTCCCGCAATGCAGGACATGGCGGACAAAAGCATGCAGCAGGCGAAGAAGGCATTCGACACCTACATCGCCGGAGTGCGTCGGGCCTTGGGCGCGTTCGGAGACAATACGCCGATGGCCTCGACCGGCGTGCGGGAAGTCGGCGAGCGAGCGCTGAACATGGCCGAGCGCAACATCGCCCTCTCCTTCACTTTTGCCCGCCGATTTATGCAGGCAAAGAATTTTCAGGAAATCATGAAGCTGCAGTCAGAATATCTGGCAGCGCAGATGCAGGTATTGATGGAGCAGACCACGAATCTGAGCGACATCGGCGGCAAGGCAGTTACCGACCCAACCAAACCCAAGACCGAATAAAGTAACCCGTAGCGCGGCGGCGGTTCCGTTGTCGCCACGACAGGCCAAGCCTGCTATAAGGGCGCGCGATTCGCTTCGAGGAGGAGCGGCATGATCCTGATTTTATGGTACCTGTTGTTCATGGTGGCGGGAGACATCGTCGCCTATCTGATTGGACGTTTTGTTGAATACGAGTGGGGCTCCCACGTCAGCCTGATGGTTTTTCTCGGCATGTATTTCCTCTCACTGTGGATCGCCTGGCTTCTGTCGGTCTGGATCACCGCGCCCAAGGCAAGCGCCGTGCAGCAGAGTTGATTGCATGTCAAAGCGCATTTTTCACGATCGCGGGCTGGTTTTGGGCATTGCCGCAGCATGCGGGTTGGCGCTCATGTCGAACGCGGCCGCCGCGCAGGGAACGCCGGCACAGCGAGCAGCGTGCGAAGGCGACGCGCAGCGCCTCTGCAGCCAATACATCCCGGACGTCGATCGCATAACGGCCTGTCTCGCGCAGCAGCAGCGTTATCTCAGCGCCGCCTGCCGGGCGATGTTCGAGCGTTCCGGCAACAAGCGCTCCCGCTCGTAACGCAGGCCTCTCCTGCTTTACCTCCCCTTCGGGGGAGGTACGCCAACGCGGATCAGCCGATGCGCTTGAGGCCTTTCGCATACTGCTGCCAGCGCCGCACATAGATATCGGCGCCTTTCAGGATCATTTCTCTCGCCTTTTGATCGAGACTGCGTACCGCGCGCGCAGGAGAGCCGACGATCAGTGAATGATCCGGGAACTGTTTGCCTTCGGTGATCAATGCATTGGCGCCGACAAGGCAGCCGCGCCCGACGCCAGCGCCGTTGAGAATAATGGCGCCCATGCCGACCAGGCTCTCCGAGCCAATGCGGCACCCGTGCAGCACGACGTTATGGCCGATGACGCAGTTCTCTCCGATCACGATCGGAAATCCGGGATCGGTGTGCAGCGTAGCGTTGTCCTGAATTTGCGAACGTGCCCCCAGCTCGATCCATTCGTTGTCGCCGCGCATGACCGTATTGAACCATACGCTGGCATCCGTCTTCAGGCGCACACGGCCGATGACCATGGCGCTCTCGGCAATCCAGTAGCGTCCGTCGGCGGGCAGATCGGGCTTTGCCCCATCAAGCTCGAAAATTGCCATTCAGGCGCTCCTTGAAGCGGATGACAGAGGACGGATGACAGACGACCGATGGCGTCATCCCGCCGATCAGACCCGATTAACCATTTGGCACGCATAATGTGGCGCGCAGGATTTTAATCTGCAAACTTTGGCCTGGGCGAGAAGCAAGGGGGCAATAGTGTCAACGCACCAGCGGTGCTTCGGGACGATTGCAGTGGCCGCAATCATCAGCGGTTGCTGGAGCACGATATTGGGGATGGTAGGCCTTCTTGGGCTGACTGCCTGGATGCTTCCGGTGGGCTGACATTTTGGCAATCCATTAACTGCAACATGACCCCACCCGGCACTTCGTCACAGCCGATGCTTTGCGTCGGCGTTCTTAGCGCTAAGGACGGCGGCTGAACGCCGCCTCTGCCTCCCCTTTCAGGGGAGGTAAGGTTCCCCGCTTGCCTGTCCTCCGTCGTCTGTCCTCCGTCCTCTGCTTCCCGCCATCCATTTGCCGTCTGCTTCCCATCATGTCTGCCCCCATCGTCTGATTCGGAAGGATCGAGCAGCGCCGCATGGCCATTATCGACGCCGCACAAGGACGCGAGCAGCGCGTCCGCCGGCCACCGCCGCGGCGGCGCAATTCGCTTCCGCCCATGCTGCCGCTCGTTGTGTTTGGCATCCTTGCGGTCATGACCATGACCTATATCGGCTATGTGCTGTGGCCGCGCTGGCCAGGGGCTGAGGTCGATCCGAGCGCGCCGGCGATCCCCGTAGTGATTGCGGGCGTTACCTTCAACGTGCCGCCTGCCGCCGTCCGGGTTGCGGTACAGCGCCGGCCAGGATCGCATGAGCGCATTGATCTTGCCTATCTGTGGCCTTCACTGGAGCCAGCGGGCGGGAAGGTGAAAGCAAGCGCCCCGGACAACCCGCCGGCCAGCATGCAGGCTTTGGAACGAATATTCCTGACCATCGCAGCCGCTGGCGGCTCGGTGCCTCCGGCTGACCGCGTGCTGACCATCTATCCGCGTTATACAGCGAGCGAGGCGGTAACGGGACCTGCCGGCCTTGCGGTTCTCGCCTTTCGCGACGGCACGCCTTATCAGGGCGAGGATCTCATCTATGATTCCGAGGCACCGGGCTTTCTCGTGCGCTGCACGCGCACGGTGGGGCCGACGCCCGGCACCTGCCTCTACGAGCGCTGGATAGACATGGCCAAGCTCGTCGTGCGCTTCCCGCGCGAATGGCTGGAAAATTGGCGGGAGCTGTCCGGCCGGATCGACCAGCTGATCGCGAGCCTGCGCCCATCGCATTGAGCCTGTTAGTTTGAGTTGCCCTTGAGCAGCCCGGGTTCGTCCAGATCCAAGGAAAGGATCGGCAGCTCGAAGAAGGACGAGCGGGCGTCCTTTTCATCGAAAAACAGCACACCGATATATTCCTGTCCGACATAGACTTCGGCTGAATCCCTTTTTTTGAAGCGCGGAACGACACGAATGCGATCGTTGTCGAACTTGCGCTTGAGATAGGCGTCGAGCTTCTTGAGATCGGGAGCGGTGGTCGTCGCGTCGCCCAACATGATCTTCATCTCGAAATTGTAGGACGGCTCGTCATCGTCATCGTCCTCGTCGAGCGCCAGGGTTCCGACGTGCTCCGCGCCGACAAACACGTCGGCGCGATCGTCCTTGGGAACGACCCGAAGACGCGCATTGCCGAACAGCTTCTTGAGATAAGCGTCGAGCTTGCGAACTTCCTGAACGTCCATTATCGCTGCCCTCCTCATCCTTCAACGAACAAATGATCCATGAATCGCGACGGCTCGGGGCAACCGGCCTCGCCTACGACCTTGGCAGGCACGCCAGCCACCGTCTTGTTGTTGGGCACCGATTGAAGCACCACCGAACCGGAAGCGATGCGCGCGCAATGACCGATCTCGATATTTCCCAGTATCTTGGCGCCGGCGCCGATCAGCACGCCATGGCGTATCTTCGGATGCCGGTCGCCGGCCTGCTTTCCGGTACCTCCCAGCGTTACCCCATGCAGAAGCGAAACGTCATCCTCGATGACCGCAGTCTCGCCCACGACAAGGCCGGTTGCGTGATCGAGGAAGATGCCGCGACCGATCCGGGCATTGGGATGGATATCGCATTGAAAGACCGACGAGGAGCGGCTCTGCAGATTATAAGCGAAATCCCGGCGGCCTTTGCTCCACAGCCAGTGCGCAAGGCGATGGGTTTGGATGGCATGAAAGCCCTTGAAATAAAGCACCGGCTCGAGGAAGCGGGTGGCCGCGGGATCGCGGTCGACCGTCGCCATGATGTCCGCGCGAAACGCCGCACCGATCGAGGGCTCCTCATCGAGCGCATCGATATAGGCCTGGCGAATTAATTCTCCCGAGAGTTCCGGGCTGTCCAGACGCTCGGCGATGCGATGGATCACCGCGCCTTCCAGAGCATTGTGGTTGAGTATCGCGGCGTAGATGAAGGTTGCCAGATCGGGCTCGGCACGAGCGGCTTCTTCCGCCTCGCGACGGACTTGTGCCCAGACCGGATCGAGCTTGCCGACCGTGCCGCTCAATCGCTCGTGCCGCTGCGCCATCCTCATCTCCTGCGCCTTCGACCTTGGCGCAGTTTATCACATGGGCGCAGCGACTAGTACACCCACGTTGGGGGGCGAGTTTTGCGCTAAATTGCGACGCTAGCTCTCGGAGTTGTTTGTTCGCTGCCGCGTCCAGGCAGAGCCGAGGCTTTCCGCCATTCCAAACGCGCAAGACCACATGGCAATATATAAAAGAATTGGCATGACTGTTTCCTTTCTGACCGGACAAACGTCGTTCAGGCAGGCCGAGTTCTTACGCGCCGGGTTGCGTAGTCACAAATTTTCGTGAAACAAAGATCGACAAACCAATGGAACTTTAGTCCTCTGACAGAAACCGCAACACTCCCTCTTTGAACACTCTATCGCCCACGGTGAGCATGTGATCGCGGCCGGGGATGTCGAGCGCGCGGGCGTTTGGCAGTATCGCGGCGAGCGCATGCGGCGAGCCGGCGACGACGTCGCGGGTGCCGACGGCAATCAATACCGGTTGGCGGATTTGCGCGACTTGCTCGGCGGTCAGCGTCTGTCGTGAACCGCGGATGCACGCAGCCAGCGCCTTGCGGTCCGATTTGGTCTGTTCGGCGAAAAGCCGAAACGTACGACCGGTCGGATCGTGAACCGCGGCAAGCGAGGGTGCCTCGAGCGCCTCGGCAATAGATTCCGGCAATCCGGCAGCATCGACGAGACGGATTCCGAGCCCGCCGAAAATTGCCCGCCGCAGGCGTTCGCCGTGCTCCAAAGCAAAAAATGCGGCAATGCGCGCTCCCATGGAGTAACCCATCACGTCGGCGCGAGGCAGCGCGAGATGATCGAGGAGCGCGTATACGTCGCCCGCCATGCGCACGCTGTGATAGAAGGCCGGTTCGTAGAGCTTGCTCGAGCAGCCATGCCCGCGATTGTCGAAGGCGATCACCCGCCGGCCGGCCTTTTTCAGAGTTGAAACCCAACCCGGGCCGACCCAATTGACCTGCGCGGTCGAGGCGAAACCGTGCACAAGCACGATCGGTTCGCCTTCGCCTTCATCGCGGAACGCAATCTCCACTCCGTCGTGGGTGAAGCGCTGCATTCTCCAATCGCTAAGCGCATGCGCGCTTGAGCGAAAGCACCGCCTGTTCGAGTCGTTCTGCCGCGATTTCACCTTCGCTCGGCCTGGGGCATGGTAGCCCGGGCCAAGACGCGGGACGTGCAGGCAAATGGCCAAGCGAGATTATGGGTTGGCTCTTGGGGACGATGGCTGGAGCGCTGGAATAGATCAGTACCGGTCCGGCTACACGAGATGCCGGACGCTCTCTCGACGCGCGCGCAGCGCCACCGGTTTCCCCTTGCGTTTTGCATGCGCGCGCACGCCGCAGCTTGCGGCGCGTACAATAGTGCTCGGTTGCCCGCTCGGCCATCCGCTTAAGCGAGGCGACAAAGCCGAAAATCGTGAGCAAAGCCCAAAATACCCACATCGCCAAATTGAACGTGCCGAGGGTGAGCATGATGGCTGCGCGGCCGGCGAGCTTGAGAATGGCGCGCGTCTTTCCCCCCTTGCTGGCCGCCAGACGCGCGATGCGGGAGATGTCGCGCGGCCCTTGGGCGACTTTCAAGCCGTCGAGCGCCGCCTGCGTGCCGGCCCGGGCCTGCACGCGACCGACATCGCCAACGAGCCGCATCAGTTCCTGCGCCTTCTCGCCTTTGACGGCCGTGCGCGCGGCACGGACCGCGAGCACCGGCTGCGCGATGCCGCCGCCGAAGGCCCGCCCAAGCGTTGCCCAATCGACCGCCTCTCGCAGCGATCGACCAATCCATGCCGCTAATCGGCTCCCGATGCGACCGGTACTCCGCGCTGCCTTGACGAGGGTCAGGCCGGCGCGTGCCGGAGCGGCAACGCCCAGCGTCGCATAGGTTCCCGCCGTTACCGCCAAACCGACACAGGCGAGGCCAAGGATCATCTTATCGGCAGGCTGGCCAATGGCGAGCCGCGACCCCTCCCGCACCGCATCGCGAATATCCCCAAACACGAACAGGTCGCCGACGGCGGTACCGGCAAGTCCGGCAAGGTCTCCTGGTTCACCCGTCACAAAGCCGCGCGCAAAGCTTTCCATGGAACGGGCGGTACTTGCGGCGTCGGCCTTGGCTTTTATGACTTTCTCGACGAGTTCCGGATCAACGGCGACTTGGGAATCCTGTGCGAGTTCCAGAAAACTGCCGGCGAGATCGGCATCGTCGGCCGCGAGCGCCGCGGTGATCTCGCGCGCGGCCACGACCCCGTTAAGCGACTGCCCTACGGCTCGGTCCGCGAGTGCGGCAGGATCATCCTGAATGGCGAGAAGCGACTGGGCTTCAAATGCGCGGGGGACGAGGGTGAGCGCGGCAACCGCCGAAGCAATGGCCAGCCCCAGGGGGACGGCCATACGCGCTGCAATCATGCTTAACTTCCTTCCATCCCAGCGGGGCGCAATGCGGGAACGCGGTTCCCGGATTACGCTGCGCTCCATCCGGGCTACCAGGCATCGCCCCTGATCTGCTGATTGAAACCATCAATATCCAACAAGCAAATCAAGCGCCATATGGCGAATCATGCGCAAAAACACAATATGCGAAACGTACGTGTTTTCCGTGAATTAGCGCATTTACCCTGGAAATACGTTAGCGAGCTGGCTATGCAATCGTCATGAGCGAGAGGATTGTCCCGCACTTCCACAATACGGCGGGGGTGGCCGTCATCGAGATTGGCGCGCGGGCATTCAAGTGCATCGGCGAGCTGCCGCCGTTCGACCATCCGCACGTATTCCTGGATATGGGCGACGCCGAGGAAATCATCTGCCCTTATTGCTCGACCTTGTTTCGTCATGACCCGGCACTTACCGCGCATGCGTCACGTCCGACGGAATGCGCACTGGCCGATGACGCCACTGCCTGAAACAAATAGCGAGACTCAGTCGTGGCTTCTTCCCGCACCGTCATCATCGCCGGGGCGGGAATTGGCGGGCTCACGGCGGCTTTGGCCCTCGCGGCACGCGGGTTTCGCGCTACTCTCTATGAGCAGGCGCAAACGCTGCAAGAGGTCGGCGCCGGAATTCAACTTTCGCCCAATGCGGCACGCGTTCTGATCGGGCTCGGGCTTCAATCGCATTTGCAGCACACCCTGGTCGCACCGGATGAGCTTCGCATAATGAATGCACGGACGGGGCGTGTGCTCGCACGCGCGCCGCTCGGCAGCTTCGTCGAGAAGCGCTATGGCGCACCCTACTGGGTGATTCATCGTGGCGACCTGCAGGCCGCATTGATCGAGGCCGTTCGCGGCAATCCGAACGTCACTCTCCATCTCGGTTGCAGAATTGACGACTTCGCCGCTCACGAGAACGGCGTCACCGTGTCGATATCGTCGGGGCACAGGTCGCAAGAGGAGCGCGGCCTCGCTCTCATCGGCGCGGACGGACTGTGGTCGCGGCTGCGGGAACGGCTTGGGCATCGCGGCGAAGCGCATTTTGCCCGCCATACGGCCTGGCGAGCATTGACGCCGGCTGAGGCGGTCGCACCGGATTTGCGCGAACGTAGTGTCAATTTGTGGCTGGGTCGCCATGCCCATCTCGTGCACTACCCCGTACGCGGCGGCGACCTGATCAATGTGGTGGCGATCATACGCGATGATTGGCAGGAGCGCGGCTGGAACGCGTCCGGCGAGCGCGCCGAGATACTTGACCGCTACCCCGCGGGAATGTGGCCGGCGCGCACGCGCGCGCTTCTGGCGGCGCCGAAAGAATGGCGCAAATGGGCACTCTACGATCGTGCGCCGATCATGCATTGGGGCAAAGGGCCTGCGACGCTATTGGGCGATGCGGCGCATCCCATGCTTCCTTATCTGGCGCAGGGCGCGGCGATGGCCATCGAGGATGCAGCTGTGCTTGCCTTTCGATTGGGTCAAGGCGTTGATGCTCCGGCGCCTGCGTTTCGCCGTTACGAACGTGACCGCCAGCGGCGCACGGCGCGCGTGCAAAAATCTGCTCGCCGCAACGGCACGATTTATCACATGGGAGGTGCCGAGGCGTTTCTGCGCGGGCTCGCTCTCATCGCCATGGGCGGCAATCGGGTCATCAAACGCTACGATTGGCTCTATGGCTGGAAGCCTCCCTGAGGCTATGCTGCTGCCGATGCCGTTGTTCCCGACCACCATCGCCGGCAGCATGCCGAAGCCTGCATGGCTGGCGCAGCCGGAGACGCTGTGGCCGCAATGGCAGCTCACCGGGGAAAAGCTGGCACAGGCAAAGCGCGACGCGACGCTCCTTGCGCTCAAGCTGCAGGAGGATTGCGGAATTGACATTGTCACCGACGGCGAACAATCGCGTCAGCACTTCGTGCATGGCTTTCTCGAGAGGGTCGAGGGCATCGATTTTTCCCGCCGGGTGGAAATGGGAATCCGCGCCGATCGCTACAAAGCGATGGTTCCGACTGTCACCGGCCCGCTGCGGCTGAAAGAACGCGTGCACGCGACCGAGGCCCGGCTCGCGCGCGAACACACCACACGCAAGCTGAAATTTACGCTGCCCGGCCCCATGACCATCGTGGATACCATCGCCGACGCGCATTACGGCGACCGGATAAAGATGGCTATGGCCTTCGCCGACCTGCTCAATGCCGAAGCGCGGGCACTCGCGGGCGACGGCGTCGATGTCATCCAATTCGACGAGCCTGCTTTCAACGTCTATATGCGCGAGGTCAGCGATTGGGGCATCGAAGCACTGCATCGGGCGGCGGTTGGGCTCACCTGCACGACAGCGGTTCATATCTGCTACGGATACGGCATCAAGGCCAATATCGATTGGAAGGCGACGCTCGGACCGCAATGGCGACAATATCAGGAAATTTTCCCTGCGCTCGCCGGAAGCCGGATCGATCAGGTGTCGATCGAGTGCATAAACGCGCGCGTACCGCTCGATCTCCTGCAGCTCCTTGACGGCAAGGAGGTGCAACTCGGCGTCATCGACGTTGCGACCGACACGATCGAAACGCCGGAAGACGTGGTGGCAACGCTCGCTGCGGCGGCCAAATTTGTGGCCAAGGAAAAGATCATCGCCAGCACCAATTGTGGAATGGCGCCGATGCGTTTCGACATCGCGATGGCCAAGCTTGCGGCCCTGGGCAAGGGCGCCGAGCTGGCGCGCCAACGGCTGGGATGAACCTGCCGTTCACCGCACGACGGAGTTGCTGCGCCAGGTATCCGCGGAATCGCAATTCTTGTTGCGCGCGGCATTTTCCACCACTTTGAGCTCTTCGCTGGCGGTGACCTGGTCGGCTTTGTAGGCGAGCACATTGACGATTGCGCCGCCGGCACTCTGCTCTGCCCGGTCCATCAATAATTTCAGCTCCTGCTCGCGGGTCGACCAGAATTTTCGCTGGCCGGCAAGCTGGGCGCAGGTGGAGTACTGGTATTTGCCCGGGTCGGCAAACAGCGTTGCCGCATTGTCGCCAAGCGACGAGCAGCCCGCGAGGAAAACGCAGGCCAGAACGGTGCTCAAACCCCGTTCGGCGCTCCTACCCTGCATTGGCGAGCGGCACTCCCCCCGCAAGCTCCGACACTGAGCGGCCTATATGGCGGCCGAATATGCCGTAATCGTGATGCCCCGGAAGCGCCCGCGCTACCTCAATTAATATGCACCAGCGCACCGCCATCGACCGGCAGCGCAACCCCGGTGATGAAATTCGCTTCATCGGAGGCAAGGAACAGGGCGGCATTGGCGACGTCCCAGGCGGTTCCCATCCGATGGCGCAGCGGCACCCGCGCATCGCGGGCGGCAGCGACCTCGGCGCGGCTCTTGCCGCTGGCGCGCGCCCTGGTATCGACCGCCATCGGCGTATCCATCAAGCCGGGCAGAATTACATTGGCGCGAATTCCGAATTCCGCGTTTTGAATTGCCAGCTGCTGGGTAAATGCAATCAGCCCCGCTTTGGTCGCTTTATACGCCACATTCGGATACTGCTCCCAGGCGGCAACCGAGGAAATGGTGATGATCACGCCGGCACGCTGCTCGCGCATCAGCGGCACGACGTGCTTGCAGGCCATGATGGCGCCGCGCAGATTGACCGCCGCGATGCGATCGAAGGCGGCCTCTGTGATTGCATCGAGCGCGGCGTCGCCGCCGGCAATGCTTACCCCGACATTGTAGTGCAGGATATCGATGCGTCCCCAGCGCTCCCTCGCCGCCTGCGCCATGGCAGAGAGCGTACTTTCCCGGCAAACGTCGGCCTCGAACGGGATACATTCCCCGCCGCGCGCGCATGCCATGACCGCCGTTTCCTTCGCGGAGGCAAGGCTGTTATCGACGGCAAGGACCTTCGCGCCTTCTTCTGCGAAGCGCAAAACCGTTGCCCGACCATTGCCCATGCCCTCGCCTGGCGACTGGCCGGCACCGACGACGATTGCAGTTTTGTCCTTCAGACGCATGTAACTTCCTTGCGAAATCTCTGAAGCGGGAGCTTACGAAAAATTATTGCCCGCGACGAGGCTGCCATCGCAATTCGACGCCGATCCGATGCGTGATCCTTGGCGCCTGGGGCAAGCAAGGGTAAAAGACAACTTCCTCCACGCGGGCGTGGCGGAACGGTAGACGCAACGGACTTGACGGTGTTTGAGTGCTCTCTCGGGAAACCGGAGAAGTAGAACTGCCCAAATTCGGGAAATCCTGTCAGATGGCAATCCCGAGCCAAGCCCAGATGGGAAGGTGTAGAGACTAGACGGGCGGCACCTAAGGCGAGAGCTAAGGTGAAGGGATAGTCCAGACCACAAACGCTTTCTCGGCGGCGGCGAAAGCCGTAGTTGGTACGAAAATCCGTTGGGCGTAAGCCCGTGAGGGTTCGACTCCCTCCGCCCGCACCACCCTGTTAGAAATGCCGAGCTACTCAGCGAGAGCGTGGCCCCACAGGCTTTCCCAATCCTTCCCGCTGAGATCGGTCACGCGGCCGTCGCGTTCGTAGAACTTGTTGGGAATCTGAAACATGGCGAGCATCAGCCCACCCTCCGGGGTCCAGGCAACGTGACGGCTGCCTGGTTCGCGCCAGACAAATTCGCCCGGCTTTACTTCGAGACCGGCGGCGGCGCCTTCCTTATCGACCAGCTTGCCTTCGAGCACGTAGGTCTGCTCGATCTTGACATGTTCATGATCCGGCAACACCGCGCCCGGGGCAAACCGCATCAGTGCGGTGACCACCCCGGTATCCTTGTCGAACAATAAGGTTTTGACCTCGCAGCCGGGAAAGCGGGTCTTCTGCCAATCCATGTTGGCGGGACGCACCACATGGGAATGGGTGCCGACCTGATCCTTGGTTTTCGTCACGGTGTCCATGATCTTCTCCTTATCAATGTATCCGCTGTCATTCCGGGTCGAGGCCGAAGCGCAGCGAAGGTCGAGAGCCCGGAATCCAAAACCCGGGCCGGGAGTATGGTTTCCGGGCTCGCCGCTCCGCTTCGCTGCACGGCGCCCCGGAATGACAAAAGGGTTGCATCCGATCATCTCGCTCACAATTCGGGGTCGCGGATCGGCGGTTGGAAGGCAAGCCCGGTATCCCATGGAAAATAGATCCAGGTATCCTGCGATACTTCGGTGATGAAAGTGTCGACCATCGGCCGGCCCATCGGCTTGGCATAGACGGTCGCAAAATGCGCATCGGGCAGGATGTTGCGAACCACCGTCGCGGTTCTGCCGGTGTCGACGAGATCGTCCACGATCAGCACCCCCTTGCCGCGCCCACCACCGATACCGACAATGCTGCGGGCGACATCCTTGAGTACCTTCAGTTCGCCTTGGGTGACGTGCGTGTAGCTTGCGACGCATACTGTTTCAATGAGCCTGATGCCAAGTTCGCGCGCAACAATGGCGGCAGGCACCAGCCCGCCGCGCGTAACGCAGACAATCGCCTGAAACGGGCCGGCAGCAGCCAGGCGCCAGGCAAGCGCGCGCGCGTCGCGATGGAATTCATCCCACGAGACTGGGAAGGCTTTCTGCGACTGCGGCTGCGGTACGGGTTGTTGCAGGGGTTGCGCCATTTGCATTTCCGCCGAAAGCTTACGCTTTGCTGGTTTGCGCGCCTCTGACCCGCGCCAGCATTTCCTCGACCGAGCGCTTTGCGGCAGCGAGCTTCTGTGCGTCGCGGGCTCGCAGCACGACGTTGGTATTGGGGCCATGCTGCGGGTCGAAAAACGGATAGCTGCCGATTGCAACCTGCGGATTGGCCTGGGCGATCTCGCCGAGCTGGGTGCCGATATCGCCTTCGCGCGCGTCAGCCCGGATGGTCTCGGTCAGCATGCGCACGCCGGTGTTGAGCTTGGGCGCCACCTCATCAAGCATGGCTTGCATGATGGTGGGCACTCCCGCCATGACAATGACGTTGCCGATCCACATTCCGGGTGCGCCCGATACCTTGTTGAGCACGAGGTCGGCGCCCTTTGGAATTCGCGTCATGCGCAGGCGCGCATCGTTCATCTCGATTTTCGAGGTGGCAAGGCGCTCCTGCAGGATGGCAAGCGCCCGGGGGTCGACGTCGATGGGAACGCCAAATGCCTTGGCTACACAGTCTGCCGTGATGTCGTCGTGCGTGGGGCCGATGCCGCCGGTGGTGAAGACATAGGTGTAGCGATGGCGCAGCGCGTTGAGCGCATCGATGATTGCCTCCTCCTTGTCGCCGACAATCCTCACCTCCATGAGATCGATGCCCAGGGCCGACAGATAATCGGCGATATAGCCGATATTCTTATCCTTGGTGCGCCCGGACAGTATCTCGTCGCCGATAACGAGGAGCGCGGCGGTGACGATCTCCCTGGGCGCAGCCGAATTCGTGCTGGTCATGGATCACCTGATTTCCGGCCGCCAAGCGTCTTGACAGAGCCCCTACCCTGCCATTGTGGGTTATGATGCTTCAAGTCCACCCGCCGGGGCTGCCGGCGCGGTAGTCGGAGCAATAAGAGGATTCCTGCGATGTCGGCACCTGGGCGCCTGCGCCCGATCGCCTATGCGCAGCCGCGGATCGCCTGCGAAAAAAAGCCTGACGGCAGTCTGCGACTGCACTCCAGCGAACCCCTGGCGCCTTACGAGCCGTCACTTGCACGACTTTTCCGGGCATCCGTCGAGCAAAACGCAAACGGCGTCTTCCTCGCCGAGCGCGCAGGAGGCCGAGACTGGCGCCGACTAAGCTATGGCGAGGCGCGGCAAGCGGTCGATGCAATCGCGCAGGGACTTGTCGATCGCGGGCTCTCGGCCCAACGCCCGGTGATGATTCTGTCGGGCAACAGCATCGAGCATGCTCTCCTCATGCTTGCGGGTTATACCGCAGGCATTGCGGTGGCGCCGATTTCGGTCGCCTATTCCCTGCAAAGCCAGGACCACGCAAAGCTCAAGCAAATCGCCCAGCTCCTCGAGCCCGGCCTGGTTTTCGTCGACGATACTGGTCCATACGCCAAGGCCCTGCGGGCCCTTGATCTGCGCAGCGCCGAGCTTGTCGCAAATCGCAACAGCGGGAATTTCGAATTTGTCACGTCATTTGCGGAACTGACGCGAACCCGGCCTGGGCCGGCATTGGAGAGCGCCGTCGCCGCCACCCGCCCCGATACCATTGCTAAATTTCTGTTGACCTCCGGCTCCACGGGCCTGCCGAAGGCGGTGATCAACACCCATGGCATGCTCACCGCGAACCAGCAGCAACTCGCGCAGGTCTGGCCGTTTCTCGTCGAGCAGCCGATCCTCCTGGTGGACTGGCTTCCGTGGAATCACACCTTCGGCGCCAACCACAATTTCAATCTTGTGCTGCGGCATGCCGGCGCTCTCTACATCGATGGCGGGCGGCCGGTGTCGGGTCTCATCGAGCAGACCGTGCGCAATATCCGCGAGCTTTCGCCCTCTCTCTATTTCAATGTGCCCGCGGGCTACGCCGCGCTGCTGCCGTTACTGGAAGCCGATGAAGCGCTTGCGCGCGCTTTCTTTGCCAAGCTGCGACTGATTTTTTATGCCGGCGCGGCGCTGCCGCAGGACTTATGGGAACGGCTCGAGCGGGTCGCGGTACGCGCTACCGGCGAACGCATTCCGCTGACCTCGTCATGGGGCATGACCGAAACCTCGCCGTTGGCCACGGCCGCGCATTTCGTGCTTGACCATGCCGGCTCAATCGGCGTGCCGGTGCCCGGCGTCGAGCTGAAACTCGTCCCGGACGGCGAGAAAATGGAAGTGCGCGTGCGCGGGCAAAACGTGACGCCCGGCTATTGGCGGCGGCCCGATCTCACGGCCGACGCGTTCGATGGCGAAGGCTTTTACAAGCCAGGTGATGCCGTGCGCTTTACTGATCCGGCGGACCCTGTGCAGGGAATCGTGTTCGACGGGCGTCTCGCCGAAAACTTCAAGCTGACCACGGGCACCTGGGTCGCGGTAGGCGGGCTACGGATTGGCTTGCTCGCCGCAGCATCGCCGGTTCTGCAAGATGCGATCATTGTCGGTGAAAATCGCGAATTCGTCGGCATGCTGGCGTGGCTCAATGCAGGCGGCTGCCACAACCTGATCGGCCGGCAATTGCCGCTCGCCGACCTTACCTGCCACCCCGCTGTCCGCGAGCATGTCCGGCGGGCGCTGGCACAATGGAATGCGGACCATCGCGGCTCCTCGGAGCGCATTGCGCGCGTTTTCATTCTACCCGATGCGCCTTCCATCGACGCGAACGAGATCACGGACAAGGGCTATATCAACCAACGCCTTGCCCGCGAACGCCGAAAAGCCGATGTGGAGCGGCTTTTTGCGGCGGAATGGGACGAGCAGGTGATGATGATTGAGGATGTGCGCTAGTTCGAGTGCGTCGCAAAACATTCCGCCTCAGACCGTCATCCTGAGGCGCGAACGAGCGTAGCGAGTGAGCGGCTCGGCGCTTCGCGCCGAACACCTCAGAGTGACGGATCGAGGTAGTCCCGGATGACAAGCACTAAGGAACCAGTGCTGGTCGTGCAGGCTTGTTGGTAATCTTTCACTTACAGATGACGCGGGAGAAGCTCCGATGGAAAGTCGCTTTACCAGGACGATCCTGATCATCGCCTTGATACTCTTCGGCCTCTACATTGCGCAGCCGGAAATCGATCGGCTGTTTTTTTCCGCTACCGCCCCGCGCACGGTAGCGCCGCGCGCCAGCCTGTCGGACCTCGAACGCTCGACCATAGAGCTGTTCGAACGCGACTCCCCGTCGGTCGTGCAGGTGGTCGGTTTTTCCGGCGCCGTGGAGGCCGTGCCGTCGGAGCGCGAGGGGGTGCCGGCACAGGCGGGAAGCGGATTCGTATGGGACGCCGCCGGCCATGTGGTCACCAACGACCACGTGGTGGAAGGCACCGATTCAATTGCCGTGCGCTTTGCATCCGGCCAGGTGCTGCGAGCCCAGATCGTCGGCAAGACGCCGAACTACGATCTCGCCGTTCTTCGTCTTGAATCCGACGCGCGGACTGCCGCCGCCCTTGGCCATCGGCAGCTCCGACGACCTCAAGGTCGGACAAATGGTATTTGCGATCGGCAACCCGTTCGGGCTCGACCAGTCGCTGACCACGGGAATCATCAGTGCGCTCAAACGGCGCCTGCCGACCGCCGGCGGCCGCGAGATTCAAAACGTGATTCAAACCGATGCCGCAATCAACCCCGGCAATTCCGGCGGTCCCCTGCTCGATTCCGCGGGCCGGGTGATCGGCGTCAACACCGCCATCATCTCGCCTTCCGGCACCAGTGCGGGAATCGGGTTTGCGATTCCTATTTCCATCGTCAACCGGGTGGTGCCGGAAATCATCAGCAAGGGCTACGTGCCGACGCCGGGGATCGGCATTGTGACGGCAAGCGAGACAATGGCGACCCGTGCCGGCGTTGAAGGCGTGGTCATCGTGCAGGTCATGCCGGGGTCTCCCGCGGAGCGTGCCGGGTTGCACGGCATCGACGAGGGCACCCGACACCTCGGTGACGTGATCGTAGGCGTGGACGGCAAGCCGGTCCATCGCCTGCCGGATCTCACCGACGAACTTGAGCGGGCCGGCGTCGGCAACAAGGTGACGCTGCAAGTCAAGCGCGACGGCCAGGAGCGATCGGTCGAAATAGAAGTGATGGATATCGGCCGCAAGACATAAACCGCAACAGAAATGTTCATCGATCAATTTGCGCGCTGGCTCGTGCTCCGGCATAGCGTGTAGCCCGGATGAGCCAACGGGTCGGCGCATAGCGCCGCCCGATGACAAGCTCCGCGCAATCCGGTCCGGTATTCCCGCATTACGCTACGCTCCATGCGGGCTACAGACCTTCACAAACAGGAAAGCACACGTGATCGATCTTTATACCTGGACCACCCCCAACGGCCGCAAGGCCTCCATCATGCTCGAAGAAATCGGCTTGCCCTACACCGCCCACCCCATCGACATCAGCAAGGATGAGCAATTCAAGCCCGAGTTCCTCAAGATCAGTCCCAACAATCGCATTCCGGCCATCGTCGATCGCGATACCGGCATCAGCCTGATGGAGTCCGGCGCGCTGATGATCTATCTCGCCGATAAAACCGGAAAGCTTCTGCCGAAAGAGGGCGAGCCGCGCTATCGCGTGCTGGAATGGCTGATGTGGCAGATGGGCGGGCCCGGCCCGATGTTCGGACAGGTCCATCACTTCGTCAAATACAACAAGGGCAAGGCGCCCTACGCCGAAGAGCGTTATCTCAAGGAGGCGCACCGACTCTATGGCGTGCTCGACCGGCGGCTTGCCGGGAGGGAATTCGTCGCCGACAGCTATTCCATCGCCGATATCGCGATCTGGCCGTGGGTCTCGCGCTACGAATGGCAGACTGTCGATCTCAATCAGTATCCCAACGTCAAGCGCTGGTATGTGACAATTGCCAAGCGACCGGCAGTGCAAAAAGGCTACAAGGTGCCAAAGGACGTCGGCGACGTACCGATACCCTGAGCGAAGCGCAACGTGCTGAAGCTCAAAACCGTCACCCGCACCCAAGGCAACAACCGGGCGCTCAAGGACGGCACCGTCAAGCCGAAGAGCTTCGCGTTCGAGTTCGAGGAAGTGCCGGTCCTGATCGATGCCTTCCGCCGCATGGTGCGCGGCCTTGAATTCGACGTCTGCGAGATGGCGATCACCACGTATATCTGCGCGCGGGCGCACGGCAAGCGCATGACCGCACTGCCGGTCTTTCTGGTGCGGGCGTTTCACCACGGCGCCATCCTCATCAGCAGGAAGAGCGGCATCGCTTCGCCGAAAGACCTCGAAGGCAAAAAGGTCGGCGTCAATCGCGGCTACACTGTCACCACCGGCGTATGGGCGCGCGGCGTCCTGGCGCGGGAATACGGCGTCGATCTCGGCAAGATCACCTGGGTGCTTTCGGGCGACGAGCACGTCGCCGAGTACCGACCTCCCGCCAACGTCGTGCCCATCGAAAAGGGCAAGAAGCTCGTCGACATGCTGATTACAGGCGAGCTTGCCGCAGCCATCGGCATCGAGGCGAATTCGCCGGATATCGTGCCGCTCATTCCCAAGCCGCTGGAAGCAGGGCTTGCGGCGCTGCGCCGCGAGGGCCACTACCCGATCAATCACACGGTGGTGGCGAAGGACGAGCTTCTCGCCGCGCATCCCGGTCTGGCCGCGGATATATTTGCTGCCTTCGCCGAGGCAAAGCGCCTGTATCTGGATCGCCTCCAGCGCGGCCTGATCGAGAAGCCAACCGAAGTGGACGAACTCCATCGCCGGGTCATGGAAATCACCGGCGACCCGTTGCCCTATGGAATTGCCCCCAATCGGCGGGTGCTTGAGGAACTTCTTGCGCATGCGCGCGCCCAGGGCATCGTCACGACGCCGGTCACGGTCGAGGAGCTGTTTGCCCCGACGACGTGCACGCTGACGGCGTGATTCGCCGCATTAGTGCGCGTAGTCCTGCACCAGGGTATTGACGAGTTCAAGCGGCGAAGCGGTTTCCTCCAACATGCCCCAGCTCTTGAGCCAATCGTAGGTGCGCTGCATCTCATCGAGCGGGATGGGAGCGGGGTCGCAAACGACGAGCCGGCTTGCGGGCAGGTCTTCCACCGAAAGCGCGGCGATTTCCGGATCGCTCTTGGCGTAATAGTCAATAAAATAGTGCAGATAAGCGTGCTTGTTTGCGTTGATCCGGCGCACCGCTGCGCGCACGGCGCGATTGAAGGCCGCATAGGTTTGTGCATCCACCCGCTCGGAGGCGACTTCGGTTCCATGGAAAAAGGCCGAGCAGATGATCCGGCAGCCTTTCTTCTCCGCAAGCGTGACATGCGGCTCGGTGAGCGTTGTCGCCTCAACCTCGCCCTGCATCAGCGCAGCAAGCCGATAGCGCGAGCCATTGGGCGCGCGGCAAAGCTTGATCATTTCACGCGGTAGAAATCCCTCCAGCATGTGCAAGGCGATATAGTGCGTGCCGAAATAAAACGGCACGCCGATTGTCCTGTTGGCAAGCTGCTGCGGCGTGAATACCGGCGAATTGGGCGCAACCACCAGAGCGGAAAAAGTCACGATGGCGCGGCGGCCGACCTGCCGGCTGCCGGCGCTGGTATCCTGCACCCGGCAGTAATTCCCCCATTCGCAGGCATTGTACATATCGGCCAGGCCCCGCTCGAAGAGCTTGCCGTGACTGGCAAACGGATCGACCCCCTTGGGACTGGTCACGTTAAGCTCGACCTTTTTCTCGACACCCTTTTCGCGGTCTGCCCATTCGACGGCCAGTCCCTCCCGCTCGAACAGGCCTTCGTCATAGGCGACCAATTCCGGCAGCCCCTGGAACGGCGCAGTGGTCTCCAGCACGAGCTTTTTCATCGCTCTCTTTCCTCCGATCGGCCGCAGTTGAATACGCCATCGCCACTGCGCGTCAAGAATGGACATCGTTCGGATGACGCCGGCCGCGTGCACCCGATTTCGCTGCCGCTCAATTATTGCTGTGGGGGCGTGGGCGCGCCAGGTGCTGGTGCCGGTTTCGACCCGCCGCTGAGTTCAAACGAGCTTGAAGGAACGGCAGCAATATTCGAATTATCCAGATGCGCGCGATACAACAAGCTTGAGCCAATAATGATGACGAGGAGAGCCGCAGCGGCAAGCGCCCACGCCGTTGAGTAGCTGCGAAGCGATGCGAAGCGCTCGAACTTGGCGGATGCAAGCGAGAATGGAAAAAACCCGCGATGCGATCGCGGCTCGATCGCGCTGATTGATGCCGGACACGAAGCTCCATTCGATTTCGTTGCCTCAGCCTTGGTCGGATGTTCCGTTGCACGACCTTGAATGCTATTCGCCCGATGCGTAACCGCCTTCATGAATGCAGCGAATTCAGCGGCATCGAATTCCGCATGAAATGCTGGTTTTGGCTTACTTGTGGCGGACTCCACTTCGGCGGAACGGAGCAGGATGGCGGCCAATGATTCGGCCTTTTCACCGAACAGAGAAAGCATGAGGCGGCGGCAGGCGGCCTCATCCATGGGCTGATCGGCACCCGATAGAGGCACGTTGGTTCTGGTCATGATACGGTACCCCTGTTCGAATCGGCGCAATCCGGATCGCGCGCTTGACTCTCGGACTCGTCGAGTTCGATCTTCGTGGCATTCGGCGAATGCTTTGGTTGCCCGTTTCGTTCCAAACAGCACGACGCCATCGTCAGCGAGCGCTTGCTCCACCCTCGATGCGTCGCGCCCGAGATCGGCGATTTTGAGCCGCAGCTTGCGCAGGTCCCAGCCTGCATCGGGGTAGCTTCTTTGCAGCGATGCAAGCAAAGGGGCGTGATTGATCTGGAAGCTCTCGCCGCGCACGATATCCGCAGCAGCACCACCCTCATTGGAACGGCAACGCTCGGAAGCATCCACGTTGCGCGCCAGCTGATCGAAAACCTGCAGCACAGCCGGATCGAGATTCGGCTGATCGACCAATCGCTTTCTCAAGAGCACAACCACCTTGGTCCAATGCAATTCATCCTCGACGCTTTCGTGCGCATCGAAAGCACCATGCGGAACGAGTCGTGATGCGCCGCCGGGCGGCGTCTCATCATCCTCCGCACAGGCTTCGCCGCGATCGATCCGCTCGGCCGGGGGCTCCATTCCCTTTTCGGAGTACATGTCGCTGATGACAGATCGGCGCATGACCGCTCCAGTGGCAAAGCGCACCAGCGCGTTTTCCGCCTCGTCATACCACGCCGAAGTCGGGGTTGCCGTCGGCTGCGGCGCGATACGAAGTTCGCTCGCAGACGCAAGCATCCGCGCGCAGGCCTCTTGAGCGCAATCCTCGCCCCATGCCCGGAATTGGTGCAGATAAGCGCGCCGAATACGGTCAATGACGCGCATTTTTTGCCCGCCTGGGAGGCAGTCCAAATAGTCTCGGGGTCGGCGGCCAATCGGCTGACCTGATCCTCCCGTCATTCAGCCCTCCTCCGGCCCTAAACGGCTGACGGAAACTACCCTTTGATGGTAGTGTACGCGGGCGGGCGGTTTTTTGAACCCGTTACAAATTTTATTTTCGGCAGGCTTAAATAATTTCTGCATCCCTTCAAAAAACTACCCCCCAACCCGCCACATCACGGTATCCGGCTTACTGCGCCGGCAACTGACGTTTTCCAAATCGGGAGAAGCCCGAAGCACAACCTACTCAGCTTTTGGTCCGGCACAATAAACTAATCGAAGCCTCTACGCGACCTTGGCACGGAGGCGCAACTTGGCAGCGGACAACAGAACAGGGGGCAATCATGCTTGAGCAAGTCGAGATTGAAACTGCGCTGCAAGAGACCGTCGATCAGCAGCTTCGCAACGTGCAGAAAATGGAAGCCATCGGTCAAATGGCCGGCGGCATCGCCCACGATGTCAACAATCTCTTGATGGTGGTCAACGGCATCGTCGATCAATTGCGCTGCGAGGTGATAACCGAGAAATCCGGCCGGCTTCTCGACATCATCAAAAGCGCGGCGCGGCGCGGCGAAAATCTCACGCGTCAACTTCTGTCGTTCTCGCAAGCGCGCGCCGTGAAGCCACGTGTCATCGACCTTGGCGGATGGGCCGACGACATAGCGGAAATACTTCGACACTCCATGCGTCGTGACATCGAGGTCAGGCTCATAGCGCCGACTGCGCCATGCGCCGTTGAAGCCGACCCCGACGACCTTGACCTTGCCGTCCTCAACCTCGCCGTGAACGCCCGCGATGCAATGCCGAATGGCGGCACCTTCACCATCGCAATCACGCCGGTGGCGCTCGACGCAGAAGATGGCTGTCTTAGTTTGCGGGATGAGTTTATCGCGATCAGTCTCTCGGATAGCGGCGTCGGCATCCCCGCCGCCAATCTCACGCATGTATTCGAGCCGTTTTTCACGACCAAGAAAAAGGGCAAAGGGACCGGGCTGGGCCTGAGCCAAGTCTACGGCTTTGCCAAGCAGGCGGGCGGGCACGCGACGATTTCCAGCACTGTCGGCGAAGGGACGACCGTGACGATCTACCTGCCGCATATCCAAAGCTGCGTAGGCGTGTCCCGGCCGAACGAGCGCAGAGATCTAAATAGTGCGCACCGCCTTGTCTCGCGAGCGAGAGCCGGGACCCCGGGGCTGCACGGCTCTTAGCAAACGGCCCCTGGGTCCCGGGTCTTCGTTTCGCTTACGCTGCGCGCTCGCTCACTCGCCCGGGACACTGGCGTGCGGATCACGAACGCGGGCGCAGGCGCTGCAGCTGCAGCTGGGCGAGAAAAGGAACCAGCGGGTGCGCCCCCATTTTCACCATGGCGGGCAGGTCGAGCCTGATCAGCGCTTCGCGCTGATCAGGTGAAAGCTGAAATTTGTCGGCGAATGCCGGCGCATCGGCAATGTACTGCGCGCGCAACTGCGGATCATGGGCAAGCCCATGCAGCGCCGAGGTCAATTCCACGAGTTCCGGCCTGATCGACGGATAATGCGCCGCGGGCTCGGACTGGGCATGTGCGCCGGTCCAGGCAAGCGATGCATAGTTGTGGTGCCAGCTCGGATCCATGGACACGATGTCCGGCTTGCGTTCACCCAGGGCGCCGGCAGCGCACGCCCAGCAGCGCAGTTCGATATTGCCGGTATCGTCGAGCTCTGCTTCGTCATAGCCGATGAGCGATTTCAGGTTGCCGGTCCTTAGCTTTTCGAGCGCCTGCTGGTCCCAGGCGAGCTGCGGATTGGAATAGCGGTCGGTGCCGGGAAAATGCGACATGCCGCCGCTCGCCAGCACCACCGTCCTGAGCCCAAGCGCAGTCACCGTGCGGGCAATTGCCTGGCCAAAACCGTAGCAGCGCTCCATGGTGGGCTGCGGCGGCAGGTAAGCGTTGACATAGATCGGCAGCACCGGGTCGGTGTGGCCGAGATGGGTCAAGGGGATGCCGATGGCGTAGTCGATCTTGGCCGTGCTGGTGAAGGCCGGGTCGAAATTCTGCCGGTAGAGCTGGCGAACGATCTCGAAACCGATTTCGCTCGGGATCTTCCAGCGGAATTTGCGGCCGGCAAAATCGCCGCTCGCTTCGCCGCCGACATGCACGGTGAACGGCGGCGCCGCGTTGTGGAAGAACTGCTCGGCGTGGTCGTTGGAGAAGATGATCCACAGGTCGGGCTTGAGGCTGCGCAGCTTCCTCCCGATCTCGGCCGCGACTTCGCGCACGTGCTCCACGTTCTTCTTCTCCTCCGTCTCCGGCATGGTGAAGAACTGCGGCGCATGGGGCAGCATGGCGCCGCCAAGCACGGTCGACATCATCATGTTTTCTCTCCTTTGGAGCGGCAACAGTATTTCGTCATTCCGGAGGCGCCACCCGATCTCAGGCTTACCCGAGATCGGGCAACATTTAGTGCCCAAGTCGGCTCTCGCCGACTTGGGGTGCGGCGAGCCCGGAATCCATAATCACAGATCGGGGTTATGGATTCCGGGTTCTCGGCCTTCGGCCTCGCCCCGGAATGACGGAGCCAGTGGAAAAAATATGCGGCAATCGGCGGCGCAACAAGATGATTGAAATCCCATCGGTCGGCTTCACACGCGGTAACGATGCAAGTAGGCTCTAGTGTCCCGAACCCGAAGTTCGCATACACTATGCAGCAAGCTCGATTGCGAACTTCGGGTTCAAAAGGGGACACTAGAATTATAGAGGTGCTAGTGCCCCTTTGATTCCGAAGTTCGTATCAGAGCGGGCTGCAATGTTTTACGAACTTCGGAATCGGGGCACTAGCCCTCCACGTCGCTTTCCTTGCATCATTTGCAAACATTCGAGGAGTCCCCATGGTCGAGGTGCCGATAACCATTGCCTGCGGCAATTATGACCGCACCGGCGCCATCAAGGATGGCCGCGTCAAGGTGGAAGGCTGTGCGGTCACCTATCTGCCGCTCTACCCCGAAGAGATTTTCTTTCGCGCCTTCCGCTATCGGGAGTTCGACGTATCCGAGCTGTCTTTCTCGAGCTATATCAGGACGGTCGCGGCTGGAACTTCCGCCTATATCGGCATTCCCGCTTTTGTGTCGCGCCTGTTCCGGCATTCCGGCATCTACGTGCGCGCCGATGACGCCATTCGCACGCCCGCCGACCTCAAGGGCAAGCGCGTCGGCTTGCCGGAATATCAAATCACCGCGGTGGTGTGGATGCGCGGCCTGATGCAGCACGAATACGGCGTCAAGCCGACGGACATTCATTGGCGCAGCGGCGGCCAGGAGGAGGCCGGGCGCGATGAACGCACCCCCCTCAAACCGATTGCCGGTCTCGACCTCAAGCCCATTGGAGAGGACCAGACCCTTGTCGGGATGCTGCGCGACGGCGAACTCGATGCTCTATTCACCGCCCGCGCGCCGTCCTCCTTCCTGCGCGGCGAGCCGCACATCAAGCGATTATTTGCGAATACCCGGGAAGCGGAACAGGCCTATTACAAGAAGACGCGCATGTTCCCCATCATGCACCTCGTCGGCATAAGAAAGGAGCTGGTGCAGAAATATCCCTGGCTGCCGTCGAGCGTCTACAAGGCATTCTGCGAGGCCAAGGCGCTCGCCATGGTCGACCTTCTCGACGTCAACGCGCTCATGGTCTCGCTGCCGTGGCTCATCCCGGAAACGCAGGACACCATCGCGCTCATGGGACGCGACTTCTGGGCCTACGGCATCCATGAGAACATGCGCGAGATCACGGCACTCGTCCAATATGCGCATGAGCAGGGATTGATCGATCGCAAGGTGGCGGTTGAAGAACTGTTCCATCCCTCGATGTTCGAGATATCGAAGGTCTGAAATGCATGGCAGACGACCGCGTCATTGTCGTCGGAGCGGGTCCGGTCGGCGCGGTCACAGCGCTGGCACTGGTCAGGCATGGCATTCCGGTCACGCTCATTGAGGCAGAGAACGAGCCGATTGAGGATCAGCGCGCCGCCACGCTGCACCCGCCGACGGTGGAAATCATTGCCGCGCTGGGGCTCGAGAGCGAAGCCTTCGCGCAGGACGCAAGCGGCGGGATGCGCTCACCGATCTTCCACTTTCGCGACCGGCGTACCGGCGAACTCGTCGCGGTATTCGATATCGGGCTCCTTGCCGGCGAGGTGGCTTACCCGTTTGCGCTGCAATGGGAGCAATACAAGCTGGTGCGGGCTGCGATCCCGCATATCGAGAGAAGCGGTATCGGCGAGGTCCACTTCTCGACTGCGGTAACCGCGCTCGAACAAGGCGCCGATCATGTCGAGGTGAGCGCCCTGAGAGAGGACGAGACGGAGCGGCTGCGCGGGCGTTACGTCATTGGCTGTGACGGCGGGCGCAGCACAGTGCGGCGACTGGCGCAGATCGCGTTCGAAGGTTTCACCTGGTCGGAACGTTTCATCAAGATCGCCACCAGCTACGACTTCGGTGCAACCGGCCGCGGCTTCTGCACCCGCAATTACTTTTTCGACCCCGATGAATGGCTCAATCTTTTTCAAGTGAAGGGCAATGGCCCGCCGGGAATCTGGCGCGGCATCATGCCGGTACCTCCGGAGGAAACCGACGAAGAGGCCTTGAGCATGGCGGCGATCCAGCGCCGGCTGCAGGGCATCCATGAAAAACCCGGCGATTACGAAATCCCCTATCATGCGCTCTATTCCGTGCATCAGCGGGTCGCCGCCACCTTCAACCAGGGGCGGGTACTGCTCGCCGGCGATGCCGCCCATGTCAACAACCCGATCGGCGGCATGGGCCTCAACGGCGGCATCCACGATGCTATCAATCTGGCCGACAAGCTCGCCGCCGTATGGTCTGGCACTACGGAGCCTGGCGTGCTCGACCGCTATACCCGCCAGCGGCGCAAGGCTCAGACCGACTACGTGCAGGTGCAGACCATTGCGAACAAGCGCGCCATGGAGGAAAAGGACCCGGTGATCCGGCGCGAGCATCTCGATGAGTTGCGGCGCATTTGCGAGGACCGCACGCTGCACAGGCAATTCCTCTATCGCGCTTCCCTGATCGACAGCCTCAATTCGGCGAACGCCGTGGCGTGAGGCGGCGCTACGCACGCAGCCGGATAAACACTCGGGCGCAGGTCGGCGGCCCATGCGCAGGCGGCCTGCGTCGAAAGGCGTGACAGGGCGCGCGACCTTTATAAAAGGCCAAATTGCTGGCGCTGAGATGGTCCTCACCATCAGGCCGAGAGAGCCTGACCGCTTCCCTGCACCACGCCCAGCGTGGCTGGTCGCGACAAGGACTGGCTCGAAGCTTTCTGCATCCGCTAGTTGGCTTCGTTTTGGCAAAAACCGCCGCTCCGGGTTGGGTTCGTTTTGGCAAGTTGATGGCATGCATCGGCAGCACCAAGCGCAGTGTGTCCGGCAGCCGCACGAAACCGCTTCCTTATAGAAGGCAGCCGCACGCTCATTATTGCATCCACCATATCTCCCGTTCGATCTTAGCCTGTTTGCGCGCCATGGAACTTAGGGTCGTCGCTGAGTACCGATCTAACGACAATGTACGTCACATTGACTACAAGGCAGCGGGGTCGCTGCCGCGCCTGTTTGTTTGTGGATTTCCCGGCCGCCAGGGTGGTGAACCCAGCGATTGAACTTCAAGTCGGCTTACTGACCGATGCGGCCATACGATTGCTCCCTAACTGTGCGTCTCCGGCTCAGTTTGACCCGTTGCGGAAGCGGAGTGTGCATTGCAGCAGTCGAAGATGATTGCCTGATCAGTTGCTCGATCACCTCGTCGGCGATGGAGAGTAGCGACGACGCCAACCGTCAGGCCGAGCGCCTTGGCGATCTTGAGGTTGATCACCAACTCGAATTACCGCCCGAGAATGCTGGAATTATTTCAGGCATGCAGGCTACGCGTTCAAATGACCGGAATCTGCTCCAATTGACCTAGATGATGAGAGCGTTGCCGACCTATCGGCGGCACTTCCTGGCCGCAAGTCCAAACTCCTCGCGGTTGGAGGAAGAGGCGCGCAAGAGCTATAATTATCTAAATGCCCGCCGTCCTCGGAAAACGGTGCTTACAATGATCACGTTGCGCGAGCTACCAGTGGCCTTTCGTGCACTGTTCAGCAGCTTTTTGGTCCTGATCGGAGTCGGGTACCTGACCGCATTGTCATTGTTGTTTCTGGTCGACATAGAGCCACATCGCAACATTGGACAGTCGGTCGTCGAGGACATCAGCCAACAATATCACGGGCTGCCAAGCACCACCCGGCTCGAGTTGGCACTCAAGGGGCCTATGGTCACCATGGCGGCCAGCGAGGATCGCGATCGCATCCTTAGATGGATCCACGCTGGGGCGCCAAGTGAGGGATACGCGAGCGTCGCCCCGATTTTCACCAACAACTGCGTCAAGTGCCACAGCCCGCAATCGGGCATGTCGATCCCTCCACTCACCAGCTACGATGACATCAAGAAATTGCTCAAGACCGACACTGGAGAGAACATAGTTGAGCTGGCACGAGTTTCGCACATCCATCTATTTGGCATCAGCTTGATTTTCGCTTTTACCGGCGCGATTTTTGCGTTGAGTGAGACGCCGGTGTGGCTGCGTGTTTCGCTCGTGGTTTTTCCCTACCTCACGATCATCATGGACATTGGTTCCTGGTGGCTTACCAAGTATTTCGATCCCGCATTTGCCTATGTCGTGCTTATTGGCGGGGCCGGCATGGGATTGGCGCTGGCGGCTCAGATCTTCATTTCTCTATGGGAAATGTGGATCGACTTAGTCAAAACCGCCGTAGGTGTAATCGGCATAAGTCGCTGAGGCGGATCCCGGATGAAATCCATTTTGGACACGGACGGACCAATAGACGGTTGAGCAGCCGATCAATGACGCAGGCCACGTGCACTTCGGGCTCCAACACGTCGCTTTGAGTCTGGTGCTATACCGGCAGAATCCTCAACGGCGCGAAGCCCGCCGATGCCGGTCGTGCAGTCGACCGAATTCGAATTCACCATCAACCTGCAAAACGGCGCGCGCGCTCGGCATCGAGGGGCCGTCGGGGGTGCTCGCCATCGCCGACGCGGTGATCGAATGAAGGCCTAGCTTGCTGCGGTGCATGAGTCGGGAAGTGGCACAAAGCGTAAGTACCCGTTTCATTGAGGTAACTGCAGCTATCAGGGTGCTGCGGACATTCTGGCAGTTTTTACCCCAGCGAGAACATGCTGGACCGTAACTCGTCTTCCCTCTGCAATGTGCGCTCATGCAATTTTGGGCAACAAGCGACAACAAGCGGTCAATCCGCTTGCGCTCAAGATTGGCATTGTTAATTGGGCGCGACGCCCTCGCTGCCGGTCGAGATTGGCGGGTCGAAGGCTCTGCTCGGATTAATGCCGGGCACCGCAATGAATTCAGTTCAATCACCGCAGCAGCTTGCCCCATTTCTCCTCGACCGCGCGGGCCTCTTCCAGCGACAGTGCCGAGGTCGGCGGGAATTTCTCCATCCAGGAAAATGGGCGACATGCCTCGATCAGCATCTTGGAGTGCGAGGTGACACCGCGCGATTTGTCGTCCACGGATATGCGGGGATCGAGCGCCGAACTCCAGGCATTGCGGATGATGTCGACCTGCTCCGACGGCTCGCAGCGGGTCGCAATAGCCCACATCACGTCATTGAGGTTCGAGGGATCGACGTCGTCGTCAACCACGACCACGATCCTCGCCATGTAACTGTGGGCGGCGGCGACGAGGGCGGCGCGCTTGGCGTGTCCGTCGTAGCGCTGGCGCAGGGCCACTACCGTCATAAGTTGCGACACGTGCTGCCAGGCTCCGACCACATCGGTGACGCCAGCCGCATCCAGATTTTGCCAGATGGTGGCAGCGCGCAGCGGCAGGCCGAAATGAAACCGCGGCGGCTTCATGGGCGGCGAGCCAAGCAGGATGGGGTCGCTGCGATAATGCACCGCGGTTACCATCATCACCGGGGCGGGTCGCGCCTCTGAGGCGTAATAGCCGGTGAATTCGCCGAACGGGCCTTCCGGCAGCGTCATCTCGGTCATGGGCAGAAGCTCGCCTTCGAACACGATTTCCGCATGCGCCGGAATCGGCAACCCTGTTTGTGGCCCAGCATGAACCTCGATCGGAGTGCCTTTGACAGCGCCGGCAAACTCGTATTCCGATTGTCCGGCCGGCAGGTATTCAAAACCCGCAACAAACAGCGCCGGATCCTCGCCACTCACAATGGCGAGCGGACAGGCCATGCCGCGTTTCCAGTATTTGTTTGCAATCATGGCACCGTGGCGCCCGGCATGGTCGAATTGCACGGTCAGCCTGTTCTTGCCGTGCACCTGAATGCGATAGATCGAGGCATTGACCCAGCCTTCGTCGGGGTCACGCATGACCACGATCGAGCCCGAACCGATGAAAGGACCGCCGTCGCGCGCATGCCATATCGGGGCGGGGAAAAGGCCGAGATCAATCTCTTCGCCTCTTCGCGTGTTCTCGAGATAAGCCGCGGTGTTCACCACGGCCGGCGCATACGGCTTGAGGGTTCTGCGTTTTTCCATCCAGGCTTTCAGGGCATCGAGCGGGCGCAAGCCAGGATCGAGGCCAAGCGCCAGCGCGGCACGTTGCGGGCTGGTGACTGCATTGCTGAGAATGCGAAATCCGCGTGGGTGCCCCTTGATGCCGTCGAACAGCAGGGCAGGCGCGGGCGCCATGCCTGCCGCAAGCTCGGTGACGGCGCCGATCTCGAAGCGCGGGTCAGCCCCCTCGATCCGCCGCAAGCCGCCAAGCTTATCGACAAGCTCAATGAATTCGCGCAGGTCCTTGTACATTTTCAGCGTGCGCCTTGTGGTCAGATGCCGCTCATCGCTATTCTTGGTCCCTGATCATTGCAACAAGGAACCGTCCCCATGGCCAAGCTTCGGCACATCGCGCTTATCGTTCCTGACCCTGACAAGGCGGCGAAATTTTTTGCCGACGCATTCGAGATGAAGGTGGTCGGCAAGGCTCGCCGCGGGCTTTACGTTTCCGACGGCATCATGAACGTCGCTTTGCTCAAGCAGGAGGGAGACGAGAAGGTCGGCATCTATCATTTCGGAATGTGGGTCGACGATCTCGATGAAGCGGAGAAGAAAGTGGTCAATGCCGGCGGCTCTTACCTCGCCGGCCGGCCGACTTCGGCGCAGTCCTACTATGAAGCCAAGTACCAGGACCCGCTCGGGATCGTGTTCGACCTCACCCATACCGGCTGGGTCGGCGCGGTGAAAGACGTGGTGGCGAAGAGCTAGATTCACGTGTCTCGGGCAAGCGGAGCGAGCGCCGTAGGGTGGGCAAAATCGTCTGACATGCACTCTCCGCGTGGGCAACCGCGCGCAAACGATTTTGCCCACGCGGTGAGTCCATGCACAGCGCCGTTGCCCACCCTACGACCCAAATCTTTGTGACGCGGTGTAGAGGAGGCTGCGAAGTGGCGGAGAAAGTGCTGGCGGCGGTGCGCACCGGGCCGAGCAAGACGGAAATCAAGGAATTTCCCATGCCGGATATCCCCCCTGATGCGGCGCTCATGAAAATGGAAGTGGCCGGTATCTGCGGAACCGATGTCAAGCTCTATAAGACGCCGCCGACGAAAAGTCCCGTCATCATGGGGCACGAGAACATCGGCACAATTGCCAAAGCGGGGCGCGAGTTCACCCGCCGCAAGGGTTTCAAGGAGGGCGACCTCGTATTCGTCGAGCATTATGTCGCCTGCGGCAAATGCGAGTGGTGCCATCTCGGGCAATATCGCCACTGCGAGAACACCGACTGGCGATACAATCCGGATGCCATTCGCTACGGCTACACCTCGGCGGAGAAAGCACCGCATCTGTGGGGCGGCTTTGCCCATTATGTCTACCTGCCGTGGAACGCGGTCGTGCACCATGTACCCAAAGGAGTGACACCGGAACTCGCGGGGCTGGTCACCCCCATGGCGAACGGAGTGGAATGGTCGCTGATCGATGGCGGTGTGGGATACAACTCCACCGTCCTGATCCAGGGGCCCGGGCAGCAGGGATTGTCGCAGACCGTTATCTGCAAGCAGGCCGGCGCCGCACTCATTATCGTGACGGGCACCGCCAAGGATGCCGCGCGCCTGGAGGTCGCCAAGGCGCTAGGCGCCGATTACGTAATCGACGTTTCCCGCGAAGACCCGTTCGCGCGCATCATGGAGATCACCGGGGGCAAGGGAGTGGACGTGGCGCTCGATTGTACCGCCGGCGCAGGCACGTCCCCGATCCTGCTTGGGGTGGACGCGCTCAAGCGCAAGGGCGGCACCATCGTCATCCAGGGGGAAATGGCGGAATTCCCGAATTTCCCAGTGGGCAAGGTGACGGTGAAATTCATCACCATCAAGAGCGCCCGCGGCCACAGCTACCGGGCATGCGAACTCGCCTTGGCGCAGCTCGCATCACGCCGTTTTCCACTGGAGAAGGTGACAACGCATACTTTCGGCCTCAAGGAGGTCGACCTTGCCATCAAATCGGTCGGCGGCGAAGGCGTGCCGGACGTAATCCATGCATCGCTGATGCCGTGGCAATAAGTGGCTGGCATTTGCCCAGCGATGCCAACCAGGGTCGAGCTGTGCAGCGCTGCAGAGGTCGAGCCGGGCAACGCGCTGCGGGTCGAGCGCGGCGAACTTACGCTCGCCGTATTCAACGTCGATGGAAAATTCTTTGTGACCGACGATGCCTGCACCCATGGTCCGGGGTCATTGTCGGAAGGCTATATCGAAGGCGATGTGGTCGAATGCAATTTTCACAACGGCCAGTTCAACATCAGGACAGGAGAAGTGGTCGCACCGCCGTGCATGGTGCCGGTCAAGACCTACCGCACCCTGGTGGATGACGGCAAAGTTTTCATTGAAATATGAATTGTTGTCACTTTTTCCGCTTGCGGGCGGCGTAGGGATTTTTTTTCTCGCGCAGAGTGAGACGGATCGGCGTTCCCGGCAGATCGAAGGTTTCGCGCAAGCTGTTGATCAGATAACGTCGATATGCGTCCGGTACCGCGTCGGCGCGGCTCGTGAACAAGACGAAGCCCGGCGGCCGCGTCTTCGGCTGCGTAATGTAGTCAAGCCGGATGCGACGGCCTGACACCGCCGGCGGCGGATGCGATGAAACAGTTTCAGCGAGCCAACGATTAAGCGCGCTCGTCTCGACGCGCCGGTTCCAGACGGAATCGATGTCGATCACCGCCTGGAGGAGACGATCGAGGCCCTCGCCGGTCAAGCCTGACGTGGCGACGACCGGCAAGCCTTTGACTTGCGGCAGCCGGTGGTCGGCCTCCTCGCGCAATTTCGCGATCGCGCTGGGGCGACGTTCGAGGAGATCCCACTTGTTCAGCGCGAGTACCAAAGCGCGCCCTTCCCGCTCGATCAAATCGGCAATGCGCAGGTCCTGTTCCTCGAACGGCCTTTGCGCATCCATGAGCAGAATCACGACCTGCGCGAAGCGCACTGCATTGAGCGCGTCGGCCACCGAGAGTTTTTCCAGTTTCTGCTCGACGCGGGATTTGCGCCGCAGTCCCGCTGTATCGTGAATGCGGAAATGCCTTCCTTGCCAGGTAAGATCCACGGCAATCGCGTCGCGGGTGGTTCCAGGCTCGGCTCCCGTCAGCAGACGCTCTTCGCCGAGCAGCCGGTTGACGAGCGTCGATTTGCCGGAGTTCGGCCGGCCCACGACCGCAATGCGCAACGGCACTTGCTCAGCCGGTGCTTCAGCAGCCGCGGGCGGCTGTTCGGTGGCGCACGGCAACGCCGCGCGCAACGCTACGTAAAGGTCGGCAAGGCCTTCGCCGTGCTCGGCGGAAATCGCGACCGGCTCGCCAAGCCCAAGTTCATAGGCCGACAGCACGCCCGCTTCGGCCCCCCTGCCCTCGCTTTTATTGGCGATCACGATCGCCGGTTTTCCGGATTCGCGCACAAGATTGGCAAATACCCGATCCGCCGGCAGTGCGCCGGCGCGGGCATCGATCAAAAACAGCACGGCATCGGAAGCCTCAATGGCGGCTTTCGTCTGCGCCTGCATGCGAGCGCTGAGAGTCTCAGGCCGGGCCTGTTCGAGACCGGCGGTATCGAAAACGGAAAATTCAAGATCGCCGAGGCGTGCGCGGCCTTCACGACGGTCGCGCGTCACTCCCGGCGCATTATCGACGAGCGCGAGACGTTTGCCGACGAGTCTGTTGAACAGCGTGGACTTGCCGACATTCGGCCGTCCAACAATGGCGACCGTAAATGGCACGGTGGTTTAGCAACCTACCTGCCCCTGAAAGGGGAAGGTATCCCGATTTCGTCGAACCGTAGAATCATTACGGATGGCGCCCGCGCTTCGCAATCAGCGTGCCGGCGGCGGCTCAGGCCAGGCCACCCCGCTACCAGGGCTTGCCTGCGACGATGGCCAGGCACCGGCCGTCACCGGTTGCTGCGCCGGCGGTGCAGCTGGCGAAGCTTGTTGCACCGGCGGTCGAACGGTCACTGCCGTCGGACCCGATTGCTCGGGCGGCTTGGTCACAACCTTGGGCTTCGGTTTGGCTTTTGGCTTGGGCTTCTCCTCGGCCGGTGGGGCGATCGCTTGCGTGGTGGCCGGGTCGGGTTCCGAGGTCTGGTGGCCCTTGACGAGTTCCGGCGGCACGCCTTGCGGTACTCCCGGCGTGCCCTCGGGAAATACCGGCTGGCGTTCTCCGGGCAGCTTCTTCTTGGTGTTGAATAACTCGGAGTCGAACATCTCGGTGGGATCGAAACTGTCACAAGCGGCAAGCGACAGAGCAAGCGACAGCGCACCCACCGTCAGACCGAGCCGCACGATTCTCGTCATGGTGCGCACCTCAACTGCTGCCGGCGGTCGGCCCGAGCGCCATGAGCATTTCGACCCGCGAGCGGACCGCCGCCGGCGTCTGCGGATCGCTCATCATTAGATCGAACCAGTGTTTGGCCTGACTTGCATCGCCTGCACGCCAGAAGGCAAGCACCAGCAGTTCGCGCGCAGTGTGGCGGAAAGTGCGGTCATTCGCAGCGGCTGGCTCCAGCATGGCCTCCGCTTGCGCGAAAGCGGAAGCATCAACGAGCAGTGCGCCCGCGCGCACGGTCGCGAGATCCTGCAGCATAGGGCCGACCGCGCCGTCCTTGGCGATTTTCTCGTATTCGGCGACTGCCGCTTTGGGATCGGTCAGCGCAAGCTCAGCCGCCGCGCGCACGCGCGCAAGATTGCGATAACCGGAACTGCCGTCGACCGCGATCTTGGCAAACGCCGCCTCAGCCTCGCTGTGCTTGCCGGACTCGGCGAGGCTCGCAGCGTTTTCGAATGCCGCTCCGCTTTCGGACGCCTTGCGCGCCTCCCACCAAGTGTACCCGCGAAAGCCGGCAATCCCGATAACCACGAGGACCATCGCGGCAATCGCGTGATTGCCGTAGCGATCCCACAGCTTTTTAAGCTGCTCGCGACGGACTTCCTCGTCGACTTCATGGAAGATGTCGGACACGAATTTTCCCGCCCCAGACCCCGTAAGTGTCCTCGCATTAGCGCATGGATGTGGCACGGGCAAGGCAAAGCGCAAGCCAGACTGCCCCGCTAAGCCACTGGACAATAAAGCTACTTTTCCCTCTTGCGCATGGAATAGACGTGTTCCGGACCGGGAAAGGCACGCGCGCGAACGTCTGCCGCATAAGCCGCCACGGCCAATTCAATCGAGGGGGCAAGGTCGCCGTAGCGCTTGACGAATTTAGCCACACGCGGGGAGAGGCCGAGCATATCTTCGAGCACGAGGATTTGCCCATCGCAAGCGACGCTGCCGCCGATTCCAATCGTCGGTATCGAAAGCGCTGCCGTGATGCTGCGGGCAAGGGGCTCGGCGACCGCCTCTATTACCACGGAAAAAGCTCCCGCCTCGGCAACTGCACGCGCATCCTGTTGGATCGGCTTCCAGTCGCTTTCATCGCGCCCCTGAGCGCGAAACGACCCGATGGTATTGATGGACTGAGGCGTGAGCCCGATGTGGCCCATGACCGGCACACCGCGCTCCACCAGAAAACCGATGGTCTCCTGCATGCGGCGGCCGCCTTCGACCTTGATGGCACCGCAGCCGGTCTCCTTGAGCACCCGCGCCGCCGAAAAAAAGGCTTGCTCCTTGGAAGCCTCGTACGAGCCGAACGGCATGTCGACCACGACCAGCGCGCGCTTCGAGCCGCGCATGACCGCAAGGCCCTGCAGAATCATCATGTCCAGGGTAACCGGCACGGTGGTCTCGAGCCCATGCATCACCATGCCGAGCGAGTCGCCGACCAGGATGACGTCGCAATGGCGATCGAGCAGGCGGGCGGTATGCGCGTGATAGGAAGTGAGACAGACAATCGGTTCGCCGCCCTTGCGCGCGCGAATATCGGGCGCGGTCAGCCGCCTGATCTCCTGTTGTGCGGACATGCAAACCTTCAGAAAGCCGGCCGGCCGAACACCGCCGGTCCAACCACCAGCGGATGAAATACTAACCCGAGAAAAAGATACAGCAGCGTGCCGATCACGATCGCGATGATATCGTTGCGGTGACCGCCGGCCGGAATTTCCGGCGCGCCAGGATCGCGCCTGCGATTGAGCGTCATGCGGTCATAACCGGCCCAGGCCAGAAAGGAGCCGAACAGGACGATGGAGCCGAGATCGCCATTCGAAATGAGATGCGCCACCGCCCAGGTCTTCACACCGATCAGCATGGGATGCTTGAGCGAGCGCCAGATGTTGCCGCGGAAATACGCCGCGACCACGAAAATGCTCGCCGGCCACATTAAAATCTGGGTGATGTAGAAGGTCCAATGGGGCGGCGACCAAATGGGGATGTAGCCCGCCCGCCGATAAGCGGCGAAGCCATAGCCGATCAGGATCAAGCCAATGAGAGAAATCAGTGAAAACACCGCCTTGTATGGCCATTCTCCAAGGCGCTCGACGAGTGCGGCGCGCGGTTCGCGCAACGTCACAAAGAGATGTCCGCCGATAAATGCAACGAGCCCAATTACAAGAATAGCGAGGCCCATGAGTTCTCCCCCAGCCGGTGTCTGTGCAGTAGAGGCGATGGCCCGTCGCGACGCAAGCAGCCGGAAGGACGCGGCGACCCGACTTCGAAGAACATACTACAGTAGTGGCCCGATTCCGAAGTTCGCCACCACTCGCGGCACATTCAGATGCGAACTTCGGAACCTAAGGACCACTAGCAACTCTATGATTCCAGTGTGGCTTTGGATTTGATTTTCCTACAAATAACTCGCGGCAATCCTGATAGGAACGTCAAATCCGCCACACTGGCGACAGCAGTGTTTGGTTTTTTGCTTGCCGCCGCACCGGCGGCAGCGCAGGACTGGCCCGACCGGTCGGTCAAGCTCATCGTGCCATTTGCGGCAGGGTCCACGCCCGATATTGTCGCCCGCCTGCTCACCGATCGCTTGCAGCAGAGGTCCGGCCGCGTATTCGTGGTCGAGAACCGCCCGGGTGCGAGCGGCAATACGGGGACCGATGCGATTGCCAAGGCCGAGCCCAACGGCGCTACCATCGGCATTTCGATCGGGGGCCCGCTTGCCATCAATACCTTGTTGTTCTCGAATCTGCCTTACGACCCGGCGAAGGATATTGCGCCGGTCACGCAATTGATCACGCAGCCGAGCGCGCTCGTCATCAATGCCGACATTGCACTGGACGGCGTCGCCGAGCTTATAGCGCTGCTCAGGCGCGACCCCGGCAAATACAGTTTCGCTTCGATCGGCAACGGCTCGCTGTCGCATCTCGCGATGGAGGCGATTGCGCTAAAAAGCCGCACCAAGCTGGTGCACGTTCCGTACGCAAGCTCGCTGCAGGCGGTGACCGCGGTCATGCGCGGCGACGTGCAGATGGCTTGCCTGCCCGCTATTTCGGTGACCCCGCAGCTGGCCACGGGCAAGGTGAAAATCCTGGCGGTTTCAACCGCCCAGCGCTCGTCACTGCTGCCCGACATCCCCACTCTCAAGGAGGCCGGCGTCGATGTTGAGGCGGATGCTTGGATGGGGCTGATCGCACCGGGAAGAACCCCCGAAGGCGTGGTCAGGAAAATTCATGACGCAGTCGTCGAGGTGATCCGAAATTCCGAGTTGCGGGGAAAGCTCGCGGCGCAGCTGATGGAGCCCGTGGGCAATTCGCCGGCCGAATTCCGCACGGTCATCGCTCACGAAATCGTGCGCTGGGCACCCGTGATCAAAGCGCTCGACCTGAACATCAATGGCTCATTACGAGGGGTGCCGCCGAGGTAGTGCGAATTGCCGGCGGCATTCGCGCAGTCACCAACGCTGCACAAAAGCGGCGGCGTCTGAGCAGCCGAAATAAAACTCTCCACGGCAGCGCCGCAGCGGACTGGACGTATGTCCCAATCTTATGCTCAGATTGGCTCACCGCATGGCCCGAAGATCCGGTGATTTGCGAGCGTGCTGCAAGATGATACGAACGTGCTGCAAAGTGATACGAACGTCGGAACCGGGACACTAGTGTGGCGGATTTGACGTTCCTATCAGCATTGCCGCAAAGTCATTTGTAGGAACGTCAAATCCAAAGCCACACTGGAATCAAATAGTTGCTAGTGTCCCTTTGGTTCCGACGTTCGTTTGCGAACGTGCTGCAAAGTGATACGAACGTCGGAACCGGGACACTAGCGCCAGTAGAAAGCAGCAGTAGAGAACGAACGATGAAGCCGTATCTGCCGTCAAGGGACGGGATCCCTCCCATCGGGATCCAGAGACAGGGACGCACATGGCGGCAGTTTTTTTTCGATCATCTGACAGATTTGTCATTGTTCCTGATGGCGATGCTGCTTTTAGCCGTCGTGCTTTTTCCTTATATGGTTGTCAATGTTCCGAGCGGTAACGTCGGTGTCCTCTGGTTGCGGTTCCGCGGCGGCACGGTTCTTGACCCGCGACAGCTGAAGAACGAAGGGCTGCGCATCAAGGCGCCATGGAACGAATTGTTTCTGTATGATCTCAGGCTGCAGTCCACGACGGACACTTACAATGCCATTGCTCGCGACGGCGTCAGTCTGACAGCAACCATCAATACCCGTTATCGACTGAAACCCAACTCCGTCCCGCAACTGCATCAATCCATCGGCCCGAACTATCTCGTTACCCTGGTGCGCCCGGAGATCGGCAGCCGGATGCGAGAAGTCATTGCCGATTACACTGCCGAGGAAGTTTATTCGACCAAACGCCAGGAAATCCAGGATCGCATCCGCGCGGGGGTCGAGGCCAGGATGGGCGAGAAGATGATGGAACACCAGGAGAGCGAAGATTACGAAGCTTACAAAACTTCGCTCTCCAACATGATCAACCTCGTCGATACGCTCGTCCTCAACATCGACTTGCCCAACTCGATAGTGACTGCCATCAATCGGAAAATCGAGCAATATTACATTTCGGAGGAGTATACGTTCCGCATCGAACGCGAAAAGAAAAAGTCGGAGCGCAAGAAGATCGAAGCACAGGGCGTGCGCGACTTTCAGCAAACCGTGGCGCAAGGGGTGTCCGATTCCTATCTGCGTTGGCGCGGGATTGAGGCAACACTTCAGCTCGCGCAATCGACGAATGCCAAGACCGTGATTATCGGCAGCGGCAAGGAAGGACTCCCAATCATTCTCGGTAATGTGGATGCACCGGCGCCGCCTCCAAAGGCACCGCCGCCGACCAATGGAACCACCTCCAGCGAACAAAGAACGACGGCACCAACCCCAGCGACGTCATCGGAGAAAATCCTGGCTTCCGGTCTGGCAACACCTGCAGAGAAAATGCCCGCTCCGGCGGAGAAAACGACGCCACCGACCGCACCTGCTGAGAAGACGACGCCACCGGCCGCAACGGAAACTCCGCAGTACTCCTTCCCGTTTCCACTGAGCTGGGCGAATATCCAAGCTGTGCTTGCGTGGATCGCCAGAATGCCGCCGCAAGGCTCTTCTGCACCGGCCGCATCGCAATAATGGCATTGCTGCCCGTTACGATTATTTGCTCGGGTTTCCCCTGATCATGGCACGCGAATGTCGTTGCTGTTGCCAAAGCCAGTGAAGCGGAGGGACTTCATTCGCGCTCTAGGCTGCGCACTGACGTGGCCTGTCGCCGCGCGCGCACAATCCCGAAGCATGCGCATCATCGGTTTTCTCAGCCCCGGGCAGCCGGCTGATTCTGCTGTCGTGATCGACGTTCTACGACGCGGCCTGAAAAATTCCGGATTGATCGAAGGTCACAATGTAGCGATCGAATTTCGTTGGGCAGAAGGTGACATGAATCGCCTGCCGCTGCTGGCGGCCGAATTGGTGAACCTGCAGGTCAGTGCGATTTTGGCGGTCACCAATGCCGCTGCTCTGGCAGCGAAAGCAGCAACCGCAACAATTCCAATCGTGTTTGCCATCGGCGGGGACCCGGTCGCTTTGGGTCTGGTATCGAATATCGAGAAGCCCGGCGGCAATCTCACCGGGATTTCCGCTTTAACTGCCGGACTCGACGCAAAACGCATTGAGCTGCTGCACCAATTGGTCCCCAACGCGAAAACGATCGGCATCCTGGTCAATCGAGCAGACCCGGCATCGAGTGCCCAGTTGCAGGAAGCGGTTTCCACAGCAGGTAAGCTCGGTCTGGAGCTTGAAAGCAAAAATGCCAGCACCGAAACTGAAGTCGAAATCAGCTTTCGTCGACCTGGAAAAACAAATCGGCGCCTTGTTAATTCCAAACGATGCTTTCTTCAACAGCAGAAGCAAGCTGATTGTCGGATTGGCGGCACGGCATTCCCTTCCCACCCTCTATTCCTGGCGTGAATACGTCGAGATTGGCGGGCTCATGTCCTTCGGGCCCAACCTCAGCAACGGGTATCGCCAGGCGATCATTTACGCGAGCAGAATTCTGCGCGGCGCCAAGCCGGCAGACCTTCCGGTCCTGCTGCCGGGAAAATTTGAGCTCATAATCAATACCAACACCGCCGCGACGCTTGGCATCACCATTCCGCGGCCGCTGCTGCTATCGGCGTCCCAGCTCATCCGCTGAATGCGGATTGCGCGGGAACCGATGTGACGGTTACGGGTTGTTTTTCCGCACCGCCTTAGGTGCACCGAGATTAGACGGAAGGGAAAGGGCTGTGTCGCTGATTTCCCTGCTCATATTAGTAGCGATCTTTTTCCTGATCCTCTATCTGATCTGGCTGTTGCCTGCTCCGTGGCGTGTTAGGCAGGTAATACAGATAATCGCGATCATCCTCGGTCTGGTCTACCTGTTCGGACATCCCTCGCTGGTGCATTTCCAGTAATAGAGTTAGTTATCCAAAAAGCTCCGCAGCTTGCGCGACCGCGACGGATGCTTGAGCTTGCGCAGCGCCTTTGCCTCGATCTGCCGAATGCGCTCGCGCGTGACTGAAAACTGCTGCCCGACTTCTTCCAGGGTGTGGTCGGTGTTCATGCCGATGCCGAAGCGCATACGCAGCACGCGTTCCTCGCGCGGCGTCAAGGAAGCGAGCACGCGGGTGGTCGTCTCCCGCAGGTTCGACTGAATGGCGGCATCGATCGGGAGAATGGCGTTCTTGTCCTCGATGAAGTCGCCGAGATGCGAATCTTCCTCATCGCCGATGGGGGTTTCCAGCGAGAGCGGCTCCTTGGCAATCTTGAGCACCTTGCGCACCTTTTCGAGCGGCATGCCGAGCTTCTCGGCCAGCTCCTCGGGCGTGGGCTCGCGGCCGATTTCGTTGAGCATTTGCCGCGAAGTGCGCACGATCTTGTTGATCGTCTCGATCATGTGCACAGGGATACGGATGGTGCGCGCCTGATCGGCAATCGAGCGGGTGATCGCCTGACGAATCCACCAGGTCGCATAGGTGGAAAACTTATATCCGCGCCGATACTCGAACTTGTCGACCGCTTTCATCAACCCGATGTTGCCTTCCTGGATCAGATCCAGGAACTGCAGCCCGCGATTGGTGTATTTCTTGGCGATCGAGATCACGAGGCGCAGGTTGGCCTCCACCATTTCCTTCTTGGCCTGGCGGGCTTCGCGCTCGCCCTTTTGCACCATATGCACGATCTTGCGGAATTCGCCGATCTCAAGTCCGGTCTCGCCGGCGAGCACGTGAATGTCATGGCGGTGCTGCCTGATCTTGTCCTTGTCCCTGGCGACTAAATTCTTCCAGCCTTTCGCAGACAGCTTCGAGACGCGGTTGAGCCAGCGCGGGTCGAGCTCGGAGCCCTGATAGTTCTTGAGAAAGTCCTCGCGCGCGACGCCGTGACTCTCGGCGAGGCGCATGAGGCGGCCTTCATAGCTGACGAGCCGCTTGTTGATGTCGTAGAGCTGCTCGACCAGCGAATCGATGCGGGTCTGGTTTAATCGCAGCTGCTTGACCTCGCTGATTATGTCGTCCTTGAGCTTCTTGTAGCGGCGTTCCTGCGCTGGCGAGAGAGTCGTGTTCTTGAGCTTGAACTCGATGTCCTGATCCTGCAGACGACGCAGTCGCTTGTAGGCGTCGGCAACATTGTCGAAGGTTTCCAGCACCTTTGGCTTGAGCTCGGCCTCGATGGCTGCCAGCGAGAGCGAATTCTCCATATCTTCTTCGTCGAATTCGGGCTCTCCCGGGGGGCTCTCGCTCGCCTCGAGTTCATCGCCTGGCGTTTCCTCGGAAGGTGCCTTGAACGGGGTAGCGGCCGGCGGCGCTGCCGGGGGCGCCGGCGTCTGGGCAAGCACCGGCGCGGCCGCGATCACGGCAGGGACAGCTTGTCCCTCCGGCCCGAGCACCGGGGCCGGAATAGCCTTCGCGTCGGGACCGGCATAGGTTGCCTCGAGATCAATGATGTCGCGGAGAAAGACCTTTCCCTCGTTAAGCTCATCGCGCCAGATGATGATCGCCTGAAAGGTGAGCGGGCTCTCGCACAGCCCCGCGATCATCGCTTCGCGGCCCGCTTCGATGCGCTTGGCAATGGCGATCTCGCCCTCGCGCGAAAGCAGCTCGACCGAACCCATTTCGCGCAGATACATGCGCACAGGATCGTCGGTGCGCTCGCTCGGCTCCTTTGTCTCGGCCTTAGCTGGAACGGCACGCTGGATTTCAACGAGTTCGCCGCCTTCAGGCTCCGCCTCCTCCTCGGCCTCCTCGCGCTCACCTTCCTCGTCGCTTGCCTCCTCGGTTTCGACGACGTTCACCCCCATCTCGCTGAACATTGCGAGTACGTCCTCGATCTGCTCGGAATTGACTTCTTCCGAGGGAAGGACGGAATTGATCTGGTCATGAGTGACGTAACCGCGCTTCTTGGCAGTGCGGATGAGCTTCTTGACGGCTGCATCGGAGAGGTCGAGGAGCGGCAGCGGGGTGTCAGTCGGCTCGCCGGTATCTTTTTCCGGCGTTTCGTCTTTTTCTTTCTCTTTGGTTGCTGCCTTCGCCTTGCTCGCCATGCATATCTCCAGGACGCCCGATCCAAACGTCAAATGACTAGTGCCCCTACCCTATGGGGGGAGACTCGATCTGGCCGCAACGACCGCCCCACTCGCAGAATCCCGGCCGAATCGGCTCTGGGCAGTGTGCGGCGGGGCTCTTACCCCCCGATTAACCCTCCTCATAGCGAATGCCGGGGAGGACGGAAAGGTGAGTTCCGCAAAGGTTTCGACCCGGTCCGTGCCATTCATCCAGCTCTCATAATGAGCGGACAGGGCGACCGGACGAGACGCCAAACCCTTCGATCAGGGCTTCGGTGCCCTCCAAAGCCGAAAGACGGGCCTTCACGTCCTGCAACCAGGAATAGTTTACCTCATTCGAGTCCTGTCCCAGCGCATGTTCGGCATCGCGCAGTTCCTTCGCCAGGGAATGCCACTGCCGGTGCAAGGCGACTAGCTGCTTCCAGGTGGTGAGGACATCGTCAGGAGCAGCAGCAGTGCCTGCGCCCCATACCGATGGCGTCGTGATCGCTTTCTGCAGGCGCACGGCAACATTCGCCAGTCCGCGCTTGCCAAGCTCGACCATGACGGCCTCAGCATCGGAGGCACCGGCGTGGGCGACCACATCGATGAGTGCCGCTTTCAGGAGGGCCGCTTCCGAATGGCGGAATTCAAGGCGGGCGAGCTCTTCCAAGTGATCGTGCAGCAGCCAGGGATGATTGATGATCGCCTGCAGGATCAGCGCCTCACGTCGTGAAATCGCCGCGCGGTGCCCGCGATGGACCGGGCTTGCAGCAAGTTGCTGGCTGGACGCGACGTAAGGTTCCCGCGCCGCCAGGCCGGGCCTTACGGGCGCGCGACCGTTCCTGTTGCGAAACAATTTATTGCTGCCTTGCGACCATGCGAGCTGCAGGTTTCTGCCGCTGCGGGCGCGTTGCTGACGCATCGTCGAATGGTCATCGGTCGCGAACAGGCGACGCAAGCGTTCGCCGAATTCACGGCGATAGTGTCTGCGCACGGCGTCATCACCGATTGACGCGATCACATGCGCAAGCCGTGACTCGAATGCCGCGCGCCGCTCCGGCGTTTCGAGACTGCCTGCCTCGCTTTCGCGCATCCACAAGACTTCCGCCAGTGGGCGCGCGCGTTCAACGACATCGGCAATTGCCTCTCGGCCGCCGGCGCGAAATAGATCGTCGGGGTCATTCCCTTGCGGGAGACTTGCAAATTTCAGGCTCTGGCCCGGCCGCAGGAGCGGCATCGCCAAGTCGACGGCGCGGTAGGCGGCGCGGCGGCCAGCCTCGTCGCCGTCAAAACATAGCGTCGGCTCCGGCGTCATTCTCCAGATGAGAGCGAGCTGCTCCGCCGTGAGCGCCGTGCCAAGTGGAGCAACGGCAGCGTCATAACCGGCTCTGACCATGGCGATGACGTCGACATAGCCTTCGACCACAATCACCGGTGCGTCCCGGTGTGCAGCCGCCCGCGCCCTTGCGATGTTATAAAGGGTTGCACCCTTGTGAAAGAGAGGCGTCTCGGGCGAATTGAGGTATTTTGCCTGCGCATCCTCACTGAGCGCGCGGCCACCGAAGGCGATCACCCGATCGCGGGCGTCGGTGATCGGAAACATGACGCGATCACGAAAGCGATCATACGGGACCGGAATGTCCTCGCCGGCCACCAGGAGTCCCGCTTCGACCATATCGGCCGTTGAAACTCCCTGCTTCCCCAGATTCTCCTTGAGGGCAAACCGCTCTGCGCCCGCGTAACCGAGGCGGAACTTGAGCTGCGTCGGCGGGTCGATGCCGCGATCGGCCAGATAGCCGCGCGCCTTTGCACCGATGCGCGAGGCGAGCTGCGCCTCGAAATATTTTGCGGCGAGTTCGACAATCTCGACGAGTGTCTTGCGCCGCTCTTCACGCACCTCATCAGCGGCGGAAACTTTCGGCAGGGGTAGCCCTGCCTCTTCGGCAAGGCGCGCAACCGCCTCTGGAAAGGAAAGCCCCTCGGTCAACATAACGAAATCGAAAATGGTGCCGTTTTTGCCCGCCGAGAAGTCGAACCACATGGATTTCTGGTCATTGACGAAGAATGACGGCGTTTTTTCCTTGTTGAACGGCGAAAGGCCGCGCCATTCGCTGCCTGATTTTTTCAAGCGCACACGTCGCCCCACCACTTGCGACACCGGCAGGCGCGCGCGCAGCTCTTCGAGGAATTGCGGCGAAAAGCGCATGGATTACTCCGAATCGATTCGGGCAATATAGCCGGCCTAACCGGCGCCGTTTTGCCCGTTGCGCAGCGTTTCTGGCATACGAGGCAAAGGCGGAAGGTTTTCCAGGTTATCCACACTTTTCCAACGGCAGGAATGTCATGACGCATTTGGATGCTGCAACGCCGGGCAGGCGAAAAACTTTTGTTCTCATCCATGGCGCCTGGCACGGCGGCTGGTGTTGGCGCCGCGTGTGCGATCTCTTGCAGGAGCAGGGTCACAAGGTGTTCGCACCGACGCTCACCGGGCTCGGCGAGCGTTCGCACCTCATGAGCAAAGATATCAATCTCGATACCCACATCGCAGACATCGTCAATCTGATGCGATGGGAGGACCTCGACCGGGTCTGCCTGGTGGCCCATTCCTATGGCGGCTGGCCGTTATCGGGCGCGCTCGAACATGTGCTCGATCGCGTGGCTTCAGTGGTTTTTCTCGATGCCTTTCTTCCCGAGGACGGCCAGAAGAACCTTGATCTTGCCTCCGATTTCAGCCGCAAGGCCATGCTCGAAGCAATTGCCAGGGGCGAAGTTTGCAGTTCACCGCCGCCGGCGGAAACCTTCCACGTCAATGAGAAGGACCGCGCATGGGTCGATGCGAAACTCACTCCGCAGCCCGTGGGCGTGGCCTTGCAGCCGATCAAGCTCACCGGCGCGCGGGAGAAAGTGCCGAATAAGATCTATATCCGCGCTCCGCTTTATCCGCAGCCGAGCTTCGATCGGTTTTTCGCGTCGAAAAAGGCTGATCCGTCGTGGCGCAGCTACGAGGTCGACGGCGGCCATGACGTCATGATCGACAGGCCCAAGTGGCTGGCCGGGACTTTGCTCGAAGCGTTGTAGCGGCTGCAACGTTCGTAGGGTGGGCAAAATCGTCTGAAATAGTCTTGTCCGCGTGGGCCATAGCCCGCGAAGACGGGCGTTAAAACGCCCTTATGGCGCGCACATGATTTTGCCCACGCGACAAAGACCGGGTGTAGCGCCTTTGCCCACCCTACAATTCGCGGCAATTCACCCCGCCAGCATGCCCTTCAGCAGGCTGCTCGCCTTGCCGAAATCCATTTTGCCTGCATAAGCCTGTTTGAGAGCGGACATCACCTTACCCATGTCCCTGAGGCTTTGCGCGCCGGTCGCTTTCACGACTTCGGCGATTGCAGCTTGCATGTCAGACTCGCTCATCTGTTTCGGCAGAAACGCCTGGATGATGACAATTTCACCCCGCTCACGATCCGCGAGTTCGGGACGCCCCGCCTTGTCGTAGATTTCGCCCGCTTCCTGACGCTGCTTGATCATTTTTTGCAATAGGGCGAGAAGCTCGTCTTCGCCTATGGAGGCCCGGCCATGCACCTGGGCGTCGATCTCGGCATTCGTGATTGCGGCACTGACGAGGCGCAGCGCCGAGACGCGGCGTTCATCCCTCGCCTTCATGGCTTCTTTCAATGCAGTGTTGATCTCCTCGCGCAGCACGGCTATGGCCCTTCGCAGACTTCAACCAGAAACCATCTATGTTGCCGATACGCGAGAAACAACCAGCCGATGCGCAAGCGTGGGGTGAGCCGCGCATCAGCGGGCTTCTCGTACTTGCCGACGGCACGGTGATCGAAGGCTTTGGGCTTGGCGCCCACGGGCATGCGGTGGGCGAGGTTTGTTTCAACACCGCCATGACCGGCTATGAGGAAATCCTTACCGATCCTTCCTATGCCGGCCAGATCATCACTTTCACGTTTCCCCATATCGGCAATGTCGGAACCAACGAGGAGGACATCGAGACGGTGAATCTAGCGGCAACCCCCGGGGCGCGCGGGGTCGTGCTGCACACGGCGATCACCACGCCTTCCAATTATCGCGCAACGCGCCACCTCGATGAGTGGCTCAAGGCGCGCGGGGTCATTGGCATAGGCGGCGTTGATACCCGCGCGCTGACCAGCTTCATTCGCGTCAAAGGCATGCCCAACGCGGTCATTGCGCACCAACCGTCAGGCATGTTCGACCTCGATACCCTCAAGCGCCAGGCACGCGAATGGCCGGGATTGGTCGGCATGGATCTCGTGCCGACGGTCACATCGGCGCAGCGCTTCAGCTGGAACGAGACCCCATGGCAATGGGGCAAGGGTTATGCGCGCCTGCAAACACCCGAATTCCACGTGGTGGCGATCGACTACGGCATAAAGCGCAACATTCTGCGACAACTGGCGGGAAACGGCTGCCGGGTGACAGTGGTGCCGGCGCAAACATCTGCCGAAGACATCATCGCGCTCAAGCCGCAGGGCGTATTTCTCTCCAATGGCCCTGGCGACCCCGCCGCGACCGGCGAATATGCCGTGCCCGTGATTCGCGCCATCATCGATGCGCGCATTCCGACGTTCGGCATCTGTCTTGGCCATCAAATGCTCGGCATTGCCGCGGGCGCTAGAACGATGAAGATGCACCAGGGTCATCATGGTGCCAATCACCCGGTGAAAGACCTTGTAACCGGAAAGGTTGAGATCACCTCCATGAACCATGGTTTTGCGATCGATCGAGCCACCCTGCCGGATGCGGCCAGCGAGACGCATGTCTCTCTGTTCGACGGCTCGAACTGCGGAATTGCACTCAAGGGAAAACCGGTCTTTTCCGTGCAATATCACCCGGAGGCCTCGCCCGGCCCGCGCGACAGTCATTACCTCTTCAAGCGATTCACCTCGATGATGCGCGAGTGGCGGCGGCCATGACTAGTGCGGTGAATTTGAAGTTCCTATCATTATAGCCGCAAGCTCGTTTAGGAACTTCAAATTCAAAACCGCACTAGAATCATAGAGTTGCTAGTGGTCCTTAAATTCCGAAATTCGCATCTGAACGTGCCGCGAATGCGTGCGAACTTCGGAATCGGACCACTAGGTTAGGGCAGCGATGGGCGGCTGGATCGCCTTCTGGAATTCCCAGCACTCGATTTATGTGAATGCCCGCCACCGCGACGTGCATTTCCGTGCCGTCGCGCAAGACATCTGCGGCTATCTGCCGGCCGGCAGCCGCGTTCTCGATTACGGTTGCGGGGAGGCGCTGCACGCTGAGCTTGTTGCCGCGCGCGCGCAGCGGCTCGTCTTATGCGAGGCAGCAGCGAACGTGCGCGAGCGCCTCCTTGGCCGTTTTGCCGGCCGCGGCAACATAGAGGTGCGCTCGCCCGAGGAGGTGAAAGCGCTGCCGGCGAAACAATTTGACGTCGTGGTGATGCACTCGGTTGCGCAGTACCTCACAGCCGAAGAGCTCGACGCGCTGATCGCTCTGTTTAACAGGTTGCTGAGCGCGGATGGCCTTTTCATCCTCGGCGATGTCATTCCGCCGTACGTGTCCGCATTCACCGATGCGGCAGCGCTCCTGCGCTTTGCCGCGGCCAACGGTTTTCTTGCAGCCGCCTTCATCGGGCTGGTGCGCACGCTAGCTTCCGACTATTGGCGCCTGCGCTCGAAGATCGGGCTTGCGCGCTACGACGAGAGCGCCATGATGCAGAAAATTTCCGCCGCCGGGTTTTCGGTCGAGCGCGCCAAAACCAACATCGGGCACAATCCCGCGCGCATGACTTTTCTCGCGCGAAAAAGCTGAGCGGAAGATCAAGTCGCGGCGGCACCGACGGTATCGGCCATTACCGCACCTCTAGTGCCGAGCGGCTTTTCACCGCCGACAGTGGAGTTGATCGAGGTCTGATGCTCGATCTCGGAATTGAGCTCGGCGCCGACCAGGACCACGACCGTAGAAAGCCACATCCACATCATCAAACCGATGACTGCGCCGAGAGCTCCATAGGTGGCATTGTAATTGGCAAAGTTACCAAGATACCAAGAAAAAAGCACGGAGACCGCAAGCCACGCCAGCGAAGCAAAAACGCTGCCCACGGTAAGCCAGCGCCACTTGGCTCGCCGCCGGCTTGGTCCGAACCGATAAAGCACGGAAAGACCGATAATCATCAGGACGAACATCAGCGGCCAGCGCAGATACGCAATAAGGGGTGCATCCAATGTGTGCAGGCCGAACGCGGCGAGCAGCAAGGGAAACACCACCACCACGGCAATGGCGAGACCGGCACCGGCAAGGGCGCAGATCGTGAAGAACAGCGACTCCACGTTGAGACCAATAATCCCCCGCTTTTCCTCCTCGTCATAAATGACATTAAGCGCGTCGAAGATCGATTTCATGCCGGCATTGGCGCTCCACAGCGCAACCGCAAGACCGAACACGAAACCGAAGGTGAGCTTGCCGTCGCTTTTTGCCGCGATGCGCGATATCTCCGAGCTAAATAATTCCATCGAGCCGGGCGGAACGATATCCGCGGCAATGGACAAATGATTATTGATGGTGCCAGCATTGGCGAATAGCGCGTACACCGAAACCCCGGCAGCAATGGCAGGAAACAAGGCGAGGAGCGAATAGAACACCACTCCCGCGGCCAGCGCGAACAGCCGATCTTCCTGGATTTCGTAATACGTGCGTACCAGAATGTCCTTCCATCCGCGCCACGGGATGTGATGCGGCGCGCGTGCCAGCCTGCCGCGGCCGATTTCGGCGGCGCGCGTGGTCTGCAATTGGAGCGGCTCCTGCGCAGGACTGGCGCGGGGTGGAACAAATGCAATATCGGATTTGCTTTGCTTGTCTCGTTCCCGCAACGCGTAGATCACGCCAGCCGTTACCATTACGGCGGCCGCAAACCAGGAAATGAGATTATCGAGCCGGGCTGGATGGGAACGACCATTCATGCGCGATCAACCGATATTGGGGGCAAGCTGCCCCGGTGGATAACGATGGAAAGGCTCCTGCCGTGCCGCGCGAAGCAGATCGGATGCGCCATAACGGCCCTTTCCTCTCGAACGAATTTGGTCTAAACAGCGCGGGCGCGGGGCTCAACCTTTTTCGGCGTCCGCGCCATCAGGGACGCGCGTGGGCGCGCCCTTTTTTTGTGCTCGCAGAACCGCATGCCCAAACGGACCGACATTTCCTCCATTCTGATAATCGGCGCCGGACCGATCGTGATCGGTCAAGCGTGCGAATTCGATTACTCCGGCACGCAAGCTTGCAAGGCGCTCAAGTCCGACGGCTACCGCATCATTTTGGTCAATTCCAATCCGGCGACGATCATGACCGACCCTGGCGTAGCCGACGCCACCTATATCGAGCCGATCACCCCGGAGATCGTCGCCAAGATCATCGAGAAGGAGCGCCCGGACGCGCTGCTGCCGACCATGGGCGGTCAGACCGCGCTCAATACCGCGCTCTCGCTCAACCGCATGGGCGTGCTCGATCGTTTCAAGGTGCAGATGATCGGCGCCACTGCGCATGCCATCGACAAAGCCGAGGACCGCAAGCTTTTTCGCGAGGCAATGCACCGAATAGGTCTCGAAACGCCGCGTTCCGTGCAAGTCAAGACATTGATCCATGCGCTGGAGGCGCTCGACCATATCGGACTGCCGGCGATCATCCGCCCTTCCTTCACGCTCGGGGGGACCGGCGGCGGCATTGCTTATAACAAGGCGGAATTCATCGACATCGTCGAGCGCGGGATCGATGCTTCCCCGACCAATGAAGTGCTGATCGAAGAATCGGTGCTGGGTTGGAAGGAATTCGAGATGGAGGTAGTGCGCGACCGCAATGACAACTGCATTATTGTCTGCTCGATCGAGAACATCGACCCGATGGGGGTGCATACCGGGGATTCCATAACCATCGCGCCGGCGCTGACGCTTACCGACAAGGAATATCAGATCATGCGCGACGCCTCGATCGCGGTGCTGCGCGAGATCGGGGTGGAGACCGGTGGCTCCAACGTGCAGTTCGCGGTCAATCCGGACGACGGCCGGCTGGTGATTATCGAGATGAACCCGCGGGTGTCGCGCTCCTCGGCGCTTGCGTCCAAGGCGACCGGTTTTCCCATCGCCAAGGTCGCGGCAAAGCTCGCGGTCGGCTACACGCTTGACGAGGTGGCAAACGAAATCACCGGAGGCGCCACTCCCGCCGCATTCGAGCCGACCATCGACTATGTGGTCACCAAGATACCTCGCTTTGCGTTCGAGAAATTCCCGGGGGCCGAACCCATTCTCACGACTTCCATGAAATCGGTCGGCGAGGTGATGGCGATCGGCAGCAGTTTTCAGGAGAGCCTGCAGAAGGCACTGCGGTCGCTTGAAAATGGGTTCACCGGGCTCGATGAGATTGCCATCGAAGGCGTGGGAGAAGGCGACGACAAGAACGCGGTCCGTGCCGCGCTCGGCACCCCCACGCCCGAGCGCCTCCTCAAGGTAGCGCAAGCAATGCGGCTCGGCATTTCCGATGGCGACATTCACGCCTCATGCAAAATCGATCCCTGGTTTCTCGGTGAGATTCGCGCGCTTGTGGAGACCGAAAGCGAGATCCGCAAGAAAGGCTTGCCCAAGAATGCAAGGGCGCTGCACAAACTCAAAGCCATGGGCTTTTCCGATGTGCGGCTCGCCAAATTGACTGCAACCAGCGTTGAACAAGTCACGCAAGCGCGCCGGGCGCTAGGAGTGCGCCCAGTGTTCAAGCGCATCGACACCTGCGCAGCCGAATTCGCTTCGCCGACGGCCTACATGTATTCGACCTATGCCGCGCCTTTTGCCGGCTCGCCCGTTTGCGAGGCGGCCCCATCGGATCGGAAAAAAGTGGTCATTCTCGGCGGCGGTCCGAACCGCATCGGCCAGGGGATCGAATTCGACTATTGCTGCTGTCATGCTTCGTTTGCACTCAAGGAGACCGGCTACGAAACCATAATGATCAATTGCAATCCAGAGACCGTTTCGACCGATTACGACACGTCCGACCGATTATATTTTGAACCCCTCACCGCCGAGGACGTGCTTGAGATCATCGAGCTGGAGAGTTCGAACGGACATCTGCACGGGGTTATCGTACAGTTCGGCGGACAGACGCCGCTAAAGCTCGCCCACGCGCTCGAACAGGCAAATGTCCCCATTCTCGGCACCTCGCCCGACATGATCGACCTTGCCGAAGATCGCGACCGCTTCAAGCAACTGCTCGACAAACTCCACCTGCGCCAGCCGAAGAGCGGCGTTGCCCGCAGTCCCGAAGAAGCGCGCTCGATCGCCGAAGCAGTCGGATATCCGATCGTCATCCGGCCTTCCTACGTGCTGGGCGGACGCGCCATGGAAATCGTACTCGAATCGAACCAGCTCGATCGATACATAGCGCGGCTTGCCCGCGACCTTGACCGGCCATCCGAGCTGGTGGTGTCGGAAAAGCGGCCGCTGCTGATCGATCGCTATCTCTCCGATGCCATCGAGGTCGATGTCGACTGCCTGGCCGACTGCAAGGACACAGTGATCGCCGGCATTATGGAGCACATCGAGGAAGCCGGCATTCATTCCGGCGACAGCGCCTGCTCATTGCCGCCGCATTCCCTCGACGCCGATGTGATTGCCGAGTTGGGGCGTCAGACGCGCGCGCTCGCGCTGGCACTTAAGGTCGGCGGCCTCATGAACGTGCAGTTCGCCATCAAGGACGGCGACATTTACGTCCTTGAAGTAAATCCCCGAGCTTCGCGCACGGTACCCTTCGTCGCCAAGGTAATCGGCATTCCGATCGCCAAGATTGCAGCCCGAATCATGGCCGGCGAGGCGCTGGCAAGCTTCAACCTGCAGCCTGCAGAGTTCGATCATATCGGGGTAAAAGAAGCAGTGTTCCCGTTTGCCCGTTTCCCCGGCGTGGATACGGTCCTCGGACCGGAGATGAAATCGACGGGCGAAGTCATGGGCATCGATCGAAATTTCCCAATTGCATTTGCCAAAAGCCAGATCGGCGGCGGCTCGCGGCTGCCGCGGGAGGGAACCGTCTTCGTGTCGGTCAAGGATGCCGATAAGCCCAGGGTGATCGAGGCGGTTCGGCTCCTGGTTGGCCTCGGCTTCCGGATTATAGCGACCTCGGGAACCCAACGTTATCTGGCTCAAAACGGCGTGCCTGCGAGTAAAATCAACAAAGTGCTGGAAGGGCGCCCGCACATTGTGGACGCGATCAAGAACGGCGAGGTGCAAGTCGTCTTCAATACCACCGAAGGGGCGACCGCCCTTGCCGATAGTCGGTCGCTTAGGCGGGCCGCCCTCTTGCATAAAGTACCGTATTACACCACTCTTTCAGGGGCCATTGCAGCCGCGCAGGGCATCAAGGCCTACCTCGGAGGCGACTTCGAGGTGCGCACGCTGCAGAGCTACTCGGCGGCAAGGGCTTCCTCGGTCAACCGGGAGCAAGTCGCCTAGTGTGGCGGATTTGACGTTCCTATCAGCATTGCCGCGAGTCATTTGTAGGAACGTCAAATCCAAAGCCACACTAGAATCAAATAGTTGCTAGTGTCCCTTTGGTTCCGACGTTCGTTTGCGAGAGTGCTGCAAAGTGATACGAACGTCGGAACCGGGACACTAGAGCATGATCCCCGAAAAGTGGACGCCGCTTTTCGGATAAAGATCATGCTCAAACAAAGTAATAGAATTAGAGTGGGATGATGATTTAGAGAAAAGTCATCCCGCTCGGTGCGGTACGGTTTGGAGACAGAGTTGGGGTCGCGCGGCCGGATCGCAGGTTCGGCCCGCGATTAGAACTATTGTCTTTCGACGAAAGCTGGAGGTTTGAAGGCCAAAAATGGAAAAAATCCCGATGACGGCGGAGGGGTATTCCACGCTCGAAAATGAACTCAAGCACCGCCAGCAAATCGAGCGACCCCGTATCATCCAGCAGATTTCCGATGCCCGCACGCATGGCGATCTTTCGGAGAATGCCGAATATCACGCGGCCAAGGAGACGCAATCGCATAATGAGACTCGCATCGCCGATCTTGAAGATAAGCTCGCGCGCGCGGAGGTCATCGATGTCTCCAAGCTGTCCGGTGACACCATCAAGTTCGGAGCTACGGTGACACTGGTGGATGAGGACACTTCCAAAAAGCAGGTCTGGCAGCTGGTCGGCGAACCCGAAGCGGACGCGAAGAAAGGGAGAATCTCCATTACTTCTCCGCTTGCGCGTGCTCTCATCGGCAAAGCCAAAGGAACGAGCGTCGAAGTGGTGACGCCAAGCGGCGCCAAAGCCTACGAGATCAAGAAAGTCGAGTGGCGGTAGGTGGCGCCCCGGACACGGACCCGAACGACGGCTCCTCGATCGGGACCAGAGGGGCGTCTTTGGAATTGCGCAGCGTCAGCGAAGTCTTCACATTGAGTACGTGCGGAGCGGCGGTGAGCTGCCCGACAAAACTCTGGAAGGTTTCGAGATCGGGCGCCACACATTTGAGAATGAAATCGATCTCCCCTGATAGCATCCAGCATTCTCGCACCAGCGGCTGGGTGTGAATGAATTCCTCGAAGGCTCGCAGATCGGCATCGGCTTGGCTTGACAGATGCACTAAGGCAAAAACGACGACGTTGTAGCCTAGAAGCTTACTGTCGAGCAGCGCGCGGTAGCCCTTGATATAGCCGGCCTTCAGCAGGGCGCGGACGCGCCGCAGGCATGGTGGAGGAGAAATACCAACCCGCCGCGAAAGATCGAGATTGGTGATGCGGCCATCGTTCTGCAGCTCCTGCAGGATGCGCCGGTCGATAGCGTCTAAACGGGCAGCCAAGCAAAGCTCCGCAGCATTCTGTTCGCTTATAGCGCAATTCCAGAGTCAATGCGAAACTTTATTACTCATATTCGCAACTTTATTTCTCTTTAACATCGGAAAAGGCAGGTACAGAGCTAATCTGTGGTTTCTGCTCTGCACCGCTTGCATAGCTCTCGCGAAGCCATAAATTGTCGGAAGTGCTGCCCCTGCAAGCGGGCCGGCGTTCCCTGCATTTCTTGGAAGGTTCATTTTTACGATGGGAAGGGCCATTCCCGCCAAGGTCGTCATCATCGGCTCGGGGCCGGCGGGCTATACCGCGGCCATTTACGCGGCGCGAGCCATGCTGCAGCCCGTCCTCATCCAAGGCATTCAGCCGGGCGGCCAGCTCACCATCACCACTGACGTGGAGAACTATCCGGGATTTGCCGAAGTGATTCAGGGGCCCTGGCTCATGGAGCAGATGCAGAAACAGGCCGAGCACGTGGGCACCCGCCTCGTCACCGACCATGTCAGCAAGGTCGACCTCCGGTCGCGACCCTTCGTGATCGAATGCGATACCGGCGACCGTTATCTCGCGGACAGCATCATCATTGCGACAGGCGCCCAGGCCCGGTGGCTCGATTTGCCGTCCGAACAGAAATTCCGCGGCTATGGGGTTTCCGCTTGCGCCACCTGCGATGGTTTTTTCTACCGTGGCAAGGACGTGCTTGTGATCGGCGGCGGCAACACGGCGGTCGAAGAGGCGCTGTTTCTCACCAATTTTGCCACTCGGGTAACCGTGGTTCATCGGCGCGATCGGTTTCGCGCAGAAAAGATCTTGCAGGACCGGCTGTTTCGCAATCCCAGGATTACGGTGATCTGGAACAGTGTGCTCGAAAGGGTGGAGGGAGAGGAAAATCCGCTCAAAGTGAAAGGGGCGGTCCTGCGCAACATCGAGAGCGGCACTTTAAGCGAGCATCTAGCCGATGGGGTGTTCATAGCCATCGGCCATACTCCATCATCGGAGCTGTTCGCCGACCAGCTGGAGATGAAACCATCCGGCTATATCAAAACCGCGCCGTTCTCGACCGCCACTTCCGTTGAGGGTGTGTTCGCCGCCGGCGATGTCACTGACGACGTCTACCGGCAGGCGGTCACCGCGGCCGGCCAGGGTTGTATGGCGGCGCTCGAGGCGGAACGCTTTCTGGCCGCGCAAGGCGAGGCCGAGCCGGCACTCGCGGCGGAATGATCATGAGCATGGACTGGGATAAGCTGAAGGTCTTCCACGCGGCCGCGGAGGCCGGCAGTTTCACTCACGCCGGCGAGCAGCTTGGGCTCTCGCAATCGGCGGTATCGCGACAAGTCTCGGCCTTGGAGCAGGAGCTTGGCGTGTCGCTGTTTCACCGCCATGCACGCGGGCTCATCCTTACCGAGCAGGGCGAGCTGCTCCACCACACCGCGCACGACGTGTTCATGAAGCTGGAATCAGCGCGCGCAAAGCTCACTGACAGCCGGGAACGTCCCAATGGCGAACTGCGGGTGACGACCACGCCGGGAATTGGAGTGCACTGGCTCACGCCGCGACTGGGCGAGTTTGTAGATCTTTACCCCGATATTCATCTCACGCTGATCACCACCGACGAGGAACTCGACCTGGCGATGCGGGCTGCCGACGTGGCGATCAGGCTGCGCCAGCCCACGCAACCCGATTTGATCCAGCGCAAGCTGTTCTCGGTTCACTTTCATGCTTATGCCTCGCCCGAATATCTCAAGCGGTTCGGCACCCCGCGCACGCTTGACGATCTCGACGCGCACCGGGTGCTGTTGCTCGGCGGCAGCAACGTACCCAATTATCTGGAGAACCGGCGCTGGTTGATCGAGGTCGGGCGAAACGGAAAGGGGGCGCGCGCGCCTACCCTCACCATCAATACCGTGCTCGGGGTGTTACGTGCCTGCCAGCGCGGCATCGGGATTGCGCTACTGCCGGATTATCTGGTTGAGGAGAATGGCGGCTTGGTGCAGTTGTTCGGAGAATCCAACTCCATCGCACTCGATGCCTACTTTGTTTACCCGGAGGAATTGAAATCGGTTGCGCGGGTCCAGGTCTTTCGCGATTTCCTGGTGGCGAAGGCGCAGCGCTGGCACTTCTGAGGCGCTTGCCCAGATCGGTGCAAAAGCCGCATGGCTGGCATGCAGCACTTTGTATTGTTTGACGAAATCGCCATGGCGCATAGTGGCGTCACTGGCGACAGACCGGCTGCCTTCGGCAACCGCATGTTGTCAGCTGTTCCCCTCTGGAAGGTGATTGTCGGCCCATCGGCCGACAAAACTATAACCGGACCGCCACGGTCCGGTTTCTTTTTTGTGACCCCGCCCCCGCGGCTCCGGCCCGCTTGCCCCAAAGCGAACTGATCTCTACTCTATGAGTTGGGTATCAAATGGGAACTCCCTCCATGGCTTGGACGACCCCTACGCTTATCGAGATATGCATCGGCCTTGAGATCAACGGCTACTTGCCAGCCGAATTCTGATTGCCAAGGCTTCGTTGCGGCCCTGAATGGGGCGCCTCACAGCCATCGTGCTCGGCTCGGCGGCCGGTGGCGGTTTTCCGCAATGGAATTGTCGCTGCCCCGTTTGCCGGCTGGCATGGACTGGCGACGCCCGGGTACGCCCGCGCACGCAGGCAGGCCTTGCAGTCAGCGCTGACGGCGGCAATTGGGTCTTGCTCAACGCATCCCCTGACCTTCCGCAACAAATCCGCCAAACCAACGCGCTGCAACCTCGATCCGGAATGCGCGGAAGTCCCATCAAAGCGATCGTCCTTACCGGCACCGAAGTCGACCAGATCGCCGGCCTGCTTAGTCTGCGGGAACGGCAAAGCTTGGCGCTGTTCGCCACCGCGAGTTCGCTGGCGACGGTTGCCGAAAACCCGATCTTCGGCGTCCTCGCGCCTGAGGCGGTGACCCGGCGTGCCATTATCCCCGGGCAGGGGTTTGAGCTTCCTGGCGAACTTGCGGCAGAGCTTTTTTTTGTCCCCGGCAAGGTGCCGCTCTATCTGGAAGCCGACAATCCGGACACGGCCGCCGAGACAGCGGCCAATGTCGGCATCGAGCTGAGCGCTGGGTCTGCGCGGATTGCCTATATTCCCGGAGCTGCCGCCGTCACACCGCGCATGCTGGAATACGTCCGGCGCGCCGACGTGGTTTTCTTCGATGGCACTCTTTTTCGAGACGACGAGATGATCGCATCCGGCACCGGAACCAAATCGGGGCGACGAATGGGCCATATGCCCATCGAAGGACCGGAGGGCTCGCTTGCGCTCCTCGAGAGGGTACCTGGACGCCGGATTTTTATTCATATCAACAACACCAATCCGATTTTGATTGACGGCACGCCCGAACGCGTCCGCGTGGAGGCGGCTGGATGGGAGGTCGCCGAGGATGGAATGGAGATCGTCTTGTGAAGCTCATGACGGCGGCGGAGTTCGAGCGCGCGATTGAGGAGATCGGCGCCCGCCGCTACCACAATCTGCACCCGTTTCACGCGCTCCTGCACGGCGGTAAATGCAGCAAGGGCCAGGTGCAGGCCTGGGCCCTCAATCGCTTTTACTACCAGGCAATGATCCCCGTGAAGGACGCGAGCCTGATTGCGCGCTGCGACGATCCGGACCTGCGGCGCGAATGGCGCAGCCGCCTCATCGACCACGACGGACAAACCGAATCCGACGGCGGCATAGCCCGTTGGCTAACGCTTACGGACTCCCTTGGGCTCGATCGCGCTTATGTGATCTCATTGGCGGGACTATTGCCGGCGACCCGCTTCGCGGTCGATGCCTATGTGCATTTCGTGCGCGACAAGACACTCCTCGAGGCGATCGCTTCCTCGCTTACCGAGCTGTTCTCGCCACGCATCATCAGCGAGCGCGTCGAAGGCATGCTAAAGAACTATGACTTCATCAGCAGCGATGCGCTGACCTATTTCAGCAAGCGCCCCCCACTTGCCAGGCGGGACTCCGAATTTGCACTCGATTATGTCAAGCATCACGCCACCACACCGGAGGCACAGCACGCGGTACTAAGTGCGCTGGAATTCAAGTGCGACGTGCTGTGGGCAATGCTGGACGCGCTCTACCACGCCTACGTCGCACCCAAGCATATCCCCCCGGGCGCCTTCGTGCCGATGGAGCCTCAGTGGGGATAGGGCAAAGGCGCTATGCACGGGTTTCCGCGGTGGGCAAATTCTCAGCGAGCGCCGTGCCGGCGTGCCCACCAGCGGCTCGGCAACAACTCCCACAGCACATCGAGAACTGCGGAATGCGTTCAAATGCGCGGTATAAAGAACTGCGCGGGGCTACCAGCGCGCTCGTATGCCCGCATAGACGGCGAATGGCATTCCTGGAATGAAGGTGCGCGGATCCGTCAGATTAAGGTAAGGAAAGGAATCGGTCTGAAAAAAAGTGCCGTAGGCGTAGTAGTGTCGGTTGAATAAGTTTCGCACCAGTCCAAATACCTCGAAATTCTTTGATATCTGGTAGGACGAGTGTAAGTTAACAACCCAGTAGGCTGGAACTTTCGGGTTCTGGTTGGCTTGATCGCCGACGAGATATTGGCTGCCGATCACGTTGATGTCCGCCCCAAGCTTCCACTGGTCGGTGATCATATATTCGGCACCGGTTTTGAACCGATAGGCCGGCACGGCGGGAATGTGATTGCCGGGAGCGACGAAGATATTTCCGTCGGCATCGGCAAACGGATTGTTCGGCGATGACAGTATCAGAGGGTTGAGGAAGGTGGCGTCGACGAAAGTGTAGTTGGCATACACATTCCAGCCATCCCATTTATAGGATATGCCAGCCTCGATCCCCTGACGCAGGGTGTTGCCGCCGTTCTGAAAATATTGATGCCCCGGAATCGGGCTCGCGATATTGATGATGTCGTCGGTGTTTTTCGCGTGGAATATGCCAAGATTCCAGTTGAGGCGCCCGGTATTGTCGTCGCTCCCAAAATGCCCGCGCAGGCCCGCTTCATGGGTGTGTGAGACGACCTGCTTCAAGGGTGGATCAGCCACCAATGAGGCATCGAGCAAGCAAGGATGTTGCGGATCAGAGCAGCCTAGCTCCAGTGGGGTAGGCGCTCGGTTTGCTTCCGAATAGCCGGCGTAGGCGGTGACATTAGGAGTGATCTTGAACGTCGCGCCGACCACAGGGTTGAATCGACTGTAGTTGTGGTCGCCGTTGAGACTATCGTTGTTGCCCAATGCGTCGCGTAATCCGATCTGGGCGACATTGAAGCGGCCGCCGAAGGTAATGGAGAGTCTGGAGGTTAGATCAAGCGTGTCGGTTGCGTAGACACCGGTGTAAAGCGTCGTGGCGAGCAAGCCGACGGGCGCAACGTCGCCTGAAGGCTGGTTGATATAGACCCCCGCGCCGTACACGAAAGGGAACTGGTCGGCGTTGATTATTCCGAGCTCACTCAGCGTACCGAACCGAACCCTGCCGTTGTCGACGCTCGTCCCGATGACAAAACGATTGTCCTGACCGAAAACTTTGGCAGAGGTCGCTGCCTGGATCGAGCCACCAAAGCCATTGGTCGCAGTGGACGTGCGGTCGATCTCGCCCAGGGTGCTGCTGGAAAGCACGCCTGCCGCCGGCACCGGCTGCCCATTGAGCCCTATCAGATTGTTCAAATTGCCGTTGAGGTCTGGAAAGCACAGAAAGTTCGGATCTGGGCAGGCATCCGAGCTCTGAGCGTCGGTCCCATTGCCATCGACATGCCGTTGCCAGAATCCGCGATAGTAGACGTTCCCCTGGAATGAGAGAATGTCGCTCGGGTTCCAGCCGGCGTTTGCGGTCACAAAGGCTAGCTGATTCTGCGTCGTTTGCGGAACGGTATACGTGCTGGCCCAGTTCCGGGTTAAGAGTTCGATCGGTGTTGCCGCAGCGGCTCCGAAATTGTTGGAGGCACCGGTAAATGTGATGTGGAATTCGGTTTGATCGCCACGGGCACCGAGGTCTGCGTAGATGCGCCGCAGCTGTGATGACGAATAAAACTGCCGCCAGCCATTGTCATTGATGACATCGGCGGAGATATAGCCCGACAGATTTCCTGCCTGTCCTCCGGTCTGCACGGAAGCGGCGCGCCGGCCGAACGAACCGCCCCGCAATTCGGCTTCTGCACCTTGGTAGGTGAAACCGTTTTTCATGTCGATGGAGACTGCGCCTCCTAGTGCATTGAGGCCGTAGACTGGATTGCTGGGCATGAGGGTCATGCGATTGATGGCGTTCTCAGGGATGAAGTCCCAGTTGACGATGTCGCCAAACACTTCGTTAATTCGCACGCCGTTCTGATAGACGGCCAACCCCTGCGGAGTACCGATGACGGGAGAGGCGGTAAAGCCTCGGTAGTCGAGGTCGCGCTGAAAGTCGTTTCCGGTCTGATCGCCGAGCGAGACGCCGGGCAGGCGCCGCGACATTGCATCCAGCAAGGTGGGCGATGTCGCGTGGTCGAAATCGGTGGCGGAAAGTGTTTGGACATTCGCAGGTATCTTGTCGCGGTCTATCAAACTGGGGTCGGAAGCGCCCGGTGTGCCTTCGCTGGTCGCTTGAACCACCGGGCGAACAACAACGCGCGTCGGTTCCGTATCTGCCGGACGAGCACGCGGTGGACTAGCGCGCGCGAGCGGGGTGTTGGCAATGACGCTGATTTCCGAGAGATTGGTGGGCTGGTCTTGGGCGAATACCGCGTCTGTCGACATCACCGCAGCAGAGCAGAGCACGCTGAGCAAGCCCCGCAAAACCGTACACGGCATCCGGCCAGCACGACTCGCAATGACGATATCGCCACTCATAACTACTCGCAGGTCACCCCCTCGATTTTCGGATATTCGTAATCAAGTGTCCTCCTTAACCTTTCCCGTTCGCGCCGAAACAGCTAGGAATGTGGCCGGGAAGACACACCTCCCACCGAGGCAATGAAACGGGGAGTAGCCCAAGGCTTGATTCAGGTTAGGAACGGCGATTCCATTCGGCGGCAGTGGGGATCGCAACCGGAGCGCTCGCTTGATCCGCCTGCTAGTGGCGTTAATCGTGTCGTCCATGTGGACTTCGGCTTGCGCCAACGCTGCCGAGATCAAGATCGCTTACCTACGCGAGGGGGAGTTGAAGGCGCGTCTTTCCCTGACTCAAATCCCTGCGGACGATGATGGATTGGCGGGCGCGCGGCTCGCGATCAACGACAACAACACTACCGGCAAATTCCTGAACCAGCACTTCTCCCTAGAGGATGCAGAAGTCCGGCAAGGCGACGATCTTGCCGCCGCAGCCATTGCACTTGCAGAGCGTGGCGTTGCCTTGATCATTGCCGACCTTCCGTCACACGCGCTGTTGAAGGCCGCTGACGCCGGTCATGTGCGTGATCTTCTTTTCTTCAACGTCGGCGCGATCGACGATCGGTTGCGCGAAGAGGACTGCCGAACCAATGTGATCCACGTTGCTCCGACGCGTTCGATGCTAGCCGATGGATTGGCGCAGTACCTCGTCTGGAAACAATGGCGCAGGTGGTTCCTGTTTGTCGGTTCGCATGACGAGGACAAACTGTACGGTGATGCCCTGCGACGCTCGGGAAAGCGGTTCGGCGCGAAAATCGTTCAGGAGAAGGTTTTCGAGGATACCGGAGGGGCGCGTCGGACGGATAGCGGCATCGCTCAAGTTCAGCGCCAACTGCCGGTTCTCACGCAGGGAGCACCTGCGTACGATGTGCTGGTAGCTGCTGATGAGAGTGAGGTCTTTGCGTCATATCTGCCTTATCGAACCTGGGATCCAAGGCCGGTTGCAGGATCGGCCGGCCTCGTTCCCACGACATGGGATGCGTCCCACGATCAGTGGGGAGCCGTCCAGATGCAGAGCCGCTTCACCAAGATGTTTGCGCGGCGAATGACTGCGCGCGACATGCAGGCTTGGACTGCCGTGCGCATGATCGGGGAAAGCGCATCGAGGACGCGTTCGTTTGTGCCGCGGATCCTGCTTGATTTTCTTAAGGGTCCCGATTTCGCCCTTGCGGCGTTCAAGGGCCAACGTTTGACGCTCAGGGATTGGAATCTTCAGCTTCGTCAGCCAATCCTTTTGACCGATGGCAGAATGGTGGTCTCAGTCTCTCCGCAGGAAGGGTTTCTCCATCAGGTATCGGAGTTGGATACTCTGGGCGTTGACCGACCGGAAACCAAATGCAGGGCCAATTAGTGTGAGTAGGGGTCGAGGACTGGAATGCTGATAACTTGTCGTGCCTGTCTGCTTGGAATTGGCCTGCTTGCCCTCATGCACGCACCGACTAACGCCTTCACGGCGTATGTTTCAAACGAGAAGAGCAATACCATCAGTGTAATTGATATCGACAAGCTCGCGGTTGTAAAGACAATCAAGGTTGGTCAAAGACCGCGCGGCATCGATGTGAGCAAGGATGGAAAGTTCATTTTGATAGCGGTTGGAGACGACGATACAATTCAGATAATTGACAGCAACACCCACGAGATTGTCGCTACATTGCCGTCAGGGCCTGACCCGGAGCTGTTTACTCAGGATCCGACCGGCAAGATCCTGTACGTGGCCAACGAGAACGATAATACCGTCACGATCATCGATATGGAGAGGCGTGCCCGGATCGGAGAAGTGCAGGTTGGTGTCGAGCCGGAAGGCATGGCCATCAGTCCGGACGGAAAGATCCTCGTCAACACGTCAGAAACCACGAATATGGCGCACTTCATTGATACGGAGACGCACCAGATCGTGGCGAACGTGCTTGTCGATGCACGTCCACGTTTTGCGGAATTCAAGCGTGACGGATCGGAACTCTGGGTTTCGGCAGAAATAGGGGGAACAGTCACTGTCATCGACCCGGTAAAGCACGAGGTGAAGAAAAAGATCGCATTCGAGATACCCGGGCTGCGCAAAGAAGCCATCCAGGCTGTCGGAATCAATATCACCAGCGACGGCAAGACAGGATTCGTGGCGCTCGGCCCAGCCAATCGCATCGCCGTGATAAACGGCGCAACCCATGCCGTGGAAAGGTATCTTCTGGTCGGTCAGCGCGTCTGGCACATGGCCCTTACTCCGGACGAGAAATATCTTTTGACCACCAATGGCGTGTCGAACGACATTTCGATCGTTGACATCGCGAATCTTAAGGTCATCAAGACTATCCAGGTCGGCGAGTTACCCTGGGGTATCGCAATTTCCCAACGCTGATCTTTGCTGTTCATGACCGTCGAGAGATCCGCTGTTTGCGCGAAGCGGAATGTTGCAGGGCGAAACCAAGTCCTCGTAGTTCGCCTTTTTGCGAGCGCCGGAAAGATCGCAAAATGCACGAAATGGTAGGCATCCAGACTCCTACCCTGATCGTCGACGGCGTCTGTCATCGTTATGGACTACGTCAGGCACTCATCGATGTGACTTTTTCCGTTGCGCGGTCCACATTCACCGTTCTGCTGGGGCTGAATGGCGCCGGAAAAAGCACCTTACTCTCCCTGATCACGCGGCTTCGCGCGATTTAGCGGGGTTGCATCCGGATCTTCGACCATGATGTTGCGCGCTCATCAAGCGACGCATTGCGCATGGTCGGCGTGGTATTCCAGCAACGCAGCCTCGATCTTGATCTCTCTGTCATCCAGAACCTGATCTATCATGCTTCGTTGCATGGCATCGGCAAGATCGAAGGCCGCCAGCGTGCCGATGCCATGCTTGCACACATCTCGCTCTCGGAACGCGCCAACGATAAAGTGCGCAACCTTTCCGGAGGTGAGATGCGGCGTGTTGAAGTTGCTCGCGCGCTCTTGCATGGGCCCCGCCTGCTGGTGCTCGACGAACCGACCGTTGGGCTCGATATCAGATCGAGAGCCCATATCATTGCCCACGTGCGAAAGCTGGTCGCTGAACAGGGGGTCTCGGTATTGTGGGCGACGCACCTCATCGATGAAGTCGTTGAAGACGATCACGTCGTGATGCTGCATAAAGGACAGGTTCTCGCACAAGGCGCGGTCCCGCACGTCGTAGCGGCCGCTGATGCGCGAGATATCCGGACGGCTTTCATGCGGCTGACGCAAGACCGCGAAGTTGAGGACGAGTTCGAATGAGCGTGGACCTGGCGACCTATGCTCGGCCGCATGGCTTCACGCCGATCCAATACGCCGTTTGCCTCAAGGGGATCATTTGGCGGGAAGCATTGCGTTTCCTGCACCAGCGCGAGCGCTTTATAGCTGCGTTGGTGCGCCCGTTGGTCTGGCTCTTCATCTTTGCTGCCGGCTTTCGGCAAGTGCTCGGCCTGTCGATCATCCCTCCGTACGAAACTTATATCTTGTATGAGGTCTATATCATCCCAGGCCTGATGTTGCTGATCCAGCTATTCAACGGCATGCAGTCATCGCTTTCCATGGTCTACGATCGCGAGATGGGCAACATGCGCACGTTGCTTGTCAGTCCTCTGCCACGCTGGTTTCTACTCTCATCGAAGCTTGTGGCCGGGATGGCGGTATCGTTGCCGCAGGTCTACACGTTCCTCGCCATTGCGTGGTTCTGGGACATCGAGGCGCCGGTGATCGGGTACGTTGCCGTTTTGCCGGCCTTGGTGCTTTCGGGTCTGATGCTGGGCGCACTTGGCATGCTCCTGTCGTCGGTCAGCAAGCAACTTGAAAATTTTGCGGGTGCGATGAATTTCGTGATTTTTCCGATGTTTTTCGCTTCATCCGCACTTTATCCATTGTGGCGCGTGCGGGAAGGCAGCCCGTTCCTATATTATGTTTGCCAGCTCAACCCGTTTACCCACGCCGTTGAGCTTGCTCGTTTTGCGCTTTACGGACAGATAAATTGGGTTTCGCTTGCAGTCGTCTGCGGATGCACAGCTCTGTTCATGATTGGCGCCCTGCTCGCTTTTGACCCGTCACGGGGATTGCTCGCGCGTCGCGGCGAGGCCTGAGATGGGTATGGGATGTCGGTTGCTTGTCACCGCGGTTGCTGTCGGGATCGCCTTGCGAACTGCGGCGCTCGCCGCAGATCCGCGCTTTCCCGATTGGCCGTGCGCTCAGATTAAGGTGCCGGAAATCTCAATTGCCGCCGTATGGTCAGGTCCCTCGATCGACGCTATCGAAAACGTCTGGGAAACAGATCCGGCCATCAGGGATTTGGTTGCGCGGCTCGCCGCTCGCCGCACCCCGCTCGAAGAGGCGCAGACGGAAATCAGGAATTTTATCGCCGCCGGCTCGGCCCCCCGCCAGGAAAAGGCGAAACTTATTTTTGCAGGATTGTTCGCAACCCTCAACGCGGAACGCGGCCAGGTGATGAACGGGATCGAGCGGTTTTCACGTCAGCAAGCGTCATTTGCTGGTAGAATCCGCGATGAAATTACCGAGCTTCGCGGGATGCGGGATGCACTGGATGCCAACGAAAGCGAGATAGACGAGTTGGCAAATCGTATTGATTGGGACACGCGAATTTTCGAGGAGCGCCGAAAAACAATCCGTTATGCCTGTGAGGTGCCCGTGCTTATCGAGCAACGGTTGTTCGCGCTTGCCCGGATCATCCAGGAATCCATGGAATGAGTTCACTGGTGTGGGGTCGGCTCTGCCTCCGAAAGCGGAAGTCCAGCTTCCCGCCAACCGTCTGTTCCATCAGGGTACCAAAGAACCCCGTCATAACCCCACGAAACTGCTCGCTTCGCTGCGTTCCACGACATCCAACAATCCCGCATACAGTATATCACCAGGAGCCTTGTGCGATCGCCGCCGGTAATCCGTTCCAAACCAGTTCTCAGGTAGTCTTCGGTGGCGACAGAAAGCTCGCCGTATCCGGTATTGGCGAGCCATATACTCCCCGGAATGTTAAAACGCCGCTGCCCGCGCCATAGCGTGCCGGCCGGAAGATTGTCAGGACGTGGGAGATAAGTCATTACATCGACGAAAGTCGCGGAACCTTTTTTCCAGAGTGCTTCAGCTTTGTCGGTCGAGATGACACGGGCCCCACGTAATGTTGCAGGCGTGGGGGAGCGATAATTCTCGCTGCGATAGCTCTCCGGCTCTGAGGGTTCGTCGCCCAACGCCGCACCGATGGCGAGCATCAACGAGCCCAGCACAAAGACGCGTGTCGGCCTGTCGATCATCATCTAGCTGGCGGCAAATCCACCGAGAGGGGTTGATCCTTTTCGTCAAGCAGCGGCACGCCGAAGCTCAGTAGGAGCTTGTTGATGGTGTCCTGGTTTTCCTGAATCTTGCGATTGAGCAGCCGCTTCCAATCCTGGTCGGTATAACGAACGCCCATGGCGATGCGGTAGATGAGACGCGGACCGCCAACCTCCTTAACCAGGGGAACGACGGTCATTGCAGAACCGGCCTGCCGGGCGTAGTAGCCGGCCATTGGGCCCCATAAGATGGCGGCATCAATGCCATCAGCGGCGAGATCGCGCATCATCGCTGCTGCGGAGGAATCGACGCGCGTATCGATGACGAGCGGGTAAGGTTTCGCATTGGCCATGAGACCATTGACAGCCATGTTGTCTGCCGGGGGTGTTCCAGCCACGATGCCGAGATGTTTCCCTTTCAGTCGTGGATCGCGCAGCGTGTCCACGCCGTCGAGACCGGTCCCCTGCTTGACCACCAGCGCGTAAGCCGTCCGGTAATAAGGGTTCGTGACCTGCACTAGATCATCCCCCTGTGGGATTCCCATCAACACGTCGCATTTGTAAGCGCGAAGGGTGTTGCGCACGAATCCCGGTGCTTGGGGATACCAGGTATAAGTAAGGCCCTTGCCGAATTGCGATGCGAGCATCTCCGCAAGCTTGTTTTCGAAACCTTCGCCCCTGTCGGTCGAGAACGGCATGTTATGCGGGTCAGCACAGACCCTAAGCATTTTGGGATCAACAAGCTCAAGCGACAAATCCGGCAGATGCCCCTGCGCAAGCGCCTTTCCGCAGAGAACCAGTGCACTCGGAAAAAAAAGCACGCAAAAGGAGATGAGAGTATTCCGCCAGCTGCCTCTATCGGGTCTCGTCATCTTGAGTTCTCACTGCACCCGATGACGAACCGGCGACTGCGAACTGCTCGCCGGGGGTTTAACTGGGTCCGAGACAGATGTTCTCTGCCTCCGTGGCGGACTTGGGTTTGTCCTCATGCTTTTGTGGCCTTCCACGCGCAACAGCACTATTGGTCCGGGCGCGTAGATAAATGAAAATATCCTCAAAATAGCACATCACGTTTCGGTTGGTACCGAACGCGGGCATCACGTTCTCCTGCGCCGTGTTGACATTCTTGCGCCCGTTCACGACCACAGCTGAGTACTCGGCATAGTCCATAGTCTTCAAAGAATTGATCAATGCCGGCCCATACGATGATCCTTCGCCGTCAGGACCGTGGCAAACATGACAATCGGCATGATAGCGACGGTAGCCCGAATAGGTGAACCAATCCGTCGTTCCGTCTGGTTGCACTTTGTAGGTCGGATTGCCTGCCTTGTCATAGTACTTGCCGTCCTCATTCTTGACCGGCGCGGGATCGCCTGAGGCATCCGCCAATGCAAGTGCCACACCGAGCGGACCCGAGGCCAGGAGGATAGCCGCGATCAGATATCTCAAGGGCGTCTCCAATTGCCTGATTTTGCGAGATCGAAGCTCAATAGTGCCCGGCCGCTGGCGTTGCATGCAGCCGAGGTCACGGTCCCGATCTCATCGATCTGAGATCGGGACCTGCTGCCGGGAGTTCGTCTGCGACTGCGATGATACGCTTCAGGGTATCGCAAAGACAGTGAGCTGGCCGCCAAGCGAGGTGTAGTTGCGCAATGCGGCATAGCCACCGACGGCGCCGAGGCCCTCCGTCGGTCCGGTCAGGCCAGCCGCCAGCCCGATGCCGGCCCAGCCACCCACGCCTGACAGAACGGCGATGTACTGTTTGCCGCGATGCATATATGTCATCACGTTTCCGATGATACCGGACGGGGTCTTGAATTTGTAGAGTTCCTTGCCCGTCTTGGCATCGACGGCTTTGAGGTAACCTTCGAGCGTTCCGTAGAACACCACGTCCCCAGCCGTCGCCAGGGCGCCTGACCAGACCGAGAACTCCTCTTTGACCGACCAAACGATCTTGCCGGTGCGCGCATCCCAGGCAATGAAATTGCCCATGTGGCTTTCGCCCGGAGGCGGATACATCGACAGCGTCGCGCCGACATAGGGTTGACCCGCCGTGTAGCTCGACTCGGTAAGGCTCATAGTCCATGCAGACGTGATTGGTCGGAACATAGAATAGACCCGTGACGGGCGAAAACGCGGCTGGCTGCTCGTCTTTGCTGCCAAGCGCGGCCGGACAGATGCCCTTCGAGTTGACGTCCTGACCATTCTGTTCGGTAGAGTATTGCGCCACCACCAAAGGACGGCCGTAGGTCTTGGAATTCTTATCCATGTCGACCTTGGTCGCCCAGTTGACCTTCGGGTCGAACTTTTCGGCCACCAACAGCTCCCCGCTAACGCGGTCGAGCGTGTAGCCGAAGCCATTGCGATCGAAGTGAACCAGGATCTTGCGGGCGGCGCCGCCGATGTTCTGATCGGCGAGGATCATTTCATTGACGCCATCGAAATCCCACTCGTCGTGCGGCGTCATTTGATAGACCCATTTAGCCATGCCGGTATCAGGATTGCGCGCCCAGATGGTCATTGACCATTTGTTGTCGCCGGGGCGCTGCTTGGGATTCCAGGTCGAGGGGTTGCCAGAGCCGTAATAGATCAGGTTGAGCGCGGGATCATAGGAGATCCAGCCCCAGGTGCAGCCTCCGCCTGTCTTCCACTGATCTCCTTGCCATGTCCTCAGGCTGGAGTCCTTGCCGATCGGCTTGCCAAATTCCGTGGTTTTCTCGGGATCAACTAAGAGCTGCTCGTCTGGCCCTGCCGAATAGGCCCGCCACACCTGCTTGCCGGTCTTGAGATCATAAGCAGTCATGTGGCACTGCACCCCGAACTCGCCGCCCGAGATGCCGACAAGGACTTTGTCCTTGACCACCAAAGGAGCCGACGTCCCGGTTTCGCCTTTCTTCGGATCGCCGTTCTTCGCCTGCCAGATGACCTTACCGTCCTTGGCGTCGAGTGCCACGAGTGTGGTATCGGCCTGATGCAGGAAAATTTTTCCATCGGCATAGGCAAGGCCACGGTTGACTGTGTCGCAGCACATAACCGGAATAACGTCCGGATCCTGCTTGGGCTCGTATTTCCAGAGAATTTTCGCATCTTTGTTCAAGTCGAGCGCGTAGACCGGGTTTGGAAATGGTCCATGCACATACATGACATCGCCGATCACAAGTGGCGCTCCCTCATGACCGCGGAGAACGCCGGTCGAGAAGGTCCATGCGACCTGCAGCTTGCCGACATTTTGGGCTGTGATCTGCTTGAGCTGAGAATACCGGTGATTGGCGTAATCTCCGGTCGGCATCACCCATTGGTTGGGGTCCTGCGACATCTTGGTGAGCTCGTCATTTGCATGAATGGGACCCGCGACGAACAGCGCCAGGGCACCCAAGCAGGTCGAAAGCAGAAATCTGGGCATCAGAACCTCCCTGCGAAAACGCACCGCGTAACGACAAGCGTCGGCTCTCGTTGGCGGGATGTGTCACAGCCGTGCGGAGCACTTGCCCCGTCGAGCTGCAACGAACGTCAGGATTCCCGCTGAGCTGACGCCTATGATGCCGAAAAGCTGACAATAGAGCTTATGCTTGAGTGCAGTCCATCGCAACCCAAAAACCGCCTTTGCTTCTGGGTGGCGTCATCGGATTGCTCCGGCAGCAGAAATCATTCAGAACATGATTACTTACTGACATGATCAATCCCGTGAGTCCGGTTAGAAATAGCATGACGGTCAAAGCTGTCGCCTCGCCCTTAGCGATGGTATTGCTCGCGTGTGGCGCGACGTTTTGTCCCCGGTTGGTTGTACAGTCCCAGCCGTTTGCCGAACCCCTCGCGGTGTCTGAAGTGGCTACCGGAGTGTTCATGCACATGGGAACGCTCGCGCTCATGACGCGTGACAACGAGGGGGGTATTGCAAATACCGGTTTCGTTATCGGCAATGATGTCGTTGCGGTGATTGACACCGGCGGCAGTGTGCGGGAAGGGCGCCGATTGCTCGCAGCGGTACGTGTTCGCACGGACAAGCCTATCCGTTACGTCATCAGCACGCATAGCCACCCGGATCACATCTTCGGCAATGCAGCATTCGAGGCGGACGGCGCGATCTTCGTCGGCCACCGAAATCTGCCGCGGGCACTTGCCGCACGCGGGCAGTTCTACCTCGATGCATTCCGGCGCACGATGGGTCAACAGCTCATCGCGGATGTGAAAATTATTCCGCCGACGAAGCTAGTTGTCGACGCGCTCAACGTGGATCTGGGAGCGCGGACCCTGACCCTGAAGGCTTGGCCGCCCGCGCACACGGACAACGATCTCACAGTTCTGGACGAAAATTCCAGCACTCTATTCGCCGGCGATCTTGTCGTATCGCAACATATCCCGGTCCTCGACGGCAGCATTTTGGGCTGGTTGGCAGCAATGGACGGCCTCCGGCAGATGCACCCCAAACGCGCCTTGCCAGGGCATGGGCCAGTGATCGATGATTGGGGCGAAGCGCTAAAGCAGCAGCGACGTTACCTCGAACGTCTGGCGCAAGATGTCCGCCGCCTTATTTCGCGGGGAGAGTCCATATCCGTTGCCGCGCGCAGCGCCGGAGAAGCAGAAAAAGATCGCTGGAAACTTTTTGAGGAATACAATGCCCGCAATGCCACGGCCGCGTTCGCCGAGCTGGAATGGGAGTAACTCGGCTGTTATAGCTGCGGGAAGTCGTCACAGATCGGCACGGAGACGCGCGATGATGAGGTCCATGTTTCGAATCCTGCTCGGTGTCGGGGTCGCCATCGCCGCACTCGACTTGGCTGTATTCGGGGCGCTTGCGGATTCGAGAGCAAATGAGGATCCATGGCCCCACCTGGCGAACGAGATTTTCAAAGGGCGGCCTCTTGCCGATGGGGTGGGCCTTCTTGCTCTCGAAATGCCCAGCCGCGCTGAGGACGCAGCTATTGTGCCGCTGACTGTCCGCGCGACGTTGCCACCCACCGAGACTCGCCGCGTCAAGTCGATTACTATCGTGATCGACGAAAACCCAGCTCCGATGGCAGCAACCTTTAACATCGGACCGAGTGCAATCGTCGAGTCACTCTCGACCCGCGTGCGCGTGAATTCCTATACCTTCGTACATGCGGTCGCCGAGCTCAGCGACGGCATGCTATATGTTGTCAACACGTATGTGAAAGCTTCCGGCGGGTGCTCCGCTCCAGCCAGCAAGAATACGGAAAAGGTCAATATTGGCGAAATGCGATTTCGCCAATTCGAAAACACCGCGGAGACGACGGCAAATACGCGGACGACTCAGATCATGATCCGTCACCCGAACAATTCAGGGCTGCAGATGGATCAAGTCACACGTCTCTATGTTCCGGCTTTCTTCGTGCACTCCTTGAAGGTTTGGCAAGGTGATGACTTGCTGTTCGCAATGGAGGGCAGCATTTCGATCTCGGAGGATCCCAATCTCCGATTCACATATACATCAAACGATTCGAAGACTCTACGCGTCGAAGCGATCGATACGGAAGATCACTTGTTCCGGGGTGATTGGTTGCTAACGAAATCAGGAATAGAAACACAGGAAAGCAACAACTAGAAACAACGAACCCTGGCCTCGGCCTGCGCCCGCTGTAGATCAGCGACCACGGATCTCGCTTGCTCAGGCGACTGAAACATAGTGCCGAAGCGGCCCGGCACTTGCGAAAGGCTCAGGACAGTTTCTGCTGAAACATATCTGTCATACGGAAGGACCGAAGCAATAACGTCGATTGCGCAGGAGCACTGATCCAGCGCCTGCCGTGTTTCGCCATTCGACTTCATGCACGCGAATACGTAGTCGGCACGCGCAGCGGTCGGATAATCGTTCAGCTCGGTCGCGCGGGATTGTATTGCTACTGTAGCCACCGCCACCGCGCAGGAGAATCCTCGCATACGTCCCATGAGCGCCATTGCAAGCTTCGCCAGGCTTTGTCACTCGCATGTCGAGGGTAATTTTATGCTGTTTAACCGTGCGCTCAAGTGGCAGCACCGATTATTGCCGAGGCACGGTCTCCTAATCATGTCATGCGGAATGCTTTTCGGGCTTGCCGCTGTTTCGGCGCAGGACATGATGCGGCACGTCGATCTGACATCGCCTGAGATGACATCGGCGGAAATGACCCGCACCGACGTCGAGGCCAGGATCGGCGAGGCAACGTTCTCACAGCCAGCTGACTTCACGGGCAAGAAGCTTTCGGGACTCGATTTATCCGGCCTCGACCTCTCCGGCGTCGTCTTGCGTGCTGCCAGGCTCAACAAGACCAAGCTTGCTGATGCAAAGCTCGACGGCGCGATACTTGATCAGGCTTGGCTCTTGGAAGCCGATCTCAGCCGAGCAAGTCTCAAAGGCGCGAATATGTTTGCCGCGCAGATGCAACGCGCAAGACTCGATGGAGCCGATCTTTCGGGCGCGCGGATCGTAGCTGACTTGACCGGGGCAAGCCTTGTGGGCGCTTCCCTTAAGAATGCCAATTTGGCAGCAGATATGAAGAATCAGTCAATGGGTCTGATGCGTGCAGTGCTGAAGTCCGCCAATCTCGAGGGCGCGGTGCTGCGCGATGCCAATCTGTCACATGTAGATCTGGAATTCGCATCTCTCAAAGATGCGGATTTGACGAATGCTTCGCTCAGGGGAGCCGCTTTGGGCGGCGCGATCCTCATTGGCGTCACTATCGTCGGCACAGATTTCCTGGGAGCGGACCTGACTTCGACAAGACTGATAAGGCCGATTGGGCTCGAGGCCGCCCACAATTTCGACAAGGCGCGGAACACGGACCGTCTGTTGAGGGAGTAATCCTATGAAGGCGAGAGGCCAGACTCCCGACCCCTCGCTATTATTTTGGATTCGATGCCCAGCTGCCGCGCTAGCAACGATTAAGCAAGCAGGCAGGTCAGGCCTTGAGCACCCCGGATGCCTTTGCGACATGGGTTGCAATTGCGTCCATCAGTGCCGGTGAAAGGCTGTCATAAGGCTCCAATCGCAACTCCTTTAACCGGGCCCGTACGGCCGGCATCTGGCTCGGAGGGGTACCGGACTCGATGATTGAAGAAACGAACGCCGCGAATTCCGGGGCTGACCATCCCGGCTCCTTTGAAAGCTCCGTGTGGACGAAATCAAAACCATAAAACGGATGTTTGGTGTTCTCGATGCGGCCGTACATGTGCACGCCACACTGCGTGCAAGCGTGCCGTTGGATGGCCGCATTGGCATCGACGACTTTCAGCTTGTCGGCATTTTTAGTGACACGGAGCTTGTCGCGCGGAACCACGGCAACCTGCGAGAACAACGCACCCTTGGGTTTCCAGCATTTGGTGCATCCGCACACGTGGTTATGAGCAGATTGCGCGCTGATGGTTACCTCGACCGGATTGCTCGTACATTTACAGTGAAGCGCGCCGCCCGCAAAGTTTGGTGACCCCGGCTTTACGCCATTGTCTACCGCCGGATGGATTGAGATCTGTGTCATAAAACATTCTCCCACACTACGATGCTGTTGCCATGCCGCTCCGGAGCATTCATGTTCTCGAGCAGCAGTTCGCAGCGAGATTTAAGCCGACCCTTTCCGAGTGGCCGGACTTGTGAATATTAGACGTTCTCGGACGATAAGGAAAACCGTCATGAAAACCCGCGCTGCCGTTGCATTGGAGAAGGCCAAGCCCCTGCAGATTGCAGAGGTCGACCTAGAGGGACCGAAAACTGGGGAGGTTTTGGTCGAGGTGAAGGCCACCGGTATCTGCCATACTGACGAGTTCACACTTTCGGGTGCCGACCCGGAAGGGCTGTTCCCGGCCATTCTGGGCCATGAGGGTGCCGGCATCGTCGTCGATGTCGGTCCCGGGGTGACGAGCGTGAAGAAGAACGATCACGTTATTCCGCTCTACACGCCCGAATGTCGACAATGCCCCTCCTGTCTCTCTCGCAAGACAAATTTGTGTACTGCCATACGCGCAACGCAGGGGCAGGGCGTCATGCCGGACGGCACTTCCCGCTTCTCGCTGGATGGCAAGAAACTGCACCACTACATGGGGACCTCGACTTTCTCAAATTTCACTGTGCTACCGGAGATTGCGGTCGCGAAGATTCGGGAGGACGCTCCCTTCGACAAGGTCTGTTACATCGGCTGCGGCGTCACCACCGGCATCGGTGCAGTCCTGAACACCGCGAAAGTTGAACCCGGCTCCAAGTGCGTCGTATTCGGGCTCGGCGGCATTGGACTCAATGTCATCCAGGGCTTGCGGCTGGCCGGCGCCGACATGATCATCGGTGTCGACATCAATAATGAGAAAAAGAAGTGGGGCGAGCGTTTCGGTATGACGCACTTTGTCAATCCGAAGGAATTGGGAAGCGATTTAGTCGCTCATCTTGTCAATATGACAAAACGCGGACAACGACCAGATCGGCGGCGCCGATTATACGTTCGATTGCACCGGCAACGTCACGGTAATGCGCCAAGCCCTAGAGGCGTGCCATCGCGGTTGGGGGCAATCAATCATTATCGGTGTTGCCCCTTCCGGCGCAGAAATCGCCACGCGTCCGTTCCAGCTGGTCACTGGCCGTGTATGGAAGGGCACGGCGTTCGGCGGCGCCCGCGGTCGCACGGACGTCCCGAAAATGGTCGATTGGTACATGGAAGGCAAGATCGAGATCGACCCAATGATTACGCATACCCTGCCGCTGTCTGAAATCAACAAGGGCTTTGACCTCATGCATGAGGGAAAAAGCATCAGAAGCGTGGTGGTGTTCTGAAAGCAGCTACGGTTGTTGCAGCAGCCGCGCGACTCGATGCTTGGCAAGCTCTGCCAATTCGTCGCGCAGCCGCGATGCTAACGCGTCATCGAGCGACAAGAATGGCTCATCGAGCAATAGCATAGAAGGATTGACCGAGAAGGCGCGCGCCAATGCAACGCAGCGCGCGAGCCCTAGCGAAAGTTCGCCCGGATAATAATTGCGAGAGCCTGATCACTTGCAAATGGCAATGTTACGGTCATGGAATGAAATTGAACCGGTCCACCAGCAGAAGCCAGCTTGAATCAAGCAACTCTTCGTGTGATTTAGACAATGCTCAATAAGCGCCGCCGAGCTATCGCAATCATGCTCATGGTATCCATAGGGGCGGGCGGGATTGACAAAGCATTTTCTCAAGAAATTGCACCGAACCAATTCCGGGGAGAGCCGCGAACCGCTAAGGAGCGGCTTGGCAAGAAGGCTAATGACGAGCAGCGCGTTGACAATTGCAACGTACCGCTCGAATTGCGTGGTCCGACGCCGCGTCCAGATCGTTGCGCTGATAATGCGAGCGCAACTTCAAAGCGCTGACAACAAATGCACAGCAGGCAATGCTGAGGACTTCCAGAAAAATAGAAGAATCCCTTAATGGATCTGAGCTGGAACGAAAGCTAGGAGACTGCTACACATTTTCCTACACCAAGGACGGTGAAGCCAAATGGATTCCCGCGCGCTACAGCTTCACCTACGTGAAGGACGGCAATGACTGGAAGATCGCAGACCATCATTCCATTGCCGCCGAGGTGATCGAGTAAACCATCGCAAACCCATGGCGCGTTGCAGCGCGCACGAGTCAACGATCTCGGAGTGCCGAGACGATCCATCGAGCGACTGAGGTCAGTAGACCAATTGCGAGCGGGCTGCCAACCGCCGATCGCGTTGATGAAATGAAGCAAAGGCCTCGTGTACGGCCCCTCCTCTGCGTATGCATGACAAAAGGGCGTGCAGCACCGCGCCAGATCGGCGGCAATGATCCTGTATGATCGATACCCTAGGCACTATCGCAAGGAGCTCGCACATGATGACGAGACGCATGGCTATTTTTATTTCTCTGGGGGTCAGTTCCATCCTCGGGGGCTCGCCGGCTTTTGCCGCGCCCAAGCGCAGCCGCGCGATGGCGCTGCTTGATTCTGACAACGATGGAACCGTCGATCTCGATGAAGCCAAGAAATCAGCGTCCGCGCTGTTCGATAAACTCGACCGGGATCGCGATGGTACCCTAGACAAAGGAGAGCTGAGAGGCCGCTTGAGCGCAGTTGAATTCGCCGCCGCCGACCCCGACAAGGATGGAACATTGTCGAAGGTTGAGTATCTCAAGGTGGTTGAGAACCGGTTCAAAGCCGCCGATCCCGACAACGACGGGACTCTGGATGAAAAGGAATTGCGCTCGCGCGCCGGCCAGAAACTGCTGCTGCTGTTGCAATAATGTACGCTGCGCGATCAACTACGCCCGCAGACAGCCTAGAGGCGTTACCCTGTACGGTTGAATTATGAAGGTTGAAGCCGCCGTTGTTTCAACTATACGCTGAGAGCGATGGAATGCGCGGCGATAATGCTACTTGCACCTGTACTCGCAGCGATCTAGAATTATTGGGAAATATTAGGGAAAACGACCAATGACCTGGGCCACTCCTACGCTTATTGAGATTTGCATCGGCCTTGAGATCAACGGCTATCTGCCGGCCGAATTCTGATTGCCAAGGCTTCGTTGCAGCCCTGAATGGGGCGCCTGACCGCCATTGTGCCCGGCTCAGCGGCGGGTGGCGGTTTTCAGGAATGGAATTGTAGCTGCCCCCATTGCCGGCTGGCATGGGCGACGATCGGATATGGTTGCGCACGCAAGCAGGCCTCGCAGTCAGCGCCGTCGCCGCTACCAGCATCTCCAGCCGTTTCACGCGCTCATGCAAGGGCCAAGTGCAGGACTGGGCCCTCATTAGGCCCGCGGGAATTCAAGTGCGACGTGCTGTGGGCAATGCTGGACGCGCTCTACCACGCCTACGTCGCACCCAAGCATATCCCCCCGGGCGCCTTCGTGCCGATGGACTTGGTGCACCAGTGACCGGGCAAAACACGATCTCGCCAGACGCGAAGCCGCGCTTGCCGCATGGAGTGCGCCTGACCTTCAACGAAAAGCATGGCGGGTGGGTGCTGCTCGCACCTGAACGGGTTTTCAAAGCCGATTCCATAGCGGTCGAGATCATCAAGCGATGCACGGGCGAGGCCACGTTGCGGGCCATCGTCGACGACCTGGCAAGCGTCTTCGACGCGCCGCGCGAACGAATCCAATCCGATGTAGCGACCATGCTGCACGGACTTGCCGACAAGAAGCTGTTGGAGCTGTGAGTGGAAGGTGAAGATTCCCCGGCGCTGGCGAGCCCGCTCGGGATGCTGGCTGAGCTAACCCATCGCTGTCCGCTGGGCTGCCCCTACTGTTCGAACCCGCTGGCGCTTGAGAGACGCGAAGACGAGCTCGACACCGCGACCTGGGCACGCGTGTTCCGCGAAGCAGCGCAGCTGGGAATTTTGCAGGTGCACCTGTCCGGCGGCGAGCCAATGGCGCGTCACGACCTTGTCGCCATCACGGCCGCCTGCCGCGACGCGGGCCTCTACTGCAACCTCATCACGTCGGCGATCGGCTTGACCGGCGAGCGATTGGAGACGCTGGTCGCCGCCGGGCTCGATCACGTGCAGATTTCCATTCAGGACAGCACCGCTCTCTCGGCGGATCGCATTGCCGGCTACCACGGCGCCTTTGCCAGAAAATGCGACGTGGCGGCAGCGGTGGTGCGGCTCAAACTGCCGCTCACCGTGAATGCGGTGGTGCATCGCGCCAATATCGGTCGCCTCCGCGAAATGGTTGCGCTTGCCCGCAGCCTCGGCGCCAGCCGCATCGAGATTGCCCACGTGCAATATTACGGCTGGGCGATCAAGAACCGCGCATTGCTGATGCCGAGTGAGACCCAGGTCGAATGCGCCGCTCGCGAGGTTGAGGAATTACGCGAGCATCATCGCGGCGAGATCACCATCGACGCGGTGGTTCCGGATTACTACGCCCGCTATCCCAAGCCATGCGTCGGCGGCTGGGGTCGTCGCTCGCTCAATGTATCGCCCTCGGGCAAGGTGCTGCCCTGCCATGCCGCTGAAACCATCCCCGGCCTTGAGTTCTGGAACGTGAAAACCCATTCGCTCGCCGAGTGCTGGGCCAACTCGCCGGCATTCAACGCGTTCCGCGGCACCGCCTGGATGAAGGAGCCATGCAGGAGCTGCGCGCGTCGCGAGCAGGATTTCGGCGGCTGTCGCTGCCAGGCATTGGCGCTGACCGGCGACGCCGCGGCAGCCGATCCCGTCTGTCACCTTTCGCCGATGCATCACAGGGTCGTTGCCCTGGCGCGTAGCAGCGACACCGCCGATTATAGCTACCGCCGGATGTAAGCGTCCGACCGGCCGAAAGCTCGGATAAGGCGAAATCCCATTGCACTTCGCCACACGCTATCGGAAAGTAATGGCACACGGCAAATAAGCCGAAGCCGGTCGGTCGAGCATTCCAACCGATCGCAGCGGGAGGAAAACATGATTGACGTTCGCAGTTGCCGCTACAGCCTGCTGCTCGCCGGCGTCGTCGGTTGCCTTGCTCTGCCTGCATGGCATGGAACGGCGCAGGCGCAAGCTCCTTTACCACCGGGCTCGCCCCTGATGGGCAGACCCGATACCGAAGCGGCGAAGAAGCTCGCGCCGATTGCACCGCCGCCGCTGCCCACGCCAGCCGATAAGTTGCCGACAGCGAAACTCAAGGCGCCGCAGGGTTTCAAGATTGAACTTTATGCCAGCGGCGTTGACAATGCGCGCACCCTGCGGCTTGGCGACAAAGGCACCGTGTTCGTTAGCAGCCGTATCAAGGACAAGATTCACGCCATCGTCGAGAAGAACGGCACTCGCGAGGTAAAAGTCATTGCCTCAGGACTGCACCGGCCAAATGGCATTGTCCTGCACAACGGTACTCTCTACATCGCGGAGCTTTCGCAAATCTCGAAAATCGAAAATATCGAGGCAAATCTCGACAATCCGCCGAAGCCTACGGTCATCTTCAGCGATCTGCCGAAAGACGAAGCGCACGGCTGGAAATATCTGACGATCGGCCCCGATAACAAGCTCTATTTCCAGGTCGGCGCGCCTTGCAATATCTGCATGCCGCCGGAACGCAATGCCAAAATCTACCGGCTCAACCTGGACGGCACCGGGCTTGAGGTCGTTGCAACCGGCATCCGTCAGATCGTCGGGATGGACTGGCACCCGGTCTCGAAACAACTCTATTTCACCGAGAACAGCCGCGACTGGATGTCCGAGGACATTCCGGAAGACAAGCTCAATCGGGTGACGCAGCCGGGCAAGGACAATTTTGGATTTCCCTATTGCCACCAAGGGTAATATCCCGGATACGGAATTCGGATGGGGCCGCTCATGCAGCGAATTCACCAAGCCCGTGGCCCTGTTGGGCCCGCACACCGCGCCGCTTGGAATGCGCTTCTACACCGGCACCTCGTTTCCAAACGGCTACCGCAACAACATCATCATTGCGCGCCATGGGTCGTGGAATAAAACCCGCAAGGAAGGCGGCGACCTCGTGCTTGTCAAGCTCAAACCGGACGGTTCGTTCCTTTCCATGGAGCCGTTCGTTACCGGGTTTGTCGAGGACAACAATTACATTGCCAGGCCGGCCGACGTGATGGTCATGAAGGACGGCTCGCTGTTGGTCTCCGACGACTATAACGGGGCGGTCTATCGCATCAGCTACAACCAGCCGCGCACCGCGGGACAGTGACGTTAGGAGAAACGTGGCGTGACCGCACATTGTTTCCGGAGCAGAACATGCGCCGCCTTGCAATCGCGGGTGTGCTCGCGGTCCTAGCTGCCATTCCGGTCTACGGGCAGTCGCTGGAAGAGCGACTGCCGGCATGTTTTAGCTGCCATGGCGATAATGGTCAGTCACAGCAGCCGGGGGTACCCTCGCTCGGCGCGCAGCCTTCGCTCTACAGCCTCATCCAGATGGTGATGTTCCGCGACAGGCTGCGCATCACCGAGCCGATGAACGATGTGGCAAAAGGCCTGAGCGACGACGAGCTGCGCAAGACGGCCGACCTCATTTCCCGGCTGCCGCCGCCGACTCCGTTATCGGAGGGAACCGATCATGCCCGGATGGACAGGGCCCGTGTGCTGGTCGCCAAGCACAGGTGCAACTTCTGCCATCAATCGAACTTTCAAGGTGCCGACAACGTTCCCCGCCTCGCCGGACAGCGCGAGGATTACCTGCTGCGAGCCTTGCGCAGCTATCGCGACAATTCCCGGCCGGCCTATGAGGCGCAGATGTCGCAATTCGTTTACGGCCTCAACGACGAGGAATTTGGAGACCTCGCCTATTTTCTCGCCCGGGTGAACTAAGCCCGACGGATGTCGTGCAGGCCGCCGAGATGGCCGATCAGCGTGTTGGCGCCGATGGCGATCACGAACAGGATGATGAGGAGCGCATACATCTGCGGCATGTTGAAGATGCTGTAGGCCTGGATCACCAGAAAGCCGATGCCGCGGTTCGACAGCTTGGTCTCCGCAAGCAGCGTCCCGATCAACGCCACCCCGAGCCCCAGCCGCACGCCGTTGATGACCGGATGACGCATGGCCGGAAGATAGATTTTTGTGATCATCTGCCAGTTATTGGCGCGGAAGCTCTTGCCAACCCGAATGAGCACCTTGTCGATCTCGCGCATGCCGCCGGCAGCGTTGAGAGCAACCGGAAAAAAGCAAGAGATCGCTCCCATGGCGACTTTCGAGCCGGGGCCCACACCAAACCACATGATCATGATGGGGAAGAAAATGATCTTCGGGCAGGGACCGAGGTAATAAAGGTAGGCTTCATAGGCGCGCGACAAGAATTTGCTGCCGCCGAGCATGATACCGAGGAAAAGCCCGCTCACGCCGCCAATCAGCATGGCGATCGCGATCTCATAGGCAGTGGTGCCGAGATGAAAATAGAATGCGGGATCGGCGAGCGTCCCCCATAGCGCGCTTCCTATGGCGAGGAGCGAAGGGACCACGTCGCGATAGAGCAGTCCGGAGGCGGCGAGTGCCTCCCAGAATACCAGCAATGCAACAATGATGGCGATGCGCAGCATCATCACCGGCCGCCCGCGCAGCCATAAAGGCCTTGCGGCGGGCAGGCTCAGTTGACCGGTCTCAGCCATCGCTCAAGCCTCTCCATGATGACGAAGACGCATACGCTCACCAGGATGACAAAACAAATGGCGGCATAAGTCCCGGGAAGATCGTAGCGCTCGGCAAGCTCGTTGATAAGCTGGCCGAGGCCACCAAAATTGATCAGGAATTCGACGCCCACGATGTTGATGAGCGAGAAAATCAAGCCGAGACGAAGCCCCACAAAAATAGTCGGCAAAGCGGCCGGAAAAAGAATCTTCCAGAACTGCTGGGAGCCGGTCAAATTGAAGCTCCTGCCGACATTGATCAGCACGCGCCGGGTTCCGGACAGGCCTTCCAAGGTCTTGAGGATGATCGGCGCCAGCCCTGCGGTGAACCCCATCATGACAATGGTGAGCGCGCTCCTTCCGAAGATCACGAGATAGAGCGGGTACATCAGCACAAGCGGAGCAGCTGCGATCGCCGCAACCCAGGTCTCCGTCGCCAAACGCAGCAAGCGATAGCGATGCAGGAGAACGCCGCCGGCGACCCCGAAAACGGTAACCAGAATGCTGGCGGAGAAGGCCTCGGCCGCGGTGAGGAGGAAGCGCTGGACGACGTTCTCCTCGGCGATCACCCGCGGAAAAGCTGCGAGAATCTCGGACGGCATGGGCACAATGAAACGATTGATCATGCCGACGCGGATGAGAAACTCGACCAAGACGACAAAGATGACGACCGAAAGCGCACCAAGCGCAGCCGGGGCATATCGGGCTTTGGCGAGCGCTGCGGCCGTCATCGGACCGGAACCGCGAGCAAGTGATGCTCCTGATCCTGCATTCCGCGGCTCGCCTCCTCGCGCAGATCGCTCCAGATTTGCGCGACAAAGCGCCCGAATGCCTCACTCGAGACGATTTCGGAGCTGCGCGGGCGCGGCAGCGTGATATCGACAATCCGCTTCACCTTGCCGGGACGATAGGTCATCACGACGATGCGATCCGAGAGCTGTACTGCCTCGGTGATATTGTGGGTAATAAGCAGTGTCGTTTGCTTGAGCTCCTGCTGGATCTGCAGAACCTTGTCGCCAAGCAAAAGCCTGGTCTGCTCGTCGAGCGCGGCGAACGGCTCGTCCATCAGCAGGATTTTCGGCTGGGCAGCAAGCGTGCGCGCCATGGAGACGCGTTGGCGCATGCCGCCGGAAAGCTCGGCAGGGTAGCGCCGCTCGAAGCCGTCGAGGCCAACAAGCCTGACGAAATGGCGCGCGCGGTCATAGCGCTCGGCCTTGGGCACGCCGGCAATCTCCAGGGGGAAAGCGACATTGTCGAGCACGTTGCGCCAGGGAAATGTCGATTCCTCCTGAAAGATCATGCCGATGGCAGGATGCGGTCCGCGCACCCTTTCGTCCGCAACCCGCACATTCCCCTCGTAGCCATCGAGGAGCCCGCCGATCACGTTGAACAAGGTCGACTTGCCGCAGCCGGAAGGTCCGATGACGCCAACGAACTCGCCCGGCGCCACTCCGAACGAGACGCGGTCAACAGCGGTGAGCACGCCATCCGGCGTCTCGAAGCGCTTGACGATGTTGTCAACGACCAGAATGGCGTCCGCAACTCGCGCTTGCGACATGCCTGGTGTCCCGATTCCGAAGTTCGCAAACGCTCGCGGCACCTCTGATGCGAACTTCGGAATCAAAGGGACACTAGCAACTTTAGGGTGCTAGTGCGGTTTTGAATTTGAAGTTCCTAAACGAGCTTGCGGCCACATTGGTAGGAACTTCAAATTCACCGCACTAGAGGGCTCAGTTCGGGTGGAACGGACGCCCGGCCCGCCGGCACCAATTCTCCCATGCCCGATTGATGTTGTAAGGGCCGGTGCGCGCACAAACCTTGTCCACCTCGCCGGGGGTGAGGAAAGTCACCTCGCCCATGTCCATCGCCTGCTTCTGCAAGCGTGCATTGAGTTCGAGATAGATGGAGGTCCAAACGGCCTGGCGAATATGCGGGCCGGAAACAGTGGCGCCGTGGCCGCGCATCAACGCAGTCGTGCCGGCGCCGATCGCCTTGGCGAGATCGCGCCCCATGTCCATGTTTTCTACCAGCAAGGAAGTGTCGCCGAAATGGTCATGTGAATCCCACACCGGCACCTCGTGTCCGATCGACGCCCCCATATGGTAGATCGGCTTGATTTTCCTGCGGGTCACGCCGAATGGAATGACGCTCTCGCTGTGATTGTGCACGACCGACATCACATCGGAGCGCGCCTCGTAAAGCGCGCCATGGATGAAGCGCTCGGCATAGAGAGCGCGGCCTCTGCCGTCGACCGGCGTACCGTCCAGCGTGAACTCCATGATGTCATCTCGCTCAATGCAATCCGGCGCGCGCGAACGCGAGAGCAGATAGCGCTGGGGATCTTCGGGATGACGCACGCTGACGTGCCCGAACGAATCAACCACCCCCTCGCGGGCGAGAATGCGGTTTGCGGTGACGAGCTCTTCGATCAGATCGTCGAGTTTGGCCATCGATTTTTCCGTTACAGGATAAAACTTACTGAGCCGAGCGCGCCGAGTTCGTGCGCGTCGATGATCACGCGGCGCTCCTTGATCTTGAAGGAATTGCCGGCGCGTCTGAGCACGTAGCGGTAGGCCCCGACATATTCACGAATACGCTCGTAGCGTCGATAGCGGTAACAGACGAAATTCGCCGACACAGTGATGAGATCGCCGTCGATCCCAAGTATCCGCACATTGGAAATCATCCGCCGTGTACGGGACTTGGGAAATTCGGCGTGGCAATTGGGATCGAGCACGCGGATCACTCTTTGACGAATGCGCTCGCGATCATCCGCCACCAGAAACAGCGTGCTGCGGTGATCCCCGTCCGGCTGGTCGTTGGGCGGGACAAAATAACCGGCATCGTCCGTAAGCAGCGCCTCCCAGTCATTGAGCTTCCACTCATCGAGCAGCGCGGCCTCGAAATATAGGAAATCCTCGACCTCGGCTCGAGTGACCACGGTGGGCGCCGCCATCGTCATGCCGGCGCTCCCATCAATTCATTCCACCGCCGCCAGAAAATGCGCAGATGGTGCTCGTCGCTGTTGAGGTGCTGGGCTTCCTTACCCATGCCACGGGACATTTCCGACCAGCGATCCTCGGTCCAATTGGCGAGCCCCTGCTGCACCAGCTCAAGCGCTTCCACGTCGTCCGGAGTGGCAAAGCCGCCCGGGCCATAGAAGGTGAGGAAAGCGTCGAGCCGGCGCGCACGGGCATTGGCGCCCTCCTCCACCGGCCCAAGCGCCCAAGCCGTGACGTGCATCTTGCCGACGCCATCGGGATAAAAGGTCCGCACCGTCACCGACGAACCGTCATTGAGCACCAGATTGGGAAAAATCACGAGATTGCGGTTGGTATCGGCGACGCGGCGCGCGCGCTCGGGCCCGAGACGCGCCACCAGCTCGCGTCGAATGTCGTCGATCTCCACCCTGGCGGCTCCCCCATAGAGCGGAATCCATTTCGCTACCGGGCGACCGCGAAAATTGATGTTGTCGGTGGTGAAATGGCCGTTGCCAAGCTCGACCGCGAAACCTTTGGTGGGCAGTATCAGGCCCTCCTCCTTCGGCGGTTCGATCTTCACGCCTGAATTGGCCATGAAGTTCAGCCAGGTCGAATGCGTCGATGGCAAGTGATAATCGTCGACGCTATTCTCCACCATCAGCTTCCAATTCGCCGCGACATCGTATTCCTGCACGCCCGAGATGATCTCCACCTGACCTGACGGAGACTGATCGAGGACAAGATCGATGTACTCCTTGGCGCCGGCGAGGTAATCGGCAAGGGGTTGCGCATTGCGGTCGAGGCACATGAACCAGAAGCCACGATAGTCCTCGAAGCGGGCGGGTCGCCGCAGGCCGTATTCGGTTTTGTCGAAACTCTCGGCATAAGCATCATCGCCTGGCACCCCGACCAGACGACCGTCATTGCCGTAGGTCCAACCGTGATAGATGCATTGGAAACGGCGCCGGTTGCCCTCGCGCTCGGTGCAGACCATGGCGCCGCGGTGGCGACAGGTGTTGAACAGGCAATGGACGTTCGCCTGTTGATCCCGGCAGAAGATCACCGGGCGTCCTGCGACCTTGCGGGAACGGAAGTCGCCGGGCTTTCTCAGCTCGGAGGAGTGCCCGACGTAAATCCAGCAGCGGCCGAAAATGTTTGCCATTTCCTGCCGCAATACTTCTTCGGAGACCAGCACTTCGCGGTCGAGCAGAAAGGTTTTCTTCTCGTGGTCGTCGATGATGTATGATCGTGCGGACATCGCATCTCGCCTTTACCGGCATTTCGATGAACACCTAGTGCGGTGAATTTGAAGTTCCTATCATTACTGGCCGCAAGCTCGGTTAGGAACTTCAAATTCAAAACCGCACTAGAATCATAACGTTGCTAGTGGTCCTTAGATTCCGAAGTTCGCACCTGAACGTGCCGCGAGTACTGGCGAACTTCGGAATCGGACCACTCGTGAGCCTACGGTATATGGTCGGCTAAAAGCCGGTCAATCGCTTGCAGTTTCCCGTCAGTCCACTAAATCGGTCCAATCACAGAAACGCCCATGGCTGAGAACCCGGTCCCCGTTTGTCCCGTCGCCGATATTCCGCCGGGCAGCGTCAAGAGCTTCGATGTCGGCGACACGCTGGTTGCCGTCTACAACATCGACGGAACCTTTTATGCAACCGAGGCCACCTGCACACATGCCTTCGCCGACCTCGCCGACGGACTTCTGGAAGGCGATGTCATCGAGTGCTGCGTCCATTTCGGGGCGTTCCACGTGCCCACCGGCAAGGCCGTGCAGTCGCCCTGCACCGTCGACCTCAAGACCTTCCGGACCGAAGTGAAGGACGGCCAGGTATTGGTGGATCTGCAAAATCCTGCGCCCACGGCGGCGTAGGGTGGGCAAATTCGTCTGTTCGGACGGCTGCGATGAGGCACGAGGCTGCACGAATTTGCCCACGCACTCAATGGGCTACGGTTCACCAAAGCGGCCAGGTTTGTCAGCGACGTCCCCACCCCAATCAGCCGGCAGCAGACCCTCTATTACAAATCGATGGAAGCTGCTGTACGGCCAGTCAGAAACGCGCGCCACATAGCCGTGCTTGATTGGATTGAAATGAATATAATCGATATGGCGCTCGAAATCACGGCATGCAAATGGTCGGGTAACACGCAGATCGCGTTCGTTTCGAAGGGCCTGCGCGTCTGAACCGCACGATAGGTCCGTCGGAGCCGTTCGATGTCACGAATGAGGAGATCACTCGTCCGGTTTGCAAGAGCCACCGTGAAGAAGAAGACGCCACCTTCGACCTTAGCGCGACGGTACCGTGACATCTGCAGAGTCTATGCGGGTGGCACATTGTCACGTCGAGCGGCTCCGCGTGGGCACGGCGCTGCACGAGTTTGCCAGTGCAGAAATTCCGTGCTTAGCGCCTTTGCCCACCCTACGATCCCCCGGAGGTATCACCGCGTTAATGAGCCCTCCCGCTCGCGCGGCGGGCCCATGAGCACCGGCTGGAACAGCACGGCCGCAGCCATGGTGGTCACGAGCGCCAGCGCCATCAGCTTTCCCATGCTGGAGGTGCCGGGATGGCTCGACAGCCAGAGGCTGCCGAAAGCAGTCGCGGTGGTGAGTGCGCTGAACAGGACCGCGCGCGTAAGGCTCGATTGCAGCAAATCGGTCTGCCCCGCCCGCCAGGCCATTATGTAGTAGATCTTGAAGGCAACGCCGACCCCGAGAAGGAGCGGCAGCGCAATGATGTTGGCAAAATTGAGCTGCATTCCCAACAATACCATCAACTCCATGGTGACGACGCCCGCCATCAATAATGGAATAAGCGTAAGCAGTACGTCACTGAGCCTGCGCAGCACGATCCACAGCAGCAATGCGATGGACGCAAGCGCCCAGAACCCGGCGTGGAAGAATGCGCGGATGACGGTACGTCCGGATTCGAGGATCGCAATCGGTCCACCGACACCGTTCGGCTCGATGCTTTGCACCGCCCGCGCAAACTGACGAAGAGTTTCATTGTCGTTGGGATCGCCGCTGGGGAGAATCTGCACCTTATATTGCCCATTCTGCGTCACCCACTGGCGCGCAATGTCTACCGGGAGCGTTTCCAGGGTAACGGGCTGTGCCTGAAGATAATTGCGCAGCTCATCGAGTGCAGTGTTGAGGGGCGAAATCATCGCTTCTTGGAAGCGCTGCCGCGGGGATTCGTCCGCCGCCGCCAATTTGACCAGACCGTCGGCAAGCCGATTGGCCGCGAGCGCGCCTGGGCCCGATTGTCCTGCGGCCGATTTCTTCAACTCGTCGGCGCTCGCTTGCAGTGCGGCTACGTTTTCGGCGTCGGTCGGCGGTTTCTTGTTAGCGTCTGCTCGCAATGCCGGGCCAAGCACTGTCGCGAGCTGCCGGATCGCTGCGAGCTTGGGTTGCTGGTCGTCAGGAATGAAGCTCTCGATGGTTTTCGCGCTCGCAACTTCCGGCAATTTGGAAAGCTTCGCCCGATCGACCTCGGCTGCCGCCTTATCGGGCGCCAGCACGTTAATGGCGTTCGCCTCAAGGGCAGGATCGTTGCGCAGCTCAAGGAAGGTCGCAACCGACTCTACCTTTGGGCTCCGCAGATTGAGCGGGTTGAAATCGAACTGCAGCCAATAGAGAAGCGGCAGACCGGCGGCGACGACAAGCCCGGTACCTATAATGATAGGTATGCGTCGGCGCTCCATGAACCGATCCACGGGAGCGAGCGCTTTGAAGCCCATCTCGGCCGGCTCGCCGGGCGGACGCAGCAGCACCAATAGTGCGGGGATAAGGGTGATGCTGGTGACGAACGCAACGATCATACCGAGCCCGGCAAGCAGGCCCAGCTCCGAAAGTCCCTTGTAGTCGGTGGGCAGGAACGACAAAAAGCCTGCCGCGGTAGCCGCAGCGGCAAGCGTCAACGGCGCGCCCACGTGGCGCGCCGTATTGAGCAATGACTCCCGGAGTTCCGGAACGTCATGCCGCTCCGCGCGGTAGCGCACGCTGAATTGAATGCCGAAATCGACGCCCAGTCCAATAAACAAAACGGCGAAAGCGATAGAGATCAAATTGAGTGCCCCGACCAGCGCCAATCCAATGGCGGCAGTGATGGACAGTCCCACCAACAAGCTGATGAACACCGCGAGGATCAGGCGCGACGAACGCAACGCCAGCCACAAAATGGTGAGCACGACCACAATCGTCACTGCCGTGTTGACGAAGGCCCCCTCTTGCAATGTCGCGTATTCCTCGTCGGCGATGGGTACCGGCCCGGTGAGACGAAGCCGCGCCTGGTAGCGCGAGGGAAGGTTCAGATCGGCCGCTGCCTGGCGAATCGCATCGGTAGCCGCCTTTCCAGGAAGCAGCGCGGCGAAATCGAGCACCGGCCGGATCTCGATGATCCGCCGTCGCTCGCTCACCGTGGGGGGCGCTCCGTTGACCATTGCCAGCCACGAGAAACTCGCCGGACGGCCCTCCAGCACATTGCCGAGCGTGTCGGAAACCATATTGAGCGTTCCGGCAAAGGCATCGAGCGTGAATTGCTTCGCTCGCACACCGGCCAGCCCATAATTAAGCGCCGTGACGAGGCCGCGCAGATTGCGATCCTGCGCAAGCGCTTGGATGATTGTCCTTGCCTGGCCGAGGTTCTTGGTGGTTTGCGTCAGATCGCTTGCCGGCAGAAACAGTAGCCCGTTTCTCGAGAAGAAGGGCCCTCCCCCGGCTTCTTCGACGGAATGGAAGAGTTTCTGCTCGGACAAACGTGAAACCAGCGCGGCGCTTGCCTGCGCTGCGAGTTCCGATGTGGGGGCCTCCACGACGGCGAGGATGATCTCATGAACGGAGGGAAAGTACTTGTCGAAATCCGCCTCCCGCTGGCGCCAAGGCAAGTCATGAGAAATAAGCTCGTTGGCGTCGGCATCGATGGCGAAATGATTGGCTGCGTAGACCCCCGAGATGAGAGTGAAAAGTGCTGCTATTCCAATGACTTGCACGGCGTAGCGGATGCAGAAATCGACAATGCTGACAATTGCTGTTCGAAGCATGCTTGATCCTAGGCGATCGGGCGCAGACGTTATGCGCGCCCGTCGAGAGGGCCGAATATCAGGCAAGTCACTGGTTTGACAACAATCCCCCCGGAGGTGCTGGCTCCTCCATCAGAGTGGATTGCAACCGATATTGCGGCAATGAGTTCACAATGCAGTCTCAACTCCGGCCTCCCGACAGGAGATATTGCGGGGCATAATTTGCCTGACGCAGGGAAGACAAGCGACAACAGAATGCGAACCCCATTCCTGAAGGAACTCCGCATCGGCGCGTATATCGTCAAGCAAAAGCTGCTTGGGCGAAAACGTTACCCGCTGGTGCTGATGCTGGAGCCCCTCTTTCGCTGCAACCTTGCTTGTTTTGGCTGCGGCAAGATCGATTATCCCGATCCCATACTCAACCGCCGCCTCACGGTGAGGGAATGCCTGGATGCCGCCGAGGAATGCGGAGCGCCCATGGTGGCAATTCCGGGCGGCGAGCCGCTCATTCATCGCGAGATCGCCGAAATCGTCAAAGGTCTGGTAGCGAAAAAGAAATTCGTGTCCCTGTGCACGAATGCACTGCTTTTGGAAAAGAAGCTGCATCTGTTCGAGCCATCGCCATATCTTTTCTTTTCAGTTCACCTCGACGGATTGCGCGAGCATCACGACAAATCGGTGTGCCAGGCGGGAGTGTTCGATCGGGCGGTTTCCGCGATCAGGGCTGCCAAGGCGAAAGGTTTCTCCGTCAACGTGAACGCGACCATCTATGATGGGCACCCCGCCGAAGATATCGCAGCCTTTCTTGATTACGCCAAAGAGCTTGGCGTCGGCGTTTCGATCTCGCCGGGTTATGCCTACGAGCGCGCTCCCGATCAGGAGCACTTTCTGGGACGGCGCAAGACCAAGGAGCTGTTTCGCAAAGTCTTCAGCATGGGCAAAGGCAAGAAGTGGAGCTTCATGCATTCCAACCTGTTTCTGGATTTTCTTGCCGGCAATCAAACCTATCATTGCACGCCATGGGGAATGCCCACCCGCAATATCTTCGGCTGGCAGAAGCCTTGCTATCTGCTTGGAGAAGGATACGCAAAATCGTTTCGCGAACTGATGGAGACAACCGACTGGGATTCCTACGGGACCGGCAAGTACGAGAAATGCGCGAACTGCATGGCACATTGCGGCTACGAAGCAACCGCCGCCGAGGCAACGATTGCGCGGCCCTGGCAGGCGATCAAGGTGGCAATGTTCGGGGTGCGCACGCAGGGCCCGATGGCTCCGGAAATTCCACTCGACAAGCAGCGGCCGGCAGAATTCGTGTTCTCGCGCCATGTAGAGCACGAACTCGCTGCCATCGAGGCGAGCCGGAGAGAAGCCGTCGTTCCCCTGGAGGCGGCGGAGTAAATTCAGGCAATCTTTCCTTCGACCGCCTGCGTGAGCTCCATCAAGTCGCGGGTACGTGGTACCTGCGGCCAGGCGCTATCGAAGTCTGCGACCAGCAACTTGAAATCCGGCGATTCGATGCAGCGCCGCAGGTTTTCCATATCGTTGAACTGATAAAGTGCATAGTGCACTGAAGGTTCGCTGCAACTCCAGAACCGCCAGCCTTTTTCAGCCTGCAATTTTTCCATTGCCAACGGCAAATGGACCGCGCCGTACCAGTAATCAAATTCGACCCGGTCGGCCTCGTTCACCTGCGACCGGACCAGGAAATAAGCTTTGTTTTGTTGCATTTTTCTACCTGCTATGCACAAAGCCTGGCTACGAAGGGGGTGGGCACCACTCTTCGGAAAAGATCATGCTGGAACTCCCGCTCTCGTAGCCGCATGAATACGATCGGGCTTAAGCGGAGTTTCGTTGAGCTCGATGGCAAAGCCGCGCAGCGCATCGCAGATTGCGTTGGCAATCGCGGCCGGCGGCGCAATCGCACCGCCTTCGCCCACACCCTTGACGCCGAGCGGATTGAGCGGAGAAGGCGAATTTTGGTGGATGAGCGCTATCGGCGGAATTTCGCACGCGGTCGGAACGAGGTAGTCCGCGAGCGAACCGGTGAGGAGTTGCCCGGCGGAATCATAGTTGAATTCCTCCAATAGCGCACCGCCGATTCCCTGCGCTGCTCCGCCGACGATTTGCCCTTCGACCAGCATGGGATTGACCACCACGCCACAATCATGCGCTACGACGTATTTTTCGATCTCGACATGGCCAAGCTCCACATCCAGTTCGATCACTGCCACATGCACCGCATAGGTCCAGGTGACCGTCGACGGCTCGAAATAATAGGTTTCCTCCAGTCCGGCCTCGACGCCTGGCGGCCGCGAGTGGTCCCATCCCGGCCGAGCGGCCTGGGCAATCCTGGCGAGCGAGACTTCGGCGCCGGGAACTCCAAGGATTCCGACGCCGCCGTTGCGCAATTCGAGATCGCCCGCGGCGCATTCCAGCAAGTTTGAACCGATAGCGAAAACCTTGGCGCGCAGCCGCTCACTTGCCGCATGAATCGCCGATGACAGAGTCACCGTGCTGCGGCTTGCAATGGTGCCGAATCCGATCGCAATCCCCGCCGTATCGGCAAGCGAAAGCACCACATCCTCGGGTTTGACCGACCAGACATCAGCGACCACCTGCGAAAATATGGTCTCCATGCCTTGGCCCTGCGGACAGGCGCCGGAGGACAAAAAGATTTTTCCGGAAGGGTCGACCCGCACCGTAGCGCTTTCGAATGGTCCGACGCCGGTTCCTTCGACATAGCAGCCAATTCCGAAACCAAGATACCGGTTCTGCATGCGAGCTACGCGCTGACGCTCGCGGAAGGAAGCCACGCCGCCGATTGCATCGAGCGCTTTGCGCAATGCAGCCGGATAATCCCCGCTGTCGTACACGATCGGCTCGCCGTCCCGATAAGGAATGCCGACGCGGTACGGCATTTCCTCAGCCGGGATCATATTGCGCAAGCGCACTTCGGCAGGTTCAAGATTGAGCGTGCCGGCGATGAGATCCATCGCCCGCTCCATGGCAAATGCCGCTTCCGGGCGGCCGGCGCCGCGATACGGCGCATTGGGGACCTTATTGGTTGCGGCGACCCTCGCCCTGATTGCCAGGTTCTCAATCCTGTAGGGGCCGGGAAGATGCACCGCGGTGTTGTAGACTACGCCCATCCCTATAGGATTCCATGCCCCGCAATCCACAATGAAGTCGTCGCGCAACGCCAAAATCCGCCCGTCCTCCTCGAAGCCGATTTCGAGATCGTGGATCTGATCGCGCGAATGACAGGAACACATCAGATGTTCGCGGCGATCTTCGATCCATTGCACGGGTCTTCCCAACCTGCGTGCCAAAAACGGGATCAACAGGTCCTCCGGGTAGACGTGACCCTTGACACCGAAACCGCCGCCCACATCGAGCGCAATGCAGCGCACCCTCGCCTCCGGGAGGTTGAGCACCGCAGCTGCCTCGCGGCGCACCCAGTGGACGACCTGTGTGCCCGACCAGATCGTCACGCAGTCCGTGCGCGGGTCGTGCACGCTCGCAACGCCGCGACACTCCATCGGCATGGCTGCGTAGCGATGATGGTAGAAGCGTCGCTTCAGCCTGCGCGCCGCGTGCCGGAATGCAGTCTCGATGTCGCCCTTGCCGACGCTGAACTCGCCAATCAAATTCGTTTGAAAACGCTCATGAACGATACTGGCGCCTGATTGCAACGCCGCTTCGGGATCCATTGCAGCCGGCAACGGTTCAAGGTCGATCCGCGCCAATTGGGCGGCGTCCTCGGCGGCATGGCGGCTCTCCGCCAGGATCACCCCGATCGCCTCGCCCACATGGCGAACCTTGTCGTAGGCCAAGAGCGGCTGCTGCGGATTAATGAACTTGTGCTCCACTGCCTTTGCCCACTTGGCTGGGAGAGAGAGCTGCGTGTCCGGGACCGGGGGCAGCAATTGCGCCAGTTCAGGGCCGCCCAGGACATAAGCGACCCCGGCTGCAGAGGCGGCGCTCGACAGATCGACCGAGCGGATGTGCGCATGCGCGAGAGGGCTGCGCACGAAGACCGCGTGCAGCATGCGCGGCAGATCGAGATCGGCGACGAACTGCCCTCGCCCGGTCAGCAGACGTCGGTCCTCGCGACGCAGCACCGAGCGGCCGACGAAGGATTTGGGATGGCTGACCATGCCTCAAAACCGGGCCGTGACTTCCCACGACTGATACAGGCTTGGCCGACGCTTGGCGGCAAAAATTTGTTGCTTGACAAACTGGAGGGGCCGCAGGCTCGCGCTGAACTGTGGATGGGTGTCTTCCAAAACTGCCCCCGTTTTCCGATACTTGCCGCACTGCATCTGAGTTGTGCCCGTTTTTCACAGCACCCCACCACATTTAGAGTTCCTTCATACGCTCAATACTAAGTCTTGACGAACGGCCGTCGAGCACTTAGCCTCAGACTGTTCGGCGCGAGTGGTTTCGGGTCCCGCCGGGCGCTCTCCTGCAAGGGTCTGCGTAACCGCTCTGCGCGCCTCCATGGTGCCCGGACAGCGGCCTTCCGTTGCCTTGCCAGGGGTGCGGCGGAGGTGCCGAACAAGACCGGAGGCGTTAAGCGGATTCGACGAGCCAAGGCTGCGCGCGGCTAGAGGTCATAGCCGCGTCGCGGGAAACGTCACGGCGGCATATCTCAGCAGGGCTATCCAGCGGGATTGCCGCAAACCAAAAGGGCAAAAGATGCGGATCGAGCGGCGCTTTACCACGGAAGGACAGTCCCCCTACGCGGATATCGCCTTCCGGCTGACCACGAGCGAGATACGCAATCCCGACGGCTCGGTGGTTTTCCGAGCCGACGATGTCGAGGTTCCTGCGGACTGGTCGCAGGTGGCTGCCGATGTGCTGGCGCAGAAATATTTCCGCAAGGCCGGCGTCCCTGCTCGGCTCAAGCGCATGGAGGAGGAGAGCGTTCCGTCCTGGCTCTGGCGGTCAACAGCCGATGAGCAGGCTCTGGCGGAACTGCCGGAAAAGGAGCGTACGCTCGGCGAGCATTCCGCAAAACAGGTATTCGAGCGCCTTGCCGGCACCTGGACGTATTGGGGCTGGAAAGCGCGCTATTTCGATTCGGAGAGCGACGCACGGGCGTTTTTCGACGAACTCGTTTACATGCTCGCCAGGCAGATGGCGGCGCCCAACTCGCCGCAGTGGTTCAATACCGGGCTGCACTGGGCCTACGGCATCGATGGACCGAGCCAAGGCCATTTCTACATCGATTTTGCGACCGGCAAGCTCGTGAAATCGAAATCAGCCTATGAGCATCCGCAGCCGCACGCCTGCTTCATCCAGTCGATCGCCGACGACCTCGTCAACGAAGGAGGGATCATGGATCTGTGGGTGCGGGAAGCGCGCCTGTTCAAATACGGCTCCGGCACCGGCTCCAATTTCTCCAAGCTGCGCGGCGAGGGCGAGCGGCTTGCGGGAGGCGGAAAATCCTCCGGGCTGATGAGCTTTCTGAAAATCGGCGATCGCGCCGCCGGCGCCATCAAATCCGGCGGCACTACCCGGCGCGCCGCCAAAATGGTGATCGTCGATACCGACCATCCCGATATCGAGCAGTTCATCGACTGGAAGGTGATCGAAGAGCAGAAGGTCGCATCCTTGGTGACGGGTTCGAAGATCAACCAGAAGCATCTCAAGGCGATCATGAAAGCCTGCGTCCTGTGCGAAGGATCAGGCGACGATTGCTTCGACCCTGAAAAGAACCCGGTGCTCCGGCGCGAGATCAAGGCCGCGCGGCGGGACCATGTTCCCGATAACTATATCAAGCGGGTGATTCAGTTCGCCAAGCAAGGCTACACCGATATTCACTTTCCGGTTTACGACAGCGACTGGGATTCGGAAGCCTATCTCACCGTCTCCGGGCAGAACTCCAACAATTCGGTGCGCGTGACCGACGAATTCCTTAAAGCAGTTGAGGCTGATGCCGACTGGGACCTCACCTGGCGCACCAAACCGGGCAAGATTGCAAAAACAGTGAAGGCGCGCGAGCTGTGGGAGAAGATCGGCTACGCCGCCTGGGCCTGCGCCGATCCCGGACTGCAATATCACAGCACCGTCAACGACTGGCACACCTGCCCGGCTTCGGGGCCGATCCGTGCGTCCAATCCATGCTCGGAATACATGTTCCTCGACGACACCGCGTGCAATCTCGCCTCGATGAATTTGCTCGCCTTTCGCAATCCCGAGCGAGGCGGGAGAACCGAGGATGATAGGGACGAAGGTCGTCCGGTGCGCGCCGATTCGCGCCCTGTCGGGGCAGGCGTCCTTGCGTTCGACATCGAAGGTTACGAGCACGCGGTGCGGCTGTGGACCGTGGTCCTGGAAATCTCGGTGCTGATGGCGCAGTTTCCCTCGCGTGAGATTGCGCAGCTCTCATTCGAGTTTCGCACGCTTGGCCTGGGCTATGCCAATCTCGGCGGCTTGCTGATGTCGTCCGGCATTCCCTATGATTCAGATGCCGGGCGCCAGCTTGCGGGCGCGCTCACCGCGATTCTTTCCGGCGTGAGCTACGCGACGTCGGCGGAAATGGCGGGACAGTTCGGTGCCTTTCCCGGGTACAAGAAAAATCGTGAGCACATGCTACGGGTGATTCGCAATCATCGGCGCGCGGCGCACGGCGAGCGTACCGGTTATGAGAGAGTTGCCACGCCACCCGTTCCACTTGACCACAAGAGCTCGCCTGATCGCCGCCTGATCGAGCATGCTCAACGCGCCTGGGATCGCGCGCTGGTGCTCGGCGAACAGCATGGCTACCGCAACGCGCAAGTTTCGGTGATTGCGCCGACCGGAACCATTGGGCTGGTGATGGACTGCGACACGACCGGCATCGAGCCGGATTTCGCACTGGTAAAATTCAAGAAGCTCGCGGGCGGCGGTTATTTCAAGATCATCAATCGCGCGGTGCCGGAAGCCTTGCGGGTGCTCGGCTATGCCCCTGCCCAAATCGAGGACATCGTCGCCTATGCAGTCGGCTGCGGCAGCCTCGAACAGGCTCCCGCTGTCAATCCCGTGACCCTCAAACAAAAGGGCTTCACATCCGAGGCGATCGAGAAGATCGAGAACGCGCTGCCCACTGCCTTCGACATCAAATTCGTATTCAACAAGTGGAATTTGGGCGAAGATTTCATTGTGAGCCTCGGGATTTCGCCGGACAAGCTCGCCGATCCGCGTTTTGACCTTCTCTCCGCGCTTGGCTTTAGCAGGCGCGAGATCGAGGCTGCCAATGTCCATGTCTGCGGCGCCATGACGGTTGAAGGCGCTCCCCATCTCAAGGCCGAGCATTACCCGGTGTTCGACTGCGCCAATCCATGCGGTCGCCAGGGCAAGCGCTACCTGTCAGTCGACAGTCACATCCGAATGATGGCCGCAGCACAGCCTTTCATCTCGGGCGCCATATCAAAAACCATCAATATGCCCAACGATGCCACGGTCGAGGACTGCAAGGCGGCGTATCTCCTGTCCTGGAAACTCGGCCTCAAAGCCAATGCGCTCTACCGGGACGGCTCGAAGCTCTCGCAGCCGCTGCAGTCGCAACTCATCGCCGACGACGAGGAAGACGATAATCTCATCGAGGCATTCATCGAGAGGCCTGCCGCGGCCCGTGTTTCGGCGCTCGCGGAAAAGGTCGTGGAGAAGGTGGTCGAGCGCATTGTGGTCATGCGCGAGCGCGAGCGCATGCCCGACCGCCGCAAGGGCTATACCCAGAAAGCGGTCGTTGGCGGGCACAAGGTATATTTGCGCACCGGCGAATACGACGATGGGCGGCTGGGCGAGATATTCATTGATATGCACAAGGAAGGAGCGGCGCTGCGATCGCTCCTCAATAATTTCGCAATCGCGGTCTCGCTCGGACTGCAATACGGCGTGCCGCTGGAAGAGTATGTGGATGCCTTCACGTTTACCCGCTTCGAGCCCTCCGGTCCGGTGCAGGGCAACGATTCCATCAAGTACGCCACCTCCATCCTCGATTATGTCTTCCGCGAATTGGCCGTAAGCTATCTCGAGCGCTTCGATCTCGCTCACGTCGATCCGACCGAAGGCAGTTTTGACGCACTCGGTAAGGGGGTGGCGGAAGGCAAGCCCTCCCCGGCGGCGGCGAAATATGTCTCCAAGGGTCTGACGCGGTCGCGAACGGATAAGCTGTCGGTTTTGTCAGGAGGCGCGGCAACCGAGGCGCGCTCACCGGGGGTGGGGGGCGGCGATGTCGCAGGACGTGCGGGCTCGGGGCCCGGCAGTGGCAAGGTCACCGCTTTCGGCGGACGCGAAGCGCGCGCCGATGTCGCAGGCACAGCCGCGCTCAAATCCGAGCCCGGGCAGAAGCTCTCACCCGCCGAGCAATTGGAGCAGCAGTACCTTCCGTTCGCCAAGGCCGATGCGCGCACCGATGCCCGTGCAGTTGCGGCGGAGAAGCGCGCCCAGGCCAAAGCACGCGGCTACGAAGGCGAAGCCTGCGGCGAATGCGGCAATTTCACCCTGGTGCGCAACGGCACCTGCCTGAAATGCGATACCTGCGGCGGCACGACCGGGTGCAGTTGAGTATCTGTAGAAGGTGCAGTTGAGTATCTGTAGAAGATAGCATGAGCATTTCGGCAACCGCGGTCCGCTTTGACGAGCATGCCATGTGGGTTGAGTTGACAGACGGGCGCACGCTTGGTGTGCCGCTGGCGTGGTTTCCGCGCCTCCTTCATGCAACCCTGCAACAGCGGGAGCGCGTCGAATTGAGCCGCATAGGGCTTCATTGGGATGAACTTGACGAAGACATCTCAATCGCAGGCCTGCTCGCCGGTCAAGGGGATATGACCAGACGATCAGGCCAGGCGGCATAAGAGGGGGGTAGGCCGCCTCGCAAAATCGCCTGCCTCTGACGCTTCTTCTCCTCGTGGGCGGGGCCGCCGGGGCGATTTATTCCGCACGCGAGGGTTTCCAGCAGTTCATTCGGTAGCAACCAGCGGAACCGCCGAACCGAGCCGTGGTTATCTGGCAGACAAAATTCCTGCAGAGACCGCTTTTCCGCGGAGCACAGCTTCGGGTTGCTCCCCTCGATCATGCTTAGCGGCATACTGGAGACAAAAGCCGTGCACATTGTCTGGATCATCATTATCGGCTTTCTTGCCGGCATAATCGCACGCTTGCTTGCGCCCGGCCCCAACAATCCGACCGGCTTCATTCTGACCACCGTCTTAGGCATCGTCGGGGCCTTTATCGCCACCTTTCTTGGGCAGGTGATCGGCTGGTACGGGCCTGACCAGGGTGCCGGTTTGATCGGAGCAGTGGTCGGCGCCCTCATCGTACTGTTCGCTTGGCACCGGCTGGTGGTGAGCAGAACCATCCGCGATCCAGGGGTGAGCGGGCGGCGCTGGCTGTAGGCGGCGAGCGTATTGCGCACCGTGGGCATTACGCCTTTTGGCCATCGCTGCGGCTATGGCGCAGCGTCTTCTGCCATTTCGCTGACCAGAATGATCGAGACATTGTCCGCGCCTCCGGCAGCCATTGCCTGCGTGAACATGGCCCCCAATGCTTCCTCGTCGCTAAGCGCGATTGCCTGTTCAAGCTCGGATTCGTCGACCATATCGGTGAGGCCATCGCTGCAAAGGAGCCAGCGTGAAGGAATGTGCAGGTGCTCGCCGCCGAGATGGGGGGCAATCGGCATGAAACTCCTTGCGCCTCCCAGCGTCTGGGTAATGATGCCGCTACGTGGTCCCGGTGGAACGTCATCGGTGCTTAGTTGCTCAAGTCGCGTACCCCGTTGGCGATAGAGCCGACTGTCGCCGATATTGAACCAAATTGCCCGGTCCGCGGCGAGCAGCAGACCGACTGCGGTGGTCCCCATGCCGATCACTGAAGGAACCGCTGCCATCGTCTGGTAAAGCTCCGCATTGATCGCGGCGAGGCGCTCGCACAGATCCTGCTCAGGGGAGTCATCGGCTGCGCCAATCGCTTAATGGCGTACCGGCTGGCAATTTCGCCACCTGCCTGTCCTCCCATTCCATCAGCAAGAGCGAAAAGCAGCGGTTCTGAAAGCTCATGGCGCGAGCGGCGCGCGCCGGTCATTTCCGTATCCGACACCCACCCGGCGACGGTGATGCTGTCCTCGTTGTTGGCCCGCAACAGCCCCTTATGCGTGAAGGCGGTGGCCTCGACGTAGCGCTTTGTGGTAATACCCAATCTCTATCCCCGATAAACCGCACTTTATCTCACGGCTCGCGCCCGACTGACTGTTTGTGTAAATTGCCGCAACATCGAGAATGGAGACGATGATGGCTCGCGTGCGAATGATCAAGCCCGAGGATGCCGACGCGGAAACCCGCGAGGTCTATGAAGGCGTCATCGAGCAGTGGGGCCGAATCAGCAATTTCTCGCAGATCCTGGCTCATCAACCCGCGGCTCTTGCCGGCTGGATGCTGCCGAACGAGGCGATCCGGCTGCGCAACGTCAAGGCCGATCCCGATTATGTGAAAATCCAGCAACTCGTCATCATCAAGACTTCGGCGCTCAACCGCAGCGCTTACTGCACGTCGCATAACGTGCCGCTCGGCAAGAAGCTTGGCCTTAGCGAGGAGCAAATCAAGGTGGCACAGGGCGACACCTATATGTCTTCGCCGCATCTCGACGATCGCCAGAAAGCGGCGATCCGCTGGGCCGAGGCGGTCACACTCATGCAAGCGCACGATGATGACGTTGCTTTTGCGGCCATGACACGGCATTTCAGCGAGAAGCAGATCGTGGAGCTGACAGTGTTCTGCGGCATGTGGAACTATTCCAACCGGCTATGCGAGGCTTTGCACGTTGACCTCGAACGCCCCGACAAACGAATTGATTTTCAGGATGCGTCGACAGGTCCCAAAGCCAAAAGGGCGGTGAACGCGTCATGAGCGGCGTGTGGTGAGTGGAGGACCTAATGGCAGATGGGAAAAATTATACGGGCGGCTGCCATTGCGGCGAAGTGCGCTTCGAGGTTACCGCCGATATCAGCAACGTCATCGCCTGCAATTGTTCGATCTGCCAAAAGCGGGGCGCGCTATGGGTATTCGTAACACCGGAGCATTTCGCGCTGCGCGCCGGCTCGGACGACCTGAAGGACTATCAGTTCGGCAAGAAATCCATCCACCACCTGTTCTGCCCACAATGCGGAGTTGGCGCTTTCTCGCGCGGCAGTACGCCGCAGGGCTCGGAAATGGTGGCAATCAATGTGCGCTGTCTCGACGACGTCGATCTCGGCAACCTGAAGCGCACGGCCTTCGACGGCCGCAGCCTTTGACGGCCGTTTGACATCGACGCAACAACCGGCGTCGGTTGACCCCAAGCCATGCGCCGGCTTTAACCGAGCAGTCTGAGATCAGCGCCGCATTTCGCTGAAGAGAACACCGCCCTTGGCTTTCGCCGTCGGCTCCAATTCCACGATCTCAACGGTGACAACCTCGGCGGCCACCGCGAAGTTTTTCACCACCGCGTCGGTAATGTCCTTCACCAGAGCGCGCTTCTGATCGAGCGTGCGCCCTTTGACCGCGTGAACATAGACTTCAGGCATCTGCAATTCCTCCTGCTGAGCGGGTTGCCGCGAGCCGCGACCGCATCCAACACCAGACGTAGGGATGGGCGAGCGCGGCAAATTTATCAGAAAAGGCTCCAGCCAGGCGTGTATTGGCGCGCAGAGCCGTAGTGGTAGATCGGGGCGGCATATGGAGAAGTGTAACTATGCCGCGCGGAAGACTCCTCGCTACGGCGCGCGGAAGCCACCTCGCTACGCCGCACGGAAGCCACCTCGCTACGCCGCACGGAAGGCTCGTCGTGATCGCGGCGAACGACGCGCGTGGGGGCAGGCTGAGCAGGCTTGACAGGCTTTTTCACCGCTGGAGCAGGAGCAGCGGGTGCAGCAGCAGGTTCAGCATTTGGTGCAGCAGCAACTACAGCAGGAGCAGACGTCGCCGGTGGGGGTACCACCGCACGCGCAGGCGTCACCGCAGGTTCAGAAGCGGCCACCGTAACAGATGGTCGGGCTGCAATTATTGCCGGCACTCCCACCAACGCGGCGGCAGGGGCTTCGGGGACAGGCGCGGCGCGAGGAGATGAACGGCTATGGCCGATTGCCACCGCCGCAATCGGCGGCCGTTCGGTCATGACATGGACGTTGCGCATCTTGCGCGGCTTGTCCACGCCGCATTGGCCGTCGAGATATTTCCAGGTGTTCTCCTGCCGGTCCTGGCAAGCCGATTTGCCCTGCTCCACCGGGGCGACCTGTCGCATAGGAGGGATCACCCCGCTTTCGGCCAAAGGACTTCCGAACGCGCCGCGCACCGTGGTGATCGTCCCGCTCGATAACGCCAATTCTTCCGGCGGAGCAAGGGCATAGGCGTCGCGCGCAGGAACTTCCTGATTGCGGCTGAAGATTCCCGTGGCACTTCCTGCTGCGATCAGACCCAAAATGCCAACCGCAATCGAAAGGCGGAGCTTGCGACGCAGGCGCGGGGCAGGACAAAAATAACCAAACTCCGGATGCGCACCAAAGGGCAAGGGCAACTCCTCGAACTCCCCCCCTTTCCCCTTTCCCCTTTCCCCTTGAATTCCGGACGACTGCAGTGAATATCGAACGGTCAGTTATCTTACCGATTCAAAATGAAACTGCAAGTCGAAGGAGCTGTGTACAAGCTTGAAATCAATGCAAAATCGTTAACAGCCGACTTAGGTCAGGACTGCTGCTTCATTATCGGGAGAAGGGCGCTAAAATGCTCGCGGGAGAGGGGGAGTAGCATGGCGGAGAAGCGTCATGGAGCTCCGAACCGTGAGCCCCCGTAAATTTGCGCGTAGCAGAGTGCAAAACTACTGTGCCCAGTGCGGGGAGACGATCTTCCTGCCGGAATGGTCCGAGTATCTGGACCGCAACCGCGTGCGGCATCTCTGGGAATGCGAATCCTGCGGCTACAAATTCGAGACGCTCGTCTCATTCCCTGAAGCGGCATAATCCTAGTGCGGTGAATTTGAAGTTCCTATCACAACTGGCCGCAAGCTCGTTAAAGCCACCGGGTATGCCCCGGTGGCTCTTTCTGTTTCTGCAACCGGCTGACTGAAAAGCGTCAGAACGCGTCAGCTCAGCGAGCCCTCGCGGACTGCTTGCACCGGCGCAGCCGAGGGTTGCTCGTGTGCCGGGGGTCGCGCTCCTGCCGGCAATTGCAGTACGGTCGCACGCTGACCATCGCACAAACGCGTGAGCAGTACGACCTGCCCATCCGGGAATTCGAGCGCGTCGTGATGCGTCACTGCATTATCCATGTTGATTTGCCGAAAACGCGCAAGCCGCTGGCCGATTTTCTTATTGGGCAGAATGCCGATGCCAAATGACGGTTCGCATTCCACGTTCTCGTCAAAAGCAATCTCGGTGCCCGGCAGCAGGCAAACCGCGACGTTGGGTTCGCCGATCGCCGCGAAGCCGCGCGTTATCGAATTGCTGAATTTAGTCACCACCAGCTTGTCTTCAATTTTGGCGGGTCTGGTCGCCACATGGTGCAGGCTGTAATCGCACATCGCAGGAGCTCCTTTTTGCTTGATGCCCAGCCAATTTGGCTGCGTCTTCCTGAGCGAAGTCGCCCCGAACAGGTAAGTCCAACGCACATTGTGCCGGCTGACCCACAATTCGAGGTTGATTGAGAACGTCTTCCCTTCATCTTCCGCCAAGGAAGCTGAGGCAAGAACGCAGGACTAAACTCCGGGTTCCCGTGTTGCAATGGAAAAGCCGGAGAGGATTGTGCTTCCCCACTACTTTGGAATCTGGATCAGCTCGTTGATCTGACCCACCGAAAGCGGAGCGGCAATGAACTTACCTGCGACCGCATCGGCCATGATCTGCTCGATTCCTTCGATCCGATCAGTTGTGAGGCTTTCCTTCGGAATGAGACTGCGCACCCGCAACACGATCTTTTCCGGAAGTTTCGAGTATTCGGCGTAGTGCTTAAGCGCCGACGGATCTGAATACATCCAGTCCACCGTTTCCTGGTAGGCACGATTGAAGCGCAAAATGGCGTCACGGCGTTCCTGCAGGTTGCGGACGCTGGTGAGGTTCACCCGCACGGTGCGGGTGCGCAACGAAACCACGTCGTTTCCCGTCGCAATGACGCGAATCTTGCCGTCCTCGACGAGATCCAGTCCGAAGGGGGCCGCCCCGAAACCGACATCCACCTGTCCGGTCATCGTCTGGGTAATTGTGGCCGCGATGTTGCCGGTCGAGGTTGGCTTTGCAGTAAGCTTGTATTGCGCAATCAATGCGAGCAGGGCCGCATGGCTCGAAGAGCCGGTAAGAGAGTAGGCAACGGTCTTGCCGTTGAAATCTTCGACCCGCTGAATTGGCGAATTTGTCGGTACGTACCAGTATAGATCAGGCGCACCGATCATCTCGCTGCCGATGATACGGATCGGCGCTCCTTTGGCAAAGGTTCCGACCGCCGCCGAGACTCCAGCCGCGGTGGCAATATCCATGCTGCCGCCGATTACCGCCTGGATCGATTCGGGACCGGCTTGGACATAGAGAATTTCGAGAGCAAGACCATGCTTGCCGAAAATGCCGCCGCGTTGGCCGAGCTCGGCCACCCCTGCATCCCAGGCGCCGCGCTGCGGAATTGCGACTTTGAGAACGTCCTGCGCCCACGCCAAGGTTGCGCTTACCGACAGGATGGCGAGCGCCCCAACGGTCGTCCCAAGGGTCGTAACGGTACTTGCCATATCCACTCCTTCCACATCAGCCGAAATGCTTGCGAGACCCATGAATTGATACCAAGTTGGGCGGCAAGCCAAGGCCGCGCGCGACCCTTCCATGTCAAGCAGATCGCTCCCTCCAATCGAACTCATCGAGCACGAATTTGCTCAGGAAAAAGCATCCGCTTTTGGACGGCTCGGGCGCGCGCTCGAAAGAGCACTCCATCTCCTGCGCGAATTCGATGCCCGCCACGAACACGAAATGCTCTCGACGCAAACGCGACGGCTGCGCAGGCAATTGGTCGAACAGGCCGGCGTGGCGCTGTGGCATTTTGCAGTACAGCGCGAGGCGTGCGGCTTGCGTGATCTGCGCCATGTACTGCGCGATTATGGCGTACCAGCCGACGTCGTCGCCCGGATGGGGGTATCAGGAGCTAGTAATCAGAGATCAGTAATCAAAGATCGGATATCAGCAATGAGGAAAGTGCCCTCTGATACCTGATTACTGATGCCTGTATCCCGAATTGAAGGCTATGCCATTATTTCGGAGGACGGCATGATTGCTGATCATGCCGGCCATATGCCCGATGTTCTGCAGGTAAAGGCTGATCAGCAATTCTTTCATGCCGGGCTCGATCTTGCCGCCGTCGTGGTGCACGGGCGCCGCTCCCACGAAGCCGGCCTCAACGCCGATCGCCGGCTTCGATTGATTGTGACCCGCCGCGTGCCGGCGTTGGCGGCCCATGAACGCCATCCGAATGCGCTGTTGTGGAATCCGGCCGGCGCATCGCTAAGGCAAGCATGGAGCGCCTTGGGGGCACCGAGCGGCACACTCGCCGTCATTGGCGGTGCCAAAGTCTACGAACTATTCTGGGAAAGTTATGACGCTTTTCATCTGACTCGGGTCGCGCGTGCTCGGCTGCCCGGCGGGCGCCCGGTTTTCTGCGCGGTTGGAAGGGGCAGCACTCCGGAAGCGGTGCTGGCGAGCCACGGGCTTGTCCAGGGCGGGAAGCGCATCCTCGATGCTGGCCTCGGCGTGACCCTCGTGAGCTGGAGCCGGCGCAAAATAACTTGACGAATCAGCTGTGTAAGGCGCAGGAGAGAGCATGAACGATCAGCGCCCTGCTGGCCGATTCAAGCCTTGAAATCTCCCTTCTGTTTTCCTCCCCGCGTGGCGTTTCAACTGGGCGGCGCATGCGCCGCCCTATTTCTTTGCGCGACTATCGATCGGTCGTCATGACAGGCCTACAATCACCTGCCAAAGGATCCGCAAGGAGAATATCCCATGAGCATGAGTGTCGGTGTGCTGGACCACTACAACGTTTCCACCCGCAAGCTCGGGGACACGGTTCGGTTTTACGAAGAAGTCTTGGGTCTCGTGAACGGGCCCCGGCCGGCTTTCGACTTCCCCGGAGCTTGGCTCTACAGTGAAGGCCACCCCGTGCTGCATCTCAACGACATCTCTCCGACCGACAAGCCGCAACAGCCCAATTCCGGCGTGATCGATCACATCGCGTTCGGCAGCCGCGGTTTCGAAGCAACCAAGGCGCATCTCAGCCAAAAGGGAGTGCCCTTTCGCGTGAACCAGGTGCCCAATAGCCGGCGCTGGCAGATCTTCTTGAGCGATCCCAATAATGTGTTGATTGAACTCAACTTCGACGCCGGCAAGGAGAACGGGGCTGGCTGACAGCTCTATCATTCCGGGGCACAGCGAAGCGGAGCGGCGAGTGTGAGCCGCGACCCGGAATAACGCCACACTGACGCGTTTCAGCGTCTTTTTGCCTTGGTCACCTGCTCGGCGATAAATCGCGGCAGCGCAAATGCCGCCACATGCACTTCCGGGCTCCAATATTTGGTGGCAAAGCGGCCGGCGCGCTGATAGCGGGCGGCGATTGTCGCCAGCGAAACGCGCCGCAGTCTTGTGTTATCGGATGCCCATCCCATCGCCATATGCCCCCCTATATAGGTCGGAATGGCCGCCACGTAGCAGTAGCCGTCGGCAAACAATTTGCGGAGCTTGGAAATTCCGGCGATGAGCTCACCCGCTTGCAGGATGGGAACTCCGTTCTGCGTCACCATGACGGCACCTTTTGTCATGCAGCGCCTGCAGCCACGGTAAAACTTCTCGCTGAACAGAATCTTGCCGGGTCCCTGCGGGTCGGTTGAATCGACAATGATCACGTCGAAACGACGCGCCGTCTTGGCAACGTAATTCATTCCGTCGTCGATAATGAGATCGAAACGTTTGTTGCCCAGGACGGGCTGTGTGAATTCGGGGAAATGCTCCTTCGAGAATTCCACGACCGAGGCATCAATTTCGACTTGGGTGATGCGCCTCACCGCTTTGTGCTTGAGCACCTCCTCGGCGATACCGCAATCGCCGCCGCCGACGATCAGTACCTCTTTGACGTTGCCGTGCGCGAAGATCGGCACGTGCGTCATCATCTCGTGATAGACAAACTCGTCCTTGCTGGTGACCTGAGTGGCGCCGTCCAGCATCAGCACCTTGCCGAAAAACTTGTGCTGAAAAAGGATGAGCTGCTGGTGCTCGGTCTTGGTCTCGTACAATACCAGCTCAACCTCATAGGTCATGCGGAAACCGAGGTCGTCGAACAGCGTTTCGGCGATCCAGCGTTTTGCCGCCACCGCTTGTCAGATGACAGACGACAAAGGACGGAGGACAAAGGGCAGAGGGCGCAAGATCGCCGGTCCGCTTGTCCGCCGTCCGTCGTCCCGCATCCGTCCTCCGGTTACGCGTCCTGACCGCGCAGAATCTCGTTCACTTCCACCCGGCTCGCGGCAAATGCCTCGCGCAGGACCGGGATGCAGGCGTCGGGATTGGCGCTCCCGCACATGAAGACATCCAGTGCTGCGTAGCCGACCTCCGGCCAGGTGTGAATGGAGATGTGGCTTTCGGCCAATACCGCCACCCCGGAGACGCCACTCGGCGTAAAATGATGCACGTGGATATGGAGGAGCGTCGCCTTCGCGGCGTCGACGCAGCGCCGCAGCGTTGCCTCGACCAGATCGATGTCATCGAGCCCCTTGGCCCCATGCAGGTCCACGATCAGGTGAATGCCCGCGCAGCGCACGCCATTGCGCGTGGCGAAATGATCGTCACGCCCACTATCGGACACCACCACCGCGACAGGTTTTCTCTGGACGGAGCCTGGAGCCCGCAGGCCCCTCTCCGATCGCAAGAGGGCGTTCTGGCGCATGCCGTCCTCCCCAACCGAGTGATCCAATTTCGCGTCGAGCAAGCGCCGACACCGAATGCGAACGCCGCCCGATCAGCCCAAACTCGGACAGATCACAGCGGCTTCTTTTCCACATAAGGCTCACGCCCCTGGAGTCAAGAAGATTCTGACGGCGAGAGGTTTACATATTGTTGGTAAGGCTCGCCCGGCTCCCGCTCGCGCGCTCCGCAAGCAATCGCCGCTTCACCTGTCAGGGACGGCGAGGCGGACGTGCAGTTCGCGCAGTTGGCGCGGCGATACTTCCGAGGGCGCGCCCATCATCAGGTCCTGCGCGCGCTGATTCATCGGAAACAGCACGACCTCGCGCAGGTTCTCCTCGCCGGCAAGCAGCATCACGATGCGATCGATGCCCGGCGCAATGCCCCCGTGCGGCGGCGCGCCAAGCGAAAGGGCGCGCAACATACCTCCGAATTTCTGCTCGAGAACGTCCTCACCATAGCCGGCAATGGCGAAGGCCTTTTTCATTACTTCGGGGCGGTGATTGCGGATCGCGCCCGAGGAAAGCTCGGTACCATTGCACACGATATCGTACTGGATCGCCTTGATGGACAGGATGGTCTCGCGCTCGGCGGGGTCGAGCGCCAGGAACTCGTCCACCGGCATATTCGGCATGGAGAAGGGATTATGCGAGAAGTCGATCCTCTTCTCCTCCTGGTTCCACTCATACATCGGGAAATCGACGATCCAGCAAAACTCGAAGCGATCTTTCGCGATGAGCCCAAGCTCCTCGGCGACCCTGCCGCGCGCGGCACCGGCAAGCTTTGCCGCGGCAGCCGGCTGGTCGGCAGCAAAGAAGATGGCATCGCCCGGCTTGAGGCCGGCCTTGACCATGATCCTCGCCTGCACGTCGGCGGGAATGAATTTCGCAATCGGTCCCTTGCCGGCCACGGCACCGTCGGACTCCTCGAACACGATATAGCCAAGGCCGGCAGCGCCCATGTCCTCGCGCGCCCAATCAACGAGCTTATCGAAGAACGAGCGTGGCGCGCTCGCCGCGCCCGGCGCCGGAATGGCGCGTACCGCCCCGCCGGCCGCGATCACCCGCTTGAAGGCATTAAAGGTTACGCTCGGCTCGCTGAATTCGGCTGAGAGGTCGACAATGACCAGAGGGTTGCGCAGATCCGGCTTGTCGGAACCGTATTTGAGCAACGCCTCGTGATATGGAATGAGTGGAAATTTCGCGGTGACAGGCTTGCCGCCGGAAAACTCCTCGAATACGCCGTGCATCACCGGCTCGACGGCATCAAACACGTCCTGCTGGGTAACGAAGCTCATTTCCAGGTCGAGCTGGTAAAACTCCCCTGGTGAGCGATCGGCACGCGCATCCTCATCCCGGAAGCAAGGGGCGATCTGGAAATAGCGGTCGAACCCCGACACCATGATCAGCTGCTTGAACTGCTGGGGTGCCTGGGGCAGCGCGTAGAATTTTCCGGGATGCAGCCGCGACGGAACGAGATAATCGCGGGCGCCTTCGGGGGAGGACGCGGTCAGGATCGGGGTCTGGAACTCGAAGAACCCCTGGTCTTTCATGCGCCGCCTGATCGAATCAATCACCGCGCCTCGCAGCATGATATTGCGGTGTAGCCGCTCGCGCCGCAGGTCGAGGAATCGGTATTTAAGGCGGATGTCCTCCGGAAACTCGGCATCCCCGGACACCTGCATAGGCAGTTCGCCGGCGGGCCCGAGCACCTCTATGGCGCTGACATAGACTTCGACCAGTCCGGTTGGCAGTTCCGGATTTTCGGTACCAGCCGGGCGCTTGCGCAGCTTGCCGTCGATCCGCACCACCCACTCATGGTGCAGCTTTTCCGCTTGCTTGAATGCCGGGGAGTCCGGATCAACGACCAGCTGCGTGATGCCGTAGTGATCGCGCAGGTCGATGAACAACAGTCCGCCGTGATCGCGAATACGGTGGCACCAGCCGGAGAGCCGTACCTCCTTTCCGATGTCGATTTCCCGCAGTTCGCCGCAGGTATGAGAGCGATAGCGATGCATCAATCTACTCTCTACACTAACGAGTCCAGCTGCGCTATTTAGGCCCCCATGCAGCCCATCACGACGACGGCGGACCTGGCGAGCGCCTGCGCGCGCATGGCGCGGTATCCATTCGTGACCGTCGATACCGAATTTCTGCGCGAGAGCACCTACTACCCCAAGCTCTGCGTGGCGCAGATGGCGAACACGGATGAGGCGTTCGTTATCGATGCGCTCGCGGCCGGGATCGATCTCGCTCCATTCTATGCGCTGATGGGAAATGAGGGTGTCCTCAAGGTTTTTCACGCGGCGCGCCAGGATATCGAAATCTGCTGGCACGAGGCCGGCGTCATTCCGCACCCCATCGTCGATACCCAGGTTGCAGCCATGGTGCTGGGTCACGGCGACGCCATCTCCTATGACCAGCTTGTCAAAAGGATCACCGGCGATACGCTCGACAAGTCCCATCGCTTCACCGATTGGACGCGGCGGCCGCTCAGCGAAGCGCAACTGGGCTACGCGGTTTCCGACGTGACCCACCTGCGGGACGTCTACTTTAATCTTTCGCGCGATCTGGAGGCGCGCGGGCGCGTTGAATGGATGCGCGAGGAGATGAAGGTTCTCACTTCCCCCGACACTTACCGATTCGAGCCCGAACATGCCTGGGAGCGGCTCAAGACGCGGGTGCGCAAGCCGAAGGAGCTTGCCGTGTTGATGGAGGTGGCCGCCTGGCGTGAGCGCGAGGCGCAGCAAAGGGACGTGCCGCGCGGCCGCGTGCTCAAGGACGATGCCATTGGCGACATCGCGGTGCAGGCCCCAACCAGCATCGAGCGATTAGGAGCCTTGCGTTCGCTGCCGCGAGGCTTCGAGCGTTCGAAATGGGGAGAGGCGATTGTCGCAGCGGTCCGCCGCGGGCTTGCGCACGATCCCAAGACTTTGCCGGGGCTTGACCGAGCGAAACCAGCGGTGAATGGCCAGGCGACAACCGAGCTACTCAAAGTGCTGCTCCGCATGACTGCGGAACGGCATGGTGTCGCAGCAAAGGTGATCGCCACGGTCGATGATCTCGAACGCATCGCTGCCGATGACGATGCCGACGTTCCTGCGCTGCATGGCTGGCGTCGCGAGCTGTTTGGCGAGAAAGCGCTTGCGCTCAAGCAAGGCCGGCTGTCGCTTGCAGTAGAGGACGGCCGCGTCGTCGCCGTCGAGCGGACGACCTGCGGCCCATGATGCGGCCATGAATTGTGCCGCCGGGTCAGTGCCGCCGATTTGAAGTTCCTACAGCGATTGCAGCAAGCTCATGAAGGAACTTCAAATCGAAAAGCGGCACTAGAATCATAGACTTGCTAGTGCCCCTTTGCTTCCGAAGTTCGTGTCAGAGGGTGCCGCCATGTATCACGAACTTCGGAAGCGGGCACTAGTAAACTGCGCGGCCGCCGGAAATGTCGAAAACGGCGCCCGTCGAGAACGCGCAATCTTCAGAGGACAGCCACGTGATCAGCGCCGCAGCTTCGTGAACCTGCAGAAACCGGTTCATCGGGATTTTTGACAGCATGAAGTCGATATGTTCCTGCTTCATCTGGTCGAACAGCTCGGTCTTGGCAGCTGCCGGGGTGATGCAGTTCACCAATATCCCAGCGGTCGCGAGTTCCTTGCCCAGCGACTTTGTAAGGCCAATGAGGCCGGCTTTGGATGCCGAGTAGTGCGAAGCGTTCGGGTTGCCGTCCTTGCCGGCAATCGAAGCGACATTGACGATCCGGCCCCAGCCGTTCTCCAGCATGCGCGGGATCACCGCCTTGCAGGTCAGATAGGCGCCGATCAGGTTGACCTCTATGACACGACGCCAGACGTCGGAACAAATATCCCAAAGCTTTGCATTGCCGCCGGTAATCCCGGCATTGTTCACGAGGATATCGATCTTGCCGTGCTGCTCCACCACCGAGCGGGTGGCGGCCGCAACCGACGTCTCGTCAGTGATCTCGACCGTCGCGGTAGTCACTTTTCCGCCCGCCGCGAGCGCGTCCCGGGCGGCAACCAGGCGTTCCGCGTCGATGTCCCAGAGGCAGACTTCGGCATTGGAGGCGATCATGCGCTCGGCAGTTGCGTAGCCGATGCCGCGGGCGCCCCCCGTGATGATGGCCACACGGCCTTTCAAGTCGATCATATTCATGGGCAAGCTCTCTCAATCGGGCGCAACCCCCCTTCTCTTAGGATTGCAATACGATAGCCCGATCGGCAATCTCACATTCCTGATCTGACCGCGCGAGTTCACGGACGCGCAACGACGGTCATGGCCCGCAGTTTGCGGGTGTTATCTGCGTCTCCAGCACCGGCTCGCGACCGATCAGCCGAGCGAGCTGCCGCAAGCGCACCAGCACCCGTTCGCCGGCGAGCGCCTTGCAGTCGCCGTGCAACCGCAAGACCAACCGGCCGCGCTCGACGACGAGCGGAGTGTGCGGCAACACGCCGGTAGCAGAGGCGGACAGCAGATAGGCTACCCGCAGCGCCGCGCCGAGCACGCGCGCGCGGTCGAGGACACGCGTGGTGGCAAGCTCGCGCAGCCGCGGCGAAAGCTCTTCATCCACCAGCCCGACGTGGCGAAAGAACACGGCAAGCGCAATGAAGGTGCGGCCGGGATGATCGACGGCAACGAACGCGGCATTGGCGATGATGTTGACCGACTGCTCGCCGCGGTAGTCGGGATGCGCGCGCCAGCCGATATCCGCCAATAGGCAGGCCGCATGGCGCAGCCGGCGTTCCTCGGAGCTTTCATCGAGCCCGGACGAGGCCATGAAACGGTCGGTCCAGGCGATGAGTTCCGCGCCATGCACTGGCGATCGCGAGCGCAGCACATTGAGCTCGCGCGCGGCCGCCAACAACGGGTCGTCCTGCTGCTGCTTCTTTTCCAGCATGGAATAGAGCAATCCCTCGCGCACTCCGAGGGCAGAGATGACGACCTCCGTGGGGCGCGCAATCCTCACCACGTTCTCGAGCACGAGAGCGGCATAGGCGAGAAGCGGCCGGCGAGCGCCGGTAACCACTTCGATGCGCGAGAGCGTATCAGGCTCCACTCTGTGCACGAGACTGGAAAAATCGTATGCCTCGCGCGCGGGCATGACATAGCCATGCATGACGTGTAGCGGGTAACCAGTCTGCGACATGTGCAGCCGCGCAAGCGCCCGCCAAGTTCCCCCAATCGCATAAAATGGGCGACCCTTGCCGCTTTCAAGCAGCCGGGCGTCTTCCAGCGCCGCGCGCACTATCTTTTCGGCTTTCTTGATCGACTTCGCGGCACTGTCCTGCAACGCAAGCCCACCGAGCGGCAGCGTCACGCCCGGTCTTACGCGATGGCCCTCGACGTCGGTGAGCTCAAGCGAGCCTCCGCCGAGATCGCCGACGATGCCGTCGGGCTTGTGGAATCCGGATACCACTCCGAGTGCGGATAATTCCGCCTCGCGTTTGCCCGAGAGTACATCGACTGGGCAGCCGAAAATACGCTCAGCTTCCGCAACAAAGGTCCCGCCATTCTTGGCTTCGCGGCATGCCGCAGTCGCAATCACCCAGCGCGAGGCGACTTCAAGACGCTCGCACAGCGCCCGAAAGCGCTGCAGCGCCGCAAGCGCCTTTTCGATTGCATCGGCGGACAAAAGGCGCGTTGTCTGCACTTCGCGCCCCAGGCCGGCGAGCACCTTCTCGTTGAAAATGGGGGTCGGACTACGGGTCAGCCCTTCATAGACGACCAGCCGCACCGAGTTCGAGCCGACATCGACGACCGCAACCGGGGGCCCATAGTCGAGTCGGCCTTGCGCGAAGTTCATGTCGGGGAGGCGGCGCTTACGCGCGCTCGAGATGGCGTATAAGGCTGCGCGGCGACGATTTCTTGAGCGATTTGCCACGACCCGACAAGCTCGGATTGGTCATGAAATATTTGTGCGCATTGAAGGGTTCCTCTCCCTCCGCCGCTTTTATGCGATTCGAGGTGCCGTCGGGCAAAAGTTTCCAGCTTTGTTCATTGTCCTTGAAATTGGCCACCATGATCTGGTCGATCACCTGCTCATGCACGGTGGCGTTGAGAATCGGGCACAACACTTCCACCCGGCGATCGAGGTTGCGCGGCATCATGTCGGCAGAGGAGATGTACACTGCCGCTTTCGGGTGCGGCAGCCCATGGCCGGCGCCAAAACAGTAAATGCGGCTATGCTCGAGAAACCTGCCGACGATCGATTTCACCCGGATGTTGCTGGAGAGGCCGGGCAAGCCCGGGCGCAGGCAGCAAATGCCGCGCACCACCAGATCAACCGAGGCGCCGGCTCGCGACGCCTTGTACAACATGTCGATGATCTCGGGGTCGACGAGCGCATTGTCCTTCATCCAGATGGCCGCTGGCCGACCCGCTTTGGCATGCGCGATCTCCTGCTCGATATGCTCGCAAATACGCTCGCGTAAGGTGAGCGGGGAAACCGCCATCTTCTCAAGCCCCGCCGGCTCGGCGTAGCCGGTGACGTAATTGAAGATGCGGGCAACATCCCGCGCAATGACGGGATCGGAGGTGAAGAAGGAGAGATCGGTGTAAATGCGGGCGGTGACTGGATGATAATTTCCGGTTCCGACGTGAACGTAGGAGGCGAGCGCACCGGCTTCGCGACGTACTACCATAGACAGCTTGGCGTGCGTCTTGAGCTCGATGAAGCCGTAGACCACCTGGGCGCCGGCACGCTCGAGCGCGCGCGACCAGCGAATATTGGCTTCCTCGTCGAAACGGGCCTTCAGTTCAATAAGGGCGGTTACCGACTTTCCGGCTTCTGCGGCTTCGATCAAAGCGCGCACAATGGGAGATTCGGCCGAGGTGCGGTAGAGCGTCTGCTTGATGGCGACCACATCGGGATCGCGCGCGGCCTGCTGCAGGAACTGCACCACGACATCGAAGGATTCGTAGGGATGATGGATGATGAGATCCTTCTCGCGGATGGCAGCGAAACAGTCGCCGGCATGCTCGCGCACGCGCTCCGGATAGCGGGGATTGTAGGGCACGAATTCGAGGTCTGGGCGATCGAGGCTTGTGAGCTGCGAGAGTTCGTTGAGCGCCAGCACGCCATCGACGAGGAAAACCTCGTCATCCGCGCAAGCAAGCGCGCGCTGCACGAAGATGCGCAGCTCGGTGGGCATCGCAGCTTCCAGTTCGAGGCGGATGACCGATCCGCGCCGACGCCGCTTGAGCACCGTCTCGAACTCGCGAACGAGATCTTCTGCTTCTTCCTCGATCTCGATCTCGGAATCGCGAATGACACGGAAGGCACCCTGACCCTTGACGGTATATCCCGGAAACAAACGCGCGATGAACAGGCTGATGGCCTGTTCCAGGGTTATTACGCGCGCGCCGCCCTCCCCTCCCGGCAATCGAATGAAGCGCTCGATCTTGTTGGGAATTCGAATGAGTGCATCCATCGCCTTGCGGTCGCTTACGCGCGTGAGCTGCAACGCGATGGTGAAGCCGAGATTGGAAATGAAGGGAAAAGGATGCGCTGGATCGATCGCCAGAGGCGTAAGCAGTGGAAATATCTGGCGCAGGAAATGGTCTTCCAGCCAGCTCTTTTCCTGACGCGTGAGTTCCGGGCCATCGACCAGCACGATGCCGTGCTCGGCAAGGAGTTGCCGAAGCTCGCGCCAGCGCTTTTGCTGATCGCTCGCCAGGATCGCCACGGCCTCCGAAATGCGTGAAAGCTGTTCGGCGGGAGTGAGCCCGTCCGGGCTCTTGACGGCGATGCCGGCCCGCAGCTGGCCCTTGAGACCGGCAACGCGGACCATGAAAAACTCGTCAAGGTTATTGGCCGAGATGGAGAGAAAGCGCACACGTTCCAGGAGGGGCTGGGAATCGTTGCTGGCCTCCTCCAGGACGCGACGGTTGAAATGCAGCCAAGACAACTCTCGATTGATGAACCGCTCCGGGCTCGACAAAAGACCGGGTTCAGAAGCGGCTTTGGCCGCAGCCGGCTCTTCGGCGATTTCTTCTTTTTTCAGAGTGACTTGGCTGCGATCGGCCATACAGGAAATGCCTTCGATTTGCAGGGTAGTGGGGCGGATTTGACGTTCCCAGGGTTCGGGACACCTAGATGGCCGGATTTGGTTGCAGTTTCGTGACTAAGCGCCCGCCGTGAATAGCCGTCAAGTTACCGGCAGACGCAGGATTTCGGCCGCCAAAGCCCTGCTCAACGGCCGCTTGCGCTGCAATGCCTCCCGGTCAAGCCGCTCAACGACCGCACGGGCCGCCGCGAACGAGCGCTCGATGCGCACGGCCAGATAGCCGATCATGTTGTCGTCAACGGTAATCTGGCGGTCGGTGAACAGCTTCACAAGCAGTGCACGAAAGAGCGCATCGTCAGGGGGCGTCATGGCGACGACCGGCAACGATTTCAGGCGCGAGCCGAGATCGCGCAGAGCGAAGCTCCATCCCGCAGGCGCGGTTCGCGTCGTGAGCAGCACAGAGGCCTCATCCTCGCGGGCAAGGTTGAGGAGATGAAACATCGCCCGCTCGTCGAATGTCCCGGAAGCCAAATCCTCGACGACCAGCGCGCCAGTAGCCAATGCTGCAGGAACCATGGCGTGGTCGAGCGCCCGGGCAGCCACGAGGCGCGCTCCCGCGCTCTGCGCCCAGATGGCCGCAAGATGACTCTTTCCGCAGCCTTCCGGCCCAATGAGAATGAGCGCCCGATCGGTCCAGTCGGGCCACGATTCAATGAGCGCCAGCGCCGCCGCATTCGAAGGCCCGCTCAGGAAATCCTCCCGTGCAAGGCTCTCAGCATGCCCGAGCGCAAGCGCGAGCTGGCGCGGAGGGGCCATCAGACTGGCTTTTCTCCGGTATAGAGCGGACTTGCCAGATACTGGCGCAGCCCGAAGCGAAACAGCACCGCAATGGCGGCGGCCAGCGGCACGGCCACAATCAGCCCGACGAAGCCGAACAGATAGCCGAATGCGAACATGGCGAAGATAATCATGACCGGATGCAATCCCACGCGCTCTCCGACAATTTTCGGCGCTATGATGTTGCCCTCGACAAACTGCCCGGCCACAAAGATTACAATGACCGCAACGACCCATGGCCAATCCGGCCAAAATTGCGCAATCGCCACGCTGGTGCCGACAAGCAATCCGGTGAGCGAACCGATATAGGGGACAAAGGTGAGAAGCCCAGCGACCGTTCCGATCAGCACGCCGAAATTAAGCCCGACCAGGGTCAACGCGACGGCGTAATACAAGCCGAGGAAAAAGCAGATGGCAAGCTGGCCGCGCAGAAAAGCGGAGATTGCAACATCGATCTCGCGGGCGAGTACGCGCACGGTCTCGCGATGCCGCAGCGGGATCCAGCTATCCAGAATGCCGATCATGCGATGCCAATCGGCGATCAGATAGAACGTTACGATGGGCATGATGATGAGGATCGAGGCAAACGAAACAAGCGCTTTTCCTCCCGCCAACAGCGAGTAGGCAAAGGCAGCAAGCCAACTCGCAGCCTGGCCCATGATGTTGGAAAATGCCTTGGAATCTCCGGCATTGATCCAGTTCAGCCAAGCGCGGTTCGGATCCGCGAGCAAATCGCGAGCGCGCGCAAGATAGCCCGGCATGTTCGAAACCAATGCCAGGCCCTCCTGCACGACGAGCGGCACCACAAAGATCGCAATCGCAAGCAACGCCAGTGTCACGAGGCTGACGATCAACAGCGAAGCCGCAGTGCGATTAAACCCAGCGTGCTCCAGGCGATCGGCGAGCGGCGCCTGGATATAGGCAAGCGCCAAGCCAGCGATGAAAGGCAGCAATACTTCACGCAGCAGCCACAACAGCGCGCAGATGACGAGAAAGGTGATCAGCCAGAAAGTGAGGTTCCGTCCGAACTTCATCGATTGTGTCCAGGCAATCGCGTAAAGAATAGACCGGCTCGGCCCTGCTAAGCCGGGTTCATGTGGCGCATCCAGGAGCGGACATAGAAGGCGATGGAAAGCAAGGTCAAGACGCCGACTAGCGCGATCAGCGCAAGGATCGCAAAATCAGCATTGAAATGAAAGCCGATGGCGGCGAGTACCACGGCGGCAAGCGCGATCTGCGCCACCGTGTTAAGCTTGGATACGAGCAACGGTTTGAGCGGCAATGGTTTGTCGACGACCCAGGACAAAATCACGGCGCCGACGATCATAATGTCGCGGGACACGACAAGGATGACCAGCCAGCGCGGCACGGCTTCGATGATGCCCAACGCCACATAAATCGAGACAAGCATCGCCTTGTCAGCAAGCGGGTCAAGATACGCGCCAAGCTCGGTCGTCATGCCAAAGCGCTTGGCAAGAAACCCATCTATGGCATCGCTGACGCCGGCAGCGACGAACAGAATAAAAGCGAACCGCATCTCACCAGCCGTTATTGCCCACACGACGACTGGCACCAGCAAGATGCGGCATAGAGTGACGAGATTGGGAATACTCACGCCTTGCACCACCTCGGCGAGCCCGCAGACTAATTTAGTATCCGCGGCACCCGTTGCCTCCCAGTTGCACTATAGCGAGCATCAACCCATTGCGCAGTCAAGAATTCACTGGTGCGGTGAATTTGAAGTTCCTATCATAACTGGCCGCAAGCTCGTTTAGGAACTGCAAATTCAAAATACTGATACCGGCGACATCCGAATTTGACGACCTTGCACCGATGACAAAGTCTCGCGTCGCCGTGCTGATTTCGGGCCGCGGCTCGAACATGCTGGCGCTGCTGGAGGCAGCGAAGCAGCCTTCCTATCCGGCCGAAATAGCCCTCGTCCTGTCAAATCGGCCGCAGGCTCCCGGGCTTGAGCTTGCGCACTCTGCCGGTGTTGCAACCTGCGCCGTCGATCATGCTGCGCATGGGGGCGATCGCGAGCGCTTTGAACGCGCCATGCATGCAGCCTTAGAGCAGCACCGCATCGATCTCATCTGCCTTGCCGGATTCATGCGGCTGTTGACGCCCCGGTTTGTACAGCAATGGGAAGGACGGGTGCTCAACATCCATCCCGCATTGTTGCCCGCATTCAAGGGACTTGACACCCATGCACGCGCTCTCGCCGCCGGGGTGAAGATCCACGGGGCAACTGTGCATTTCGTCACCGCAGAGATGGATTGCGGCCCCATCGTTGTACAAGGTGCGGTGGCGGTACGCGACGATGATGACGCCCAATCGCTCGCGGCACGCGTGCTGGAAGTCGAGCACCGCATTTATCCGCTGGCGCTGCACCTCGTTGCAGCCGGCCGCGTGCGAATGGTCGGCAGTCGCTGCGTGACGGATGGCGCTACTGCTCCACCAGATGCCTTGGTCGTGCCGGAAATCGAATGACAGAGGACGGATGACAGGGGACGGATTTCCGTGCTTTTCTATCCCCCGTCGCCTGTCGTCCATCTTCTGACTTTCGGCTCATGATCACGCTCTACACCTTTGGCCCGGCATTCGGTCTCCCGGATCCCAGCCCGTTCGTTACCAAGGCGGCAACGCTCTTGAAAATGGCTGGCCTGCCCTACCGCACCGACAGCGGGGGATTGCGCAAGGCTCCCAAGGGCAAATTGCCGTATATCGATGACGATGGCGAGCGCATTGCCGATTCCACATTCATTCGCTGGCACATCGAAAAAAAGTACCGCTTCGATTTCGACCGCGGCTTGACCATCGAGCAGCGAGCCGTCGCCTGGGCATTTGAAAAGATGGCCGAGGACCATCTCTATTGGGCGCTCGTGGATTCCCGTTGGACGCATGACGCCAATTTCCAGAAGGGGCCGGCCGAGTTCTTTCGCAAGGTGCCGGCACCGTTGCGCCCCATCGTGGTCGCAGTGATTCGGCGCCAAGTTCGCAATCGCCTTCACGCCCACGGCATGGGGCGTCACAGTTCCGGGGAAATTGTTGCGCTTGCCACGCGATCGATCGACGCGATTGCCGATTATCTTTCCGACAAGCCGTTTTTCATCGGTGCCGAGCCGACCGGAGTGGATGCGACCATGTTCGCTTTCGCGCTGAGCCTGCTGTGCCCGATATTCGACACGCCGATCCGCACGGCTGCTGAACGCCGGGACAATTTAAGACGTTACGTTGATCGGATGACGCAGAAATACGGATAAACAAATAACCCCCCGGCACGAGGGCCGGGGGCTACGGGAAGAACTCGCTGGCCGGCAATGCCGGCCTTTCCCGCCACGTCAGGACACCTTGAGATTTTCCGCCGATGTCTTGCCGCGATTGGTCACGAGCTCGTACTCGACAGTCTGCCCTTCATTGAGCGTGCTCAGACCTGCGCGCTCAACTCGCGGAGATGTGGACGAATACGTCCTTGTCTCCGCTCGAAGGCCGAATGAACCCGTAGCCTTTAGTTGGATTGAACCACTTGACGGTGCCCTTTTGCATCGTCTGTCTCCTAGTCAGTGAAGTCTCTCTGTTAGCGAAACGCGGCCGCATCGCTGCAAACCGCACCACACGCCCGAAAGCACGCAACGGCCGGAGCGGCCAAAATCCGAATGGCGGTACAGCAAATAATAGGAAAATTGCGGCGTTATCAAGCCTTTGACCCGCCACCTGGAAATCTGATCTGCTCGCCCGCAATTCTCAAACAAGCTAGGCGGCACAAAGCGGGATTCCGGGATTAATGCATTCGAATTTTTTTCTTAAAGCTTCAGAAAACTAGTGGTCCGATTCCGAAGTTCGCCAGTACTCGCGGCACGTTCAGGTGCGAACTTCGGAATCTAAGGACCACTAGCAACATCTATAATTCTAGTGTCCCTTTTGAACCCGAAGTTCGCAATCGAGTTTGCCGCATAGTGTGTGCGAACTTCGAGTTCGGGACACTAGCCCGCTTTCGGCATCATGACCTTCTTCGGCGCGGCCGGCTCCAACCTATTCTGCGGCGGGAATCTTTTCTGCCTGCGGCGCTTGCTTCGAGCGCCGCCACATGCCGCCTACCGCAAGGACCAGGATTGCGCCGGTCAGTGCCGCAAACAGCGTGACGTAATGGAACCCATCGGCGCCCAGCCGCGGCTCCAAATACCCTTGAATGACTGGATCGGTGGCAATGACCTCGCCAACGATCCAGCCGAGCAGCGCGGCGCCGGCCCAAACCAGAATTGGGAAACGGTCAAGCAGCGCCATGATCAGCGCGGCACCGGCAACTATCAGCGGAATGCTGATCGCGAGCCCGATCACCAGCAGAGCCATGTTTCCCTGTGCCGCCGCCGCAATCGCAATCACGTTGTCGAGGCTCATGATGATGTCGGCAATTGCGACAATGCGCACCGCCCGCCAAAGGTGCTCGACCGCCTCGACCTCATCCTCGTCCGGATCGTCGGGCACCAGCAACTTTGCTGCGATGTAGAATAATGCAATGCCGCCGATCAGCTTGAGATAGGGGAGCAGCATCAGAGAAGCGACCACGCCGGTGAAGACGATACGCAAAATGACGGCAACACCAGCGCCCAGCACCATGCCCCACAACCGTTTGCTATGCGGCAGACCGCGGCAGGCCATGGCAATGACCACAGCGTTGTCGCCCGAAAGCAGGATGTTGATCCACATGATCTTGAGCAGCGCGACCCAGAACGCGGTCTGACCCATTTCGCTCCAGCCGCTGCTGGTCATGCCGATCCAGCTGGCCGGATCCATCATTTGCCCAATCGAACCCACCGGAAGTTCCTCTTGCTACTCAACCGACAATCTCATTGCCGGCGAAAAATTGCATGATCTCCTTTGCCGCAGTGTCGGGCGCATCCGAGCCATGTACGGAGTTCTCGCCGATCGATTTGGCATGCACTTTTCTGATGGTTCCCGGCGCGGCTTTGGCGGGATCGGTGGCGCCCATGATGTCGCGATACTTTTGGATTGCATTCTCACCTTCCAGCACCTGCACCACCACCGGTCCAGAAGTCATGAACTCCACAAGGTCGTGAAAGAACGGCCGTTCACGATGTACGGCGTAAAAGGTCTGCGCCTGCTCGCGGCTGATCCGTACGCGTTTTTGCGCAACGATGCGCAACCCTGCCTGCTCGATCATGGCGTTGATCGCGCCAGTCAGATTGCGCGCGGTGGCATCGGGTTTGATGATGGAAAACGTCCGCTCCGCCGCCATTGTAGTTCACTTCCGGTTTCGAGCCTCAACGCGCCGGTGCAGATCAAGGTTTCCCGCCAGCAACGGTCTGCGCTCAAGCATCGAGGATTTAGGCCATGGCCATCACCGCGCCGCCAAAGCCGCTGATCGTGATCGAGGCGCAGCCCGCAAACGCTAGCATTCCCGCGCTGTCAATCAAGCCATCCCGCGCATCGTGGCATCAAACGAGGGCGATGAGCCGCACGGGTCCGCCGGTAGCGCCTTTCACCTTCGCCAGACCGACCACGAGCGTGGCGCCGGCCGCCGGCACCTTGTCGAGATTGGCAATGTTTTCCAGGCCCCATCGTCCGGAAGGAAGCCACGCGTAATGCACCTTGAAGTCTTTCGAGGGGCCATGATCGAGCGACAGCGTGTCGACGCCCAACCCCAAAACATTGCGCTCCTGCATCAGCCATTGCGCCGCCTCGAGCGAGAACCCTGGGAAATGCAGCACGCCTGAATTGTCTTTGCCTGCAAACTTTGCCGGATCGGCGACATGCCGCGCCCAGCCTGAATGCAGGGCTACGCAACAATTCTCAGGCAGGCGCCCGTTTTCCTGCTCCCAAGCGGAAAGATCATCCCGCGTGAGGAGATAATCGGAATTCTGCGCAGCCTTGGCAGCGACATCGATCACGGCGAGCGGCACAACAAGCGTATCGGTGGAGATCTGTTCTGCGCTGATGCCTTTCTCGGAAAAATGAATGGGCGCGTCGAGGTGAGTACCGGCGTGTTCCAACAAATGCCACCAGTACAGATTGAACCCGTCCCTGCCGAAATCGAATTTCTTCTCCATCTCGATGCCCGGCACACCGAAAAAGGTGGGAAATTCCGGAGACATGACATGGGTGAGATCGAGCGCAGCACTGAATGTCCGCGCGGGAGCTGCACCGGCAGGGGGCGGAGCTGAGGAGGCTGCGAGTCCTGCTGCAAGGCCTCCTTGCAGCAAGCGACGCCGCGAGAGCGCCTCGCGCACGATCTCCTGACAACCTGCGACGCACATCACTCTCACCTCTTCACGGGCCAAGCCCGTTTCACGCACCAAGCCAGTCCATGCGGCGAAGCGCCGTTCCTCAGCTTCAGCAAAATTCACAACGTCAGCTGCCGGCCGGTTTCTTAGCAGCTTTGCTTTTCTTCTGCGGGGTCTCCGGACCCGGCGGCGGCGCAGCTGCGCGCTCAATCGACACTAAGCGACCGTTGGTAAACCGATAAACCCCAGGCCAGGGGCCATGCAGATAAGTCAAGACGAGCGAGCGTTCGCCCCGCTCGTTTGCGCCAAGCTCAATCCCTTCAACGGCGCCAGCGCGGCGTATGACATCGCACTCGCTCATGCGCAGCGAGATGCCGCCGAGCGAGCCGGGCGCATTTTGCGCATTGGCCGCGGATACCGAGGTTTCCGAGCACTGGCCCTCCGCACTGACCAAGTCCGCCGCGGTCAGCCGGCGATCAAGGTTTGAGCCCGCCGACCAATCCGACGTGGTGGCAAGCGGCTCCGCCTTGGGGACGAGGGTAACGTTGTTCAAGCTCAGGTCGGCAGAGCATGCGGCAATGCCGAACGCAAGGCTCGTCAAGAAGCCTATTCTCAAGCTCGCTCGATATCGGCGCTGTGCAGCCAAGCTCGCTGCCTCCTTAGCAGGGAATGCAGATCGACATGCGAAGCGGGCACAATTTTGCGCCAGCAGCATGATCGAGATCAACCCCTTGTTCTGCCGCGGTTTAGGCGAATTTGAGCCGCCCGGCGGCGGCTCACGCCATGCGCCGCCATCGGCCTTCTTCATCCGCCTGCCAATAAGTGACATCGAACCCCTGCGCCTTGCTTGCGGTCCAGCGCTCGCGCGCCGCCGCCAGCGCGTCGGAGTCGGCGCCGTCGAACAATACGACAATGCGTTGATAAGACGCGGCATCCACCGGCAGCTCGACGCCGTCGATCAGGAAGCGCACCGCGGCACCATTGGCATTGTCGGCCTGCACCGTAAGGAGGATCGGCTGCGCAGCGCTTTCGCTCTCCCGCCATGTCCCATGCGGGAGGAAACTGTCATCGCGAAAAGTCCAGAGATGCAAGTCAAGCACCTCGATGCGCTCCTCCGAGCCGGCCTGCACCACGACCCGCCAGCCGCGTTCAAGCGACCTTTCCAACAACGTCGAAAGCACGCGTTCGACCGGCTGGCGCTGCAGGTGATAGAACAGGATCTCGGTCATCGCATCTGCAATGCTATTTCTCGTAGTACCTCGCCACCAGCTCGTTCAATAGGCGCACGCCAAAGCCGGAGCCCCAGCTCTTGTTAATCTCGGTTTGCGGAGAGCCCATCGCGGTCCCGGCGATGTCAATATGCGCCCATGGCGTTTTGTCGACGAACCGCTGCAACATTTGTGCTGCCGTGATCGAACCGCCATGTCGCCCTCCGACGTTTTTCATATCAGCAAATTTTAAATCGATCATCTTGTCGTATTCGGGTCCCAGCGGCATCCGCCAGACGCGCTCGCCGGTTTCGCGGCCAGCCGCGATCAGCCGGTCGGCAAGCCTGTCATCGTTGGCGAACAATCCGGCATATTCCTGACCCAAGGCCACCAGAATCGCGCCCGTCAGAGTGGCAAGATCGATGATGAATTTCGGTTTCCAGCGTTTGTTCACGTAATGGATAAGATCCGCAAGCACCAGGCGCCCCTCGGCATCGGTGTTTATGATCTCGATAGTCTGACCCGACATGCTGGTCACGATATCGCCCGGCCGCTGCGCGTTTCCGCCAGGCATATTCTCCACCAGGCCGATTGCGCCAACGGCATTGAGCTTGGCCTTGCGCGCCGCGAGCGCGTGCATCAGTCCCACAACGCAGGCCGCGCCCGCCATATCGCCCTTCATGTCTTCCATCCCGGCGGCGGGCTTGATGGAGATCCCGCCGGTATCGAAGCAAACTCCCTTGCCGATGAACGCAACCGGTGCCGCATCGCGCTTTCCGCCGTTCCAGCGCATGATCACCGTGCGACTTTCGTGCCGGGAAGCTTGTCCCACCGCCAACAGGGCGTTCATGCCGAGTTTGCTCATTTCCTCGATATTGAGCACCTCGACCGTCACCCCGAGCTTTTTCAGCTCGCCGGCGCGACGGGCGAACTCCTCAGGGTGCAGCACATTTGCCGGCTCGTTGACGAGATCACGCGCAATGATGACGCCATCGGCCGCTGCTTCGCGTACGGCAAACGATTTCCTTACCGCCGAGCCACTGGCGACCGCGATCGCGAGCTTCAGTTCGCTCGCTTGCTCCTCGTCGTCCTTGCGCTTGGTTTTGTAGCGATCGAACGCATAGGCGCGCAGCCGCACGCCCAGCGCCATGTCGGCGACCCGTTCCGGCTTGATCGGCCCGGCGGGCAGATCGGCCAGAATGGTGGCCGCATTTGCGGCTGGTGGAATTCTGCCCATGGCGGTCCCACCGAGATTGATGAAATCGCGCGACTTGAGGTCGCGCGCTTTCCCGACCCCGATGATGACAAGCCGCGACGCCGCCAGCCCTGGAGGGGCGAGAATGTCCAGGACCGAGCCGCTTTTTCCGTTGAAACGCTCACTTGCAGCAGCCTTTTTGATGAGGTCGCCGCTTGCGGCCACAGCGCTGCGCGCGGCGGTCCCCAGTTTGACGCCCTGCTCGCAGAACAGGACAAGAACGCCGGCACAAGGTGCTTCCAAACCGGTAAATTCAACCTCTATTGTTCGCGACATGCGGCGGGCGCTCCTGGTGGTCGCTGCCAATCGGCGTTTCGTCGCCAAGCGGGAGGATATGCCGGGATCGACGGGTTGCTGCAAAGCCCGCTCTCGACGGGAGCCAACCATGCCTGACCGCACCGGTTTAGGCGGCATAAGTGGCCTTCAGGCAACTCTCGCGAATTAACGTTTTGTTGTGCATAGTCAAAGGCTTTGCCTTGGCGGAGCCATTTTGTTGGCCGATCAAAGCAAGGCCTAGAAACGGGCCGGTTACCATGAGAGGGCAGGCGGGCACGGGGGCCCGCAGCTGCCGATTTTTTGTCGTGAGCTGGGGACGTGTAGTCGGATGGGGTCCGTCGGCCGATATATTTTTCGCACGACGTTCGGCGCCTTCGTCGTGATCTGCGCCAGCGTGACGGCGCTGATGTGGATCACGCAGGCGCTACGCGACATCGACCTGATGACCAATCAGGGCCAGAGTATTCTGGTTTTCGTCGAACTCACCGCGCTGATCATCCCGCTCCTGGTTCAAATCATTGCCCCCATCGCGTTGATGATTGCGGTTGCCCATGTGCTCAACAAGATGGGCAACAATTCCGAACTCATTGTGATGAACGCGGCCGGCATGCCTCCCGCGGTTTTGTTCCGTCCCTTCCTGGCAGTAGGCATTGTGGTTTCGCTGCTGGTCACTCTGATCAGCGTCTATCTATCGCCGTGGGGCCTGCGCGAGCTGCGCCGATGGGCAACGCAAGTGCGCGCCGATCTCGTCAGCAACGTGGTCCAGCCCGGGCGTTTCACCAAACTGGAAGACAAGCTCACGCTGCACATCCGCGAACGGCAACCCAATGGACAGTTGCTCGGCATTTTCATCGATGATCAGCGCAACCCCAAGGAACGCGTCAGCATTCTCGCGGATAAGGGCGACCTCGTGAAGGACCAGCGCAGCGTCTTCCTGGTGCTGGAGAACGGCAGCGTGCAGCGCCACGAAACGGGACAGCGCGATCCGGCAATCGTGCTGTTTGACAGTTACGGGTTCGATCTGTCGTGGCTTTCGAACGGCAGCAAGGATATCAAATATTCCGCGCGCGAACGATATCTTTGGGAGCTTTACGACCCGAGCCTAACCGACACCCCGTTCGCCGATCAGCCGAACCAAATCCGTGCCGAATTTCATGACCGCATCACCGCGCCGCTTTATCCGCTCGCTTTCGCGGTGCTGGCTTACGCCTATTTGGGAGCCCCGCGCACCACCCGGCAGGGCCGGACGATGTCTCTTCTCGGCGCAATCGGGGTTGCGGCGATGCTGCGCGGAGTGGGGTTTGTCGGGACGATCGCCGGGGTGCACACGCCGTTTGCTCTGGTGCTGCCCTATATGGCGCTTCTCGTCAGTTTTGTGCTGGGATACTTCGCTATTTCCCGTGCCGTCATCATCGAGCCTCCCGCCTTCGTCACCGCAGCGATAGCCGCAATCAGCGAACGTATGATTGCGCGCAGAAGCGCCATGCTGAGGCAAGCATCATGATGGCCGCAACGCTGTCGCGCTACTTTGGCTGGCGCTTTGCGTCGGCCGTGATTGCGGTATTCGGTGGAACGATGGTGCTCACCGCGCTTATCGATTTTCTCGAATTGATGCGGCGATCGGGCGATCTGCACGATATTTCGGCATTCTTCGTTGCCAAGGTTACGATATTTCGCGTGCCGTTCATCACCGAGCGGGTGATGCCATTCGCGGTGCTGGTCGGCGCCATGTTCTGTTATTTGAACTTGTCGCGCCGATTAGAGCTGGTAGTCGCGCGCTCGGCGGGAATTTCGGCTTGGCAGTTCGTCACGCCGGCGATGCTGATTGCATGGCTGATGGGCGCAGTACTGACTACCGTCTACAATCCGATTTCGGCAAATCTGCGCGAACTGGCTACCCGCCTTGAAGGCGAGATGTTCGGCTTCGAGGGCGCGTTTCGCACTCCCGGCAGCGGCTTCTGGATGCGCCAGCGCAGCGAAGAGGGCCAGGCTATCATCAATGCCAAGTCGAGCCGGCAACAAGGTATCGAGTTGGGCGGAGTGACGGTTTTCCGCTTTGACGGTTCGGGTCATTTTCAAGACCGCATCGAAGCCAAGAGCGCGAGCCTGGAACCTGGTTTTTGGCGGCTCGAAGAGACGCGCTTGCATGTCAGCGGGGTCGCTCCGGCAGAGCGCGAAACCTTTCGCCTGAAAACAACGGTAACGCCGGCGCAGGTCGGAGAAAGCTTCGCTACCCCGGAAACGGTGCCCTTCTGGCATCTCTCTTCCTACATCGATGCTGCGGAGAGCGCCGGATTGGCCGCCGCGGGTTACCGACTGCAATATTATCAATTGTTGGCCCAGCCGTTTTACCTCGTCGCCATGGTGCTGCTGGCGGCCGCGGTCAGTTTGCGCTTCTTCCGTTCTGGCGGAGTGCAAAAAATCGCACTCGGGGGCGTGCTCGCGGGTTTCGTGCTTTTCGTCCTGGCAAAGATCACCGGCGACCTGAGCAAAGCCGGAATAATGCCGCCGCTGCTGGCGGCCGGACTGCCGCCGGCCTTGGGCAGCATCACCGGCGTCATCGCGCTGCTCTACCAGGAGGACGGCTGATGGCACATCAGCCCGTCCCTCCGGTTGCACGCTCGCGGGTCACCGCCGCCTGGCTGGTGCTCACGATCGCAATTGGCTCGCTCATCGGGCCCGCGGCACTCGTTCCGGCATTTGCCCAGGAGATTGTTTCTTTTCCCGCCCGACCCAAACCGGTACCGCGCGCGCAACGAACCGGGCAAGAGCAAATGCTCGTGCGTGCCGAGCAGATCAATTACGACTACAGCAACGAGCGTGTCTCAGCCGTAGGCAATGTGCAGCTCTACTACGGTGCTTCCACGCTCGAAGCCGACCGCGTGATCTACGATCAGAAGACCAAGCGGCTGCACGCGGAGGGAAATGTGCGGCTGACCGCCGCGGACGGCACTGTCACTCACGGCGAGATCATGGATCTGAGCGACGATTACCGCGACGGGTTCGTGGATTCCCTGCGAATCGATGCTCCCGAACAGACCCGCTTCGCCGCCACGCGCGCAGAGCGCTCGAGCGGCAATTTCACGGTTTTTCATAACGGCATCTATACCGCCTGCGAGCCGTGCCAGGATGACCCCACGAAGCCGCCGAAATGGCAGGTGAAGGCGGCACGCATCATCCATGACCAGGGCGAGAAGATGATGTATTTCGAGGATGCACGTCTGGAATTCGTCGGCGTGCCGTTCGCTTATATGCCCTATTTCTCCGCGCCGGACCCGACGGTCAAGCGAAAGACCGGAGTGCTGGTCCCAACCTACAGCACCAGCTCGGTCTACGGCGTGGGCGTTGCCGTCCCATACTACTGGGCGCTCGCGCCCGACTACGACGCAACCATCACTCCGCTCATTACCAGCAAGCAGGGCCCGCTGATGCAGGGCGAATGGCGGCAACGGCTTGTCAATGGCGGCTACGTCATCCGCGGGTCGGGGATTTTCCAGCTTAACAAGAACGTGTTTCTCAACGGCGGCAACCCGACACCGGGATATCGCGACTGGCGCGGCCACCTTGAGAGTTCCGGCCAGTTCAACTTGTCGGAAAAATGGGTGTGGGGTTGGGACGCCACCGTTGTCTCCGACAAGACCTATCTGCAGGACTACGGCCTGCTCAGGCCCCTCCAATCGGCCAATCTGCTGCGATACACGCCCGATGCCGCGTTATCGCAGCTTTACCTCTCCGGCCGCGGCGACCGCAGCTATTTCGACGTCCGCACGATGTACTTCTCTGGACTCTCGCTTGCCGACGATCAAAAGCAAATTCCTATCATCCATCCGGTGGTCGACCATGACTACGTGCTCAAGAATCCCATCGTCGGTGGCGAACTCGAGTTGCGAAGCAATCTCACCAGCCTGACCCGCCAGACCGCCAACTTCGATCCGATCTCGACGCTCGCGCTGGCGAACGGCTGGTGCGGTCCGACAACTGCCGACCCCGCCATCAAGAATTCAGCGAATTGTCTGCTGCGCGGCGTACCCGGGACTTATACCCGCTTCTCCAATGAGACCACGTGGCGCCGGACCGTCATCGATCCATTCGGCCAGATGATAACTCCGTTCGTCACCATGCGAACCGACGTTGCCAACATAAACGTCAATTCGCAGCCTGGAGTGTCCAATTATATTCAAGTCGGCGACAGCGATGTGGGCCGCGTCATGCCAACGGCCGGCGTCGAATATCGCTACCCGCTGATTAGCGTAGCGAGCTGGGGAACGCAGACGTTCGAACCCATCGCTCAGCTTATCTTCCGGCCGAACGAGACCCGCGTGGGCGTGTTTCCCAATGAGGATGCGCAAAGCCTGATCTTTGACAATTCAAACCTGTTCAAGGTAAACAAATTTTCCGGTTGGGATCGGGTCGAAGGCGGCGGGCGGGCCAATGTGGGCGTGCAATACACCGCACAATTCAACCGTGGCGGCAATGTCAATTTTCTGTTCGGGCAATCATATCAGATGTTTGGCCAGAACTCGTTTGCACTCGGCGGTACGTCCAATACCGGTATCGACAGTGGCCTGGAAACCAAGCGCTCCGACTATGTCGCGCGCGCCACCTATCAACCGAACGCGACCTTTGCCTTCACCTCGCGCTTCCGCTTCGATGAAACCGATTTCACGCTGCACCGCACCGAGCTGGAAACCACCGCTAATTTCGGCCGCTGGACGACGTCCGTCATGTACGGTAATTACGACGCCCAGCCGGAACTCGGTTTCCTCTCGCGACGCGAGGGGATTCTTGGCAGCGGTCGCTTCAAGGTGACCCCGAACTGGGTATTGCTGGGCGCGGCACGGTACGACCTGCGTGCGCACCAACTCAGTCAAACCCAGATCGGCGTCGGGTATGTCGACGATTGCCTCATCTTGGCCCTGAACTACATTACTGATTATGCTTACAGCGGCAGCGTGTCGGTCAATCATACGTTCATGATGCAATTTAGCTTGCGCACGCTTGGCGGCACCGCCAGCAACCAAGGCGCATCGGCGCTCGGTTCAGGTTTGTCGGGAGTACACTAGATGGTGGGCGGCAACAGCCTGGTCGCGCGCGGACTGGAGGCATGATGTTCGCGAGGTTCAGTAAGCGTGGCAATGCACAAATGGCGCGAGCGATGCTTGTTCTGGCATTGATGATGCCTGCAGCGCTCGCCCACGCACAGCAGGTTGTCGTGGTGGTGAACGGCGAACCAATCACGGCACTCGACATCGAGCAGCGCTCCAAGCTCAATCAGCTCTCCACCCACAAGGTGCCTGCCCGCAAGGAAGTTATCGAGGAATTGATCACTGAGAAGCTGAAGATCAAGGAAGGCAAGAAGCTGGGCTTCGAGATCACGAATTCGGAAGTCGACGGTGCTTTCGCTTCGATGGCGAGCCGGATGCGTATGACCCCGGAGCAATTGACCGAAGTGCTCGCGAAGAATGGTATCAACGCTGCCACTCTTAAGCATCGGATCAAATCCGATATGACCTGGCCGCAGCTGGTGCGCGGCCGCTACTCGGCGAGCCTGCAGATCGGAGAAAAGGACATTACGGCAATCGAGACTAAATCCGAGGAAAGTGTCGGCTACGATTTTACGTTGCGGCCGATCTTGTTTCTGGTCCCGCCCGGCTCGCCGGAGGCATATATCGAGGGCCGCCGCCGGGAAGCCGAATCGCTGCGCGCGCGTTTTCAAGGCTGTGACGAGGGAATTGCCTTCGCGCGCGCGCTCAAGGATATCGCGATCCGAGATCCGGTAAGCCGCAGCTCCGCCGATATCCCGCCTGAGTTGCGCAAGGTACTCGACGACCTCGAAGTCGGGCGATTGACGCCGCCGGAAGTGACCAAGTTAGGCATCGAGATGTACGCGATGTGCGCAAAAAAACCCTCCGCTGCGGACAACACTCCGGGAAGGCGCCGCGCGCGAGAGGCTATCGCAGCGGAGCGATACGAGCAGCGATCCAAGCAATATCTGGATGAGGTACGTCGCGGCGCGATGCTTGAGTACAAATAAGGCGGGGCGATGCCACAGCCTTTGGCGTTGACCCTGGGGGAACCCGCCGGCATCGGTCCAGATATCACGTTCGCCGCATGGCGCCGGCGTGCCGAGCTTGCGCTTGCGCCCTTCTATCTGCTTGGCGATGTCGCCTTCATCCGTCGCTGCGCGCAACGTATTGCGCCCGATCTGGCAATCCAGACGATTGAGCCGCGATCCGTCTGCGCTGCGTTTTGCGACGTGCTACCGGTCGTCGATGCCGGCGTGCCGGTGACGGCCGCGCCCGGCCACCCAGACCAATCGAGCGCTCCGGCCGCACTTGCCTCCATTCGTCGCGCTGTGGCCGATGTTCTCTCCGGTGCGGCTCGCGCGGTCGTCACCAATCCAGTCGCCAAGAACATCCTTTATCAATCCGGCTTCGCCGAACCTGGGCACACCGAGTTCTTGGCGCGGCTGGCAACCGAAGCAAGCGGAGTGAGCTGCCGAGCGGTGATGATGTTATGGTCCCCGGAACTGGCCGTCGTTCCAGTCACCATTCATCTGCCCCTCAGAGAGGTGGCTGCCAAGCTTGACACTTCCCTTATTGTGGAGACTGGACGAATCGTGGCGCGGGATTTGCGGGAGCGATTTGGCATTGCGCATCCGCGGCTTGCGATTGCGGGGCTCAACCCGCACGCGGGGGAACAGGGCGCGCTCGGAGACGAGGACCTCACTGTGGTGCGTCCGGCGGTGGAGCGTCTAAAAGCGGAGGGCATTGACGCGCGCGGACCACTGCCGGCCGACTCCTTGTTTCATCCGGCTGCTCGCGCCGGTTATGACGTGGCCCTGGCGATGTACCACGATCAAGCCCTCATCCCCATCAAGACGCTGGCATTCGATCACGCGGTGAATGTCACGCTCGGCCTGCCGTTCGTGCGTACCTCGCCCGATCACGGAACCGCGTTCGACATTGCAGGCACCGGACGCGCCGATCCGGGAAGCTTGATCGCTGCGCTTCAGCTCGCGGCAAGGTTATCTGCATAGCAGGGCGGTGGTTCCGCTTCCCCCGCAGCAATCAGATGGAGCACGCGGGTAAGGCAAACTCGGCATACCTTCCTTTTTGCGAGGAGGTACGCTGCTTCAACCGTCATTCCCCGGGGCAGACATGAGTGGCTGCACTGAACTTCCCCCGCTGCGCGAGGTCATTCGCCGCCACCATCTCTCCGCCAAAAAGTCGCTCGGGCAGAATTTCCTCCTCGATTTGAACTTGGCTCGCCGCATCGCACGAGCGGCCGGTCCATTCGACGGCGTTCCTGTCATGGAAGTCGGACCTGGCCCAGGCGGGCTGACGCGTGCCCTGCTGGCGCAAGATGTTCGGCGGGTCATCGCAGTGGAGCGCGATGAGCGTGCCATCGCGGCACTCGAGGAGATTGCTGTGCACAATCCCGGCCGACTCGAGATTGTTGCAGGTGATGCGCTCAAATTCGAGCCGCGCGCGTTGCTGCATGGCATGCAGGCGCGGGTCGTCGGTAATCTCCCTTACAACATCGCCACCGCGCTGCTGGTGTCGTGGCTCACGGTCGAACCATGGCCGCCGTGGTATGATCGGCTCGTGCTGATGTTCCAACGAGAAGTGGCAGAACGCATCGTGGCCGTTGCTGGCCAAAAAAGCTACGGCCGGCTCTCTGTACTGGCAGGCTGGCGCAGCCAGGCACGCATTCTTTTCGACGTGCCGGCGAGCGCCTTCGTCCCAGCTCCCAAAGTGACATCCTCATTGGTGAGCCTCGTTCCCCGCACCATGCCGCTCGCCTGCGATCGTCGCGCGCTTGAGCGGGTCACCCAGGCCGCCTTCGGCCAGCGCCGCAAGATGCTGCGGCAAAGTCTGAAATCTCTCCGTGTTGACGCTATCGGATTGCTTGCCGCCGCGGCAATCGAACCGACCGCCCGGGCCGAAGAGATACCGGTCGAAGGATTCGTTGCTCTCGCGCGTGAATTCTCCAAGTCAATGAATCAAGTCAATGCGGAATGATGCCTCATGACCATAATGCGTCGTCAATCGCTCATCGCCTATGGAGCGCCGCTTCGCGAGACTACGGTTGAAGGTCCGACCCCGCGCGGGCGCGAGGTGTTGGTTCGAATCGCGCGCTGCGGCGTGTGCCATTCGGACTTGCATATGCAGGATGGCTGTTTTGTATTGGCGGAAGGCAAAAAACTCGACGTACGCGGCGGCCGTACTTTGCCTTTCACGCTCGGCCATGAAATCGCAGGCATCATCGAGCAGGCAGGCGACGATGCCAGCGGCGCGGCGGCCGGTGAAATGGTCGCCGTCTATCCCTGGATCGGATGTGGAAAATGCGCGGCGTGCAGGCGCGGCGACGAAAACATCTGTGCTTCCTCTCGCCATCTCGGCATTAATGTCGACGGCGGTTTTGCCTCGCATGTGCTTGTTCCCGACCCGCGCTATCTGCTCCCTTGTTCCCCGCTGGCGCCGGCACAAGCGTGCATCCTGATGTGCTCGGGCCTGACCGCCTATGCCGCGCTCAAGCGGTTGGCACAGCAGGCGCTGCGCGGGCCTCTGCTGCTCGTGGGTATGGGCGGCGTGGGCATGATGGGCCTGGCGATCGCCCGCGTTATGTTCAAGCGTCCCGTACTGATCGCCGATATCGATGCGCAAAAGCGCGAGGCTGCGCTTGCTGCCGGGGCTGCCGCGGCATTCGATCCGGGCGCGGACGGCGCGCGCCGGGCACTGCTTGCGGCAAGCGAGGGTGGGATTTACGGCGTGTGCGATTTCGTTGGCTCTGGGCCATCACTCGCTTTTGCGACAAGCGTGCTCGCCAAGGGCGGCAAGGTGGTTGTTACCGGCTTGCTGGGCGGCGCGTTCACGATGCCCGCGGCATTCTTCGCGCTCAAAGCGATCACCATTGAAGGTATCCAAACCGGTACGCTAGAGGAGACACGCGCGCTGCTCGATCTCGCCCGCACGCCGGATTTCCGATTTCCTCCCATTGTCGAACGGCCGCTCGCCGAGGCGCAAGCTGCGCTCGATGCGCTGCGGAGCGGAAACGTTGTCGGCCGCACGGTGTTATGTGCCTGATAGAGGTGCGATCGTCAGGGCGATTATACGCTCCTCTTTGCGAATCTCTTGGATGTCGCCAGCGAGTGACGGCGAACATGTATTGCATTTTACGAAGCTGCGTCTAAAGCTGCTCCTGCAAGCCGCGCACGAACGCTGACAATCCGGTCTGCCGCTCGCGCTTGAGACGTTCAGCCTTCAGAATCGAGCACAATTCATCGAATGCGTGCTCGATGTCGGTGTTGATCACCACGTAGTCGTATTCGGCCCAATGGCTCATCTCGTCCGCCGCTTTGGCCATGCGCGCGTGGATCACCTCCTCGGAATCCTGCGCCCGGCTTCGCAGGCGACGTTCCAGATCGGCAATCGAGGGCGGCAGCACAAAGACACTGACGAGATCGCGGCTGGCTTTCTCGCGCAACTGCTGCGTCCCCTGCCAATCAATATCGAACAGCACATCGCGACCATGGGCGAGCGCATCGTCGACGGGCGCTCGCGGCGTGCCATAGCGGTGGCCGAAGACCTCGGCTGATTCCAGGAGTTCGCCGTTTCTCGCCAGGGCGTCGAAGCGCCTCTTATCGATAAACCGGTAATCGCGGCCTTCGATCTCTCCCGGCCTCTGCTTACGCGTTGTCACCGAGACGGAAAGCTCAACGCGGGGATCGGCTGCCAACAGTTTGCGCGACAATGTTGTCTTGCCGGCGCCGGAGGGCGAGGACAGCACCAGCATGAGGCCACGGCGGGCGACTGCGGCTTTGAGTTTGGCGGCTTCGCCTTCGAGCGGCTTCACAACCTTGTCGTCCCTTGCCGATCATTCGAGATTTTGCACCTGTTCGCGAAACTGCTCGACAACGGTTTTCAGTTCGAGGCCGATATTGGTCAGTTCTACGTCATTCGACTTGGAGCACAAGGTGTTCGCCTCGCGATTGAGCTCCTGTGCCAGGAAATCGAGGCGGCGGCCGATCGGCCCGCCTTCAGCAATCAATCGCTCGATTTGACCCACGTGCGAGGTGAGACGATCGAGTTCCTCGCGAATGTCGGCCCTGCTGGCAATGAGAATGGCTTCCTGATGCAGGCGATCGGCATCGAAGCGGGTAGAGGAATCCATCAGTATGGCCACCTGCTCGGCGATACGAGCCTTGATGGCCTCCGGGCGCCGACCGGGGGCAGCATCGGCGCGCGATGCAAGGGCCCCGATCTCGCCGACGCGCTGGGTGAGAACACGGCGCAATACTTCGCCTTCTTCGCGGCGCATGTCCGCCAGTGCGGCGACGGTTTTCTGGAAACCGGAGATGATCGCCTGCTCGGCGGCACGATGATCCTGCTCGCGTTCGTCCTCATCGAGTACTTCGATGACGCCTTTGAGCGAGAGAATACCATCGAGCCGCGGCTGCGCTGCTTCGACCCGTGGCGCGAGATTTTTCATCGTGGCGAGCACTGCGGCCAGCACTGCCTCATTCACGCGCACGACCGGGACAATGCCTTCGCGCTCGACCGTCAGGGTCGCGTACACCGTGCCGCGCGCCAGTGTCTGGGTGGCGCTGTTGCGCACCGCAACCTCGACGGCGTCCCAGCCCGACGGCAGGCGCAACCGAAGATCGAGGCCCTTGGCATTGACGGACTTGACCTCCCACGCCCAGTTATAGGCGCCGCTCACGCCGTTACTGCGCGCGAAGCCGGTCATGCTGGCCAGCGGCACGGCTGGGCGATGGGTTATTGCGCGGTGCCGGCGGCTCTGCCGCTCGCGCTACGCTTGCTGCGAGACGCCGGCGATGCGCCCGCAGGAGCGGCAGGAACAGCTCGCGTGGCAGTTGGGGCTTGCGCATCCGCGGGCGCGGCGTCGACCTTCTGTTCGTGCTCGATAACCCGAAGCCGCGCAACATTCTTCTGGTGCTGCTCGTAAGTCTCGGCAAACGCGTGTCCGCCCGTACCGTCAGCGGCAAAGTAGAGTTCCTTGGTGCGTGCCGGGTTAGCAGCAGCCTCGATAGAAGCACGTCCTGGATTTGCGATCGGCCCTGGCGGCAAACCATCGATGACGTAGGTGTTATAGGGGGTCGCCTGCGCTATGTCGGCTCTGCTGATCGGACGGCCGAGCGAGCCTTTGCCGAATACGAGGCCGTAGATGATCGTAGGATCGGATTGCAGCCTCATCTTCTGCTTCAAGCGGTTGGCGAACACCGCCGCGATGCGCGTGCGCTCCTCGGCTTTGCCGGTTTCCTTTTCAATGATCGATGCAAGAATAATGAGCTGGTCGGGTGACTTGAGCGGCAGATCGGGATGACGGCGCTCCCAGACTTCTCGTACTAACCGATCTTGCGCCTGCCGCATGCGCTGGATCATCTGCTCGCGCGTGAAGCCTCGATTGAAATGATAGGTGTCAGGCAAGAGGCTGCCCTCGCGTGGCACTTCCTTGATATTGCCGGAGAGAATCTCATCTTCCAGAATGCGCGCAACGACCTGCTCGGAAGTCAGTCCTTCGGGGATGGTCAGTTGGTGTTGCACCACCCTGCCTTGCACGATGGTTTCCAGTACGTCACGCACGCTGGCACCTTTGGCGAACACATATTCCCCTGCCTTGAGGTCCGAGCGTGCCCCAAGCGCGAAAACGCCACCAACAAAAATGAGACGATTCTCGGACATCACCCCCTCGCGGGTGAGCAGGTCGGCGATTTCCAACATCCCGGAGCGCGGCGGAATGAGGACGACCTTCTCTTCCTGCAACGGACCCGGCGCCTCGAAGCGGCTCTTGCCTATGACAATGGCACCCCCTCCGACGATCAGCACAATCAGCAGGAGCGTGAAAATCGCATTGCCGGCAATCACCATCGGATTGCGAGCGCGGCGGGACGGTCGAAAAGAACGAATTGGTCGCGGCACGTGATCAGGCTCCAAAGCGGCGCGGGGACTGCGGGGGGTTATGCGCTTAGGCTGGCCGGTCAGTTGGGCAACTCCATCTGGCCGTCCGGAAATCGGCGGCTCGGGCTCGCCAACGCCAATAAATTTTCTCGGCGGCGACGCCGCACGTGGTGCGGTGGAAGCCGCACGCGGAACACTCGGGGCGCTCGGAAACCTGGAGAGCTTACCCGAATGGGACGGCTCCGAGATAGCTGATTCTCCCGTTCCATCGCCTGTGGGCGTTCGCGTCGAATTTAAGCCGCCCGACTGATTTCCCGACGCAAGCCTCGACGCCCCGTCGCTCGCCAGAGCCGGCTTCGGTCGAGACACATTGGCGGGGGTGATCCCTTTTTGTTTCGAGCCAAAGAGCGGCGGCGGCTGGGGTAAGAGCCCCGACGCAATTCGATGCGGAGAGCCAGCCGATGCGCCGGATATGGTGCCGGAGGGCGATGAACCACGGCTGTCCTTTCCTGACGGCGCGTCTTCCGAGTTCACCAGCCGTGCCCCGCCACAACGCCCACCCCGGTACCGCGTCTTTGGGTTCGGTATCGACCGCCACCCGATTTTGTCTCAGATGCGATTGCGATCCGGCGTTGCCCGGAATCTGAGCATAAACAGCAGATTAATGGGGAATATGGCCAAAGCTAGAGCATTATTTCGAAAAACTGGCTGCCAATCTCGCACTAAATTAGTCGACGAAGCGGCGAAATACCAATGATGCGTTCGTCCCGCCAAAGCCAAACGAATTCGAGAGAACCACATCAATATTGCGCCGCCTGGCTTGATGGGGGACAAGGTCAATGGCGGTGACCACCGAGGGGTTGTCCAAATTAATGGTCGGCGGCGCAATGCCGTCCCGGATCGCCAGAATTGAAAAAATCGCCTCCACGGCCCCGGCCGCCCCAAGCAGGTGGCCGATCGCCGATTTCGTTGAGGACATGGAAATTCGGCCGGCCGCATTACCGACCAGGCGATCGACCGCCGCAAGCTCGATCTCATCGCCGAGCGGCGTCGATGTGCCATGCGCATTGATATAATCGATGTTGGCCGGGGAAATGCCGGCCCGTTTCATGGCGGCATTCATGCAGCGCAATGCGCCATCGCCATCGTCGGCCGGAGCGGTGATGTGAAATGCATCCCCCGATAAGCCATAGCCTATGAGCTCGGCATGGATTCTCGCGTTCCGCGTTCGGGCATGCTCGTAGCTCTCCAGCACGACAATGCCGGCCCCTTCTCCCATCACGAATCCGTCGCGGTCACGGTCGTAGGGGCGAGAGGCCCGTTGCGGGGTCTCATTGAACGAAGTGGAGAGCGCCCGAAGGGCAATGAAGCCTGCCATGCCAATGCGCGATATCGGCGACTCGGCTCCGCCTGCCACCATGACCTCCGCATCGCCCAATGCAATAAGACGCGCAGCGTCGCCAATGGCATGTGCGCCGGTTGAACAAGCGGTAACTACCGCGTGATTTGGACCCTTAAGCCCATGCGCGATCGACACATAGCCGGCAGCGAGATTGATCAGGCGCCCTGGGATAAAGAACGGCGAGACACGGCGCGGCCCCCTTTCCTTGAGTACGACGGCTGTTTCAGCAATGCCCGTCAGGCCGCCGATTCCGGAGCCGATCATCACGCCGGTTCGGATCTGGTCCTCGTAGCTCGACGGTTTCCAATCGGCATCCTGCAAAGCCTGAGTCGCGGCGCCCATGGCAAAAATAATGAAATCGTCGACTTTGCGCTGTTCCTTCGGCTCCATCCAGTCATCGGCGCGGAAAGTACCATTCGAGCCGTCGCCACGCGGGACCTGACATGCGATCTTGGCAGCCAAGTCCGAAACGTCGAAATTCTCAATACGCCGTGCTCCGCTTTCACCATTGAGCAAGCGGCGCCACGTTGGTTCCACACCACACGCAAGCGGCGTCACCATGCCGAGACCTGTGACGACGACGCGCCTCATTTCGGACTGTCTGGCCATACGGCAATATCATAGTCCGGCGCCGCCGCACCGGCTCAAGGCAATCATCCAACTCCCGCGCGCAAAACCTTGCCAGTATCCCTATGGTTCCGACGTTCGTATGCGTACGCGCTGCAAAGCGATACGAAGGTCGGAACGGGGATGCCAGCTGTGACAATTCAGCTTTTTGCGTTTTTCTCAAGAAATTTGATGGCATCGCCCACCGTCAAAATGGTCTCGGCCGCGTCGTCGGGAATTTCGCAGCCAAATTCTTCCTCGAAAGCCATTACCAGTTCGACGGTATCCAGGCTGTCAGCGCCAAGGTCATCGATGAAACTCGCGTTCTCGGTCACCTTGTCGGGCTCAACACCCAGGTGCTCGACAACGATTTTTTTCACCCGCTCGCCAACGTCACTCATCGCTGCAACCTCGTGTCCTTAGTGGGCTCGATCGGTAGGCGCCCCCCGAGCCGTTGCGGTATGGGATTTGAGTGGTGCGCGGCGTCGGATCACCGGGTCGCGAGCGGACCCCTTACTGAGATGTTTGGAACCGCAATGCCGCCCCAGCCAAACCGAAGTCCGGTTACCATAATTCAAATGCCTTGGCCAGCGCGCTGACCCGCAGTCGGATGGCGAATTCAGTGCCCTGATTCCGAATAGCCTCAAATCATTGCCATACCGCCATTGACGTGAATGGTTTGGCCGGTGATGTAGCCGGCCTCCTCCGAAGCCAGGAACACAGCCGCCGCCGCCACGTCGGCACCGCCGCCAAGCCGGCCCGCAGGCACCCTGGAAAGAATGGCTTCCCGTTGCTTTTCATTGAGCTTGTCCGTCATCGCACTGACGATCAGGCCGGGTGCGATGGCATTCGCGGTCACTCCGCGCCTGGCATATTCCGCCGCCACTGACTTGATGAGGCCGATCATCCCAGCCTTGCTGGCGGTGTAGTTGCTTTGTCCAGGATTGCCGGTCACTCCCACGACCGACGTGATCGCGACAATTCGGCCGAAGCGCCGCCGCATCATGCCGCGCACAGCCGCGCGGGTCAGCCGAAAAGTCGCCGTGAGATTGATCGCAATGACCTGGTCCCAATCTTCATCACGCAGCTGGACCAGAAGGCTGTCCTTCGCGATACCTGCATTCGCCACCAGGATGTCGAGCTTGCCCATCAGTTCCTCGCATTTCGGCACCAACCCTTCCACCTCCGCAGTGTTTGCGAGATTACCGGGCAGGATATGGACTCGATCGCCAAGCGCGCCCCCGAGGTGTTCGAGCACATCGCGACGCGTGCCCGACAAAGCAATTGTCGCACCTTGCTGATGATAAGCTTTTGCAATCGCTCCGCCGATCCCCCCGGTTGCCCCGGTAATGAGCGCTGTCTTGCCGGCGAGATCAAACATCAGATTTGTTCCCTGTACGATAAGGCGACGACCTACAGCGTGGGACAGTTCAAGACAATTGCCGCGGCTCCTGGCCAAGCCCGAAATTGCGAATGTCGTCAGCCGTACCAATGGCAAACCCGCGGCAGCCTTCGGCTATGCGCCGTACCAAACCGCTGAGCACTTTGCCGGCGCCGATTTCGTAGAAATCGCTGACGCCCGCGCTCGCCATGCAGTGAACCGATTCGCGCCAGCGGACCGTGCCGGTTACCTGCGAAATGAGCGAGCGCATGATTTCCTTGGGGTCGTGCACAGGTCGTGCGGAGATGTTGGTGACAATTGGGACGAGCGGTGGATTGATCGTGCTCTCCGCAAGCGCCTGCGCCATGACATCTGCTGCCGGCTGCATTAGAGCGCAATGAAAAGGGGCGGACACCGGCAGCATTACGGCGCGCCGCGCTCCCTTGGATTTGGCAATTTCCATGGCGCGCTCCACCGCCGCCCGGTGACCTGAAATTACCACCTGTCCACCGCCATTATCATTGGCGGCCTGACAGACTTGTCCCTGCTGCGCCTCCATGGCAACTGCTGCGGCCTGCTCGAAATCCAGGCCGAGGAGCGCCGCCATGGCGCCGGCGCCCACCGGAGTCGCGTCCTGCATAGCGCGGCCCCGAATCCGCAGCAGCCGCGCCGTTTCGGAAATCGATAACGCGCCGGCTGCGGCAAGCGCTGAGTATTCGCCGAGGGAATGACCGGCGACAAATTGGACATCGCGTACGAGATCAAGGCCAGCCTCGGTTTCCAGGACGCGCATCACAGCGAGCGACATCGCCATCAGCGCCGGCTGCGCGTTTTGGGTCAATGTGAGCTTTTCTGCGGGTCCTTCCCAGATTACCGTGCTGAGCTTCTCATCGAGGGCGGCATCGACTTCGCTGAAGACCTCGCGCGCTGCCGCAAAGTCATGAGCAATTGCCTTGCCCATGCCAACCGTCTGGCTGCCTTGACCGGGAAATATGAAAGCCGCCGACATCCGCGTATCTCGTCTGTGTGCAAACTAAAATTAGCGAAAAGCTTATGCGGCTTGCAATTTGCCCCTAAGTCCTTATAAGCCGCGGCTTCCGCTCTGCCCCGGCCGGGAGCTGAACGGACGGCTGCGTGGCAATAGCCTGCGGCAGGGCCAGCCGGTCCGGCGTCCCGTGTTCCCGCCTTCCGAGCATTCGAGCCTTTCCGAATTGAGGCTCGAAGGGCTTTGCGCCGGGAAGAGCTTACGCACGGAAAGGCGTTCCATGCCGTTTTATGAACACGTTTTTCTTACTCGCCAGGACGCAAGCTCTCAGCAGGTCGAAGATCTGACAACCCAGTTCAAGGGGGTAATTGAGCAAATGGGCGGCAAGGTCGCCAAGACTGAGCAATGGGGACTAAAATCGCTCTCCTATCGCCTAAAAAAGAATCGAAAGGCGCATTTCACATTCTTCAACATCGATGCGCCGCCGGCCGCGCTCAACGAGATTGAACGCCAGGAACGGCTCAGCGAGGACGTGCTGCGCTATCTCACCATCAAGGTCGAAGGGCACGAGGAAGGACCTTCGGCAATGATGCGCAAAGCGGATCGCGACCGCGAACGCGAGGAACGAGGTTTCGGCTTTCGCGACCGCGATCGCGGTGGTTTTCGCGAACGCGGCGAGTACCGCCGTGACCGGGATGGTCGAGGCGGACGTGAAAGCAGCGATGAACCCGCTGTCGAGCCGGAGGCGTGACTACCATGTCTGCGCAGCCCCAGACCCGCCGGCCGTTTTTCCGACGCCGCAAGACCTGCCCGTTCACCGGCCCCAATGCCCCGAAAATCGATTACAAGGACGTGAGGCTGTTGCAGCGCTATGTCTCCGAGCGCGGCAAGATCGTTCCCAGCCGCATTACCGCCGTTTCCGCCAAAAAACAGCGAGAGCTCGCGCAAGCCATCAAACGGGCGCGTTTTCTCGGCTTGTTGCCATACGTGATAAAATGAGAACATCGGCTAGAGACACGGCGTTTTAGCCGTTCGTCTCACGTCAAGGTTGAGACCAATCAAGGTCTCTAACCGCTACGCAAAGCGGGACAGCTTCAAATGGTCAAAATCACCCTTCTCGGAGTGGCGGCTGGCATTGCGGCGGCTCTGCTATTCGCCACAATAGTATCCGGATCGCTAACCGCGATTTTTCTTTTCTATCTCGCACCTCTGCCGATCATGATTGCGGCGCTGGGCTTTGGCCAGCTCGCCGGACTGATCGCAGCGGCGACGGCGACTGCCGCAGTGGCGATGCTGTCAGGTACATTCTTTGTGCCGGTCGCATTGATCGCCTTTGGAGCATGGTGGCTCAGCTATCTGGCCCTGCTTGGCCGGCCGGCGACTGCGCCTGCCTATGCCTCCGGGCCGATGCCGAAGCATAACGGACATGCTGCGGACCTCGAATGGTACCCGATTGGTCGGCTGCTGTTGTGGGCGGCAGCGATTGGTACTCTCGTCGTCGCGGCAGCAGTCCCTAATTTCGGCAGCGATCAGGAGAGTTCTGCATGCCAGCTTGCGGAAAGCCTATGCGGCAATCCTCGGCGATTCCGCAATCATTGATCTCCTGGTCATAGCGGTCCCACCCGCGGCAGCCGTTTTCTCGACCGTCACCAATATTCTCAATCTGTGGTTGGCGGCCCGGATTGTGAAAATCTCCGGCCGGCTCGTGCGTCCATGGCCGGCTCTGGCTGAACTGAGATTGCCGATCACAGCCTCCGCATTGTTGACTGTTGCCGCGGTCGCTTCGCTGCTGCCGGATCTATTGGGAATTCTTTCCGGCGCGTTTGCCGCCAGTCTGGTGGTCGTATTTGCGATGGTCGGACTTGCCGTACTGCATTCGATCAGCTTGCCGGTAAACATCCGGCGGCTTGTCCTTGCCGCGGTCTACACGCTGACCTTTCTTATCGGCTGGCCTCTTCTGCTGATTTCGTTCGTGGGTTTAGCGGAAACCGTTTTCAATATTCGGGCACGGATCGCAAGCAGGCGCCACCCACCCATTCTGCCGACATGAGGCAATAACCTGTAGAGCTAGTGGAGATTGAAGATGGACGTGATCCTGCTGGAACGCATCGCAAAGCTCGGACAGATGGGCGAGGTCGTGCGCGTAAAGAACGGATTTGCACGCAATTTCCTTTTGCCGAAAGGAAAGGCACTGCGCGCCACCAAAGAAAATCGCACGCGTTTCGAGAGCATGAAGGTGGAGCTCGAAGCGCGCAACCTGGAACAGAAAGGCGAAGCGGAAAAGATCGCTCGCAAGCTTGATGGCCAGAATTTCACAGTGTTGCGGCAAGCCGCCGAAGGCGGTCAGCTTTATGGCTCGGTTTCGCCACGCGATCTCGCCGCGCTAGTGGCGGAAAAGGGCTTTGCGGTAAGCCGCGCGCAGATCGCCCTGAACACTCCCATCAAGGCCATCGGATTGCATAAGGTGGCCATATCGCTCCATCCGGAAGTCGATGCAAATATCATGGTAGCGGTAGCCCGCAACCTCGATGAGGCTGGGCGGATCGCGCGCGGTGAGGACATTTCCGGTGAGCGCCGGCCGGAGCAGGAACTGGCTCGCGAGCAAGCCGCCGCCGAGGCGGAGTCGTTCTTCGAGCCGGAAGTCGTCGACGCGCGGCGCGCGCGCGACCAAGCAGCCGAGCCCGAAGGAGAAGCGGAGCCGTCCGGCAGAACCGAAGCATGATTGCCGCCGCTGCGGCCGATTGCGTTCCCGGCTTCAGCCAGACGGAATAACGCTTCGCGGGGGGTTATTCTTCGAGATTGGCTGCGTTAGAAGATCTGGCACGGGAGTACGCCGATGCATTGCCGGGTGCAAAGCCCGGCGCCCACCCATTCGCGCCGATTTCGAGACTGTCCGCAGGTCGGCGCGGTCTGCTGCCGTTAGCTGGTCCCGGTTTTGCCTGGTCCTGGGTCGTCCCTTGCGGAGAGTTGGGCGAGAGAGCCGCCTGCGTCTCTGGTCGCAATAGAGATGGAACCGGTGGAATTGTCACTGCAGGCCGCGCGTTCTCACTGGCAGTGGCGGCATGGTCCGGCGAAGGTGCAGAATTGCGCGCCGCCTCGCTCTGGTTGGGCTGTGTGGTCGAGGGTGTGGCGGTGCGCGCGGTTGGTTCAACCGCTGGGGTATGGCCAGCCCCTATCACAGGGGGCTTGCGCTGCTGTACCGCCTGGGCGTCGCTGCCGACGCTGGCAAGATAGTTGGCCATCATGACCGCTTCTCGCATACCGGTGGTATAATGTTCCCGCATGAATGCGGGACTTGTCTTTTTGATCTCGCGCGGGCTGCGATGGCACGCGTTGCACGTGTCCGCGAATATCTGCGCCGCGGATTTTCCCGCGTCCAAATTAGATTGCGCGAGAGCCGTGCCCGCAAAGGAACCGCCAACCGCAATGATCCAGATCGCGAGCTGTCTCGTTTTCGGCATCAACATTGACCTCGTAGCAGGCTGGTGGTTCGATTCCCAAGTTCGCTCAGTGAACTCCAGCACGTTCTGCCGCACTTGGATAAGCTGCTGCCGCTCCTTTTCTGCCAGGAATGATACGACCTTGGAATTTGGCGCTCAAATGAGGGGACGTATGTGACCCAAATTAGGCTATGGCCCTGAACCTTTCGCCGCCGATGCACGTTGCGGCGTGGCGAAGACTTTGTTTTAATTCATGTTATTCGCGACTTCTAACTTCTGTGCGAGAACCATGCGCCAAGGGGGTGGCATTATGAGTGCCAAGCCGCAATGGGACAGCTCGGGCGAATGGTGGCAAAGCGTTCGAGGAGGCAGCCGATGGACCGGGTGCTTCGGGTAGCCTTAGGGAGGCTCATTCGCGCCGGAAATCTTCGGGTTATCACCGCAGCGGGAAGAAGCCTCATTTTCGGAGACGGTACCGGCAAGGCGGCGACGATCCGTTTTTCCACACGCGCGGCCCAGTGGGGAGTGTTACTGCATCCTGAGCTTCGCTTCGGCGAGGCCTATATGGATGGAAGTCTCATTGTCGAACGGGGGTCGATCGCCGATGTCCTGGCGATTGTGCTTGGCCAGGGTGAGGAGAGTCCCGCCTGGGCACGCCTGCGGCGGATGATCAGATTTATCTACCGCCGTTTGCTTCAGTTCAATCCGCGCCGGCTGGCCCGGCGGCGTATTGCCCATCATTATGACCTCAATGACCAGCTTTACGGGCTGTTCTTGGATGCCGATCGGCAATACAGCTGCGCTTATTTCGAACATTGCGACCACTCGCTCGATGATGCCCAGCTTGCCAAAAAGCGCCATCTGGCCGCCAAACTGCTGTTGAAGCCCGGTCGCAGCGCGCTCGACATCGGCTGCGGGTGGGGCGGCCTAGCGCTCTATATGGCGGAAACGTGCCGTGCGCGTATCACCGGTGTCACGCTTTCCCAGCGGCAGTACGAAATCGCCCGGATGCGAGCCCGCGAGAAGGGAGTGGCGCAAAGAGTTGAATTCCGGCTGCAGGACTATCGCGAGGTGACCGGAAAATTCGACCGTATCGTTTCAGTCGGCATGTTCGAGCATGTCGGAGTAGGCTTCTACGGGACATTCTTTCGGAAATGCCACGAACTACTGCACGATGACGGCGTCATGCTGCTGCACTCGATCGGGCGCTCCGAAGGTCCGAACGTCACCAACCCATGGATCGCAAAATATATTTTCCCTGGAGGCTACATTCCGGCGCTGTCGGAGGTGCTGCCGGCGATAGAGCGAGCCGGTTTGTTAGTGACCGATATCGAGATTTTGCGCCTCCATTACGCGGAGACTTTAAAGGCGTGGCGAGAGCGGTTTCTCGCTCATCGCGAGCAGGTGGAACGCCTCTATGACGATCGGTTCGTGCGCATGTGGGAATTCTATCTCGCGGCTTCCGAGATGGCATTCCGCGAACAGGCGATGATGGTATTTCAGATACAGCTGACGAGGCGGCAGGGAGTCGTGCCGATGACACGCGATTATATCGCGCGCGAGGAGGCACGCCTGCGCGCGGCTGAGGAAAGCAGCGGCACTGCCTGGCGACTGGCAGGCGAGTGATTCTCCGGCATCCCGTCAAGCCTTTCCCGAAAAGTCGTCCGGCATTGCGTGTTCAACGGGGACGGAGGCGACCGAGGATCGGTTCCAACTGGCTTGGCTGCCCGCGTTATTGCAAATTCCAGTTTGTCTCAAGCGAGTCTCTTCGGTCGGCTGTATAACCGCGCAACGTTCATGCGTTCGTGTGCGCGACCGCTCGAGGCGCCGTTTTTTGCGTGCAGAAACAAAATTTATTGGGCAGCGGAACATCTCGCTCCGTCGCCGCGGTGAGTGTTGTGCCTCGATGTGGTCACAGAATCAAAACACTGGAACGTCATGGCAGTCGAATCGACCGCGCGCAAAGTTAGCGAACTGGCCTCGCCTCAATATCGCGCTGCTCCGCACAATATCGAAGCAGAACAGGCGCTTCTTGGCGCTATTCTCGTTAATAACGAAGCGCTTTACCGGGTCAGCGATTTTCTCGAGCCGCAGCATTTCTTCGAGCCCATACATCAGCAGATCTTCGATATCGCACGCAGCCTGATTCGTTCCGGCAAGCTTGCCTCTCCGGTAACGTTGAAGACATTTCTGCCCGCCGAGTTGGACATTGCCGGCTTGACGCTTGGCCAATATCTCGCGCGGCTGGCAGCCGAGGCTACCACCATCATCAATGCCTTTGATTACGGCCGCACAGTTTACGACCTGTCGATCCGTCGCGAACTCATAGCAATCGGCGAGGACATGGTGAACGTCGCTTTCGACGCGCCGGTCGATTTTGCGCCACGCGATCAGATCGAAGACGCCGAGCGGCGCCTCTATGACCTCGCCGAGACCGGACGCTATGGCGGGGGATTTTTGAAGTTCGAAACGGCGCTCACCACCGCGGTCGATATGGCGGCCCGCGCCTATCAGCGGGACGGCAAGCTCTCCGGATTGGCGACCGGACTGCGCGATCTCGATACCAAGATGGGAGGCCTGCAGCCGTCCGACCTGGTCATTGTCGCCGGCCGCCCCGGCATGGGAAAGACGGCGCTTGCTACCAACATCGCTTACAATGTCGCGCGGGCGTGGCGCGGCGAAGTGCGCGCCGACGGACACATCGACACCGTGAATGGAGGCATTGTCGGGTTCTTCTCCCTTGAAATGTCAGCCGAGCAGCTCGCAACCCGCATCATCGCCGAACAGACCGGCATCGCCTCCAGCACGATTCGACGCGGCGGCATTCACGAAGCCGACTTCGAGAAGATCAAGGACGTCGCAGTCGAGCTTCAGCACCTGCCGTTCTTCATCGACGAGACGGGTGGACTTACTGTAGCGCAGCTTGCTGCCCGGGCGCGGCGGCTCAAGCGGCAGAAAGGGCTCGATCTCCTGGTGATCGATTACATCCAGCTGCTGCAAGGCTCCACCCGGCGGGCACTGGAAGGTCGCGTGCAGGAGGTCACCGAGATCACGACGAGTCTTAAGGCGCTGGCAAAGGAGCTCAACGTCCCTGTGCTTGCACTTTCGCAATTGTCGCGGCAGGTGGAAAACCGCGATGACAAGCGGCCGCAGCTTTCCGACCTGCGCGAATCCGGCTCGATCGAGCAGGATGCCGACGTGGTATTGTTCGTGTTTCGCGAGGAATATTACCTCAGCAGCAAGGAGCCGAGGCCCGGAAGTGCCGAGCACACCGAGTGGCAGCTTAAAATGGCCGAGGTACACGGCGCGGCCGAGATCATCATCGGCAAGCAGCGTCACGGTCCGACTGGTACCATCAAACTACAGTTCGATGCCGCCGTGACACGGTTCGACAACCTCGCGCGCGAGGATCAGCTGCCTCAGGAAATGTAGACGTAGCGCCTGTTCGTCGCACTATTTCACGGCTGCAACCACTGGACTGCCGCACGAGGGGCCGCCATAAACCCGCAATGAGCATACATGATCCGGATTTGCGGGCGGCGATGTCTGTCCTTTCGACCAGTGAAACTGATTGCGGCGGCATTCTCACCATCGACCTTGCCGCCATCGAGGAGAACTGGAAAAAACTCGCCAATATGACGCTGCCGGTCGAGTGCGCAGCGGTGGTCAAGGCGGATGCGTACGGCTGCGGTCTCCAGCCGGTCACCAAGAAGCTCGCCAAGGCCGGTTGCAAGACTTTTTTCGTTGCCGATGCCGCCGAAGGCCGCTCCGTCCGCGCCATTGCACCGGATGCAACAATCTACGTGCTCAATGGGCTCATGCCCGGCGCAGCTTCCTCCTTTGCGGAAGCAGGCTTGCGTCCGGTCATCAACAGCCCCACCGAATTGGCGGAATGGGATGCCTTCGTTGCTGCCAATAATTGGCGCGGGGGCGCGGCTCTCCATGTCGACACCGGCATGAACCGTCTGGGAGTGAGCATTGACGAAGCGGTCGCGCTGGCGACGCGCATTCATTCGGAAAACCATGGTCTTGCGCTGTTGATGAGCCATCTGGCCTGCGCCGAAACGTCCGACCATCCGATGAACGACCGCCAGATCAGAGTGTTTCGCGAGATCCGCATCATGTATCGCGGGGTACCCTCCTCGCTTGCCAATTCTTCCGGCATCTTCCTTGGAGGCACGGTCTACTGCGACCTGGTGCGACCGGGCATGGCCCTCTATGGCGCAAACCCCACGCCGGCAAGCAAAAACCCCATGCGTCCGGTGGTGGGGCTCAAGGCCCGCATCATTCAACATCGCGCAATCAACCGAGGCGATAGCGTCGGCTACGGAGCCAGCTGGACTGCCCCGCGGGCGGGCCGCATTGCAACCCTTGCCGTGGGCTATGGCGATGGTTTCCTGCGCTCGGCTGGCGCATCGAAAGGCAAGCCCGCCGCGGAAGTGATCATCAACGGCCGTCGATGTCCAATCGTTGGCCGGGTCTCCATGGACCTGCTCGCCGCAGACGTAACCGACCTCGCCGAGGGCACGGTGCGCCGCGGTGATTTTGCCACTCTGATCGGAGAGGGTATGACGGTCGACGACCTTGCCGGCGCCATGGGTACGATTAGCTACGAAGTGCTCACCAATCTGGGCCGCCGCTATCATCGGGTTTACAAGGGCTGATCAGGCATCAGGCATCAGAAAGAAGACATCTGATGTTTCGCCGTCCCGGCGTGTTTCCTGATTCCTGATTCCGGATTACTGATTCCTGGAAACCATGTCCCGCCGGCAAACGAGCTTCATCTGCCAGAACTGCGGCGCGGTATTCGGGCGTTGGCAAGGCAAGTGCGATGCGTGCGGCGAATGGAACACCCTTGCCGAGGAATCGGCCGGGCAACCGAAAATGGCCGGACGCAAGCCCCGCAAGGGGCGCGCGTTTGCGCTCGAACCGCTTGCCGGCACGGGACGCGATCCGCCGCGGCTTGCTTGCGGCATCGGTGAGTTCGATCGCGTCATCGGCGGCGGGCTGGTGCGCGGTTCTGTGCTGCTTCTTGGCGGCGATCCCGGTATCGGTAAATCGACGCTGCTGGTGCAGGTTGCGGCTGCGCTCGCCAACGCTCGCGGGCGTGCAATCTTCATCTCTGGCGAAGAAGCTGTAGCCCAGGTACGCCTGCGCGCCGAACGATTGGGGCTGTCCGATGCGGCAGTCGAACTGGCGGCGGAAACGTCCGTCGAGGATATCGTCACCACCTTGGGTGAAGGCGGGACACCCCAGTTGGTTATTATCGATTCCATTCAAACAATGTGGACAGACATCGCCGATTCCGCTCCGGGCACCGTCACCCAGGTGCGAGCGAGCGCACAGAGCCTGATCCGATTCGCCAAGCGTTCCGGGGCAGCGGTGATTTTGGTCGGGCATGTAACCAAAGATGGCCAAATCGCGGGTCCGCGTGTGGTGGAACACATGGTTGACGCCGTGCTCTCATTCGAGGGCGAGGGTTCGCAACAATTTCGCATTCTGCGGGCGGTCAAAAATCGCTTCGGCCCGACTGATGAGATCGGCGTTTTTGAAATGACAGGCGCAGGATTGCGCGAAATCGCCAATCCTTCCGAATTGTTCCTCTCCGAGCGCGAGCTTGGCTCGCCCGGGACCGCCGTATTCGCCGGCATTGAAGGAAGTCGTCCGCTGCTGGTCGAAATTCAGGCTCTGGTTGCTCCGACTTCGCTCGGCACTCCACGGCGGGCGGTCAACGGTTGGGATCAGAACCGGCTGTCCATGATACTCGCCGTTCTGGAAGCTCATTGCGGCGTGCGCCTTGCGGGCCATGACGTTTATCTGAACGTTGCAGGAGGGCTCCGCATCCAGGAACCGGCAGCCGATCTCGCCGCCGCGGCCGCACTGGTATCCTCGGTGGCAGGCGCAGCTTTGCCGGCGGACGCGGTCTATTTTGGGGAAATCTCGCTTTCGGGAGCGATTCGGCCAGTCGCGCAACCCGCAACACGATTAAAAGAGGCGGTTAAACTCGGATTCGCGCGTGCCACTATTCCCGAGGCGGTTCGCGCAACAACTCCTGAGGCTGGCCTTTCGGTCGAATTCGTCGCCAGCCTGACGGACTTGGTCAGCAAAATTGCAGCAGGGGGCGCGGGAAGGATGCAGCGTATACCCGATGCGGAGCAGTTAGCCCTGCCAGCTTTTTCTCGGATGGGCGTGAGAGACGGCAGAAGGTAGCATTGCACCTACACATGACTGCGAAAAAGTCGCCCCCGATGCGTGCTACAGAGCGAAGTGACGCGACAACCTCGTCCGGTTATATAGCGGCCGACTGGGCCGTTCGCCCGACGATCTGTGCGCCAACCAAAGATATTAACGACTTGGACGCAAACCCGGGGCGGCGCCCTCGTAATCGCGCAAAGGTTGCTACCATGCGTTTGATGATTCGACCCTCTTCGTTTCGCTAAGGCAGGGAATCCTACCTCCATGCCCATTACCCTACTCGATGTCATTCTGATCGCAGTCATGCTGATCTCGGCGCTGCTTGCCATGATTCGCGGCTTTATGCGCGAAGTGCTCTCGATCGCTGCCTGGCTGATCGCGGCGGTGGTTACGCTCTATTCCTATTCAAAGCTGCTGCCGTTTGCGAAATCCTACTTCAACAACGATGTCGTGTCCTATGCGGTTGTCATCGGCGGCGCCTTCCTCGGGACCCTGCTGATCGTGTCCATCATCACCGTGCGCTTCTCCGATATGGTGCTCGACAGCCGCGTGGGAGCGCTCGACCGCACCATGGGTTTTCTGTTCGGGCTTGCGCGCGGCTTGGTGATTGTGGTCGTCGCGTTCCTGTTCTTCGCCTGGCTGGTCCCTGACCGCAGCCAGCCCGAGTGGGTCCGCAGCGCCAAATCGCGCGTGGTATTGCAAGGCACCGGTGATTGGCTGATGTCGATGTTGCCGGATGACCCGGAAAGCACCATCTTGAAGAGGCTGAAGAAGCCAAAGCCAGAAGAGGACGAATCGCAGACCGGTCAGCGTTCATGGCTCGACATTCCAACGCCGAGGACGGCGGCTGGCCGGCCGAGCAGAACTGGCGGCTAACCCTTTGTGCATCGGTCAGCGGAGCGCTGACAGAGCGAGCAATCCGGAGACAAACGTGATGGCCGATGCGGCGCATTCTGCGGAATGGGTTTTCGAGTCGGGCGAGGATCGCCTGCGTGAGGAATGCGGCGTATTCGGCATTTTTGGACACCCGGATGCGGCCACGATCACTGCGCTCGGCTTGCATGCACTCCAGCATCGCGGTCAGGAAGCGGCCGGCATCGTTACTTTTGACGGCAAGAGATTTCATTCCGAGCGCCGGCTGGGATTGGTAGGGGACAACTTCTCACGCCGCGAGGTGATCGACCGGCTACCCGGCTCGTCGGCAACCGGGCATGTGCGCTATTCGACAACGGGTGAGACCATCCTGCGCAACGTGCAGCCGCTGTTTGCCGAGCTCGACGGCGGCGGATTTGCCGTGGGACATAACGGCAACCTCACCAATGGATTGACCTTGCGCCGCCAGCTCGTGCGCGACGGCGCAATCATGCAGTCCACCAGCGACACCGAGGTAATCCTGCATCTGGTCGCGCGTGCCAGACGCAATCAATTCATAGACCGGTTCATCGAAGGCTTGCGGCAGCTTGAGGGCGCCTACGCCTTCGTCGGGCTCACCAACAAGAAGCTCATTGGAGCGCGCGACCCGCTCGGTATTCGGCCGCTCGTAATTGGAAAACTTGACGATTGTCCCATTCTAGCGTCGGAGACCTGTGCCCTCGACATTATCGGGGCCAAATACTTGCGCGACGTCGAGAACGGAGAGGTCGTGGTGTTCGACGAGCAGGGGATGCATTCGCACCGGCCGTTTCCGCCGATGGCGGCGCGGCCGTGCATATTTGAGTATATCTATTTCGCTCGCCCGGATTCGATCGTCGGCGGCCGCAACGTGTATGATATTCGCAAAACCATGGGGGCGCAGCTCGCACGCGAAGCGCCAGCGCGCGCCGACGTGGTCGTCCCGGTGCCGGATTCCGGCGTCCCCGCGGCAATCGGTTACGCGCAGGAATCCGCCATTCCCTATGAGCTTGGCATCATCCGCAACCATTACGTGGGACGCACCTTTATCGAGCCTGCGCAGAATATCCGGCAGCTTGGAGTGCGATTGAAGCACAGCGCCAACCGGGCAGTGGTGACCGGCAAGAGCATCGTGCTGATCGACGATTCCATCGTGCGTGGCACCACTTCGGTCAAGATTGTGCAGATGATGCGCGATGCGGGCGCGACCGAGGTGCATTTTCGCATCGCTTCGCCGCCCATCACCCATTGCGATTACTACGGCATCGACACGCCGGAACGCGACAAGCTGCTTGCAGCAACTCACGATCTCGAAGGGATGCGTAAATTCATCGGCGCGGATTCGCTGGCGTTCCTTTCGGTCGACGGCATTTATCGTGCCATGGGGTATAAGCATCGCGATCCGATGCGGCCGCAATTCACGGACCATTGCTTCACCGGCGACTACCCGACCGCCTTGACAGACCAGAGCGCTCGCAATGCAGCTCCCCGGCAGCTCTCGCTGCTCGCTGAGGCAAGCTAGAGATTCTCGTCCAATCCTTTGCCGCACGGTTAAAGCGAAGCAAGCTCCGATACCTTCATTCCGGCATTGCGCTTCGCTGCATGCGGGCTACGATTGATTGCCATGCCCGCACCTCTTGCTGGTCGCATCGCGCTCGTTACCGGCGCCTCGCGTGGGATTGGCTATGCGACTGCGCTCGCCTTGGCGAGGGCCGGCGCGCATCTCGTGGCGGTTGCCCGCACCAGCGGCGGCCTCGAAGAGCTCGACGACGCGATCAAGGCGAGCGGGGGCACCGCCACCCTCGTTCCGCTCGATCTCAAGGATTTTGCCGGCATTGATCGCCTCGGTGCTGCATTGCACGAGCGGTTCGGACGCCTCGATGTGTTGGTCGGAAATGCCGGCATGCTCGGGCCGCTCTCCCCGCTTGGCCATGTGCAGGCAAAGGCGTGGGAAGACGTCATGGCGGTGAACGTCACGGCAAACTGGCGGCTGATCTGCGCCATGGATCAGCTGCTGAAATTCTCCGATACGGGGCGCGTGGTGTTTCTTTCTTCGGGAGTTACCGTCCACACCCCCGCCTATTGGGGCGCCTATACGGTATCAAAGGCAGCGCTCGAAGCTCTGGCGCGCACCTATGCGGCGGAAGTGGCGACCACCCATGTGCGCGTGAATGTGTTCATGCCGGGACCGATCCGCACCCGCATGCGTGCACAGGCAATGCCCGGGGAAGATCCGATGACCCTCGAACCGCCGGAGAATGTTGCCGGCAAGATCGTGGAACTGTGCCTGCCCAGCATGTTGGAAAACGGCAAGCTCTATCACTATCCAAAGCGCCGATTCCTCGAATTGCCGGCGATGGCATGAGCGCCGGAGTAGGAATTCTTTAGATGCCGGATGCAAGAAGGCTGCTGATAAAAGGCGGGCACGTCTACGATCACGACGGCGATGTTCATAAGCCGCCCGCCGCCGACATCCTGATCGAGAGCGGCAAGATTGCCGCTGTCGGCGCGGACCTCGCGGTCGATGGGGCGCATGAAACGCTCGTCGCGCGCGGGCGGCTGGTCCTCCCTGGGCTCATAAACGCCCATTACCATTCGCACGACGTGCTCTGCCGCGGCCTTTTTGAAGAGCTGCCGCTGGAGATGTGGCTCCTCTACACGATGCCGCTTGGACAGAATCGCAGCAAGGAGGAAGTGCGGGCGCGAACCTTGGTCGGTGCCCTGGAATCGATACGCTGCGGCATCACCACGGTGCAGGACATGCTCGGTCTTGTCCCGCTCGATGGGGAGTATACCGATGTCGTATTGTCCGCCTATCGCGAAGCCGGCATCCGGGTCGTGTTCTCGCCCATGATCGCCGATCTGCCAGCGACCGCCATGGTTCGTCACCAGGCGAGCTTGCCCTCCGATGTCCAGGACATGTTCGGCACGAAGACGGCGCCGATGCGCGAGCAGCTCGATTATCTCGATCACCAGTTCAAGACGCACCCTGCCGGAGGCACCTTGCATTGGGCGATCGCCCCCTTTGCCCCGCAGCGCTGTACGCCGAAGATGCTGGAAGCGTGCGCTGCGCTCGCGCAAAAGCACGACCTTCCGGTCTACACGCATGTCTACGAGACCAAAGGTCAGGCCCTCATAGCCCGTGAGCTGTTCGAGAAGCATGACGGATCGTTGATCAGTTATTTGAGCAATACCGGGCTCCTCGGATCGCGCCTCAACATCGTGCACAGCGTGTGGATTTCGCGGCCCGAAATGGACCGCATGGCAGCGGCCGATGCCGGCATCGTGCTGAACCATCTCAGCAATCTCAAGCTCAAGAGCGGCATTGCGCCGGTATGCGATCTGCGCGAAGCAGGCGTGCGCCTCGGCCTGGGATGCGACAATTGCAGCGGCAGCGACGTGCAAAGCGTCTTCCAGGCAATGAAGATGTTCTGCCTGTTGGCGGCCGTGAGCGAGCCGGAACCGGGTCCGGGGTTGGCGCACGAGGCGCTGCGCCATGCCACCCTGGGTAATGCGCGAACCGCCGGATTGGAGGGCGAACTCGGCGCCATTCGACCCGGCTGGCGAGCAGATCTGATCCTGATCGACCTGAACGACGTGGCTTATCTGCCCTACAACAGCGCCGCTCGCCAGCTGGTCTATACGGAGGCGGGCCGCGGCGTGGAAACGGTGATCGTCGATGGGCGCGTGGTAATGAAAGAGCGCAAGGTGACGACCATCGATGAGGACGGTTTGCGACGTGAAGTAACCGCTCTCATGCGTCATTTCATCGCCGACTATGACCGTGTCGTGGAATCTCGCAAACGCGCCCTGCCCCACCTGCTGCAAGCACATCGTCGGGTGTGGCAAAGCCAAATTGGCATGAACCGTTTCGTTGCGCGCACGCGCTGACACGATTGCGGCATCGTTCTCAACTTTTCGCCGATCGACCCCATCCGTGCGCTCTACCGGAGCGCGGTCATCAACGGCGTCGTTGCAGTTCCCATCATGATCGCCCTCATGCATATGACAGCCAATCCCAAAGTGATGGGGAAATTCCCGGTGCATGACGGGCTGCGTATGGTGGGCTGGCTTTCCACGGCGGCCATGGCATTTGCCGCGGTCGGAATGGTCGCGACGCTAATCTTGCGTTTTGGGGAAGCGCGCTTACGACCGAAGCTTCAGGTAGCGCCCAGCCATCCGGCAATGCCGAACCCGAGGGTGGCGCCCAGCACCGCCTCGATCACATTAAACGGCAGAACAGGGATATCGAGATAGGGAAACAACATGCCCCCAAGCGGGAGCAGCAGGCAACCGACCAACGCGGCGCAAAGAAGCTTCAACGCGACGGGATGAATTGCCATCGTCCCCCCTAACCCTTTTTCTCGTTCTGCGGCATCCATAGCATAGGCGCCCGGCCGGTTGAACTCCGTGCCTCCTCGTCGGAGGACATTTTCAGCAGCGCGGAATTTTTGTCTTCGCCCACATCGAGGTCCGCGCTGATTGGAACTCGGTAAGCAACAATTCTCGTCACAGACGAAGATATATCTTGCACTATATTTAATTATGATATATCTTTAGATATTATCAGAACGTGATATGGAGGTAACTACATGTTTGGAATGAGAAATTGCGGCCCCCACCAGGGCTATCGCGCTTCCGGGCGCCACGGCCGCGGGGGTCGTTTCGGCTTTGGCGGACGGCATGGCCGGGGCGGCATGGGCGATTTCATCCGCGCCGGGCGCATGCTCGCCCATGGCGACCTGCGATTGATCGCGCTCGCGCTCATCGCCGAGCAGCCGCGCCACGGCTACGACATCATCAAGCAGCTCGAAGAGCGCACATCCGGCTGGTATTCGCCGAGCCCCGGCATTGTCTATCCCACGCTCACTTATCTCGAAGAGGTGGGGCACCTGACGTCGCAGGCGGACGGCGCAAAGAAGCTTTACACCATAACGGACGAGGGCCGCAGTTATCTGGAAGAGAATCGCGCCTTCGTCGACGCGGTCCTGGACCGGCTTGCCGCGATCGGACGCAAAGCCGACCATCTGCGTCGCCGCTTCGGCGAGGAAGAGGACGAGCGGCAATCGACCCCCTCCCTGGTTCGAGCAGCGCTTGAAAATCTGCGCGAGGTCACGGCCAAACGATTGCAGCAGGATCCCAAATCCGAACTGGAGATCGTGCAGATATTGGCGCGAGCCGCAGCGGAGCTGCGCAAGGATTGAATCTAATTTTTGATGCGATAGCCGGTCTTGAAGATCCGCCACACGGTGAGGAGGCACGCGCTCAAGAAGGAAATGGTCATTGCCAGACTGACGCCCACGTTGACATCGGCGACCTCGAAGAAGCTCCAGCGAAAACCGCTGATCAAATAGACGACCGGGTTGAGCAGCGTGATCGTTTGCCAGACCGGCGGCAACACGCTGGTCGAATAAAAGCTGCCGCCCAGGAATGTGAGCGGCGTTATGATGAGCAGCGGAACGATCTGCAGCTTTTCGAAGCCGTCGGCAACGAGTCCGATGATGAAGCCAAGCAGACAGAAGGTGACAGCGGTTAGCAGCAGGAAGGCAATCATCCAGAAGGGATGCGCGATGCGCAGGGGAACGAACAGAGCGGAGGTTGCAAGAATGATCAGCCCCAAGATGATGGACTTGGTCGCCGCTGCGCCGACGTAACCGAGCACGATTTCGAAATATGACACCGGGGCGGAGAGAAGCTCGTAGATGGTGCCGGTGAAACGGGGAAAATAGATGCCGAAGGAGGCATTCATCACGCTTTGCGTGAGCAGCGTGAGCATGATGAGCCCAGGAACGATAAACAGCCCGTAGCTCACTCCCTCGATCTCGGTGATGCGCGACCCGATCGCAGCGCCGAACACCACGAAATACAACGATGTCGAGAGCACCGGCGATACGATGCTCTGCATGATGGTTCGCCCGGTGCGAGCGAGCTCAAACCGGTAGATCGCGCGAACGGCGCGCAGATTCATCATTGCTGCCTCACCAGATCGACAAAGATGTCCTCCAGCGAGCTTTGCGTAGTCTCAAGGTCATGAAACCTTATCCCTGCCCGGTCGATATCCTGAAGGAGCGTGGTGATGCCGCTGCGTTCGCCCTCGCTGTCGTAGCCATAGATCAGCTCGCGGCCATCCGGCGAGATTGTCAGCCGATGCGGCGCGAGCGTTTCGGGTATCGCGTCGAGCTTCTTGTAGAGGTGCAGCGTCAGTTGCTTTTTGCCGAGCTTGTGCATGAGTTCGGCTTTCTTCTCGACAAGAACCAGTTCGCCGCGATTGATCACGCCGATCCGGTCGGCCATCTCTTCGGCTTCCTCGATATAATGCGTCGTGAGGATGATGGTCACGCCGGCCGCGCGCAACGCGCGCACGATCTCCCACATGTGCTTGCGCAATTCGACATCGACGCCCGCTGTCGGTTCGTCGAGGAAAAGCACCTGCGGCTGGTGGGAGAGCGCCTTGGCGATCAGCAGACGCCGCTTCATGCCGCCGGAAAGCGTCATGATCTTGTTGGCCCGCTTATCCCACAAGGCGAGATCCTTGAGCACCTTGGCGATATAATCGGCATCGTGCGGCTTGCCGAACAGGCCGCGGCTGAAGCTCACGGTTGCCCAAACCGTCTCGAACGCGTCGGTGTGCAACTCCTGCGGAACGAGGCCGATCATGGATCGGGCGGCACGGTAGTCGGAGATGATGTCATGCCCGCCGACCGAAACGCTGCCCGCGCTCGGCGTCACGATCCCGCAGATGATGTTGATCAGCGTGGTTTTGCCCGCCCCATTCGGGCCGAGCAGCGCGAAAATCTCGCCGCGTCGGATGTCGAGATTGACATTCGCAAGCGCGTTGAAACCGGACGCATAGGTCTTCGACAGGTTTGCGATCGAAACAATGGATTGCATGCGACCTTCCCGGGCGCAGCGCAGCACGAGCGCGCAGCCACACGCCGTTTGCAGCTACAGCCAGGTTTTCAGGAACAGTAGTATTTTCGGCCCGACATGGGCACCGAAGCTGCCGGGATCATGCGGTTCTGTGATCCAGAAATGACCTGCCCCGGGAATGACGACGGTGCGCGCGACAAACTGCGCCTGCTTGAGCGCGGTGAGGAAGGCAGTCGATTGCGACGCCGGGTCCACGATGTCGTCATTGGTGCCATATACCAGGAGAAAGCGCGTTGCATTCTTGTCTGCCGTGGCATAGCTGATGGGCGAGCTTTCGAAAAACAGCTTGCGATCAACCATCGGCGAAGCGCCGAGGAATTGCTCGCTGATCTGATCGCGAGGCCGCGCGATCTGATCGTGTTGCCATTGCGCGAGCATATCGTAGACGCCGTACACGCCCACAACGGCTTTTACCTTCGGCGAGATCGCAAAATACGGATCGTCGCGATATTCACCGGAGAATGCCGGCTCCTCGCCCGCAAGCGCCACAAGGGCGGAAAGATGCGCTCCCGCCGAGTTGCCTATGAGCGCGATGCGTTCAGGGTCGATCGCGAACTCGGCCGCCTTCGCGCGCACGAATTGCACGGCTGCTTTGACGTCGTAGACAGCGCCGGGATAGGTTTTTGTTCCGGGCTTCATCAAGCGATATTCGACCGCGAACAGGCCATAGCCGTTCTTCGCAAGATAAGGACCCCAGTGCGCGTAGAATTTGCGATCGCCGATCTGCCAGCCGCCGCCGTGGACCGCGACAAGGGCCGGCATTTTGTTCACTCCGCGCGGTGAATAGAAATCGCCGACAAGACTCACCCCGTCGTGGCGGGCAAATTCGACATCCTCATGAATGCTGATTTCAAAGCTTTGCGGCATCGACTTGATCACCCGTGATGTGAAGGCCGAAGATGGTAGTGCCCTTAGTCGCTGGGCCGCTTACTTGCAAGCGTTGCTGCGCAATGGCAATCAATCATGCAGACTTGAACGTCACGAGGTGAAAATGGCTCAAGCGGAGGCAGACGTCATTGTCGTCGGGGGTGGCAATGCGGCGTTTTGCGCGGCGCTGGCCGCGCAGGAAAAAGGCGCCTCGGTGATCATGCTGGAAGTCGCACCGGAGGAGGAAGCCGGCGGCAACACCCGCTTTACCGCAGGTTCGGTGCGCGTGGTCTATAACGGCGTCGGCGATATCAAGTCGCTCGTGCCCGACCTCACCGAACAAGAAATTGCCACGACCGATTTCGGAACCTACACGCAGGACCAGTTCTTCGACGACATGGCGCGGGTGACGCAAAACCGCGCCGATCCCGATCTCGTCGAGCTGCTGGTGACCCGCAGCTTCGATACGTTCTGCTGGATGCGCGACAAAGGCATCCGCTTCATTCCGATCTATGGCCGGCAGGCATTCAAGATCGAGGGAAAGTTCAAGTTCTGGGGCGGGCTCACCGTCGAGGCGGTCGGCGGCGGTCCCGGACTTATCAAGATGCTCTCCGAGGCGGCAACCAGGCGCGGCATCGCCATCCGTTACCGCACGCGCGCGCTCCGGCTGCTCTATGACGGCATTCAGGTCGAAGGCGTGCGCGTCCGACATGATGGCGTGGAACGCGATCTGCGCAGCAAATCGGTCGTGCTTGCCTGCGGCGGCTTCGAGTCGAATTCGGAATGGCGCACGCGCTATCTTGGCCCCGGCTGGGATCTCGCCAAGGTGCGCGGCACGCGCTTCAACAACGGTGACGGCATCCGCATGGCGATGGAAATCGGCGCAAGCCCGTGCGGAAACTGGTCAGGCTGCCATGCAGTGCAATGGGAGATGAACGCGCCGGAATTCGGCGATCTCGCCGTCGGCGATCAGTTCCAGAAACACTCATATCCTTTCGCGATTCTGCTTAATGCGAACGGCAAGCGGTTCGTCGACGAGGGCGCCGACTTCCGCAACTATACTTATGCAAAATACGGCCGCGTAATCCTTGAACAGCCGGGGCAGTTTGCCTGGCAGGTCTTCGACGCCAAAGTAAAGCACCTGCAGCGCGACGAATACAGGATCCGGCAGATCACCAAGGTGGTCGCCGACAATATCGAGGAATTTGCGCGCCGGCTCGAAGGCGTCAATGCCGCGCAATTTCTGGCGACGGTCGCCGAATACAACAAGGCGGTGCGCACCGACGTTCCGTTCAATCCAAACATCAAGGACGGGCGGCGAACCGAAGGTCTCCCCGTCAACAAGAGTAACTGGGCAAATACCATCGACCAGCCGCCGTTCGAAGGCTATGCGGTGACCTGCGGGGTGACTTTCACCTTCGGCGGGGTGCGCATCACCACCGATGCGGAAGTGCTCAATACGGACTATCAGCCGATCCGCGGCCTCTATGCCGCCGGTGAATTGGTGGGCGGATTATTTTATTTCAATTATCCCGGTGGTTCCGGGCTTACTTCCGGCGCAGTATTCGGCCGCATCGCCGGGACATCCGCCACCCGCACGCTCGCCGACGCGCAGGCGAGGAAGGCAAGCTAGCCGAGGGGAACATGAGCAGCTCCATCGCCGTAAAGACGCGATCAAGAAGCGCAGCGAGCCTGAACAGGCTTACCGCAACCGAAATTGTCGCAGCGATTGCGAACGGCGAAACGAGCTGCGAGTCCGTCATGCGCGCCTGCTTCGAGCGCATCGATGCGCGTGAAAATGAAATCCATGCATGGGCAAGCTTCGACCGGGAACTCGCGCTGCGGCAGGCACAGGCGCTGGATCGCGCCGGCGCACCCGCGCGCGACCGGCCGCTCTACGGCGTGCCGATCGGCGTCAAGGACATCATCGATACGGCCGACCTGCCGACCGAAATGGGGTCGCCGATCTATCGCGGCAACCGGCCGGCGAGCGATGCCGCCTGCGTGGCGCTGGTGCGGGCAGCCGGGGGGCTCATTCTCGGCAAGGCCGTGACCTGCGAATTCGCCGGCATGACGCCCGGCCCAACGGCAAACCCGCACAACACCGCCCACACGCCGGGCGGCTCGTCGAGCGGCTCAGGCGCCGCCGTCAGCGATTGCATGGTGCCGGTCGCTTTCGGGACGCAGACCGGCGGCTCGGTGCTGCGTCCGGCGTCCTATTGCGGCGTGTTCGGCTTCAAGCCGAGCTTCGGCGCCTTCAACCGCAAAGGCGTCTTTCCGGCAGCGGAAAGCCTTGACACCGTCGGGCTGATCGCCCGCTCGCTCGATGACCTCGAACTTGTCAGCGCTGTGCTCGAATTGCGCAAACCCTCGCCCGCTCGCGCGGTTGAGCGGCCGCCGCGCATCGGACTTTGCCGCACCCCCATGTGGAATATGGCGCAGCCGGAAACCGTTGCGGCGCTCGAAACCGCCGCAAGCGTGCTCGGCAAGGCGGGAGCGGAAATTCACGACCTTACGTTGCCGGATGAATTCGCAGGGCTGCGCCATGCCGCCCGCGAGACCATCAACAACTACGAGCGTGCCGCGGCCATGACCTATGAGTGGAACGTCCATCGCGATCGCATCAGCGAGCGCCTGCGCAAGCGCATCGAGATCGGCCGTGCCATGACACGCTCGGAATATCTTGCAGGCCTGCAACTTGGCGAAGACTGCCGTGCCCGCTTGCCGGCGGTCTTCGAGGGTTTCGACGTCCTGCTTACCCCTTGCGTCAACGGCGAGCCCCCGCGCGGACTCGGCGAGACCGGAGACCCCGGTTTTCAGGCGATGTGGACCGTCCTCCACGTTCCGTCCTTGAGCCTGCCTACCCACCGCGGTCCGAATGGTCTACCGGTCGGTATCCAGCTTGTTGCCCAGCGCCAGCATGAGACCCGGCTGTTCGCCTGCGCGCATTGGATTTGGGAGCGGCTCGGCGCGGCGGAAATGGTCGGCGTGAGCGCATAGGCCGCCCCATGGAGTTTGACAATTCATTCGAAGTGCCGCTGCCCCCGGATAAGGCATGGAAGGTGCTGCTCGACATCGAGGGAATTGCCCCTTGCATGCCGGGCGCGCAATTGAGCGAGGTACTCGGCGAGGGCACTTACAAGGGCAGCATTGCCGTGCGCCTCGGACCCGTCGCTTTGACTTTCGCTGGCGTGGTCAAGTTCGAGGAGATCGACGATAAGGTGCATTCCGCGCGCGTCACCGCCCAGGGAACCGACGCAAAAGGGCGCGGCGGTGCCAATGCCGTCTCGGTTTTCCGCCTGGAGCCTGCCGGTAGCGGCTCGAAAGTGCTGGTGCATACCAACCTCAATCTTTCCGGCGCCGTCGCCCAATACGGACGTGGCGTCGGAATCATTCAGGCGACGGCCGCGCAACTGATGAACCAGTTTGCCAAGTGCCTGCAGCAGAAGCTCGCGCAAGGCCAGATCGCCCCGGCTCCCCCTGCGGTGCCAACTCCTAGTGCGGCTCCATCTGCTCCGGTGCCTTCTCGTTCCGCAGCTTCAACCCCGCCGGAACCGGCAATGCCGATTTCAGGCTTCGCTTTGCTGGCGAAAGTCGTCTGGAGCTGGATCGCCGGTCTTTTCAAACGCTCCTGAACGGACCTCGGCGCGTGCGCATAGAATGCTGCAAGTGACAAAGTCGGAAGGCTTCGTCGAAAGGCATGGCCTTTGGACCGATGAGCAGCGGCGCCGCGTCCGGGAGCTCAAGCGCCGCATCGAGAGCGACAATCTCCATCTCATTCGCCTCGCTTGGGCTGATCCGCATGGAGCGGCGCGAGCTAAGGCGCTGACACCGGCGGCTTTCTTCGCTGCACTCGAGGGCGGCCACAACATTAATGTGGCCACCACCACGCTCGATGCCGCAGGCGCGCGCATCTTCTCCTCTTTCACGCGCGGCGGCGGCATGGGGCTTGCTGAAATGACCGGTTCGCCCAACCTCGTCGCTGTCCCCGACCCTGCCACCTTTCGCGTGCTGCCATGGGCGCCAGGAGTTGGCTGGGTGCTGTGCGACGAATATTTCAAGGACGGCACTCCCTTTCACTTCTCGTCACGACAGCTCCTGCGCAAGCAGATTGCGCGGCTCGCAAGCAAGGGCATGGAGCTCTGCGTCGGCCTCGAAATCGAGTGGTATCTGCTGCGGCCCGTCGAGAATTTTACTGAGGAGCACACCGCGCTCCCGGGTACGCGCGGACAAGCGCTCAAGACTGCTCCGGTCGAGCCTGGATTTTCCTATCACGGCGAGTCCAACATGGACTTGATGCAGCCGGTGCTTTCCGCGCTGGCGCATGCCTTCGAGCAGCTCGAATTGCCGTTGCGTTCGATCGAGAACGAGTGGGGCCCGGGCCAGATCGAATGCACCTTCGCGGCGCGGCCCGCGCTTGAAGCAGCCGATCAGGCACTGCTGTTTCGCACGGCAACGCGGCAGATCTGCCGGCGTATGGGACACTTCGCCACCTTCATGTGTCGGCCGGCGCTCAAGGGGTCCTACGCGAGCGGCTGGCATCTTCATCAGTCGCTGATCGAGCAAAATACCGCGGCCAATTTGTTCATGCCGGACGGCGAACGCGAATGCCTGTCGCCACTTGGGCGGGCCTATGTCGCGGGCTTGATCGCCCATGCCGGCCCGGCAACGGTGTTCGCAACGCCAACCATCAACGGCTACCGCCGATTTCGGCCGAACTCGCTGGCACCCGACCGTGCCACATGGTGCTACGATCATCGCGGCGTGATGGTCCGCGTATTGGGCGGGCACGAGGATCCCGCCACTCGCCTGGAGAACCGTCTCGGCGAGCCCTCAGCAAACCCATATCTCTATATCCTGTCGCAAATCGTCGCCGGGCTCGACGGCATCGAGCGGCATCGTGATCCCGGGCCGCAGGACGCGGAGCCCTACTCCGCCGTGCGGCCGCTGCTGCCGAACAGTCTGCCCGCCGCCCTTGAAGCGCTGGAGCGCGACACCTTGTTTCGCGCGCAGCTTGGCGAGGTGTTCGTCGATTATTTCCTGAAGCTCAAGCGCAGTGAAATGGGGCGCTTCGCCCATTGGCTCAAGGAGAACAGCGTTGAAGCCGGCGAGGAGCCCACCACCTGGGAGCAGAACGAGTACTTCGATTTTTTTTAGTTGAGTGCGCTATCATGCGGCAAGAAGGACGATACCCATGCTGGAAAGGCTTAATACGCCGCAGGCTCGCCCCGCGCGGGCGGCCGATCTCTACGACTGGGATGAGCTGGTGCAGGAGGATCGCGTCCATCGCCTGATCTATACCGACCCCGGTATTTTCGATCTGGAGATGACACACATTTTCGGCGCCGTGTGGGTCTATCTCGGCCATGAGAGCCAGATTGCCAGCAATAATGACTTCATCACGGTGCGGCTTGGTCTGCGGCCCATCATACTCTTGCGGGATTCGCAGGGAAAAATTCGCGCCTTGTTCAACCGCTGCACCCATCGCGGCACGACGCTTTGCCGCAAGGACAGAGGCTCGGCTCGGTTCTTCCAATGCCCGTATCACGGCTGGAGCTTTCTCAATACCGGCAAGCTGCGCGCAGTGCCGTGGCCGGACGGCTATGCCTGCGACTTCAAAGACGCGAAATTCAATGTGGCGCAGGTCCCGAGCGTCGACAGCTACCGCGGCTTCATTTTCGCAACGCTCAACCCGGATGCGCCTTCGCTCCTGGAATATCTCGGTGCCATAACCAAACCGATCGACGAATGGCTCGATCGCCAACCCGGCGGCAAGATCGCGGTTTGCGAGGCGAACCGGCTCAAATACAAAGGCAACTGGAAACTCGCCTACGACAATTCCGGCGATGGCTATCACGTGGTGTTCTCGCATCGCTCTCTGCTGGAGATGGAGAACCGCCAGGCCGACGTCGCCAATAAAGGCATGTCCTATTACAAGGGCTCGCCGGACACCGCCCCCATGTACATGGCCTATATGGGCCACGGACATCATTTCAAGGACAAGCGGCCGAATATCGAGAAGCGCGCCGGAGGGTTATGGGCGGTCGAAGGCCCGCATCCGGGAATGGAGCACTACGCACAGGAATTGCGCCGCCGGTTCGGCGCGCAAGCCGAGGAAATCCTCGATCTCGCCTCCTCGGAGCCTGTCAACATCAACGTGTTCCCGAACTTCTCGCTTCTCGGCAATCACATCCAGGTCTTCGAGCCGCTCGCGGTCGATGAGACCAATGTCACCTGGTACGGCACCGCGGTGGTCGACGAACACGGCGCACTGCGCGGCGCCGTTGACGAAATCAATGCGCTGCGCATGCGTACCCAGGAACAATTCCCCAATTTCGGCGAAGTCGATGACCTCGCCAATTTCGAGGAAATCCAGCGTGGCCTGGCGTGCCAGGAGGACGAGTGGGTCTACATGCACCGCGGACTTGGCATTCCGGGTCGCGTTAAGACCGACGTCAACGGTATCATCACCGCGCCGGCGACCGACGAAGCTTTCATGCGCGAATATATCAAGGAGTGGAAACGCTTGATGAAGGCCACGCCAACGCTCGCCGTGCAGCGCGAGCCGTGATCCATCATGCAACTGACCCATGATCCTTCGATCAGCTCACATTACGTCAATGACGCGCTATATCAGCAGCTGATCGACGGCTTCTCCGACTGGCAACGCGATGAACTCGCTATCCATGCTCCGCAGGAGCGCGACGGATTCCGCGCGCTGATCGAGCGCGAAGCGCGCCTGTTGGATGCGCTTGCCTTCGACGAATGGCTGGCCATGTATACGCCGGAATGCATCTACTGGGTACCAGGCACCCCCCAGGCGGGCGACCCGCGGCGCGAGATTGCGATATCGTTCGACGACCGGCGGCGATTGGAAGATCGCATTTATCGCCTGCGCACCGGCTACGCCTGGTCGCAGGCGCCGAAGTCGCGCACCGTGCGCATGGCATCCAACATCGAAGTGTTCGCTGTCGGCCAAAGCTCGGTTCGCATGGTGCGATCGAATTTCCTGATCAGCGAGTTTCGCGTCGACGGCACGCGCTTCCTATCGGGTTGGTGCGGCCATCGCTTCGTTCAAGATGGACAGAGTTGGCTCATCCAGGTTCGTCAGGTCAATCTTATTGATTGCGACCAGAACCTGCGCAATCCGAGCATCGTGCTCTAGCGGATATGACAGCGACCGCGCTCGACTCGCGAATTTTTCAAGACATTTTCAGCACGCCGCAGATGCGGCAGATTTTTTCCGACGAGGCGCGGACCAGCTATTATCTCGAGATCGAGGCGGCACTGGCGCGCGTGCAAGGCCGCCTCGGCATTATTCCTGAGAAAGCGGCGCGCGAAATCGAGCGCCAGTGCCGGATCGAGAACATCGATTTCTTCCGCCTCAAGCAGCAGACGGAACGTGTCGGCTCCCCCATTCTGGGCGTGGTTCAGCAGATCGTCGAGCGCTGTGCCGACGGCCTTGGCGAGTGGTGCCATTGGGGGGCAACCACGCAGGACATCACCGACACTGCCGCCATCCTGCAAATCCGCGCCGCGCTTGAACTCATTGAAAGCGATATGGAAGCCATCGCCGGCGCGCTCGCCGGCCTGTCGCGGCGCTACCGCGACACTCCGATGGCCGGCCGCAGCCACCTGCAGCAGGCGGTGCCCGTCACTTTCGGCTTCAAGACGGCGGCGCTGCTCGCAGCCATGCAGCGCCACCGCGAGCGGCTCGCGCAACTGCGGCCGCGCGTTCTGGTCGGTGAGTTCGCTGGCGCCGTCGGCACCCTCGCCTCCCTCGGCGCCGACGGTCTCAAGGTGCAGCGCGCGCTGATGGAAGAGTTGAAGCTCGGTCAGCCGGAAATCGCCTGGCATACCGTGCGCGACCGCATCGGAGAGGTCGGCTGCTTTCTCGGCCTTCTTACCGGCACGCTCGGCAAGATTTCCATGGACGTGAAGCTCCTGATGCAGACCGAAGTTGCTGAAGTCCATGAGCCGTTCCACGAGGGGCGCGGCTCTTCGAGCACCATGCCGCAGAAACGCAATCCGGTCTCATGCCTCTTTATCCACTCGACCGCAGCGCTGGTGCGCCAACACGTGGCTGCGCTCCTCGAGGCGGCCGTCGCCGATCACGAGCGATCGACCGGACCGTGGCAGATCGAGTGGATCGCGCTGCCGGAAATTTTTTTGCTGTCGTCGAGTGCCCTGGCGCAAACGAAGCTCATGGTTTGTGGGCTCGAAGTCGATGCAGCGCGCATGCGCGCCAATCTCGATCTCACCCGCGGGATGATCGTCTCGGAAGGGGTGATGATGGCGCTCGGGCCGCATCTCGGACGCCAGCGCGCGCATGACCTTGTTTACGCTATCTGCCGCAAAGCGGCCGCAACCGGTGAGCCGTTGTTCGACCTGCTGGCGGCCGACAGCGAGGTTGCGCGCCATCTCACGCCCGCCGAGCTCGGCAGGATATGCGACCCGCAGGCCTATCTCGGCCTTGCCGGGGAGATGGTGGACGGCGTGCTGGCGCGCGAGCAGAGCCGCCCGACAGGCTGACAAATCGGCTCCCGAAGGCTCGTTTTTCCTGGGAACAACGGCCCGTTTCAGCCGCAAATCCAGGGTTTATACAGCCTCACGCCTAGTGGTCCGATTCCGAAGTTCGCCAGTGCTCGCGGCACGTTCAGGTGCGAACTTCGGAATCCAAGGACCACTAGCAACGGTATGATTCTAGTGCGGTTTTGAATTTGAAGTTCCTAAACCAGCTTGCGGCCAGTAATGATAGGAACTTCAAATTCACCGCACTTGGTCTATTGAGAAGGCATGATGAGCCTCGACCTGCTCGCCCTTACGCGGCCGGCCACGAAGCAGAAGACAAAAGCGCGCCGCAGCCTCGACCTCGAGGCCCAGGGCGTCGTTCGCACGCTACCGATCAGGTGGCAACTCATCTCCCTTGCCGCCCTTAACGCCGGCGTCGCCATTCTGCTCGGGCTGGTGATCTGGAAGGGCGCCACCGTGCTGGACAACTCCTGGGATGACGTGCGCAGAGCGCGTGAATCCGACAAGCTCCTCGTACAACTGGAGGGGGAAGCAAGCCTGCTGCAGAACCTGATCCATCGCTACATCAATCAGCCCAGTGAGGCGCTGCTCACCGAAATATTAGGGCTGCATGGCGAGGTATTGAGCACATTGCGCAACCGTGGCGCTGTCGACCCGGTCTTATCGGGCTCAGCTGACGAACTACGCGCGGCAACAGAACGCTTTCTTAACGGTTTTGAAAGAGTGCGCTCGTTGCAGGAGACGATCACGCAAAGCTATGAGAACGATGTGCTCAAGCCGGCCAAGGACATGGCCGGGCATTACGCCGTCATCGAGGATGCGATCGGCAGTCGGGATTCCTTGCTCCTGCATCCGCTCGGCAAGGCGCGGGAGGCGTTCACCGCGGCGCTGCTTGCGGCCAATGCCTTCTATCTCTCGTTCACACCGGCGGCCGCCGACGAGGCGCGCAGCAAAATCGCTGTCGTCGAGCAGTCGATCCCCGCCATGCTGGATTTGGCGGAAAGCGATGGGCAGCGCTCCGTCCTGGCGACGCTCGGTCAGCGCACGGCCGCATTTCGCGAAGGATTCAAGAACCTGGCGGAGCTGTTCGAGGCCCGAACCGAACTCCTGAAGACTGCCATTGACGACAATCAGTCGACAATGAGCGCGCTCATCAACCGGCTCTCGGCGCAAATGAGCCTGCGCGAGTTGAAGGCGCAGGGAAGCTTCGATCACACGCTCTCCAATCTTTATCAAAACGTTGCCGTAGTGGCGGCGATTTTTCTCAGTCTGATCCTGCTTGCTGCTGCGGTGATCGCACGCAGCATCATTCAACCGCTCAAGGAAATCATGTCGGCCATGCACGCCGTCGTATCGGAACGCGACGACGTGCCCATTCAAGGAACGCAGGCGCGCGACGAGATCGGCGAGATGGCCCGGGCGGTCGCGGTGTTTCGTGAAAACGCCATAGCCAAGCGCAAGGCCGAGCATGAATTGCGCGCTTCGAAGGAGCGCGCCGAACAGGCGCTGCAGGATCTGCGGAAGGCGCAGCAAAACCTGATCGCTGCCGAAAAGCTTGCCGCGCTCGGTGGCCTTGTCGCCGGCGTGGCACACGAAGTGAACAATCCCATCGGCATCAGCCTGACCGTGGCGTCGAGCTTTGCCCGTCGCTGCGAGGATTTCGCCACCGAGGTCGATAGCGGTCCGCTGCGGCGCTCGCGGCTTACGGAATTCCTGGACACCGGGCGCGATGCCGCCAGCCAGCTGGTTGCCAACCTGCAGCGCGCCGGCGAACTGGTGCAATCATTCAAGCAGGTGGCGGTCGATCGCAGCTTCGCCGACCGGCGCCAATTCGATTTACGCGAATCGACCGATCAGATTGTCGCCAGCCTGCGCCCCGTTCTGCGGAAGTCGCAGGTGGCGCTCACCATCGATGTGCCTGCCGGCATCGTCATGGAAAGTTATCCCGGCTCATACGGCCAGGTGTTGACCAACCTTTTCCTCAACAGCGTGGTCCATGCCTTTCCCGATGGCCGCACCGGCAAAATAACGGTTGAGGCAAGCCAGTCCGGCGGCGATGTGGATATTCTGGTAGCCGACGATGGGGTCGGCATGAGCGAGGACACGCAACGCCGGGCGCTTGACCCATTCTTCACGACGCGGCGCAATGAGGGCGGTACCGGCCTTGGCCTGCACATCATATTCAACCTGGTGACGCAACAACTGGGCGGCCGATTGAGCTTCGAATCGCGCTTGGGATGGGGCACACGGTTTCGCATCACCATACCGCGAGTTGCTCCCGGCGATCCGCAGCATGGCGCGCCGGCGATGATGGACAAAGCGCATGGCTGAAATGGCTCAGGACGACGTTCTCCATTTGGTCGAGGACGAGGGCATCGAGGCCCCGCCGACAGAAACGCGGCGCTGGAAGATTGCCGTGATCGACGACGATGCCGCCGTCCATGAGGGGACGCGCTTTGCCCTTTCCGATTACCAACTCAATGGCCAGGGACTTGAAATCCTCTCCGCCTACTCCGCGGCGGAGGGTCGCCAGCTCATGCGCAAGCATTCCGACGTCGCCGTCGTGCTGCTTGACGTCATCATGGAGAGCGACACCGCGGGCCTCGACCTCGTGGAATTCATCCGCCGCGATCTGAAGAACGAAACGGTGCGGATCATTCTGCGCACCGGCCAGCCCGGCCAGGCGCCGGAACGACGCGTCATCGTCGACTACGACATCAACGACTATAAGGCCAAGACCGAGCTTACCGCCGACAAGCTGTTCACGGCGCTCACCGCCGCGCTGCGCAGCCATCAGCAGCTTCAGCGGATGGTGGAAACCCGCCGCGGGCTGGAAATCATCATCGACGCCGCGTCGACCCTGTTCGATTTCAAATCAATGCAGCGGCTGGCGGAAGGCGTGCTCACCCAGATCGCCTCGTTGTTGAAAGCGGACTGCGCCGGAATTCTGGTGCTGCGCGAGCCCCAGCATCGGGACGAGAGCTTCTCCGTGCTGGCGGGCTCCGGATGCTACAGCCGCTATACCGGCAGCAACTCGTCGCAAGTGCTGGAAAACGAGCTGCGCTCCCTGGTCGAGGAAGCGTTTGCCCGCCGGCGCCATGAATTCTCGTCGCGTCGCTCGGTGCTCTACATCAGGACGCTGAGCGGCCGCGAGGTGGTAGTGGTGTTGGAAGCGGCGCGGCACCTGTCCGACACCGATCGCGCTCTGGTCGAGATTTTCTGCAGCCGGCTTTCGATCGCCTTCGACAACGTGATTCTGTACGAGCAACTACAGCGCTCCAATGTCGGGCTGGAGGAGCGCGTCGCCGCGCGGACGCAAGACCTCACCACGGCCAATCGTCGCCTCGCGGCGCAATGGGCGCGGCTGCGGCAAGCCAATGAGTTCAAGAGCGAAATTCTCGGCACGGTCGCGCATGATCTGAAGAACCCATTGGGGGTGATCCTCGGCCGCACCGAGATACTCAAGGAGATGATCGCCGCCGCCGGCGCGCTTGACGACAATGTGCAGGCGCAGATCGCGCATATTCGCGATGCCGCCAATCGGCTGACCGACATGGTGGACGCGCTGGTAGCGGACGCGATGGCCGATGCCCTTGACATCACCATCCGGCGCGAGCCGGTCGATATTGCGGTGCTGGTGCAGGAGGTGGCAGAGGCGAACCGGCCGCTCGCTGCGAAAAAGAATCAGACCATCAGGGTGGTGGCACCGCTCGATCAAACGGCGATATGCGATTCCGACCGCATCCGCGAAGCCATCGACAATCTGGTAAGCAATGCGGTCAAGTACAGCCCGATCGGGGGCATCATCGACATATTCGTGACACAGGAGGCGGGCACCATCGCCGTCAAGGTCACGGATCGGGGCGCAGGACTCTCGCCGGAAGACATTTCGCGCCTGTTCGGCCGCTTCCAGCGGCTTTCGGCCAAGCCGACCGCCGGCGAGACGTCCACCGGCCTTGGTCTTTCGATTGTAAAGCGCATCGTCGATCTGCACAGCGGACGCATTGCGGTCGAAAGCGGAGGGCCTGGCAGGGGCGCGACTTTCAAAATGAATTTGCCGGTGAGATGAGCCAAGCCCAGCACATCATTGTCGTCGATGACGAGCAGCCCGCGCGCGAGATGGTCGGCGACTATCTGCGCATGCACGGATTCACCGTCAGCCTGTGCGACGGCGGCGCAAGCCTGCGGCAATCGATAGCGCAGCAACTCCCAGACCTGATCGTCCTCGACCTCAACATGCCCGAGGAAGACGGGCTTTCCATCATTCGCGACCTGAAACAGCGCACCAGCGTGCCGATTATCATGCTCACGGCAACCGCCAGTCCCATCGATCGTGTGGTTGGATTGGAACTCGGCGCCGATGATTACGTCACCAAGCCATGCGAGCTGCGCGAGCTTCTGGCCCGCATTCGCTCGGTACTGCGGCGAAGCACGCACGGGCAATCGGGCGCGGCTGCTGCCCCCTCGATTACGGCCTCGGGCAATGGCAATTCGGCGCGGGTACGCTTTGGCACCAAGTGGCTTGACCACGATGCGCAGGCCTTGCGAGACGAGGAGGGCAACGAGCATCCGCTCACGGCCTCGGAATATGGACTGCTCAAGGCCTTCGCCGCCAATCCGAAGCGGGTGCTCTCACGCGACCGCTTGCTGGAACTGGCAAATGCCCGCGATGCGGAAGCCTTCGATCGGGCTATTGACCTGCGCATCATGCGTATTCGCCGCAAGATCGAGCCCGATCCGACGCGGCCTTCGGTGATCCGCACCGTCCGCGGGGGCGGTTATTTGTATTCCCCATCAGGCGCGGCATCTCCGCTGGACTGAGGCAAAAAAGCCTCAGCGGACGAAACACTTAGTCCATACCATAATACCTTTATTTCGTCGCGCTCATCGCGACGAAACAATTCGGGCTTTGGACGCAATCATTTTTCTTGGCTGACGTAACATCCAAGCAACAGCAGCCTGCTAGAACACCCATTAAGGGCAAGTTAAGAGGGGATCGTCATGCAATCCGGGTATGTGCTGCGCGATATCGCGCCGCCGCAATTGCGGGCGCCGGTTCAGGAAACATCGGATGATGCACTGATCGGCCTTATCGCCGACGGCGATAAGCGCGCGATGCAGGTGCTCTACGCTCGCCACAATGTGCGCGTGTATCGCTTCATTCTTCGCTTCACCAACAACCCGTCAATGGCCGAGGACCTCGTCAGCGAAGTGTTCCTCGACGTGTGGCGGCAGGCGGAGAGTTTCGAATCCAAGTCGCAGGTCTCGACCTGGCTCCTCGCCATTGCCCGTTACAAGGCACTTTCGGCGTTGCGGCGCAGGACCGACGAGCATCTCGACGACAAGATGGCGGCGACCATCGAGGACACCGCCGATAACCCGGAAACGGTGGTCGGCACCAAGGATCGCAACATCATCATTCAGAAATGCCTCAAGGCACTCTCGCCGGCGCATCGCGAGGTTCTCGATCTCGTCTACTATCACGAGAAATCGGTCGAAGAGGTGGCACGAATTGTCGGCGTACCGGCTGCGACCGTGAAGACCCGCATGTTCTACGCGCGCAGCAAGATGGCCGATTTGCTCAAGCAGGCCGGAGTGAACGCAGCCTGACCGCTACAACGGCTCGGTTGCAACAGAATTAGACGACCATGATAATAAGGCTTGCGGGCTGGCATCCCCCCGGTGCCGGCCCGCAATAATTTTACGCCGCCAACTCAGCTTGCCATCAGCGTCCTGTTTGCGTCCTCAAACCGGCGCGCCGCGCGTTCCGGATCCCAGCGCTGCTCAACGAGCGTTCCCGGATCCCATTCGCTCCGTTCGGCAGCAAAAAAATCTCCCCCATAGACATGAATAGCGGCCGTCAATCGGGGAATTGGATTGGTAACGGAGTGGATGATGTTGCGTCCCAGGGGCTCCGCGTCGCGCTCGCTCAGCGCCTTTGCTCCAGCGGCTTCAAGCTTGCCGATCGGGCTGCCCGGTATCCGGCGCCAGAAGATATTATCCTCGCGGCCCGTGTAGATTCCTATCACTGCCCACATTTGATGGTTATGGGGCATAAGCGTCATGAACGGCGGCCAGACTATGTTGAGAATTGTCAGATCATCCGACCGATAGAGGGTTTGCAGAACGCCTCTTTTCGGCTCGCTGAGCCGTTTGAGGATTGCCGCAGGATCGGAAACCGAACGGGCGACAACCTCGCGAACGAGCTTATGGGATTTATCAGCCGCGAGCGCACTGCGACAATCAGCGGTGAATTGGTCGAGGTCGAACATTGGATTGTTCCTCATAGTTATTGGTGTTTTATACCATCAATCGGTAGCGCAGTCATTCTGCGGCCTCTGCGCGTGTGATTGTATTGTTTTTATAACCATCTCGCGTCTGCGGCAGCTTCCAGCCAAGCATCTTGGAGGCCACGAGTGTGCGCAGAACCTGCGCCGTTCCGCCGCCTATGGTGAACATGCGCACGTCGCGCGCCATGCGCTCAAGCGGCAGATCGCGTGAATAGCCGCGAGCGCCATACATTTGCAGCGCATCATTGACGATCCGAATGGCCGCCTCGGAGGCAAAGATTTTTGCCTGCGCGGCCAGCATGGGATCGGGGAACGGGCTGCCGGATGGCCCGCGCGAACATGCAGCGGCATGCAGCATCAGCCGCGAAGCGGTGAGTTGCGTCTGCATGTCGGCAAGCAACCATTGCAGGCCTTGAAACTCGGCGATCGGGCGTCCGAACTGCTCGCGGGATTTTGACCACTGCACAGCAAGATCCAGCGCACCCGCGGCAATTCCCATTGCGACCGTACCTGCACCCACCCGCTGGCTGTTATAGGCATTCATCAGGTCGGCGAAGCCGCGTTGGAAACCTGACGGCGACGCCAGAACCATCGAAGCGGGGACTTCCATATCCGCGAAGACGATTTCGCCCTCCGGCATGCCGCGCAGACCCATCGTCGGCTCGCGTTTGGGAAAGTGCAGTCCTTTGGCCTGATCGCGCACCGCGAGGAAGCCTCCGATGCCCAACTCCTCGCCGCGCTCGTCGAATGCGCGCGCGAAGATCAAATGCAGGCGGGAGATGCCGGCGCCGGTGATCCAGTGCTTTCTGCCGTTGATGACAAACCGATCGCCGCGTTTATCGGCGCGCGTCATCATGGCGGCCGTATCGCTGCCGGCGCCGGGCTCAGTGATGCAGATTGCCGGCTTATCGCCGGCAAGGACCAGTTCAGCCGCCAAACGTCTTTGCTCGTCGCTGCCGTAATGCATGATTGTTGAAACGGCGCCCATGTTGGTCTCGACGACGATCCGGGCTGTCACCGTGCACGACCTGGCCATTTCCTCGATCACAAGCACAGCGTCGAGAAACGAGCGGCCTTGCCCGCCGCAAGCGGTGGGAATTGTCATTCCGAGGAAGCCGGCATCGGCGAGCGCCTTGACAATGTCCCAGGGATATTGCTCGTCGCGATCGATTTCCGCGGCGCGCGGACGCACCACGCTTTGCGAAAACTCGCGGGCGCGGGCTTGCAGTGACGTTTCGGTCGGATTGAGCACAAACTCCATTTGCAATGCCTTCCGTGCTGCTGCGCGCGCCGCTCCTCGAAAGCGGCAGACCCCTTTGAGCTTAACCCTGTCGCCGCTTGTGAAGGCGATTGAGGAAATGGGTCCACCGCGTTGGCCAGAATGCCAATACGGCCACGACCAATACGAATAGCAATAGCGCCACCGCCATTTCCATGACGCCGAATTGCGGAGAGTCTCTGGTTACGAACCAGCTTGTCACAACCCCCGTGACGATCAGTACTCCTCTGGCAAGCCAACCATACATGGTCAATAACTACAGACCGGGTTATGGATTCCGGGCTTTCGGCCTGCGCCCGCTTCGGCCTCGCCCGGAATGACGTTGGTTATGATTCAAATCCTGGCAACATTTACTCTGGACCTTACTTCGGTGTCCCGGATGATGTCACCCGGCGACGCGTCGCCGGATGCCTTCATCCGGGCTACAACCGCTGACCGCTGACCTCTGACCTCTGATCTCTGAACATGACCGAAGCCGATCGCTTCCTGCTTGCCGGCGTCATGGGGTATCCGGTGATGCATTCGCGCTCGCCGCGGCTGCACAACTATTGGCTGGCGCGCTACGGCCTCGCCGGCACCTACCTGCCGCTTGCCATCGAAGGCGAGCGCCTTGCCGCTGCCCTGCGGGCGCTGCCGGCACTCGGGTTTTCCGGCTGCAATCTCACCATACCGCACAAGGAGGCGGCGCTCGGTCTGGTCGACACATTGGATCCGCTGGCGCAGCGCATCGGCGCAGTGAACTGCATTGTGGTCAGGCAGGACGGCACCCTTGCCGCCTACAATTACGACGCCTTCGGCTTCATCGAAAGCGTGCGCGAGGCGCAGCCGCGCTGGCGTACAGATGGCGGTCCCGTCGTGGTGATCGGCGCCGGCGGCGGTGCGCGCGCGGTGCTCGCGGGGCTCCTGGAAGCAGGAGCACGCGAAATCAGGCTCACCAATCGCACCCCGGCGCGCGCGCAAACCCTCGCCAACAACATGGGGGCGGCCATCACCACCGTGCCTTGGCACGAGCGCGAGCATGCGCTTATTGGCGCGGCCATGCTGGTGAACACTACCAACCAGGGGATGGTGGGAGAGCCTGCCCTCGATCTTTCGCTTGCACCTTTGCCGCGCAATGCGCTTGTTTACGACATCGTCTATGTTCCGCGCGAGACGCCGCTCCTCCTCGCGGCGCGAATGCGCGGCAATCCGACCGTGAACGGGCTCGGCATGTTGCTGCATCAGGCGCGGCCCGCGTTTCATGCCTGGTTCGGGATCATGCCCGAAATCACCCCCGAATTGCGCGCCATGATCGAGGCGACAACGTGAAAATGACTGCGCGTCCTGTGGGCGACGCCCGTGCCGTTCGTAATTTCCCCCTGAAAGGGGGAGGTCGATCGCCGAGCGAAGCGAAGGCGATCGGGTGGGGATCAACATCAAGCATCAATGGCGCTATCGACCCCCACCCGGCGCTTCGCGCCGACCTCCCCTTTCAGGGGGAGGTTTCATGCTGCGCCGCTGTGCCATATGCGATAGCCCAGCTCTTTCAGGGGGAGGTACCTACCCTCACGCGCGTGCCATATGAGAGCGAGCAATGAAGATAATTGACATGAGTCATGTGATGAACGTCCACACGCCCGGCTGGGTCGGGTATGCGGGCAACAAGATGTATTACGCGCAGAATTTGCAGACGCAGATGATCGTCGCGCAGCGCATCGATACTGCGCTGCATGTCGGCACCCATTTCGATGGCGCCATGCACGCAACCGACAACCGCAAGGGCGATATGGCCTCGCTGCCGCTCGATTACCTCGTCAATCGCGGCGTGGTCGTCGACATTTCCAAGAGAATGTCCGATTGGGCGGTGATCACCCCGGAGGTGATCGAAAGCGCCGGCGCCGATATCCGCAGCGGCGACATTTTGATTCTGCACACCGGCTGGCATCGCCACTATGAAGGGCAGCCGCAGCAGGATCTGGTGAAATATTTCTGCTACCACCCCGGACCCAACCTCGACACGCTGCACTGGATGCTCGACAAAAAGATCAAATGGTGGGGCATGGATACCGGCTCCTGCGACCACGCGATGAATACTTCCATCCGCAACATGCGCCCGGATCTGGCTGCACAATTCACCAGGCGCCACGGCAAATCCCCGGGCGAGTTCTTCGGCACCTTCGAGTTCACACACAAAAAGTCCGGACGAAAGGTGTCTTCCGACATCTTTCCGTTTCACATGTGGGCGTTCCAGGAGGAACTCTGCATGCCGAGAATCTCGGCGGCGACATCGAGTTGATGCTTAACCGGCGTGCGCTGATCGGCGCCTTCCCCTGGCGCTACGAGGGCCTCGAAGGTTGCCCATGCAGGATCGTCGCCTTTCTCGACGCCGGTGAGGATGTCGAAGCGGTTGGCAATGCCGCCAAGGCAATTTTAGGAAGCTAGAGAGCAGTGATGGTTTGATGCACGGGCACTCTCTCCCGGCCGCATGGTCTGAGGAGCCGCGCGAAGGAAGGACTCGCCCAGGTCGGCAGACTTTTCGTGCGCGGCGTTCTCGAACAGCGAACGTCGGCTTTCAACCGATTTGCGCAACTAATAGTGCCGATCTCGGGTAAACCCGAGATCGGGTGGCCGGCCCCGTCCTTCGAGACGCGCGCCACGCGATGCCGTCGTTCTGGCAAGCTTCGTGCGTGCGCGCTCCTCAAGGTCGAGGCGAAACATGGGTTGCCCGTGACCTTGACAAGCTCGCGCGCGGCCTCGACTCTGACAGGCGGTTGCGACAAAAGGAAACGGAGCACACCATGATCAGATCTTTTGCGCTTGCTGGCATCGCGGCATCCGCCGCAATTCTGGCGAGCCCGGCGGCCGCGCAGAGCACCATCAAGATCGGCGAGCTTAACAGCTACAAGGCGCAGCCCGCGTTTCTCGATCCCTATAAAAAGGGTTGGGAGATGGCGATCGAGGAGATCAACGCCGGCGGCGGCGTGCTCGGAAAGAAGCTCGAAGTGATCTCGCGCGACGACGGCGGCAATCCCGGCGATGCGGTACGGGCCGCCAACGAGCTGGTCACCCGCGAAGGCACCAACATCATTGCCGGTACGTTTCTCTCCAACATCGGTCTCGCGGTGACCGAATTCGCCGGCAAGGAGAAGGTCTTCTTCCTCGCCGCCGAGCCGCTGACCGACAAGATCACCTGGCAGAACGGCAACAGATATACGTTCCGGCTGCGCCCCTCGACCTACATGCAGGTCGCAATGCTGCTGCCGGATGCGGTTGCCGCCAAAGAAGAAGCGCTGGGCTCTCGTAATTTATCCCAACTTCGAATACGGGCAGTCGGCGAGCAGCTGGTTCAAGGAGATGCTCAAGAAGGCGCAGCCCGACGTGGAATTCGTCACCGAGCAGGCGACGCCGCTCGGCAAGATCGACGCCGGCGCGGTGGTGCAGGCAATCGACGATGCCAAGCCCGACGCGATTTTCAATGTGCTGTTCGCCGCCGACCTCGCCAAGCTGGTGCGCGAAGGAACGACGCGCGGCTCGTTCAACAACCGCACCGTCGTAAGCCTCCTTTCCGGCGAGCCGGAATATCTCGATCCGCTCAAGGACGAGGCGCCGGTCGGCTGGATCGTGACCGGCTATCCCTGGGATGAGATCGACACGCCCGCCCACAAGGCGTTCCTGAGCGCCTATCAGAAACGCTGGAACGACTATCCGCGATTGGGCTCGGTCGTCGGCTACGACACCATGAAGTCGCTGGCTGCCGGCATAGCCAAAGCCGGTACGACCGACACGGACAAGCTGATTGCGGCGTTTCGCGGATTGAAGCTGACGAACCCGTTCGGCTCCTTTGAATTTCGCGCCATCGATCATCAGGCGACCATGGGGGCTTATGTGGGCCGCATCGCGCGTGAAGAACGGCAAAGGCACCATGACGAACTTCAAATATGTCGACGGCGCAAGCGTGCAGCCGAGCGACGCCGAGGTGAAGAAACTGCGCCCGGAAGCAGCAATGAATTGAAATTGGAGCGAGCCGCAAAGGCGAGCGTTGCCGATGGTGCAATGACCCGCCGCAGTGTGCTCCCCTCCCCCTTGTGGGGAGGGGTTGGGGGTGGGGGTCGCAATTGGTGGACACGTTGCGTGCAAAACAACGACCCCCCTCCCCAGCCCTCCCCCACCGCAAGTCGGGCTCGCCCGACTTGCGCACTTATAGTGCGGAACCCGAGCAGGCTCGGGTTCCGTGGGGGAGGGAGCAGGCCGAGTTTACGGCCCCTTCTAACTCCCCCTCAACGAAGCTCGCACCTGCGGCGCGCTCGATGAGCGTTGAAGCTCTTCTGTTCCAGGCGCTCAACGGACTTGCCGCGGCATCGAGCCTGTTCCTGGTGGGAGCGGGCTTGTCGCTGATCTTCGGCGTCACCCGCATCATCAATATCGCGCATGGCTCGTTCTACATGGTGGGCCTTTATCTCGCCTACACGTTTGCCAACAGCGTGGGCGGTGCGCTCGGCTTCTGGGGCGGCATGGTCGCGGCCGCCTTGATCGTCGCGGCGCTCGCAATCGTCATCGAGATGCTGCTGTTGCGCCGCATCTATCACGCGCCGGAATTGTTCCAGCTCCTTGCCACCTTCGCTTTGGTGCTCGTCATCAACGACGCTGCGCAATATATCTGGGGGCCGGAAGACCTGCTCGGTCCGCGCGCCCCGGGGATGCGCGGCTCGATCGCGATCCTCGGCCGCAATTTTCCAAGCTACGACCTGTTCCTGATCGCGGTGGGACCCGCCGTTCTCCTGCTCCTGCACTTTATCCTTGCGCACACCCGCTTTGGCCGGCTGATCCGCGCCGCCACGCAAGACCGCGAGATGGTAGGCGCGCTTGGCGTCAATCAGGCCATGCTGTTCACCATCGTGTTTGCGCTCGGCAGCCTCCTTGCCGGCTTCGCCGGCGCGCTCCAGGTGGCGCGCGAGCCGGCCAATCTCGGCCTCGATCTGATTGTCATCAGCGATGCCTTCGTGGTCGTGGTGGTCGGCGGCATGGGCTCGATCACCGGCGCGTTCCTGGCTGCGCTGATCGTCGCCGAAGTGAAGGCACTGTGCATCGGCATGGGCCTGGTGCATTTTACATTGGGGAATTTCGCCACGTTCAGCGTGAATTTCTCCAAGCTCACGCTGGTCGCGGAATTCCTGGTGATGGCGCTGGTGCTGATCGTGCGGCCCTATGGGCTCCTTGGCCGCGAGCAGGCGCCGGTGCGGCATCCGGCCGAGATCGAGGATCCGCTGCGGCCGGCGGGCGCCATCCTCAAGGTCATCGCGGCCCTGACCCTCGTCGGCCTTTTGCTCGTCACGCTCGCCGACCGCGATTCTCCCTACACGCTGGTGCTCGGCATCGACGTTCTGATCGCCGTCCTCTTTGCAACATCGCTGCATTTCATCATGGGACCGGGCGGCATGCACTCGTTCGGCCATGCCGCCTATTTCGGCCTCGGCGCCTACGGCGCGGCATTGACGGTGAAATTCCTTGCCGCGCCCATGGCGGTTTCCTTCCTTGCCGCCATCCTTCTCGCGCTTGCCGGCGCGCTCCTGTTCGGCTGGTTTGCGGTGCGGCTTTCCGGCGTCTATCTCGCCATGCTCACCCTCGCCTTCGCGCAGATCGTCTGGTCGATTCTGTTCCAGTGGGAAGCCGTTACCGGCGGGTCGAACGGCATTCTCGGCATCTGGCCGCGGCCGCCGTTCGACACCCGCCCCGCCTTTTATCTGCTGACCCTCGCCGCGGTAGTTATTGGCGTGTTGCTGCTGCGGCGCTTCCTGTTTGCGCCGTTCGGCTATGCCATGCGCGCCGGGCGCGACTCGCCGTTGCGGGCGGAAGCGATCGGCATTCATGTCAAGCGCGTGCACTGGCTCGCGTTCGCCATCGCCGGCATGTTCGGCGGCGTCGCCGGTTCCCTGTTTGCGTTTGCCAAAGGCACGATCTCACCGGATGTGGCGTGGGTGCCGCGCTCCATCGACGGCATGGTCATGGTGCTGCTCGGCGGCATTCAGACCTTGACCGGCCCCATCGTCGGCGCCGCAGTGTTCGTCGTGCTGCAGGATTCCATCATGCGGCAGACGCAGTTCTGGCGCGGGCTCCTCGGCATTGTCATCCTCCTCCTTGTCCTGGTGTTTCCCGGCGGCATTGTCGGTGCGCTGAGCAAGCGCTGGTCGGCGGCGCGAGGCAAGCTCGCATGAGCCTTCTCAGCGTGCGCAGCCTGGCGAAATCGTTCGGCGGTGTGCGCGCCGTCAGGGAGGTGAGCTTCGACCTCGGACAGGGCGAGTTCCTCGCGCTGATCGGGCCCAACGGCGCGGGGAAGTCGACCTGCTTCAACATGATCAATGGGCAGCTCACGCCGGACGCCGGCGAAATCCTTTTCGCCGGGCGCAGCATCGCTGGTTTGCCGCCGCGGGAAATCTGGCGCCTGGGCGTCGCTCGCACGTTCCAGGTCGCCGCCACGTTCGGGTCGATGACGGCGCTGGAGAATGTGCAACTCGCGCTGGCGAGCCACGCCGGCGAAATCTTTGCGTTCGGCAAACCGCTTTCGCGCGCGCCATCGCAAGACGGCGCTTGAACTCCTCGCGCGCACCGGCATGGAAGATGCCGCCGATCGCGCATGCAAGGTGCTCGCCTATGGCGACGTGAAGCGGGTCGAACTCGCCATCGCGCTTGCCAACGATCCCCGCCTTTTGCTCATGGACGAGCCTACCGCCGGCATGGCGCCGCGCGAACGCAACGAGCTGATTGCGCTGGTAAAGCGGCTGGTGACGGAACGCAAAATCTCGGTCCTGTTCACCGAGCATTCCATGGACGTGGTGTTCGCCTATGCCGATCGCATCATCGTGATGGCGCGCGGCGCGATCATTGCCGACGGCAGCGGCGAGGCGGTGCGCGACAATCGGAACGTGCAGGAAGTCTATCTCGGCACCGGACGCACCTTTGGTTCGGCGATTGAGGCGCGCCGATGAGCGAGCCGATGCTGGCGGTGGAAGGGCTGCGCGCCTGGTACGGCGCGGCGCAGATCCTGTTCGGCCTCTCCTTGCAGGTAGCGCGCGGCGAAGTGGTTGCGCTGATGGGGAGGAACGGCGCCGGCAAGTCCACCACCATCAAGGCGATCATGGGGCTCGTCGCACAACGCAGCGGCAGCGTGCGTTTTCGGAGCGAGGAGATTTCGCGCCTGCAGCCGTTCGAGATTGCCCGCCGCGGGCTCGGTTTCGTTCCGGAAGACCGCCGCATCTTCTCCGATCTTACCGTCCTTGAAAACCTCGATATCGGCCGCCAGCCGCCGCGCTTCTATTCCGACAACCGCCCGACCCCGACATGGACGCCGGAAAAACTGTTCGGCTCTTTCCCAATCTCGCGGAAATGCGCGAGCGCCGCGGCGCGCACATGTCGGGCGGCGAGCAGCAGATGCTTACCGTGGCGCGCACCCTGATGGGCAACCCGTTGCTGGTGATGCTCGATGAGCCGTCCGAAGGCGTCGCTCCGGTGATCGTCGAGCAGATGGCAGCGACCATTCTCGAACTCAAGAAGGAAGGCTTGTCCGTGCTCCTTTCCGAGCAGAACATTCATTTCGCGCGGCTCGTCTGCGACCGCGTCTACGTCCTGGAAAAGGGCAACTACAATGGGATGGCGGCATGGCCGACCTCGCGAGCGATGCCGAGGCGCAGCGGCGGTTGCTGTCGGTGTAAGCCGATGCTACACGCACCAAGGCCAAGCCGGCTTCGTGTACCGCGGCGGCGGACGCGCCATACGTGCTCGACGAGCAGATCGGGATTTCTGCTGCGGATCGCGATGCAGCGGCATACTGCGTTCTTCATGTCGCAGATGGCCGCGAGGCTGACGCAGACGCAATTCGCAGCCCTTGCGAAGCTGCTTGAGGTCGGCGCCTGTTCGCAGAAGCAGCTCGGGCGGCTGATCTATCTCGATGCCGCGACCATCAATGGCGTCGGTCGACCGCCTGAAGCTGGCGCAAATTCATCTCCACGCAGGCCATCTGGTCAACCGCAAGCGCCACGCCATCATCTCTGACCAGGCAAGGACGCGCCGTGAAACCAAAAAGGCCACTGAACTGGCGAGCTGGATCACCGCGAATACGCCGGTGCCGCTGACGGCGGTGGAGCAGCGCACCATCGTCAGACTGCCGAGAAGTTGACGCGGCTCATAGTCACTTTTGTCCCTGCGAAAGCGGGCATCGAGGGCAACATCGAGGCCGATCGTACGACTGTGGATGTCCCGATTCCGCGGCGAATGAGCGGAAATATCGGATGATCACCCCGCCTGATCGCATGATCGCCCAGGCGCTGCGGGGTGACGGGAAGCTGCGTGATGGCGCCGGGGATGCCGATGGCGTCGTCGATGGCAGCGGCGATGGCGGCGCCCACCGCATTGATGCCGCCCTCGCCCGCTCCCTTGAGACCGAGGGGATTGAGCGGGGACGGCGCATCCTGCGCGAGCAGGAGTTCGAGCCCCGGCACTTCGCGCGCACCCGGCATCACGTAATCGGCAAAATTGACCGATACCGGCTCGCCGCGTTCGTCGTAAAGAAACTCCTCAAACAACGCGCCACCCACGCCTTGCGCCAGACCGCCGGCAAGCTGCCCTTCGACCAGCATGGGATTGACCGCGCGGCCGATATCGTAGGCGATGAAAAAACGCTCAATCATCACCGCGCCGGTCGCGCCGTCGACCTTGGCGACGGCGATATGCACGCCATAGGGGTAGGCCATGTGGTCGCTGTAGAACCAGCCTTCGCTCGCAAGGCCGGGTGAGCGGGCGCCGCGCAGCGGCGATGCCGGCGCGAGAGCGCTCGCGATTTCGGCAAGCTTCACCGACGGTCCGCCGGCAGCGCCTTTGCGCATCACCGTGCCATCGGCGATTTCCAGGTCGTCGGCCGGCTGCTGCATCAGCTCGGCGGCGACTTCGATTGCTTTCTTTCGCACTTCGAGCGCGGCCAATCGCGTCGCTTCGCCGGTCATTACCGTCGCACGCGAGGCAAAGGCTCCCATGCCGAATGCGATGCGATCGGTGCGGCCGTGCACAACCCGCACGCGGCGATAATCGACCCCGAGCGTGTCGGCACAAATCTGCGCGACGACCGTCTCGATGCCCTGACCGAGCGACGCCGCGCCGGTGACCACTTCGACGAGGCCCGCGTCGTCGACCGCAATGTGCACCGCCTCAAACGGCCCAAGCCCGCTCTTCTCCACGAACCAGGCGAGCCCGGCGCCGACGCATTCACCGCCGGCGCGACGGCGTTGCAACTCGCGCGCAAGCGCGTCCCAGCCAGCGGCGGCGAGTGCCTTGTCAAGGAGGCCCGCGTAATCGCCGGAATCGAGCACCACCGGCGTGCCCAGCGTGCCGAGCGGGCGCGTATAAGGCATCTCGTCCCGTGCGATGAGATTGCGCCGGCGCACCTCGATGCGGTCGATGCCGAGCTTTGCGGCGATTGCATCCATCAGCCGCTCGCGCACGAACGTGCTTTCGAACCGCCCGGGCGCGCGATAGGTGCCGCCCGGCGTTTTGTTTGTAAGCCGCAGATGCCCGCGCGTGCGGTAAGCCGGCAGCCGATAGGGGCCGGGCAACATGGCAGCGGCGAGATCGGGCACCGTGGCGGCGTGGGTGCGGACATAGCCGCCCTGGTCGTGAAAGAATTCATTGTCGATGGCGAGAAGGTGCCCTTGCGCATCGACCGCAGCCCGAATCCGGTGGCGTTGCGCGCGCGAGTGGTTGGCGGCGATCAGGTGCTCGCGCCGATCCTCGATCCATTTCACCGGGCGGCGCAGCCGCAACGCGGCGAGGCAGACCAGCACATCCTCGGGATAAAGTTCGCCGCGGATGCCGAAGCCGCCGCCAACGTGGCCTTCATAGAGCTGCACGCTGGCGGGATCGCGCCCCAACATGCGCGCGATGCTGTCGCGATTCCAGTGCGGCACCTTGGCCGCACCATGAAGTTCGAGGACATCACGGGCGGAGTCGTAGCGTGCAATCGCTCCGCGCGTCTCGAGCGGCACACCGGAGTGACGCCCGATGACGAGATCGAGCGCGATCACCGCATGGGCGTCACGGAACGACGCATCCACGTCGCCATAGGATTTTTCAATAATCGCGGCCTCGCTCGAGTGGCCATCCTCGAAGGTGACGGGCTCTGCGCTCGCATCGAGCGTGACCGGAAGCTCCTCGATGTCGACCGCAACGAGATCGGCAGCGTCCTCGGCAAGATAGGCGTCGCGGGCAAATACCGCTGCCACGGGCTCGCCGACATAGCGCACCTCTTCACGCGCCAGGATTGGCTGCCGGTAAGGGGCGAGTCCCTCGATGCGGGTAAGCCGGAAATCGATAGGGGGAATCTCGCGCACATCGCCGGAGGTCCAAACGGCGGTCACCCCCGGCAGCGCCAGCGCTGCAGCGCTGTCGATCGAGCTGATGCGGCCGTGTGCGTGGGCGGATCGCACCACGCGCATGTGCAGCATGTGCGCAAACGCAATGTCGCCGGCAAACCGCCCGGCGCCGGTAACGAGCGGCCGGTCCTCCAGGCGCGGCACTGACCGGCCGATGAAGTTCATGCTTTACGTGTCCCGGGCGCAGTGCCGCGCAGCAAACTCCGCATACCTCCCCCTGCAAGGGGGAGGTATAGGCGGCCTCCGGCCGCCGTTCTCAGCGCTAAGAACGGCGATGCGTTGCATCGCCTGTGTCGCGCAGCGAGCCGGGTGGGGGTCAAATGCGCACTTTGGACCCCCACCCGACTGCCTTCGCTTCGCTCGGCAGTCGACCTCCCCCTTTCAGGGGGAGGTATTCTGCCGCACGTCTGTGCCATGTCTCAGAGCCTTCGTGCCGCCACGCAGCGCGGCACGGATACGCTGCGGGGTTGCCGGAAATTCGTCAATGGAGATGCCGAAGGGTGAAAGCGCGTCATTGATGGCATTGACGACGGCAGCCGGAGCACCGATAGCGCCACCCTCGCCCAGTCCTTTCGCTTGCGTCACAGAAGCCTCGGCCAGGCTGTGCAGGTGATGGATCTCGATAGGAGGAATCTCCCGCGCGGTCGGCGCCAGATAATCCGCCAGGGAGGCGGTCAGGATATTCCCGGTGTCATCGTAGACGATCTCCTCCAACAAGGCATTGGCGATGCCCTGCGCAACCCCGCCGTGAATTTGCCCGTCCACGATCATAGGATTGATCAAGCGGCCGGCATCCTCCGCCACCAGAAATCTTTCGATGCGCACCCGTCCGGTCTCGATATCGACCTCGACTTCGGCCACGTGGCACGCATTGGAAAACGTCCCCGGCGGGTCATAGGTTGCGGTCTCGGCAATGCCCGGCGTCACCTCGCCCTTGAAACGGTGGATCTGATGGTATGCGGCACGGGCGATGACCTCCAAGGCGACGCTTCGATCGGTGCCCACCACGCGAGCGGCATTGGCTTCGAGCGTAATGTCCTGCTCGGCTGCTTCCAGCAATATCCCAGCAAGCTTCACGAGCTTGGCGCGCACCTTGCGGGCCGCCAGCAAGGTTGCGCCTCCGGCGATCACCAGCGAGCGGCTGGCGAACGTGCCCCATCCATAGGGCGTGCGGTCGGTATCGCCGTGCACGACCTTGATGCGGTCAGGCGAGGTGCCGAGTTCATCGGCAATGATCTGCGAAAGCGTGGTGCGCAGCCCCTGCCCGTGCGGCGACGCGCCGATGCGCGCCTCAATGAGCCCCGACGGATCCATGCTCAGCTCGACGGTTTCCCAGCCCGGCGTCACGTCCATGCCGCGGGCGGCAAAGGCGGGCGTGCCGTACCCGGTGCGCTCGGAAAAGGTGGCAAAGCCTATGCCGAGATAACGCCCCTGCGCACACGCCTTTGCCTGGCGCACGCGAAAGGCAGCGACATCGGCCGCGCTGACGGCTGCCTCCATGGTCTCGACATAGCTTGCCTGGTCGAATTCGAGGCCGGTCGCCGACAGGTAGGGAAAGCTCTTGACGAGGTTGCGGCGGCGAATCTCGATCGGATCGAGTTGTAATGCTGCTGCCGCCTTGTCCATGAGCCGCTCGATGGCAAACGTAATCACCGGACGCGAAACGCCGCGATAGGGTCCCATCGGACAGGTATTGGTGAAGATGCCGCGCGCGATGCAGGCATATTCGCGCACGTCATAGGGCCCGGGCATTTCCGCCATGGCCATCAGCGGCTCGATCGCGCAGGTCGTGGGATAGGAGGAATAGGCTCCCACATTGGCGGCAATATCGGCGGAAAGCGCGATGAGTTTTGCCTGCGCATCGAATGCGCCCTTGAGCCTGATCTCCTGATCGCGGCTGTGAAAGCAAGCGATCAGATTTTCGCGCCGGTCCTCGATCCAGGATATCGATGTCCGAAGCTTGCGCGCGAGCCAGGTCAGGACCACGAATTCCGCCGACAACGGCATTTTTTGTCCGAAGCCGCCGCCGACATCCGGGGCGATGACGCGCAGCTCCGATTCGGGCATTCCGATCAGGTCGGCGATGACCGTGCGCATGCCGTGCGGCATCTGTGTCGAGCAGGTGAGCGTCACGCGACCGCTCGCCCGCTCCCAGGCGGCATGCGCCGCGCGCGGCTCAAGCGGCAGCGCATTCTGCCGCCGCGAGCGGATCGAAACGTCGAGGGTGCGATGCGCGGCTCTGCGCGCCGCATCGAAACCGGGTGTCTTGAATATTCCTTCAACCGCGACGTTGCCGGCGGCCGGTGCGTGCACGCGCAGCGCATCGGCGGCCAGCGCATCGGCAATGCCGACGATGGCCGGCGTTTCCTCGATTTCAACCTCGACCGCATCGGCGATGTCTTCGGCCTCTTCGCGGCTTCCCGCCACCACCGCCGCTATGGGTTCGCCGACAAAGCGCACCACGCCGGTTGCCAGCACCGGCTGGCTGGTGGGGACGTAATTGAACTTGTGCAGCATCGGCCGGATCGGCTTTACCGCCGCGAGGTCAGCGCCGGTAAACATGCTCGCTCCGGCGGGAGCAGCAATGCGGACGATGCGGCCGGCGGCAACGGAACTGCGCACGAAGCGCACAAAGGATGCTGCGGGGAGATCGCCGCTAAAGCTGCCGTGGCCCCTGACCAGCGCGGGATCCTCGACGCGCCGGATGGAACGCCCGACCCATGTGTCCGTCATTTTCACTGTGCGCGGGCGCGGCGCATTTCACGGGCCGTGCTGCGCACCGCCTTGATGATGTTCTGATAGCCGGTGCAGCGGCACAGATTGGACGAAAGCACCTCCAGAATCTCCTCGTCGCTGATGTCCGGGTTTGTCTCCAGCGCATTCACCGCAAGCATCAGGAAGCCGGGCGTACAGAACCCGCACTGCAGCGCGTGATGCGCCATGAACGATTCCTGCAGCGGATGCAGGCGGTCGCCGTCGGCGAGCCCTTCGACGGTGCGTATGCGCTTGCCTTGCGCTTGAATGGCGAACATCAGGCAGGAGCGGACAGCTTCGTCATCGAGGATGATGGTGCACGCGCCGCAGATTCCGTGCTCGCAACCAATATGCGTGCCGGTCTGTCCGCAGTCGTCGCGGATCACGTCGACCAGCGTGCGTCTCGGCTCCGCCAGAACCGTATAATCCTGGCCGTTGATGTTGAGCGTAATCTCAACCTTCTGCGTCATTCGCCGCGCTTTCGCTGTTGGTCAGGCCAGAGGTAGTTCGCTTCATCGTAGCCCGGATGGAGCGCAGCGCAATCCGGGAATCGCTTCGTTGCGCCTTTCCCCGGATTTCGCTGACGCTGCATCCGGGCTACGGGGCGCGGTTTCGATCGCAGAATTGCAGCCAATGTGAACTGCGCCACACTCGACGACACGAAAAGTCCTTAACTGTAGGCGAGGAACGACAGCGGGGCTGGACGGCCGCGGGAGAGCACCATGACGGATACCGCCAAGGTCCAGAATCTCATGCTCAAGGTCGCTGTTATTGTGTTCGCGCTCCTGGTCTGCATCGGAGCAGTGCACTCCTGGCAATCGCGCAGCGTAGCGGTAGCGACCACCGGCACGACAAAGGCCGAGCCAAGCGCGCGGCCGTCATTCCAGGAAATGCATATCAGGGCTCACCTGGAGAGCCTGCCGCTGATTGATTAGGCCGCCTTGGCCAGCACGCTCGCTTTGGCGCCGGTCGCAACGGCAAAGGCGGGACGAGCATCGATTGCAGCCTGCCATCGCTCAAGCTCGGCAAAGCGCGGGCGCTCGATGGCAAATTCCAGGCAGCGCTTCACGATGGGGGAAAGCGCAACCTCCACCAGGGTGAAGCGATCCAGCGCAAACCACTCCTTCCCGGCAAGATGACCGTCGAGAATCTTGAGTTGAGCGACGAGGTCAGCGCTTTGCGCGGCAAAATCAGGGGCGCGTTCGCCGGCGGGTTTCTTGACATCCCGGAACACCGCGACATACGGCGTATTGAGCGAGGCAAGGAGCCAGTCCATCCAGCGCTCGGCCATGCTGCGCTCCGCCGGGGTTCCGCCCAGCAAATGCGGCGCATGGACCGCGGCGAGATACCGGACGATGGTGTGCGACTCCCAGATGACCACCTCGCCGTCGAGCAATGTGGGCACCTTCGCGTTCGGATTGAGCTTGCGGTATGCGTCGGTGGTGGTGTTGCCGAACTGGCGGCCATAATCCTCCCGCACATAGGGGATGCGCAGCTCTTCCAGGCAGAAGATCACCTTCTGCACGTTTCCCGAGGTCTGCCGACCGAGCAATCTGATCACGTTCATTCTCCTCATCGCGGCTTATAGGCAATGGCGTCCATTTCGATCTTGGTATTGATGACGGCGCGCGCTTCGACCGTCGTGCGGGCCAAGACGGCATCCTTGAAATACTCCGTGAATACCCGGTTGTAGCGCCCGAAATCGCGGGCGTCCTCGAGGTAGGCGGTCACGCGCACGATATCGCTCAATGCCGCGCCCACTTCTGCCAGGATTCGACTGATCGTCTCGATGGTGCCGCGCGTCTCCTGCTCGATGGTTCCGGAAAGCATGTTGCCATCGGCATCCTTGGCCACCTGCCCGGAGACAAAGATGAAGTCGCCGGCGCGCACCGCCGGATAGAACGGCAGGTTCGGGTTCTTCTTGCCGATCGGGGTGATATCCTTGCGGACAGTCGTTGCTTCATTCATCGCAGTTATCCTCAAGCGAAGGCGGAAGTTTCAATAATGTCTACGCCGCGCACGCGGTCGACGAGATAAATGAGGCCGCGATCGTCGATGGTGACGTCGTTGGAGGACGGGCGCGCCTCGCCGGGAGCCGGATCGGGCAGAAAATGTCCCACTTCCTGCGGCGCGAACGGGTCGGCAACGCTGACTAGCCGCATGCCCTGCGCAAACCAGGCGAACGGAATGACGCTGCCGGCGAACCGCTCCGACGGCTGATGGCAGCCGGTCATCGGCGGCTGCGGGCTGCCGTCGCGATCGAGGCCATGCACCTGGAAGGTCGCAATGGGTACCGGCAGCTGCTCAATCGTAATATCGTAGATCCAGCTGAAAGAAGGCGCTGCCGGCCGAAGCTTCGCTACATCTTCATCGGCGACCACCATGATACGCCTGCCCTTGAGCGGCTGCGGCACCGGAAGACAGGTGTGGGTCGGATGGGCAAATACCGGGTTGGTGGAGGCATGCGAAACCATTTTCGGGCGCGACATGTTGGAAATGTCGAGAATGAACAGGCCGTGATGCCAGTAGCTCACATACAGGCGATCGCCCATGCGCAGGGGATGGTGGCAACGCGGTGCGACCCAATTCTCCCATGGATACGGCTCTCCGCCTGCCTTCCACTGGCCGGGAATCCACCAGCGGCCCACTTCGACGGGGCGAGCGGGATCCGCGAGGTCGAGAATCATGACGATGTTGCCGGCATAGCCGTCGGCAGTCGGAGAGAGATAGGCATAGCGTCCGTCAAAATCGTAGCGATGCACGCCGCGACCGCCGGTCTGCCATTTCGTGATCAGCTTGGGAGCGTCCGGCCGGGCAACGTCGTAGATTCCAATGCCGCCGCCGAATCCGGCCGCGCCTGTCTGGCCGAGCTTCTCGTGATTGACCAGCATGATGCCGCCGTGCACCCGCACTTTATGGGAGTGCCAGCCTTCCGGGATATCGATGCTGGCAAGCAGGCGCGGACGGCGCGGATCGGCAACATCGACGATGCTGGTGCCGCTCGGCCAATGCATGTGGCCGATGTAAAGCGTCGTGCCTTCTACCCAGACCTGGCCGCCGCCGGGGCAGTCGAAATGCGCAACGAGTTTGCAGTTTGATTGACTGGGCACTTCACTTCCATCCGATCCAGCAGTTATCTTAGAAAATCCTCGAATGCGCCACTTTCATGGGCCTTTCTTCGCCGCCATCTTCCGCCAATTTCCGCCAGCCGATGACCGGCGTTTTGGTTGCTATAGTTGCTAGCTAGTTGCTCGCGTGGTAGACTGAGGGACAAGCGCTAGCAACTTTCCTAGCAACTTGAAAGGCAAACTGATGCGCGCTGCAATTACGAAATCTCTCGTTGATAAGATCGAACCCGGAAGCATTGTCTGGGACACGCGCGTCAGCGGCTTTGGCGCTCGACGCCAGCGCGGGCCAGCCGTGAATTACGTTCTGAAGTCGAAGGGGAAGTGGTTCACGATAGGCCGACACGGATCACCCTTCACCGTCGAAATGGCGCGAAGCGAGGCGCTAAGGCTTCTCGGCTTGATTGTCTCTGGCGAAGACCCAAGGCCAGCGTCGAGCGAGAACCTTGGCAGCGTCGTTGAGCTTTACCTCTGCCCGAAGAAAACCAGCGATGAAGCCGAGGAGCTTTGAAGAAATCGAGCGGCATCTATCTTGCGCACGCTAAATCCTTGCATTCCATCCGAGCTACACGAGGTCACGTCGCCGGGCCATCGCTGAATTGCTTGCAAAGATCGAGACCGGCTCCGGGCCAGTGGCGAGGAACCGTGTCCGCTCTAGCCTCTCCGCCTTCTTCTCTTGGTGCGTTCGCGAAGGACTGCTCGACTTAAATCCGGTAACCGGCACTGGTAAAGCCGACGAAGGCGGATCAAGGGAGCGGGTGCTAACGCCCAAGGAAATCGCGAAGTTATGGACCACTGTCGTCGTCGGCCAACACGTCGATTTCATTGACGCTGTCCGATTGCTCCTTTTGACCGGGCAACGGCGAGAAGAGATCAGCGGCCTGCGTTGGAGCGAGGTTGATTTTGATGCCAAGCTCCTTCGCCTTCCGCCTGAGCGGACGAAAAACAAGCGCGAACATCTTGTGCCGCTGTCGGAGCCTGCGCTTGAAATTCTTCGAATACAGGCCTGCCAAGTGGACGCCAAAGATCGATCTAATGATGCCCGCGTCTTCCGTAGCTTTGGCTGGTGGCGCGAGAAGGCTAGGCTAGATGCGGGCCTTAATATCCCCGCTTGGCATGTCCACGACATTCGCAGAACTGTGGCGACTATGCTTGGCGAGCTAGGCCTTGCCCCTCCGCATATCGTTGAAACGATCCTGAACCATGTTAGCGGCTATCGCGCCGGGGTCGCTGGGGTCTACCAGCGGGCAAAGTATGAAAACGAATGTAGGGCCGCGCTGGATAAGTGGGGAAAGTGGGTAGAGGCTCTTGTATGAGCTTCGAGAAAGTCGCCAGCCTCATTGCTAAATCGCCGCCTGGATGGCTAGCCCCAAGCTTGGAGAGGTCCCGCAAGGCGTTTGGGCCTGATTGGGAAATAACACCGGATTTGTATCATCAGTTTAAGAAGCGCATCGATGGGATGCGGGAAGCCACCGATACACTCGTTGAGGCTGTTCAGTTATTCGACCCACTGCCAGCTGGTTTGTTACCTCCGTTCTTTACAGCTTTTCAGGAAAGCCTACCTCTGTTGAAGGCATGGCTTAACGAACTCAGCAGTAGGCCACAAGGTCGAAGGCCGTACTTTGCTCGTGAGCTTTGCGCAGATTTAATCGTGTTCTATTGGAAAGTGGTCCATGGCAAGGTCGAGCCCGGCAGCGAAGAGGTCTATCAGGCTTGTGAAGAGTATTGGCAAGCCTGCGGCGGCGATGCATCTGATGACATTGAGAAGAGTTGGCGCAGGATGGCTGAAGAAGCTTCCGCTCGGGACGATGCGTTCTTGATGCATAACTTGCTAATCCTGCTACTCGGTTCAGAACCCAACCGCGAATAAAATATCTGCTCAATGCCGCAGGCGACGCGCTTTATTGTCGGCCTTCGGGAATGAATGTGAGGACCGGCAGAACCAGCCCCCACTGCAGCACACCGGCGGCAAGATATTGTCTTTCCTCCTCGCAAACAATCTCCACGTTCTTGACCAGCACCTCAAATCGCCGAGCGACCAATATATGCGGCTTGATATGGCCTATGACGGTCTTGAGGCTTCATTTGCAAACGTGAAATTCACCGGAACTGTTGGCGCAGATGCGGCGTGCCAAGAGGTCCTGTTCGGGGCGCTCGCACTCTACGGCTTAGATCAGGTGGATAAGGCTGAGAAATATTGGCTCAGCTTTCATCAAAAGACAAATTCACAAAGGCTCTGAAGGCCATCATTCGCACTCACTTTAGCAACCCGACATGGGAGCCGAACGACTTGTGAGTGTGCCGAAGAATTTGAAAGCTGAGACGACAGGTAGCGGTTTTGCCGTTTGAGCCCCCGGCTTAGCCTCAAGAATGATGGCATGGTCTCGATAGTTGGTGGAGCTTTCCGCCCTTAGCAGTGTATAAAGGTGTAGGACGCTCATTGGAGGGGATATGAAAGCCCAAGCTTAAGCCAATTGGACTTCTTATACTATGATTTTGCATAGATGAGCCAGATTAGAATGAGGGCGCCCAGAACGAGCGCCCAATTGGGAATTTGAACGCCCGCTATAGATGTTTTTTGTAAAACCATTCCATGACTTTCCTCCCGAGATAGGCCTTGCCATTTACACAGAACTACAATGTTAGCTAGGCGGTCAATTGGTCGTGCAGGGCTAAGCGTCATGGATAGCCTCTATGGCCAGTGTTCTAAAATTCTCATGCATCCGCTCTGGTCGTGCCTCGATGTACCTCACGACCACGCTTACAATTTGCTCAAGCTTCACCTTGCTTGGTGGGCAGCTGCTCTTTTCTTTTTCTTCCAGGGGAAATTCGCTCATCATGAAACCAATTGCATCAATGATGCCTACACACATCCCTGCCATAGCTGCATCTGCGAAATGAGTAAGGGTTTCGTTGTTCAGTGCGGCGCGGCAATACCGCAGCATATAGTTCGCGCTATCCTTATCCGGCTCCTGTGCCACCGCTAACGCTCCGACCACCAATCCAATCGCAATTCCAAGGACCACTGCTCGCATAGTGTCTGACCTCCGCGACGGAGTGGATAGATCAGCTTTAATGTGGATTGCTGAAGGCTTCGTGAGCGAGGCTAACCCCCTTCCGTTGTTAGGCTAGCCCCGCTCCAACGTGCCGCACTGGCAAGATGCGGCTGAAGACAACTCCATTGCTGCTGCTGAGGTTCCGCCGGTGATCTTTGGAAGCGCAGGAAATTCGAGCGCAGGAATTCAGACATGGGGGCCTATGGGGAGATTAGGGATGCTCCCCCTTGGCTATGGCGGGGGGCGGATTTCAAATCAACGGCTACTCGAAGGGGTGCGGGCCGCTGCGTGGTGCATCCCGGCGTAGCGTAAGACCGAAAGCGACGAACAGGACGATGCCGATCATTATTCCTACGTCGAGAGCTGTCATGATCATATCAATCATATCAAGCGCTCCCTCTCGACAAACGATGGGTCGCTCCGACCTGATCAGTCTGCACTATATTTTTGCCGGGATGTGTGAGCTACTTCACACTCGCGCCCTTTGTGTGCGGCCCCTCTACAAGCAAACGTCTGCGGGCGGTCTTTTTCAAGTTCAGGTAAACGCCAATCAAGAAATTATTGCTTAGCAACTCCAAAAAAGACTGGGTTGCTAAAGCGTTGCTAGGCCTTCTTCTAACTGAAATTTCCCTATAATTTTCATAGCTTAGCTCGCAAAAGTTTAAGCTTGATACTGGGCACTTACAGTAATCCGCCTCGTCCTGAGGAGAGCGCACCATCCGCCCTCGTCCTGAGGAGGGCGCCGGTTGGGGACTCTCCAATGACTGCAAGCGCATGTGCGCCCGTCTCGAAGGACGCGGGCGGCCTCCATGGTTCGAGACGCATCGCAGCGAGCAAGCTCTTGCCATAATGGAAGCGCTCGGGCGCTGCGATGCTCCTCACCATGAGGCCGAGAGAGCCATCCGTTAGGCGAGTTTCACGATTTCGCCGGACGGCTCGCGACCCCATTTCTTGTACAAGTGGAAAGCCTTCAGCGCCGGCTCGTCGCTCGCGACGAACAGGATCGCCGGCTCTCTGGCATCGTTGTTGACGTGCTCGAACCAGGAGCCGCCGGGCACCGCCAGATTATCGAACTGCCGCCAATCGAAACGCCTGCCGTCAACGACGGAATATCCGCTGCCTTTGAATGGCGCTACGAGCAGGCTCGCGGTCTGACGCAGCGCCCGCGTCCGCTCGCCGGCACGCAGCATCTGCACAAAAAACGTCATGGTCTTGAACACCGGACCGCCGCTGAGCGGATCGACATATTCGATCGACACCCCTTCATAAGGGTCGCCGTCCCAGGATTGGAAGCGGGCGAGCAGCTCCTCCATCATGTCCCAGCGATAGACGTACATGGGCGAAGAATTTCCGGCTCCACGCGTGTGCTGCAGGAAGCGCGGCCGCAGCCCGCCGTGACCATAGGCGCGCGCCGAATAATCGGACGGCACCCGCGCGGTCTGCTGCTTTTTCTTGACCGGCTTGCCGTCGACCATTTCCGTGTAGTCGTGCTCGAAATAGACGGCGTTGAGCGTCTCGACCAGCGGCAGATCGAGCACCGAGAGATTGACCGCCGGCTCATTGCCCACGTTGCCGTGGTTGTGCCAGGTGTCGATCGGCGTGAGCACCATGTCGCCCGGCCCGAAGGTGATGTCCTCGCCGCCGACGCCGGTGAAATTGCCCGTCCCGGTCAGGCCGAAGCGGATGGCATTTGGCGAATGGCGGTGCGGCGGCATCACTTCGTTGGCGTCGTTGAGCCGGTAGGCGGTGTACATGGTGCTCACGGTCGCGCGCCGCGGCGCCAGACCCGGATTGACCAATATGAGCGAGCGGCGCTCGGAATCGTCCATGGTCACCAGTTGCGCGGCGCGAAACAGGATGGGCTCGATATCGCTCTTATAGCTCCAAAGATGCGGGACGGCTTTTTGCGTCGCCATGAGCTGCTGGATTTCGTCGTGAGCAACGTCGCTCGATGTGGCCCAGAACGGGAACATGTGCTTTGCGGAAATCCCGTCATAGAGGTCCTTGAGCGCTGCTTCTCGATTGGTGGCACGCGGCGCCACGCGCGCTGCGCTGCTCTTGCTTGCCGACATGGGGGCGCTCCTTGCCGAGATGGGCTACGGGAACGTAGACATGGGTATTGCGGGCGTCAAATGCGCGTCGTTGTCATTCCTGCGCGAGGCCGGAACGCAGTGAAGGCCGAGGGCCCGGAATCCATACCCCCCGATTCTTGGTTATGGATTCCGGGCTCGCCGCTACGCTTCGCTTCGCGGCGCCCCGGAATGACAAGGAACGAAAGGAACGAAGCGCAATGTCCAGGCTCAAGTTCGTCTCTGCAATATGCGTGCTGCTGCTGGTCGGCGGATCGCCCGGAGCGTTACAGGCGCAGGACACCTTGCGTGTCGCCTCCGGACTTGCCGGCACCTGGGAAAATTCGTTTTCCGAACTCGGACAGAATGCCGGATTTTTCAAGAAGCACGGGGTGGCGCTGGAAATTTTCTACACCCAGGGCGCCGGCGAAACCCAGCAGGCGGTGATTTCCGGCAGCGCGGACATCGGCACCGGTATCGGCACGTTCAACACGTTTGGCGCTTTTGTCAAAGGAGCGCCAATTCGCGTCATCGGCGCAACCCACACCGGCGCGAACGACCTGACCTGGTACGTGCGGGCCGATTCGCCGATCAAGGAGAAAAAGGACCTCTCCGGCAGGACGGTTGCCTATTCGACGACCGGCTCGTCAACCTATGCGGCCGTGCTCGGCTTCCAGAGAGTCTTCGGCGTCACCTTTACCCCGGTTGCTACCGGCAGCCCGGCTTCCACGCTCACCCAGGTCATGAGCGGCCAGATCGATGTGGGCTGGACCTCGCCGCCATTCGCGCTCGATCTCGTGAACGAGGGCAAGATCCGGCTGATTGCTCGCGCGAGCGACATCCCGGAAATGCGCAATCAAACGGTGCGATTCATGACCGCCAATGCCTCAGCATTGGCGGCGCGCAAACCGGTTTTCCTTCGCTATTTGCAAGCCTATCGCGAGGTGATCGACTGGATGTATACGCCGGCCGGCCTCAAGGCCTTTGCCGATTGGGCGCATATTCCGCAAGCAATCGCCGCGAATGTCCCGGTTGATTATTACCCCAAGAACAACGTCCTGGTCGATCGCATCGAAGGCCTCGACCTGGCGATGGCGGACGCGATTGCCTTCAAATACATCGCAGCGCCGCTCTCGCAAGAGCAGCTTGCGACATTGATACAGGTGCCGCTCAAATAGCAGCGCCATCCAGTGGCAAAGCCGTAGGCATGAGAGAACTCATGCCTACAGCCGCCACAGGGTGGTATCAATGCGTCAGGTCTTTAGCCCTTCGTCACGATCGGAGGTGGAGCTTTGCCTTTGCCCTTGCCGATGCCGACACAGCCAGCCACGCTCACGGCGACGAGAGTTGCAACCAACGCAACCAAAAGCTTCTTCATTGGAGCCCCCATAGTTGAGTGAGTCCTGCCGTCAACCACTTACGACTAAGCCACCGATGTTGCTTGCGCTCTAGTGCTGCAAAGCCACAGTGGATCAAAATGCAACGGCGGTGCCGCTACAGACTCCGTCATGCCCGGCCTTGTGCAGCCTTGTGCAGGGCATCCACGTCTTAATCCTGTTGCAAGGCGTGGATGGCCGGGACCGAGCCCGGCCATGACGTCGGAGAGATCACGCCGCGAGTCGGGTGGCAACAGCCTCGCGAATGCTCTCGTACCCTTCCCGCACGCGCGCCCTGCCATAGCGACGTTCCAGCCGCCGCACCGTGAAATGCGCCTGCGCGATGTCCTGGAAATGCGCGATGAACGCGTAATTCACGGCCGCTCCCCCGATCGCCCCAAAGATCGGCAAAGTCTGAGCCGCGAGCTTCTGGCTCACCACGATGCCGAACCGCGAGGCGATCTGCGCCATGAACCTCACCAGCACGGGCGCGCCTTCGGCAACAATGCCCCGTTCCGCTATGAAGCGACCCGCTTCCATCAGCGCTTTTGCGAGACTCGCTCGCACGGCAAAATAGCCGTTTCCCAGAACGTCGCCCTCCCCCGCGCGGCCGCCCAATGCAAATACCTGCAGGCACGACAGCGCGGTATCGGGGTCGCGGATGTTCTCGCCCTGGCTGCGCGCGATCTCCATAATGGCGCGCAGCATGATCACGGTGGAGACCGGCAGCTCCACCGGAAGGGCGACCAGGCCGAATCCGCCGCCAAGCGCCCCGGAAACCGCCGCCAGCGATTTATGCAGCCGCAGCGACACCATTCGGGTCTCGCCCTGCATGCTCAGGAGGGCAAGGCGCAACGCCGCATTCAATCCCTTGGTGGTGGCGCCCGAAATCGCTTCGGAAGCTCCCGCAGGCAGCGCCCGCTGCACCAGCTCGATCGGTTTTCCGACAAGGCTGCTCAACCGGGCGGTCAGGCTCGGATGCTCCAACGCTTCAACCGCGCGGCGCAGTTCGTCGATGTCTTCCTGCAACATTTTGCACACACTCTTTTATTGGCAAGTAAGGTTGCCGCGCAAAATTTAAAGACGCTGAGGGGCGAAAGCGGCTATGCCATGGACGATATCGATGCCGAGGCGTGCGATGCAACCGCAGATGTATTTTGTCGATCTCGCCCGGCGCTGCCGATTCTTGTCGGATCATACCCTCGATCTGCGGCTCGCCAGGGAGCTGCGCATCCTCAGCGATGAACTCGATGCCAAGGCGCGCGAGGCGCGGATTGCCGCCGATGCCGCGGCACCGCCCATCGTACAGGAGTTTGCCCGGCGCTAAAAAAAGAACGGCCGGATGTGCACCCCGGCCGTTCCGTTTGCCCCGAAAGGGAGCGAAGGGCGTCCTGCGGAATGACCCGCAGGGCTATAGCGAACATTCCCGAACGTCTCGCGCGTCGCGTGCCACTCGAATTTCGGCCGTCGGGTAACCTTGGCGGAAACTCTCCGGCCGCTTCCAAGCCGCACATTACGCGCAGCTGCAGGGAATGCCGTATGTGCTCGTCAACTCCTCTCCGGGTGCTAGCCTTCTCCCCGCCGGCGCGATGACAATCTTCATTGCTGAAGCATCATAACGTCTTTGGCGAAACCGTCCTGCATGCGTTGGCGTACAGGACTCAAAGCTAGCTGGCAGTCAGAACGGTAACCGCAAACGCGCTCGCGAGCAACGCAAAGATGATCGCGCGCGACGCTGTGCATAATTGTCAGGAAAACTCTTAAAGAACGTGACCTAGCTCCAAGCGCCGGCCGTTTATTAGCACGAGGCACTGACGGGCCGTGAAAACCGTTGGCCCGCCTTTTGCACGCACAGTGGCAGCAGCGCAATAGCTGCATAGATTTGCAACGCTCATCGTCGCGCGATGGACCCGCTCGGCGGCGGAGGCCTTTCATGAACAAGCGATGCGCCCAATGCGGCGGCAGGTTCGGTCTGATCCGGCACCACTGGCATCAGACCCAGTTCTGCTCCAAGCGCTGCCGGGAAAAATTCCTCGACAAGGCGGCGCGCGACAAAGATCGCCTGCGTAAATGGCTGGGCTTTCTGCGCGCGAGCTGAGTCTTTCCCAAACAAAAGCCCCGCCCGGGGGGTATGGGCGGGGCTTTCATTACTGGACGGCCGCGGGGGGATAGGGTCTCTGGGTACGACCGTCCAAGTCGCCTGAGTAAGCATTGGTCACACACGCAGGCGGAAAGGTTCACGGGAAAAGCACTGTGGTGGTGGGATTGAACCTCGGGCCGGTTCATTGCGACATATGGTGAATGTTTATGGTTGCCCTCCCACGCATGCTGTCCGCACGGGAGGCGAGCGAGTGCGTTTCTGTTGAGTTTGCGTAAAAAGGGAGGCTTATCGTGGGAAACGTCGTCGGGAAAACATTGGCTGGCGCTGCCTTCGCAACGTGGGCTGCGGCAATGCCGTCCTCGGCTCAAAACCTCACCATTCAATTCCAATTCACCGGCTCACCGATCCTGATCGATCCCTACAACGAGGGCTTGGCCATGGCGATGCCGCCCTCGGCGCAATCGGTACTGCTTGACATGCGCTATAGCGATTCGACGGTCCAATTCAGCGGCGAGGTGGTTGACCTCGACCCGTACAACGAAGCGCTCGGCATCGTTTCGCTGTCTTTCGTGCGGACTGCCGTGCTCGACAACCCCTATTCCGCTTTTGCCTTGATGCCTGGCGACGGCGGCCCCCGTTTGTGGGAGGGGCTCGTCTCGTTCGAAAATAAAGAAAAGAAGTAATCAGGTTATTCCGCCGGCGCCGGGATCATTCTGCGCGAGACGCTCGCGCGCGCCGACCCCACGCACAGAAGGCTCGCGAGCAGCACTGCCGCGACCAGCACTAGCACCAGATCGGGCCGGCCTTTGTCGATCAGGTAGCCGAACGGCACCGGCGCAAGCGCGCCGCCAAGCGGCAAACCCGCGCTGACAAAACCGAACACCTTGCCGATCTGTCCGGGGGGCGAAGCATCTTTGAGCATGACATCGCGCGGGGTGCGGCTCGCCCCCACCAGCAGCCCGGCCACGAACAGCATGCTCAATGTGGCGGCAACGGCCATGGTCGCGAATGAGACCAGCAATATCAGTGCCGCCGCGACCACAGTCAAAACGACGGTAAACGCGAGATGGCGGCGGCTGCGATCGGCAAACCATCCGCCCAGCAGAACGCCGGCCGTCGCACCTGCCATGTAACAGGTCAGCGCCAAAGAGGCTGCCTTGAGATCGAGCCCATGCACGTCGTGCAGGACGGGAATGAGCCAGGACTGGATCCCCGAAGTCGCCATTGCCGACAACAGAAAGAAACCGAAGAACAGCAGCATGGGACGAGACAAAAGCAATCTCCCCCCGGACAGAATCGCAGGTCGCCGCATCTCTTGACGGCTGGTCTCTTCGCGCAGGAATGCGCTTTGCCAGAATATGGCAAGCACCAGCGGGACACCAAGGAGCCCGACGAGGACGAGCGTGCTGCGCCAGCCCAGAAGCACGGTCAGGCCGGCGACGACGGGCGGTGCGAACACGGAGCCGAGATTGCCGCTGAACGTATGCATCGCGAAGGAACGCCCCATCTGGCTGCGTTCCACCGAGGCGCTCAGGATGGCGTAGTCCGTCGGATGAATGACTGAATTGCCTACCCCCGACAAGAGACAAAAGAGAAGGACCTGCCAGAACGCGGTGGCAAACCCGACTGCCGAGATCGACAAGGTCATGAGGAGCGTGCCGCTGACCAGGAAGGCGCGGGCACCGTAGCGATCGACCAGAAAGCCGACCGGCGTCTGCAACAGCCCGGTGGCGCACGACATCAGCGCCATCGATAGGCCAAGCTCGGCAAACGACACACCGAACGCGGCCTGCCATGCGAGGAACATGGGCGGCAGGCACATTTGATAGAAGTGCGACAGGAAATGGCCGGTCCCGATCACGGCATTGACGCGAAGGCTCGGGCTCACAGTCATATTCAACCAGCGGAATTTTTTCTGCGAAGATGCGGGGGGAATCGATGATGGCGCGAGGGCTTGACCTATTAGAACCTTCACGGAATGACAAGGCTTGCGGGCCGCATTAACATGCATGCGTGACATGCTAACTTTGCCTTGCGTTCCGACCGAGCGACGGGAAAATTCAAACATGGAGAGCATTTCATGGCTCGCATCCGCCATCTCGCCATTCTGACCGAAGACGTAGATCGGTTGGTAAAATTCTACACCAATTCATTCGGCCTCGAGATCGTCAAGGGCGTGGGCACCGCCACCTATCTGACCGACGGCCATCTCAACCTGGCGATCATTCCCATAGGTCCCGAGCGGAAGATAGAGGGCAACCAGCTCAAGGAAGGAATCAATCATTTCGGTTTTGAAGTGGAAAGCATCGATGCCATGGTGCCGGTTTGCCGGCAGTGGGGAGCCGCGACGGAGGTTGAAAAAAGGCCGCCCAACAGAGAGGCGGAGTACCGCGTTTACGACCCGGACGGAAATCCGATCGACCTTTCCCAGCACGGCTGGCCGCATTAGGCGATTATTGAAGGTTAAAACTCATGACGCAAATTCCTCTGCTCGCCATGGCCGCCGCACTTGTCTCCGGCATTCGCGCTGACAGCGGCGAAAGACTTGACCCCGCCGCGCATGACGTGACCGTTCTCGGTCACAAGATCCACTATCTGGAAGCGGGCCGCGGGGAGCCGGTCATTCTGCTGCATGGAATGGGCGGCGAAGGCGCGCGCTGGATGCCCACCGTCAAGGCGGTGGCGACGAACTGGCGAGCAATCGCGCCGGATCAGATCGGCTTCGGGCAGTCCGACAAGCCGCTTACTTCCTATCACAGCGGCGTGTTCGCGGGTTTCATCGCAGGCTTCCTGAAAGCCATCGCCGTGCCGCGGGCCACCTTCATCGGGCAATCCATGGGCGCAGCCGTGGCCCTTCAATTGGCCGTGCATCATCCGGAAATGGTCGAGCGGCTGGTGCTCACCAATGGCGGCGGCTATCGCAGCCCGTCCGATCCACCGGCAGCTGCGCCGAACTGGCACGACCGGCAGATTGCCAATGCCGGCACCTTGGAGGAGAGCCGCGAGTATCTGGAAAAGCTCTATTACGACCACAGCCTGGTGACCGACAAGCTGGTGGAGCACAACCTCATTCTACGCCTGCGCTCGGCCTATACAATCGACAGCATGCAAACCGCCAATGCCCGCGGTCTCGGCGCACTCAGCGAGGAACAGGTGCGCTCCATCCAGGCTCCGACGCTATTGGTGTGGGGAATGAACGACCCGCTGTCGCCGCTCGCCAATGCCGACAAATTGCATGCCGCCATCAAGAACTCACGCAAGGTATTAATCGACAAGGCCGGTCATTTTCCCTTCCTCGAACATCCCGAGAAATTCAACCAGACCGTGCTGGAATTCCTGCAGGCCTAGTGGTCCGATTCCGAAGGTCGCCACCACTTGCGGCACGTTCAGATGCGAACTTCGGAATCTAAGGACCACTAGGACGGATAAGTTACACGCGCAGCCCGGATTGAGCGCCTTCGCTCATTCCGGGAATCGAGTCCCGGATTTCGTAAGAACGAAATCCGGGCTACGGAACGGCAAATAGCGGTGCGGCGTTGTCACGCTGTAGGCGCTATCAGAGAATGGAGGACTCCATGTGCTGGGAAATCGATTACAAGTTCTTCGCCGAGCAGCAGAAGAAGGAGCAGGAAAATAAGATCAAAGAAGAGCGCCGCGCCGACGTCATCGGTGCGCTCCTGAACGAGGCCAGCGCGCAGGGTGAAAAGCCCGCCGAAGTCACATCGGCAAAGGAAATCGCGCCGGCGAAATAGCGTTTGTCCGCGACTCTCACCGTCGTTCTGAGGCGCGAGCGACCGGCCTTTAGGCCGGGCCGCGAGCCTCGAAGGACGCACGGCCCCGACTGGGGCCGTCGCACTTCGAGGCTCGGCGCTACGCGCCGAGCACCTCAGAGTGACGGATTGAGGTAAGCGTACCCGCGAATATTTGCTCAGGTAAACAGCGTCAGCACTGTCTGCATCTGGTCGGCTGCCGCAGCCAGCAACCCGTCATAGCTGGTCTGTCCCTGCGCGGCCGCTTTCAGAATACATTCCGCAAGATAGGCCTTGGTCGACTGTGTTGCGTATTCCAGCGGCACGCGCGTCATGACCTCTTCGAGTGCGGTGCGCATGAGTTGAACGAGTTGGGGGTCGAAGTTCGGCATGGGTAGTGCTCCCGACAGAGTAGAACCGCAAACATCGCGCCCCCCGCACGCCAACAGAGGAAAGACAATGCCCCGCCGAAACGTGCGATATTGGCGAAGCTGAAGGAGCCAATGTGGACAGAATTGGGCGGCGTGCTCACGAAACCGCGACTACTCCCCGTGCCATAAAGCAACAATGACGCCGCCCCAACAAGGTAGATCGCTGCGGGCCGTATTCGGCGCGCTTTTTCTCGCGCTCCTCCTCGCCGCCCTCGATCAGACCATCGTCTCCACGGCGCTGCCCACCATTGTCGGCGAACTGGGCGGACTGACGCACCTCTCCTGGGTGGTCACCGCCTATCTCCTGACGAGCACCGTGGTCGGACCGCTCTACGGCAAGCTCGGCGACCTCTACGGGCGCAAGCTCGTCCTGCAGGCGGCAATCGTCATTTTCCTCGTCGGCTCTGCGCTCTGCGGCATCGCGCAGAACATGCCGCAGCTCATCGCCTTTCGGGCGTTGCAAGGCGTCGGCGGCGGCGGGCTGATCGTGGTCATCATCGCGGTGATCGGCGATCTCATTCCGCCGCGCGAGCGCGGCCGCTATCAGGGCTTCTTCGGCGCGGTGTTCGGCTTCGCTACCATCATCGGCCCGCTGCTTGGCGGCTTCTTTGTCGATCACCTCAGCTGGCGCTGGATCTTCTACATCAATCTGCCGACCGGGCTACTTGCATTGTTCGTGATCGCCGCCGTGCTGCCGGCGCCAACGGCGCGGCGCAGCCATCGCATTGATTACTACGGGGCGCTTCTTCTTACCGTCGCCCTCAGCGCCATCATTCTGTTCACCAGCCTCGGCGGCACGAGTTTTCCCTGGGGTTCCCCGTTCATCCTTGCGCTCGTCGCGGTGAGTCTCGCCGCCACTCTCGCCTTCGTCCTGGTCGAGCTGCGCGTGCGCGAGCCGATTCTGCCGATGACCCTGTTCGGCAATCGCAATTTTGCCGTGGCGAGCGCGGTTGGCTTCATTGTCGGGCTTTCGCTGTTCGGCGCGGTGACCTTCCTGCCGATCTACCTGCAGGTGGTGAAAGCGACAAGCGCCTCCGTTTCCGGGCTTCTGCTCACGCCAATGATGTTCGGCATGCTGGCAAGTTCGGTCGTGAGCGGACGCATCATCAGCCGCTTCGGACGCTATAAGCTTTTTCCCGTCGCCGGCACTGCGACCATGACGTTCGGCCTCATGCTGCTGGCGCTCCTCTCGGAAGGCCGCAGTGTGTGGATGACCTCCTTTGACGCGCTGTGGCTGGGTATAGGGATGGGAATGGTGATGCAGGTGCTTGTGCTGGCGGTGCAGAACAGCGTCGCCTACGAGCAGCTGGGGGTGGCCACTTCGGGAACGATGCTGTTTCGCTCGCTGGGTGGCGCACTCGGCGTCGCATTCTTTGGCGCGATCTTTGCCAACGCCCTGCATGCGCGCCTTGCCGGACCCGGGATGGAATTTCTGGAAACGGTGATTCCGGCCGCTATCGAAGGATTGCCGGAGGCGCTGCATGAGGAATATGTCGGCGCGGTCATGGCAGCGTTGCGGCCGGTCTTCGTGGTGGCAGCGGCCATTTCGGCGCTGGGCTTTGCCCTCACCTTCCTTCTGCGCGAGCTGCCGTTGCGCGGTGCGGCCGAAGGCTTGGGCGAGAGCTTCGCCATGCCGCGCGACGCGACTTCGCTCGAGGAGCTCGAGCGTATCGTCACCGTGCTGGTCGCGCACGAAAACCGCTGGCGCGCCTATGACGATCTTGCCCGGCGCGCGGGGCTCACGCTCGCAGCACCGGAGCTTTGGATGCTGGCCCGATTGGGCGAACGCGCGCCAATGAGCATGGCTGCGCTCAGTGCCGAACTCAATACGCCGGAGCGCCGGCTCGCAGCACCGCTCGATGCGCTTTGCACTCTCGGCATTGCCGAGAAGGATGCCGCCGGCGCATTCGCACTCACCCCGCTCGGGCGCGCGATGCGTGAGCGCATCGTCGAGGCGCGGCGCAAGGGACTTGCCGACCTGCTCGCGCGCTGGCGGCCCGAACAGCATCCCGACGTGCTGGCGCTGATCGAGCGATTCTCCCAGGCGATGATGCAGGAACTGCCGAACCCGCAGGCGATGTAGGTTTGGATGTTTGCAGGGAGGATGCCGCCCTACGATCTGCGGCTACCGCTATCTGGTATTCACGTCCGCGCTCGGCCGTGGAGCAAGCGCGACTGTGCCGGCGGCGGCGGAGCCATACACGACCGGCTCCTGCGTGTTTTTCGTGCTGGCGATCACCTCGTCGCGCACGCGAGCGAATGCAGACGCAACATCGAGGCCCGGCTCCGCCAGATGCTTCAACAGCGCCGCGGTGTACGGACTGTGGGTTCCATCCCCGTCTTTGGCCGTCGACCCGGGCCCGGCGGCAAGCGCCACCATCACATTGCCGGGAAGAGGTTCCACCTCGCTCGCGCCGGGGTTTGTTGCAACGGCTGCGTTTGTGTGGCGCGTTACTTCCACAAGCGGCCGCGCGCGACTGGCGTCAAGGATCACCAGGCCCAATTGTCTTGCCGGCACGATTGCAGACACAATGCCGTCCAGGTCGATGCCTTCACGCGCGGCCTCGTCATCGCGCGGGAGCTTGGCATCTGTCGGAAGGAGGTAATTGATCCCATCGACCCCGATCCCGTGACCGGAAAAATAGATGATGGCGACTTCGGCCTCGGACGCCTCCGCCTTGAACGCGTAGATCGCGTCCTTGAACGGGAAGAACCTCAGATTATTCGCTTCCTTGACGGCGTAGCCAGCTTTGCGCAAGAGGGCCGCCATGGCAGCCGCGTCGTTCGCCGCCTTGCCGAGTTTCGGCAGACGCTGGTAGGCGGAATTGCCGATGACCAGCGCAACGCGCGCCGCAGCATCTGCTGCCTGCGGGGCGGCAACAGCGGCAACGCTCAGGCAGATCAGCGCGAGAATGCGGTAAATCGCCAACCTCCTTCGACCTGCGTTCTTAGCACAACTCCGCGCGGGACCGCTCGGCAAACAGAATTAGCGCGAGGAACGGGTCACGGCTGCCGTTGGACCCCTCGCAATAATCCTTCCTATGGCACTTGACGCCATTACCTATGGCATCAGGGGCCATATGAAGGCCATGCTAATTTTTTGATCGAGATGGTAATCTGGAAAGTGCCGGAGAGAATACCAGGCAGCCATCATGACCTGAAATATCAACTCTACATCGAGGTTCAGGCGGCGAGGGATTGCAGGCAGCATTTCTTGAATTTCTTGCCGCTGCCGCAGGGACAGGGATCGTTGCGGCCGACATTGCGGTAAGTATTGACAGCCGGCCGCGGCAACCACGTCGATGTCGGCTGTGGCGGAAACCTCTGCTCCTTGATGTCTTGTTTGTCAAAACACGACCAAGTCGACAGTTCGCCAATCGTATCGGTCCACAGAGCGTATTCCTGTTCGTCCCGATAGGGCTCAGTGGGGTGTTGGAGTGCCCACTCAAGGTCCTCGTTGAAATGTTTCAATCTCATCACGCCGGGATCGATCGAGCGGCGATCAAACGCCTCTTCCACCAAGGGCTTCAGCTCTGCAAGCCCCAATAGCGCGATCGCGCTCTGCCATCCATTCCATACAAAGCAGCCCTGTTGGGGAGAAAGGTAAGCAAAGCACGCGCGCAGGAATGATGCTGCTTCGTCGCGCCGCATCTCCCCGCGCAACGCGAGCATGGCCACGGCCTCGCACATGCGCGAGCGGACGTACTCGTCAGCCGCAGGGTCAAGGATCAGCGCATAGAGCGGCTGGGAATTGCCATCGAATACGGCCGCCATCACCCGATGGCTTGTTTCGGTACTGCCATCGCCGAGCACATTATCTACTCGGTCGCCTGAGCAACGGAGGAAACGCGCCAGCGGGCTATACGCCGATTTTTCCTGCCACTCGCCCAAAAGATGAAAGGCGAGGAAAAGCAGATCCGAAACATCGCCCTGGTTGGCGCCTTGCGCGTAGCCTTCGAAGGCATCGATGAAGCGAGGCACCAGCGCTTCTCGGTTGGCGGCAGCGGCACGGAGCGCCTCGACGGGAAGGGCCTCGAAGTGCGTCATCTCCTCAACGATGCGTTCGATGTCCATGCCGATGCTCCGCGAATCAGATGGCGCGGAGCTATTGTAGCCTGGGCCAAGCCTCTAGTGTCCCGGTTCCGACGTTCGTATCACTTTGCAGCACTCTCGCAAACGAACGTCGGAACCAAAGGGACACTAGCAACTATTTGATTCTAGTGTGGCTTTGGATTTGACGTTCCTACAAATAACTCGCGGCAATGCTGATAGGAACGTCAAATCCGCCACACTAGCGGGCTCATTCAGTTTTGGCGGTCCCGGTTCTGCAGCGCGTGCTGCGCTGCGCCCGGGACACGAGACGTTTCACGCCGCGGCGCGCTCCTCGCCCGGCAGAAGCGGAAGCTTCACCGGCTGGCGGCGCTGCGCCGAAAGGTCGAGCGCCTTGGTCAGCATCAGGCGGTTATGCGCCTCGGCGGCGGTCGCAGCTTGCGTCGGAACGCCGAGCGCCACCCGGTTGAGCCACGAGTCCGTCTCTTCCCGCATCGGCCCGCGCAGCTCGCCGAGCGCCATGTCGCCCGGCGGATAGCTTCCCAGAAAATCCACCAGCCGGCGCTGATCCGGGGCATAGCCTTCGTTCAGCGGCGCCGAGACCGCAAGCACCATGTCGCGGTGGGTGTCGTCGATGGTGAGTACGCCTTCGGTGCCGTTGATGCCGATCTCCAGGCTGTAGACCGCGCCCGGCCAGGTTACCGGAAGCGCCCAGGATATGTTGAGATGATAGACGCTGCCGTCGGCAAACATGATCATGCCCGCCGTCGCGTCGATTCCTTGATAGAGCGGCCCCAACACCTTGTCGATCGATCGGGCGTAGCATTCAACCGGCGTCTTTGCCTCCATGTACCACATCACGATGTCGAGCGCGTGGGTGCCGGAGATCACCATGGGCGAGATGGTGCGCGGATCATCGGTGCGCTTGTAGTTGTCGATGGCAACCAGGCGGTTCATGAACGCGCGTGAGGAAACAAGCGTCACGTCGCCGAGCGCGCCGGTGCGCACCTTCTCCTTGCCGGCGAGCCATTTGCGGCGAAAGCGCTGGGTGTAGCCGACCACCGCGTCGAGCTTTGCCTCCATGATCGCGTCCAGCACGCGCGCGGATTCGGCAAGGTCGGTGGCCAGCGGCTTCTCGATCAGCATCGGCACGCCGCGTTCCACCGCCGCCATGATGGGATCGACGTGAAGATGCTCGTCGGTTGCGATGATGGCGCAGGTGACTTCCGGACGCTTGAACAGCTCGCGATGATCCTGGGTGACGAAATCGGCGCCGATCTTCTCCGCGACATAGAGCCCGCGGTTATGGTTCCTCTCGGCGATACCGATCCATTGCACAGCCGGATGGCGGGCGGCGACCTCGCCGCGAAACAAGCCGACCCGGCCGGCACCGACTATCGCCAGCCCGAGGCTGTCAGGTTTCCTTCTCATCCCGCTTTCACCCCTTGGCCGCGACCAGTTCGGCGACTGCCGAGAGCGACTCGTTGGAAAGCGGGAGATCGACCGGCTCGTTGCGCTCGGCGGAGAGGTCGGCCGCGGTATAGGTCTCCATCACCATGCGCGCGCTCTCCGGCCTGACCATCACCGGCCGATCCATGATGCAGGCTTCAAGGAAGTGAATGGTTTCCGGCCCCATCTGGCCGGCAAACACATGATCGACCCGCTCGCCCGGCATGGTCGACATGGGAAAGCGCGTGCCGTCGGCGACCGTATTGAGCCAGTTGTCGCGATGGGTGTCGTCGAGGATGAGCGCGCCTTGCGTGCCGGTGATCTCGACCCAGGTGGCGCAATAATTGGGGTAGCTCGGCGGCAGGTTCCAGCCGCCGCCGATGGCGACCACGACGCCGGTATCCATGGTGACGACTGACCACATCACGTCGTAGGAGCCGTTGACCGGCTGCATGTAGCCGTACGCGCCTTGCGAGTAGACGCGCACCGGCTTTGCCGGTTCGAGCAGCCAGAAGACAAAATCGAGGTCGTGGGTCGATTCCATCACCACGGGCGAGAGCTTGACGCGCTTGGCAATCTTGGCGCCAAGGCTGCGGCTCAAATGCCGGCTGACCATGACCGACACCACCTTGCCGAGACTGCCGTCGGCGATCTGCTTCTTGGCGTAGGCGAACTTGGTGTTGAAACGTTGCGAATAGCCGATGGTGAATTTGCGCCCGCCGCGCTTTGCCAGCGTGATCAGCTCGTCCGCCTCCCACAACTGCATGGCGATGGGCTTTTCGAGGAGCACATGCTTGCCGGCCTTGAGGCAATCGCGGGTGATGGGGTAGTGATTCTGCTCGGGCGTCGTGCAGACATAGACCACCGAGATAGCCGGATTTTGCACGATGTCCTGATAGTCGAGCGTGGCGCTGGCCGGCCGGGTGAGCGCTTTTACTTCCGCGAGCCGATCGGGGCGGATTTCGCAGATATGCAGCCGGTCGACCAACGCGGAACGCGCCAGCGTCTCGGCGCGAATGCCGCCGCACCAGCCGGTGCCGATCACCGCAACTTCGACTCGTTCCACTCGGTGCTCCTTATGTCATTCCGGGGCGAGGCCGGAACGAAGTGAAGGCCGAGAGCCCGGAATCCATAAGCCCGGTCTGTGGTTATGGATTCCGGGCTCGCCGCTGCGCGACGCCCCGGAATGACGGAGCGGAAATCAGGCGTAGTGTCAGCTTGCAAGCGAAGAATAGAGGTCCACCCATTCAGGATTGCTCTTTTCGATTAAGTTTATTTTCCACTCGCGTCGCCATTTTTTCAGCTGTTTTTCTCGCGCGATCGCATTGGCGATATCGTCATAGGATTCAAACCAGACGAGAAGATGAACTCCATATTGAGAGGTGAAGCCGCGAACTACGTCCGTCTTATGCTCGTACACTCGGCGGATCAAATCGTTGGTGACCCCGATGTATAGCGTACCATGCTTGCGATTGGCGAGAAGGTAAACGTAGTACACCGACTTTCCCTCACGGTGGCGGCGGGGTTATGGATTCCGGGCTCCGGCCTCCGGCCGGCCCCGGAACGACAGCTTGCCTAGTTTATCCCGAACACGTCGGCGGCGAATTGCGGATAGACTTCGCACAGCTGGGGGGCAACGACCGTGCGCAGAAGGTGCAATGTTTCCGGCGAAGGTGCCGGCGTCTGCGGCACATCTTGCGGACACTCGAAGGCAAAGCCGGTATTCTCTGCGATCTCCGCGGCGCTATGTCCGGGATGTATGCTGGCGAGCCGGAAGCGCCGGCGCTCGCGCTCAAATGTGAACAGGCAGCGACCGGTGATGAGCGCTATCGGCCCGCCAGGCCGATGCACGTTGTCCGGACTTGTCCCGGGTGCGCTGATGAAATCGACCTCATTGACCAGGGTGCGCGGCGTATGTTCCAGCCGGAAGAGGATCACCCGCGGAACGAGATAATATAAGTAAGCCGAGCCGAAGGAACCGGGGAAGCGCACCTTCGGACGCCGGTAATCGCCAACGCCGACAAGATTGATATTGGCTTGCCCGTCGATCTGTCCGCCGGAAAGAAAGAAAACATCGATGCGTCCCTGACCGGCGCAATCGAACAGCTCGCGACCGCCATCGCTGAAGAACGTCTGCCGGCGGCTGCCGAGGAGCGACACGAAAGGCAGTCCTTTGCCGCGCTCGCGCGCGAGCAGCGCAGCGGCCGCGGGAACGGGCGACGAAGCGCCAATGGCCGCATGCCGTGCCCCGGCAACCAGCCCGGCGATGCAATCCGCGAGCAGCTCCTCGAGGCGAAACTCTTCACGCGGCGCGCTGGGCATGCACGTAGCGGTCAAGATAGGCGGCAAAGCCTTGCGCCGTGGCCGCCATGCGCGCGTATTCGGCGAGATGGGCGCTGTCGGCGGGATAATGATCGGCGAGGGCGAGCGGCCAGGCTCCCTTGGGGGCAAGCGCTACCGCCTCGATGTAGAAACCGCCGAGCGCCCCGGCCGCGAGAATGGGGTCATCAAATAGATTGCCGTCGTGCATTCTCTCGACCGTCACCACGGTTTTTGCCGCGGCATGCGCCATCACGGCAAGCTCGCGGTCGCGGCCGATCCACACATTGCCTTCGCGATCGGCCATTGGCGCATGGAAGAGCGCGACGTCGGGCCTTATCGCCGGCAACAGCACGATCGGGTCGTCGCTGCCGAACGGGCTTTCGATCGCCTTCCAATCCGGCCGCTGCGTCAACAAGTCCGACCCGATGAGGCCGCGCAGCGGCATGAAAGGCACGCCCTTCTCGCTCGCCTGAAACGCTGCATGCAAGGCCGGACAGGTCGAGTCTTTGATTTGCAGCGTTCCCGATGTCATGGCGGCGGTAAACCGCGGTGCCTGACCGAACTCACCGAGGCTGACGGCGGAGGTTTCGATCAAAGCAAGGGCGCCGGCGCCGATCAGCAAGTCGGCCTGCAGGCTGGAAGTCGGCAGCGTGATGAGATGCAATCCCTTGACGCCGCGCCGAATGAGCGCGCGGGTTGCTTCCATGGCGACGCCGGACTGCTCGCGCGGCACCGCCAGCACGCAACCGTCGACGATGGGCGCCAGCGCTTCGTCGATGCTTTCCGCGATCATGCATCGAGTGTAGCACAGGCTACTAGTCCAGGCGTGTCCCGGGCGCAGCGCACTATGCGCGAAGCGCAATCATGCGCTGCTGACCCGGGACCCAGTGTTGACCTGGGTCCGGCTCTCGCTCGCGCCTAAGCATTGTGCGTAAGATCGACGGTCGGGGCGCTCGCTCGGCCGGGACACACCAATGCCCGCTACGACAGCGCCTGCTTCACGCGATCCGGCGAGAACGGCACGCGACGGATGCGCACGCCGGTTGCATCGAAGATTGCGTTGGCAATGGCGGCTGCCACCGGGCGGATGGAAGGCTCGCCAGCGCCGCTTGGCGCAATTTCAGGATGATTGATGAGAACGACGTCGATCGCCTCCGGCGTCTCGGTGATGTCGAGGATGGGATAGGTCAGCCAGTCGACGCTGGTCACATTGCTGTTGTCGAACTTCACTTCCTCCCACAGCGTGCGGCTGATCCCCTGAATGATATTTCCCTCGATGGCATGCTTGAGGCCGTCCGGATTGATGATCTGTCCGCAGTCATGCGCGACTGTGAACTTGCGCGCCCAGATCTTGCCGGTTGAACGATCGATTTCGACTTCGGCCACCACCGCGCAGCGCGTGCCGTTGCGCTGGGCATAGGCAATACCGCGACCGCTCGCATTGGTCCCGGCCTGATCGCGTCGCGGCGACGGCCGCGTTTGCCAGCCGGCCTTCTCCGCAGCGGCTTTGATCACTGCAATGTCGCGCGGCTCCTTGACGTGGCGGAGACGGAACGCGACGGGGTCGAGATTGAGCGCCGCCGCCAGTTCGTCCATGAACGACTCGCTGGCGAAGTGAATCTGCGGACCGACCGGGTCGCGCAGGTGCGAAGTACGCAATGGCGACGCGCGCTCCAGGAGCGGTGCGATGGTCTCCCAGGCGAGGCGCTTGTTGGCAAACGCATAGGATTCCGCTGGCACGTTGAAGCCGTCGCCCGATTTGAGCGGCACGTCGCGCAGGTGTCCCGCCAGCGTATCCTTGGGAGCACTGCCATTGCTGTTCACGTCGATGCGCGAAAATCCCTTGCTGGTGAACTCGTAGGCAACGACATTGCCGGAGGAGTCGACGGCAGCGCGGGCGCGGTGAATGGAAGCAGGACCCTTGGGATCCCATCCCGTCGCTTGTTCGCGCGTATATTGGACGCGCACCGGCCTGCCCGTCGCCTGCGCCAGCACGGCGGCCTCCATGGCGGCGTCATCGGCGTCGCTGCGCCCGTAAGAGCCCGGGCCGACGACCCAGATCGTGCGAACCTTCTCGACGGCAATTCCGAGTGTCAGCGCTATTCCGTTGCGGGCGAAATGCGGCTTCTGCGAGCCGGTCCAGCACGTCACGTTGCCGTCCGTGATCTCCACGAGAGCGCAAGCCGGCCCCATGCAGGCGTGCGACTGGAATGGCCACTCATATTCCGCTTCCACCAGCCGCGCGGCGGATTTGAACGCCTCATCGACATTGCCGGCTTCCTTGCCGCCAATCTCCCGCTTACGCACCGCCGCCTCGCGGATGTGATCATAGAGCGCTGCCTGATCGGGAAACGGCGGCTTCGTCTGCGACCATTCCACTTTGAGCTTTTGCGCCGCGTTGATGGCATCCCATTCCTTCTCGGCAACGACGCCGAGAAAACCCTTTTCCCAAATGACCCTCGCCCCCGGAATTTCGGCGATGGAGCCGTTTTCCACCTTTACCGGCACCGCGCCGGCGATGGGCGGACGGATCATCCGGCCATGCAGCATCCCCGGCACTTTAACGTCGGTGCAGAAGTCTTCCTGCGCATATACCTTCGGTGCAATGTCCGCGCGCGCGATCGGTTTGCCGACGATGGTGTAATCCTTTGCATCCTTCGGCTTGGCCTTGCCCGGCGCGTAGAGCGTATTGCCGATCTCCTTGTTCCAATCGAGCTGGACGTTGAAATAGCGCCCGCCGATGAGCTCGGCATAGGATGCCTTCTTGGATGCGTCGGCCTTGGCATGAACAACGCCGTCGCTCACCGTGAGCTGGTCGGCCGGAAGCGCAAGCTCTGCCGCGGCCATTTCGACCAGCACGCGGCGCGCTTCGGCCGCCGCCATGCGCATCTGGAGGCCTCCCCTCTGAATCCCCGTCGACCCCGAGGCGCCACCTTGGTTCACGCTGGTTGCGCTGTCTCCCATGATCACGTTGATGGATGCAAACGGGACGTCCAACTCTTCGGCGACGATTTGGGAAATGGCGACGGACAATCCCTGACCCATGTCAATTTTGCCGAAAAACGCCGAGACGCTGCCGTCCGCAATGATGGCGATGTAGGAGGATAGCTCGTTGGGAGCGAGCGACAGCCTGGTGCCCGTCGCGAACGCGTCATCCATTGCCTTGACCGTGTCCCATCCGATCGGCGTGCCGATCGAGACCACCAGCACGCCTGCGGCCTTGAGCATGGAACGGCGGGAGAATTGCGTGGCTTTTTGCATCGTGCGCATGCCTGCCTCGCTAACCCATCATCTCGGCGGCGCGCTTGACCGCGCGCAGGATGCCCATATGCGTTCCGCACCGGCACTTGAGTCCGGTGAGCGCCTCCTTGATCTCGGCCTCGGTTGGCCCTTTCTTTCGATTGAGGAACGCAGCCGCGGTCATGATCCAGCCGTTGATGCAATAGCCGCATTGCGGCACTTGCTCCTCAATGAAGGCCTTCTGGATGGGATGCGGTTTGTCCGATGTCCCAAGGCCGGCAAGGGTCACGACTTTGCTGCTTCCCACCGCCGACAGCGGCGTGATGCAGGAGCGCACGGGCTGACCATCGACATGCACGGTGCAAGCGCCGCACTGAGCAAGGCCGCAGCCGAAATGCGGATTGCTCAGTCCCAAATCGTTGCGCAGGGCGTACAGCAGCGGCATGTCAGGATCGGCATCGATGCTGTGCATCGTGCCGTTCACGTCCAGGTTTATTCGGGCCATGGCATCTCACGATCGGGAACTTGCTGAAGGAGCACTGGAGGTTCACCAGCCATCTAATGCAAGCGCATGAAACTGGAAAGCGCCTGCGCAGAAAAGTGATTGCCGCTATTGGCCTGCGGCAGCCGGGGCCAAGGCGCGCACCGCGCTCAAGAGGTCGCGTACCTTCTTTTCTTGCATGTTGCGCGTGATGAACACGACCCGGCTCGCGCGTTCTTCGTCAGGCCAGGCCGCAAGTTCCACCGGCGGGTGCGCAACATGCTGCACCACATGCACGACTACCGGCCCGCGGCAGCCCGCGACATTGAGGAAGCCCTTGACCCGCAGGAGATCAGGCCCGCGCAGCGCAATCAGCGTCTCCATGGCGCGGGAAAATGCATCCCAGGCAAGCGGCGCCTCCTCGCTGAAAACAAAGCTCGCAATGCCATCGCTGTGCGAGGCTTCGGCGACGAAGCCGTCGTGCGAAGCCGGCTGCATGTCACCCAGCACGGTCAGACAGCGTGGATCGAGGTCACCCTCGGTTGCGGTGAAAATAAGCGCGCGGGGATTAAGGACCCGCAGCCGCTCACGCAGGCGTTCCTCAGCACTCTTTGTCACGAGGTCGAGCTTCGAGATCACCAGCCGGTCGGCAAGGATGACCTGCTTTCTTGCTTCCGCCGACCATTCGAGTGTCGCAAGCCCGCTGACTGCGTCCACGACGGCGAGCACAAGCTCCACGTGAAACTCCCCGCCCAGCGCACGGTCGCTGACAAAGGTCTGCAGGATGGGGCCGGGATCGGCGAGGCCGCTGGTCTCGATTACCACGCGCCGGAATTGCGGCACGCTTCCCTGCGCGCGCTCGGCGACCAGGCCGCGCAGCGCATTCTGCAGGTCGGAGCGGGTATTGCAGCACAAACAGCCATTGCCGAGGAGCGTGATCTCGTCGCTGATCTCTCGCAGCAGTGCGTCGTCAATGGCGACGCTGCCGAACTCGTTCACCACCACAGCGGTGCCCTCGCCCTCCGGCGCTGCGAGAAAGCGGCGCAGCAGCGTCGTCTTGCCCGCGCCAAGAAAGCCGGTGATCACCGTTACCGGAATGCGCGCGCCGCGCACGCGCTTGCGCCTCCTTCCGAACGGTCCCGCTTCGCGGGAAGGAAACAGCTGCAGCAAAGCGGATCAGAACTCCATTTCCAGGATGTAGAGCCCGCCCACGTGGCGGTCGACGGTATAGACGATCTCGCGCTCGTCCACGAAGACGTCGTTGAGCTGGATAGTGCCGGTCGGCGCCATGGGCGGCGCCGGCGGCACGAACACGCCGACCTCCTGCGGTTGATATGGGTTGGCGATGTCGTAGGCGCGCAGGCCCCCATTGAAGAAAGTCCCGAGCACGATCTGGTCGGACCGCCAGGCGGTCGGCAGCGGAACGTTTTCATGAATGTTGTGCGCGCCGAAACGCCCCGCCGACGCGAACGGCTGGTGATCAGGCATTGGGCAGGTCGAGATCGGAACGAGATTTCCTTCCTCGCGCGCGTCGAGAATCCAGATGAGCTTCGGCCAGTCCTTGGCATTGTTCTCGGTCGACTCGTCGGTCACCACCATCAGGCCGCGGTCGAACAGCGGCATCACCGTATGCATGAATCCCGTATAGGGCGGCGAATTGGTCCACTGCGACACCTTTTTCGGATTGGCCTTGTCGGAAATATCGAGCACGAACATTCCACCGTCGATATAGGCGAGGTAGCAGCGATCCCCGCGCTGCGGATAGACGTTGGTGTTGTGGGCGCGGTAACCCTTGTCCAAGGCATGGCGCGGCGGCGGCATGACATTGTCGCCCTGACGCGTTCCCGGCATCCACCAGCGCCCGACCTCCACTGGTTTTGCGGGATTGCGCACATCGAAGCAGCGGTAGAACTGGTCGTCTTGCGGGTGCGTGGGCGTGAAGTCCGGCGCGCCGGAGGCGGTGTGAACAAATTCGCCGTCGCAGAACCACAGCTGATGCACGCCGCGCGAATGCGGCCCCGAGCAATCGAAGAAGGAGATCGATCTCGGCCGTTCCGGGACGGAAATGTCGAACAGCTCGAATCCCGCCGGCTTTCCACCTTTCTTCTGCGTCTGGTAGGCAACCGCCATCAGGTTGCCGCAGGTCTCGAGCGAGTTCGAGCGCATCTCGGCGTGCGGCAAATCGGTTTGCACCACAACTTTGGGCTTGCGCGGATCGGAGACGTCGACAGCGGTGAAATTCTTCGGCGCGCTCTCATGCGCGAGCCACAGGATGCGCCGGCCGTCGGGAGCGATCTGGACGGACATGCCTTCGCCCATGCCGCCGAAACCGTCGAGCGCATGCTGCGCAATGAGATTGAAATTGCGCGTGACGGGCTGATACGAGGCAGCGGGCATTTGCTTCTCCTTCTGTGAATAATACGCGGCGTCATTCCGGGGCTCGGCCGAAGGCCGAGAACCCGGAATGACGTGGTGACGCACATTACCGAATTAAGCCCTCGCCCAAAATTCCGGCCGTAGCGCTTTCTTCCAATCGGGAACGGCTGCGATTTTCTTCTCGCGCAACAGCACTTCGGCATCCTTTTGCAGGTTGGGCACGAGGTCGGCGGGAAAGCCCGGCTCGACTTCCACGCGCGCAAGCGCCTGGGCAAATGTCTCGCGCGACATGGCATAGCCCTTGGATGTGTAGAACGAGTAGATGACGTCGGCGACCTTGCCCGGATTGCTCTTGAAGTCGCGTCCCACATCCCGCCACGCCTTAAGGTAAGCGACCAGCGTGTCGCCGCTCTTTTCGGCGAAATCAGGCGTGGCCGCCATGAAGACCGGCATTTTGTCGACGCCGGAAAAATCCATGATCGAGGTACCGATCCCCTCGGCGACGGCAATGGCGTTATAGGGCTCGACATTGACCATGGCATCGACTGTCTTTGCCGCCATGGCGGCGACCATATTGTTCACGTCCATGCGCACTTCCTGGAAGTCGCCTTTTTTGAGTCCGGCATTGGCAGCGATCACGTCGACGAAGACGTTGCCGACCGATGAGCCGGTCTGATTGGCGACCTTGAGTCCTTTGAGCTGTTCGACCTTGCTGATGTTGAGTTCCTTGCGCGCGACGATCTGCGCGGTCTTGCCGACGGTCTCGATCTGGGCGACGGCAACGAGTCCGCCCTTGTCGTGCCCGATGATAAAGGACTGCGCCGCGTAGGTGCCCAGGTCCACTTGCCGCGCCACCATCTGCTGCATGGTTTGGTTCCCGGACGGCACTGCGTATTCCTCGAACTTGATTCCGCGCTGTTCGAGCAGCCCGGACTTGAGCAAGTAATAGGTCGGCATGCCCCAGATGTTGGTCTGATAGCCCTGCCGAACGGGATCGAGCGCAAATGCCCATCGAGACGCGCCCAGAACCAGGAAGCCAGCGCCGCTGCCTGCGAAATAGTTTCGGCGAGTGATTGGCTGCATTTCTGTGTTTCCTTCCAGTCTCTGTATTTTCTGTAGCCCGGATGGAGCGAGGCGCAACCCGGGTGGACCTTTCCCGCATTACGCTGACGCTCCATGCGGTGCGGGTTACAAGTGCATTGCAAGCTACGCCTCAACCGCGTGGCCGAGATCATGCAGCAACGTTTTCTGACAATCGAGAAATTCGACGCTGAGCGGATTGCGCGGTCGCGCCAAGGGAATCGTCATTTCGGTTTTCAGCCGGCCGGGATGCGCGGTCATTACTACCACGCGATCGGCGAGATAGACGGCCTCGGCAACGTTGTGGGTGACGTAGACCACCGTCTTGCGGGTTGCGCGCCAGACCTCGGCAAGGAGGCGCTGCATCTCGTCCCTGGTGAGCGCATCGAGCGCGGCGAAAGGCTCGTCCATGAGGAGTACGCTGGGATTATAGGCAAGGGCGCGCGCAATGGCGACCCGCTGCTGCATCCCGCCCGAGAGGTGGTGCGGATAGGAATGCACGAATTTCTCAAGCTTGACGAGCTTGAGCTGTTCGAGCGCGATCCTTTCGCGCTCGGCCTTTCCGACGCCCCGTATTTCAAGTCCGAAGGTGACATTGGCGAGCGCGGTGCGCCAGGGAAACAGCTGGGCAAAATCCTGAAACACCACGCCGCGATCCTGCCCCTGGCCGAGCACCGTTCTGCCGGCAATGCGGATTTCGCCGGCAGTGGGAACGAGGAAGCCTGCAATGAGGTTGAGCAGCGTCGACTTGCCGCAACCGGAGGGCCCGACGATGCAGAGGAATTCGGAGGTCTCGATGGCAAAGCTCACTCCTTCAACCGCCGGAACCCGGCCGGACGGAGTGTCATAAGCGAGCGACACATCGGACACTTCAATATGGGGCATAGACGCGGCCTTAAACACGCATCCCCATATCACCGACCTGTCATGTGCTGCGCAAGTAGTGGATTGGTTTCGCCCGGCTCGTGTTGGGTGTAGATAGAGGAAACGACGCAGCGACTATGAACACCGAGGAATGCGGACATGGACACGCAGACGGTTTCGCGACCGAAGACGCTATCCGAGCGCGCGGACGAGCTCGAAGAGAGGCTGATGCACAATCTCGATGAGAAGATCGCCACCAAGTCGGTCCTCTTCAACCTTGGTGACGGCAACCGGGATTGGGTGACCGGCGCCGATCTCAAGGCGCAAAATCCCGGCAAATATTTCCTGATGGGCGCCGACCCGCGGCTGCCGAAAATGCCGGAAAAGCCGACCCTCATCGATTTCTTCAAGCTGCGCTTTGCCTCCACCAACCATCTTCTGCAGAGCGCGACCCACGCGCTCAAAGCAGGCTTGAGCGAGAAGACCGTGCTGGCCTGTCTGCTGCACGATATCGGGGTAGCCGGCTTCATTCGCTGCGACCACGGCTATTGGGGCGCGCAGATGATCGAGCCCTATGTGGATGAGGAAGTCAGCTGGTCGGTGCGCGTGCATCAGGCGCTGCGCTTTTTTCCCGATGAATCGGTCGGCTACGAATATCCCGACATGTACGTCAAAAATTTTGGTCCCGATTACAAACCGGAACCCTATATCGAGGAGGAATACAGGCGTGCGCGCAACCACAAATATTACATGACCGCGCGGCTTATCTGCGTCAACGATATCTATTCCTTCGATCCCGACGCGGTCGTCAATCTCGACGACTTCGTCGATATCATCGGCCGCAATTTCAAACAGCCGAAGGAGGGCCTGGGCTTCGACAGCAGCCCGTCATCGCACATGTGGCGCACGCTCATGTGGCCGACACGATTTTTATAGAAGCCTCGCCGGCATACCTCCCCCCGAAGGGTCCCTTGCAGGGGAGGTATCCTGCCGCACCGCCGTACCGCAACCTCACCCTTTCGCGGCGCGCACCATGCCCCAGCGCATAACGGTCGCGCGCTCGAGCGAGCCGAACACAAGCCGCTCGCAGACAAAGCCGATGCAGCCGATGACTGCAAGCGAGGCAAGCATCACGTCGGCATTGAGGAATTCCTTGGCGTCGAAGATCACCCAGCCCAGGCCCCAGTCCGAGGCGGCGAGCATCTCGGCGCCGACCACCGCGATCCACGCACGCAGAAACGCCTGACGCAGGCCGGTGATGATGAACGGCGCGGCGCCCGGTACGATCACCTTCCAGAACAGGGCGCGCTCGCCCGCCCCCATGGCGCTCGCCGCCCGCAGCCATAGCGGATTGATTGCGCGCACGCCCGACCAGGTATTGAGCAGCATGGGAAACAAGGCGGCATAAAACACAATCAGGATGGCGACCGTGTCGCCGAGACCGAACCAGAGAATGAACACCGGCACCCAGGCGAGCGAAGGAATGGGCATCAACGCGCTCGCGAGCGGCAGAACAAAGCCTTCGACAACGGCGAAGCGCCCCATGAGGATGCCAAGGGGGAGGCCAACGGCAATCGCCAGCGCAAGTCCGAACACCACGCGGTACATGGTGTAGAAGGCGTGTTCCAGGATGCTGCCGTCGAGGAGCCCCGCGACCAGCGTGCCGGCGACCCTAGGCAGCGTCGGCAACAGCGCCGGCGGGAAGGCTCCGCTGCGCGCCACGGTCTCATAGAGTGCCGCCGCGACGAGAAGCGTGATCCCCGCGCGATAGGCCGATTGCGCGCGTTCGCGTGCAGCGTTCATGCCATCATTCCCCAGCGCACGACCGTGTACCGTTCGAGCTGCTCGAACACGAGCTTCTCCAGGGCAACCCCAATGACCCCGATCACCGCGATGCCGGCGAGCATCACATCGGTGTTGAGAAATTCCCGCGCCCCGAAAATCATCCAGCCCAGCCCCCACGGCACCGCGGCGAGCATCTCCACGCCCACCAGGATGCGCCAGGCTTGCGCAAGCCCCAGCCGCAATCCGGTGAGCACGTAGGGCAGAGTGCCCGGGAGAATGACGTGACGCAGGAGCCGCCGGTCATCGGCACCCATGGCTTGCGCCGAGCGCACCCAGATTTCCTTGATAGCCTTCGCCCCGGTCCAGGTATTGAACACGATCGGAAAGGCGGAGACGAAGCCAACCAGCAGCACCGCCGATTTGTTGCCCAGTCCGAACCAGAGGAGAAACAGCGGCGCATACGCGAGGCCCGGGATCGGCGCGCCAATGCTGATGAGGGGGAGAAAAATATCTTCGGCCAGGCGCGAGCGCCCCATGGCAAAACCGATGGCAATGCCGCAAACCGCGGCAAGGCCGAAACCCGCTGCCAGGCGGATGAGCGTGTCGAACACGTGGTGCGGCAGGATCCCCGCTGCACTCAGCCGAACGAAAGTGAGCGCTACCTCTTCGAGGGTTGGAAACAAGCGTGGTGGAAAGACGCCCGAACGCGCGGTCAGCTCCCAAGCGAGCGCAACCACGATGAATGGGAATGCATTGCGCGCAATCGCTCGCCATCGGCGCTCGCTCCGCGCCGATGGTAGTTTCGCAGCCGTGGCAATGCACGACGGTGACGGCGCAAGTTCAGCCATGGCCAAGACGATAGGTCCACCACCATTGCGCGCGCAAGCATCCCGTATTCCAGAATTTCGACTCACTTGCGCCGTCATTCCGGGTCGAGGCCGAAACGAAGTGAAGGCCGAGAGCTGCGCGGCGTCCCGGAATGACAGAATAGTTGGCGAAGAAACTGTTCAGAGCGTTTGCTTGCGATTTGTTTGCCAATGTCTCAATTGTCCAAGGTGCAACTCGCGCGCAACCATATTTCCGCCGCGCTGCGGATGGCGGTGACGCTTGCGGCCGGCATCGCCGGAGGCGCGGCGGCTCGCTATGCGCATCTGCCGCTGCCGTGGCTGCTCGGGGCGCTGTTCACCATCATGGCGCTGTCGCTTGCGGGCGCGCCGGTACGTCTCATTCCATGGGGAAGGCCGGCGGGAACGGTGGTGGTGGGCGCCGGCACCGGCCTGCAATTCACCGCCGCCGTGGTCGCCAAGCTCGTCACGCTCCTGCCGCTGATCGTTGCCGCAGCCTTTGTCTCCACCATCATCGGCGCCATCGGGGGCTTGCTCTACATTCGTCTGACCGGCGTCGATCGCACCAGCGCATTTTTCGCAACCGTCCCGGGCGGCGTGGTCGAGACCCTCACCATCGCGCCGCAATATGGCGGTCAGATCGAGCCCATCATGGTGGCGCAAACCTTGCGCGTGGCGCTTATCGTGGTGTTTGCACCGTTTCTCGTCGTGTCATATCTCGGCGCCGGCACGCAGAATGCGCTCGCGGCCATTCCGGTGGTTCCGTGGTTGCCGGCTCTGACTTTTCTCGCTGTATCCGGCGCCATTGCGGTTCTCCTGGCGCGCGTGCGCTCCCCCAATGCCTGGTTGATGGTGCCGCTGTTCCTGGGCACTGTCGTGAGCAATCTCGGCTGGATCGAAGGGCGCATGCCCGACCTTCTGATTATCATCGCGCAGGTGGTGATCGGCAGCGCCCTGGGCGCGCAATTCCGGCCGGAATTCCTCACGCGCTTGTTCCACCTCCTTTGGGCGTCATTCCTGGTGGTGGTGTTTGCAGCCGGCACAATGGCCCTGTTCGGCGGCGCAATTGCCTGGTTCATGCACTATCCGGTGCCGACCATGGTGCTGGCGACGGCCCCTGCCGGCATCGCCGAAATGGTGCTCACCGGCAAGGTGCTGGGCCTCGATTTCGACCCTGATCGCCGGCTTTCAGCTCATGCGCATCATCATTGTGCTCATCTGGTGCCGCACGGCGTTGCGCTTGTTCGCGCCCATTGCCGACTGGCTTGAGGGCAAGCGCGCATAAGCGAAGCAAAGGTTGGAGCGGGGCGAAGGATCGCCCAGCCGACAGTGAGGACGTGATCGCCGCGCCGGAATGGAATTTCGAACGGCGGCTGCACCTGGGCATCGCCGCCGATGCTGCGCAAGCGCAGCGGGATAACGCTGGGATCGGCATCGGTCCACAGCACCACCGCGCCCTTGCTGCGCAGATCGCCGAGATCAATCCATGGCGCGCGGCGGGGATCGCCGTCGATCAGGACGCGCGGATGCTCGCGCGCATAATGAGCGACGTTGCCACCGTCCCACATGCTGCCAATGACATAGGTGAGCGGCGCCCCGGTCGCGCTGCGAAAGCGCAACGCGATCTCCGCAGCCAGTCGCTCGCCCGGATAGAATGCCGCCCGGTAGCGGTGATCGAATGCGGGCAACACCGTGTAATTGGCGATGAAGGCGAGCGCGAAGACCGAGAACACCGCTGCCCAGGCAACGAGCGCCCGCGCAAGGCGTGCCGGCGCGAGCGCGCCCGGCACTACCAGCAACATCCACAGCCCGAGAAACAGCCACAGCGGATAGCCCCACATGGCGATGGTGCCGCGCCCGCTTATGGCGGAGAGCGCGATCACACCTGCAGCCGGCCCGAACGCCAGCAGCGTGACGATGCGGCGATCGAAGGCATCAGCGGCAGCTGTTATCCCTCCCCCGAAGGGGGAGCGTAGGCCGCCAACGGCCGCCGTTCTTGGCGCTAAGGGCGCCGACGCGAAGCGACGGCTCTGCCGCCGCAGGCGGGCGGGTGGGGATGCGACATTGAGCAACTCCCCCACCCGGCCTCGCTTCGCTCGGCCACCCTTCCCCTTCGGGGGAGGGATAAAAAGAGCCGCAGCAATTGCCAGTGCCGGTATAAGAAATACGACCTGGCTCGCCGCAAACACCAGCGGATGAATGACGTGATCGACTAAGCCGCGCGAGGGGGCGGCGCGCCGCTCGGCATAGACAAAGGGAAGGAAATCGTTCTGCACCAGCCAAAAAAGGTGCGGCGCCATGATGAGAAGCGCGACCACCAGCGCCAGCCACGGCCCGGGAGTTGCCAGGCTGCGGCGTGCGTCGCGATCGAGCGCGAGGAAAAGCGCGAGTGGGAGGGCCAGCATCACCACGAAATACTTTGCCCACAGCGACAGTCCGACAGCGATGCCGAGCACGAGCCAGGACCGGAGCTGCCCGCGCTTGAGCGCGGCATGGAAGGCATAGCCCGCCAATGCCCATAGCGGCAGCTGAATCACATCGTGGTTAAACTTGGCAGCGGTGTAGTGAAAATAGTGCAAGCCATCGATGATCAGCACCGCGAGCATTGCGCCCAGGTCGCCAACGAGCGGCCGGGCGGTGAGAAAAACGAGCGCGAATGCACCAATGACGGCAAGTTGGGCGAGCGCATAGTAGGCGACATCGTAGCCGACGAGGCGATAGACGATCTCAACCAGCCACCACGGCAGGGGCGGCAGTTTGTCGTAGCCGAGCTGCCATTCGCGCCCATAGGTGAGCGCCTCGATGAGATCGAGCGGCAGGTTGGCATAAAGGAGCGTCGGCAGCGCGGTCCAGACAAAAAAATGCACGACGAGAATGATGACGAAGGCGCGCAGCGGCGCCCCTTCGACGGCTGCGATCAGGCGGAACATGGCCGGCGCGTTATACCAGCCGCCCTTGATGACTTGCATGGGCGCACCGCCTCATGGGAGGCTCCCTCGGCACGATTCGGGCAAAACACTCCATGCGGCTTGCTACCATTTTTGTTGCAGTCTGCGTGTTCATCATCGCGGGCTCCGCCGGCGCCCTCGGCTACCTTTATTTCGGACTCAACGCCTCGCAGGCGGCAACGCTAGGGAGCGTCACCCTGGCGGTGCTGGCGCTTTATAACTTCGTTTCAGCGCGCCTTGGATTGCGCTCCATGATCGGCACGCAACTCGCCGACTTGTCCCGCGCCACGACCGATCTCGCCCGCCAACTCGCGGAGATGGGCCGGCGACTGGCGGCGCTGGAAACGAAGGTCGAGAACGCACTCGATCAGACCCGCGCGGTGACCGACCCGCTCACCCTCGAAGTCGGCGAGCTTGGGATTCTGGTCAAGCGGCTCGCGGAAACCGTCGACAGCCATCAGGGCCTCATTGACGCGCTCGCCCAGTCGGTGGCTCGCCCGCGAGCGCCGGCCGCGGCAGCCGCCGCATCGGAAGTTGCGCCGCCGAGGAGCGAGGTCGCCTCAAGCCCCGGCGCCGCGCCGTCGCGCGCGATCCCGTTGCCGGTCATTCGCTCTGCCATCGAAGAGAGCCGCATCGATCTTTATCTGCAGCCGATCGTGAGCCTCCCCCAGCGCAAGGTGCGCTATTACGAAGCACTGGCGCGGCTGCGCACCGAGACCGGCGAGGTGCTCAATGCCAGCGATTTCATATCGCAGGCCGAGAGCGACGGCCTCATGCCGAAGCTCGATTATTTCGTCGCCTTCCGCTGCGTTGCCATTGTGCGGAGGCTGCTCCTCAAGAGTCGCGAAATCGGCGTGTTCTGCAACCTATCGCCCGCCACGTTGAATGATGCGAGCGCCTTTTCGCAGTTTCTCGATTTCATGGATGCCAACCGGGCAATTGCCTCTGCGCTCATCTTCGAATTCAGCCAGAACGCGGTGCGCGCGATGGGCCGTGCCGAATACGAGGCGCTCGCCGAGCTTGCCGGGCGCGGCTATCGCTTCTCCATGGACAACCTTGCCGACTTGCGCGTCGAGCCGGGCGAGCTCGCCAATCGCGGCTTCCGTTTCGTCAAGGTGCACGCGTCGCGCCTCTTACATCGGCCCGGCGCGGTGACGGGGGAGAACGAGCCTGCCGGGTTTTCCGACCTGCTTGGCCGCTTTGGCATCGACCTTATCGCCGATCGAATCGAGACCGAGAGCAACGTGATCGATCTTCTCGACCACGATGTACGCTACGGTCAGGGCTTCCTGTTCTCGCCGCCGCGGCCGGTGCGCGCCGAGGCGCTGCAGCTGCCGGAGCGCAGCGAGCAGATGCAAGTCCCCGCAGCGAAGGACGAAGACGACAAGCATAAGTCCCTTTCGCTGCATAACGTCTGAGCGTTTCCCGGGCGCCCGCAAAGTGAGCGGTGCGCTCGTGCTAGGCCTTATCCGGGACACGCCTCGTTACGCCCGCTTGAGCCGCACGTCGATGGGCGGTCCGCTCTTGAGCGTCTGATAGACAACGCAATAGCGCTCGGTGAGCTTGAGAAGCTGATCGAGCTTGTCTTGCGGCGCATCAGTTGCAACATCGAAATGCAGGCGGATCTTCGCAAAACCGACCGGCACATCCTTGGCAACGCCCAGCGTGCCGCGAAAATCGAGATCGCCTTCAGCCGATACCGTTCCCGACTTGAGCGGAATTTCAAGCGCCGTCGCAACCGCCTTCAGTGTCACGCCGGCACAAGCGACCAACGCCTCCAGCAGCATATCGCCGGAGCACAGTTCCAGCCCGGAGCCGCCGGTCGCGGGATGCAGGCCCGCAACCGCAAGCGCGCGACCGGTCTCGACCTTGCATGCGATGTGGGCGTCGTCGAGGGTGCCTTTGGCTTTCAAGGTGATGATGGCGGCCCTCGGTTCGCCCTTGTAGCGCTCTTTCAGCGGCGCCTGGAGCGCCCGCAATGTTGTGGCATCCATTTCGTCCTCGCTATTTCCGTCCTCTGTCGTCTGTGATTGGTGCAGAGCCCTACCACCACATGCCGCCGCCGGCTGCGGCCCTGGTTTCACCGTCGTCCGTTACCGACGCGCGCTCCAGAGAGCGGTCGAGCGCGGCGAGCACGCGGCGCTTGACGAAATCGAAAGCCGCGGACTGGCGGTCGCGCGGGCGCGGCAGCTCGCAGGGAATCTCCGCAAATACACGGCCGGGATGCGGGCGCATGACCATAATGCGATCGGCGAGCACGATCGCTTCCTCGACGTCATGGGTGACCATTACCAGCGTGGGCTTGGAATCCGCCCACAGATCGAGCAGGTGATCCTGCAGGTCGGCGCGGGTGAAGGCATCGAGCGCGGAGAACGGCTCGTCAAGCAGCAGCACTTCCGGTCGCGGAACAAGTGCCCGCGCGATGGCGACGCGTTGGGCCTGGCCGCCGGAAAGTTCGCGCGGCCAGACGCGTGCTTTGTCGCTGAGCCCTACCCGGAGAAGCGCGCTGGCGACGCGGTTTGCTCTTTCTCCTTTGGCTGTTCCGTCGAGGCCGAAGCCGACATTGTCGGCAACCCGCAGCCAGGGCAATAGCCGCGGCTCCTGAAAGATGATGCCGATGCGCTCATGCGGCCCGGTGATCGCGCTGCCGTCCAGCACCACGCTGCCCTGACTCGGCGGATCGAGCCCGCAGATCGCCCGCAGCATGGTGGATTTGCCGCAACCCGAGCCGCCGATGACGACAAGAATTTCGCCGAGCGCGACTTCAAGCGATACGCCTTCCAGCGCGTGCACCCCGTTGGGATAGGTCTTGCTGACGCGATCGAGAACCAGCATCGCCCCACTCTTCACCGACGCGCAAACCGGTCTTCCCAGCGCAGGAACGGCGCCGCCACCAGCACAATCAGCCAATCCGTCAATTTCCCGAGAATGGCAAAGGCGACAATGGCGGCGACGATCTGGGCGGGCTTGCCGAGCTGCTGTCCGTCGATCAGCAGAAAACCCAGTCCTTGCGAGGCGCCCATGAATTCTGCAGCTACCACGAACATCCAGCCGAGTCCCATTCCAGCGCGCAGCGAGATGACATAGGCGGGCATCACTGCCGGCAACAGAATGCGCCGCACCATCGCCGCGCCAGTCAGGCGAAAGGCGCGGCCAACCTCCACGATCTTGCGATCGACGGAAAGCACCGCCCCCATGACGCCGAGATAGACCGGAAAGAACACGCCGACCGCGATGAGAATGACCTTGGACGCTTCGAAAATGCCGAACCAGAGGATGAACAGTGGCACCCAGGCAATCGAGGGGATGGCGCGCAACGCCTGCAAGGTGGGATCGACCAACCGGTTGGTCAATCCGGAATAGCCGGTCACTGCCCCGAACAAGGTGCCGGCGAACACGCCAAACGCAAAGCCGGCGATTACGCGCGACAGCGTAGCAGTGGCGTGGCGCTCAAGCTCGCCGGTGCGAGCGAGATCCGTGAAGGTCGCAATGATGACCGACGGCGGCGGCACGAGGCGGCCGTCGGAAAGGCCAGCGCGCACCGCAATCTCCCAGGCGAGGGCCAAAGCGAGGGGAAGGATCAGACCGAGCAGCGGCCGCACGAAGCGCGCGAGCTTCCGTCTTGAAACGGGCTTTGCCTGCGCGCCCTCCTCGGCGTTTGCCGTCATAGTCACAAAGGACATGGCACTGGGATGTAATGCAACAAGCGGCTCGCGCAATATCGGAACCGCCGTCCCCGGCTTGCACTCCATCCGGACTACCCCGCCTGGTCGTGAAAGAAGGCGTAGATTTTGCGCGCGGTCTCCGCGCTGATGCCGGGGACCTTGGCAAGGTCGGCGGGTGCTGCGCGTTCGACCGCCTTCAGCGTTCCGAAATGATGCAGCAGCGCGCGCTTGCGGCTTGGGCCCACCCCGGGAATTTCCTGCAGGCCCGCTTCGCGAATATCGCGGCGGCGACGGACGCGATGTGAGCCAACCGCGAATCGGTGCGCCTCGTCGCGCAGGCGCTGAACGAAATAAAGCACCGGATCGCGCGGCTTGAGCTTGAATGGGTCGCGTCCCGGCATGAAGAACGTTTCGAGGCCGGCATCACGCTCAGGCCCCTTGGCGATCGCCACCAGCGGCAGATCGACAATGCCCAGTGCTGAGAGCGTCTCCTGCGCCGCGCTGAGCTGGCCGCGCCCGCCGTCGACGAGCACAAGATCGGGCCAGGGGGAATCAGCGGCGCCATCGCCGGCGCCGCTGATGTCGATGGGCGCGCCGCCCTCGGCCGGCGCCATGGCCAGCACCGCTTGCGGCGAGGTGGGCGGTTGCGGGCGCGGCGCCTCACTGAGCAACCGCTTGAAGCGGCGGCTCAACACTTCGCGCATCATGGCGAAATCGTCGCCGGGCGTGAGGTCGGACGAGCGGATGTTGAACTTGCGATACTGGTTCTTTTGAAAGCCTTCCGTGCCCGCCACCACCATCGCGCCCACGGCGTTGCTGCCCTGGATGTGGCTGTTGTCGAATACTTCGATGCGGACGGGCGCCCGCGGCAGGCCGAAGGTCTCACCCAGCGCCTCCAGGAGCTTGCGTTGCGAGGAGCTCTCGGCGAGCTTGCGGGCGAGCGCCTCGCGCGCATTGGCGAGCGCATGTTCGACCAGCTCCTTCTTCTCGCCGCGCTGCGGCACGCTTACCTCGACCTTGTGGCCGCTCTTCGTGCTCAGCGCTTCCGCCACGAGCGCCTGCTCGGCGATCGGGTGCGAGATAAAGATGCAGGCAGGGCAAGGCTTGTCGTCATAGAACTGACCGAGAAATGCGCTGAGCACCTCGCCGGCAGCGAACGCGCGATCCGCGCGCGGAAAATACGCACGGTTGCCCCAGTTCTGCCCGGCGCGGAAAAAGAACACCTGCACGCAATGGAACCCGCCGGCCTGATGCAGCGCGAACACGTCGGCTTCCTCGACGCCGCGCGGATTGATGCCCTGGTGCGATTGCACGGCAGAGAGGGCGGCGAGGCGGTCGCGGTAGATTGCGGCACGCTCGAACTCGAGCGCGGCGGATGCTTTTTCCATTTCGCCGGCCAACTCGTCCTTCACTGCCTGGCTTTTGCCGGAGAGAAACGCGTTCGCCTCGCGCACCAGCTCGGTATATTCGGCAAATTCGATCTCGCGCGTGCATGGCCCCGAGCAGCGCTTGATCTGATAGAGAAGGCACGGTCGCGTGCGGCTTTCGAAAAAGCCATCCGAGCAAGAGCGCAGGAGGAAGGCGCGCTGCAACGCCGTGATTGTGCGGTTCACGGCCCACACCGAGGCGAATGGACCGTAGTAGCTGCCTTGCCGCGTGCGCGCGCCGCGGTGCTTGAGGATCTGCGGCGCCCAGTGATCCGCCGTGATCATGATATAGGGAAACGATTTGTCGTCGCGCAGGAGGACGTTGAACCGCGGACGCAGCCGCTTGATCAGATTGGCTTCAAGGAGCAGCGCCTCGGTCTCGGTGGCGGTGGTGACGAATTCGAGGGAGGCGGTGGCGGCGATCATCCGCTCGATGCGCGGCTCGTAGCCGGTCGGGCGCGTATAGGCGATGATACGCTTGCGGATATTCTTGGCCTTGCCGACGTAGAGGACGTCGCCTTTGCCGTCGATCATGCGGTAGACGCCGGGAGCCGACGGCGCGATTTTGGCATGGCGCGCAATGGCGGCGCGGCCTTCGCCGAGCGACCCGGTGGCGGCAAGCTCGATGTCCTCCCCGGGTTGCGGCAGCGCCTCCTCTTCGTCCGCGTCGGCGAGGTCAGTCTCGATCGTCGGGTCGGTGTCTTTCTTGCCTGCGTTCATGGCTCTTCAAAGTAAGCGTTGCGCCCGTGCCGGGCCAGTTTTGCCAATGCCCTAAGCGAGAGCGCGGCGCGACGACTTCGTTGCGCGACTGGTAAGTATTTAATTGTTTGTTGACCATATCGGAAGGTTTTGATGAAATTTGCGCAAGTTTAGGGGCGTAGAATTTGATTGTTGTTTCGCGGCACTAGACGACGAGACGTTTTGTAATACTGTCGCGCTCACGTTTCTACTTGTCGGAGGGTGTCATGAAGCGTGCTGTTGTTGCGCTGGTATCGCTGCTCACCGTTCCCCTCGCCGTGAGATCCGTCCAGGCCGCCGATCTTTCCCCGGGCTATGCGGCGCCCATCGCGACCGCGCCCATCTACAGTCCGATCTACCGGTGGAACGGATTTTATCTCGGCATCAACGGAGGCGGCGCGTGGGGCCGGTCGCAGTGGGACGGCATCGACAAATTCAATGTCTCGGGCGGGCTCATCGGCGGGACCATCGGCTACAACTGGCAGTTCGGCGCGCTGGTCGCCGGCCTCGAAGGCGACATCGACTGGTCGGGGGTCAGCGGCTCGACCAACGTCTTCTGCGCTCCCGGCTGCAGCACCCGCAATCATTGGCTCGCAACCGCGCGCGGCCGCCTGGGCTACGCCTTCGACCGGTTCCTGCCCTACCTCACCGCGGGATTGGCGCTGGGCGATATCAGCGCCACGCTTCCCGGTTTTCCGGGCGGCAGCATTACCAATGCGGGCTGGACGATGGGCCTGGGGATAGAGTACGGCGTGCTCAACAACGTGAGCATCAAGGCCGAGTATTTGTTTGTCGATCTCGGCAATTTCAATTGTGGTTTCAACTGCGCGCTCATCGGCAGCGGCCAAGTATCGTTTTATGAAAACGTCTTCCGCGCCGGCTTGAACGTGCGGTTCTGAACCACGAATCGCTGTGCTCCGGATTTCGCTCGGCGAAATCCGGAAATCCCTCCCCCACTCTACGCGCTGATGACCAGGTTGACGGCCTTTGGGCCTTTGCCTTTCTTGTCGGGCTCGACTTCGAAGGAGAGGCGCTGGCCCTCGCTCAATGATTTGAGGCCGGCGCGCTCGACCGCGGTAACATGGACGAACACGTCGCGTCCGCCATCGTCCGGCTTGATGAAACCGTAGCCGCGCTCGGCGTTGTAGAATTTCACGGTGCCTGCCATTGCCATCGGGAAACTCCTTTCCCCGCTTCTGCTCCGTCGCCGGCCCGCACGGCGCAGCGGCTCGGCCGGACATTCACCACAAGCGGGGAAGGTTTCCGCTTACGCCGCCGGCCCCGACAGGAGGCGGAACGTCTACGCCTAGAGATACCGCAAAATATGCCAAACCCCGGCTGTGGAAAAGTGGGAAACCGGCAAAGGGCCAAACCCGGACACTTGTCCGGGCTTATGGTTTTTCCCCGACCAGCCACTCGACGCGATGGCTTGCCCCGCCGCGCGGCGCGAGCGCCTCGGCAAGCGCGGGGAGCATCTCGTTAAGTTCGCCCTCCATGCGCCATGGCGGGTTCACGATGATGAGGCCGCAGGCATGCAGGCGATCGTTGCTTGCCGGGGGAAGCAAAAGCTCAGCGCGCAGCACCTTCGCAATGCCGGTGCGCGTGAGCGCACGCGTCATTCCCTCGATGCTTCTGCGATCCTTGATCGGGTACCACAGAAAATAAATTCCGCTCGTCCATTTGCGATGCGCCGCTGCGAGTGCGGGAGGCAGGCGGGAAAATTCATCCGTCTGTTCGAATGGCGGGTCGATGATGACAAGCCCGCGCCGCTCTTTTGGCGGGATGAAGGCGTTGAGCGCCGTATAGCCGTCGATGCTGATTGCTTTGCTGCGCCGGTCGCGGCCTAAATTTTGCGCGAGCGCCGCGGCTGCTTTGGGCTCCAGCTCGCAGGCGATGAGGCGATCGTCGTTGCGCAGCCAGGCGCGGACCAGAAGCGGCGAGCCCGGATAAAACGCAAGCTGATCGCTGCCGTTGAGAGCGGCGACCGCGTCAATGTAGGGCGCAAGCAGCGGGCGCGCGCGTTCCGGCAATTGCGCGCCCATGAGCCTCGCAATCCCGTCACGCCACTCGCCGCTGCGGCTTGCTTCGGCACTGGCAAGATCATAAAGGCCGGCTCCGGCATGGGTATCGATCACGCGGAAGGGCTGCAGCTTTTCCCGCAAATGCACGAGAATACGGGTGAGCGCTGCGTGCTTGAACACGTCGGCAAAGTTGCCGGCGTGAAATTCGTGGCGGTAGTTCATGCTAGGATAGCTTGTTCGCCATTGGCACAGCCCCTGTTCCGCCCTCGTTCTGAGGAGGGCGGGCACACTGAGCCGCCCACAACCGAGACCCTCGCGTACGCCCGTCTCGAAGAACGAGGGCGGCCCCCACCCGATCTCGGGTTTAACCCTAGATCGGCACTTAAGTACGCAAGTCGGCTAAAGCCGACGTGCGATGTTCGAGACGCGCCGCAGCGATCTACACTGTAAAATTATCTTAAGCGCCCGGGCGCTGCGACGCTCCTCACCATGAGGGCCGAGGGAGGTGGTCAGCGCACCGCGGTGCAGATGCAGGCCTAAGTAGTCCGCTCCTCGTGCGAGGACTAGCGAGGCTGTCGCTGGCGAAGCGGCTTACGTATCAGCGCGCGAGCGCGGCGCTGGAGGCGCGAACCGGCGGCATCACCAGTTTCTCGCGCCGGCAGGCGCGGGCGTGCATCTCCGGGCAGGAGCGGAAACTCATGTCTTTGCCCAGGCAGATGCGCACTTCACTCACCCGCCTGGAGTTGCACGTGACCGCCATGCCGTCGCGGGCAAGCCCCGCATTGGCCCTGACGAAGGCTTCTTCCACTTCGTCCGGCGACACCGTGAGCGTCTCCTTAGGGGCAATGAATTCGGACGGGATCTTTACCGCGGCGCGCGCCTTGCGCACCAATTCGAAATAGGCGTTGGCGGAAAGCCCCGAGCAGGTGCCGTGCTTGTCCCACTGCTGAAAGATCAGGCGCGGTGCCGGCATGAGATCAAGCATGGAGGAGACAATGTTGCGGTCGAGCCGCGGCGCCGGCTGTTGGCAGAATTCCGGGAAGCCTGCCTGGTATTGCGGCCATAGCCCATGCACCACGAAGGAATAGGGCCGCGACGCGCATTGCTGTTGCGGCGGGGTGCCGCGCTCGCCGGTGGCATCGCAGTAGGATGGCGACCAGGAGAGTGAGAGCACGTAGAAATCGAACTGGCCCGGCGCATTCTGTCGGCTGTCCTGGGCGAGCGCCGCTGCGAAGGTGAGGGAAGCGAAAGCAACGGTGGCGGAAAGGCGAAGGCGGTTTTTCATGGCAGCACCCCGCTAAGCACAAACGATAGGAAATTGCTTAGCATGAATCCAGGAACGTATCAAGAACAAAATGGATACGAAGTGTTTTTTAGCATTTTTATTGACAGAAAGCGGAATGCGGGAAATTCCGATATTAGCGGCGGTGCAAAGCGCCGTTGGCGGCAGGGCGATGTTCGGAGGGGTCAGAACCTGAACCGGCCTACGGGCGCGCCATCTTGCAATGCGGGTTGTAGGCCCAGTTGCGGTCGAGCCCGGTGACGCACCATTCAACTCCCCAGCCAATCCCGGTCATGCCGGTATCTTCGGCAATGGAATAATGAATGACGCGCTTGCTGCCATCCGAGATTTCTACAATGCCGCTGCAGAAGCGGCGCGGAATTGTGTTTGCCGCCCAGGGCCGGAATGCGGTCTCGCGGATCTTCTCAAACTGAACGATCTGCAGATCGGTGTCCCAGAAGCCGTTTTCCCGTTCATTGAAGCGCGAGGATATCTTGATCAAGGCATCGGGATAATCGCACGGCGGCAACACGCCCTCGAAGCGCGGGCCGGAGAGATAAAAATTGAGCTCCAGCCAGTTGGCAGCGCCCGCGTTGCGCGGCGCAAGCCCAACGAGGAAGAGGAATAGCGCGCATGTAAGCGCGCCCGGGCGCGACATCTCGCATCTCCTGGATCGCGTGGCTCCCCGAGCGTCGTCTTACGTCGCGGCGGAATCAAGGTCTCGCCGCGCGCCGAGTGCAAGAAAGCGCGCGCTGTGGCGTATTCGCAACGGCTCCCCCGCACTGCACATGCCGCGGGATTCTCTCGCGATGCATGGTGACCTGCGCGTAACTCACCCCGTGACGCGTGTCCCAGGCGCGGCGCGGGCGCTTGCCGCAGCATCGAGTCGGGAACGCGGGTAAATGCATGCCGAACTGCAACACTTGCCGGCATTCGGCGCCGGGAGGCGGCGGCAATGCTTTGCAGCGAGCGCCGCCGCGTTTAGGCTCAGCGGGGGGACGCCTTTAGCCCCTCCGGAGGCTTTTGCCATGCGCATCGTTATTGCGCTCCTTGCTCTCGTGCTCGCCGGCACGCTTGCGCCGGCGCAGGTCTATCATGGCAACGACACCGGCGGCATCATTCCGTGGTCGTGCGAGAACGAGGCGGACGCGCATTTCATCGCCGCCGACTATTGCGCGCAATGGGATAAATATCACCGCATCACCAGCGTGCATCGCCACTACGGCGACTTCATCGCGTTCAACTGCCTGTGGTCGCCGCACGTCAACCGCTTTGCCTTGCCGGCGGTGCACACCCGCAAGAGCTGCTATTACGAGCGCCATCGTGCGGTCGTGAAGGCACTCGACTGATGGTCGCTGCGCCATGCGGGAGAAGAAGCACCGCTCGCTGAGCGAGCGCGTGCGCGAGGCTGCCGAACGCGCGCTTGCCGCCCAGCATAGTTCAGCAAGACGCGGCGCCGCTATGAGCGCCAGGGGCTGCTTGTCGATGTGGATGCATTGCGCGTGGCGCAGCGAGAGGTCGAGGGGGAGCGAAGGTAAGAGGGATTTGCGCTGAGCTTTTCCCGGATTTTGCTGCGCGGCATCCGGGCTACGGGCTACAAGTAGCAAGATGCGCCGAGCTATCGATAAATTACCATCGCCGCGACGGCCGCTCCTCGTCATCGATGGCGATTTGTTTGCACACCGTGCCTATCACGCGCTGCCGAAAACGATCATGCGGCGCGGCGACAAGCCGGCGGGCGCGATCCTCGGCTTTGCCAACATGCTGTTGCGCTTCTATCGCACCGAGGCGCCGCGCGCGGTGCTGGTCGCCTGGGACACGCTGGAGAAGCCGACTTACCGGCATGAAGCGTTCCCCGCCTATCAGAGCGGGCGGCAATTCGATGAGGCTCTGCTCGAACAGCTTCAGGCAATCCCAAAATTCGTGGCGGCCTGCGGCTTCGCCAATGCCAAGGGGGCGGGCTACGAGGCCGACGATTTCCTTGCCGCGGCGGTCGCGCGGGAAGAGCGCCGCCGCGGCACGGCGATGGTTGCAAGCGGCGATCGCGACACCTTTCAGCTCGCTTCCGAACGCACCACCATTCTTTATCCCGTGCGGGCGGGGGAAACTGCGCGCATCGGGCCCGCCGAAGTGCGCGCGCGCTATGGGGTCGAGCCGCTTCAGGTGCCGGATTTCATTGCGCTGCGCGGCGACCCTTCCGACAAGCTTCCCGGCGCGCCCGGCCTTGGCGCCAGCGGCGCGGCTGCGCTCATACGCAAATATGGAAGTCTGGAGAATGCGCTTGCCGCCGGCCGCTTTCCCGCGCAGGCGACAAATCTGCGGCTCTTCCGCGCCATTGCCACCATGGATCGGAAGGCGCCGCTTCCCCGCCTTGCCGATCAGCGGCCTACATGGCGCAAGGCCTCAGCACTCGCGCGGCGCTGGCAGCTCAACCAGCTCGCCGAACGCCTCGCCGCTTTGGCCTAAACTAGCCCGTGCCGCGCGAGCACATCGCGCACGGCCTCGACCAGCTTCTCTTCCACCACGGCGAATTGTGCCGGCCGGCTCTCGCGCCACTCCTCATGCGAGGCAATGGCCGCGGCAGCCTTCGCGCCCTCGATGAGATCCTTGATCTGCACTTCGCCACGCGCCTTCTCGTCGCCGCCCTGGATCACTACGCAGGGCGCGCCGCGGCGATCGGCATATTTGAGCTGCGGGCCCATCTTGCCGGATCCAAGATAAAGCTCGGCGCGAATGCCCGCTACGCGCAGCCGCGCCACCATGTTCTGGTAGTCAGCGATGCGCGAAGCATCGAACACCGTCACCACCACCGGCCCCGCGGTGCGTTGGGCAGTGAGCTTGCCAAGGTGCTGGAGCGCCGCCATGAGCCGCGACACGCCGACGGAGAAGCCGGTCGCCGGCACGGCCTCGCCGCGGAAGCGGGCAATGAGCCCGTCATAGCGGCCGCCGCCGCCCACCGAGCCGAAGCGAACCAGGCCGCCTTCTTGTGCCGCATCGGTGGGTGCTGGGAATGTCAGTTCAAGCTCGTAGACCGCGCCCGTGTAATATTCGAGCCCGCGCACTATCGAGGGCTCGATAACGATGCGATCATCACCGTAACCGGCGGCCTTCACGAGTGAATTGATTGCGGCCAACTCGGCACGGCCCTCCGTCCCGATCGCGCTGTCGCGCAACCGTATTTCGAGCTGCGCAAGTTTTTCTGCGCTCTCTGTCATTGGATCGAAGACCCTCGCCACGGTCTCGATCTGGCGTTCATTCAAACCGGCACCTCTGGTGAAGTCGCCAGATTCATCCTTGCGCCCTTCGCCGAGCAACTCGATGACGCCGGCGAGACCGAGTTGGTCGAGCTTGTCCATGGCGCGCAGCACCGTCAGCTTTCTTTGCTGATGCTCGGGGCCCGCAATCCCGATCGTTTCCAAGACCCCATCGAGCACTTTGCGGCTGTTGACCTTCACCACGTAGCTGCCGCGCGCAATGCCGAGCGCCTCCATGGTGTCGGCCGCCATCATGCAGATTTCGGCATCCGCCGCCGGCGAGGCCGACCCCACGGTGTCGGCGTCGAACTGCATGAACTGGCGGAAACGCCCCGGCCCGGGCTTCTCGTTGCGAAAAACGTAGCCCTCGCGATAGCTGCGATAGGGCTTGGGTAACTCGGTCGAAATTTTCCGCTACATAGCGCGCGAGCGGAGCGGTGAGATCGTAGCGCAGCGAGAGCCACTGCTCATCGTCGTCCTGAAAGGAGAACACGCCTTCGTTCGGACGATCCTGATCGGGCAGGAATTTGCCAAGCGCGTCGGTATATTCAATGGCCGGCGTCTCCACCGGCTCGAAGCCGTAGCGCTCATAGACCGCGCGGATCACGTCGAGCATGCGGCGGGTGGCGGCGATCTCGCCGGCGGTGCGATCGGCAAAGCCGCGCGGCAGCCGCGCCTTGAGCCGGTTGGCTTTGTCTTGCATCGCACTTTTGTCGTAGGTTGTCGGCCGGCGGCGTGGTAGCAGCCGCATCGCACAGCGACAAGGGAAACGGCGTCCATGGCCACAGCAACCGCAGGGAAGGCCGCGGCCGTTCCCAATGATCTCGCGCCCTATTGGCTCCCGTTCACCGCGAACCGCGCATTCAAGGCCTCGCCGCGTCTGATCGCGCGTGCCAAGGACATGCACTACTACACGCCGGAAGGCCGCGCCGTGCTCGACGGCACCGCCGGGCTGTGGTGCTGCAATGCCGGCCATAACCGCGACCCTATCGTTGCCGCCATCAAGGCACAGGCGGCAGAACTCGACTACGCTCCGGCGTTCCAGTTCTCGCACGGCAAGGCATTCGAATTGGCAAGTCGCATAGCGGCACTCGCTCCCGGCGATCTCGACCACGTCTTCTTCTGCAATTCCGGCTCGGAAGCGGTCGACACCGCGCTGAAAATCGCCCTCGCCTTCCACCATGTGCGCGGCGAAGGCGCGCGCACGCGGTTGATCGGGCGTGAGCGCGCCTATCATGGCGTCGGCTTCGGCGGCATCTCGGTCGGCGGAATAGTCAACAACCGCAAATTCTTCGGCGCGCTGCTTGCCGGCGTCGACCACCTGCCGGCAACCTACGATCGCGCGCAGCAGGCATTCTCCCCCGGCGAACCGGAATGGGGCGCCCACCTTGCCGATGCGCTCGAAAGAATCGTCGCCCTGCACGACGCCTCGACCGTTGCCGCGGTGATTGTCGAACCAATGTCGGGCTCGGCCGGCGTGCTGCCGGCCCCGAAAGGCTACCTGCAGCGCCTGCGCGCGATCTGCGACAAATACGGCATCCTGCTCATCTTCGACGAAGTCATCACCGGCTTCGGTCGCCTGGGTTATGCCTTTGCTGCCGAGCGTTACGGCGTCGTTCCCGACCTGATTACATTCGCCAAAGGAATTACTTCCGGCAGCGTGCCCATGGGTGGGGTGATTGTGCGCAAGCCGATCTACGACGCGTTCATGCGCGGCCCGGCGCACGGCATCGAGCTGTTCCACGGGTATACTTATTCAGCGCATCCCCTCGCCTGCGCGGCAGGGCTCGCTACCCTCGATCTTTATCGGGACGAGCGATTGTTCGAGCGCGCGAAGTCACTCGAGCCGCTCTGGTATGCCGCTGCCATGGAACTGAAGGGTCTCCCCCATGTGCTCGACATCCGCTGCGTCGGCCTGACCTGCGGCATCGACCTTGCCTCGCGTCCCGATGCGTTCGGAGCACGCGCCTATGCTGCCATGGAGCACGCCTTTGCGCAGGAGGGCCTCGTCATTCGCACCAATGGCGAGAGCATTGCGCTGTCGCCGCCGCTCATTGTCAGCGAGCGCGACATCGGTTTGATCTTCGATAAGCTCGCCGCCACTTTGCGCGCGCTGAACTAACAGATCGAACGTGAGACAAGTCGACACGAAGCCCGCAAAGAGTGGCGCGGTGCGCCTCGAACGCGAGGCCGGCGTTGCTGTCCTCGTCATCGACAATCCGCCGGTCAATGCCGCCTCCTGGGAGGTGCGCAACGGATTGCTCGAAGCGGTGCGGACGGCCTGCGCCGACCCTGCGTTGCGTGCGCTGGTCTTGATCGGTGCCGGCAGGAGCTTCATTGCCGGCGCCGATATTCGCGAATTCGACATGCCGCTGCGCGACCCGCAGATGCCGGCCGTGATTGCAGCGATTGAGTCCTGCGAGAAGCCGGTGGTCGCCGCGATCCATGGCGCCGCGCTCGGCGGCGGCTTCGAGCTTGCGCTCGGCTGCGATGCCCGCATCGCAATGGCAGATGCGGTCGTCGGCCTGCCGGAAGTGACGCTCGGCATCATTCCCGGCGCCGGCGGCACGCATGCGGCTGCCGCGACTGGTCGGGCTTGCGGCGGCGATTGAGATCATCACCTCGGCTCGCCGGGTGGATGCGGCCGAAGCGCTGCGGTTGGGTTTGCTCGACGCGGTGGTGAAAAGCGATTTGCGCGCCGCAGCGGTGCGCAATGCCCAGGAGTTTGCGCCACGCAAGCGGCGCGTGCGCGATCTTCCGCTCCCGTTGGAAAATGCAGATGTCGTGGAGACAGCTGCCGCGAGCGCATTGGCTCGCGGCAAAGGCCGCACCGCCATTGCCGAAGCGATTGGCGCCGTGCGCGATTGCGCGCTCCTGCCGTTTGCGCAAGCGCTGGCGAAAGAGCGCGCTGCTTTCCAGCGCTTGCGCGAGAGCGAGGAAGCGGCCGCTCTGCGCTATTTGTTCTTTGCGCAACGCGAGGCGGTGCGCGTCAGCGGTCTGGAGGCTGCGAAGCCGCGCCCCGTGCACGAGGTAGGCCTGGTCGGCGGCGGGCTGATGGGCTCAGGCATCGCGGTGTGCTTCCTCGACGCGGGATTTCCCGTGACGTTGGTGGAACGAGACCAGGGCGCGCTCGATGCCGGCGTCGAGCGCATTCGCACCATCTATCGCCGCGCGGTCGCAAGCGGACGCGTCAGCGAAGACGAAATGGCGAAGCGCATGGCGCGCATCACGCCTTCGCTCAGCCTTGCCGCGCTTGCCTCCGCCGATCTGGTGATCGAGGCCGTGTTCGAGGACATGGCCGTGAAGCAGGCTCTGTTCCGCGAGCTTGACCCGCTGCTCAAGCAAGGCGCGGTGCTGGCCTCGAACACTTCTTATCTCGACCTCGACCGCATGGCCGCATTTACCGAACGGCCGGCCGATGTGGTGGGCCTGCATTTCTTCAGTCCGGCGCAGGTCATGCGCCTTCTCGAAATCGTGCGCGGAGAATTGACGGCGCCAGACGTACTCGCCACCGCGCTCGCCATTGGCAAACAGATCGGCAAGGTGAGCGTCGTCGCGCGGGTGGGCGAGGGCTTTATCGGCAACCGCATCTATTCCGCCTACCGGTTTGCGTGCGAATTCATGCTGGAAGAAGGCGCGTATCCCGAGGAGGTGGATGCGGCGCTCGTGTCCTTCGGCTTTGCCATGGGGCCGTTCGCGGTAAGCGACATGTCCGGCCTCGACATCGCCTGGGCGACGCGCAAGCGGCTTGCCGCCGCCTCCGATTCCGCGACCCGCTTTCCGGAAGTTCTCAACCGCCTGTGCGAAAAGGGGCGCTTCGGACAGAAAACCGGCGCCGGATGGTATCGTTATGCGCAGGGCGCTCGACGCGGCGCGGTCGATCCCGACGTGCGCGCCATCATCGATGCGGCTGTCGGCTGCCAAGGGCATTATCCGGCGCGCCTTCACGCCGGAAGAGATCCAGCAGCGCGCGCTTGCAGCCATGGTCAACGAGGCCGCGCTTCTGCTGAGCGAGAACATTGCGCAACGCGCATCCGATATCGATCTCGTCATGGTGAACGGCTACGGTTTCCCTTCCCAGCGCGGCGGCCCGTTGTTCTGGGCGAGCTGCCGGCCGCGCGAAGAAATCGTCGCCGCGATCGACAGCGTCGCCGCTGCGAGCGGCGCAGCCTTTCGCCGCGGCGATGTTGACGCCGTCCTCGATGGACTCAAATCGAAATGATGGACATGAGGGTGTCGCAATCGGATCGGCAGCCTGGTAAGCCGGTGAAAACAATCTTGCCGCGCTCGATGGCGACAAAGCGGTCACACAGCGCAAGCGCGCGGGAGACGTTCTGCTCAACCAGCACCATCGCGCAGCCGGCGCGCTTCATCTCTGCAAGGACCGCGTAGATCTCGTCGACGATGCGCGGCGCGAGGCCCTCGCTTGGCTCATCGATCAGCAGCAGCTTCGGCTCGCCGACCAAGGCGCGCGCCATTGCCAGCATCTGCTGCTCGCCGCCCGACAATGTGGTGCCAAGCTGAGAACGACGCTCCAGCAGGCGCGGCAGGCGGGTGAAGGTTCGCGTAAGCGCGGCGCGGCTTGCGGCGGCACTGCGCCTGGGGACCTGGAGGAGACCGAGTTCGAGATTCTCCGCAACGGTGAGACCAGGAAAAATGCGGCGGTCTTCCGGCACGAAGCTCACGCCCATGCGCGCAATGCGATCGGGGGTGACGCCGTCGATGCGCTTGCCGTCGAGGCAAATTTCGCCGCGCGTCGGTTTGATCCAGCCGGCTATGGTCTTAAGGAGCGTCGTCTTACCGACCCCGTTGCGTCCGAAAACGCCGATCACCTCACCCGCCTGCGCCGCGAGATCGATGCCTTGCACGATATGGCTCGGGCCGTAATGCGAATGCACGTCACGCAGTGCAAGCATGCTATGGTTATGCGCGTCCAAAATAGGCTTCCTGCACCGCCGGATTGTCGCGCACTTCCTGCGGGGTGCCGTCGGCGATCTTCTGGCCCTGATGCATCACCACGACCCGGTCGGAGAGGCTCATTACGAGGCCGATGTCATGCTCGATGAGGAGAACGGTAGCTTCCCGGGCGAGCAAGCGGATCAGCATGGCAGTATCCTCGGTCTCGCCGTGGCTCATACCTTGGGTGGGCTCGTCAAGCATGAGGAGCCGCGGCCTGCCCGCAAGCGCGACCGCAACCTCCAGACGCCGTTGTTCGCCGTGCGAGAGTTGGGCGACTGAAAGGTGCGCCTTGCCGCCAAAACCGAAGCGTTCGAGCAGTTCGCTTACCCGCGCGCGCACCTCTGCGCCTGCCGCGGTTGGCTGCCATAGCCTGGATCGCGGCTCGATCACCTGCGCCGCGAGCCGCAAGTTTTCCGCAACCGGCAGCTCGAAAAACAGATTGGTGATCTGAAACGAGCGGCCGACGCCAGCTTGTTGGATGCGATAGGGCGGCGCGCCGGTGCGATCGATACCGTCAATGAACACTTTGCCGGACAACGGACGCAAGCCACCGGAAATCAAGTTGAACAGTGTCGATTTTCCGGCACCGTTCGGACCGATGATGGTCGTGATCGAGTGAGGCTCGACCCTGAGGCTTACATTGTCCACGGCACGCAGGCCGCCGAAGCGCATGCAGAGCGCGCGGGTCTCCAACACCGGCGTCGTCATCGGACGCGCTTCGCAATGAGCCGGGATGCCAGAGGCGGGCGCACCATTCCAATCAAGCCGCGGGGAAGAAAAATCACTGCGCCCATGAACAGGAGGCCAATGACGATGAGATGATGCTCGGTGAAGCTTCCGATCACTGACTTAAGCAGCGTGAGCAGCACGCTCCCATAGAGCGCCCCGGCCAGCGTACCGACGCCGCCAAGCACCACGGTGATGACGGCAGTGCCGGAAGTCGAGAAGAAGAGGAGTTCCGGCGAGACAAAGCCGCGCAGCATGGGATAGAGCGCCCCCGACAAAGTTGCGACAACGGCGGCAAGAACGAAGGCCGAAAGCCGCAGCGGCGTGCTGCGATAGCCGAGAAACGGCACCCGGGCATCGTTTGCGCGTAGCGCGATCAGCAGACGGCCGAACGGGGTATCGAGGATATAGGCGCAGAGAGCGTAGAGCCCGCTGAGGACGCAGAGTACCACCACAAAGAACCCGGCGGCGGAACCGCTTGAGATCGAGGTGAGCAGGAGGTTGATGTCGATCACCGGTACCCCGAGAAGTCCGTCGGAGGCGCCGAGCGCGCGCGTGTTGTAGACGACCTTGGCAAGCACTTGCGCCATGCCAAAGGTAATGAGCGCGAAATAGACCCCGCGCACGCGCAGTGCGATGATGCCGCCGAGCAAACCTGCGGCCACGCCCGCCAGCAAGGCCGCGGCAAGAGCCACCCAGAACGACGGAATCTCAATCAGGATCAGGGCGGAAAGGTAGGCACCCAGCCCGAAATAGAGCGCCTGGCCGAGCGAAAGGAGGCCGTTATAGCCGAGCAGAATATCGACCGAGAGCGCAAGCCCCGCAAAGATCAAGGCCTCGGTCGCAAGCCGCAGATAAAAGGTGTCCCCCAGCGCGCTGGCGATGACGGCGAAAGCAACGGCCACGACAACCAGGAGCGCCATAAGCGCGTGGCTCGCCCGCATTGCCGCCGTGAGTGCATCAGGCATGCCCGAGCCGCCCGAACAGGCCTTGCGGGCGCAGCATCAGCATCACGACCATGATCGCGAACACAATCGGGTCGGTCCATACCGGCGAAATATAGAGCGAGGCGATTGCCTGCACCTGGGTGAGCAGCAGCCCGGCGACCACGGTGCCGGCAATCGAACCCATCCCGCCGACAATCACGACCGTGAAGGCAATAAGAATAAAGTCGCGACCCATGGTGGGAAATACCGAGTAAATGGGGGCAAGCAGGACGCCCGCGAGGCCGGCGAGCGCCACGCCGAAGGCGAATGCCCCAGCATAAACCCACTTGACCGGCACACCGAGTGAGGCCGCCATGTCGCAGTCGAAGGCGGCGGCGCGCACCATGGCGCCGAGCCGGGTGCGATAGATCACGACCGCGACTGCGGCGATAATCAATGCGCCGAAGAGGAGCAGAAAAAGCCGATAGCTCGGCATCACAATGCCGGCAATGTCGAGCGCGCCGCGAATGGGCGTTTCCGGTTTTACCGGGTTTGGCCCGAAAATGAGGCGCAACGCGTCTTCGAGCACGAGCCCCAGGCCGAAGGTCAGGAGCAGGGTAGTTACGTGGCGATCGCGGCTGTGAAACACCCGTTGAATAAGCAGGCGCTCGGTCACGTAACCGATGGGCAGCATCAGCATTGGAACCAGCACAAGCAGAACCCAGAACGGTACGCCGAACGAACCCAGGCTCACGCCTATGAAGGCGCCAAGCGCGTAGAACTCACCCTGCGACATGTTGATGACGTCAAGGAGCCCGAAAATGATAGTGAGGCCGAGCGCGACCAGGATGACGGCGATACCCAGCACCAGCCCGGTGACCACTTGCGGTGCAAGCACGAATTGCAGGTAGTCGAGCATAAGGTCCCCCACCCGACCGCCTTCGGCGGTCACCCTCCCCCTTCGTGCGAGGGATTTAGAACCGCGTGCACTCGTCCTTGCCGATGGCGTCCTCGCCGGCAACCTGCCCGACAATGGTGAATTTGCCGCCGGTGACCTTCACCACGTACATGGTCTGCACCGCCTGATGATCCCCCGCGCGCAGCGTCTTCGCGCCTTGCGGCGTCTGCCAGGTCAGTCCGCGCAGCGCTTCGCGCACCTTGTCGGTCTCGGTCGATTTCGCCTTCTCGACGGCGGCCTTGTAGGCGTAGATCAAACCGTAGGAGTCGGCGCCGTAGAGATCGGGATCCGTCTTGTAGGCTGAACGAAATGCATCGACGAATTTTTTGTTTTCCGGTTTGTCGATCTCGGTAGAGTAGCCGACACCGGTCACGAATCCTTCCGCCGTCTTGCCGATGGCGCCGATATTCTGCGAAGTGACCGTTCCGGACGCGCCGAGAATAGTAAGCCCGCCGCGCAATCCGAATTCCTCGAGCTGGGTGAACAGCCGTACCGTATCGTTGCCGGCGACCGACGTGTAGAGCACCTGCGGACGCGCGGCCCGCAACTGGCCGAAGAATTGCGTGTAGTCCTTGCTGTCGAGCGGCGCGAAGACCTCGCCGACGCTGGTGCCGCCGACGCGCTCGACGTTTGCCTTGAAGGCCGCGACCGTCGAGCGGCCCATCTCGTAATCGGGGCCGAGAAAGAACACCTTGGCATGCGGCATTTCCTTGGCAAGCCAGCTCGCCAATGCGGCAGATTGCTGACCCGCCCGAGCATTGACGCGAAATACATTCGGCGAGCAGCGGTCCCCGGTGATGGAATCGGCAAACGACACTGTGGTGGCGATTAGCTTGCCGGAGCGCTCGGCAAGCTGGCCGACCGCCAGGGTTGAGCCCGAGTTCACGGTGCCGGTGAGAAAGTCGACTTTGCCGATCTCGAAGAGCTTCTCCGCCTTCTGCACCGCGACCGAGGGGTTTGCCTCCTCGTCTTCGTAGGTGAGCTCGAGCATGCGTCCCATTGCGCCGCCGGACGCATTGACTTCTTTCGCGGCGAGATCGAGCCCCCAACGCACTTGCTGGCCAATTCCGGCATACGTGCCGGTGAGCGGGGTTACCACGCCGATCTTGATCGGGTCGGCGGCAAGCGCGCTTGCAATGGCGCCCAGATGGATCAGTGCGGCAGTCAAGCCGATCTTGCTCGGATGCACGGCGTCCTCCCGGTTAGTGTCATTTCATGATTGCACCCATATCCTCTTGCTTGATCGCGTCTTGTCAACTGGCGGCGCACGCCCGCAAGGCATTGTCCGAGGCTGTTTTTTTGGCTCGGAGCGCATTGCTTTTGTGGAATTGCGGCCGTTGATTATTGGTGCGTTTTGGTGGAAAGTGCCGGTGCATCGACTTTACGCCGATTATACTTGAAGGAGCATGAGCCGAGCAGGATAGCGCAATGCTATCGGCAGGGGTGAGGAGCATGTCGGGCAGGGGGGCGGTAATTGCGGTAACCTCGCTGGCACTTGAGGCGCGCGTGGCGCTCGGGCCGGGCGTTGTTGTCATCTGCAAACAGGCATCCCACCTTGCCGGAACACTCGATACGGCCGTCAAGCGCGGTGCAGTGGGCATCATCAGCTTTGGGATCGCCGGCGGATTGGCGCCGCATCTGGCGGCCGGGGACTGGGTCGTCGGGTCAGCCGTGCGGACCGATGACGGTTACTTCCCAACCGACCGGCGCTGGGCGGGCCGGCTGCTCAATGCATTGCCGGGCGCCCTGCACGCGGAGATCGCCGGCACCGATGCGCCGGCCGCCAGTTCGCGCGACAAGCGCCGGCTCCATGCGCGAACAGGCGCGGCACTCGTAGACATGGAATCGCACATCGCCGGCTCGATCGCGGCTTCGCATCGGATCCCATTCGCTGTCTGTCGCGTGGTGATCGATGCGGCAGAACGCGATCTTCCACCTGCCGCCGTCATTGATTTGCATCCGGACGGTACGCCCGATTTGCGCGCCATTGCGCGCTCGGTTGTACGCGAGCCGCGCCAGTTGCCGGCGCTTGCGCGCACGGCGCTCGATGCCCGCGTCGCGGTCGCCGCGTTGCGCCGCGGCAGGCGGTTGCTGGATGCAGGCCTCGGCTGTCCTTATTTCAGCCTGCCTGACATCCCTGCGAGCGCAGCAGCCCTTGTCGGCGGCAACCTTTGGGGCGCTGTACGTTGAATCTCAGGTAGGCCGGATGAAGTCGTCCGGCGATGCGTCGCATCGCCGAGTGACATCATCGGGGATTCAGAAGAGATTTGGACGCAATGTTACCTCTGGCCCCCCGGATGAATCTGGTGCACGCAAGCGCGCCCCAGTGGTTCATCCGGGCTACAGACCCATTTCAGGAGTAACCCATGCGTGAAGGCATCGCGGGGCGGGCGAATGTCGAGGATACCCAGGAGCTTAAGTCTTATTATCAGGATCTCGAACGCTTCGACACGGCGGCGTTGTGGACGGTTGCCAACAAGATCGAGCCTTGGGAGCCGCAGTCCGAATCGATCCCGGTGTTGTGGCGCTACCGGGACCTGCGAGATCACGTGTTGCGCTCGGTTGAACTTGTCAGCCCGGAGCAGGCGGGACGCCGCGTGATCTATCTCAACAACCCCGGGCGACGGCAGGTAGCGGCCGCGGTTGGCTGGCTCTACTCGGGTTTGCAGGTCATGCACCCCGGCGAGGTTGCCTCCGCGCACCTGCATTCGGCGTCTGCGTTGCGCTTCATCATGGAGGGCGAGGGCGCCTACACCATAGTCGACGGCCATAAGATGACGCTCGCCGCCAACGATTTCGTGCTCACTCCCAACGGTTGCTGGCACGAGCACGGCGTCGAGAAGAGCGGCACCGCGTGCATCTGGCAGGACGGACTCGATATCCCGCTGGTGAACGCGCTCGAAGCAAATTTCTTTGCCGTGCATCCCAAGCTCAATCAGGCGGTGGGATTTCCCGTCGATGATACCAGCAAGACCTGGGGGAATCCGGGACTGCGCCCGGCCAACGGCGGCTGGAGCAAGGGATATTCTCCGCTGCTCAAATACGAGTGGCAGGCGACATACGAGGCGTTGCAACAGTATGGCAGCGCCAGCGACGGTTCACCCTATGACGGGGTGATCATGAAATACGTCAACCCGGTCACCGGCGGCCATGTGATGCAGACGATCGGCGCCAGCATGCAGCTGTTGCGTCCCGGCGAGAAGACCCAGGCGCATCGGCATACCGGCAGCTTCATTTATCAGGTCGCCAAGGGCCACGGCTCCTCGATAATCGCCGGCAAGCGTTTCGATTGGCAGGAAAGGGACATCTTCTGCGTTCCCTCTTGGCTTTGGCACGAGCATGCCAACGGGTCAGCCAGCGAGGATGCATGCTTGTTCGCGTTCAATGATCTGCCGGTGATCGAGTCACTTGGCCTTTATCGCGAAGAGGCCTTTGGCGACAATGCCGGTCACCAGCCGCTGGTAGCGTGAGGCCAAACGAAAGCCTCTCTCTAGAGAGGACGCGCCGCGGGGTTAACCCTCCGATAACTAAAATTGCTAACGGCGTTTCCATCTGTCGCGCCTATCCTTTTCGTGAACCGGATGAAGCTGCGCCACACCGGTTGAGGGGACCTTTTCAGCATTCGCCGGGGCGACGGCGGACGAAAACCTGATTGAACAGAGCCGGTATCCGGCGATCACCATGCAGCGCATGCATCCTGTCCGCTGGCTCTTTCTTGGCGGCGCACTGCTGATTGCAGTGATAGCGGTCGGCACCACCATACTGGTGGGCAGTTTCCGCGATCGCGCGCTTGCCGACAGCGAACGCGAACTCAAGAATACCGCATTGATCCTTGCCGAGCAGATCGACCGCTCGTTGCAGGCGCTCGAACTGGTGCAAAGAAGCGTGCTGGAGAAGCTGGAGACGCGGGAGATTTTCTCCGCCGAGGAATACCAGCGACGGACGACCGGTGAGGACGTGCACCGGATGCTGGTGGACAGCATCAAGGGTCTTGTTCACGTCCATGCCATTACGCTGATAGACGCGAAGGGAACGCTCCTGAACTTTTCCCGATATTGGCCGATCCCGCAGATCGACGTTTCGGACCGGGACTACTTCGTCGCGCTCAAATCTGACACCGCTTTGAACTCGTACGTGAGCGCTCCGGTACGCAATCGCGGCACCGGCACCTGGACCATATATCTCGCGCGCAAGATCGCCGCGCCCGATGCGGCATTCCTCGGCCTGATTCTCGGCGCAGTCGAATTGTCCTATTTCGAGAAACTCTTTGGCTCCATTGTGCTGCACAATCACAGCTCCATTTCGCTTAATCGCAATGACGGCATCCTGCTGACGCGTTTTCCCTCCGTCGAGGCTGCTATCGGCCGAACATTCAAGGCCAGTAAGGAAGCACTCGGAGATCGCAATAGCGGGACCATTCGCTATTTCAGCACAATGGAAAGCAAGGAACGCATTCTTGCGGCGCACCGGCTGGCGCATTACCCGCTGCATGTCGCAGTCAACCTGGATGTCGAGGCCGCCCTCGCCGGCTGGCAAAAAGAGACGCGCGTTCTTCTCAGTGCCGGCGGGCTTGCGGCTGCAAGCATCGCGCTGATGATTTTCCTGATCTCGCGCCAGCTTGCGCTGCGCGACAAACTGCTCCAGCGAACGCTCGCGCTCGAGAAGCAGCGGCTCGATACCGCCATTAACAACATGACCCAGGGGCTGTTGCTGTTCGATTCGTCGGAGCGAATGATCATCTGCAACCGCCGTTACCTTGAAATGTATGGTCTCTCCGCGGATGTGGTGAAGCCGGGCTGCGCGCTGCGCGATCTCCTCCGTCACCGCCAGGAGGCTGGAAGCTTCTCAGGCGACCCGGAGGAATATCGTTCCGCGCTCTCGCGCACTCTCGCCGAAGGCCGCACCGGCGAAACGATCAGCGAATTTCCCGACGGACGTTCGATTCGCATCGTGAACCAGCCGCTTGCCGACGGCGGATGGGTCTCCACCCACGAAAACATCGGCGAGCGCCAGCAATTACTGCGCGAACGCGATCGCGACCGGGAGTTCTTGAACCAGATCATCGACAACATCCCGATCATGATCGCGGTGAAGGACGTGGCCGAGCGGAAATTCGTGCTCGCTAACCGCGCCGCCGAAGCATTGTGGGGAATTTCCCGCGCGCATGCCCTTGGCAAGACCGCGCGCGACCTGTTTCCGGAATCCCAGGCCGACCTGATCGACCATTACGATGATGCGGCGCTGCAGTCCGATACACCGCTCATTCTCGATGCGCATCCGAACGTCGTGCGTTCCGGCAGCATGCGCACGGTGGTATCAAAGCGGCTGGCAATCCGCGACAGTGAGGGAAATCCGCAATTTCTGGTCAGTGTGGTCGAGGATGTGACCGAGCGCAAGCGCCTGGCCGATCGGATTGCGCACTTGGCGCATTATGACGCGCTCACCGATCTGCCGAACCGGGCGTTCTTTCGCGAACAGCTCGAACAGTCGATCCACTGGATACGCCAAGGCGAGCACCTGGCCGTACTCTATCTCGATATCGATCATTTCAAGGGTGTAAACGATACGCTCGGCCACCCGGTAGGAGACGATCTGCTGAAGGCGGTCGCTGTGCGTCTGCGCGGTTGTTTGCGCGAGACCGATATTGCCGGCCGACTCGGCGGCGATGAGTTCGCCATCGTACGGCCGGCGGTGACCGATCCCAAAGATGTCATTGATCTCGTCAACCGCCTGCAGGAGGCAATCCGGGCAAGCTACGACGTTGGCGGGCACCAGCTAGTAGCCGATCTGAGCATCGGCATCGCCATGGCTCCGGATGATGGAATCGATCCGGACCAGCTGTTGAAGAACGCCGACCTTGCCATGTATGGCGCCAAGAGCGAGGGCCGCGGCACCTATCGTTTCTTCGAGCCGGAGATGGACGCGCGGGTAAAGGCACGACGGGCGCTAGAGTTCGATTTGCGCGAAGCTCTGATGACAGGCGCCTTCGAGCTTTATTACCAGCCCGTTATCGATCTTAGAAAAAACACGGTCGCTGGGTGCGAGTGCCTGCTGCGTTGGCAGCATGCGAAACGCGGAATGATTTCGCCGACCGAATTCATTCCCATCGCCGAAGAGACCGGCCTGATAACGCCGCTCGGCGAATGGGTGCTCAGGACGGCTTGCAGCGATGCCAGGCATTGGCCTGATGACATCTATCTGGCCGTCAATGTCTCTCCGGTTCAATTCAAGACCGGGAATCTCGTTCAAACGGTCGTCAACGCGCTTGCAGCCTCGGGCTTGTCGGCCGATCGGCTCGAGTTGGAGATTACCGAGACCGTTCTCATCCACGATGACGAGAAGACGCTCGCCGCATTGAAACAATTGCGCCAGCTTGGCGTGCGCATTGCGATGGATGATTTCGGCACCGGTTACTCGTCGCTGAGCTATTTGCAACGCTTTCCCTTCAACAAGATCAAGATCGACGGCTCCTTCATCAAGACCATCGCCGAAGCGGATGGCTCGCTCGCCATTGTCGAGGCGGTCGTCAACATTGCCGGCTCGCGCAAGATCACAACTACGGCAGAAGGAGTGGAGACCGAGCAGCAGCTCGAATTGCTGCGCGCGCTAGGCTGCACGGAAGTGCAAGGCCATCTCTTCGGCGCGCCGCAACCGCTCGCGGCAACATTGCCGTTATTCGGATCGAAGCCCCGAGTAGCAGTGCGCGCGGCTTAGCCGCGAACCACTCCCCATCCTGCTGCCGCGCCATTGTGCAGGTGTTTGCACTCTTTATCGCCTTTCAAACGCCGCGAATCATGTAAAATCTAATTCTGGCTGCCTGCATGGGAACAGCCGCTGGGTCCACGAAGTTTAGACGTGCCTTTGCGCAGGTCGGGGCCCGACTGGCGGTGCGGCTCAAGAGTAGCACAGTACCAGACAGTCTGTTTCCAGCCAGGTTCGTTCATTGCTGCGTGTTGTGAGGTCGAGATCCTGACCCCAGCATGGAGACTCGCACATGTGGAAGCGCATGCGCCCGCGAACGGAGGGATCCGGTGCCCCGGTCTTAACGGCCATTGCCTTTGGTTTGTTGACCTGGAACACGACCGGCGCGCAGGACAACCCGCCGCGCCACCATCCCACCCACGACATGGCCCTGCACGAGAGGTTTTACTCGAACTGGTATATGCCGGACGACCCCAACAAGTCGTGCTGCAACAAGGCCGACTGCTATCCGACCCAGGTCAAATTTGAGAACGGCCAGTGGTGGGCATTGCGCAGAGAAGACCAGAAATACATTCCGGTCCCATGGAGGAAGGTGGAACTCAATCGCAATAATCCGGACGGCCGCAATCATTTATGCGCGCCGCCACCTTCCACCTATAATTCTGCCAATACGGTGTTCTGCTTTGCCCTCGGCGGCGGCATCTGATCGGAGCCAGCAATTTTTCATCTCAGCATGTAGTCCGGACTGCCGCTGTAGCCGGGGCCGCGGCTTTGCGCTATGGCTAGCTAAAGCAAACTTGCAAGCTCGCCTCTGCAGAGGCGAAGGCAGGAGTATTCCCATGACAGTCATCGATCAGGAAACGATGCCGGCCAGCGTCGAGGCCACGCTCAACTACATCGTCGAAACCGGCGAGGAGATTTTCACGCAAACCGCAGCTCCCGGCTCGCTCGATGCTCGCGCCGGCGGCAAGCAGGATCCGCGGCGGATCACCATCGAGAATGGCCGCAACTTCGCCGAGCGCTTCGTGCTGGAGCGAGACGGCTTCCGCTTTGTGAACCACGACACCAAGGTGAGCGACTTCTACAACGAGGATGAAATCCGGCGCGTGTACTACCCGGAAATGGAGGCGCTGGTAAAAGCGGAAAGCGGGGCTGCGCGGGTCTTCGTGTTCGACCACACGCTGCGCACCGCCGACGATGAGCTGCGCGAGAACCGCAAGATCCGCGAAGTCGTGCGCCGGGTACATAACGACTACACCGAATGGTCGGGACCGCAACGCGTGCGCGATCTGCTGCCGCAAGAGGCGGAGCAGCTGCTGTCGCGGCGCTTCGCTATCGTGCAGGTGTGGCGTCCGATCAGGCACCCGGTCGAGAGCTTTCCGCTTGCCATCTGCGATGCGAAGAGCCTCTCGCCCAACGACCTGGTGATATCGGAGCGGCGCTATCCAAACCGCGTAGGCCAGACTTATGCCATCAAATACAATCCACAGCATCGCTGGTATTGGTTTCCCCGCATGCGGCGCGAGGAAGCTTTGGTGTTCAAGGTCTACGACTCGCTCAAGGATGGGCGCGCGCGTTGGACCGCGCACACCGCATTCGAAGATCCAACCTCACCCAGGAACGCCCGCCCGCGCGAGAGCATCGAAATCCGTACCCTGGCGTTTTTCTGAAGGTGACGTCATGATCAAATTTGCCTGTGCCCTCGCGGGCGTATTGACGGTGGCCTCGGTTGCTCCGGCGGCGGCTGAACCCAATTATTTCGTGTGGCAGGTCGCGCACGAGCGCATGCTCGCCAAGTGGCGACATGCCGAGCCGCGCTGCGGCTGGACGGTCGGCGGCTACCGCTGCGCGCGGCGCAGCGCAGCACGCTATTGGTATTTGCCGTAATGGCGTGCCGTTGCCGTCGATGACCTTGCCGGATACGTCGCTGCTTCCATTTTCCTTCCAGGATTATTGGGCAGAGTAAGCCGCTCCGATTAGCTCGGCGGGTGTGTGGCCAACCGCAGCCATGGCGATTCGTATCCTCGGCAGTTCAATCCTTTACCACGGCTGGATGAAAGTCCTGCGGGTGAAGCTTGCGGCCGACACGCGCGAAATCGAGCGCGAAGTCGAAGACCATGGGCGCGCGGTTGCGTTCCTGCCATACGATTCCGAACGCCGGGTTGTCCTGCTCGCAAGGCAGGTGCGCGTGCCGGTATTTCTCGCGGCCCGGCGACCGGACTTGCTCGAAGCAGCTGCGGGCATGGTGGATTCCGAGGAGCCCGACGCAACCGCCCGGCGGGAGGCGATCGAGGAACTTGGCGTCCATCTGCGCGCTTTGGAGCATGTCGGCGGAGCATGGACGACGCCCGGCATCTCCACGGAATTCATGGATCTCTATCTCGCCCCCTATTCGCCCGCCGACCGCATTGGGCCGGGCGGCGGGCTCGCCGGGGAACAGGAGCAGATTTCGGTTGTTGAAATGCCGATTGCCGAACTGTGGCGCATGATTGAACGCCGCAAGATCGCAGATATGAAGACTCTTGCCCTCGTGTTGTTCTTACGCGCGCGTCATCCTCATCTGTTCCCAGATGGCCAAAAGTCGAAACACGGGATCGGCTAAAACGCGAGTGTACCACATTGGTTGATTGAAGAAGAATTAGGCCTGTGTAGCCGGCTCGATGCCACCGAGTGGGGGAAAAGCGTCGGGTTCACGCGCGAGAGCAGCGCGTGCGATGCGCGCGTCCTCGCCGATCCCTCGCACCAGTTCCTCGATGCTGTCGAACACGCGCTCCGGCCTGATCCACGCAATGAAAGCGACATCGATGGTCGCTCCATAGAGGTCGCCGGAAAAATCGAAAAAATGCACTTCGAGCAGCACAATGCCCTGATCGAACATCGGCCGCCGCCCGAAGCTTGCCACCCCGTCATACCGGCGCCCGCCTATGCCGACGCGAACGGCATAGATGCCGTGCGCGAGCCCGCAGGCCGGGTCGAGCTTGAGATTGGCAGTCGGATAACCGAGCGCGCGGCCACGCTTGTCGCCATGCACGACGTTGCCGCTGACAAACCAGGGATAACCGAGAAGCTCGTTCGCCTCGGCGATGCGGCCTGCCTCCAGTGCTGCGCGAATCGGGCCGGAGCGCACCGGACGCCCGGCATCGTCGAAGCGCGGTACGATATCCACGGCAAAGCCGAGCTTCGCGCCTTGCGCTGCAAGATAATCCGGCGAACCCACGCGATTGAGACCGAAATGAAAGTCGAAGCCGATGGTCACGCCGGCAACGCGGTAGCGCTCGACCAGAATGCGGGAGATGAAATCCTCGGCCGACAAATGGGCAAGCGCTGCATCGAAGCGCAGCACGATGGATCCGGCAAGGCCGGCAGCCGCCAGGAGCCGCAGCTTGTTTTGCTCGTCAATCAATCGGAACAGCGGCTCGTCCGGATGAAAGAAGCGCCGGGGATGCGGCTCGAAGGTCAGCGCGGCGGCTGGCCGGCCCAGCGTCTGCGCCCGCTTGCGCGCCACCGCGATGACGGCGCGATGGCCGCGATGGACGCCGTCGAAATTGCCAATCGCCAGGACTGCGCCATCGAGCGCGCGATTATGCGCTCGCTCGCTGTGAACCACGACGAAGGGCGCATCGCGCTCCCGCTGCTCGATCATCCTCGCACCGTCACCCTTGAGGTGCTCGGCGCGAAGCGCCGAGCCTCGAAGAGTGCGCCATACATCCTTCGAGGCCCGCGCCACTTGAGCGCTCTAAAGGATGCGCGTCCTCGCTACGCGCGGGCGCCTCAGGATGACGGCGATAGAGGGGCGACGCAAAACTCAGCGTCTAAGCGATGGGAAGGAGAGAGTCGATCACCACGAGGCTTTGGCAACCTTGCTGCTGGTTATCGGGCGCGCTTCTTTGTTGGCAGCGACGGCGGCAGTCTTCAGCCGCGTCTCGCGCAGCGACATGGCAAGCTTCTTCCAATCCCCGCGCGCTTGCACATGCGCCGGATCCGCTCCCGGCATCGGGCGATGCAATCCGTATTTGCCGCCATGGGCATCGAGCCATTTCCACACAACATCGGCATCGCCCTCGGCATTGGTGAGATCGACGGCCTGCCCGTGACCATAACCGCCGGTGCGGCGGCTGCCGCCATGCAGCGAATTACCGGTCTTAGCTTTGAATCCCTTGGCAAGGCTTTGCCGGTAATCGTCGCGGAAGGCGCTCAGCATTGACCATTTGATGCCGGCCGCGTCCATGGCCTGGCCTGCGTGATAGAGCTGCTCGCGGAATTCCGGGTCCATCCCGCCGATCACGTAATCTTCAATCGACATTTTCATGCGGTTTGCTGCGGCAGGATCTTTCCAGCTGAAATCCCCGGAGCTGTCCTTTTTGACCGGCTCACGCTGATAGACTTCCCACAGATAAGCATCGACTGCGGCCATGTTGGGCTCAGACTTGCGAGTCCTGCTGCTTGGAGTATTGGCGCTTGGTGCTGCCTCGTCCTGCTTGCCTGGAAACGCAACGAAAGCGCCGATCTTGGTCATTACCGCGGATACGCGCGAGGCAGCAGCGCTGACCGCATTGCCGGCAATGGTATTCGGATTGGCGAAATGGATGGTCTGCACCACGCGCTGATAGACGGTTTTCTGGGTCGCATCGCCGGGCTCGCCCTCATCTTCGACCTTGGCGGGCGGCGCCTCTATCGGCTTGCGATAGACCACGGTTTCATTGAGTACCGGCCCCGAATCAGTCACACGTTCTGCGCCCGCTTCCTCCTTGGCGTTCTCGTAGTTGACATAGGCGAGCGTCACCATGCCTGCGCCGGCAGCAGCCGCCACGAATTTCAAGCCGGGCCTGGCAAAGAGCCATAGCTTGTGTGCCGCCTGCGCAGCTCGCCGCGAGGTCCCCACGGCGGCAGCGAACGAGGGCGCCGCAGCATCCGCCCAGCGGGAAAAGAGAACAATCGAGCGCGCCGGAAAAAGACTCGCAAAGGTCGGAATGAATACGCGCAGCGACGCCTGATACTGCGCCGCACGCATTGCCATGGTACTTTGCCTGACGCTTTGCCTGCGACCGGGCGCCGGTCGCAATGGCGGGCGTTTGACAGGCGCGCGCGAAAAGCGCAGCGCAACGGCGTGTGCGTGCATGCAAGAACCCCCCGTGCCGATCACCGCCCTCGCGGAAACCCGCTCGATCCCGGCAAGCGTGCAGCGCTCCAAGGCGGCACGCAAACGCGCCCTACAATTTCACATCAGACGAGAAGGAGAGAGTGCCCCCGAATTCCCCAACAAGTGATCCCCGATGGGATGCGAGTTGTATGGAGAAATGCGGAAAAAAGTTGACGCTGGCGGTACCGTTTAGCGGCAGGATCAGCTGTCGGAGGACGGATGTCAGATGCCAGATGCCAGAGATCGAAGCCTTAACGTTGGGTTAACTGACATCTGACCTCTGACATCCGACCTCTGGTCACCACACCAGCTGCCGCATTACCAGTTTCGGGAACAGGCCGGCGGCGGCGAACACTTGCGCCAGCGCCGCGCTGTCGGGATTGTCGCGTCCACCCAGTTCTTCGGCATGGATACCGGCGGTCACGAATAAGCAATCGATGCCCATGGCGGCGGCGCCCTTGAGGTCGGTGCGCACCGAATCGCCGATCGCCAGCAGCCGCTGCGCAGGAGGCAGCCCCCCGCGCTTTTCCTTGGCAATGCGCAGCGCCGTGTCATAGATCGGCCGATGCGGCTTGCCGGCATAGATGACTGTGCCGCCGGCGGCGGCGTAGAGGTCGGCAATCGCACCGGCGCAGTAAACCAAGGCATCGCCGCGCTCGACCACGATGTCCGGATTGGCGCAGATCATGGGCAGAGCGCGCGCGTGCATCGCCTCGATGAGATTGTGATAATCCTGCGGCGTCTCGACCGTATCGTCGATCAGGCCGGAACAGACCACGTAGTCCGCGTTTTCCAGCGGTGCGATCGGCGCATCGAGCCCTTCGAACAAGCCCAGGTCGCGCGGCGGGCCGATGTGAAACACGCGCTTCCCGGCGCGCGCGGCGATGAGGGCGTGCGTCACGTCGCCTGAGCTGACGATCCCGTCATAGGCGGTGCGCGGCACGCCGAACTTATCGAGCGTGAAGCGTGCCACCACCTCGCCCGGTCGCGGCGCGTTGGTGATCAGCACCACGGTGCCGCCCTGGCAGCGGAACGAAGCAAGCGCGTCGCATGCATTGCGTGTGGCGGCGACGCCGTTATGCACCACGCCCCAGACATCGCTCAGCACCACATCATATTCGCCGGCGATAGTGCCGAAGTGGTTGGTGAACGGAGGAGCCAACATGTCAAAGGACCAGGGCAACGGCCGACGGTGGATGACGAAAGCGGCAGAGGATGCTACGAGACCGCAGAATTCAAGCTTTTGTCGATAAGGAGAGCATGGTCATGGCGGAAAACAAACAAAAGATCGGCTGGGTAGGCATGGGCCGCATGGGTTATCCCATGGCCGAGCGCCTCATCAAAGCCGGCTATGACGTCTCCATCTGGAATCGCACGCGTTCCAAAGCCGAACCCCTGGCCAAGGCCGGTGGCAAAGTGGTCGATCATCTCATGGAGCTTAAAGAGGTCGACGTGCTGTTCTCCATTGTGGGAACCGGCAAGGATGTCGAACAGGTCTATTTCGGCAAGAACAGCATCACCGGCCACGGCGGCAAGCTCCCGAAAATCTTTGTCGATTGCTCGACCATTGCGGTGGAAGAATCCGCCGCCATCCGCGATCGCCTCAAGCAACTGGGCAGCGATTATGTGGCGGCGCCGGTGAGCGGCAATGCCAAGGTGATCAAGGCGGGCAAGCTCTCCGCGGTCATCTCCGGAACGCAAGCCTCCTGCCGAGCGGTCACTCCCCTGCTGGAAGTGATCGCACCGCAAGGCGTCTCCTATGTAGGGGAAGGCGAGCTCGCCCGCGTCTGCAAGATTGCGCACAATGTCATGCTCGGCGTCGTGATCGAGAACCTCATCGAGATCACGCTCCTCGCCAACAAGATGGGCATTCCCCGGCACGCCTTTCTGGCGTTCATGAACAACAGCGTCATGGGGTCCATGTTCACGCGCTACAAATCGCCTGCCCTGGTCAATCTCGACTGGACCACGACGTTTACGCCCGAGCTCCTGCGCAAGGACCTCGATTTGGGCCTTGCGCTGGGCCGCGAATGGGACGTCCCCATGCCGGTGACCGCCGCCACCCGCGAAGTGCTGCAGGGCCATTTCGGGGCGGCAGCGCTCAAATCCGATCCCAAGGAATATCTGGCGAAGGACTTCGCTGCGCTCATGGAAACAATGGCACTTGCGGCCGGCATGGCGCTTGCGAGCGAGAACAAGAACGTACCGACGGGGCTGGAGAGCTGATCGGTATGCAGGTGTCATTCCGGGGACCGAGCGAAGCGAAGGTCGCCCGGAATCCATAGCCACCGACCGGGGTTATGGATTCCGGGCTCTCGGCCTTCGCTGCGCTTCGGCCTCGCCCCGGAATGACATCGGATAGAAGTTGCATTCAAACATTAAAACCGCTCGACCCAGGGGCGCAGCTCCACTTCCCAGGCCCAGGCGTTGCGCGGCTGAGCGATGAGATGCAGATAGGTGGCAGCGATCGATTCCGGATCAAGCAGGCCGTCCGGATTATCGGAAGATTCCTGCCGGCGCGGGCTCCGGATGCCGCCGTCGATGACCACGTGCGCCACATGAATGCCTTGCGGGGAAAGCTCGCGCGCCATGCTTTGGGCTAGTCCCCGCAGCGCAAATTTGCCCATGGCGAACGGCGCTGACAGCGCATAGCCCTTGACGCTCGCCGACGCACCGGTGAACAGGATGGTGCCGCGCTTTTCATGAAGCATCCGGCGCGCCGCCTGCTGGCCGACGAGAAAGCCGCCGAAGGCAGAAACCGCAAGCGATTTCTCCACGTCCGCCGGATCGAGCTCGACCAACGCTCCGCGGGTGCGAAAACTTGGATTGTAGACCACGATCTCCGGCGCGCCGAGCGAGGCATCGAGATCGGCGAACAGCTTGTCGACTTCGGCGTGCTTGCTCGCATCGCAGGAAAAGGCGCGCGCGCCGGTTTCCTTCACCAACGGCGCGAGGTCGTCGGTGCTGCGCGCGGCGAGCGCGATCTGTCTGCCTTGTTTGGCAAGTGCCCGGGCGAGTGCGGCGCTCAGGCCGGAGCCGGCGCCGACGATCAGTGCACAATTCGACAAAGTCATGCTGCGTCCTCAGCAGCGACGTAACCCGGATGGAGCGTCAGCGTAATCCGGGAGCACGGTCCCGCATTGCGCTGCGCTCCATGCGGGCTCCTTGCTTAGCTTAGCACAAGGGGGAGTGATTACTGGCGATATTGCTGAATGCGCGTGGTGCGCAGGCCGGCGAGTCCATGCTGATCGATGGAATACTGCCAGGAGAGGAACTCCTCGACGGTCAGCGTGTAGCGGCTGCACGCCTCCTCCAGCGAGAGGAGGCCGCCGCGTACGGCTGCTACCACCTCGGCTTTGCGGCGAATGACCCAGCGTTTGGTGCCGGGCGCCGGCAAATCCGCGATGGTCAAGGGGCTGCCGTCAGGCCCGATGACATACTTGGCCCTTGGTCGCAGGGGCTCCGTCATGAACAAACTCACGCACTCGACTGACCAACTCGAGGCGAAATCTACCTGCACCGGCTTAAAATTTGCCTAAGCGCATCCTTTAAATTGGGTAAATGCCGGGCAACGCGTTGAGCGTTCGAAGGCCGCCCTCCCCTCCCGCTGTTGCGTTTCAATGCCTATAATGATCAAAGCCACGCGCGCTCGCGGCGCCGGGCGGCACATTTTCACCGACGGATTTGGACAAGCGTGCTCAATAGCCTCGATCTTCCCGGTCGCCCCCAGGACACCCGCATCGTGGTTGCCATGTCCGGCGGGGTCGATTCCTCCGTTACCGCCGCGCTCCTCAAGGCGGAAGGCTACGACGTCGTCGGCGTGACGCTGCAGCTCTATGACCATGGGGCCGCGACCCACCGCGCCGGCGCGTGTTGCGCCGGGCAGGACATCTATGACGCACGCGCCGTCGCCGAGCGCATCGGCATTGCCCATTACGTGCTCGACTACGAGAACCGCTTCAAGGAGATGGTGATCGACCGCTTTGCCGAAAGCTATGTCGCAGGCGAGACGCCGGTCCCCTGCGTCGAATGCAATCAGGCCATCAAGTTCCGCGATCTCCTCTCCACAGCCCGCGAGCTTGGCGCCAAGGTATTGGCCACCGGGCACTACGTGGTCTCGCGGCCGCTGCCAGCGGGTGGCCGCGCGCTCTATCGTGCGCGCGAGGCGGAGCGCGACCAGAGCTATTTCCTGTTTGCCACCACGCGCGAGCAGCTCGACCTGTTGCGTTTTCCCCTAGGGGACAAGACCAAGGCGCAGACCCGCGATCTGGCGCGCCGCTTCGGCCTCCCGGTCGCCGACAAGCACGACAGCCAGGACATCTGCTTTGTACCCGCGGGGCGCTACAGCGATGTGATCGAACGGCTGCGGCCCGGTGCAGCCGAGCCGGGCGAGATTGTCGACGTCGACGGTCGCGTGCTCGGAACCCACCCCGGCATCATTCATTTCACGGTTGGGCAGCGGCGCGGACTTAAGCTTGCCGCCGGTTACCCGCTCTATGTTGTGCGCCTCGATGCCGCCAGGCGCCAGGTCGTGGTCGGCCCGCGCGAGGCGCTGCGCACCAGCCGCATCAAGCTGCGCGAAGTCAATTGGCTCGGCGACGGCAGCGTCGAGCAGGCGCTGTGCGCGGGCTGGCATGAGGTCTTCATCAAGGTACGCTCCACGCGTCCCCCGCAGCCGGCATGGCTCAGCCGCGGCTCCGATGGAATCGAGGTCGATCTCATCGACAGCGAGGAGGGCGTCTCGCCGGGGCAGGCCTGCGTGTTCTACGATGCCGCCGACGGCCAGGCGCGCGTCCTTGGCGGCGGTTTCATCCGCAGCGCAATTCCTGCCGCAACCATCTCTGCGCGCCGCGAGCAAGCCGCATCGGGCGCGGTACTATAAAGTCTAGCTCGGCGAAAGCGCTGCAACGGGGGGCTCATGGCGGACGAAATCGACATCAACACGGTGGCCAAGGCCTATGCGCGCTGGGCTCCGGTCTACGACCTCGTTTTCGGCGCGGTGTTCGATGCCGGCCGCAAGGCTTCGATTGCAGCAGCCGAGCGCGTCGGCGGCCGTATCCTTGACGTCGGCATCGGCACCGGCATTTCTCTGACCGATTACTCGCCGCGCAATCGCCTAATCGGGGTGGATTATTGCGAACCCATGCTGCGCAGGGCGCATGAGCGGGTGGCCGCGCACAGCCTCGCCCACGTGGAGACTTTGGCGGTGATGGATGCGCAGCAACTGGCGTTTCCCGACGCATGTTTCGATGCGGTGGTCGCCCAATACGTGATCACCACCGTGCCGCGCCCGGAAGCGGCGCTTGACGAGTTTGCCCGCGTGACCCGCCCGGGCGGCGAGATCATCCTGGTCAATCATCTCGGTGCCGAGACCGGCTTGCGGCGGGTGTTCGAGCAGGGCTTTGCGCCGCTTGCCCGCCGGCTCGGCTGGCGCCCGGAATTTCGCTGGGACCGACTGGCGCAATGGGCGGCGGGACACGGCGGTGTGCGTTTCGTGGAGCGCCGGCCGATGCCGCCGCTCGGTCATTTCTCGCTCATCCGTTTTGAGCGAATGCCGTGCGATGCAAGGATGCCGGCGGCAGCGTAATCACGCCGCCAGCTGCTCGATCAGGGTGGCATCGTCGTCGCCGGCGCGCGAGCTGTTCACCCGCCGGGAAACCGGCCAGCGCCGCAACAGCGCGTTTGCCGGCGGCTTGAGGAGTTCGCGGCCGGCCTCGCCGGAAAGCCATGGCTCGAACTCATTTGGCTGCAGCAGCACCGGCATGCGGTCGTGCACCTCGCCGACGAAATCATTGGCCCGCGTGATGATCATGGCGCAGGACTTGAGCGGCTGTCTGGTCTCGACGTCGATCCACTCGTCCCACAGGCCGGCGATGGTGAGAACGGGGGAGCCGTCGCGCGCAGTGAAATAATGCGGCTGCTTGCCGCCCGGCGTATCCTGCCATTCGTAATAGCCCGAGACCGGGATCAAGCAGCGCGTCCGCCAGAATGCGTCGCGAAAGAACGGCTTCTCCGCAACCGTCTCTGCGCGCGCGTTGAAGCTAGCCAGCTTGATCTCCTTGAGCGGCTTCTGCCACCAGGACGGCACCAGTCCCCAACGCATGGGTATCAGTTCGCGCTTGCCGGCGCGCGCCACCACGGTATCGATGATGGTGGTCGGGCAGACATTGTAGCGCGGCTCGAGATTGGAAGCGGGCGAGGTGAGCCGGTAGAGCTCCCAAATCTCGCGCCAGCTGTATTTCCGGGTGAAGCGGCCGCACATGCGCGCGCTCTATAGCATGCGCCCCACGGCGGTAAATGCGATGGCAAGTCCCGGAGGCGATGCGGCAGCGCAGACAAGTTTACGCAGTCTGCGCAAGCTTGACTGCGTACTGGCACTCTCGCTTCACGCTGCACTGCGCTCCGGATAGTGCATTGTGGCGCGTACCGCGCGCTTGGAATCTCGTGAGGAATATCTTATCTCTCCGCCTGACGCGGGATCGCGTTTTCTCAATGGCGGGGTAGCTCAGATGGTTAGAGCGGCGGAATCATAATCCGTAGGTCGCCGGTTCGATCCCGGCCCCCGCTACCAAAAAATGTGTATTGCACACATAGCCGCCCCTTCCGCTTCAGGAATTGAACGCGCAGACGACACCCGGGCAATAAGTCGAACAGGGAGGCTTTCATGAATTGGGAGACCATTGGAATTGTCGTCAGCATGGGCATCGTGCTTGCTGCGTCCGTCGGCGCGGCGCGTGCGCAAAATTCTCCGGGGAGCGCGGGCATCGACGCGGCGCTGCGCAGTGCGGTTGAGCGCAAGGACGTGCCGGGCGTAGTCGCGCTGGTCACCGATCGCCGGCGCGTGCTTTATCAGGGCGCCTTCGGCGTGGCGGACGTCTCGACCGGGCGCGCACTCACGGCCGACGCACTGTTCCGCATCGCCTCGATGACCAAGGCGATCACGTCGACGGCGGCCATGCAGCTCATCGAGCAGGGCCGCTTCGGTCTCGACGATCCGGTCGAAAAGTATCTGCCGGAGTTCGCCAACCTCAAGGTATTTGAATTGTTCGATGCGGCGACCGGCGCCTATCGGCTCCGCCCGGCATCCAGGTCGCCGACCGTTCGGCACGTCCTCACCCACACGTCCGGGCTCGGCTATCCGTTCACGAGTGCGATCCTGCGCGATTTCAAGCCGCAACCTGGCGAAAACTATCCGTTTGGCGGTCCCTTGCTGTTCGACCCGGGCGAGCGCTGGCATTACGGCACGAGCACCGATGTTGTCGGCAAGCTGGTCGAGAAAGTGTCAGGCCAGAAACTTGAGGACTATTTCCGCCAGCACATCTTCGCCCCACTCCAGATGTCGGATACGTCCTACAACGTGCCGCAGGAGAAGGCGTCGCGCCTTGTCGCCGCACAGCAGCGCGCCGGCGAGCACATGGACGGCGCCATCGTATTGCAGACGCCGCAGCCCGGACTAACCATACCAGAGCCAATCGGCGGTGGCGGTCTGGCGTCGACAGCGAACGACTATGGTCGTTTCGTGCGCATGCTGCTCAATGGCGGCGAGCTGGACGGGGCGCGCGTGCTCAAAGCCGAAACGGTGACGCTGATGGGCCAGAACAGCATCGGCGTCGTGTCGGTGCCGGCGCTCAAGACCGCGCTACCGCGCAGCGCCGACTTCAGCTTTATCGCGGACGGTCGCGACAAATGGGGTCTCGGCTTTCTGATCACGACAGATCAGGTGCCCGGCAAGCGCTCCCCCGGCAGCCTGAGCTGGGGCGGCATCAATAACACCTATTTCTGGATCGATCCGAGCCGCGGCATTGCGGGCGTGATCTTGATGCAGTACCTGCCGTTCGCCGACGTCAAGGCGTTGGCCGTCTACGACGCGTTCGAGCGGGGCGCCTATCAGCTCGTGAGCGCTGAGCGCTAGGCGCGCGCTTCAGTACAGCGCGCTCAGTCCAGGGTCGATTTGGCGTCATGGGCTGAAGGACCTGCCGCGTGCGCTGCGCGTCCGCAAGCTCATCCAGGTGCGGACCCGCGCTGTGGGTCAAGGGCGGCAGTCCGAGGCATCGCATGGAGTGGGGTGATTATTTGCGGGATGAAGCCGCTAAGTACCGACGGCTTGCCGAAACGGCCTAAGACCCGCTCGTCAAGCAAGAACTTCTCGACTTGGCCGAGGCTTGTGAGGAAGTGGCCAACAACATTGATGATCGTCTGCCGAGCGGGCAGCAGCAGGCGCCACAGAAAACTGTTTGCAAGCCAAACGAGGCCATGATCCGAGCGGCGGTCGCAAAGTCGAAGTCGGTTGGGGCAGTTTAGAGCCCCGGCCGGAGCCAGCGATCATGGTTGCTTCCGCAACGTTTCAAAGCCGACACAACCCAAAGGCGCCCCGTCACGTTTCGGCCAAACTATGAGCGTGGCCTATATAGATCGGCGTAGGGGCTTAGGGGCGTACCATGACCAGGCTCGTCATCGATGTCGTGCTGTTTTCCTGCATGTTTGCGTTCGTCACCGGGATTGTGGTTGCTGCCGTGCATTTTCTTATTTGACCGTTCCACATCCCGTTCGGCATGCGTGCCCCCAAAATTCAAGGTCGGGGGACGCTGTAAATTCCTCAAGCCGGTAGACCTGCTGAACGCCTGAACTGAGAGCGGAAGAGGTCTACCGGTAAGTCGGGTAAGTCATCGCGGCCAGCGACGACTTTACTAACTGATAGCGGAAGGGGCCATGGGATCGAGACTGAGAATAATGCTCTCGCCAATTGTCGTGCCGTTGCTTGTCACGCCGATACTCGGCGCGGAATTTACCTACAAGGAATATGCAAAAGCACCAGAAGAATGGCGGCGCGGCTTTGTGTCAGGAATTGCTCACTCTCTGATGACCGTTCCGCAGCCTGACGAACAGTCTCCCTATCCGGTGCGGGCCGCTTTTCAGCGATGCCTCGATAATGCAAGCGACAGTGCTCTTGCGCAACACGTACAAACCTATGCTGCCGCCCATCCTGGAAACTTGAAAGGGCCGATGATGCAGGTTGTGATGAGAGCTATGTTCGATCTGTGCCAACGGGAAATTCCTAAAACCTTACCGGCCCGGGGATTGCAAGGGGGGTGAGAAGGAAGAATGATGAACCACGCTGATCTTGGGGTAGCCGTAGATGTAGAGCTTCAACAGCACCGCCGGATGGTACGAAGGCCGTCCAGTGGCTTCGGGATCAACTCCCGCGAACGTAAGCTCCCCTAGATCGAGCTGCTCGACAAGAACATCGATTACACGAACCGGATTATCCTCTCCGATCCAATCTTCGAGGCATTCAGGAAATAAGTGCTCTGCCTGCGATCCGTGCCCTCGACGAAGCGCTTCATCCGATTCTCCCGCGAATCAATATCGCGAGAATCCCACTCGCCAGCAGAAGGTGAGTACATCGGTTGGCAGCGTAGGCGCTCCCGTTTAAACTCGGGCTGCGGGGCACCTCCACCATTACGAAAAGGAGAATGCCATGAATAAGCAAGTTCACCAGACTGAGAAATCAGGGGCGGTAAAGGCTGATAGCGTCGCCGATTACATCGTCGCGCGCCTTGCCGCAGAAGGGATCAACCACTGCTTTGGCGTTGCTGGGGACTATGTGTTTCCAATCTGCGATGCCGTCGACAGCAGCGCGAAGGTGAAGTGGATCGGCTGTGCCAACGAGTTGAATGCATCTTACGCCGCGGACGGCTATGCGCGCATCAGGGGCGCAGCGATGTTGGCGACGACTTACGGCGTCGGCGAGCTATCGGCCATCAACGGCGTGATGGGCGCTAAGGCGGAACGATCACTGGTGTTTCACGTCGTCGGAATGCCCTCCTATCAGCATCAGCGCGTTGGCAAGATCGCCCATCACACGCTCGGCGACGGCGTCTTCGGCAATTTCGTCGATCTGTCCGCCGGTGCCGCGTGCTGTCATGCTGTCATCAATCCGGAGAACTGCGTTGTCGAAATGGAGCGTCTCATCGCGGAGGCGCGCCGCAACAATCAGCCGGCCTATATCGCGGTGCCGTCGGACTACGCTCTGTCGCCAGTCGTGTCGGCTGATGTGAAGCCAATCGTGCCTCGATCAAACGATGCAGCGTTGCAGAAGGCGATGGCGATCATCGCAGAGCGTATCAAAAATGCGAAATCCATCGTCGCATTTCCGGCCTTCACAATTTCCCGGCTCGGCTTGCAGAAGCAAGCGCAGACGGCGATCGAAGCGCTGGGCTGTCCTTTCGTTACAACGCTCATGGAAAAATGCGTCATTGACGAGAGTCATCCGCAGTTTGCCGGCATGTATGCCGGCGCGGTGTCAGAGCCGAAGACGCGGCAAATCGTCGAAGGCGCCGATCTGGTCCTCGATCTGGGCGGCGTCAATCTGAACGACATCACCACGGCGGCCTATTCCGGCCAACTCGATCTGTCACGGTTTATCACCGTCGGTCTCGATGACGTCAGGATCGGAGAGGAGGTCATTGCCGGTGTCCGGCTTGCGGACGTTCTGTCTGAATTGGCGAAACTCAAACCGTCGTCGGCGCCATACAAGGGAAAACCGCAGGGTCTTGCGCCGGTGAACGGCAGCCCAACCGACAAGATCACAATGGCCGCGCTTTATCCGCGCTATGCGTCGTTCCTGCGCGCGGGAGATACGGTCGTACTCGAGACCGGCAGCTCGAGCCTCGGCGTGACACCAACGATACTTCCGGACGGCGTCAGGGTCGAAGCGCAAGTTCTGTGGGGATCGATCGGTTGGGCGACCCCGGCCGCCTTTGGTGTTGCGCTTGCTGATCCGGGCAGACGCACGGTTCTGATTACCGGCGAAGGCTCCCATCAACTGACTGCGAACGACATCGGCGCCATGGGACGGTTCGGAGCAAATGTTATCGTCTTCGTACTCAACAATAGCGGCTACCTCATCGAGCGGGCGCTGGAGCAGAATCCGAACTGGACCTACAACGACCTTGCGCCTTGGAACTACGCCGAATTGCCGAAGGCGCTTGGTTGCGCTGACTGGTTTACTGCGCGTGTCACCACGCTTGGCGAGCTCGACGAGGCGATGAAGACCGCACGCGCCAGCAAAACCGGGGCCTATATCGAGATCATCGGCGGCAAAATGGACATGCCGCCGACCCTCGCCTTCGCCCACGGCCAGCTAAAGGCTATGTACGGCGACACGCCATAATACGTCACATAACCTGGGGTCAAACTCGGCCGGTGCTTGTCGGACGCGTTCGACTGAAACCGAGCAGCTCGCTTAGCACCCTGTTTGGGGGATGCGGGCTGCAACGGACATCTGGGCGCTATGCCGCGAAGACAAACACCCCTTCAATGGCTCGTTTCTGACGGCTGTAGCGCGCCCCCGCTACCAAAAAATGTGTATTGCACAATTGCTCGCCGCACGTTTCTGTTCGAAGCTAGCCTGAGGGCGCGTGTGCGCGCGCGTCCCTGAAACCGTCTGCTGATTTTCCGGACGTCTCCAGTTCGCCATGCCTACTGCCCCGCAATCGATCATCGATACTCGACGTCACCAGATGTTTCCGATTCTGGAGCCCATCGAGATCGAGCGTATACGCCGCTTTGGCAAAGTCCGCTCGTATCGTGCGGGCGAAGCGTTGGTTGAGGTCGGCAAGATCGGTCCAGGTCTCACGATCATCCTGGCTGGACGTGTCGACGTCGCCCAGCACGACGAATCAGGCCGCCGCCGGCACATCGTTACCCATGAGCCGGGATCCTTCATGGGCGAATTGGCGCAGCTCGCGGGACGGCCGGCTCTCGTCGATGCGCACGCGCAGGAGCCGGTCGAGGCGCTGATCGTTCCGCCTGACCAACTGCGCGCATTGCTCATTGCGGAGGCAGAGCTGGGCGAGCGCGTCATGCGCGCGCTGATTCTGCGCCGGGTCGGTCTCCTCGAAACCGGCGCCGGCGGACCGGTCATCGTGGGACGTCCCGAGAATGGGGATGTGCTTCGGCTTGAAGGTTTTCTCCGCCGCAATGGCCATCCGTACCAAAGGCTGAACCCCGAGATCGATGCGGATGCCAAGGCACTCATCGAGCGTTTCCATGTCGACACCGGCCAAATGCCTATCGTGCTTTGCCCAGGCGGGCAGCTCTTGCGCAATCCAACCGAACCAGAGCTCGCCCGCTGCATTGGTTTGTTGGGACCGATCGATCCGAACCGTCTCTATGACGTCGTGATCGTGGGTGCCGGGCCCGCTGGTCTCGCCACCGCAGTCTATGCAGGTTCGGAAGGACTCTCGGTGCTCGTGCTCGACTGCCGTGCATTCGGCGGCCAGGCCGGGGCATCCGCGCGCATCGAGAACTATCTGGGATTTCCAACTGGCATCAGCGGCATGGCTCTCATGGCCCGCGCGCACAATCAGGCGCAGAAATTCGGGGTCGAGATGGCGATACCGGATGAGGCGACGGGCCTCGGTGGCTTGGACGATGGGAACGCCGAACCTTTCGTCCTGAAGCTTGCCAACAACGAGCGGGCAAAGGCACGCTCGATCGTGATCGCCACTGGTGCGCGCTACCGGCGGCTCGCCGTCGATGGTCTGGAAGCCTTTGAGAGCTCCAGTGTGCACTATTGGGCATCGCCGCTGGAAGCGAAGCTGTGCAGCGGGCAGCAGGTGGCGTTGGTCGGGGCCGGGAATTCCGCCGGACAAGCGGCCGTGTATCTCGCAAGCCGCGTCGCCAAGGTATGGCTGCTCGTGCGCGGACCAGATCTTGCAGCAAGCATGTCTCGCTATCTGGTCGATCGCATTGCCGGCCTTCCCAACGTGGAGGTGATGACGCAAACGAACATCACCGGCCTCGAAGGTCAAGACGGAGTGTTGGAGGCGATCCGTTGGCGGCAAAAATCGGGGGAGGAAGTGCGCCGGTCCATTCAACACCTTTTTTTGTTCATCGGAGCAGACCCGAACACGGACTGGTTGTCGGGATCAGGCGTCGCACTGGACGCAAAAGGCTTCGTGTTGACCGGCGGAGACTGCGATGCGAGCCGTAACCCGCTGGAGACCAGCCGGCGCGGAATTTTCGCCATTGGTGACGTGCGCTCGGGCTCAACTCAAGCGCGTCGCCGCAGCCGTCGGAGAGGGCGCGCAGGTCGTAGCGACGCTGCATGCCACTTTGGCTGCGATGGACAAATGACGCTTCAGATCAACTTGGCGTCCAATGTGATCGCGGCGTTGAGAACCTTCGAGACCGGGCAGTTCTTCTCGGCGTCTCTCGCCATTTCGGCGAATTTAGTTTCGTCCAGGTTGGGCACTTGGGCGCGCAGAGTAAGAGCCGAGCGGCTGATGCGAAAACCTTGCCCTTCGGGTTCGAGCGTGACTGCGGCCTCGGTGGTGAGCTCGGTCGGGGTATAGCCGCCGGCCTGCAGCCCAAACGCAAGCGCCATGGTGAAGCAACCGGCGTGCGCCGCGGCGATGAGTTCCTCGGGGTTGGTACCCTTCTCGTTTTCGAACCGGGTCCTGAAAGAATACGGGGTCTCTGCGAGCACGCCGGAATCGGTGGAAAGATTGCCGTTGCCGGCGCGACCGGTCCCGCGCCAAACCGCTTTCGCCTTGCGGATCATGTAAGTCTCCCTGCTATTGTGTGGTCCTCAAGTCCCTTGAATTTCATCGGCTCTGCGGCGCAGCGCCGGTACCAGGCTGTTCCGTTCACGCCGGCTGCTTCAAAATTGTGGCATCGACGGGCATCTTGCGCAGGCGCTTGCCGGTCGCCGCATAGATCGCATTGGCGATGGCGGGAACGACCACCGATGTCCCGGCCTCACCCATGCCACCCGGCGGCTCCGCGCTCTTGACGATGTGGACCTCAATGGCCGGCGCCTCATTCATGCGCAGCATCTGATAGGTATCGAAGTTGGTTTGCTCGACACGGCCGTCCTTCAGCGTGATCTCGCCATGGAGGGCGGCGGTGGCGCCAAAGATAATTCCGCTCTGGATCTGCGCCTGCACCGTGTCGGGATTGACGACGGTGCCGCAATCCACCGCGCAGACCACACGGCGAACGCGAACCGTGCCCTCCTTCGACACTTCGACCTCGGCAACCTGCGCGAGATAGCTGCCGAAGACGAATTGCAGCGAGACGCCGCGGCCGCTTCCCTTGGGCAAGGCCTGTCCCCAGCCCGCTTTTTCCGCGGCAAGATCGAGGACCGCTTTGGCGCGCGGCGACTTGCCGAGCAGCGCCCGGCGATAAGCGACCGCGTCCTGTTTCGCGGCGGCTGCCATTTCGTCGATAAAGCTTTCGGTGACGAACACATTGTGCGAGGGACCGACGCTGCGCCAGAACGCCGTCGGAATGCCCGGAGGCTCCACGCGGACATATTCGACGTGGAAATTCGGCAGGTCGTAGACGAGATCGATCGCGCCTTCCGTCGAGTCGGGGTCAAGGCCGTCCTTGAAACCCGGCGGCAGCCATCGCGCAATCACCGAAGACCCCGCAAAACGATTCTTCCAGGCCACCGGCCTGCCCTGCTGGTCCAGACCCGCGGAGACGCGGTCGAACCAATAGGGCCGGTACATGTCGTGCTGGATATCCTCCTCGCGCGTCCAGACGACCTTCACGGGGCCATCGACATGCTTGGCAATCTCGACGGCACGGACCGCGCCGTCGACCTCCAGCCGCCGGCCGAAGCCGCCGCCGATCAGATGATTGTGGACGATGACCTTCTCGGGCGGCAGGCCTGCGGCCTTCGCTGCCATCGCCTGAACCCGCGCCACCGCCTGGCTGCCGATCCAGATTTCGCACGCATCCATGCGAAAGTGCACCGTGCAATTCATCGGCTCCATCGCCGCGTGGGCCAGGAACGGAACCTGATAGATCGCCTCGATTTTTGTGGTGGCGCTCGCCATGGCCTTGTCGACATCGCCGATGTTCTGCGCCACCGCACCCGAACCAAGCGTTGCCTGTTCAAGCTCGCGCGCGACGTCCGCCGTGGTGAGCTTGGCAAGCGGACCGTCGTCCCATTCGATCTTGAGCGCTGCGAGACCTTTCTTCGCAGCACCCATATGGTCGGCGACCACAGCGACGGCGTCATCGAGCCGTACGATCTGGCGCACGCCCTTGACCGCCTTGGCTGCCGCATCATCCACGCTCTTCACGCGCCCGCCGAACACCGGCGATTGTGCCAGCGTCGCAATCTTCACGCCCGGCGGCCGAGCGTCGATGCCATAGATGGCCGTTCCGTTGACCTTCGCGGCCGTATCCAGCCGCTTGGCCGGCGTGCCGATCAGCTTGAAGTCCTCCGGCCGTTTGAGCGCCACGCTCTCGGGCACAGCCATGCGAGCGGCATCGGCGGCCAGGTCGCCATACTTTGCGCTTCGTCCGGTCGCCGCATGGAGCACTTCACCGCGTTGTGCACGGCAGGAGGTCGGGTCGACGCGCCATCTTTTTGCGGCAGCGGCGACCAGCATGGTTCTCGCGGTGGCACCGGCTTGGCGGAGCGGCTGCCATGCCCCGCGCATCGCGTTCGAGTTGCCGGTTGCCTGCACGCCCAGCAAGGGGTTGGCATAGAGCTTCTCGTTCGGCGGCGCATGTTCGAGCCGCACCTGGTTCAAATCCACATCGAGCTCCTCAGCGATCAGCATTGGGATCGAGGTGTAGGTGCCTTGGCCCATCTCGACATAGGGCATGATCAGGACAACTTGCCCGTCGCTCCCGATGCGGATGAACGCGTTGGGCGCAAACCCATCGGCAGCAGCCGCTTCGCCATGCCCGCCTGGCAACGGCAAGCTCAGGCTCAGCATCAGGCCACCGCCGGCGGCGGCTCCTACCTGGAGAAGCCTGCGCCGCGAGAGCCCGTTCGCGAATCCGGATTGGTCCAGATCCAGGCGGCGGGATGCGATGTGATCGCGGATCATTTTCAGCCTCCCTGTCCGGCCGATTGCGCGGCCTGCTTGATCGCTTCGCGAATGCGGAGATAGGTGCCGCAGCGGCAGATGTTGCCGGACATCGCATCGTCGATATCGGCATCCGTCGGATGCGGGTTGCTCGCCAGCAGCGCCGAAGCTGACATGATCTGCCCCGATTGGCAGTAACCGCATTGAACGACTTCGCGGTCGAGCCAGGCCTTCTGGATCCTGGCGCCCGCCGCGGTCGCGCCGATCGCCTCGATCGTGGTGATCGCCGAGGCACCGATGCTATCGACGGGGGTAATGCAGGAGCGGGTGGCGACGCCGTCGACATGCACCGTGCAAGCGCCGCAGAGTGCCATGCCGCAGCCGAACTTCGTGCCGGTCATGCCGAGCACGTCGCGCAACACCCAGAGGAGCGGTGTGTCGCCGTCGACATCGATGCTGTGTGTGTTCCCGTTGATTTTAATGGCGAGGGCCATGGCGTTTCTCTCCTTTTGTCCGAACGAGACAGGCCGGCTCAGAGCAGGTTGAGTGCCGATCATCTTTCGGCGACGTCGACGACCGCTTGCGCAAACGCCTGCGGGGCTTCCTGCGGCAGGTTGTGCCCAATGCCGCCCTTGATGAGCCGGTGCTCATATTTGCCCGAGAATTTCTTGGCGTAGGAGCTGGGGTCCGGGTGCGGTGCGCCGTTGGCATCACCTTCGAGGGTAATGGTGGGCACCGAGATGACCGGAGCTTGGGCAAGCCGCTTTTCCAGATCGTCATATTTCGGCTCGCCTTGAGCCAGGCCGAGCCGCCACCGGTAATTATGGATCACGATGGCGACGTGATCCGGATTGTCGAAGGACGCTGCACTGCGATCGAACGTGGCATCATCGAAGTTCCATTTCGGGGAAGCGAGCTGCCAGATGAGCTTCGAAAAATCGTGCCGGTATTTTTCGTAGCCGACACGGCCGCGTTCGGTGGCAAAGTAATATTGGTACCACCATTGCAGTTCCGCGCTTGGCGGCAACGGCACCTTGCCGGCTTCCTGGCTGCCGATCAGATAGCCGCTCACCGAGACCATGGCTTTGCAGCGATCCGGCCAGAGCGCCGCCATGATATTGGCCGTCCGTGCCCCCCAATCAAAACCAGCGATGGTTGCCTTCTCGATCTTGAGCGCATCCATCAAGGCGATGGCGTCGGCGGCGACCACCGACTGCTGGCCATTCCGAGGCGTTTCACTCGAAAGAAATCGCGTCGTGCCGTAGCCGCGCAGATACGGGACGATCACCCGATAGCCCGCCGATGCCAGCAGGGGCGCAACATCGACAAAGCTGTGAATGTCGTAGGGCCAGCCGTGCAGAAGAATGACCGGCAGCCCATTGGCCGGACCCACCTCAGCGTAGCCGACATTGAGGACGCCGGCATCGACCTGCTTCTTCGAGGCGAAGGACGTGTTCGTCCCCGGCTTGATCGGAGGGAGCTGTGTTGGTTTTGTCGTGCCGGGTTGTGCGGCCACCGAACCGATCATGCCGAGCTGGGCGGCGGCAACCGTCGCGGTAGCGGCGCCAAGAAAGAGACGGCGATGCCGGTTGACGTGTTCTGTAATTTTGATTGCATCCATCGGTAAATCTCCTTGGCTCGACGGTTATGCAGCGGACCAACGTGATTTCCATCATTGCAACGGCTTGAGGTCACCCATCATGGTGGGAATAAACTCCGACACGGTGGGATGAATGTGCATCGCGCGCTGCATGACCGTATAGGGTGCCTTGGCATACATGAGATCGAGAATGCAGTGGATCACCTCGTCGCCTGCCAGTCCCAGGCAGGAGGCACCTAGAATTTGCTTGCTGTCGCGATCTACCAGGATTTTCATGAACCCCTTGGTCTCACCTTTCTCAAATGCGCGACTGACGTCCTCCATTGCGATGGTCGCGATCAGTGCGGGCTTGCCGCTCTTGCGGACTTCGGCTTCCGTCATCCCGGCGCGGCCGAGCGGCGGATCGGTATAAAGGGCGTAGGCGGTAATTCGGTCACTCACGCGCCTTTCACCGTTCTCGAGGAGGTTGGCTGCGACGATCTCGGAATCGTTCCACGATGTGTGCGTGAACGCGCCGCGGCCGTTGCAGTCGCCAAGCGCCCAGACCCCTGGAACGTTGGTACGCAACTGATCGTCCACCTGGATATACCCGCGCGCATCGGTGGCGATGCCGGCCTTATCGAGGCCAAGATCGTCCGTGTTCGGCCGCCGGCCAAGCGCGATCAGCACGTGCGTTCCGATGACCTGTGAAGTCTTTCCTTCCGATTGGACCTTTGCGGCAATGGAGTTCCCCTGCTTCTCCACACCGACTACCTGGCTTTTGACGCGCACGTCGATGCCTTCGTCCTTGAGGAAATCGGCGATGGTTTGCGAGACGTCTTCGTCCTCGCGTGCGATCAGCCTCGGCGCAAGCTCGACGATGGTCACCTCGCTTCCGAAGCGACGGTACATCTGCGCAAATTCAAGACCGACGTAGCTGCCGCCCAGGATGATCAAATGCGCAGGGAGAAAATCGATGTCCATCATGGAGCTGTTGGTAAGGTAGGAAATCTGGTCGAGGCCGGGAATTGCGGGAATTGCCGCGCGCGCCCCGACATTGAGGAAGATGCGAGCGGCGTTGAGCTCAGAACCATTCACTGCCACTTTCTTTTCCGCGATGAAGCGGGCGTGGCCCTCGTAGACCGTGCAGCCCTTCAGTGTCTTCAGCGAACGCTCGACGCCATTTCGTGACGCAGCCACAACGGCGTCCTTGCGCGCTTTGACCGCCTTCATGTCGACCTTGATGATACCGTCAATCGTCACGCCGTAATTGGCGGCGCGGCGCGCATCATTTGCCACGTATGCGCTCGCTACCAGGGTTTTGGTCGGGGTACAGCCGGTGTTCACGCATGTGCCGCCGAACAGCTTGCGTTCGATGATTGCGACCGTCCAGCCTGCCGCAACCAGTCGCCGGGCCAGACCTGGCCCGGCCTGTCCGGTGCCAATGATGATTGCGTCATAATCGGGCATGATTGACCTCCAATCGGCGGCATATCTCCGAGCTCTCCACGTTCGGCCTTCAAGGTGCGTAACGATTGAAGACAAAGTCGCGGGCTTTGGCGACCTGGTGGCAGGAAAAGCAGGTGTTGTGCACTGCCTCGTCGGCGGGTTTGCCGCCGTCAAATTGAGCGAAGCCCCAGCCGCCGGTCGAGGCGTATTTTCCTGAGTCCTTGACCATGAACTGAACCCCGTTCTTGGGTGGCCCGGCCACGAAAGATTGGGGACGGCCAAAGGCCTTGCTGCTTTCCTCCAACGGGTCGTAACTCCAGGCGAGCCGGGCAATGATTGTGCCGTCCGGAAACGGAAGCTTCCCTTCCTGGAAGGCCCCGATCGCCACGTCGTTGCCCAGAATGGCACGCAGATCGTTGAGGTTACCTTCTTCGTGGGCCACGGAGATCAACTTCCAATCGCGGTATCCGGGAGGGATTTTGACTCCGAATATTGGGGAGCTTCCGTCATCGGCTCCTCCGGCTGAGAATGTCATTGCACTGCTAACACTAACCGCCATGGTGGCTGCGATCACGAAGATTGGGATCTGTTTCATGGACCGTCCTTTCATAGGATGCGAAGAAGCGAGGCCGGCATAGTGCGAACGAGACAGGTTTTGCTCAGACCAAATTATACGTCACGGCGATGTTGCCGCTTGTAGCCTTCGAGCAGGGACAGATCCCCTTCGCATCGTCGGCCAGGCCTTGCGCGATGCTTCGTTCGATGCGCCATAAAGGTTGTGAACGAGCAATTCGTCGACGACACGAATGCGGCAGATCTGAAAGCTGCCGGGTGCCTGTTGGCAACCTTGAGCTAATTAATTTACTCCGCGGCCACGCCGCCTTCTCTTGGGTCGGAGAGCTTTGAGGAAGTAAATGTCCCAATCATCCGGATCATGTCCGGCATTGAGGTCAATTTCTCCGTCCTTGATTGCTTGATCACGAGACCTTTCCCATTCGGTATGCTCTGCTTCGGTCGCCTCTCGCACCTGAATGGCCGAGTGGCCATCCCATAGGGGTTTTCCTTCCATATCGGTGAGCGTCTGCAGATCGGATCGCATACTCCTTTCATCCATGATAGCGCGGGCTTTCCCATCATCCCCGGCACGAAATGCCAGCACCGTTTTTCCTCCAATACTAACCACGTAGGTTTGCATCGTTATCTTCCTTTCCAGACCACCGCACGGTCCCAACGCCCGTGTGCACTTTCCGCTGGCGAGCTCGCATCATCCCGGCCGTACCATTTTTTCGGGCCGCACCAGGCGGTCGAATTCTGCCGGCGAGACGTAGCCCAGACGGATCGCCTCCTCGCGCAGCGTCGTCCCATTGACGTGCGCGGCTTTCGCGATGGCCGCAGCGCGTTCGTATCCGATCTTGGGCGCAAGCGCAGTCACCAGCATCAGGGAGTTCTTCATCAGCTCGCTGATGCGCGCCTCGTTGGCGCGTATGCCGGCAACGCAACGGTCCGTGAACGAGATCGCCGCGTCGGCGAGAAGCCTGATCGATTGCAGCAGGGCGTATGCGATCACCGGCTTATAGACGTTGAGCTCGAAATGCCCTTGGCTTGCCGCAACCGTGATGGTGGTCTGATTTCCGAACACCTGGCAGCACACCATGGTGAGCGCCTCGGATTGGGTGGGATTGACCTTGCCCGGCATGATCGAGGAGCCCGGCTCATTCTCCGGCAGGATCAATTCGCCCAAGCCGGACCGCGGGCCGGAGCCGAGCAGTCTGATGTCATTGGCAATTTTGAACAAGCCCGTCGCGACCGACGCGAGCGCTCCTTGTGCAAATACGATGGCATCGTGGGACGCAAGTGCCTCGAACTTGTTCGGCGCGGTCACGAAGGGCAGATGTGTGAGCTCGGCGATCTTTTTGGCGATGAGCCTGGCGAATTGCGGCTTGGTGTTGAGCCCGGTTCCGACCGCCGTACCGCCCTGCGCGAGCGGATAAAGCTCCTTGAGCGCGGCATTGAGCCGTCCCCGCCCATGCTTGACCTGCGCCGCATAGCCCGAGAACTCCTGGCCCAGCGTGAGCGGGGTTGCGTCCTGAGTGTGGGTGCGGCCGATCTTGACAATATGCGCGAACTCCTGGGTTTTTTTCTCCAACGCCTCCTGCAGGTGCGCCAGCGCTGGGATGAGCCGGTGCGTGATTTCCTCGACCGCGGCGATATGCATCGCCGTGGGAAAGCAGTCGTTCGAGGATTGGCTCATGTTGACGTGGTCGTTGGGGTGCACCGGCGCCTTTTCTCCGCGCTTGCCCCCCAGCATCTCGTTCGCTCGAGCGGCGATCACCTCGTTGACATTCATGTTGGTCTGTGTGCCGGAGCCGGTCTGCCATACCAGCAATGGAAAATGATCGTCGAATTTTCCCTCCATCACCTCCCGTGCCGCACTGGCGATGGCCTGCGCCCGTTTCTTATCGAGCGAGCTTAGCCGATGGTTGACCTCGGCAGCCGCTCGTTTGATGAGGGCCAACGCGCGAATGATCGGCTTGGGCATGCGCTCCTCGCCGATGCGGAAATTGCGGCGGGAACGCTCGGTTTGCGCTCCCCAAAGTCGATCGGCCGGCACCTCGATGGGGCCGAACGTGTCACTTTCTGTGCGCGTCTTGGTCATGCCGGTCGACGGATGAATCTGGATGCAGCCTTTGGAGTTCCATATGAATATCACGAAATTGGTCAAGCATCTTCGCCTCGAGGTGAAGTTTCATGATTAAGAACTTCGGCGACCACGCCGCCAACGAGCGCACGTTTCTGGCCTGGGTGCGCACGGCAATCGCTGTCATGGCGTTCGGATTCTTGATCGAGCGATTTGACCTGTTTCTGCAGGTCGCCGCGCCGTCCTTGGCCGGCCGCAGCCTTTCTGCACTCGGCCAGAAATTCGCCAACGTCGCAGGCCTGGCATTTATCGTTCTCGGCACGATCATGATTATTATTGCCGCTGTCCGCCTATTCGTGACGTCAAGAAAAATCGACAGCGAAAATGTTCACTCGGGGGCTGGTACCGAATTGGATATCGCGTTAGCTGCGCTGCTCGCTCTGCTCGGCGGCAGCCTGTTTCTATATTTGTCGCACGCGATTGTCGCTTCGTTGTAAGCGTGCAGCGTACTGATCTGTCGAGCTCAAGGCTCTGTCACCTCATCCCAGGCGTGACCAAAGCCTGGCGATCGCCCGCTTGAAACGCGCTGCGCGATTTGCCTGCGCGTCTTCCTCCGCATCGGCAAGTCGCAGGCCAACCGAGGTGGCGCGCCCGTCGCTTATGCGGTGTGCGACCAGCGCAATGGGGCCGAGCGGCACCGCATCGCCGGCTTTCGGAGGACGCTTGAGCTCGCTCGCGAGATGATCCGCAAGCGAAACTCCGGCGGCATCCGGCGCAATGGAAAGCCCGTAAATCTCTGCGAGCGCCCCGAGCGTCGCCTCGCCCGAGACGAAGAAATCGCCAAGGAGCCGCGGATCCGGCACAGCAGGCGGCGGCAGGTCGACGAAAAAGCGGTCGAGCGCCTGGGCTTTTTCCGGTGGCGCCAGCAGGTAAACGTAATCGCCTTGCTGCATCGGCTCCGCTTCGGCGGGACTGAGAATTTTCTCAGCGCGCACGATGAGCGTCGGTCGCGCCCAGGACGGCAGCAGCCCGCGCCGCAGAAAGGGGCTGTTCGGGGTGAGCGGGTAGCCGACGATTTCCTGCGCCAGCTGGCCGGGAAGATCGAGCTCCACCCGTCGCGGCAGCACATCCTGGCGCGGCAGCGCCACGCGCAGGCGCCGCGCGGCAAACGCAATGGTCCAACCTTGAATCAGCAGGGAAGCAAGCACCACCACAAAGGCAATATCGAAATAGAGATGCGCGTGCGGCAGGCCGACCAGCAGTGGGATCGAAGCGAGGAAGATGCCCACTGCGCCGCGCAGCCCGACCCAGGCGATAAACGCCTTTTCCCGCCAGCGAAAGCGGAATGGCGCGAGACAGAGGAACACCGCAACCGGACGCGCGATCAGCATGAGCATCATGGCGATCGCAAGCGCCGGGCCCAGCGTTGCAAGCAGCCGCTGCGGCCAGACCAACAGGCCGAGCAGCACGAACATGACGATTTGCGCAAGCCAGGTGGCCGCATCGAGGAACACCACCACAGTGTTATGGGCGCGGGTCGGCCGATTGCCGACGACCAGGCCGGCGATGTAGACGGCGAGAAAGCCCGACGCATGCACCGCCGCGGCAAGGCCGAAAATGACCAGCGCGGTGGTGGCGACGAACGGCGCGTGCAGGCCCTGAGCCAGCGCCAGGCGATTGAGCACGAACGCAATGGCCCGGCCGCCGAGAACACCGAGCACGGCGCCGAGAACGGCCTGTTCGGCCAAGACCATCAGCACGTGCTGCCAGGACCGCTCGCCGATGCTGAGAAATTCGACCAGCAGGACGGTCAACAGGACTGCAAAGGGATCGTTGCTGCCGCCTTCGACTTCCAGTGTCGCGGCAATGCGCGGCGGCAGGCGCAATCCACCGGCGTGGATGAGAAAGAATACGGCAGCCGCGTCCGTCGATGCGACGACCGCTCCGACCAGCAGCGCTTCGACAAAGCTCAAGTCGAGCGTCCATGCGGCAACCGGCGCGGTCAAGGCAGCGGTGAGGAGAACGCCGACGGTTGCAAGCGTGATTGCGGGAGCGAAAACGCTGCGGAAAATGGCAAAACGTGTGCGCAGTCCGCCGTCGAACAGAATAAGCGCGAGCGCAATCGAGCCGACAAGATAGGTCGTGCCCACGTCGTCGAATTTCAATCCGAGCGGGCCGGCTTCGCCGGCGAGCATTCCGACAACCAGGAACACCAGCAGCAACGGCGCGCCAAAGCGCATGGCGACGAGGCTCGACATGATGCCGGCAAGGACGAGCAGCGCTCCGAGCAGGATGCCGATGCTGATGGTGTCGAGAGCGGCCATGGAAACCAATCCTTGCCGGGGTAGGGCGCGTGCGGCAAGGCCTTGTGCCGCAGTGACCGTAGCCCGGATTGAGCGCCTTCGTTCAATCCGGGAATCGGTCCCCGGATTTCGTAAGAAACGAAATCCGGGCTACGACTCGGTGGGGCGCGTGCCCTTCCTCACCACGAGGCCGAGAGAGGTTTGAACATGCCAATCCGGCCCTCAGCAACGACGCCGGCTAGCAGTGCCACCGTCATCGGGGTGGCATGTGGCACCGGCGCCGCGTTGTTCTGGGCGGTGGGTTTCGTCGCGGCTCGGCATGGCATTTCTGCTGGCTTCGCACCTCCCGACATTGTGCTGCATCGCTTCATCTGGGCGGGTCTTGCCTTTCTTCCATTCCTTGCGGTGGACACGACGCTGCGGTTGCGCGCGATCGGCATATGGAAGAGCATCGCTCTGACCATCGTCGGCGGCCCGCCATTTTCAACGTTGAGCTATGCCGGTTTCCTGTTCGTGCCGCTCGCCCATGGCGGTGTCATCCAGCCATCGAGCGCAGCGATCGGCGGGCTCGTGCTTGCCCGCGTGGTGCTCGGCGAAAAGCTTCCGGCGCAACGAGTCTTGGGCGCTGGCGTCATCATCGCCGGGCTGATCGTGATCGGCTGGGAGGCGGTCGTCGGCATCGGCGGACATGGCGTGATCGGCGATGCCTGTTTTGTCAGCGCCGGCCTGCTGTTTGCGACTTTTGCGACGCTGCTGCGACGCTGGGACATCGCGCCGCTGCGGGCAGTCGCCATTACCAGCGTGGTATCCTTGGTCGACATTCCCGTGCATTGGCTCGCCTTCGGGTTCGAGCGGATGATTGCGCTCGGGTTTGTTGAAAATCTCGTCCAGATCGCGGCGCAGGGACTCTTCGCTGGCGCCGGGGCAACCTATCTGTTCACGCGCTCGGTGCTGTTGCTCGGCGCCGGGCGTGCTGCCGTGTTCCCGTCGCTGGTCCCGGGATTTACGCTCGTCATCGGATTTCTGCTGATTGCCGAACTGCCAAGCACGGCGCAGCTCGTCGGCCTTGCCATTGTGCTGATCGGTTTCCGGCTGGCGCAGAAAGCTTAGAGCATGATCCCGAAAAGTGGACACCGGTTTTCGGGAAAAGATCATGCTCAAACAAGGAAGTAGAAACTTTGCCGGATGCGCGCAATGGCCGCTCTCCCGCAGCTATCGAAGCTGGGCTATTCTCAATGACCTGGCGGGGGCCTCAGCAGCGGGACCATTTGCGAGGAAGCCATGAAAGTGTTCTGGTCGTTTGCGAAGCCGCTCGTCCTGGGACTGTTCGCAATAACGGTTGCCAGCCAAGTGCACGCTCAAGGCGAGCCGTATCCAACCAAGCCGGTCAACATCATCGAAGATTCCGCTGCTGGCAGCACGCCTGACGTCGTTTTCCGAGTGATTGCCGACAGCCTCAGCCGCGTTTGGGGCCAGCAGGTCGTGAGCGTCAATCATCCGGGTGCCGGCGGCAGCATTGCTGCGCGGCTCGCGGCGGACGCTGTGCCCGACGGCTATACGCTTTATGGACCGGTGCTCTCCACCTTCGTGTCGCTGCCGGGAACGGCCGCCAATCTGCCGTTGCAGGTGCCGCGTGATTTTACCGTGATCGGCTTCACCGCCGAGAATCCGATGTTCATTGCGGTGACGCCGTCCCTTCCCGTCAGTTCGCTCGCGGAGCTTATTGCCCGGGCGAAAGAGCGCCCGGGCGAACTTTCCTACGCGGTTACCGGGGTCGGCCGGCTAACCAATCTCACCGGCGAACTGTTGCAGAGCCGCGCCGGCATCAAGCTCCTGAGCGTGCCCTATACCGGCGGTCCCGCGCACGCGCTCGGCGATGTGATGAGCGGTCGGGTCAGCCTGGTGATCGAGGGGTTCTCCGGCATTGCCGGTGCCGTTCAATCCGGCAAGCTCAAGGCCATCGCCGTCGCATCGGCGAAACGCCTGGCGGAATTTCCCGACCTGCCGACGGTTTCCGAAACGCTTCCCGATTTCTCGGCAACCGGGTGGCAGGTGCTGGTCGCTCCGCTCGGCACGCCTGAACGCATCATCGCCAAGGCGAGCGAAGACCTGCGCAGCGTCCTCTCCGATCCCGATCTGCAGAAAAAGATTTCCGCGCGCGGCAGCTATGCGCGGCCCATGACGCCCGCGGAAGCCACCGACTTTGTGCATGCCGAGCAGCAGAAATGGCAGCCGGTGGTGGACCACATCGCCGCCAAGACGCAGTGAGACTCAATAAAAGCTTCCAGAGGAGATCGCCATGTTCAAGCGCACGTTCGCGGTCATTAGCATTCTCACGGCAATCAGCGCTGGGTTGAGCGCGCCGCTGCGCGCAGACAATTATCCGAGCAAGCCGATCACTCTCATTGCCGTGTTCGGCCCGGGCAGCGCCAGCGATACCATATGCCGGGTGATCGCCCAGCCGCTCAGCGCTGCGCTCAAGGAAAGCGTCATTGTCGAAAATCGTCCCGGCGCAAGCGGAGCATTGGCTGCGTTTTATGTCGCGCGGGCGGCAGCGGACGGCTACACGCTCTTGATGGCGACCAACTCTCCCCTCTCGGCTGTTCCATTCCTGATGAAGAACGTGACTTACGATCCGGTGAACGACTTCACGGCGGTGTCGCGGGTGGGAAGCTTCACGCTTATGCTCGTGGTCAATCCGAGCTTGCCTGTCAGGACTGTCAAGGAGTTGATTGAGTACGCCAAGGCCAATCCCGGCAAGCTTTCGTTCGCCAGTGCCAACACTTCCGGCATCGTCGCCGGCGAGACGCTCGCGCATTGGGCGGAAATCGACATGCTGCACGTGCCGTACAAGAGTTCGCCCCCGGCCATCCAGGACGTGCTCGCCGGCCGCGTGTCGATGATGTTCACCGACCTCACCACCGGCATGCCGCATGTCAGGTCCGGCGCGCTGCGCGCGCTCGCCGTGACGCGCCTGCATCGCAGCTCGCTGTTGCCGGAGTTGCCCACCCTGGACGAAGCCGGCGTGACCGGCTTCGACATGGATTCATGGGCCGGCATTGTCGCGCCGGCGTATACGCCGCCGGCGATTGTGACGCAGCTCAACCGGGAGCTGCGCAGAATCATCGATGACCCGGCGATCAAGTCCACGCTCGGCAATGTCGGGTTCGAAGCGTTTTCAAGCTCGCCTGACGAGTTTGCGGACTTCGTCAAAGTCCAGCTCGGCAAGTGGGGCAAGATGGTCAAGGACGCCGGTATCCAACCGGATTAGAGCTGCCCTCACTCCGGTCCGGCATATTTGCCGGCCGTGTGCGGAAACATGGATTTCACGATTTTCAGCTTCGATATGTCTGCCGTGGCGTCCATGTGCAGGAAGATGGCGGCGTCGCGGAACAGCTTTTCCACGCCGAAATCGAGCATCATGCCGTTGCCGCCATGCAATTCCACCGCATGCTGGGTGACTTTCATGATTTCTTCCGATGCGAATACCTTGACCATGTTGCACAGCGTATCCGCATCCGGTGCATTTTCATCGACGGCGCGGCTCGCGCGCGCAAGCAGCGCCCGTACCGCCTCGATGCGGGTCGCCATGTCGGCGATGCGCAGCGCCACCGCCTGATGTTTTATGAGAATGCGGCCGCCTTGCACGTAATTCTGCACGTAGTCGGAAGTCGTCTCCAAGGCGCGCACGCCGACGCCGAGATTCTTTGCCGCCTGGATGATTTTTCCCGGCCTGAAATAGACACCCGCCTTGCCCAACGCATCGTTCTCAACCAACAGATGATCGGCCGGGAGCCGCATATCCTCGAACACAAGCTCGCCATTGTTCATGAACCGGCAGCCCAGCGTCTCGTTGCAGCGTGCAATGGTCAAGCCCGGCGTGTCGCGCGGCACCAGGAAAGATGACGTGCCCTGCAGCATCCCCACCTGCGGGTTGGTGTTGGCGTAGACGACGAAGAGCCCGGCATCGTAGCCGTTCGATATGAACTGCTTTCTCCCGTTGATCACCCACTCGCCGTTTTTCCTGACGGCACGGGTCTGCATGGCCGCTTCCGGCACGTTGTAGGGAAGCCAGCGGTCGGACGCGCCGCGCGGCTCGGTCAGGCAGTGCGCGAGGAGAAATTGCGGATCCCCGACCAGACGGGTGAACCACTTCTCCTGCAGGTGGCGCGGCGCGAGATGGCGCAACAGCACCGACACTTTCCAGTTCTGCACCAGCTTGTCGGAAAGCCCGGAATTGCCGCGGGCGATTTCCTCGGCGATGATGGCGAAGGTCTGCACTTCGCTGCTGCGGTCAAGCTCGACCCCGCCGAATTCTTCCGGCACCGCCAGGGTGCGGATGCCGATCTTGTCGGCGCCGGCGAGGATTTCCGGCGGCAGCCGGTCTTCCGGCGTCATCAGCCATTCGCGCTGCCAGTTCTGGCGAATGAACGGAATGACCACGTCGTCGACGTACTGACGGCAGGTCTCTTTCATCAGCCGCTGTTCTTCGGAGAGCTGGGTCGACATGTGAGGGACTCTCGGCAAAACCCTCTCCCCTCTGGGGGAGAGGGTGGCGAGCCCGTCAAGCGCAGCGCAGACGGGGGAGCCGGGTGAGGGGGAATTGCTAATCGTTCTGGCGTGGAAGTTTAGCCCATAAATCCAAAAGGACACCCTCTGGATTTTTCAGGATATCGTGGTTGTAATACCTGATCACGGTATATCCTTCATCGGTGAGCCATTTGTCGCGCGCCCGATCACGAGCGCTGTCCGCATGTTGACCGCCATCGGCTTCGACGATCAGCTTGAGACGATGGCAGATGAAATCCACGATGTAAGGACCAATCGGGACCTAGCGCCGAAATTTTGCACTCGCAAGCCGGCGATCGCGTAGCAGGAGCCAAAGCTTTCGCTCCGCATGCGTAGGTTCGCGACGCATTCGCCGCGCGCGGTCGGTCGCCAATGTCGGCCGCTCGAACTTGACCATCAATTCCCCCTCACCCGGCTCGCTTCGCTCGCCACCCTCTCCCCCAGAGGGGAGAGGGTAACTATGCCGCCTGGCGGGAGGAGAGGAACGCGCGCATGCGATCGAGAGCGCGAAGGATATTCTCGGTCGAATTGGCGTAGGAGAGCCGCAGATAGCCCTCGGCGAGAATGCCGAAGTCAGGGCCGCCGATCACCGCAACGCCGGCATCCTCCAGGAGCGCAGATGCAAGCGCCTTCGCTTTCCAGCCGGTGCGCTTGATATTGGGAAAAGCATAGAACGCGCCTTTGGGCGTGGCGCAGCTCACATTCGGCAAGCGGTTCAAGCCGTCCACCACGATTTTGCGCCGCTCGTCGAAGGCAGCGACCATTTTCGCGACTTCGTCCTGCGGCCCTTGCAGCGCCGCCAACCCGGCATATTGCGCCGACGCATTGACGCAGGAATGCAGGTTCACTGCGAGCTTCCGCGCATAATCGTAGAGCTTGCCGGGCCAGATTGCGTAGCCCAATCGCCAGCCGGTCATGGCATAGGTCTTCGACCAGCCATTGAGCAGAATGAGCCGGTCGCGAATTCGACGGATAGGACAAGAGACACACATGCGTCTCGCCGTCGTAGACCATATGGTCGTAGATCTCGTCCGACATCACCGCGAGATCGGGAAAGCGCTCGAGCCCGGTCACCAGGGCGTCAACCTCGCGCTTGGGGGTGACGCCGCCGGTCGGGTTGGCCGGCGAGTTGACAATCAGCAGACGCGATTGCGGAGTGAGAAGCGCGAGCGTCTCGGCGGCGGAGAAAGCGAACCCGTTCTCCTCGCGGATCGGCACCGGGACCGGCCGCGCGCCGGTGAATTCGATCATGGAGCGATATATGGGAAAACCCGGATCGGGATAGAGGATATCGACCCCGGGTTCGCCGAACATCAGGATGGACATGAACATGGTCGGCTTGCCGCCCGGGAGAATCATCACCTCGTCGGGCGAGACGCTGACCTTGAAGCGCTTGTGAAGGTCGGCGGCCACAGCCTCGCGCAGCGGTGCGATGCCGACCGCCGGCGTGTATCCGTGATGGCCGTCGCGCAGCGCCTTCACCGCCGCTTCGACAATGAAATCGGGCGTGCGGAAGTCGGGCTGCCCGATGCCGAGATTGATGATATCGCGCCCCTGCGCGGCCAACATGGTCGCGCGCGCCAGCACGGCAAATGCGTTCTCTTCCCCAATGCGCTCGAAGGCGCGAACGGTCCGCAGCATGGGAATTCCCCTTATCTGTCTCGCGTCCCGGATATAAGTGCAGCCGCGCCATCCTACGCGGCGATTAGACGCAGCTCGTGTTGCGCTGCGCCCGGTACAAGTCTGGCATATGACGGGAAGCTCGGTCCATCCTACAAGACGGTAATCGCTCGATCAATCGAGCCTCCCGAGCGAGAGGACCATGCCCACCGTCGCCGAGAAACGCGCAACCTTCCGCGGCTTGCATGCGAGCGGGTGCTTCGTCATTCCCAATCCATGGAACGTCGGCACCGCACGCTATTTCCAGCATTTGGGATTCAAGGCGCTGGCAACAACAAGCTCAGGCTTTGCCCATGCGCAGGGCTTCGCCGACGGCGAGGTGCCGCGCGATGTGATGCTCGACCATCTGCGCGAGATTGTTCGCGTCACCGACGTGCCGGTCAATGCGGATTTCGAAGGCGGCTATGCGCAGGCGCCGGAAGGCGTGGCCGAGAGCGTGCGGCTGTGCATCGACACCGGGGTTGCCGGCCTCTCCATCGAGGATTCCACCGGCAACGCCGAGCAGCCGCTTTATGATTTCGACCTGGCGCTCGCGCGGGTACGCGCCGCGCGGGCCGCCATCGACAAGGCCGGCGGCGAGGTGATCTTTACCGCCCGCAGCGAAGGCTTCATTTGCGGACGTCCCGATCTCGACGAGACCATCCGCCGGCTCAAGGCTTTCTCGGCAGCCGGCGCCGATTGTCTCTATCCGCCGGGGATAAAGACGCGCGAGCAGATTGTCGCGGTGGTGCAGGCGGTCGCGCCGAAGCCGGTCAATCTCCTGATGTCGGGCGCGCTTGGCGTCACGGTTGCCGACATTGCGGCCATGGGCGTGCGCCGCATCAGCGTCGGCGGCGCGCTCGCGCGAGTGGCAATGCACGCGACCATCCGCGCCGCGCGCGAGATCGCGGAAGCGGGAAAGTTCGACAGTTTTGCCAACCTGATCTCCAACCCGGAGCTCAACAAATTCTTTCACGAAGACATCAAGAAGCGATGAGCCCGGAATCGGAGCCGGACCCCATCACCGGCCAACCCGTCGGCCTGCCGGTCGATGCCACACCGGCGCGTCGTCCTGGCCCGGTGCTGCTGAAGGGCCGATCCGGACGGGTGGAAAAGTTGACGCTCGAACATGCCGCCGGCCTGTGGCAGGCCTGTGCGGGGCACGATCACATCTGGACCTATCTTTCCACTTACGGTCCATTTCCCGACGAGGGCGCGTTTCGCAGCTGGCTCGCCGGTCGCGTCACGCTCGACGATCCCTATTCCTATGCCATCGTCGATGCGAGCGGCCGCGCAGTCGGAATTGCCACCCTGATGGAAATCCGCCCGCCCATGCGCGTGATCGAGGTGGGCCATATCGTCTATTCCCCAGCGCTCCAGCGCAGCGTGCTTGGCACCGAAGCGCAGTACCTGCTCGCCCACTACGCCTTCGATACGCTCGGCTATCGCCGCTATGAATGGAAATGCAATGCGCTCAATGCTGCCTCCTGCCGCGCGGCGCTGCGCTTTGGATTTATCTATGAAGGCACCTTCCGCCAGCATTTGATTGCCAAGGGGCGCAACCGCGACAATGCCTGGTTCTCCATGCTCGACAGCGAATGGCCGGTGCGCAAAGCCAATTTCGAGCGGTGGCTTGCGCCGGAGAATTTCGACGCAGCCGGGCGACAAAAGCTAAGCCTCGCCGCGTTGAACGGCCAACCGGGGTAACAGCGTGCATATCCTCATCACCGGTGCGGCCGGGATGATCGGCCGCAAGTTGACGGAGCGGCTCACCCGTGACGGCGCACTCAACCAGGCAACCATCAAGAGGCTCACGCTGCTCGATGTCGTTGCGCCGCAGCCCGCGCAGTCTGCGGCACAAGTCACAAGCATGGCATCCGACCTCTCGCGGCCCGGGGAAGCAGCGAAAGCGATAGCCGCGCGCCCGGACGTGATCTTTCACCTCGCCGGCGTCGTCTCGGGGGAAGCCGAGCGCGACTTCGACAAAGGCTACAGCGTCAATCTCGATGGAATGCGCACTTTGCTGGAAGCAATCCACGCCGCCGGAGACGGCTACCGTCCCAAGCTCATCTATACCTCATCGATTGCGGTATTTGGCGCGCCCTTCCCTGCGACGATCCCCGACGACTTTCATCTCACGCCGCTCACTTCCTATGGAACGCAAAAGGCCATAGGCGAAGCGCTCCTTGCCGACTATACGCGTCGCGGTTTCTGCGATGGCGTCGGCATTCGCCTTCCCAGCATTGTGGTCCGCCCCGGCAAGCCCAATGCTGCAGCGTCCGGTTTCTTTTCCAGCATCATTCGCGAGCCGCTCGCCGGGATGGAAGCGGCGCTGCCAGTGCCGGAGACGGTGGTGCACACCCATGCGAGCCCGCGCGCCGCGGTGGGCTTCCTCATTCACGCTGCGGGGCTTGCGCGAGAAGCGCTTGGCCCGCGCATCAACCTCTCCATGCCGGGGGTGTCCTGCACCGTGGCGGAGCAGATCGCGGGCTTGAAGCGCATTGCCGGGGAGCGCGTTGCTGCGCGCATCAAGCGCGCCGAAGACCCCTTGGTTGCGCGCATCGTCGCCGGCTGGCCGCAGCGCATCGAAGCCCGCCGCGCACGCGAGCTGGGCTTTGTCGCCGAGAACTCATTCGACGAGATCGTGCGCATTCACATTGACGACGATCGCGGCGGCAGCTTCGTTGCGTGACCGCAATCATGCAATTTCCTGCGCCGCTCCTGCCCGCGACACTGCTGCGTCGCTACAAGCGCTTTCTCGCCGATGTGGAGCTATCTTCCGGTGAGACCATCACCGTCCATTGCGCCAATCCCGGTGCAATGACGGGGCTCAATGCGCCAGGCGCGCGCGTTTGGCTTTCCCGATCGGCCAATGCGGCACGCAAGCTTGCGCACAGCTGGGAGCTGGTCGAAGTCGATCTCGGGGCGGGCGCCGAACTGGTCGGCATCAATACCGGCCATCCCAATGCGCTGGCCGCGGAGGCCATTGCCGCTGGCTTGATCCGCGAGCTTTGCGGCTATGCGAACATCCGGCGGGAAGTACGCTACGGCACGAATTCGCGCCTGGATTTTCTGCTGCAAAACGCGACGCGGCCGCCCTGTTACGTGGAGGTCAAGAACGTGCATCTCATGCGCGCGCCCGGCCTTGCCGAGTTCCCCGATGCGGTAACGAAACGCGGGACGAAGCATCTCGGCGAGCTAGCCGCGGTGGCGGCGAGTGGAAGCCGTGCCGTGATGCTGTTCCTCATCCAGATCGGCTCGGCGCGGCGTTTCAAGCTCGCCCGCGACATCGATCCTGCTTACGCGACAGCGTTCGACGCGGCCCGCCAGGTGGGAGTTGAGGCAATCGCCTATCGCTGCCGCGTTTCGTGCGAAGGCATCGAGGTAGCGGCCCGGGTGCCGATCGAGGAGTGAGTGGTGGCTTGCGTCGCCTGCGTCCTTGCTTACATTGCGAAACGGGCAGCGGCGCCGATGGGCCGCGAGGACGCGGCGCTGCCGCGATGACGTGAAATGAGCTATGTCGACGCGGCAGTCGCGCCGCTCCGCAAGACCGGACAGATCAAGCTGCACGGGCCGCCCGCCTTCGCGGCCATGCGCAAGGCCGGCCAGCTCGCGGCCGAATGTCTCGATATGCTTACCGACGAGATTCGCCCGGGAGTTCCTACCGAGCGCATCGATCGGCTGGTGTTCGAGTTTGCGCTTGCCCACAACGCCACGCCGGCGACGCTGATGTATCGCGGCTATCGCCGGGCGACCTGCACGTCGGTCAATCACGTGGTCTGCCACGGCGTCCCCGGCGACAAACCGCTAAAGGAAGGCGACATCGTCAATGTCGACGTCACGCTGATCCTTGACGGCTGGCACGGGGATTCGAGCCGCATGTATACGGTGGGAGCAATCCCGCGCCGCGCCGAGCGGCTGATCGAAGTGACCTACGAAGCCATGATGCGCGGCATTTCGGTGATCAGGCCGGGAGCGACGACCGGCGACATCGGTGCTGCCATCCAGGGCTATGTCGAAGGCCAGCACATGAGCGTGGTGCGCGACTTTTGCGGCCACGGCGTGGGCCGCCTGTTTCATGACGAGCCGAATATCGTGCATGTCGGGCGGCACGGCGAAGGCATTGTGCTTCGCCCCGGCATGTTCTTCACCGTGGAGCCCATGATCAATCTCGGCCGGCCGCATGTGAAGGTGTTGTCCGATGGCTGGACGGCGGTGACCCGGGACCGCTCGCTCTCCGCGCAGTTCGAGCACACTGTGGCGGTGACCGAGGACGGGGTGGAAATCTTCACGCTCTCGCCGCGCGGGCTCGATAAGCCGCGCAGCACTGCGTAGCCCGGATTGAGCGGGTAGCGAAATCCGGGTTCAGCCTTCCCACACATTTCGTTCGTTCGACGGGCTCCCAGGCATTGGCTCAGCATTGGCTCAGCCACCCATTGACTTTTGTTCTCATTTTGTTCTTTACTCGCGGGTATGCCCGCCACGCAGGATTCCCCATCATCGCCACTTGATGTTCGCGAATACAGCAGTGACGAGGCTGCGATTATCAAAAGCGCGCCCCATTTCCTCGGCCATCGCATGCGTTTGCGCGCGCGCTTTCTCGATGCCGGTGCCCAGGCGCTCGCCGACTACGAACTTCTCGAGCTTGTCCTGTTTCGCGCCCTCCCCCGCCGCGATCTCAAGCCGCTGACCAAAACCCTCATGGCGACCTTCGGCTCGTTTGCCGAAGTGATATGCGCACCGAAGGAGCGCTTGCGCGAGGTCAAGGGGTTGAGCGATGCGGCCATTGCCGAGCTGAAAATCATCGAGGCAGCTGCGACACGGTTTGTGCGCGGCCAGGTGAAGCAGCGCACCGTCCTCTCGTCGTGGTCACAGGTGCTCGATTATTGCCGCAGCGCCATGGCTTTCGCGGCAATCGAGCAATTTCGCGTCCTGTTCCTCGACAAGCGCAATCACCTCATTGCCGACGAGCAGCATCAGGTCGGCACCGTCGACCACACGCCCGTTTACCCGCGCGAACTGGTCAAGCGCGCGCTCGAACTTTCCGCCACCGCCATGATCCTCGTGCATAACCATCCCTCCGGCGACCCGACGCCCTCGCGCGCCGACGTGCAGATGACTTTAGCCATCATCGAAGTGGCGCGGCCGCTCGGAATTGCCGTGCACGACCACATCATTGTCGGCAAGGACGGGCACGCGAGCCTCAAGGCACTGAAATTGATTTGAGGCGCCGATCCCAGGCTTACACGATCTTCGCGGCCGCGGAAAATGCCTGTTATGAAAAAGAAGAAAATGACCCGTCGCTCTGCCAGAGGGCTGACCACCCTGGATGAATTTCTGAGAAAGGAAGGAAAGCTCGAAGAGTTTGAAGCGGTCGCAATAAAGGAAGTGCTGGCTTGGCAAATCGCCGAAGCAATGAAGGCGCAGAATCTTCACGCAAACGGCCTGCCGAGCGCATGAAGACAAGCCGAATCAGATCCGCCGCCTCCTCGATCCGAAAGACGGAAACGTTGCTATCACGACGCTGCAACGCGCCGCAAAGATTGTAGGCCGAACGCTTCGCCTTGAACTTCTCTAGATTTTGGTCCTTTTTCAAGGACAAGCGGCCATGATTTAAACCATTTAACCAACTTGACAGAAACGGTTGGTATGAATTTATCATACCAGCGAAGCAACGTAGGGTCATTTTCTCGCCTGAAGCTGCGGCCGACCTTTTCAGCATTTACGAATACATCGCAAGACAATCCGGCCCGGGCCGCGCCATCGACTATATCAGCCGAATTGAAGCGCATTGCGCCGGCTTCAAATTTTCCGCTGAACGCGGCACAAACCGGAGTGATCTTCGACCCGGTTTACGCATCGTTCGATTCGAGCGGCGAATGGCAATCGCCTTTCACATAGAGCCGCACGCCGTCGTTATAGATCGCATTCTGTACGGTGGACGCGACGCGAAACGAGCTTTAAGAAAACGACTCCGAAGAGTTCCGCGCGTTCGGATAAAATAGCTTCCTGACCGCTGCCCAACTGCCAACTAATCAGGGGCCATGAATGCATAACCGAGAGTTCAACGTGCGCGCGATCCTGGCCGGCGAGGCGCCGCAGGATGCGCCGGTGACGGTCAAGGGCTGGGTGCGCACCCGGCGCGACTCGAAGGCCGGCATTTCGTTCGTGCACCTCTCCGACGGATCGTCGTTTCATCCGGTGCAGGTGGTCGCGCCGAACACGCTCTCCAATTATGCCGATGACGTGATGAAGCTCACCGCCGGTTGCGCCATCGAGGCGACCGGGAGCATCGTGCCATCCCCGGCCAAGGGACAGCCGTTCGAAATGCAGGCGAGCGCGATCAAGGTGATCGGCTGGGTGGAAGACCCGGATACGTATCCAATCCAGCCGAAGCCGCACACCATGGAGTTCCTGCGCGAGGTCGCGCATCTGCGGCCGCGCACGAACGTTATTGCTGCGGCGACAAGGGTACGACACACCCTGGCGCAGGCAATCCATCGCTTCTTCGACGAGAACGGTTTTTTCTGGGTCAATACGCCGATCATCACCACGTCCGATGCGGAAGGAGCGGGCGCACTGTTCCGGGTCTCGACCCTCGATCTCGCCAATCTGCCGCGCACCGCGGCAGGCAAGGTGGATTTCGCCCAGGACTTCTTCGGCCGCGAGGCATTCCTGACGGTATCCGGGCAGCTCAACGTGGAGGCGTACTGCCTCGCGCTCACCAAGGTTTACACGTTCGGCCCTACCTTCCGCGCAGAGAACTCGAACACCAGCCGGCACCTCGCCGAGTTCTGGATGATCGAGCCGGAGATTGCTTTCGCCGACCTTTCCGACAATGCGACGCTCGCGGAAGCGCTGCTGAAATTCACCCTGAACACCTTGCTGAGGAAGCGCGAGGAAGACCTCGCCTTCTTCGACCTGAGGGTCGAGAAGGGACTCGTGGCGAAGCTTGAAGGGATCGCTAGCTCCGAGTTCATGCGGATGGACTATGGCGAGGCGATCGCGGTGCTCGAACGAGCGAAGGAGAAATTCGAGTTCCCGGTGAAATGGGGCATGGACCTGCAGTCAGAGCACGAGCGCTATCTCACCGAAAAGCATGCGAAGAAGCCGGTGATCGTGATGAACTACCCGAAGGACATCAAGGCGTTCTACATGCGCGTAAACAACGACGGCCGCACCGTCGCAGCCATGGATGTGCTCGCGCCGGGGATCGGCGAGATCATCGGCGGCAGCCAGCGCGAGGAGCGCCTCGATGTGTTGGACGCGCGCATGGCGGAGCGCGGCATCGATAGGGAGCACTATGCCTGGTATCGGGATCTGCGCCGCTATGGCACCGTACCGCACGCGGGCTTCGGGCTGGGCTTCGAGCGCACACTCGCCTATGTCACCGGGCTCGCCAACGTGCGCGATGCCATCCCGTTTCCCAGGACGCCGGGGAACGCGAGGTATTAATCCAGGGAGGAAGTCATGTGCCTGTTTTGCGGGTCGAAATCGTTCGGATTTACCGCGGCATCGCTGACGCGGCGCAAGCTTGTTGCCAATTCCATGGCATTCGCCGGCATCTATGCCGCCGGCAGGGCAGTCGAGCCGGCTGCCGCGCAGGACGCAAAAGCTGATGTGATTATTGCGAACGCGAACATTGTCACCCTCGACGCGAAAATGCCGCGCGCCCAGGCGATTGCGATCGCCGGCGACAAGATCATCGGGATCGGCACACGCCGGGAACTCGAATCCTTGCGATCGCCGTCAACCAAGCTGATCGACGCCGGCGACCGCACCGTCATTCCCGGCCTCAACGACGCGCACACGCATTTCATCCGCGGCGGACTGACCTATTCGCAGGAGGTCCGCTGGGATGGGGTGCCCTCACTGACGATTGCGCTGCGAATGCTCAAGGAGCAGGCCCAGCGCACACCCGCCCCGCATTGGGTGCAGGTCGTCGGCGGTTGGACGCCCAATCAATTCAAAGAGAAGCGCCTGCCGACGCTCGACGAGATCAATGCGGCCTGCGGCGATGTTCCCTGCTTCGTCATGCATCTCTACGACCGCGCCTTTATCAACAAGGCGGGGCTGCGCGCGCTTGGCTGGAACCGCGACACACCGGATCCCATGGGAGGTCTGATCGCCCGCAACGGCAACGGCGACCCGACCGGGCTCGTGATTGCCACCACGAGCCTCATCAGCCTGCTTGGAATATTTGCCAAAATTCCCAAGCTGCCACCGGACGATCAGGAGATTTCCACCCGCCATATGATGCGCGAACTCAACCGGCTCGGCGTCACCAGCCTGATCGATGCGGGCGGCGGTGGCCAGAACTATCCCGAACAATACCAGGCGATTTCGCGCCTCGCCGCCGACAAGGCGCTCACCGTGCGCATCGGATACACATTAATGGCGCAGCGGCCGGGGCGCGAGATCGACGATTACAAAGGCTGGCTCAGCCAAGCAAAGCTTTATCAGGGTGACGATCATTTTCGCTTGTGCGGCGCCGGCGAATACACGGTGTGGGCGGCAGGCGACGTCACCAATTTTGCCAAGGATCCGGTGCCGCAGCCGCCCATCATGGAGGAACGGCTGACCGAGGTGCTCAAGTTCGTGGTGTCGAACGGCTGGCCGTTCCGCATGCACGCGTCGTTCGATTTCACGGCGCAACGCATCCTTGGCGTCGTCGAAAACGTGCACAAGGAGATGCCCGTCGACAAGCTGCGTTGGGGCCTCGAGCACTGCGAGGGCATGACTGCGCGCACGCTCGAACGCCTGCAGGCATTGGGCGGCAGCCTTGGATTGCAGAACCGGATGTCGGCGGACGGCGAAGCCTATGTTGCCAAGTGGGGCAAGGAGGCGGCGGAGGATGCCCCGGCATTCGGCCGCATCAAACAGATGGGAGTGCCGTTTGCGCTCGGCACCGACGGCAATCGCGCTGCCAGCCACAACCCGTGGGTCGGGGTGCAGTGGCTGGTCACAGGCAAGACCCAGGGCGGTCTGCGCCACGCAGCCGACCGCAATCTCATGAGCCGGGAAGAGGCGCTGCGCGCCTATTCCGCTGCGGGCGCGTGGATCAGCAAGGAGGAAGACAAGAAGGGTACGCTCTCCGTCGGCAAATGGGCCGATCTCGCCGTTCTCAGTGCGGATTATTTGACGGTGCCGGAGGATCGCATCTCGCAGTTATCGTCGGTACTGACCATGGTGGGAGGCAAGGTGGTCTATGGCGAAGGCAATTTCGCCGCGCTTGCGCCGCCCGCACTCAAAGTCAGCCCGGACTGGCTGCCCATCAGCCGGTATCCGGGCTATGGCAAAAGCGCCTCCGCCGAAACCGGAGTTCAACTCGCTGCGGCAGCGCTAAGTGAGAGCATGTCAACCGTTCTTGGCGCGGACGGTCGTTCCTGGACGCTCGGCTGCGGCTGCGGTCTGTTTTAGCCGAGTCAGTCCTTGCGCCCCTGATGCTTGTCGATCGCCGCCTGGACCGCGGCTTTCGATTGGAGGCCGGCCGTCGCGTACTTGGACTTGGCGTCGTTATAGCTCCAGTCACGCAGTGCATTGGAGTTGCGCTGGAAGTGCGGGTGCACGTAGCGCGCCATCAATTCGTAGCTCTTCTTCGTCGCCGGCCAGTCCGCCCAGTTGTGCGCCAGCAACAAAACGCCGCCGAAGCCGCCGTTCGAGCCTTTCCACAGTCGCTCGAAATGGTGGATGCAATCGCTCGGGGTGCCGATGCAGGCGAGGCCCGACGATATCAAATATTCGGCCGGGTCGGTCGTAATATCGGGCGGGATGATGGGGAAGGTCGCCACCTCGCTGAAATAGCGATTGAAGTCGGCGAGGCCGAACTTGACGTCCTGGCGTGCCTGCTCGCTCGTCTCCGCCACATGGGCGAAGGTGACGATGCGCCACTTCCGACGGTCGGGCGTCTTCCCGCTTACTCTCGCGCTTTCCTCGTAGACGCCCCAGTTGCTGGCGTGCGCCTTGAGGGCCTCATCCGACGTGCCGCCGATCGACAGCATGCCGATGCCGTGCCTGCCGGCGGCCAATGCCCCGACCGGAGAGCGTGACGATGCAACCGCCATCTCCATCATCGGCTGCGAGTAGCTTTTGAGCTGCAGGCGCGCCTCCTGGAGGTCGAACCAGTCGGTCTTCCTGGTCACGATGCGGCCCTGCATCAAATCCACAATGACGTCGAGCGACTTGTCGAGCTTGCGCCGCTGCTCCTCGGCTTTGAGCCCCATCTTGACTGCATCATAGACGAGCGAGCCCGGCCCGACGCCGAACATGGCTCGCCCGCGCGTCATATAGTCGAGCTGCATCAGGCGCCCGGCGACGGTGAAGGGGTTGTGGTACGGCAGCGAGACGACGCCCGTGCCGAGGCGGATGTGGCGCGTGCGCTCGGCGGCGCCCGCGATAAACAGCTCGGGGCAGGCAATGATCTCGAAGCCACCAGAGTGATGCTCGCCGATCCAGGCCTCGTGATAGTTGAGCCGGTCGAGATGGATCAAAAGATCCATATCGCGGTCGAGGGCCAGCAAGGGATTTTCGGCAAGAGCATGAAAGGGAGCAAGAAAGACGCCGGTCTTCAGGAATTTGTCATTCATCGGGTTTGTCTTCGTCGGCAAGCCGCGCGCACGATCCCTGGTCGCGGCCGGAAACCCCGCGAGTCAAGTTTTCTCCACCCTACCAGATTTTGCTAGCCAGGCCGGGGGACCGCCTCCGGCGTCCAGTTGCGCCGCCGCCGCGCCAGCCGGTTTTCCGTCGTCTCGCCCTCAAAATTGGTTGCAGTCTCAGCGAGCTGTGAACGATCGACATCGTCGAATGTGTTGGCGTTGAACACGGCATGGCGGATCCCCTCGATCGTGCATGTCACGATGGGAATGACGCCGCATGTCAGACAAACGTGAAAATCCGCGGTCTTGGTTCCGAACTGATATCGCGCAGTCCGCGCAGCATCGGCGATCTGCAGATGGAACCGCCCCTCTGGATGCGAGGTCCAAGAAGCCCCGTGCTTGGTACATAGGCCGCAGCCGCAGGCGCGGACCTGGATCGTCGGTCCGGAATCGGGCCTGTCGAAAGCCACACGGATATTTCCACAATGACAACTTGCGTGGATGCGGCGACAGGGGCCCCAGTCGGGTATGTGCATGTCCTCACCAATTGGCAATGGCATAGCCGCCTACTCAATTCGTGCTGCAAACTGCTCGCGGAAGATGCGTTCGCCCTTCGGGGTTATCAGCACGGCACGGGTGCCATCCAGTCGCCGCGTCAACCCATTGCTCATGCCGTAGGCACAGATTGCGGCCCCCACAGCACCCGCGAGATGCCACCGCCGCTCGCTCCAATCGAGGCAAGCGCGGCACAGGACGCGGCCTGACCGCTTCGTTCGTCGCACCAGCAGCGCTGCGGTGTCGATGCCGATCTCGCCCAGGAACGCGATTCCGGAGTCGGTCAGAATGCCGGCATCGCTGGTAAGTTCAACGCGGCCCTGCTCCATCAGGGCGTCAGTCAAGGCAACGCCGAGCTGTCCGGCAAAGTGATCGTAGCAGGTGCGCGCCTTGCGCAGCGCGGTATCCCTTGGACCGACGGTGAACCGTTTGCGATCAGGGGCGAGTTCGGCCGCCACCTGCATGATGCTTTCGAGCATTCGCGCAACCGAGGGCATGGCCAGCCGGTGGTAGCGATGCCGCCCCTGTTTCTCCACGCGCAACAAGCCGGCTGCCGTCATCCGGCTCAAGTGACCGCTTGCCGTTTGTGGCGTGATGCCGGCCGCGCGTGCAAGTTCGGCTGCGGTAAGCGCGCGGCCGTCCATCAAGGCGTGCAGCATGCTGGCGCGGGCAGGATCTCCCGATAATGCGGCGACCTCGGCGAATAGTGCATTGCTGGCCATGGCTTCATACTCCCTGTCAGTCCCCATCATACTGCTTTGCCGTAACTGACGTTTCGGTCGTGGCCGAACAATTGGAACCATTCCGCGGGCCGGCATGCGGCGGGTCAAGTGTGAGATTTTTGCAACGCTCTCCATTTATTTTCCAGCCGTCACAGTCCAGGACGGATTTCCTGCTGGTGTCGCCGAATAACAACAATGCCGGGGGTACCAAACAATGCCGAACTTGAAGTTGGTTCTGTTACCTAAGCGCGAGTCGGAGGCGCGAACCATCGAGCAGTTGCAAAATCGGATTTACGAGCTTGAAGAGCAGCTTGGCGCCAGGACCGAGTTCCCACCCATACTCGGGCTGACATTGAGCGAAGAGGCTTTGCTGGGGGTGCTTTTCAAACGTGAAATCGTTACGCAGGCCGCAGCGTTCGCCGTCCTCTATGGATCAGACGCCGACGGCGGACCTTCCGATCCACGGAACGTCGTCAGCGTCCTGATCATGCGCCTGCGGAAAAAGATCGCAGCGCACGGGATAAAGATCATGACCCGCAATGGCGTCGGCTATTACATGACGGCCGAAGCCAAGAACAGGCTGCGCAGCATCATTGAAAAAATGTCTGACGATCCAGGACCGACTCTGGCGCCCTGATCGACGCTTAACGCGTTGGGTCTCGGAGAGGCTCGACCCAACCTGCGGCAAAAAAGTATAAGCTGCCGTGCATGCAGCTTGAATTCACGACTGTCGACGTTTTCACCGACCGCAAGTTCGGTGGAAACCCGCTCGCCGTCGTGCGCAACGCCGATGGGCTGGTGACGGATCAGATGCAGCGCATCGCCGCCGAGTTCAACTTGGCGGAAACGACCTTCGTGCTCCCGCCCATCGATCCCGCGCATACCGCCGAAGTGCGAATCTTTACGCCGCGCGCCGAACTGCCGTTTGCCGGTCATCCGAATATCGGCACGGCTTTTGTGCTCGCGACGCTTGGCCAAAGTTACGGCCGCGCGGTGCGCGAGCCGCTCGTGTTCGAGGAAAAGGCAGGGCTGGTTCGCCTCGATCTGATCAGGGATGCAACCGGGATCGCGGGCGCTCACCTTGCGGCGCCGCAACCTCTCACCCGCGGCGAAGACATATCCTCGGACATCGTAGCAAAGGCGTGCGCGATTGCGGTGAGCGACATTGGAATCGACCCTCACGCTCCCTGCATTGGCTCATGCGGCGTGCCTTTCGTGTTCGCCGAGCTGAAAACGCGCGCAGCTCTCGCCGCGGCGCATCCTCGTTCCGAGATATTCGCCGAGCATCTCAAAGCCGATCGCATTACCGGCATCCTTCTTTACGTTCGCGACCGATACGACAATGTCGATATCCGGGCGCGCATGTTTGCGCCGCTCTATGGCATCCCGGAAGACCCCGCCACGGGCAGCGGCAATGCCGCGCTTGCCGGGTTGCTCGCGAGCCTGCGCCCGGAGTCTGACCTGATGCTCGAACTGCGCATCGCGCAGGGAATTGAAATGGGTCGCCCGAGCTTACTTGAGGCGAGTGCCGAGAAAAGAAACGGCGTCGTCATGCGAATGTTGATTGGGGGACGCTGCGTCACCATGATGCGCGGAGTGATCGAGGTTTAAACATCAGTGAACGGCACACGTCCGTATGCTATCCTAATCGAGATGGACATGGATGACTCGACGGTGAAGCTCAAGGCCGGCGACATCCTGATCCAGCGCGGTACCAATCACGCCTGGGCCAACCGAAGCGGCAAGCGCGCGCGGGTCGCCTTCGTGTTTGTGGATGCACAACCGCTCGGCATCGGCAAGCCTGTTGTCGGCAGCGCCAGCGCACGCTGACCGCTCGTCCGCTACTGCCTTATCAGCAAGAGCGGGTCGGTACTTGGGGGAATACGTTCCCATGTCGTCGAGTCGCTTTCAGCGAAGCGCCAGTTGCCAGAGCGGCCGGAGAGCAGAAGCTCGTTGTCTTCGAGACGCCAGCTGGTGAGCCCGAAGCCAAGAATGGTGGCCGCGCAACCAGGCTTAATGGCTAGCCGGTAGCCGTTCGTCCCGGCCGACGCATTCGACAGGGTGAGCTTGCAGAGAGGCTTTTCGAATTCCTGGAGGAGCGTCCATTCCCCGAACAGCTGCTCGGCGGTGATGGTGGCGGCGCGGATGGCAGCCACCGTGCGCATGAAGTAAAGCCCCTCCCCTTTTCGCTCGCCTTCGTACATGCGGGTTTCAACCTCGGAGAATTCGAGCACGACGGTGCCCTTGCCATCCATGAGGCGCACTGAGTCGTTTGGCCCGAATGCCCAAATGGCGATCTCCTTCAAGGAAGGAAACGCTGTGCCGCAGGCGGGATCGAGTTCGAGCTTGTAACTGGTGCCCGAGACATCGAGGCTGAAAGTGACCTGGCAGGTCTTGTCGCGCGCGGCGTTGGAGATTTCCCACGCGCCGACCATCCCCTGGGCGGCCTCGCTGGGGGGAGGCGTTTGCGCCGACGCAATCGCGCCGGAAACGGCGAGCGCAAGCGCAACAGACAAACCATGACGCATCGGCACACCGCGGCCCGTTACAGATAGGAGCACGCTATCACGGCGAGCAAACGACGTCATGCATGGTCAGTGCATACCTCCCCCGGACCGGGAGACCATGTGAGCGAGGCGTTCGATCGCTTAGCTCTGCTTTTTCGGCTGCCACGGCGTCTCGGGCACCGGAGTGAGCGGCGGCTTGCCTGCCGCCCAGGCCAGCAGATTGTCGACCACCAGCTGGTCCATCTTCTCGCGCGTGGCAACCGATGCCGAGCCGAGATGGGGCAACAGAACCACCTGCTGCATCTCGATCAGCTCCGGCGGGACTTCCGGCTCGCGGGCATAGACGTCGAGCCCGGCCGACATGATGGTCTTATTCTGCAATGCCCTGATCAGCGCCGGCTCGTCGACCACGGAGCCGCGCGCCATGTTGATGAGGATGCCGCGCGGACCGAGCGCGTCGAGCACGGCGGCATCGATCAAGTTCCTGGTCTCCTCCCCTCCCGGTGTAATCACCAGCAGCACATCGACACCGCGCGCCATGTCCATGAGCCTGGGATAGTGCCGGTACGATACGCCCGCGGCCGGACGGCGGGAATGATAAACCACCGGCACCTGCATGGCGTCCAGACGCCGCGCGATTGCCTGGCCGATCCGCCCCATGCCGACGAGACCGACGGTGCGGTCGCGCAGCGTCTGGCTGAGCGGATAGTTGGCTTTGCGCCAATGACTGGAACGGACATACCGATCGGCTTGCGGAAATTCGCGCACGGTGCACAACAGAAGACCCAATGCCGTGTCGGCCACTTCCTCGGTGAGGACATCGGGCGTGTTGGTCACGGTGATGCCGTGCGCTCCCGCCCAGCGCGCATCGACGTGGTCGTAGCCAACCCCGAAGCTCGATACGATTTCGAGCCGGGGAAAATGACCCATGAACGCGCCATCGATTTGTTCGGTCGTTGCGGCGATCGCGATGCCGCGCACGCGCGCGGCCTTGGCGGCAAAGAATTGCGCGCGCTCGGTTTGCTCCGGCAGCTTGACAACGTTGAAGGCAGGCTCAAGTCCTCTGGCGAATACCGGTCGGGTCGGCCCGATCAGCAGCACGTCTCGCTTCTCTGCCGTTGTCATCTACACCTCATATTCTACACCAGCATCAACATCGGCTTCTCGACCAAGGTTTTGAACGCGGCCAGGAGCTGCGCTCCAAGCGCGCCGTCCACCACGCGATGGTCGCAGGACAGCGTCACCGACATGATGCTGGAAAAGCGAACGCCGCCGGCCGCATCCTCCACCGCCTGCCGGCGCGACGCGCCGACCGCCAGAATGGTCGCTTGCGGCGCATTGATGATAGCGGCGAACTCGCGCACCCCATACATGCCGAGATTTGAGACGGTGGATGAGCCGCCCTGATACTCGTTCGGCTTGAGTTTTCTTTCTCTTGCGCGCGCGGCGAGATCCTTCATCTCAGTGGAAATCAAGGAGAGCGATTTCGTCTCCGCCCTTCTGACGATGGGCGTGATCAGCCCGCCTTCCAGCGCAACCGCCACGGCGATGTCGGAATGCCTAAGACGCAGGATACGATCCTGTGCCCATATCGCATTGGCATGGGGGACCCGTTGCAGCGCCGCGGCCCAAGCTTTGATCAGGAGGTCGTTGAGAGAGAGCTTGAATGCGGGTGTGCCGTGTCCCTCGTTTCCTGCGGCAGCATTCGCCGCTTCGCGCAGTTCAAGCAAACCTGCGATCTCGATATCGGCAGAAAGATAGAAGTGCGGGACGGTTTGTGCAGCATGCACCAGCCTTTTCGCGATGGTCACTCGCATTGCGTCGAGGGGTACCTCAACATGCGGCGTGTCGCGATAAAGCGCTGTGATGTCGGGTGCTGCGGCCCCCTCCCTCCCCTCCCCCGTATGCGGATAGGGAGAGGGAGCCGGCGTGATTGGAGACGTGCGCGCGCCTGCCCTCTCTACATCGCGAGCGACAATGCGCCCGCGCGGGCCGGAGCCCTTGATCTGCGCCGGATCGAGTTCGGGCCTCCGCAGCAAGCCGGCGCGCGAGCGGCGTAATGGTGATACCGCCGGCAAGCCGGGCGGGACCGTAATTGCGTTCGGGGGTGCGCACTTCACGGAACGGATCGAGCTTGGCAGGACGCGCGGAAGCAGCCTCACTTGCAAAGGACGCCATGCCCGCCATGCGTGCAAGCAGGGGGCTGGGTGGTGACGGCAGCGTTACGGAAGTGTTCGCAGTCGCCGCGCGAGGAGCAGCGCCGGACGAAGCGGCTGCACCGTCTGCCGACGAGTTTGCAATCACGGCGACAACCGCGCCAACCGGAGCCACAGTTCCGGCCGGGACGCGAATTTCCGCAAGCACGCCGCTCGAGGTGGACGGGACTTCCATGGAGACCTTGTCGGTCTCGATCTCGAAGAGATTGTCACCCGGCGCAATGGTGTCGCCCGCCGACTTGAACCATTGCGTGATCTTTCCCTCCGCAACGGTCTCGCCGAGCTGCGGCATCAGCACATCCATGAATTGCAGCTCACCACGACACCGAAATGTATTGCGTCTCCATGAATTCCATGAGGCCCTCGTGCGCGCCCTCGCGCCCGATGCCGGATTGTTTCATGCCGCCGAACGGCGCTGCCGGATCGGAGACAAGTCCACGATTGAGCCCGACCATGCCGAAATCGAGCTGCTCGGAGACGCGCATGCCGCGGCTGAGATCCTTGGTGTAGAGGTAGGCGACGAGCCCATACTCGGTATCGTTGGCCCGCCTGACTGCCTCGCCTTCCGACTTGAAGGTCTGGATTGCTGCAACGGGTCCAAAGATTTCCTCGCGCAACATGGCTGCCCCGTCCGGCACCTGGTCGAGGACGGTGGGCGGATAGAAGTGGCCGGGCCCGCCTGGCGACTTGCCCCCGGTGAGAACCTTGGCGCCCTTTCCCACCGCATCATCGACCAATTCGATGACCTTCTTCCTGGCGTCGGCATTGACCAGCGGCCCAACCGCAACATTCTCATCGAGCCCATTGCCCACTTTGAGCGCGGCCATCTTGGCGGTGAGTTTCCTGGCGAACTCGTCGTGCACCTTCTCATGCACGTAGAAGCGATTGGCCGAGGTGCAGGCCTCGCCCATGTTTCGCATCTTGGCGATCATCGCCCCTTCGATGGCGGCGTCGATATCGGCGTCCTCGAACACCAGGAACGGGGCATTGCCGCCGAGTTCCATGGCCGGCTTGAGCACCTGGTCGGCTGCCTCATGCAGGAGCTTGCGGCCGACTTCGGTCGAGCCGGTGAACGAGACGATCCGCACGCGCGGATCGTGCAGCATGGCGCTTACCACCTTGCCGGAGGAACGCGACGGGATGACATTGACCACGCCAGCCGGGACTCCGGCCTCCTCCATGATCGGCATCAAAGCGAGCATGGTGAGCGGCGTATCGGAAGCGGGCTTGAGCACAACCGGGCATCCGGCCGCAAGGGCCGGGCCGATCTTGCGCGTTGCCATGGCGGCGGGAAAATTCCACGGCGTTACCAGCACCGCCACTCCGGCGGGCTTGTGATGCACGAAGATGCGCGCGCCCGAGGCCGGTGCGCGCGACACTTCGCCGATATTGCGCACAGCCTCCTCCGCGTACCAGCGGAAGAATTCCGCGGCATAGGCAACTTCGCCCCGGGAATCGGAAAGCGCTTTGCCGTTCTCGATGGTGATCAACTTGGCGAGCCGCTCGGCATCGCGCATGATCAGTTCGTATGACTTGCGCAGGATCTCGGCGCGCTCGCGCGGCTTGCGTCCGGCCCAGCCTTCGAAAGCATCGCTTGCGGCATCGACCGCGGCTTTCGCATCCTCGACAGTCGCGCTCGCCACGGAAGCGATCTTGTTCTCGGTCGCGGGATCCAGCACATCGAAGCGGCCGCCGTCGGATGCCTTGCGCCATTTGCCGCCGATCCACAGATCGGTCGGGACGCTGGCGAGAAGATTGTCATATCTCGAACTCATGGTGCCCTCTTGCTCGTAGCCCGCATGGAGCGCGGCGTAATGCGGGAACTTCCTCCCCGGATTTCGCTTCGCTGCATCCGGGCTACATATTTGTATTTCTCACGCGTTCAACGACTGCTGCACGCGCTCGGCAATCCGCGCGGCGGTCGGCAGCGCCAGGTCCTCCAGAATGTCGGCCGCCGGCAATGGGATGTGCGGGGTGGTGATCCGCACCGGCGGACCGTCGAGATCGTAGAACGCTTCGTCCGCCACGATCGAAACGATCTCGGCGCCCCACCCGCACAGCCGCGGGTTTTCCTCGACGGTGAAGAGCCGGTGCGTGCGCGCAACCGATCCAAGAATTGTCTGCGTATCGAGGGGCACCAGCGAACGCACATCCACGACTTCGCAGTCGATCCCGTGTTCGGCCGCAAGCTTCTCCGCCGCATCGAGCGCGCGCGGCACCATCAGTGCGAGCGCAAGGATCGTCGCGTCCTTGCCCGCGCGCACGATATTAGCGGTGCCGAGCCGATCGAGCAGCTCGCCTTCCGGCACCTCGCCCTTGGTCGGATAAAGCGATTTGTGCTCGAAGAAGATAACCGGGTCGGGATCGCGTACAGCCGCTGCCAGCAGGCCAATGACGTCGCGCGGCGTAGACGGCGCAACAACCTTGAGGCCGGGAATCATCATTGCCCAGTTCTCGACGCTTTGCGAATGCTGCGCGCCAAAGCGGGAGCCCGCGCCGTTCGCGGTACGCACCACCAGCGGGCATTTGACCTGACCGTTCGACATGTAACGGCTCTTGCTGAACTCGTTGGCGATGTAATCGAAGCAGACCGCGAAGAAATCCGAAAACATGATCTCGGCAATCGGCTTCAGGCCGGTCATGGCAGCCCCCATGGCGGCGCCGAGGATGGCTTGCTCGGAGATCGGACAATCGCGCACGCGCTTTGGCCCGAACTGTTCGAACAGCCCGACCGTCGTCTTGAACACGCCTCCGGCCTTGGCCACGTCCTCGCCGAAGAAGATCACGTCCGGGTCGCGCGTCATCTCCTGAGCGATGCCGCGCGCCACCGCGTCGCGATAGGTCAGTTCCGCCATGCAAACCCCCCGTCGGCGTAGACGTCGGTGGTGAGGATGTCGAGTGCGGGCGGCGGCGCCGCTTTGCACTTTTCGGTCGCCGCATCCACCCGACCCTTCACGTCGGCGTCGATCTTAGCGATGACCTCGTCGGCAATGCCGAACTGCCTGAGCCGCTCGCGATAGATTTTGATCGGATCGCGCTCCTTCCATCGTTCGAGCTCGCCTTCGGGACGATATTTCGCGGGGTCGGCACGCGAGTGGCCGCTATGGCGATAAGTCATGCACTCGATGAGCGAGGGACCACCGCCGGCGCGCGCCTTGGCATAGGCCTCGGTGGCCGCGCGGTAAACCACATCGGCATCGTTGCCGTCGACGACGATGCGCTCAAGCCCATAGGCGCACGCGCGATCGGCGGCAGGATGCTCGACCGCGGTAACTTCGCCGATGGGCGTATATTCCATGTAGAGATTGTTTTCGCAGACGAAGATGACCGGCAGCTTCCACACCACTGCGAAATTGAGCGACTCATGGAACGCACCGATATTGGTCGTGCCGTCGCCGAAAAAGCAGACGGTCACGTCGTTATCGCCGCGATATTGCGCGCGCAAAGCCGCGCCGCAGGCAATGGGCAGATGGGCGCCGATGATGGCGTAAGAGCCCATGACGCCATGCTCGACGGAAGTGAGATGCATGGAGCCGCCTTTGCCGCGCATCAATCCGTTGTCGCGCTGCATCAGCTCGCCCAGCACCTTCTCGATAGGCACGCCGCGGGCGAGCGTATGCGCATGGCCGCGATAGGTGCAGAATGAAAGGTCGCCCGGCCGCATGGCGGCGGCAAAGCCCGCGGCCACCGCCTCCTGGCCCAGCGAGAGGTGGCTCGTGCCCTTCACCAGATTTTGCAGGAACAGATCGAACGCGCGCTGCTCGCTCTCGCGAATTTCGACCTGCAGCCGGTACATGGTGAGGCGCTTCGCTTCCCCGATGTCGTCATTGATGCCGCGGCTCTGTCCGTCGCCGGCGCGGATTGCCTTCTTGCCCATCAATGCTTCCTGGTCCTGCGTGCGGCGAGAGAGAACGGAAACGGAAAACCTGCCGGGCAAATTAGCGCCCGGCGCTTGCCTTAGGCAACCACGCTATGCTTGGCGCCTGACCGCGCGCTCGCGGTGGATAAGGTAAAGCCCCGAGGCGATGACGATACTTGAGCCTGCCAATGTCCAGCGGTTGGGGAGGTCGCCGAACACCAGGTAGCCGAGCGCGATCATCGCCACGATCTGGCTGTAGATGAAGGGCGAAAGGACCGCCGGCGGCGCGAGACGATGCGCGGCGATCAGGAGATAATGGCCGAAGCTGCCGATCGCTCCACACCCTACCATCAGGGTTATGACGATCGGGTCGGTCGGGGTAGTCCACACAAACGGCAGCACCGGAATGAGCACTACCGCCCCGACGATGTTCGAATAAAACAGCGTGGTCGCACTTGAATTGGTGCGCGCCAGGATGCGCGTCATTATGGCGTAGAGCGCATAGCAGAGCGCGGCGGACAGGGAGAGCAGCACCGCCGGCTGGAAGCTGCCGCTACCGGGTCGGATGACGACGAGGACGCCGACGAAGCCGACCGCAATCGCGCTCCACCGCCGCCAGCGCACCCACTCGCCAAGCAGCGGACCAGAGAGTGCAGCGACCAGAAACGGCGTCGAGAACCCGATCGCCATCGCTTCGGCGAGCTGGAGATAGCGTAACGCAGCAAAATTGCACATCGTCGAAAGGAGCAGCAGCACCGAGCGGGCGATCTGCAGGAAAGGACGCGCCGTAGTGGTGAGACTAGGCCGCGTCCATGGGTTCGACACCAAGAACGGAAACAGGAAGGCACCGGTGTAACGCGCCCACACCACTTCCAGGGTGCTCATATGCAGATTGAGATATTTCGCCGTTGTGTCGAGCAGCGCAAAGCTTGCGACTGCCGCGCACATCAGAGCAATGCCGGTCAAGCGTTCTGCGCGCTCGTGCGAAGGGTCGCGGGGCAACAGAGATGTCATCGCGACAGCATCGTTTGCCTTCAGCCCTCTACCATCGCGCTCTCGTGCCAGCGCCGCAGCAAAAGGTGCGATGTGATCGACAAAACGAAGAAGATGGCAACCCCGCTCAACGAGAGCAGTACCAGCCCGGCGAACATGCGTGGAACATTGAGGCGATAGCCCGCCTCGACGATGCCATAGGCGAGGCCCGATCCGGCACCCGCCGACCCGGCCGCAATCTCGGCCACCACCGCGCCGACGAGCGAGAGCCCGCCGGCAATCTTCAATCCGGTGAGAATATGCGGCAGTGCCGAGGGGAGCTTGAGCCCCCACAGCATTTGCAGCCGGTTCGCGCCATAGAGCCGAAACAGGTCGACAAGATTGCGGTCGACGGAATTGAGCCCAAGCGTGGTGTTGGCGAGCACCGGGAAAAACGCGACGATCCACGCACAAGCCAGCACCGCCGCCGATTGCGGCAAATAGATCAGCAGCAGCGGCGCAATGGCCAGAATCGGGGTCACCTGCAGGATGACGGCATAGGGATAGAAGGAATATTCGATCAGCCGCGACTGATTGAACAGAATTGCCAGTCCGACGCCGCCGATGACGGCAAGGGCAAATCCCTCGAAGGTCGTCACCAGCGTGACGAAGAGCGAGTGTGCGAGCATCCCCCTGTCCATTACCAGCGTGGAAAGAACGAGGTCCGGACCGGGCAGAACATAGGGCTCGATGCGATAGATGCGCACCACCGCATACCAGACCACCACCGCCAGGCCGAGCACGGCGACAGGCAGCCATATGCGAAGCCGACGCTCCCGGCGCGGGTTGGCATCGTCGCTTGCGCTAACCGCGTTCACGGCGCCGCCGCCATGGCGCATTCGAGGGCGTCCGACACTTTGCGACACAAAGCAACGTAGGCCGCAGAGGTACGAAAGCGCTCGTCACGCGGATAGGGTGCATCGATCGACAGCTGCGTAAACACGCGTCCCGGCCGCGGCGTCATGACGACCACGCGTTGCGACAGATAAACCGATTCAAAAACGGAATGCGTGACGAACACGACCGTCTTGCGCAAAGACTGCCAGAGCGCCAGGAGATCGTTGTTGAGCCGAAAGCGCGTTATCTCATCGAGCGCAGCAAACGGCTCGTCCATAAGAAGGAGCGTCGACTCGGTAACAAGGGCGCGCGCAATGGAGGCGCGCATCTTCATGCCGCCGGAAAGCTCGCGCGGATAGCTGCCGGCAAATGCGGAAAGCCCGACCTGGGTCAACGCGGCATCCACCCGATCGGCGGCTTTGATGCCGCGCAGCGTGAGCGGCAGCCGCACGTTGTCGGCAACAGTTGCCCACGGCATGAGCGTAGGCTCCTGAAAGACGAAGCCGATTTCGCTCGATCCGACAGCGCTTGCCGATTGCACCCGCTCGACACGGCCCCTGTTCGGCTTGCTCAGGCCAGCCATGATGCGCAGCACAGTCGATTTGCCGCAGCCTGAAGGGCCGAGCACCGAGACGAACTCGCCCGCCCACACGTCGAGATCGAACCGGTCGAGCGCGACTACGCCGTTGGGGAAGGTCTTGGCAACACCTACCAGCTCAACCACCGGAGCGCCGAAAACAAAAGGTGAGCCGGGAGAGGAATCGGACACTGTGCAATATCCAAAAGCATAGTCAGCGGCGCTCGCTCGGCCGGGACACGAGCTACTTCCTGATAATATCGAGCCCGACCTGTTTGTTGACGAATTGCAGGGTATAGGCCTTGGCAAGATCGACGGACGGTTTGACCGCGCCGACGCGCACCATCTTGTCGTAAAAACTCCGCATGCGTGCGGCGGTCATTGCGCCGATGCCAAGCGATTGTGCATCCCCGGAATCGACGATCCCATATTCTTTCAACTTGGCGAGCGAGTAGGCAATGAGTTCATCGGTCATTTGCGGATTGTGGCGCTTGATCAGCGCATTCGCGGCGGCGTTGTCGCCGTAGAGGTAGCGCGCCCAGCCGATGATGGAGGCATCGACGAAGCGCTGAACGAGATCGGGCTTGCGCGCCACGAGATCGCGCTGGGTTTCGATGAGCGTGGAGTAGCTGTCGAAGCCCTGATCGGCGAGCAGAAAGAGCTTCGGGCGAAAGCCTGCCTGCTTCTCGATGGCATAGGGTTCGGACGTGACGTAGCCCTGCATGGCGCTGCGCTTATCGGCAAGGAAAGGCTGCGGGTTGGACGTGTAGGGCTTTACCCGCGCCTCGCTGAAGCCAAAATCCGCCTTGAGCCATTGGAAATAGCTCGCCAGGCCTTCCCTGGAGATGAACAGGGTAAGCTGCTTCAAATCCTCGAATCGCTGGATGCCCTGGTCGGGATGCGCCATGAGCACCTGCGGGTCCTTCTGGAACATGGCCGCTACGGCGAGCGTCGGGATTTTCTGCTCGACCGCATCGAAGCTCTGCATGCTGTTCGCGCTCATGAAGAAGGTGAGCTTGCCGACGGCCAGCAGCATGCGATTGTTGAGGTTTGGCCCTCCCGGCACGATGGTGACGTCGAGACCATATTTGCGATAGGTGCCATCCGCCAGCGCCTGATAGAAGCCGCCATGCTCGGCTTCCGCCAGCCAGTTGGTGCCGAACGATACCTTGTCGACCGGTTGTGCAACCGCGGCCGTGGCAAAGAGGGCAAAGGTAAGCAACAGGGTCAAACAGCAGGTGCCCGGCACCCGCAGTCCGTCATTCCGGGGCGCCGCGCAGCGGCGAGCCCGGAATCCGTAACCCCGAATTGTGGTTATGGATTCCGGGCTCTCGGCCTTCGGCCTCGCCCCGGAATGACACCACGAATGAGAACCCGCCCCTACTGCTCGAAGCGTTCCACGAACCATTTCAGCAATCGCATCCAGATCTCGTCCTTGCCGACCTGGTCCTCGACCCCGTGGTCGAGATTGGGATTGTCGTTGACTTCCATCACGACGAAGCCGCGATCGGTTTCCTTGATGTCGATGCCGTAGAACCCTTCGCCGATCGGGCGGGCGGCGCGCACGGCAATGTCGATCAGACCGGGCGGCGCCTGATCGATCTCGAAGGTTCGCCAGCCGCCCTCGCGCAGGGAACCGTCGGGGCGGTGCTTCACGATCTGCCAATGGCCGCGCGCCATGCGATATTGGCAGACGAACAAGGGCTCTCCGCCGAGCACGCCGACACGCCAGTCGAACTCGGTCGGGAGGAATTTCTGCGCCAGCAGAAGATCGGTCTCCTCGAACAACTCGTCGGCGATACGACGAAATTCCTCAGGCGTATGCACCTTGTGCACCCCGCGCGAGAACGAGCCGTCGGGAATCTTCACAACCAGCGGCAGCGACAGCTCGTCCATCGCCCGGGTCAAGTCGCCGGCATCCGCCAGCATCACCGTCGGCGGCGTCGTGACCTGGTGCTGGCCGAGCAGCTCCATGAGAAAAACCTTGTTGGTGCAGCGGATCATGGAGATCGGGTCGTCGATGACCGGCATGCCTTCCTGCCAGGCGCGGCGGGCGAACCGGTAGGTGTGGTTGTCGATCGAGGTGGTTTCGCGAATGAACAGCCCGTCATATTCCGCGATTTCCGCAAGCTGCCGCTTCGTCACCGGCTCGACGTCGATGGAGAGTTTTTCGGCAATGCGCGCCATGTATTTGATGCTGGCGGGCGACGAGGGCGGCAGTTTCTCGTTCGGGTCATAGAGCACCGCCAAATCGTATTTGGCGACGGTGCGCGCCTTGGGGTCGCGCCATTCGCGCTTGGTGTGGTGATGCAGCGACTCGCGCAGGAACTCCGACTCGCCATTAGCCAGCCGGGTTATGTTGCGCGGACGGATGCGCTCGATGGAGAGCCAGGTACCAGGTTCGATATTGATTTCCAACGCCGGACAGCGAAACCAGTCGAACAGCAGCCGGCCGAACGATTCAAAGCGCGCATCGCGCGCGATTCCGAAACAGACCAGCAGCTTGAATTCCGCCTCGGGCTGGAAGTCGGCACGCCGCGCACAGCGGTTGAGCTCGTCTTCGAGTTCAGGCAGCGCGTGCTCGTAGAGCTTCGCCTCGCGCAGTTCGAGCATGGTCTCGACGGTGGGCACTACCCGATGGCCGCGCGCCTCGGCGAGGAGCGAAGCGTAATAGCCTTTCGACTGGTACGCGTAGGATCTGGCCAGGTTGACCAGCTTCGGCCGTCCGATGTCGAACAGGCGCGGGCGCGCGAGATACTCGCTCGTGGTGATGACCTTGTGCGGGGTATCGGCGTTGGGCAAGTCTTTGGGCTGGTCGACCAGTATGACCCAGCCGGTCATGACGATCCTTTCCGAATGACAATAGCCGCGGTCAAGCGCTCGCGACCCAATCCGATCACGCGCTCGAATGCGGGCCACGGCACCGCATAGGTTTCCGCAGCGCCTGCCATTCCTTGATCGTTTCTGATGGCCGCAGGATCATGCATGAGCACATGCCGTCCGTCGCGGCCGAAGGCAAATATCCAGTGCGGCTTCCCCCTCGGGACCATGTGATAACCCGAAACGAGCACGATGGCCACGTGGCCGGCCTCGAAGGCACCCATGAGAACCGATTCGCCCACAGAAGTCAGGTGGGTGGGGATATCGAGCGCCCGCGCCTCGCGCTGGTATTCGGCCTGGGTGATCTCCATGACCCGGCGTTTGTCTGCGGATTTCACGGTATCGATAAAATAATAGCCGGGGCGGCTCACATAAATTTCCGGCTGCAGCCCATGCCGCTTGAGCGTGAGGGCCATGCCGTAGGGCTCGCAGCCGCCAGGCCCCGCGCCGGTACAGATGGTGGTGGCTTCGCGCCAAAGCTCGAACTCGAATGCGGGGGCCGGCTTGAACCGCCGATCGGCCCAGGCAAGCGCCATGATGATGCAGGCCGGTCCGCAGGTGAAATCCGTGGTCTGGTAAAAATAAGGCGGCGCGTCGCGCAGTGCCGCAGCATCGGGATTGAGCCGCTTCTCGAAGCGCAGCGCAGCGCCCCCGTCCTCATAGTAGCTGCGCAATTGGCCGAACTCGCTGTACCCGCTTTTGCGATATCGCGAAATGGCTGCATGATTGGTGGTGTGCACTTCCAGCCGCATCCGCCGGCAATTGCGCGCGAGTGCGGCTTGTTCGGCAGCTTGCAGCAGCATGGAGGCAATCCCTCGCCCAGCCGCGTGGGGGGCAACCGCAATGGAATAGAGGCGCGCGACCAGGGAGCCGCGCCGGAAGAGCACGATCGCGGTGCCGACGAGATGGGCGTTCTCCTGCGCAACCAGCACTACCGCAGCAGGTGACCTGAGGAGCCGCGCCAGGCTGCGGCGCGACAGTCGATCGGTCGCGAATACCCGATGCTCGAGCTCCACCAGGGCGTCGAGATCGCCGGGCGTAGCGGCGCGAACGCGGAGTTCGGGACTGCGCGCGCGAACGACGTTGGGGCGCATGCCCCCAGCGTAAGGTGGGTCAAGGCGCTTGATCAATGCTTCCAATGTGCGCTCCGCGGCGACATGGCCTTGCGGGGGATGCCCATGCTGTGCGATTTTGCGCGGGACACAACGTTTTTGGTGGGAAATCGATCCATGCGCTACAGCCGTCTTCGCGCAATTGCGCTTGCTTTCATGCTTTTTCCGAGTGCTGCCCTGGCTCATCCGGGTGCTCCTTACGCGCACGGTTTCGATGGAGGCTTGGCGCATCCCTTTGCCGGTGCCGACCACATTCTGGCAATGGTGACCGTCGGCATTTTTGCCTGGCAGCTCGGCGGCCGCGCGATCTGGTTGGTTCCAGCGACCTTCGTACTGCTCATGGGAGCAGGCGGCGTGCTTGCCGCGGCAGGCATTGCGCTGCCTTCCGTCGAAATCGGCATCGCAGGCTCGGTGATCATCCTCGGCGCTCTTGTTGCGCTCAAGGTGCGAGCGTCACCAGCGGTCGCCGCGGGCATCGTCGCCGTGTTCGCAATTTTTCACGGTCACGCCCACGGCAGCGAAATGCCGGTCGATCTCTTCGCGGGCGCCTATGCGGCGGGCTTCATGCTGGCAACCGCGCTTCTGCATGGCATCGGCATTGCGTTTGGCTATGCGGCCAGCCGAATCGGCGAGCAGCACGGTCGCCTTGCTTATGCGCTGGGCGGCGGCACCATCGCGCTCGCCGGCCTTGGCATCCTCGCGGCCGCTGTCTGAAATTCGCACTCGGCTGTAGCCCGGATTGAGCGCTTGCTCAATCCGGGCTACTTTGTCTGCACCGTTGCAGCGTCCAGGCTCATTGCCAGAACGCGGGCGACGTGGAGCGCATCGCGGCCGGTACCGTCCCTGATCTGATGGCGGCATGAAGTGCCGTCGGCAACCACAATCGCATCGGCCGGCGCTTTGCGCACGGCCGGGAAGAGCGATAGTTCGCCCATCTCCTGCGACACTTCGATGGTCTCGGCATCGTAGCCGAAGCTGCCGGCCATTCCGCAACAGCTCGATTCCACCGTCTCGACCGACAGTTCCGGAACCAATCTCAGCGCCGCCTCGACTGACGGCATGATTGCGAACGATTTCTGATGGCAATGGCCATGCAGCAGCACCGGCCGCCCCAGCGGCTTGAGCGGCAGATCGAGAGGTCGCTCCTGCGCCGTCGTGGCCAGATATTCCTCGAACAGCAAGGAGTTTTTCGCGAGCGCCGCGGCATCGCCGCCCTTGCACAGGGATGGTATCTCGTCGCGGAAGCCAAGCATGCAACTCGGCTCCAGGCCGACCACGGGAATGCCGCGGGTGACAAACGGCGCAAGCGCAGCAATGCAGCGCTCGGCCTCGCGCCGCGCCTCATCGATCAGTCCGACCGCCAGGAAAGTTCGCCCGCAGCAGAGCGGGCGGTGTGTCCCCCCTTCCGCTTTCGGCAGATAGACACGATTGCCAGCCGCCGTGAGTACCGCAAGCGCGGCTTCGATGTTCTCCGGCTCGAAATAACGATTGAAGGTATCGGCAAAGAACGCAACCGACGCTCCATCCGACGCGCCTACGGCACGATCGGTTTCGCGCCAGGGATTTGCGCTCCAGCGCGGCAGGTCGCGCTGCACGCTCAAGCCCGCATATTTCTCCGACCATTGCCGCAGGAGGCGTTGTTTGTTGCGCAGGTTGGCGAGGCCCGGCCAGCGCGCCGCAAACGGAGCATAGCGCGGCAGGTAGCCAACCAGTCGATCATGCAATGACAGGCCTTGCCTGGCCGCGCGCGCGGCCTGGACCTCGATCTTCATGCGCGCCATATCGACGCCGGTCGGGCATTCGCGCCGGCATGCCTTGCAGGAGACGCAGAGCTTGAGCGTATCGGCCATCTCGTCGGAAGTCAGCGCGTCGGGACCGAGCTGGCCGGTTATGGCGAGCCGCAAGGTGTTCGCGCGCCCGCGCGTGACGTCGCGCTCGTCGCGCGTGACCCGATAGCTCGGACACATGACTCCGGCACCGAGCGTGCGACAGGCGCCGTTGTTGTTGCACATCTCGACGGCGCCCTGAAAACCGCCGCCGGCGCCGGGATAAGCCGACCAGTCGAGGTGGGTGTGGATTACCTCGGCATGATAATCGGGCGCATAGCGGAACAGCTGCCGGTCATCGAATTTTGGCGCGCGCACGATCTTGCCGGGGTTGAACAACCCTTTCGGGTCGAACAGCTCCTTGACCCGCTGGAACGCGCGCACGATAGGCGCACCGAACATTCTTTCATGAAATTCGGAGCGGACGATCCCGTCGCCATGCTCGCCGGAATGCGACCCTTTGAATGCGCGCACCAGTTCAAACGCTTCCTCGGCGATTGCGCGCATGGCTTTGACGTCTTTTTCCAGGCGCAGATTGAGCACCGGCCGCACGTGCAGGCAGCCAACCGAGGCATGCGCATACCAGGTGCCGCGCGTACCATGCTTCTCGAATATATCAGTGAGCCTGGCGGTATAGTCGGCAAGGTGCTCGAGCGGCACCGCGCAGTCCTCGACGAAGGAAACGGGCTTGCCCTGCTCTTTCATGGACATCATGATATTGAGGCCGGCGGTTCGCATGTCGGCGATGGCGCTCTGGAGCTTGGCGTCGAGCACCTCGATCACGCCGCCCCATTTCGCTCCGCGTTTGTCCCAGGCGAGACCAAGGTCGCCGATCAGCTCGTTAAGCCGCAGGAGCCGGCGAAAATTCTCGTTCTGGTCGTCCTCCGCGAACTCGACGAACAGGATTGCTTGCGGATCGCCGCGCACGACTGCATCGATGGTAGGGCCGAACAGCGCGATCTCCCGCGCCAAGGCAAGCATGGTGCAGTCCACCAGCTCGACCGCAATCGGGCCGAGCTTGACGATGTGCTGTGCCGCCTGCATGGCCTCGGAAAAACTGCCGAAGTGACAGGCGCCGACGGCGCGCCGGCCAAGGAGCGCAGAGAGCTTCAGTTCGATGCGGGTCGAGAAGGCAAGCGTGCCTTCCGAGCCGACGAGAATATGCGCCAGGTTGAAATTGTTGTGTCCGGGGGTAAGCGCATCGAGATTGTAGCCGCCGACCCGGCGTTGCAGCTTGGGAAACTTGTTTTCGATCTCGACCGCATTTTCGGCGGCGAGCGCCAACAGTTCGCGTGCTATCGGCAGCAGTCGCGATTGCGGCGAGAGGTCGGCAAGGTCGCGGTCGGCGCGGCCGAAATGCTCGAGCGTTCCGTCCGCCAGGATCGCGTCGATCGCGAGCACGTTCTCCCGCGTATTGCCGTAGCGCAGCGAACGCGCACCGCACGAATTATTGCCGACCATGCCGCCCAGCGTCGCGCGCGAAGCGGTGGAAATATCGACCGGAAACCACAAGCCGTGCGGCTTGAGCCGGCTGTTGAGCTTGTCGAGCACGATGCCGGGCTCGACCACACAACGTTTGCTGGCGACGTCGAGAGCGACGACATGGTCGAGGTATTTCGAGCAATCGAGGACGAGGGATGAATTGACGCTTTGTCCGGCCTGCGAGGTGCCGGCACCGCGCGCAAGCACGCTCACGCCTTCTTCGCGCGCGAGCGCGAGCGTGTACTCCACCTCCTTGAGCGAGCGCGGCGCAACGACGCCGATGGGCATGATCTGGTAATGGGAGGCGTCGGTGGCGTAGCGCCCGCGCGTGAAGGCGTCGAATTGCACGTCGCCCAACAGCTGCGCCTTGAGGCGGCGTTCCAAACCCGGCACGATGATTTCAAGGGGCTTGACTGCCTGTGCCATTCGTCATTCATGGCGGCAAAGATTCGTGCTTGCAAGTCACGGGCGCGCTCGGCCGTGGCGATTGCTGCTCAGAGTAGTCCGGGCTTTCAAGGATTTGCCGATGTTGAGGAATTCCGCACGTCCGATCGGCCGCCATTTCCTGCATATACCGGGACCGACGCAGTTGCCGGACCGCGTGCTGCGCGCCATGGACACGCCAATCATCGATCATCGCGGCCCGGAATTCGCGAGGCTCGCCAAACGATGCCTCGACGGCATCAAGACCATCTTCAAGACCACGAAGCCGGTGATCATCTACACCGCGACCGGCACGGGCGCCTGGGAAGCAGCGCTCGTCAACACACTGTCGCCGGGCGATCGCGTATTGATGGTCGAGACCGGGCAGTTCGCCACCTTGTGGAAGACCATGGCGGAGAAGCTCGGGTTGCGGCCGGAATTCATTGCGACCGACTGGCGCATCGGCGCCGATCCCGGTGTCATCGAGGATCATCTGCGCAAGGATACCGGCAAAGAGATCAAGGCGGTGTGCGTGCTGCACAACGAGACCTCGACCGGATGCCTCTCGCCGATCGCCGACATCCGCAAGGCGATCGACGCCACCGGCCACCCAGCGTTGTTCTTCGTCGATACCATCTCCTCGCTCGCCTCGACCGATTACCGGCACGAGGAATGGAAGGTCGATGTTACGATCGGCGGCGCGCAGAAGGGACTGATGCTGCCGCCCGGCATGTCGTTCAATGCGCTGAGCGACAAAGCGCTCGCGGCTGCGAAAACCTCGACGCTGCCGAAATCGTTCTGGGCCTGGGACGACATGCTCACCATGAACAAGATCGGCTTTTTTCCCTATACGCCGGCGACACAGATGTTGCACGGATTGGCCGAAGGAATTGACATGCTGCACGAAGAAGGTCTCGACAATGTGTTCGCCCGTCACGCACGTCTTGCCGAAGCCACCCGGTCGGCGGTGCGCGGCTGGGGACTGGAGATCATGTGCCGGGATCCGAAATACTATTCGCCGACGATCACCGCCGTGATGCTGCCGGACGGGCACGACGCTGACGCGTTCCGCAATCTCGCCCTCGATACCTTCAACATTTCCTATGGTTCGAGCTTCGGCCGCTATGCCGGCAAGTATTTCCGCATCGGCCATCTCGGCGACCTCAACGATGGCACGCTGATGGGCGCGTTGGGCATCACCGAGATGGCGCTCGCGCTTGCCCGGATTCCTCACCGCAAGGGCGGCGTGCAGGCCGCCGTGGACCATCTCATTTCCGCGCATGCGAGCCCCGCCCGCGCCGCGGCGGAATGAGCACCGGAACGCCGCACGCGTAGGGCGGGTCAAGGCGCCTTCGCGCTAGGTTCAATGCTCACTCGGCGCTTGCGCGCCGAGACCCGCCGCGATTGAGTTAGCCGGTGGGTCGCGGGCGCAAAAACGCTGTGCGCGGTCACCGTCCGTGCGAGCGCCTTGACCCACCCTACAGCAAGCCCATATTGCGGCAAGGTCTTGCATCCCCCGCGACGGAGGCGGCAGATGGAAATTCAGGCTCTCGGATATGTCGGCGTGCACGCAAGGTCCCTGGAGGACTGGTCGACATTCGGCACCAGATTTCTCGGCATGCAGCTTGTCGAGCGGACGGGCAAGAGCCTGGCACTGCGCATGGATGACCGCAAGCAGCGCGTCGTAGTCAGCGAGGATGCGGCCGAAGGCGTTGCATTCTTCGGCTGGGAAGTCGCCGGCGATGCGGCGCTCGACCAGATCGCGGCCCGACTGGGGCAAGCCGGCATACCAGTGAGCCGCGGCGCACGCGCGCTCGCCGACGAGCGCCGCGTCAAGGAGCTTATCGTGCTTGCCGATCCGCTCGGCAACCGCATCGAGATCTTCCACGGCGCCGAGGTCGCGCCGGATGCATTCAAGCCGGGACGCTCGATCTCGGGCTTCCGTACCGGGCCGCTCGGCATGGGACACGCGGTGCTGCACGTGCGCAATATCAACGACGCGGTGCCGTTCTATCGCGATGTGCTGGGCTTCCGACTGTCGGATTACATGCGGCGGCCTTTCAACGCCTATTTCTTCCATGCCAATCCGCGCCACCATTCCATCGCCTTCATCGAGACCGGACGCGACGCCACCCACCATCTCATGGTGGAATTGTTCAATCTCGACGATGTCGGCCAATGCTATGACCTGGCGTTGGGGGAAGAAGGCCGCATCGCCACGACGCTGGGGCGGCATATCAACGACGAGGTCACGTCGTTCTATTCCAATTCGCCGTCGGGGTTCATGGTGGAGTACGGCTGGGGCGGTCGCGTCGTTGACGTCGATACCTGGCAGCCGGAGGAAGTCACCTGGGGTCCGAGCATGTGGGGGCACGATCGGCTGTGGCTGTCGGAGGAGAAACGCGCCGAGGCGCGCGCCATCCGCATCGCCGCCGCTGCCGAGGGCGTGCGGCGGCCGGTGAACGTCATCGAGGGCAACTACAATCGCATGCCCGGCGTCTGCCCCTGGTGGGACGGGCTGCGCGCCGAAGCCGCGGAGTGATCCAATTCACGCCGCTAGCTTCACATATTCGAAATCGCCGGGCTTGTTGTCGATGCCGACGCGCGGCGGCGCGATCCAGCCGGCGAACTTGCCCGGCTCGAAGACGGGTTTCATCAGCGAGGCGATGAAATCGCCGTCGGCGGCGGAGGGGAGCCACTTGTCCTTGTCGCGCTGCCAGGTCGCCGCATCGATCAGCTCCCCACTCGGGCTCGCCTCGATGTCGCGGAATTCGCCGATCTGGCGATGAAACGCGACATGCGGGAGCGCCAGCCGGAAAGGAACGCCGGTGCGCTCTATGATCTTGTTCCAGCGATCGAGGCCACGCTGGCAGTCGGCGGTATAGTCGTCGCGCAGCCGCATGTTGATGGCGGTGAGCGCCGGCTCATCCACCCGCTTGATCGCGCCGTCGACCAGCTTGAGCACGGGATAGGTCGAGTGCTCGAGCTTGTGGTCGTCCTCGATCTTGGTTTCCTGGAAGCGTCCCTTGAGGCTTGCATTGAACGAATTGGCGGCATTGGTGGAAACCTCGGACCCGAACAGGTCGAGCGACAGCGAATAGTGCAGGTTGAGCTTCTTCTGCATGGTCGGCAGGTCGATCACGCCGAGCGAACGCACGCGCTCGATGTCGTTGACGTCGTCGATGCCGGCCTCTTTCATCGCTTCGCAGGTTCGCTGCAGGATGCGCCCCACGCCGGTCTCGCCGACGAACATGTGGTGAGCCTCCTCGGTGAGCATGAAGCGGCAAGTGCGCGAGAGCGGATCGAAGCCGGATTGCGCCAGGCTTTCGAGTTGCATCTTGCCGTCGCGGTCGGTGAAGAATGTGAACATGAAGAACGACAGCCAGTCGGGCGTCGCTTCGTTGAAGGCGCCGAGCATGCGCGGCTTGTCGGGGCTGCCCGAGCGCCGTTGCAGCAGCTCCGCCGCCTCCTCTCGGCCGTCGCGGCCGAAATATTTCTGCAGGATATAGACCATGGCCCACAGGTGCCGGCCCTCCTCGACATTGACCTGGAACACGTTGCGCAAGTCATAGAGTGAGGGCGCGGTCTTGCCGAGATGACGCTGCTGCTCGACCGAAGCGGGCTCGGTGTCCCCCTGAATGACGACAAGGCGGCGCAGCATGGCGCGATATTCACCGGGCACTTCCTGCCAGGCGGGCTCGCCGAGATGCCGGCCGAAGGGAATCTTGCGGCCTTCTTCCTGCGGCGCCAGCAGGACGCCCCAACGGTATTCCGGCATGCGCACGTAATCGAACTTGGCCCACCCCTTGGGATCGACGGATACCGCGGTGCGCAGATAGACCAGCGCTTCCTGAAACCCCACCGGCCCCATGGTCTTCCACCAGTCGAGATAGCCGGGATGCCATTGTTCTAGCGCCCGCAGCACGGTGCGGTCTTCAGTGAGACCGACGTTATTGGGAATTTTGGTCGAGTAATCGACGTTCATGACGTCCATTTTGGTTCTCCTTTCGGAGAACAGAGGACAGAGGACAGAGGACAGAAGACGGATTCCGCTCATGCGTGGATTGCGTCGTTCTGTCCTCCGTCGTCCGTCGTCTGTCCTCACATTTTCCGTCCTCCATCGTCTGTCCTCTGTCGTCAGACTCTTGTCGTATCGAACCGCGGCTTCTGGCCGGTGCCATAGCGCTTGAGCGCGCCCTCCTCGCCCACCGCATTGGGCCGCTGAAAGATCCAGTTCTGCCATGCGGTCAGGCGAGCAAATATTTTCGATTCCATGGTCTCGGGTCCGGCGAAGCGCAGATTAGCTTCGAGCCCGGTGAGCGCGTCGGGCGAGAAGCTCGCGCGCTCCTCCAAGAAGACGCGCAACTCGTCCTCCCAATCGATATCGTCAAGCGCGGCGGTGACGAGCCCGAGATTCTCGGCCGCGGAGGCATCGAGCAGGGTGCCGATCTTGTTCTTCGCCGCATCGAGGAGCGAAGCATCGGCAAGGAAACGGCTTGCCAGGCGCGTAAGCCTGTTCGACATGGGATAGGCGCCGAAATTTGCGGGCGCGAGCGCGAGCGCTGCCGGAGGCCTGTTGTCGCCTTGGCGGCTGCCGATGAGCATGTAGGAGCGATCGGCTGCAAACACCAATTCGGCCAGCGTCCCGGCAAAGCACGAACCGGACTCGACCAGCGCCACGAGCGAGCGCGAGGTCAGATCGACCCGCTTGAGCACCCGCTTCCACAGGCCCCTGATCTCGCGGCTGAGCCAAAACGCCTGGGTGGCATCGAGGAACGCTTCATAAGCGAGCACCGCCTTCGGATCTCCGGCGGATGCGAACACGACCGCCGCCACGTCGGGCTCATTTGCGCGAATGTCCAGGATGGCGTCATCGAGTTCGCGCGCGAGCCGCAGCGGCCAAAATTGCGCCCCTTGCGCGGTCATGCCCTCCACGCCCTCCGGGGGGGCGGTATCGGGGCCGCGCAGCGTGATGGTGGCAAGCCGCTGCGCGCGCTCGAATTTCACGGAAACGGTGGTGTATTCGACGCCATCCTCGGAGCGCCGGCGTGCAAGCGGAGTGAGCGCAATGCCTTTTGCGTCGGAGGATCGATTGGATCTTGCAGCGAATTCCCGGGCGCGCTTTGCCACGGCCTCTTCGAGCCTGGAGCCGGCAACCACTTCATCGACCAGGCGCCAGTCCACCGCGCGCTTCCCCTTCACTCCTTCTTCCGTGGTGCAGAACACATCGGCATGGTCGCGGCGCACCTTGCGTTTGTCGGTGACGCGGGTGAGTTCGCCGGTGCCTGGCAATACGGCAAGGAGCGGCAATTCCGGCAGCGATACCGTCGAGGACCCATCGTCGATCAGCATGATGTGATCGGCCGCCAGCGCCAGCTCGTAACCGCCGCCGGCGGCGGTGCCGTTGATGACACAGATGGTGGAAATGCCGGAAAACTCGCTCGCGTCCTCGATGCCGTTGCGGGTCTCGTTGGTGAATTTGCAGAAGTTCACCTTGTGCGCGTGGGTCGCCCCCGCGAGCATGCGGATATTGGCCCCGGCGCAAAACACCCGCGGCTTGCCTGAACGCAGGAGAATGACCTTGACGGCGGGATGCTCGAAGCGCAGCCGCTCGACGGCGTCCGCGAGCTCAATGTCGACGCCGAGATCGTATGAGTTGAGCTTGAGCTCATAGCCCTCGAACAGCGTCGCCTTCTCGTCGACGTCCATCAAAAGCGTCGCCGTCTCGCCCTCGACCTTGAGCTTCCAGTGGCGATATTTCCCAGGCTCGGTCTGGAAATCGATCCGGCTCTTGCCGCCGTTGAGTTTGCGCGCTTGCTCGGCCATGGCTTTCCTCTCGATTTCATTCCGCTGCGTGGCTCGCCACCACGCCTTCTCCGTGATCGCGGAGAAGCCGGTTGGAAAACTCGGCAATGGCTTTCAGGGTTGCTTCCGGCGCTTCGCGATGCGGCGCGTGCCGGGTATGCGGAAGGAGTGCGACCTCAACCGGGCAATAACACTCCTGTTGGGCAAATTCGATCTGCCGGACAGTGCCGTACTGATCGTCTTCGCCCTGCACAATGAGGATGGGAACGCGGATATGCGCAAGCGCATCGCCGAGATCCAGCCGGCGAAAATCCGGATCGAGCCATGGATCGCACCAATTGTGGAATGCGTTGTGGGGATCGGCGTGCAGGCGCGCAAGCTTTTCTCGCAGCGTTCCCGCTTGATAAGCGGCCTTGGCGCGCGCGATCTCGGCAATGCCCATCTCTTCGGTGAAGAAATGCGGCGCGATCAGCACCAGCCCGCGAACGCGATGATCCTGGATGGTGCCGCCATATATTGCGGCAATGGATGCTCCGTCGCTGTGGCCCACCAGAATGCCGCGGCGGAAATCGATTGCATCAAGCACGCGTGCAAGCACGTCGCGCGCCTCCTCCTCCATGAATGAAACCGACCGCGGCAGCCGCGATGCCGAAGAGCGCCCGTACCCCGCCCGCGAATAGGCAAACACGCCGGCGCCGGTCGCCTTGGCAAGCTTGGCGGCGAAGCTTCCCCAGATGTCAACGCAACCGAGGCCCTCATGCAGCAGCACCAGGGTCGGCGCAATATCCGGCCGCGGGCCGATCATACGGTATTCGAGCCGCACAGCGCCAAGTTCGAGAAACCCGTCGTTTGCAAGCATTACGCCATGCGCCCGTTCAATAATCGCTTCACAATGCGCAGCAGTTTCTCCAGGCTGCGCTCGACCGCATCGTTCGAACTGTCGAGCACCGCGTGCGCGCGCTTATAGTCCGCCCGGCGCGCGTCGAGGATGGCGACGAGGTCGGCCATGGCCTCGCGATTGTGCGCCATGGGGCGGAAATCGCCTTGCTGCATGACGCGGCTCATATGCTGCTCCGGGCGCGCTTTGATCCATACCGCCTGGGTGCGCTGCAGAAGCATTCCGTAGGTCTCGGCATTCGCGACAATGCCGCCAGCCACCGCGATCACCGCCTGCTGGTGCTTGTGAATGACGCGTTCGAGGCAGCTTCGCTCGTAGCGGCGGAATGTAGCGAGCCCCGCCATCTCGATCAGGTCAGGGATATGCGCGCCATATTCCTGCTCAACCAGGCGATCGAGTTCGATAAAGGGAAACCCAAGTTCCGTCGCGAGCCGTTGTCCGAGAGTTGATTTGCCGGCGCCGCGCAGCCCGATGAGCGCAATGCGACTGCCGCGATCCGACTCCTCGGCAGCGCGCTTTGCGATCAGCTCCGCAATGGCGGGAAGCTCAGTTGCCGGCATGCGCGCCAGCATGTCGAGAATGTGCGCCATGGCCGCGCCCTCGCCGTTCGCCCGCGGCAGGAGTTCAATGAGCGGAAGTTCGAGTGCGTCGGCGATGCTCTTGAGCATGACCACCGAAGGATTGCCCTGCCCGCCCTCGATCTGGGCAAGGTAACGCTCGGAGGCACCGGACTGATGCGCAAGCTGCGCCCGGGTCATGCCGCGTTTGGCGCGGGCGCGGCGCAACAAATGACCGACGGCACGCACGATCGCGGCCTCGTCGGCGCGCAAATCTTCGCGGCGGGAAGCTCCGGCTCGAGACACCATATCGGCTCGCAGCATTATAGTTCATGTACTATAATGCATGTGCAATGTCCAGGAGCCCGTCAATCAGCCCTGAACCCGTTTGCCCACAGCATCCCCAGCTTCGAGACGACTGCCGTAGGCAGCGGCCCGCGCGGGATGGCTGCCAATGCTTCATCGAACTGGACGACGCTGCTGACGCCAATCACCCTTGCGGCGAGGTCGCGATTGCCAAGCACGAAGCGCAAGGCCGCCTGCGCCGGCGTGCCGTTACCCGCGAGCACGTCCCGAACTGCCGCCGCGCAGCGCACCTCATTATCGAGATCGGTGTCAGCCGTCATGACGAACAGCTGCGGCGGCGGCTGCGGATTTGCCAACACGCCACCCGCCCACACCCGAATGTTCAGCACCCCCATGTTCTGCTGGAAACAGGCAGCCAGCACACCGCAGAAATCCTGACCTCCCTTCCAGACTTGCGGCAGGCGGCGCCAGGCGGCGCTCGGGTTGATTGCATTGTAATAGACCTGCGCCGCATCGAAGCGGCCGCTATTGATCACTTGCAGGCACGACTGGGTATCGCCGGCGACGGTGATCCCGGCAGCGCGGATGAGACCCTGCTGCTTCAACCTGTCGAAAGTATCGGCGACTCCGCCGCGAGCGAGAACTTCTTGCGACGTCAATGCCCAGCGTTCGCCAATCCCGCGTCCGATATGGTTGTGCAGCTGATAGAGCGCGACCGAATCCGATTGCAGACGCCGCAGGCTTTGCTCGAGGCTGCGCTCGATCGCGCCTGCAATGTCCTTCATGTCCTTCGATTCGAGCCGCACCTTGGTGGAGACATGGGGCCGCGGGACGAGAGCGCTCAAATGCCGGCCGATGGTCTCTTCCGAGGCACCGTCGCCATAGATCGATGCCGTGTCGATCCAATTGATGCCGGCCGCAACTGCGCGTTTGAGCGCCATGCGGCGCGTCGCCTCCTCGGCGTTGATCAGGATGCCGCCGGTCACGCCCCCGCCGAGCACAAGCTCGGAGATTTCAAGGCCGGTCTTGCCGAGCACGGCCCTGCGCAGTGTGTTGTTGCTGGCAATCATCTGCCCTGATCGTAGCCCGCATGGAGCGAAGCGCAATGCGGGAACTCGTAGCCCGGATTGAGCGTGTTCGCTCAATCCGGGGATTGGCCCCCAGATTTCGTAAAAACGAAATCCGGGCTACGGCGCGTTGATTTCAGCGCGCAGCTTGAAACGCTGGATTTTCCCGGTTGCGGTCTTCGGGAGTTCAGTGCGAAATTCGATCCACCGCGGATATTTATAAGGGGCAAGCACCGTCTTGACATGGTCCTGCAAAGCGCGGGCAAGCTCGGCGCAGGCTTGGTCCGCTGCCTTGAGCACCACGAAGGCCTTTGGCTTGATCAAGTCCTGCTCATCGGGCCAGGCAATGACAGCCGCTTCCAGCACTTCGGGATGGGTGCAGAGCGCGCCTTCCACCTCGAAGGGGGAGACATAGATGCCACCGACCTTGAGCATGTCGTCACGGCGGCCGCAGTAAACGTAATAGCCGTCGTCATCCTGCAGGTATTTGTCTCCGGAGCGCGTCCATTCGCCCAGAAAAGTCGCCCGCGTCTGCTCGCGATTGTTCCAGTACATGACGGCACTGGTCGGCCCACGCACCTGCAATTCACCAAGCTCGCCGCGCTCGTGCACGACATTGCCATCGTCATCGACGAGGCGAATCTCGTAACCCGGCACAGGTCGTCCCGTGGTGCCGTATCGTACATCGTCCGGATAATTCGAGAGAAAGATGTGCAGCATCTCGGTCGAGCCGATGCCGTCGAGAATGTTCACGCCGTAGCGCTCCTGCCAGCGGCGCCCGACATCGGGGGGAAGCGCCTCGCCGGCCGAGATGCAGTACCTCAGCGCCAGCTCGGAATGAGCGGGTGCGCCGGGGCTTGCCAGTAAGGCGGCATAGAACGTGGGAACCGCATAGAACACGCTCACCGGATGGGCGCGCAGGATGGCGGCAACGCTCTCCGGCGTAGGGCGCTCCGGCGACAAAATGGTGGTGGCGCCAACCGCCATGGGAAAGGTCATGGCGTTGCCCAAGCCATAGGCGAAGAACAGCTTGGCGACGGAATAGCATAGATCGGTCTCTTTCAGTCCGAGCACCCCTTGCCCATAGAGATCGGCGGTCAACCGCAGATTGGAATGGATATGCACCGCGCCTTTGGGGCGCCCGGTGGAGCCGGAAGTATAGAGCCAGAAGCACATGTCATCGCGGGTGGTGTGCGCCGTGTAGGGTTCCCCCGGCGCCGCATTGAGCAGATCCTCCAGGCGCAGTTGCCCGTGGGCATTCTCGCCCGCGACGATCACCGCGGTGAGATCGCCTTTTGCGCCGATCAGATTGGCGAATTTCCCAAACAGCGGCTCTGACACGACCAAGAGCTTGGCGCGGCTGTCCGCCAGCATGAAACGATAGTCGTCCTCCGTCATCAACGTATTGACCGGAACCGGAATTACTCCCGCTTTGATGGCGCCGAGAAAGGCGGTAGGCCAATCGATGGTATCGAGGAGCGCAAGAAGGATGCGCTCCTCGCGCCGGACATCCAGTTTGCGCAGCACCGCACCGAAGCGATCCACACGATCGGCGAGCTGGCCATAGGTCCAGCTTCCGCGCGGGTCGATATAGACCGGCTTGCCGGCGCGACCGGCTTTAAGGTTGCGGTCGAGAATATCTGCCGCAAAATTATAGCTGCGCGGGATAAACTCGATTGCCGCGCGCGGATCGACGCTCGGCACGGGCTTGCTCACGACATCGGCAAAGGTCACGGGGGGCTCCCTCAAATGCAGGGATTGTTCTCCCTCGGAATTATGCAAGCAGGCGATGACCGTCGCAATGAAAAGCTTGCTATAACCGATCCAGCAACCAAGAACACGTTCAAGGAGAACTCCCATGGACGAAAAGGTCCGCAAGATCACCGCCGACGACATCAATCCGCGTTTCAACTGGGCCCGCGCGCTGCCGGCGCTCGGCACCATGGGGGTCGATTTCGAGGAGCGCGTCGACTATCGCCGCCTGCATCGCTATCGGCTGTCGCGAGTGCGGCAAGCGCTCGAACAGTCGGAGCTCGGCGCCCTTCTGGTCTTCGATGTCAACAATATCCGTTACATCACCTCGACCAAGATCGGCGAGTGGGAACGCGACAAGCTCTGCCGCTGGGCGCTGCTTGCCCGCGACGGCGAGCCTATCCTCTGGGATTTCGGCTCGGCTGCCGTGCATCACAAGCTCTACACGCCTTGGCTCAAGCCGGAGAACTGCAAGGCCGGACTGATCGGCCTGCGCGGCACCGTCAACCCGGCATTCGGACTGATGGAGCGGCACGCCAAGGAAATCGCCTCCCTCTTGAAGGAGGCCGGCGTTGCGAAAATGCCGGTTGGCGTCGATATCATCGAACCGCCGATGATGTTCGAGTTGCAAAAGGCGGGCCTCAAGATCGTGGATGGCCAGCAGACCATGCTGGAAGCGCGCGAGATCAAGAATGCCGACGAGATCGCGCTGCTCAACCGCGCAGCCGCCATGGTCGACGGCGCCTATCATCTGATCAGCGAGGAGCTCAAGCCCGGCGTGCGCGAGAACGACATCGTCGGCAAGGTCAACGAGTTTCTGTACCGCCACGGCTCTGACGACGTCGAGGCTATCAATGCGATTTCCGGCGAGCGCTGCAATCCGCACCCGCACAACTTTACCGACCGCATGCTGCGGCCGGGCGATCAGGCCTTCTTCGATATTCTGCAAGCCTTCATGGGCTATCGCACCTGCTATTATCGCACCTTCAATGTCGGGCGGGCGACGCCGGCGCAGCACGATGCGTACAAGAAGGCGCGCGACTGGCTCGATGCTTCCATTGCCCTCATCAAGCCCGGAGTGACCACCGACAAGGTTTGCGCGGTATGGCCGAAAGCACCGGATTTCGGTTTTCCCGACGAAATGAGCGCATTTGGGCTGCAGTTCGGACACGGACTTGGATTGGCGCTGCATGAACGACCTATCATTTCGCGTGTAGTTTCAATCAGTCATCCGACCGAGATCAAGGAAGGCATGGTATTTGCGCTGGAAACCTACTGTCCGGCGACCGACGGCTATTCAGCTGCGCGCATCGAGGAAGAGGTCGTGGTCACCGATAAGGGCTGTCGCGTGATCACCTTGTTCCCGGCCGAGGAACTGCCGATCAGCCATCGCTATTGAGGCTGCGCGCTTGCGCGCTCCTTGAGATGCGGGAACCGATCCGTAAGCAGTGAGCCGAAATAGTAGGTTGGCTTGAAAGCGGGGTGGGCGCGGATTTCATCGTACCAGCGCACCACCCGCGGCAAGTTCTTCCAGCCTGACGCAAAGCCAAGGTCAGTCATGCGTACCATTGCCGGCATTACGGCAATGTCGGCAAGCGTGATGTGTTCGCCCAACAGCCAGGGCCCGCCGCTCTCCGCGATGGCGGCGTCCATGCGCTCATAGGTGCGCCGCATGCGATCGAGGGCTGCGCTCATCTCCTTCGGCGAAAAGCCGTTGCGCCCCATTGCCAGCATGAACTCCTTGCGCAAGGGCTTGCTCTCGGCAAAGGCGAAAAACTCCTGCTCGTTCATGGCGGCAAAGCGCGGCAGGAAGGCAAGATTGAACGTTGGCACCCGCACTGCCGCCGCCGGCATCTCGTCGATGAAGCGCAGCAATGCCCGCATCTTCGCGCGGCCCGCCGGCGTTGCCGGGCTGAGGCCCGGTTGCGGAGCGATCTCGTCGAGATATTCGATGATCACCGAGGAATCGATGACGATAATGCCGTCATGGTCGAGGGTGGGCACCACTCCATTGGGATTGAGCTTCAGATATTCCGGCTTGAGCTGATCCCCGGCAAGGAGATCGAGCTTTTTCTCTTCGAAGGGGAGGCCCTTGGCATTGAGCACAAAGCGCACGCGCTGGCTGCAGGTCGAGGGCGGCGCATTATAAAGGATGAAGGGCATCACATTTTCTCGCAGAGTGGGGTGAACCCATTCATGGCACTATGGAGCCGGTGGGGTAGTCAACGCCTAAGTCGTTGAAAGTCTACAGTTTCCTTTCCCAATGAACCTTCGTACTGGGAGCGGCGACTAACTCGATGGGAATGGTCGGGGACTTGCCATGAACAATTCGACTTTATTGACCGCTGACCGTGCCACGCATCTCAAGATCGTGGTAGTGGCACTCACCTGCGCGACCCTGATCGGCACCGTGGGGCTTGCTGCCCGATTGAACGCCGCAGGCAAGCAGGTCGAGACCACTGTTATCAAGGCGGCAAAGCCGCTCACAGCCGCAACGGGCGACAACCGCACCATCCGCTGACGGGTATCCGTTATCGCTTATTCGTCGTAGCGCGATTCCGGCGGAGCGGGCCTGCGCGGCGGTGAAGCCGGCAGCGAAATTCCAGCAAGTCGCATCAGCTCGACAGGTTGCAGCCCCGGCGGCAGCCGGTCGGGCGCAAACCTCCAAGATGCGAGCAATCCTGCGAACGCGAGCACCACGACGGTCATCACACCGGCAAGAGTGCGCCAAACAACAAGACGGCGACGTATCGCAGGACTCTCCGCCACGGACAGCTGGGGGGTTCTAGGCGCAACGTCCGCGGGCGCCCCTTCAGCGGTGGGTGCGGCGGGCGGCGCCACAGACGGCACAGGCGTTACAGACTGTGGTGGCGGTGCAGCCGTGACAGGCGGTGCGGCCGTCGGCGAGCGAAGGCGGCGCGGCCGTGACAGGCGGCACAGGCGTTACAGGTGGCGCAGCGGTTATAGATGGCGCCGGAGCCACCGGCTCTGGCACGACGGTACCTGGGTCGGTCGTCGGCGATACCGCCGCCGGCGCCAGATGGTCCTCCAACTCGGCTTCAAATGCCGCCCAATCAAGCGAAGTCGTCTTTGTCTCGGCTTTGAGAGATTCTGCGGCATCCTCCACTGCGGCGATCGCCGCATCCGGGGCAGCAGGAGCGGATACCGGCTGGGGCTCCTCCTGGGGGACCGGCTCCGGAATAGGCGGCGGCTCAGGCAATTTGGCCTTGATGCGCTGCCAGATCTCTGCGCCGGGTTCGACCGGCTCGACCATGAGATGAAGCTCGCCCAGACGCCGCTCCCACAGCAAGACTTTCGTCGCGAACGCGTCGTCGCCTGCAAGCAATTGTTGGGCTTGGGCGCGTTCATTGCCGTCGAGGGTGCCAAGCACGTATTCGGCGGCGAGCCCATCGATCTCTGCTGGCGCGCTCATGCTTTCAGACATTCCTCGACTTCGGCCAGGCTTCGCCGCAGCGATGCCTGGAGCAGATTGAGGGGCGTGTCGAGCTTGATCGAGAGCTGCTCGCGGTTGAAAGCACCGTAATAGGCAAGGAGCAGCATGCGCTGCCGATCCGGTTCAAGCCGGCCGATGCAGGTAAGCAGCCGCTTGAGTTCGGTGGTGAGCTGGTGCCGTGGTACAGCGCCCGGGCCGTCATTGTCGTCGACGATTTCCGGCTCCGTTTCCGAAGAACCCGTGCGGCGGGAGACGTCGATCGCCAGACGACGGGCAATTGCCACCATCCAGGCGAGCGGGGTCCAATTGCCGGGGTTGAACGCGCTCGCACCCCGCCAGATCTCGAGATAGGCCTGCTCCATGACGTCCGCCGCCAGGTCGTGCCGTCGCACAATGCGCAACACGACACCATAAAGCTTGGCGCAGGTCGCTTCGTAAAGCCGCTCGAAAGCAGCCACATCACCCTTGGTGATGGCTGCCAGCAGCCAGGTGATTTCAACAGGTGTGCCGGCTTCAGCCAACGGTCCGCTCCTCCAGGCCGATTATGGCCGGCAATGAGGGCGTTCGTCGAGGGTCGAACCGGGCGAATAGGGTGGCAAAGGGCTCGCTGGTGGTCCGATTCCGAAGTTCGCCAGCACTGGCGGCACATTCAGGAGCGAACTTCGGAATTTAAGGACCACTAGCAACGTTATGATTCTAGTGCGGTTTTGAATTTGAAGTTCCTAAACGAGCCTGCGGCCAGATATGATAGGAACTTCAAGTTCACCGCACTAGCTAGGGTCCCGATTCGTTCAGGCGGAGCGCATCAGCTCGGCTTGCTCGCGAGCGTCCTGTTCGCTGCGCTCGCGCAATTGATCGCGCTCGTCGAGCAGCTCGATCTTCTTCATTTCCTGGAAGGCATCATCCAGCGCCCCTTTGGCCTCTTCGAGCTGGATTCTCAGCTCGGCAACGGAGCGCTTGAGGTTTTCGCGCCGCTGCATCGCCGCCTTGGCGTAGGTCGGATAGGCAAAGTGAGCGGGATCGTGAATGCCGGCGCGATCCTGCTCTGCCTTGATCTCACGATCGAGGTCCCCGGCAATGCGCTCGAACTCGGAAATCATCGTCTCGATCTGAGCAACCCTGCGGCGCTTCTCATCGACCTGAAACTTTTTCAGGCGGATGAGCGTCTCACGTGACTTCATCGACTTTTACTCCCCCGAAGCCGCACAGCCCGCACCCGCGCAGCGGTGCTCCCCAACAGCCGGCATCAGGGGAGTGTGGCGTGACAATGTTAGTTTTCGGTTTCCGACAACTGTTGCCCATTTGCCTGAATCAGAAGTAAATCGCACCGAAACGGGTGAGCCAACGTGCGTGTTCTCCTTTCAGGCACGGCGGGGATTCGCGGCAGGGGCAATTTTTTAACTCCGTGTTTACCCGCGTCATTAATGATTGCGTCATCGTCGTGGGAATTCTGGGGGAGCGCTCACCCTGTCGGTGAGCCGACGGCGCAGTAGCGATGCCGACGATAGCCCTGACTGTTAATGTCGAATATGAGCTACCGCTTGGCAAAAAAACCTCTCCGGTGCAGTATCTTAGAGCGATTCGTCCGGGCGTATCCCGCGCACGTACCGGGGTTGGAATCAGGTTTTGTTAACCATTCGTCGCTAAAGTTCCGACTCGGTTTTCTCCCAAAGCGTTTTCGAGGGCCGCCGCTGCGGCGTGCCGACCTGAGCCCAACGCGGCGAGGAAGGGGACTGGCATGCGCGTTTTGCTGATTGAGGACGACAGCGCCACTGCTCAATCCATTGAGCTGATGCTGAAATCCGAAAGCTTCAACGTCTACACGACCGACCTTGGCGAAGAAGGTGTCGATCTCGGCAAGCTTTACGACTACGACATTATTCTGCTCGACCTGAACTTGCCCGATATGTCGGGATTTGAAGTTCTGCGCTCGTTGCGGGTGTCGAAGGTCAAGACGCCAATTCTGATCCTCACCGGCCTTGCCGGCATCGAGGACAAGGTAAGAGGCCTTGGCTTTGGCGCCGACGACTATATGACCAAGCCGTTCCACAAGGATGAGTTGGTCGCCCGCATTCACGCCATTGTGCGCCGCTCGAAGGGGCACGCCCAATCGGTCATCCAGACCGGCGATCTCGTAGTCAATCTCGACACCAAGACGGTGGAAGTGAACGGCGCGCGCGTCCACCTTACCGGGAAGGAGTACCAGATGCTGGAACTCCTGAGCCTGCGCAAGGGGACGACGCTCACCAAAGAGATGTTCCTGAACCATCTCTATGGCGGCATGGATGAGCCGGAGCTCAAGATCATCGACGTGTTCATCTGCAAGCTCAGGAAGAAGCTTGCCAACGCCTCCAACGGCAAGAATTACATCGAGACGGTGTGGGGCCGCGGCTATGTGCTGCGCGAGCCGAGCGAGGATGAGGCAAGGATCCCGGCCTGAAATTACCGGAGCTCCCGCACTGCCAAACCCCGCCGCAAGGCGGGGTTTTGCTTTTCGGTCCGCGTCATTCCGGGGCTCGAGCGAAGCGAGGGAGTCCGGAATCCATACGCCCGAATTGTGGTTATGGATTCCGATTCCGGGCTCGCCACTGCGTGGCGCCCCGGAATGACGCGGCCTGTCATGTTGGCTAATCTTCAGCCCGGCAGCGAATGCACGATCATGCAGATTGACCGACAGGCAAGCTTTTCCGGCACCAAGGCAGGCGATGGCGCCCCTGGTTGCCCCGCTCGCCGCCAGGGCATGGCAGTTCGCGCGCGAGGCACGAGCATGATCCCCTGTTCGAACGCATGAGCAAAAGTTTTGCGCTTGCTCTCGGCGGCGGCGGCGCGCGCGGGCTTGCGCATATCGCTGTCTTCGAGGCGCTCGACGAGATCGGCAAACGACCAGTCGCGATCGCCGGCACCTCGATCGGGTCGCTGGTCGGGGCCGCTTACGCGGCAGGCATGTCCGGCAGAGAGATGCGCCGGTTCGTCATTGCGCTGGCGCATGACCGCTCCGAAGTGTTCCGTCGCCTGATATCCACACGGGCAACGACCGTTGCCGACCTGTTCAGCACCGGGTTCGGCAGCGCCGCGCTTATTAACGCGGAGAGATTTTGCAAGAAGTTCCTGCCGGAGCAAATTCCCGAGGATTTTGCCGAGCTTAAGATCCCGCTGACGGTGGTCGCAACCGACCTGCACGGCCGCCGCCAGGCCGTGTTCTCTTCAGGTCCGCTCAAGCCGGCGCTGGCCGCCTCGATTGCGCTGCCTACCCTGATGCGCCCGGTGATCATCGGCGATCGCGTGCTCATCGACGGCGGCGCGACCAATCCACTGCCTTTCGATCACCTCGCCGATCGAGCAGACATCGTTGCCGCCGTCGATCTTTCCGGCGACCCCGCGGACAAGCGCCGCGATATTCCCAATCCGTTGGAGTGCGTGATGACGACGATCTTGGTAATGGGCAGCGCCATCACCGCGGAAAAGGTGAAGCACTCCGCGCCCGACCTTATCGTGCGGCCGCAGATCGGCAGTTTCCGCGCGATGGATTTTCTCCAGGCGAGCGCCATTCTGCGTGCCTGCGAGCCGATGAAGTCCGAGATCAAAGACAAACTATCCGCGCTGCTCGCGGACTGACGCAGACTCTCGCGGCAGACATCGCATGTGGCGAAGTAGACGTGGGCGAAGCCTACCGCACGTCGCAGCGCTTGGAGTCGTCGATGACGTTGGTCTGCAGGCTGATATAGGTCGAGGCCGCGAAATAGCAGACCGCAATCGATTTCTCCTTCTGCAGGGTAACCAGAATGGCCTCTCGATTGTCGGTGGACTGGCCCATGGCAAAGGTCACGCCCTTGACGTCATAGCCCTTGCCCAGGAGCGTCCTCAGCGACTGCTGCTCCTGTGCAGACGCCGATGCGCAAAACCCCAGCAAAACAACAACCGACATAACGAATTTCTTCACGAGTTCCTCCTCGATAGGAATGGCCTCACTTGCGGCAGAACATGATACTTGAGCACACGCGCGTCCGTCACCTGGATTGGGCAAAAGAAAGCTTCATCCCCGCCGCGCCCGAAAAAATTCCTGCAGCAGATCGGCCGCCTCGCGCTCGCCGATGCCCCCATAAATTTCCGGGCGATAGAGGCACGTCGGCGCGGAAAAGTAGCGCACCCCGTTCTCAACCGCGCCGGCCTTGGGATCGGCCGCGCCATAATACAAGCGCCGGATGCGCGCCAGCGAAATTGCCGCCGCGCACATGGTGCAAGGCTCGAGAGTCACATAGGCGTCGCAGTCTACCAGACGCTCGTTGCCGACTGTCAACGCCGCCTGACGGATCGCCAACATCTCGGCATGCGCAGTCGGATCACGGTCGGTGATGACGCGATTGCCGGCCTGGGCGATGAGATCACCGGCGCGCACGATCACGCAGCCGACAGGCACTTCGCCCGCCGCACCGGCAGCGCGCGCCTGGGCGAATGCCGCCTCCATGAATGTCTGCCTCGGCATGGCTCGTCGGACCGCCTGGCACTTGCTATGAGCAAGCTCGCAGCCGCAGTTATTGTCACCTCTCCCCGACAATCACCGGGACCGCAGTTCAATTTCATCGGCACATGCTTAGCAAAATGAATGACGAGCCGCACGGGGAGCGCATTGCGAAGGTCATCGCCCGCGCGGGATTGGCCTCGCGCCGCGAAGCAGAGACGTGGATTGCAGCAGGCCGGGTCGCCGTCAACGACAAGGTGATCAGCTCGGCGGCATTCAACGTGCGGCAAGAGGACAGGATCAGCGTGGATGGCCGGCCGCTGCCCGTGCGGGAGCGCACGCGGCTTTTTCTCTATCACAAGCCGGCCGGGCTGTTGACGACCCATCACGATGCGCGCGGACGCCCAACCATATTCGCCAACCTGCCAAAGCAGCTCCCGCGCCTCATCAGCGTTGGCAGGCTCGATCTGAACACCGAAGGCCTGTTGCTCCTGACCAATGACGGCGGTCTTGCCCGCGTGCTCGAGTTGCCGTCGACGGGATGGCTGCGCCGCTATCGCGTGCGCGCGCACGGCCGCGTTTCCCCGGAGCAGCTGGCAACGCTGCGCCACGGTATATCCATCGGCGGCATCCGTTACGGCCCGATCGAGTGCAGCATTGATCGCGTTCAGGCCAGCAATGTCTGGCTTACTTTCGCGATCAGGGAAGGCAAGAACCGCGAGGTGAAGAACGTGCTGGGGTATCTCGGCTTGGCGGTAAATCGGCTCATCCGTGTATCGTTCGGGCCTTTCCAGCTTGGCGATCTTGCGCCGGGCAAAATCGAGGAAGTGAAAACGCGCGTTTTGCGCGAGCAGATCGGCGAGCGCGTTGCCGCGCTTACGCACGCCGACTTCTCCGCGCCGCGAATTGAACGAAGAGAATTCGCAACTCCTCCCTCCCCGCCTCCTGCCTTGAAGGTCCGCGCCCGAGCAGTGCGGCCGCATCACGTTTCACGAAAGCGCAACATGTCACCTTCCGCGTTTGGTCGCGTCGGCGAGCCGGAACGAGCCCGGCGCGAAAAGCGTCGTCGCCGGTTACGCCGCAAGACAGACCAGATGTAAGGTCTTGTCCTGCAGGACATCGAACCAAGGAGCGAAAAGTTGGTCCGCAGTGGGCGCCCGAAAACAATTAAGCCGGTTATCGATCCGCGCAGCGGCGACCTTGAGGACGATGCGTCGAGCCCCAAGAGCCGCTCGCTGCTCGCGCTCGCCGGCAGCCTGCTTTCGGAAATCAGCCTGCCGAAGCTCCTAACGGCCTGGATGCTGATGCTGGTCGGCCCGTGCCTGCTGCTTGGGCTGTCGCCGCTCATCGCATCCGCCTGGGTGGCCAAGATCTCCGGGAACATTGTTTCCCCGTATGCCGGGCTCTGGCCGATCGTTCTGGTTGGACTCCTGCTCGCCATCGGCTGGTTCGGGGGAAGGCCGCTGTTCCGTCTGGTGGAGCGCAGCTTCTGGTCTCTGAACTCGCTTGTCGTTGAGCCTTGCTACGCGATCGCCCGCGAAGGGCTACAACAGCTTGTCGAACAGCTGCTCCCAGAGCGATCAAAGACGCGCCGCGGCAGATTGCGTGCGGCAGCCGCGCTCGGCGCCGGCATCCTGATCTGCGCGCTTGCCTTGACGGCTCTGATGCTTGCCTGGCCGCACTCGCGCTGGGTGGGCAACATTTCCGATCTGGCTTCGCCGCTCCACCTCGCTCCGGTAGCTCTGGCAAACGGGGTCGTGCTGGTCGCACTCTACCTCGCGGGCGCTGCGCTCGTTTGGGCAACCGCCGACGCGACCATGTCGCGGCCGCACGATTTCCACGATTTTCTCAGCGCTCCCGAGACAGCCCGCAAGTGGCGCGTAGCGCATCTGTCGGACCTGCACATGGTCGGCGAGCGCTATGGCTTTCGTATCGAGAGCGGCCGTGCCGGGCCGCGCGGCAACGAACGCCTGCAAGAGGTGCTTCGCGAGCTCACCGCCGTTCACGCCAAAAACCCGCTCGATGCAATCCTCATTACCGGGGACATGACCGATGCCGGCCGCTCGGCCGAATGGGCGGAGCTCCTGGACATGCTGGCGCCCTATCCAGCTCTGGCCGAGCGCATCCTGATGCTGCCGGGCAACCATGACCTCAATGTCGTCGATCGCGCCAACCCGGCACGCCTGGACCTGCCAATGAGCCCCAGTAAACGGCTTCGCCAGCTTCGGACCCTGTCCGTGATGGAGGCGCTTCAAGGCCGCCGCGTCCGGGTGGTGGATCATGCCTCCGCCCGCTTGGGCGCAACCCTTGCGGACGTGCTCAAGCCCCATTTCGCGCAAATCGCCGAATTCGCCGATGCCGGCGGAGTAGTTCTGTCCATGACGTTGGCCGATCTGTGGGCCAAGATCTTCCCCTTGGTGGTGCCGCCGGAAACGGACACCGGCCTCGGTGTCATTCTGTTGAACTCCAATGCGGAGACGCACTTTTCCTTCACCAACGCGCTTGGCCTGATCTCGGCCGAGCAGATGAAGGGGATCGAGATCATCGTGGCGCAATACCCGCGAGCCTGCTGGCTCATCGCGCTCCATCATCATCCCATCGAATATCCCCGCCCGGCGAAAGCGCTTTCGGAACGCATCGGCACCGCGCTGATCAACGGCAGCTGGTTCGTTCGCCGGCTACGCCCTTTCGCGGGCCGCCTGGTACTGATGCACGGCCACCGGCATATCGACTGGATCGGAGAATGCGCGGGGCTTCCGATCGTGTCGGCGCCGTCTCCGGTCATGAGCGCACCCGACGACGTCGCCTCCTATTTCTACATTCAAACGTTTACCGTCGGACCGCACGCGCGGCTAAGAATACTTCCGCCCGAGCGGATCACAATCAAGGGGCGACGTCCTGATCTGTGATAAATCGTAGGGTGGGCAAAGGCGCCGTGCGCGGGTATTCCACGTGGGCAAATTCGTGAGGCGGCCTAAAGGGCGTTTACGCCCGTCTTCGCGGGCTATGCTGCCACGCGGATTTGCTTGAACAAACGAATTTGCCCACCCTACATACTGCCGCTTCCGCAACTCCTATAACGCGTATTTCCGGCTCGCGGAATCGGAAAGCAGCGCCGCTATCCAACGACTGGCCGCGTACTGCTCGCATATTGTGAGGATCGCAATCGTGACCGGAACGCCGATGAACGCACCGGGAATACCCCAGAGAAAGCTCCAGAAGAATACGGCAAACAGCACAATGAACGGCGAGATTGCAAGAGTGGCGCCGGCAAGGCGTGGCTCGATATAGCTGCCGATCGCAAACTGGATGACGCTCAGTCCGGCCAACACGATCAACGTCATCTGCAAGGATTCGAATTGTGCGGCGGCGAAAAGGGTGGTGAGAACAACCGCCATAAGCGGACCGAGAAATGGAATGTAGTTGAGGACGAACGATATGACGCCCCAGGCGATTGCCAGGTCGAGGCCGACGACGAAAACAAAGCAGAATGTCACCAAGCCGGTGAGAATGCTGGCAAGGCTTCGGATAAGAATATATTTTCGAAACTGTTCGCCTATCACTTCGGCAGCCTGCGACAATTTCAAACCCGAATGCCGACTTTCCAGTTTCTTTATTCTCATGTCGAGGTGGTTTACCTCCATGAGTCCCAGGACCGTAAACGCGAAGACGAGAAGCGCAAAACCAATCATGGAGTTCAGTCGCACGGCAATCTGCTGGACGAAACGGACGAGCCAGGATACATCGAATCGATCGGCCAGCATTGCGCTCGCAAAAATGCCGTGCCCCTCCAGCCATTCGTTTGTCTTCATGTAAATGAACTGAAAGCGGTCGAGATTGCTCAGGAGCCACTGACCGACCTGGCTGCTGCCCCATGCGATGACAAGTGCGAAAAATCCCAGCACAATCAGCGTCACGAGAAGCGTAAAAAACAGAGCCACAAGCGTCGGCATTCTTGCCTGCAGCGCTCTCTGGAACGGCCACACAATCGTGATGGCGAAAATCGAAAAAGCAACCGGAGCAAAAATGGAACTGGCCATATAGAGCGCCGCTGCTGCAAGAATGACCGTGCACAAAGCGAGCATGCTGCTAACGGGGATGTCCTTCGTCATTTCCAATCACTTTACGCACTAGTGTGGCGGATTTGACGTTCCTATCAGCATTGCCGCGAGTCATTTGTAGGAACGTCAAATCCAAAGCCACACTAGAATCAAATAGTTGCTAGTGTCCCTTTGGTTCCGACGTTCGTTTGCGAGAGTGCTGCAAAGTGATACGAACGTCGGAACCGGGACACTAGGCTCGGGCTATCGGTTTCTTGCGCGCTGGAGTAGATCATAATCCCGTCTTGACGCACGTCTATGCTTTACCAGCCGCGTGACACTCGCTGCCATTCGCTTCTTGCCCGAAATGATTGATCGGTCCCCATGAGTGAAATGTCTGACGCTTCGTCGAATGCCGCGGCAAAGCCCGACCGCAGCCCAATTCTAGTCGACCTGGCCCTGCAAGGCGGCGGGGCGCATGGCGCCTTCACCTGGGGCGTGCTGGACCGGCTGCTCGAAGAACCGCAGCTGCAGATAGAGGGCATTTCGGGCACCTCCGCCGGCGCCATGAACGCCGCCGTGCTGGCGCACGGTCATGCGCTGGGCGGCTTCCAGGGCGCCAAAACCGCGCTGGAGGATTTCTGGCGTCGCGTCGCACACGCCGCCAGGTTCAGCCCGTTTCAGCGAACTCCGCTGGACATCCTGATGGGACGGTGGACGATGGACACCTCGCCCATTTTCCTCGCCCTCGATATCGCCGCGCGCGTGTTCTCGCCCTATGACCTCAACCCGCGCGGTGCCAACCCCATGCGCGACATCTTGGCTGAATGCGTCGACTTTGCGCGGCTCGAACATTCGCCGATCCGCCTGTTCGTAACCGCCACGAATGTGCGCACCGGCCGCGGCCGCGTGTTCCGCAACGCCGATCTCACCCCCGACGCGTTGCTCGCCTCGGCCTGCCTGCCGACCCTGTTTCAGGCGATTGAAATCGACGGCGACGCCTATTGGGACGGCGGGTACGTGGGAAATCCGACCATCACGCCATTGATACGCGAATGCGCGTCAAGCGATACGCTCCTGGTGCAGGTCAATCCGGTCGAGCGGCCGGGCACGCCGCGTTCGGCCCGCGAGATTCTCGACCGCTTGAACGAGGTCTCGTTCAACTCGCCGTTGCTGAAAGAGCTGCGGCTGATTGCAGTTCTGCGGCAGGTCGCCAATACCGGCGATTGCGAGGGCGCGCGCTGGGCGGGAATGCGCATCCACCGCATTGCCAGCGACATGATGACCGAGCTCGGCTACTCCTCGAAGCTCAACGCGGAATGGGAATTCTTTTGCATGCTGCGCGACGAAGGCCGCCGTTGCGCCCACACGTTCCTGAATGAGCATGCGCAGGATTTGGGCCGCCGCTCGACCTTCGACATCGACTCGCTCCTGGATAATGTCTGACCGATGGGCCTCGTCGGCATCGTTCTCGCCCTCGGCCTTCTGATCTGGCTCGCCTACAAAGGCTGGAGCGTGCTGTTGCTGGCTCCCGCGGCGGCCCTGGTCGCTGCGGCTTTCTCGCGCGAGCCACTGCTTGCGCATTGGACGCAGACCTTCATGGTCAGCGCGGCGCAATTTGTGGCGCAATTCTTTCCCCTGTTCCTGCTCGGTGCGCTGTTCGGCAAGCTCATGGACGACAGCGGGTCGGTGCAGGCCATCGCGCGCTGGATGAGCGAGCGCCTGGGACCGCGGCGAGCGGTGCTTGCGGTGGTGCTCGCCGGAGCGCTTGTCACTTACGGCGGGGTCAGCCTGTTTGTTGCATTCTTCGTGTTGGCGCCCATGGCGCACGCGCTGTTTCGCGCCGCCGATATCCCACGCCGCCTGATGCCGGCGGCGATCGCGCTCGGCACTTCCACCTTCACCATGTCGGCCCTTCCGGGAACGCCTTCGATCCAGAACGCCATCCCCATGCCGTACTTCGGAACGACGCCGTTTGCCGCACCGGGGCTCGGAATCATCGCATCGGGCATCATGCTCGGCTTCGGCCTGTGGTGGCTCGGCCGCGCCGAGACTCTCGCCCGGCGAGCCGGTGAGGGCTACGGCGCTGCCGCGGACACTGCAATCAATGTGGCCGCGGACGACGAGTTCATCCGCGAGCGCGCCACCGCCGCGCGCGAGTTCGATCCTGCCGAGATTCCCCGTGGCCGCCACAGCGATGCGGCGCCGCCGATTGTTTACGCCGTGCTGCCCCTCATCGTCGTGGTGAGCGTGAATCTGCTGATGGCGTTCTTCATTCTCCCCCGGCTGGACTTTTCCTTTCTCGCCGAGGAGCGCTGGGGCGGCACTTCGCTTGCCGGCGTTGCCGGCGTCTGGTCGGTGGCGGTGGCGCTCGCCGCCGCCACCGCGACGCTCGTCGCCATCAACTATGAGCGCCTCTGCGCATTGCGCGAGAGCATGGATGCCGGCGCCAACGCTTCCGTGCTGCCGGTCTTGAGCGTTGCCAGCCTCGTCGGCTTCGGCGCCGTGGTTGCGGCGCTGCCGGCCTTTGCAACGGTGCGCGACTGGGTGCTGTCGATCGGCGGCGGGCCGCTCGTCTCGCTGGCAACTGCGACCAACGTGCTCGCAGCACTCACCGGCTCGGCGTCAGGCGGGCTGACAATCGCGCTTGATGCGCTGGGCGGCACCTACATGAGCGTCGCCGCGGAGCACGGGATCGATCCGGCGGTGATGCATCGCGTGGCTGTGATCGGCTCAGGCACTCTCGACAGCCTGCCGCACAACGGCGCCGTCGTGACGCTGCTCGCGGTCTGCGGAATGACTCATCGCGAGAGCTACCGCGACATCGTCATCGTCGGGATTGTCGGCGCGCTTATCGCCCTTGCTGCGGTGATTGCGCTGGGCTCGACATTGGGATCGTTCTGAGGCGGCTATGCTTTCCACGCGGTAGTCATAGCCGCTCGATGAGGCCGATGCCGCAAACCGCATTTCCACTTCCGAAGGGATAAATTCGGTGCAAGCATGATCGATGCGGGTGGCCGCCCCAACTAGTGGTCTGATTCCGAAGTTCGCCAGTGCTCGCGTCACGTTCAGGCGCGAACTTCGGAATCTAAGGACCACTAGCAACGTTATGATTCTAGTGCGGTTTTTGAATTTGAAGTTCCTAAACGAGCTTGCGGCCCGTAATGATAGGAACTTCAAATTCACCGCACTAGGGGCTGCGCCTCAACAAAGCGGAGCTGCGCCATGGCGAGACGAGAGATACTCGACCGCATCCAGAAATACGTTGATCCATTCCGTATCAACAAGGGCAAAGGCTTCCGTCTGAAGCGCTTCGATCCGGCAGACACTTGCGGCCTTCAGCTGGACAAAGGCGAGGCAGCCGAGCTGCTCGCGCGCGGCACCGAGTGGCTCGCGGAGGAGCAGGACATGCTCTACGCACAGGATAGCTGGTCGTTGCTGCTCATTTTCCAGGCGATGGATGCGGCCGGCAAGGACGGCACCATCAAGCACGTCATGTCGGGCGTCAATCCGCAGGGGTGCCAGGTGTTCTCGTTCAAGCAGCCCTCGCGGGAGGACCTCGACCACGACTTCATGTGGCGCTACGCCAAGTGTCTGCCGGAACGCGGGCGCATCGGCATCTTCAACCGCTCCTACTACGAGGAAGTGCTGGTCGTGCGCGTGCACGACGAGATTCTCACGCGGCAGAGGCTGCCTCCGCAGAGCCTTGGCAAACAGATCTGGGATGACCGGCTTGCCGACATCGCGCATTTCGAGGACTACCTCACCCGGCAGGGAACGATCATCCTCAAGTTCTTTTTGCACGTCTCACGCGCGGAGCAGAAGAAGCGCTTCATGCAGCGCCTCGAGCGGCCGCAGAAGCACTGGAAGTTCTCTGCCGCCGACATCCGCGAGCGTGGCTTCTGGAGCGACTACATGCACGCGTTCGAGCAAGCGATCCGCACCACCGCCACGCAGCACGCGCCGTGGTTCGTCGTTCCCGCCGACAACAAATGGTTCACCCGGCTTGTCGTCGCCGCCGCGATCGTAGAAGCGGTGGAGAGGCTTGACCTCAGCTACCCGAAGATCGATGCGGCAAAGAAGAAGGAGCTCGCTGCAGCGCGGGCGGCGCTTGCCCGTGCGAAGTAGCTCGATCGGGACGTGCGTGCATCCTGAAGGAGGGATTTCGATGAGTGAACCCGAATTGACGAAAAATGCAGACGAGATATCCCTTCGTTCCCGCAGCGCAGAACTTTTGCTGCGGAAGTTGCCGTACATCGCCGTGCTCACACTGGCAGTTTCCGGCGTGGCCTACTCGAACATTTCGCACCAGCCTCTCGTCGGCTATTGGGAGTTCTTGGCGCTGGCGACGGGGGTTCTCTGCGTCGTAACGGAATGGGAAAATGCGCAGGACAGGCAAGCTCGCTTTCGGCTGATGTGGACGCAGGCGCTCCATTGGGTCGCCATTTTGGTCACAATGAACATCGTGCTGTTGTCCGGCGTTCAGAAAATGCTGCCCGCGTCCGCCACCGGCCTGGTGCTTTTGACGCTGCTCGCGCTCGGCACTTTTCTTGCCGGAGTCAATCTGCTGTCCCTGCAAATTTGCTTTCTGGGCCTCGCGTTGGCGCTCGCCGTGCCGGCGATCGTATGGTTCAAGCAGTCCGCACTCTTTCTGGTTTTGGCCGCAATATTCGTGATTGGACTTGGCATGGCATTCTGGCCCCGCCAGACCGATAAGCGCACCGCAAATTAGCAAGGCTGCGCAGTCTCAGGGTTCACGCCCCGGCTTCCACCGCAGTAACGGCCCTGCGCAGAGAGCCCGACGAGCGAATGATCAGCTTCTCCGCCTCCACGAGGAGGAAGAAAACCAATCCGCCCAGCAAAAGCCAGGGCCAGACCCGCAGCGGGATCGCCTCGTTGTCGAACAGTCTTTGCAGCGGCGGCGCGTAAGTGAACAAAAGCTGAAGCACCACGACCGCGCCGATGCCGAGCGGCAGGTACTTGTTGCCGAGGTGCGCCCTTAGCGAGAGCGACGAGTCGAGCAGGTAGCGGCTGTTCAGGAGATAGAACACCTGGCCGATGGTGATCATGTTGACCGCAACCGTCCGGGCGAGCTGGTCCGAAGCGCCTTGCGACTTCATCCAGAAGAATGCCGAGAGCGTGACTGCGAGCAGGGCCAGGCCGACGAAGACCACGCGCCAGATCCCGAAGCCGGTCAGGATCGGCCGGTCCACCGCGCGCGGCGGCCGGTCCATCACATCAAGCTCGTGCGGCTCGAACGAGATGACCAAGCCCAACGCAACGGAGGTTACCATGTTGACCCAGAGCACCTGCGGCGCGGTGATCGGCATGGTGAAGCCGAAGAAGATCGCCACCATGATGACCAGCGCCTGCGCGACGTTGGTCGGCAACATGAAGAGGATGGCCTTCTCGATGTTGTTGTAGACGGTGCGCCCTTCCTTCACCGCGGCCGTGATCGAGGCGAAATTGTCGTCGGCCAGGATCATTCCGGCGGCTTCCTTGGTGACCTCGGTGCCCTTGATCCCCATGGCGACGCCGATGTCGGCCTTTTTCAGGGCGGGAGCGTCGTTCACGCCGTCGCCGGTCATCGCCACGATCTGCCTGTTGGCTTGGATTGCCTTCACCAGGCGGAGCTTGTGCTCGGGGCTCGCGCGCGCGAATACGTCAACGCTGCGAACTTTCTCCTGCAAAGTCGTCTCGTTCATCTCCTCGATCTCGGCGCCGGCGATCGCCGTCTTTCCGTCGCCGATGTCGAGCATCTTGGCGATCGCCGCGGCGGTGATCTTGTGATCTCCGGTGATCATGGTCACGCGGATACCGCCGCCATGACATTCCTTGACCGCCTCGATCGCCTCCTTGCGCGGCGGGTCGAGCAGGCCGATCAGACCGAGCAGGACCAGGTTTTTCGGCAGGTCGGCCGGAGCGAGGCTGCCTGTCTTCACGCCCGGATTCTGAAGCCACGCGAGCGCCAGCACGCGTTCGCCCTGGCCGGCGAGCTTGTCAGAGGCGCTCATAAAGCGCGCGTGATCGAGCGACTTCGGCTCGCCGCCGGCGGTCTGCTGTCGATCGCAGTGCTCAAGGATGACTTCGGGCGCGCCCTTGACGAAAAGAAACTCCTTGCCGTCCGCGGACTTGTGGAGCGTCGCCATGAACTTGTGCTCCGACTCGAACGGGATGGCGTCGATCCGCGGAGAGGCAGCCTGCTCGGTCTGCCGGTCCATGCCGAGCTTCCTTGCGAACGGATAGAGCGCCCCCTCGGTCGGATCGCCTTCCACCTTCCAGGTGCCATCCTCCTCGAACAGCTCCGCGTCGTTGCAGAGCATGGAGACGCGCCCCATGAGAGCCAGCACCGGCTCCTTGCCCGCGGGCTTTCCATCCTTCTTGACCTCGCCCTCCGGCGCATAGCCGTTGCCGGTGACCTGATACGCCGCTTCGGCGGTGACGGCGGACACCACCATCATTTCCATGAGCGTGAGCGTGCCGGTCTTGTCGGAGCAGATGCGCGATACCGAGCCCAACGTCTCGACCGCGGGGAGGCGCCGGATGATGGCGTTGCGCTGGGCCATGCGTTGCACGCCGATCGCGAGCGTGATGGTGATGATCGCGGGCAACCCCTCCGGGATGACCGATACGGCGATACCCACCACCGCCTGAAACAGTTCAACGAAATCCATTCCCTTCACCCACTTGCCGTAGGCGAAGACCAGGGCGCCAACGACAGCAATGACGGCGGTGATGGCGTAGCCGAACTTCTTGATCTGGCGCAGAAGCGGCGTCTCGAGCGCGCTCACGCCGGCGAGCAGTTGATTGATGCGGCCAAGCTCCGTCTCGCTGCCCGTGGCAACGACGACACCCGTTGCACGACCAGACACGACCATGGTTCCGGAGAACGCCATGCATTCCCGATCCCCGACCGTCGCGTTGGTGGAAACCGAATCTGTGCTCTTGTCGGCCGGTACCAACTCGCCGGTGAGCGCCGCCTCCTCGGTGCGCAGGTTCTTCGCATCGGCGAGGCGCAGGTCCGCGGGAATCTTGTCCCCCAACTCAAGGAGCACGATATCGCCCGGCACAAGCTCTTCCGCGGCAATCATGCGCGCCTCGCCGCCGCGCAGGGTCCGCGCCTCGGCGGACAGCATGTTGCGGATCGATTCCAGCGCCTTCTCGGCCTTGCCCTCCTGAATGAAGCCGAGCAGCGCGTTGAGGATGACCACGCCGAAGATGATCGCTGCATCGACCCACAGGTTGAGCATCAGCTTGGTGAAGCCGGCGCCGAGCAGGACATAAACGAGGACATTGTTGAACTGAGAGAGGAACCGCATGAACGGTCCCCGCTTCTTGCCTTCCGGCAACCGGTTCGGCCCATACTGTTGCAGGCGGTTCGCGGCTTCGGCCGCATCGAGGCCCTTTCCGATGTCGGTAGCGAGACGCTTCACGACCTCGTCCACGGTCATACCGTGCCAGGCGGTGGCGTCGGCTGCGGGATTGGCGTTAGCTGCGGTGCTCATCGGTGTAGGGCGAGTTGTTGGAGTTTGAAGGACAACGTTGACGGCTTTTTGCATCGAGCAAGTTTGGCAAATCAGAGCGCCGCTTCAAGAACGCGACAGAAACCGGTTTTAGCGACGACACATCCTCCAGCAAGAAGTTCTGCACTTATTGAAGTTGGTGAAACAATTTCGGCCGGCATTACGCTCTTCGCACGCGTATCTGGCGACGCAACGTGCTTTGCACGAGCCATAGCATTTGTAGTCTTCACGGGCGGACGAGGGAGCAACTGAAAGAAGTGCCATTGCTAAAAGCAAGAGCACTCTGATTGGAATCGTAAGCATGGGGACCTCTGTTTGGCACGAAGACACACAACCTTCCGCTAGATGCTGAATCCGGACTTTTTAAAAGCTGTCAAGAACGACACGAATTCTTCCGCATCTTCTGCTATTTCGCGTGACACGAACTGCCGATGGCGATACAGGGCATAGGTAAAATTCGAGGATCGCCATGTCCATACCGTGCAAGTTCGAGCGTAGCGTCCTAAGCCATGACGAGCATGAGATGGTCCTGCGCAGTCACCACCCCCGGATATATGACACGGGGCTCGGTGAGCTGAAGGAATTGCGCCAGCGTCTTGGCGACATGCGCGACAGGGAGCGTACTCTGGCGCGCGAGAAGCGCCGGGAAGCGCGCGGTAAAGGAGCGCCGAGGGGCGGTAGCTTTCCCGGCACCGCTGAACATCCGTTGCAGCGCAAACAGGTGTTCGCCGCGGCGCTGAAACGCCTGAACAAGGAGATCGGCCGCATGCAGAAGCTGGAGGCGCGGACCGCGCATGTCGAAGCGGCACGGCGCGCCCTCGCCATGCGTCGTACGGCGCAGTTTCCTCCGCGCCCACCGGCTGGCGACACCGTCGGCGAAGGAATGCGAGAGTTACCGAGTCGACGGCGGCAAACAAGGGTACCTCCAGCCAAGATCGGCAGGGTGTCGCAAGCCACGAAAAATGCGCAAGCCGCTCGCGACGCGCGAAACAGGGGGCGATGACTCGCTGCCTCGCGTTAGCATGTTCGGACCACTAGTTGTTGAGGCAAAAGGAGAGTCGCAATGTTCTTCGCAGAAGGCTTCACTTTCCGCAACTTCATAGCCGACGTCTTCGCGGTATTCGTGTTCGTCGTCTGGTTCTGGCTGCTCATCACAGTGTTCAGCGACCTGTTCCGTCGTCACGACATCTCCGGCTGGGTCAAGGCGATCTGGGTGATAGCCCTGATCGTGTTTCCCTACCTTGGCATATTCGCGTACATGATCACTCAGGCAAGAGGCATGGCGGAACGAAGTGGCCAGCAAGCGCAGCAGGCGCGCGAAGAGTTGCGCCAGGTGGTCGGCTTCAGCGTTGCCGACGAAATCGAGAAGCTCGATCGGCTGAAGAAATCAGGATCGATCACCGATCAGGAGTTCACGCGTCTGCGTGCCAAGCTGGTTGCGTAGTCGAGGTTACGCAGCTTATTGGACATCGGTGCGCCTTTTTCGAATTGTTCCCCGGCTCACCGAACGCCGGCCGGGCCAACATCGACGAAATCGAACGCCCTGATCAGGCTCGCCCGATCGATGAGGCCCGGTAACCCCAAGCAAAAACGTTTGGTGCTTGTTTTTCTCGGGCTGATGGCCACTTCTCTCGCTGCACTGCTGCTGCTGCCGCCGATTCCGCAAGATCAGAGCTATCATCAGTTCGCCGACCAGCGCACTCTGTTTGGCGTGCCGAACTTCTGGAACGTCGTCTCCAATCTTCCCTTTATTGCGGTGGGAGCTACGGGGATGCGACGGTTCCGCCACGATGCGGCAATCTTCGTGATCTTCCTCGGGATATTCCTGACCGGGTTCGGCTCGTCCTATTATCACTGGAATCCAAGCGACAGCACGCTGTTCTGGGACCGGCTGCCGATCACGCTCTCCTTCATGGCGATCCTCGCCGTTGCGGTCGAAGAGCGCGTCAGCGCAAGATTGGGAGCTGCCCTGCTCTGGCCGCTTCTCGCCACCGGCGTGTTCAGTCTGCTCCTGTGGCGGTGGACCGGCGACCTGCGGCTCTACGGCTGGGTGCAATTCTTTCCCTGCCTTGCATTGCCGCTTCTGTTGCTGCTGTGCCCGCCGAAATATACCGGCACATTCTACTGGGTGATTGCCGCGGCGCTTTATGCCCTCGCCAAGGTGTTCGAGTTCAACGACCGCGCGGTCCATGCGAATTTCATCCTGAGCGGGCATACGCTCAAGCACTTCTTCGCCGCTGCCGCCTGTTTCGCCGTGTTGCGATATTTCCAGATGCGCCAGCCGATCGCTTGAAAAGCGACGACGCCAGCGCTTCGCGACCACTGCGGCCTCACAAGGGCACGACCTGCACAGACACATCCAACCGGTTGAAGGCGCCCGGCGGACCTTCCCAGAGGCCGGAAATGGGAGAGGCCTTCTCCTGCTCGCGGGCCACAGCCACGGAGACATGCTCGCTGCCGACGATTCGGTTGTTGGTCGGATCGAAGCCGTGCCAGCCCGCGCCCGGGATGTAGATCTCCGTCCAGGCATGGGTGGCGCCGTGCTGGCCTTCGCCCATCTGGATGTAGCCCGTCACAAACCGTGCTCCAAACCCCCAGTGGCGGGCGGCTTCCATCATGAGCACCGCGAAGTCGCGGCACGAGCCGCTGCCGCGCATGAGAGTCTCATGGGGCAGCCGTACGCCGGGATCCTCGCGGTGGACATACTTAAAAGTTCCATGAATGTGGGCGTTCAACTCGTTTAGCAGATCGAGCGTACCGATGGTCTGTCCGGGACGATACAGATCGCGTAGCCATTCCTGCAATTTCGGACCGTCGTATGGATAGCTTGGAAGCCGGTAGAGGATCAGCTCTATCTGCTCTTCGGGGGCGTACTGGAACGGAAACAAGCGTGCGCTTGGCTCGATGAGCCACTCAATGGGCTCGTCGTCGTAAAGGTCGACGTCGACCTCGCTCAAAATGCTCAGTTTCTGCGATGGTTGTGCGAACGTAAGAATGGCGACAGAATTTCCATAGATATCGCGCAGCCAACGCACGTCCGCCGCCGGCTCCACGGCAAGAAGGGACCTCGTAATGTGGAGGTCGTGCCCCTCGCGAGGCCGCAACAGCGCACGATGGGGACCGAATGCAACCGGTTGATTGTAATGGTACTGCGTCTGGTGGATGATTCGGATGCGCTTCATGATGAATTCCCCCCGGGGGCAGCAACAACGCAGGCGCACCTATTAGTCTAAATTCTTCGGCTTGAGCATGGTTCTTTCCGAGAGCCCGTATTTAATTTTCCGGATCGCGCTCTGATGCGCATTGTCGGCGGGCGCCTGCGCGGACGGGTGCTCGCCGTGCCCAAATCGCGCGCCATCCGGCCAACTGCCGAGCGCCTGCGCGAAGCAATCTTCAACGTGCTCATCCACGCCTATGGCGATCCGGTCACGGGTGCGCGCGTGCTCGATCTGTTTGCCGGCACCGGCGCGCTCGGGCTCGAGGCACTCTCGCGCGGATCGGCATTTGCCCTGTTCATCGACAGCGCGGCCGAAGCGCGCGCGCTGTTGCGCGAGAATGTCACGACGCTGGGCCTTGGCGGCGCGAGCCGGATCTTCCGGCGCGATGCAACGAAGCTCGGACCGCGCGGGCCGATCGAGCCGTTTTCGCTCGCGTTTCTCGATCCTCCCTATGGGGAAGGCCTTGCCGAGAAGGCACTCGTTTCCGCCGCTGCCGGAAATTGGCTCACGCCGGAAGCGCTGGTGGTGGTGGAGGAAGCGGCCAACGCGAAATTTGTCGCGCCGCCGGGTTTCGCCGAACGCGAGCGGCGTGTGTACGACGATACCGAAGTAATTTTTCTTCGTAGCGCGGATGGAGCGCAAGCCTAATCCGGGAGGTCAATCCCGGATTTCATCCCGTCAATGCGCCGCCACGGCTGCGGCGCTCGGGCGCGTTTCCATGGCGGCAACGCGGTTCCTCACCGCGCGCTGCACCTTTTCGAAGGCGCGCACTTCGATCTGGCGCACGCGCTCGCGCGACACGCCGAATTCCGCCGCAAGATCTTCGAGCGTGATGGGGTCGTCCGCAAGCCGGCGCGCCTCGAAAATGCGCCGCTCGCGATCGTTGAGCACCGTGAGCGCCTCGCCGAGCGCCTTCTTGCGATTGTCGGATTCCTCGCTCTCCGCAAGCCGCGTCTCCTGATCGGACTCATCGTCGACCAGCCAGTCCTGCCATTCGCCGGAATCGCCTTCCTCGCGAATGGGAGCATTGAGCGAGACATCCCCGCCCAATCGCCGGTTCATGTCGACGACGTCCTGCTCGGTGACGCCAAGCCGCCGGGCAATGAGTTTCACCTGGTCGGGGCGCATGTCGCCTTCTTCCAGGGCCGAGATTTTGCTCTTGGCCTTGCGCAGATTGAAGAAGAGCTTCTTCTGATTGGCAGTGGTGCCCATCTTCACCAGCGACCACGAGCGCAGGATGTATTCCTGGATGGCAGCCTTGATCCACCACATGGCGTAGGTGGCGAGGCGGAAGCCTTTTTCCGGCTCGAACCGCTTGACGGCCTGCATCAAGCCCACATTGCCTTCGGAAATCACTTCGGAAATGGGCAGGCCATAGCCGCGATAGCCCATGGCGATCTTGGCGACGAGGCGCAGATGGCTGGTGACCAGCTTGTGGGCGGCGTCGCGGTCGCCATGCTCGCGCCAGCGCTTGGCGAGCATGTACTCGTCCTGCGGCTCCAGCATAGGGAACCGGCGGATTTCCTCGAGATAGCGGGAAAGGCCGGATTCTGCGGTGAGAATCGGCAAAGTTGCAGCCTGGGCCATGATAGCGCCCTCCAGTTTTTGCCCCCGAAGACCGGCGGGCAGATGGCACCGCCGCTCCCCGAGCCGACGGCGCTCCCTTCTGCGTGAGCCTAAGGCCCTATCGCAGTTGCGAGTTTACAGGACAAACCGAGGCGAAAGATAGATCGCCCGCGTCACGTCGGCGTGACCCCGTTGCGGGTGTGGTTAACCCTTTGAAAACCCGAACGAGTTTTGGTCAGACCGACGTGCCCTGCGCACCGAGGCTGAGGCGTAAACGAAGAAGATCGCCCGGCAGTTCCGATCGGAACTCCAGATGCCTGCCGTCCCCGGGATGTTCGATAGCCAATAAATAAGCATGCAATGCCTGCCTGCCAAGGGCTTCGAGCTCTCCCCGGGCCGCCGGAGGCAGTTGATTCGCCTTGGTCTTGAAGCCGCGGCCATAGACCCCATCGCCGAGAAGGGGGTGGCCAATTGACGCAAGATGCACCCGGATCTGGTGCGTGCGCCCGGTCTCCAGCCGGCACTCCAGCAGGCTCGCGATCGGGGCACCGCCGGCGCCCGGATAACGTTCCAGCACCTGCCAATGGGTAATGGCTTCGCGGCCATCGGCACGCACCGCCATTTTTTCCCGTGCGCGCGGATGCCGGCCGATCGGCTTTGCAATCGTCCCGCGCGGGCGCTCCGGCGCTCCCCAGACGAATGCCAGGTAACCGCGGCGAAGCGGTCCGTTGCGGCCGTGATCGGCAAATTGGCGCGCAAGCGCCTGGTGCGCGCGATCGTTCTTGGCAATCACCAATAATCCGCTCGTGTCCTTGTCGAGGCGATGCACAATGCCAGGCCGCTTCACCCCGCCAATCCCGGAGAGGCTTTGCCCGCAATGGGCGATGAGCGCATTGACCAGCGTGCCCGTGCCATGCCCGGCGGAGGGGTGGACCACCAGACCAGCTGGCTTGTCGATCACCAGAATCGCGTCGTCTTCGAAAACGACCCGAAGCGGAATTGCTTCGCCGGCGAGCACGGCCTCTTCGGCATCTGGCAAATCAAGCACGATGCGCGATCCGGCGTTGACGCGGTAACCGGGATCGCGGATCGTGGCACCATCGATCGCGACGTGTCCCGCGAGAATGAGTGCCTTGTGGCGCGAGCGCGAAAGCGCGACGAGCCGCGCCGCGAGCAGGCGGTCAAGCCGCGCGCGGTTCTCCTCGGGGGCGACCAGGAATTTTGTGCTGCGCGTGCCTGCCATGAGCGATGTTTCCGCGGACGACGAAAAGCCCCTCGATCCCGCTGCCGCCCGCATTGTCGCCAAGGTGAAATGGCTGATGCTGATCGCCGGCGCCACCACCTTCCTCGCCGTAGCCGCGGTGCTCGCCGTTATCGGCTACCGCCTTTTCAAGATCGAGGGAAGCGCGCCTGCCGAACGCACCGCCATGCTGCCGAAAGGTGCGCGCATCATTGCCACCGCAGTGGCCGAGGATCGCATTGTCGTGACGTTGGAAGTGGCAGGCGCGATCGAAATCCGCACCTTCAGCCTCAAGTCGCTGCAACCGACGGGCCGCCTGCGCTTTGCCAACGAGCCTTGAAAAGCTGTTTCCTTGCACCTGCACTCGATCAGGTCTATCTCACGAGCGCTCGCGTTTTGCTCCCTTCGTCTAGCGGCCCAGGACGTCGCCCTCTCACGGCGAAAACAGGGGTTCGAGTCCCCTAGGGAGCGCCAATAAAATCAAAAGCTTAGCTTCAGCAGCTATCCCCTCCCCGGCACTGTACGGCAAACATACGGCAAAGATTCCAGTGATTGCGCGTTTAGTGCCATGTCGGGGCACCTCGCCCCTAGGCAGGCACACGGAATCGCATCGGCGGGCTTCCGTGCGGCTCAGCCTGTTATGCGGCGGCTATCGCAACAGAAAGATTCGCGATGTCTGACAAAATGACCGCAGCCGAATATCGCGATGGCGAGTCGCTAATCGCTTCTATGCAGCAACTGATTGAGGGGCATGATCCTGCCGTTGCCGCTTACGCTCTGATGTCGGTGCTGGCTTCGCTGGTCGCGGGCCTATGCTGCGCCCCGCTGGCGCAGGCCCGCCATCTCGGCAACCAACTCATTGAGACAGTCGAAGCGCCCGCCGGAAAGCAGATCGGTAAATTAGACGGTCTTTAATCCGGCGGCATCACTGAGCACAGCGCGGCTCAGCGTCAGTGATAACTATCAGGACGCTGGTAATTGAAGATAGGCTTCTTCGTGCTGGGCTGAGTGCTCACACCGATGGGGCAGGATTCTGCTCCCTCCTCAATGGCCGCCCGCAGCTTCCGGCAGAACTCGTCATCATGCTCCCGAGCGGAAAGCATAGCTTCTTCCTCCTCAAGAACAGCACTGTTCCATCTCAACATGACGCTCTCCCCGTAGCCCCCCGCGCCATGAAACTCATCGAGTAAGCGGGCGCTTTTGCGGCTCTTTTTTGCGAATAAGTCGCCTTGTGAGGGGCTCTTTGTTGTCTCAGGAACCGTAGCCTTACCGGCGGCGCGACTAATCTAACCAGGCAGTGTGAATGCCGCATTCGGTTTGAGCAGCGGCAGCACTGAAGGCGACGGCATCTGCCCACGCTTTAGGTCCGTAGCTGGTGGAAGCAGACTTACGATTGATCCGGGGGTGAGGCGGGTTTTGACCCGTTGCGGAAGTCGGGTGGGCCAAAATGCTGTGATGCACAACGCGGCATTTCCAGCAGTCGTGTGGTAGGGTGCAATCCTCGGAATTGAGGGCATTAGATGAGGCGGCGCGAGTTCATGACGCTGCTCGGCGGCGCGACGATGGCGTGGCCGCTTTCAGCGCGCGCGCAACAATTGGTGCTGCCGGCGGTGGCCTTCATCCACGGCGGGGCAGCCGAACCCGCAGCCGCGCGGCTCGTCGCTCTCCGCAAGGGCCTAAGCCAAGCGGGCTACACCGAGGGCCAGAATGTCGTGGTCGAATACCACTGGCTGGAGGGCCATTACGAGCGTTTGCCGGCATTGTTGCCTGACATAGTGCGGCGGGGCGTGGCCGCGATCGTCACGCCCGACGTCTCTGCGTCTCTCGCCGCCAAGGCCGCAACCGCGACGATCCCGATTGTGTTCGACGTCGGTGAAGACCCTGTGGCACTGGGCCTCGTCGCGAGCCTCGCGCGGCCCGGGGGCAACGCGACCGGGATCAATTTTTTCGGCCTCCAAAGCAACACCAAGCGGTTCGGCCTCATGCATGAGGTGCTGCCCAAGGCCAATCGTTTCGCGGTGATGCTTAATCCTGCCAATGCTTCGTCCGCTGCGGCCGTGTCGAAGGAGATTAAGCAAGCCGCTGGCGTCCTCGGATTGGAAGTTCTGTTCTTTAATGCCAGCACCCCCGATGAGATCGACGCGGCCTTTGCCGCCTTTGCGCGTGAACGGGTCGATGCATTGTTCATCGCGGGTGATAGCTTCTTCACCAGCCGCGGCGTGCAGTTCGCCACGCTGGCAGTGCGCGACCGACTGCCTGCAAGTTCAAATACGCGCGAATTGGCCGCAGCCGGTGTGCTGATGACTTACGGGACTGACATTCTCGACACATACCGCCAAGTCGGTATCTATACCGGCAGCATCCTCAAGGGCGCCAAGCCCGCCGACCTTCCGGTACTGCAATCGACCAAGTTCGAATTCGTCCTCAATCTGCAGACGGCGAAATCCCTCGGCCTTGACGTCCCCCCGATGCTACTCGCACGCGCCGACGAGGTGATCGAATAAAGGAGTAGTTTGCTTCGCTAAAGCACCGGACTAAATTGCGGACACAGCTTTTGGGCTGTTCATGACCCGATGCAGTCATTAGCCGGGCCGAAATCCCGCACTGCGGCAGGCCCCTAACTTGATCCTCGCCAATCCGTTATGCTGTCCCCTTGGCTTGGGGCAGCGCGGATGCAATTGGATCAACTGAAACGGCGTCAGTTCATCACGCTTCTCGGCGGCGCTGCGGCAGCGTGGCCGCTTGCCGCGCGCTCCCAACAGGGCGAGCGGGTGCGGCTCATCGGCGTGCTACTGCCCGGCTCTGCTGACGATGCCGAATTTCAAACCCGCTTCGAGGCCTTCTTGCAGGGGCTGCAGCAAGCGGGCTGGAGCATCGACCGCAATGTGCGGATCGACACCCGCTGGGCCACGGCCGACGCCGCCGAGATTCGCCGACATGCCGTCGAATTGGTCGCGCTCGCGCCCGACGTTATCCTGGCCTACGGCACCTCGACCGTGCGGCCGTTGCTGCAGGTGACACGGACGGTGCCGATCGTGTTCCCAGTCGCCGGTGATCCGGTTGGTGGCGGCCTCGTCGAAAGCTTGGCGCGGCCGGGTGGCAATGTCACTGGGTTCATGACCGCCGAATATACGGTGGGCGGAAAATGGCTGGAGCTGCTCAAAGAGATCGCGCCCAGCTTAACGCATGCGGCGGTGCTGCGGGATCCCACTCAGGGCTCTGGAACCAGCCAATTTGCCGTCATCCAGGCCGTGGCGCCGTCGCTCAAAATTGAGGTGAGACCGGTCAGTACGCGCGAGGCGCCCGAGCTCGAGCGTGCCGTCGCAACCTTCGCGGCCTCTCCCAACGGCGGGCTGATCGTGACGTCGGGCGGCGCGGCGCAGCTTCATCGCAATCTGATCGTCACGCTGGCGGTCCGGCACAAGCTGCCCGCGATCTACTTTGAGCGCAGTTTCGTCACCGCTGGTGGCCTGGTCTCCTATGGCCCTGACTATACCGACCAGTTCCGCCGTGCCGCCGGTTACGTCGATCGTATCCTCAAAGGTGAGAAGCCGGCCGACCTGCCAGTGCAGGCACCGACCAAATACGAGCTGATGATCAACCTCAAGACCGCAAAGGCGCTCAGCCTCGACATCCCCGCCGCCGTGCTCGCCCGCGCCGACGAGGTGATCGAATAATGAGGCGTCGCTCCTTCATCAAGCTGCTCGGCGGGTCTGCCGCGGCATGGCCGCTCACGGCGCGTGCGCAGCAGCCGGCAATGCCGGTGATCGGGTATCTCAATCCCACATCGCCTGACATGTCAGGAGACCGACTGGCTGCATTTCGCCAGGGCCTCAAGGACACGGGCTATATCGAGGGCGAGAACGTTTCGATCATCTACCGTTGGGCGGACAATCAGTCGGATCGAATGCCGGAGCTGGTGTCTGAATTAATGCGCCGGCAAGTTTCCGTGATCGCCGCATTCGGCCCCCCGGGGGCACTAGCGGCCAAGGCCGCAAGTACGACCATCCCGATCGTATTCAATGTTCCCGAAGACCCGGTCAAGTTGGGTCTTGTCACGAGCCTCGCCAGGCCAGGCGGTAACTTGACCGGTGTCAATTTTTTCGTGGCGGAGCTGGCTGCAAAGCGGTTGGGAATCCTGCATGAGCTTATCCCTGCGGCCAGGCGTGTGGGGCTGCTTATTGATCCGACTTATCCTTCTGCCGAGAGCGAGCGGCACGACGTAGAGGCTGCGGCTCGTGCGTTCGGACTGGAAATCAAAGTCCTCAACGCGAGCAGCAGCCGCGAGATCGATGCGGCGTTTGCAACTTTTGTACACGAACGGCTTGACGCCCTCTACGTCGGTACTGGCCCGTTGTTCCCGAACCGCAGGGTTCATGTGGTCAGCTTAGCGATGCGCCACGCAATTCCTACGATCTATACTGTGCGTCAACTTCCTGATGTCGGCGGACTGATAAGCTACGGGTCTAGCATTACCGATGCGTATCGACAGGTGGGCGTCTATGCCGGCCGCATCCTCAGGGGCGCGAAACCCGCGGACCTGCCGGTCGTGCAGTCGAACAAGTTAGAGTTGGTGATCAACGCCCAAACTGCCAGGATTCTCGGCCTCACGATACCGCCGTCGTTACTGTCCACCGCCGACGAGGTGATCGAATAACGAGGCGGGTTTTGCTGCACCGCATTAGTCCGCTTGTGTGCAGGGTTCCGGATGCCGGCCTGAGAGAGGTGCGACAAGCGGCGGGGCCGGCGTCCGGAAGCCGCCAAAGAACGAACCCGCGGTTTGGTTTGGCGGAGCGGTGCCAGCCTACGCTCTATGGGGATTTGGCTGGTACGCACCGGGTTGGCGTGCGCGTGTGTTCTGATGTGAGCCGGTCGATCACGCGCTTGATAGTGAGCTGCTGCTGGGGGTGATAATCGAGCTGTCGGCTGCAAGCTTCTGTTAGCAGGCGCGTTTGATGCAGAAATGATGCAAGCTGCTGAGCGTCATCGCGCTCGGTCGGAGATCGAGAACGGGCCAGGTCGGTACGGGGTCGCAAGGCAGTGATTGTGGTCATGAGGTATCGAGCCTGATGGTGTCGGTCGGGGTTGATGCGCGGTAGCGTGGTTGTGCGCCCCGATCGAATCTCTCGATGACGAGCATGCGCCCGCCACAGCAGGGGCATTTGTCCGCCTGGGTATTTGGTGCTTCCGCACTATCAGGAGCGGAGGCATCGGCGTTGGCACGAGCTTTCCCGAGCAGCTCGCGAGCCCGCGCGATGGCCTCGGCGCGAGAAGAATTTGCAAAGAATCCATAGTGGCGGATGCGGTGGAAGCCCTTCGGCAGAACATGCATGAGGAAGCGGCGAATGAACTCGTGCGTCGCCAGCGTCATGGTCTTGTAGCGGCCTGGCCCTTTGATCCGATAGTCCTTGTATTTGAAGGTGACGCCGCTTGCGTCGGCCGCAATCAGTCGGCGGTTGGAGATGGCGACGCGGTGGGTGTAGCGCGAGAGATAGGCGAGCACCGCTTCGGGTCCGCCGAACGGGGGCTTTGTGTTGACGTACCAGTTGCGCCTGCGTAGCGGCGCCAGGTAGCGCATGAAAGCCTTGCGCTCGATGAGTGCGGCGTGGTTGCCGAAGAATTGCAGTTTACCGGCTGCGTGGGCAGCGAGGAGCTTCGCCAGCATCAGTCCGCGGAACAGCTTCGAGAGTACGGGCACCGGCAGCAGGAAGCGCTGCCGGCAGGCCACCCACCGCGCGCCATCGAGCGAGATGCCGCCGCCCGGCACGATCATGTGCACGTGCGGATGATGCGTCATGGCCGAGCCCCAGCTGTGCAGGACGGCGGTGATACCGATGGTGGCGCCCATGTGCTTCGGGTCGGCCGCGATCGTGAGCATAGCTTCGGATGCGGCCTTGAACAGCAGATCGTAGATCACTGACTTGTTCTGATAGGCGATATCGGCGATGCGGGCCGGTAGCGTGAACACTGCGTGAAAGTAAGGCACCGGCAAAAGCTCCGCCTGGCGCTCGGCGAGCCATTGCTTCGCTGCCGCACCCTGGCATTTCGGGCAATGCCGATTGCGGCAGCTGTTATAGGAAATGGTCGTGTACGCGCAGTCCTCGCAGCGCGTGACATGGCCGCCGAGAGCTGCGGTGCGGCAGTTCTCGATGGCAGTCATCACCTTCAATTGGGCGAGGCTCACGTGGCCGGCGCTGGCTCGACGCCAGCCAGCACCGAAGTCGCGGAAGATGTCCGCGACTTCCAGAGCAGGGCGGGACATGACCGCCGGCGGATTATGCCGGCGGCTGGGGCCTGTTTCCCATCAGCGGTGTGAGCCGATCCAATGGGCTCATCACCGCTCGGATCGTGCTGGTGGCAACGTGCTCATAGAGCGCGGTGGTGTCGAGCCTGGCATGTCCGAGCAAGACTTGGATCAGGCGAGTGTCGGTTTTCTGCTCCAACAAGTGGGTGGCGAAGCTGTGTCGCAGCGTGTGCGGCGTCACCCGCTTCTTGATCTCGGCCATCTCGGCTGCGGCATGAACGGCGCGGTTGAACTGGCGCGTCGTCAACGGCAGCAATCGATCACGGCCCGGAAACAACCATACCGCCGGCCGCGCAATGCGATACCAATCGCGTAAGAGTTCGAGCAGCACCGGCGAGAGCATCGCAAAGCGATCCTTCTGCCCCTTGCCCTGTTCGATCCGCAGCAGCATGCGCTTGGAATCGACGTCGGACACCTTGAGTGCCACCACCTCAGAAACCCGCAATCCGGCACCGTAGGTGGCACTGAATGCGGCCTTGTACTTCGGTCCGGGTGCCGCCTCCAACAGGCGTCCGATCTCTTCCTCGCTTAACACCATCGGCAACTTGCGCGGTTCGCGCACGAACGTAAGGTATCGAGCCATATGCGTTCGATCGAGCGTCACGGTGAAGAAGAAGCGCAACGCCGAAACCGACCCGTTCATGGTCGGCGGCCGCACGCCTGTTCGTCTCTGATGCAGCTGGAAGCGGCGAAGATCCTCAGCCGTTGCCGTATCCGGCGAGCGACCGAGGAAGGCTGTGAAAGTCTTGACGTGGCGGATATAGTCGTTGCGGGTCTTCTCGCCGAAATTGCGCACGGTCATGTCTTCGATCATGCGCTGGCGCAGTGGACTGATGGGCTTCTCGCTCATCGCGGTGCTCCTGTCTTGAGGTGGAGGTTACTGACCCCTCGATCCTCAAGACGGGACACCGTCCTGTCATCGCATTCGGCTTAGCTGTTCACATGCATCCACTGCCGCTTGCTCAGTCTTCGCGCGCAGCGCGCTCCCGCGTAAGCGGGTTCGTTCCCTGGCACAAACGCGACGTGCCGACGAGCACTGGCAATGTCGGGTGGCTGAGGTGAAGCAGACCTAATGCGGGCGCGCTGATAACCGCCATTATTGACGCCAAAATCCTCAAATCAAATCGTCGAAGTGCTTATGATCGAAGTGAGTAGGCAGAACCGCGCTCACGGACGAGTCACGAACAGGTCTGCCCGCCCTCCCCGTATCCGCAAACAGCTAACGCGCAACAACGCAGACGCCGCAAGGCCTTGATGCGACACACGGCGGCGAGCTGTTGCACTGCGCCTCCCCGCGATGGTGCCAACCGATCTTCCCGCAACTCGGGAAAACCCGGGGGACAGGGACGGGGGTCGAAATTTTGGGTTCCACTCGCACCCGCTCCCTCTCACCGAAAGTACTCTACTTGACGCGGCCCCGCGCGCTGGCGCACCGAGCCAGGAGCTTCACATCGCTGACGGCTCGCCGGTGTCCTCATGCTGTCTGGCGGCGCCGTTCCCGTTTTCGTTCCCGTTGCTGGAGACAACACGCGCGCTCAAATCAAGCTTGCGCGGCATGCGCCTCGCCTGATTTAACTTGCCGAAAAGACCACTGAGGCCTTTGTGAATGGCGTCAATTTCGGAAAACTGCGTAAGCACGCTCGCCACACGCTCCTCAAGCCCCTGCTTGATATTGGCCAACTGCTGGATGCGCTCCTCGAGGGTGACGCCTTCGTCCGCCTCAAGCCGGGCGATTGTCGCATCAAGCTGATTTTGCAGATCAGACAACGCCTTGAGAGTGGCAATGACCGCACTCTTCCTTTGCTCCAGTGGCGCGAGGCGACGCTGAACAGTCTCGAACTTCTCCTCAAGCTCTATGAGACCCGGCATCGCGCGGTCGATCTCCTCGCACCGCGTGCTGGCAGTTTTGATGAATTGCGACAGCTTCTGGGTCTCGCCGAGGCGCTCCTCGAGGCTGACGTCTTCATCTCGCTCAAGCCGGGCAATGGCCGCAACAATCTGGTTGCGGATGTCGGACAATGCCTTGAGAGTGCCGATGACGCCTGTTTTCTTCTGCTCCAGGGGTGCAAGGCGACGCTGAAGAATTTCGAACTTGTCCTCGAGCTCCATAAGGCCAGGCAGCAAGCGATCAATCTCCTCGCATCGCGCACTTGCAGTGGCTGCGAACTGCGACAGTTTCTGGGTCTCGCCGAGACGCTCCTCCAGGCTCACGTCTTCATCTCGCTCAAGCCGGGCAATCGTGGCGATAACCTGGTCTCGCACGTCCGAAAGCGCCTTGAGAGTGCCGATGGTGCCTGTCTTCTTTTGCTCAAGTGGCGTGAGGCGACGCTGAAGCGTTTCGAACTTCTCCTCAAGCTCCGTGAGGTCAGGCATCGAGCGCTCGATCTCCTCGCATCGATTGTTCGTGGTGTCGACGACTTGCGACAACTTTTGGAACTCAGTGAGGCGCTCCTCCAGGCTGACCTCGCCATCTTTCTCTATCACAGCAATTTTCGCATCAATCTCGTCTCGCATATCAGCCAGCGCCGTGAGAGTGGCAAGAACCCCCGTCTTTTTTTCATCGAGAGGCGCAAGGCGGCGCTGAGCAGCCTGGAACTTCTCCTCAAGCTCCATGACGACCGGCATTGAGCGCTCGATCTCCTCGCACCGCGTACTGGTCGTTCCAACGAATTGCGACAGTTTCTGCAGGCGATGTTCGAGCGTTTCAGCGTCCTTGTCCTGCTCGATCCCGGATATGCTGTGGTCGATGTCGTCTTGGGCGCTTTGCAGCTGAGCAATCGATGTCTCCATTGAGCGTCTTTTTGCGATGACTTCGCCAAGCTTCAGCCTCATTGCCTGCTGCTGCTGGCAGACCTGTTCCAGACAACCCATCAGATCGGTGCTTTGATTGCGCTCGTGCTGGAATTGGATCGTCTGTTCGGTGCTGGCGATCCGCGCCTGAACGGCTTTGAGCACGCCTTCGGGGTCGCTACGATCCAAATACTCGACTGCGTTCTCGGTACTTTTCTGCACTCCTTCGAGTCCAAGCACGTCGTGACGCATGCTACGCAAGCGCGTCTCCAGGACCTCTGCAGCCTTGCGCTTTTCAATCAGTCTGGAGTGTTGCAGCAGAGCGGCGCCAATCAGCGCGAGCGGCACCAGACAAATGATCAGCCAGGCAATCTGCTGCGGTGCCGGCAGCGAAAAAAACAGCTCAACGAGAGCTGCGGGCTGATATTTGGTGGAAAGCAACTCGACGGTTACCGCGAATACCAGGAAGGCGCTGGAAACGACGACAAAAGCGGGCATTCTTGAGGTTCCCTTCTCAGGAGTGGAATTGATCGGATCGCCGCTGCGCCGCAGGTCCCTGGGCGCAGCCCACGGGAGTCGATGGAGGAATTGCCAGTGACGACACCGGATAACGCCCCTACCGGCCGACGCTCGATCACGCGTAATTAGTCTCGCGCACGACGGGTTCGGTTCATCTCAACAGCGCTCCACCTCGCCTGAGTTGTGGATAACGCTTAATCCCGATTGGACATCGGATCCACATCTCGCTGCCTAGCACCCGCCCTCCCGAAATCCGCAAACAGCTAAGCCGGATTGCGTTTGGCGATATAGTTGAGGACGATTGCCGCTAAAACTAACAGACTCGCGATGTGGCGGCGAGCTCACTAAAGGCCCCTGCTCTCTTGCCGGCTGCGGTTGCTGCTGTTCCGGTGCTGGCTCGGTTGCCGCTTTCTCGTGTGGCAACTGGTCTGCTGACTTGTAATCCTCAATGGGAAATAGCGCCTCACCAACACGACGTTTCCTGTGGACGGCAAGATCGTCTCCCGGCATTCAGCGAACGGTGTTCTAAAGGACGCCGGGCTCCCAAAGGCGTTTTGAATGCATCATGAGTTTGCCAGAGCGCGCAAGACCGCCTGCGGTTCCTTGGCGATGACGGCGAGCAAGACGCGCGCCGCGCGATCCGGTCGACGTCGACCTTGCTCCCAGGCATGCAGTGCCGTCACGTCCAGCCCGAAGGTGCGCGCGAAAGCTGCTTGCGACAGGCCGAGCCGGTGGCGGAGCCTGGCCACGTCCACACGCGCGGGCACGCTGACCGTGTAGCTCGGCAAAACCAACTCGCCGCGTGCATGGGCGAGCGCGTCATTGAGCCCCGCCACCAAGCGGCGGCCCAAGGCGCTAGTCTTGGGCTTCGGTCGTCGCGACGAGCTTGCGGATTTCACGCTTCTCGGCATCGGTCAAATCCTCCTTCGCGCTCTTGGCGTACACGTATGACGGATTGCCTCATGCAAAATCCCGATAGTTCCGCTAGTGTCCCGGTTCCGACGTTCGTATCACTTTGCAGCACGTTCGCAAACGAACGTCGGAACCAAAGGGACACTAGCAACTATTTTATTCTAGTGTGGCTTTGGATTTGACGTTCCTACAAATAACTCGCGGCAATGCTGATAGGAACGTCAAATCCGCCACACTAGCCGCTCGTGATGTTTGTTTTCTCGGCATAAATCGGCGGAAAATAGGATATAGGATAAAGACGAATGATAGCTAACAGATTGGAGGCCGCTCTGTGAGGCGCTTGTTTGCACACGCGGTGATCTGTGCCGTCATCTGCCTTATTAATCCGCGGGCGATTGCCCAAGAGGAGCGCGTGTACCAAAGCGCCCGCGCCCTGTCGGGCAAGGAGGTCCGGGTCGGCATCTTTGCGAGGGCAAATACGAAGGACTGCAAGCCGCTACAGCTGCCGGACATAGAGGTCATCGCTCCCCCAAAGAACGGAGCGCTGACCATCAGAGTCCTGACGATCACAACAACCCGTTACCCAAATTGTCCGAACCTCAAGCTTCCGGCGCAGGTGCTCTTTTATCAATCAGCACCGGACTACGTCGGATCGGATAGCATTAGTTTTATGGTCACGTTTGAAAATGGGCAAAAACAAGCGCACTCCCTTGCGATCTCGGTCACGAAGGAAGGCCAGCCGTCGAACGCCCAAGACTTGTGAAAGCGCAGCTGACCAGTTGCCGTACTGTCGTTCTTCAGCGCTACCGCGGAAGTTCAACCATGAGCGACGGACGCCTTACTCTATCCTTCGAGCAGACTGAACTGATGGTCGCATAGTCGTGGCCGATTTCTCTCGCGACGTGCAGCGCATTCAGGATCCCACCTTCCTGGCAAAGCATTGACTTTGCCCTCTCACGGAGAAAAAGGGGGGCGAGTCCCCCTAGGGAGCGCCACCCAATACCGCTCCTATTCATTTGGCGGTTTTCTTGCAAAAGCCCCAGTGCGAAAAAGTGGGCTACCCAATTTTCGTCACCACAGACCATTGACTTTGGTGCGCGATTTTTCTTCTACTGGGACAGGAGATCGGAGGCACATGAAGGAGAACGTGCAATGAGACGCTCGTTGTTGGGGTTACTTGTTGCGGCCATGGCGCTCTTCGCTCTTGCGGCGCCGACGCCAGCCAATGCCCAAGCCGTATGGTGCGGCGGGTACTGGGGTTGGTACGGCAGATGCTATGTAGCGTATACCGTCGTGCGACCCGTGGCCGTGAGGCCGGTCGTGTATACGGTGCCCTACTACACCTACGCCTACCGCCGTACAGTGGTACCCTATTACTATACGGCCGTCGCCTACAGGCCTGCGGTCGTACCAGTCGCCACGGTCGCCTATGCCCGCTCAGCCTACGCCTACTGGCCGGGCGTGCGGCGCTCGTGGGTTTGGTCCAGATAGGGCCCAAGCAACCCTGCCTTTCTGGGGGGCGCCTTCCGGCGCCCTCTTTTTTTGGTTGGTTCGCATCACTGTTCCTGCCGCCGCTCCACGCATTGAACTTCAACGGGCTGGCAGGAGATTCCGATATTTGAGCAAACAGGGTTGCCGCCGGCATCCCGATTGCAGGTACGGCATTGGTCGGTCCAGCGCAGACACGTGCTGTTTCGGTCACCATAATTGTGGACGTGTGTCTCAATCTGATTGGCGGCAGGCGTTGCTTGTTGGGCTGATGCCGCGCTGCCGATGAGGAAGGCAGCGGCCGCCAATGCGGCTGTGCACAGCTTCTCCATGTGGAAACGGCAGAAGGACAATTTTCGCTCAATGCATGGCATTAAATTGCCCACCTTCTTCCCCATAGGTCTGGTGACCTGAATTGACGTGTTCCCGCGGCGCGCAAATATGTCCCGAAATTCTCGAATAAGAGCTGCAGTCAGCTTGCTTGCAGTGCTTGGTTTATTATGCGCGGCGACAACACCCTCCGCCGCGGCAAAACACAGAAAGCAGAAGATTGCGGCAAGACATCAGTCCTCTGCCGCAGAGAAAGAGCAGCCCGCTGACGCAACTCCGAGGACACCGGTCGATAAAGGCGACTGCATCAGCCTGTCGCAGGCGCTTTACAAGCAGGCAGAAGCGGCTTCCCGACGCAGCAAGCAGGGTGTTCCGAAAGAGTTCAAGAGCGTTGCATCGAACCTCGATGAGTCTTGTGGTGAAGAGGATTTCGCCAAGGCGCGAATCAGCATCGACTGGATGAACACGTGTCTGCAAAATTTCAGCAAAGACACGGCAGAGTTCTGTTCCAGGAACAAAAGCTACTATTGTGCAATCAACCCGCAGTCGGAAGGCTGTCAGACCGAATGATGAGTTCGTCACTCCATCATCGGGTGCAGCGACGATGACGATTGAGCACCAAGCGTGGTTTGCAGTTTTTCGCTCTGAAGATATCCGACTCAGCAGCCGCTAGGACTTGCGGGGCTAATGCAATTCGCGTTTCCTGTGCCGATGCCGGGTATGAAAATCGGCGGCCTGGGGCGTACATCCCCAGTGACCTCCGACCCCGCAACCTCCAGGAAGGCTACCTGCAACACGGGATCGGCATTGAGCATCGCAAGTCGAAGCGCCGCCTCCGCTGCCCGGCAGGTCTCGGTTCCGACACCCCCACAAAGGGCAAAGTACCGCGCGGCATCGGCGATGCCCATTCCAACAGCCTGTTTTTGCCCCGGCGCCGCCGTTCGTGCGGCAAACACCACGTCGTCCGCAAGGGTGGGATCGCCCTCGAGCAGGACGGCAATCGCCGCCCTCAGACCCGGCCCTCCGTCGGGAAATTGCGCGAGCAAGGATGTAACGCTCGGGCTTACTATCCCGATAAATTGGCCTTGTGCATTGAAGGTGCCGGCGCCGGCAAAGGATGCCTGGATGAGCAGCATCGCAACAAAGAACAGCTTGACAAATTTCGCCATTCGCCAGCCCCCGCCCATTCTTAGTGGTCCGATTCCGAAGTTCGCCACCACTCGCGGCACGTTCAGATGCGAACTTCTAGTGTCGCGTTGCCGCCGGCCAGCGTCAAATCCAAATTCCTCTGAAGGACACTTGCAATGAATGTGTTGCGCGCCGGCAACGACAACAGCATTAAGTAGTGCCGGGTTGCGCAGGCGTCGTCGAAAGGTCGCATGGGCATGGACGTATTCACCCAGCAGTTCATCAACGGCATCACGCTCGGGGCAATCTACGGTCTTATCGCCATCGGATACACGATGGTGTTCGGCATCATCGGCATGGTGAATTTCGCCCATGGCGACGTTTTCATGGTGTCGGCGTTCATCGCGCTCATTACCTTTCTGCTGCTGACAACGTGGTTGGGAATGAGCTCCGTGATCGGCGCGCTGCTGATTGTGCTGATTGTCGCGATGCTGCTGACCTCTCTGGTAAATTGGGCAATCGAACGCGTCGCCTACCGCCCGTTGCGCGGGTCGTTTCGATTGGCGCCGCTGATTTCTGCGATCGGCATGTCAATTTTCCTGTCGAATTTCGTGCAGGTCGCGCAAGGGCCCCGCAATAAATCGATTCCGCCGATGTTCGATGAAGTGATCGTCCTGATGTCGGGCAGCGACGGCTACGATGTGGCGGTCTCGTATAAGCAACTGGTGGTCTGGGTGGTGACCGCAGCGCTGCTGGCCGCCTTTTGGTACGTCGTCAGCAGGACGGCACTTGGACGCGCTCAGCGCGCCTGCGAGCAGGACCAGAAAATGGCCGCGCTTTTGGGAATCAATGTCGACCGCACCATCTCGATCACCTTCGTGATCGCGGCGGCGCTCGCTGCGGTCGCCGGTACGATGTACCTGATGTATTACGGCGTGGTGAGCTTCGCCGATGGCTTCGTACCCGGCGTCAAGGCGTTTACGGCGGCGGTGCTGGGCGGCATCGGCTCGCTCCCCGGGGCCGTGCTTGGCGGAATCATAATCGGCCTGATCGAGACGCTGTGGTCGGCCTATTTTTCGACGGATTACAAGGATGTCGCCGCCTTCTCCATTCTGGCAATCACCATGATTTTCCTGCCGCAGGGCATTCTCGGCCGGCCGGACGTGGAGAAAGTGTGAAAATGTCCAGCGAGCCGCGGCGCATGGAAAGTCATCGGCATCTCTATGACGCGATCCGGGCCGCAGCGATCACCGGCCTTATTGCCTTCGGCGTGCTGCTGCCGCTCATCGGCTTCAATACGGTCCAGAATATTCGCAACGAGCTCGTTCTCGAGACCCGCTGGGGCTTGCTGGCGTCGCTGGTCTTCCTCATAACCGCAGGACGCTTTTTTTACGCATGGCTCGCTGCGCCCTGGCTTGCGCAGTTGGCCGCGCAGCCCCAACCGGAACCGAGCGCCGCGACGTCCCTCGCGCCGCTTCGCAAATGGCTCGCTCCGATCAGCCTGGGCTTGCTCGTCTCTTATCCGGCGATTGCACTCTGGCTCGCCGGTTTCCAGGGCGCAGTGAAATGGATCGATAATTTCGGCGTCCAGATTCTCATCTATGTGATGCTGGGCTGGGGCCTCAATATCGTAGTCGGGCTTGCCGGTCTGCTCGATCTCGGTTACGTGGCCTTTTACGCGGTCGGCGCCTATTCCTACGCGCTGCTGGCAAATACCTTCGGGCTATCCTTCTGGATCCTGCTGCCGCTCGCCGGGGCTCTGGCAGCGTTCTGGGGGATCCTGCTGGGCTTCCCCGTACTGCGGCTGCGCGGCGACTATCTCGCCATTGTCACGCTTGCCTTCGGCGAGATCATCCGGCTCGTTCTCATCAACTGGGTGCCGGTGACCAATGGCTATGCGGGAATCAGCGGCATCCCGCGGCCGACCTTCTTCGGCATTCCATTCAATGCCACGGATGAGGGCTTCGCCGCCCGCTTCGGGCTGGAATTCAGCCCGATCTATCGCACCATATTCCTGTATTATCTGATCCTGTCGCTTGCCCTGATAACCGCCGCGGTCACGGTACGGCTGCGCAATTTGCCGCTCGGCCGCGCCTGGGAAGCCTTGCGGGAAGATGAGATCGCCTGCCGCTCGCTTGGCATCAATACGACCAATACCAAGCTCACCGCCTTTGCCATGGGCGCAATGTTCGCAGGTTTCGCCGGCTCGTTCTTTGCGGCACGGCAGGGTTTCATCTCGCCCGAGAGCTTCACCTTCATGGAATCGGCCGTCATCGTGGCCATCGTTGTTCTCGGCGGAATGGGCAGCCTGATCGGGGTGGCGGTCGCCGCCATCCTCATGATCGGCGGCACCGAGCTGATGCGCGAACTCGACTTTCTCAAGATTGTTTTCGGCAGCGATTTTGAGCCTACCCAGTACCGCATGTTGCTGTTCGGCTTGGCGATGGTGCTGATCATGATCTTCAAGCCGCGCGGGCTGATTACCACGCGCGAGCCCTCCGTCGTTCTGCGTGGCCGACGCGTGCCGCGCGAGGGCGGAAATGAAGCTCGCACGCCTTTGGCGCAGGAAAGAAGTGCATGACCGCGCTCGCGGAAAAAACGCTCCCGAGAGCCACTCGCGCAAACGAACATTCAACGCCTGCAAGCGCTGCGCCGATTTTGCGCGTCGATCATCTCAGCATGCGGTTCGGCGGGCTCACTGCCGTCAGCGATCTCTCGTTTACGGCACAACGAGGCGACATCACCGCACTGATCGGCCCCAATGGCGCCGGCAAGACGACCGTCTTCAACTGCATTACCGGCTTCTACAAGCCGAGCGAAGGACGCATCGCGCTGCAATTCGGAGCCGGGGAGATCTGGGGAGAACTCGATGCATTAACCGAGCGGGGAACCCGCAGCCTGATCCGGCCCGACGGAGAGCTGTACCTGCTCGAGCGCATGCCCGACTACCTGGTGACGCGCAAAGCGCGCGTCGCCCGCACATTCCAGAATATTCGGCTGTTCCCCGCAATGACGGTGCTGGAAAACCTTCTGGTGGCGCAGCACAACCCTCTGATGCGCGCCTCCGGATTCAGCGTGCTTGGCGCATTGTATGCCCCTTCATACTCCAAAGCCGAACAAGGCGCGGTCGAAAAAGCGCGCTACTGGCTCGTCAAGATCGATCTGATCGCGCGCGCGGATGATCCGGCAGGCGAACTGCCATATGGCGCCCAGCGCCGCCTCGAAATAGCACGCGCGATGTGCACCGATCCGGTACTGCTTTGTCTGGACGAACCCGCCGCCGGGCTCAATCCGCGCGAGAGCGCCGAGCTGGCAGATTACCTGCATGCCATTCGCGATGAGCATGCGACGTCGATCCTGCTGATCGAACACGACATGGCGGTCGTGATGGAGATATCCGATCACATCATCGTGCTCGATCACGGGCACAAGATTGCCGATGGCAGGCCGGATGCGATCCGCAACGATGCCAAGGTGATTGCCGCCTATCTCGGCGTCGAGCATGAACAGGTTGCCGCGGGAGAGATCAAGAGCCCGTGAGCGAGGCCCAATCGGCAAGCTGCGACAGCACGGCGGCAACGCCGCTCCTGCATGTGCGTGGCGTGAAATCCTATTATGGCAACATCGCCGCGCTCAGGGGCGTCGACATCGACGTCGAGGAGGGCGAGATCGTCGCGCTGATCGGCGCCAACGGCGCCGGCAAGTCGACGCTGATGATGACGATTTTCGGCAACCCGCGCGCGCGCGAAGGCCATATCAGCTTCGCCGGCCGCGATATTACCCGGCTGCCGACGCATGAGATTGCGGCCTTGCGGATCGCGCAGGCTCCCGAAGGCCGACGCATCTTCCTGCGCATGACGGTCCTGGAAAACCTGCAAATGGGCGCAGCCTTGGTGGACCGCAGCCATTTCAACAGCGACTTGGAACGGGTGTTTGCGTTATTTCCTCGCCTGAGTGAGCGCCTTGACCAGCGCGGCGGCACCCTCTCCGGCGGCGAGCAGCAAATGCTGGCAATCGCCCGCGCGTTGATGGGGCGGCCGCGCTTGCTCCTGCTCGATGAGCCGTCATTGGGTTTGGCCCCGCTCACCGCCCGCCAGATTTTCAACACGATCAGGCAGCTCAACACCGAGCAGAAGCTCACCGTTTTTCTGGTCGAGCAAAACGCCTTTCATGCCTTGAATCTGGCCCACCGGGGTTACGTCATGGTCAATGGATTGATTACATTGCGCGGCAGCGGACGCGAATTGCTGGCGCGCCCGGAAGTAAGGGCTGCGTACCTCGAGGGCGGCCGGCATTAAATGCACATATCGATTCCCGAACTGATTTCCGACGAGCGTTCGCTCGGAATATTTTTCCTTGTGACTGTTTTTCTGGGTGGAGGGGCGGCCTGGCTCGCCGGCCGCGCCGCGGCGGCGACGTGGCGCCCATGGTGGCACATCGTGCTCTACATGCTGCTCCTCACCCTGGCGGTGCGTTTCCTGCATTTTGCGCTGTTCGACAGCACCTTCCTGTCGCTGTACTACTATGGTGTCGACTATGCGGTTTGCCTGACGTTTGGCCTGCTCGGCTTTCGCACCATGCGCGTGAACCAGATGGTCACCCGTTATCGTTGGATGATTGAGCGCGCAGGTCGATTTGGCTGGCGCATCCGCAATCTTGATGCATCCGCCAAGAGCGTAAAATCCGGGTGACATTTGCGCAATTTGCAAATTCCCGGCAGAATTACCGGCTTCCTTCAGAGGTAGACACCATGAAAGCGCGACCAGCCCTCGTCCTCGCCTTCGGCTTGACCGTTGTTTTGGCGCAACCCGCTACGGCGCAGATCAGAGTAGGCATTGCAGGGCCGATCACGGGTGCAAGCGCGCCATTCGGCGCGCAGCTCAAGAACGGCACCGAGCAGGCGGTCGCGGATATCAATTCGGCCGGCGGCATTCTCGGCCAAAAGCTCCAATCGTCCGTGGGGGATGATCGCGCCGACCCCAAGGAAGGCGTTTCGGTCGCAAACAAGTTCGTGGGAGACGGCGTGAAATTCGTGGTCGGTCACTTCAATTCCGGGGTCACCATCCCGGCATCGGACGTGTACCAGGAGAATGGAATGCTGGAGATCACGCCCGCCGCCACCAATCCGAAAGTTACGGATCGCGGGTTGTGGAACATATTCCGCACCTGCGGCCGGGATGACCAGCAGGGCGTGGTCGCCGGCAACATCATTGCCGAAAGATTTCAAGGGCAAGCGCGTTGCCGTGATCCACGACAAGACGACTTACGGCCAAGGCCTGGCGGACGAGACACGCAAGACGATGAACGCCAAAGGTATCAAGGAAGTGCTCTATGAAGGCGTCAATGTCGGCGACAAGGATTATTCAGCGCTGGTCTCCAAGATCAAGGCAGCGCGCGCCGATCTCGTCTACTGGGGCGGCCTGCATGATACGGGCGGCTTGATCTTGCGTCAGCTGCGCGAACAAGGAGTGAAGGCGACCTTCATGGGTGGCGACGGCATGGCGTCAGACGAACTCGCCACCATCGCCGGGCCGGGCGTCGAGGGCACGCTGATGACGTTCTCGCCGGATCCGCGGACGAACCCCGCAAATGCGCAGATCGTCGAACTCTTCCGCAAGAAGGGGTTCGAGCCGGAAGCCTACACGCTCTACAGCTATGCCGCCGTTCAGATCATCAAGCAGGCCGCCGAGCAGGCGAATTCGATCGATACCAAGAAGGTCGCGGATGCAATGCATTCCGGCAAACCATTCAACACCGTTCTGGGAGAACTTTCCTACGACAAGAAAGGCGACGTAACCGGATACACCGTCGCCGGCAAAAAGAAGGACCGCTACGTTCTCTATGTCTGGAAGAAGGGCGCAGACGGCAAAATGACCTATGTCGAGCAGCAGTGAACCCGGCCTTTTGAGCACGATCGCGTGCGCTTAGTTGCCTTCCGGCTCCGTCTTCGCCGGCCTGCAGACAGGACAATCCGCCGACAGGCATGTCATCCACGACACGAATTGGACGTCGTCGGTTTCCTGCATTTTGCCGGCGGCAATCGCCTGCTGTACCAGTTTTTCGCGCTCCTCGTCGCCGACGTGCGGATTACTCAGCCAGATCAGGTGTTCGCGTCGCTTCGGGCATTTCTTGCCCGCAGCACCCAACCGGGTCAGCGTGGTTTGCACCATCTCTCTTCCTCCTGTTTCGCATCTTGAGTTGATTTGTCCTATTCTACCAGTGCGGGTAGAGAGCAATTTCTGCTACTTTTTACCTGTATTATCAGGCGATATCAGGCTCGCCGGCTGCCGAACCGGCCTTTCGCGCTACGCGCCCTGGTTGTCTGCCCGTTCCCAGGCTTGTTCCAACTCGGTCAGGCGTGCATCGACCAGCGTCGCCTCGACGGTGCGCAGATAGGTGTCCACCAGCTTTGCGATCTCGCTCCCTTCGCGCGGAATGAGGTCGCCGCGCGCGACCGCTGCGATCACGGCGGCGATGAAGTCACCGGTGTCGGATGCCTTCTCAAGCGGCGGAAAATCGCAGAGAGCCGGCTCGTTCTTTGGCAGCGGCGCAAGGCGATCCCAACAGATGCGTAGCGCAGTCGTATTGCCCTCTTTGGCCTGATCGATGGTTTTGCGGATGATTTCTTCTGCATCGCCCGTCAACATCTGTTCCGCCAGGATTGCGGTGGCACTGAATGCCCCGCGCGGCCGTCCGGCAGGATTTCCGCTTTGTCCTTTCTGAAACTGCATGGTGTGTCCCTCCTTGGATTGGCATTAAGAGCGGGATGATTTTTGATCGATTGCCATCCCGCTCTAATTGTTTGTTTGAGCATGATCTTTTTCCGAAAAGTGGTGCCCACTTTTTGGGATCATGCTGCAAGATGCAAAGCGCCGCCTCGCGCGCGGCAATGCGGACGCAAAAAACCCGGCGCGGTTACCCGGCCGGGCGCACATCTGGAGAATGCCTGTTCTTAGCAGAATTGCGTTACGCTTTGCAAGCTTTTTCTTTGTCAGCCGATGCTCTGGAGCAGCGGAAAGGTCTCGATAAGCCAGGTGTTGAGCTCGGTAAATAAGCCCGTGAGAAACGCAATCCCGGTCAGCACCAAAAGCCCACCCATCACGCGTTCCATGTGCGCAAGATAGCCGCGAAACCGTGCGAGGAAGGCGGCAAACGGATTGACCGCCAGAGCCGCCAGAATGAAGGGCACACCGAGCCCAAGCGAATAGACCGCGAGCAGACTCGCGCCTTTGGCAATGGTCGTCTTGGAAGCGGCGATCGCCAGAATGGCAGCCAATATGGGGCCGATGCATGGTGTCCAGCCGAGCGCGAAGGCGAGGCCCATGACATAGGCTCCCCATAGCCCGACTGGCTTCTGCACCCCGATGCGCGCCTGCCTGTGCAGCAGGCTGATCGGGGTGAGCCCGAGGAAGTGCAATCCCATGACGGTGATGGCAATTCCGGCGACGATCGCCAGCTCGCTCGAATAGAAGCGCAACAGATTGCCAATGCCGCTCGCGCTTGCGCCCAGAATAATGAAAACCGTGGAGAACCCGGCAACAAACAGCAGCGCTGCGAGAACCGTGTCACGCCGCGCGCGGGCGGCCGGCTCGCCGTCCGAAAGCCGTTCAAGGGAATTGCCGGTAAGGAATACAAGATAAGGCGGTACGAGCGGCAGCACGCACGGCGACAAGAAGCTCACCAATCCGGCGATCAGGGCGGCTATAAAGCTGACATCGGCAGCCATGCTGCCCTAAATGCGAGGCTCGGCGGCTCGATGCAAGCCGCGAATATCGGAATGCGCGAAAACCGATGCGAGGTTACTCTTGCGGAACCGCAATCTCATTACCGACGTCGAGGGCGTTCTGGTCGGGCAAGCCGACGACGCGCGCACTGCTTCCGGGGTGACGGCAATCGTGTTTGCGGAGCCCGCCGTTGCCGCGGTTGACGTGCGCGGCGGCGCGCCAGGTACGCGAGAAACGGATCTTCTTGAGCCGCACCGAACAGTGGAGCACATCGACTCCATTGTTCTGTCCGGCGGCTCTGCGTTCGGCCTGGACGCCGCCGCAGGCGTGCAGGCGCATCTGCGAGAGATTGGCCGCGGCTTCGCAATCGGTGAAATGCGTGTTCCCCTGGTCTGCGCCGCAGTGCTGTTCGACCTTCTTAATGGGGGCGACAAGAACTGGGGGCGCTTTCCGCCCTATCGTGAGCTTGGCTACGCCGCCGCCCGGTCGGCCGGCCTCGACTTCAAGCTTGGCACGGCGGGAGCTGGATACGGCGCGACCACCGTAAACCTCAAAGGCGGCCTGGGCTCGGCGTCCGCGATCACCTCCCAGGGCCACGTCGTGGGTGCCGTCGTAGCAGTGAACGCCTGCGGCAGCGTCGTCGTTGGCGAGGGTCCCCATTTCTGGGCGGCACCGATGGAAGACGGGACCGAGTTCGGCGGCCTCGGCTTTCCGGCGAAAATCCCGGCGACTGCTCTCATACCTCGAGCCAAAGGCCGTACCGGCGAGAATACGACCGTCGCGGTGGTGGCGACCGATGCCGCTCTCGGCAAGGCACAGGTCAAAGCGCTCGCAATCATGGCACAAGATGGTCTCGCCCGCGCCATATATCCCGCGCACACTATGCTTGACGGCGATACCGTGTTCGCGGCTGCGACCGGCCGGCGACCACTCGCGTCCGCGGTGAGCGATCTCACTGAACTGGGGGCCGTAGGCGCGAATGTTCTGGCCCGGTCCATTGCGCGAGCGGTTTTCGAGGCTGCCGCGCTACCGGACGGAGTTCCATGCTGGCAGGAATGTCACAGTGGGTAACTTTCGCAAGCTCACAAGAGACCTTGATTGACTCTGTGGGGAATTGGCCGCTTAAGATTGAGAAATGTGGCAAATGGGCCGTCGGGCGGCTCGGTTTGTCCTTGGGGCTGGGCATCATAGGAGTGGGAGGATTGCCATGCGTCTCCTAGCAATGGCGTGTGCGCTCATCGTTATGACCTGCGTCGCGGTCTTCGGTGCGGTAATGTCGCAAAGGGCTGCCGCACCCGTCGCCGCCCCGGTTGCAACCAGCGAGCCATCCGCCCGATCAATCATTACCACCATAGAGGAGCAACCAGCTCCTTCGCCGGCCATGACGACGACCGGCAAAGCTTCGGAGTCGAGCGCAACGGCGGCCGCACCGGTGCTGGCAGCCGCGCCGCTCCCCGCTCCGGCCGCCCAGCAGCGCCATCCGCTCCAGCCATGGTTGCACAATCTCCGGCAGTCGCCGCCGCGCCCGCGAAGGCGCCGGCACAAGCGCCAACGGCAACGCAAGCGGCTGCTCCTGCAGCGCCGGCGACGAATACATCCAACTGCCCCGGCAATCCCGATGCGCTCGGTGTATCGCGGGTCGTGGAAATAGACACCACCGGCGGCCCCGGCTTCGGATTCGAGCATTTCAAGATGCACGACTTTTTGCGCGATGGCGAAGTCGTGCTCACCTTCGACGACGGCCCATGGCCGAAGAATACCGAGCTCGTCCTTGCTGCGCTCGCGGCCCACTGCACCAAGGCAATCTTTTTCCCGATCGGCCTGCATGCAACCTACGAGCCGGGCATCCTCAAGAAGGTGGCCGCCGCCGGGCATGCAGTCGGCTCGCATACCTGGTGCCATCAGGATCTGTCGAAAACCAAAGGGACATGCCTGGTAAACGGTAAGCGCGAGTCGGTGGAGTACGACCCCAAGGATGAGATCGAGAAGGGCATCAGTGCGGTGCACTGGGCCGTCGGCGGACCGACGGCGCCCTATTTCCGTTTCCCTGCGCTGCGGCAGCCGCCGGAGCTGATCGAATACCTGGGCAAGCGCAATATCGGCATCTTCTCCACCGACTTCAATTCCTTCGATTTCAAGATGCGCAAGCCCGAGCAGGTCCGGCAATCGATAATGGCGAAGCTGAAGAAACACGGCAAGGGCATCATCCTGATGCACGACTTTCAGCATGCGACGGCCGAAGCAACAATGGACCTGCTCAAGGAGCTCAAGGCAGGCGGCTACAAGGTGGTCTTCATGAAGCCGAAGTTTGCAGTCACGACGCTGCCTGCCTACGACGATATGGTTCTGAAGCAGATGAAGACTTCCGGTGGGGACGGCCGTCCGACTTCGAGCGTAGTGCGAACCATCAACGATTAGCTCGACATCAGAGCGGGGCGTGCGAAAAACGCTCCGCCGCGTAAGGTGCGGGATCGGTAAACGGCGTCGCTCCGGTCACCATCTCGGCCAACAGCCGACCGGTGGCAGCGCCGAGGGTGAGGCCCCAATGGGCATGCCCATAGGCGAGCCATAGGCCCGCATGATCGGGAGCGCGTCCAATCACCGGGCGCGAATCCGGGAAACACGGCCGGCTGCCCATCCACGGGATCGCCTCGACCGCATCGCCAAGCGGGAAGATGCGCCGCGCAAATGGCAATACGCGATCGAACTGCACCGGCGTCGGTGGCGCATCGCGCGCAGCAAATTCGACCCCGGTGGTGAGGCGAATGCCTTGCTCCATCGGAGCGATGCAATATCCGATCTCGGCATCCACGACAGGCCGTGCAAGCCGGGCGTTACCGTCGGCACGGAAATGACGATGGTAGCCGCGCTTTACCTGGAGCGGCAATTTGATGCCCAACGGGGCAAGCACGTCGGGAGCGAATGGTCCGAGGGCCACGACAGCGTCAGAGGCATCGAGCGGACCTTGATCGGTGTCGATGCGCCAATGCCGTCCGCTGCGGCAAAGCGAGCGGCCATCTGCGCGGATCAACAAGCCGCGGAGCGCCTGGAAACGGGCGGCATATGCCTGCGTGAGCGCCAGCGGATCGATCACGCTGGCTACTCCTTCCCACAGCACGGCACGATAAAAAACAGGAGCCAGGTTTGGCTCGACTTCGCGCGCGCCGTCCGGATCGAGCACGCGAAAATCAACTCCAAGCTCCTGCGCCAGCGTGCGTTCGCCACTGAGCGCCGTAAAAGCGCGGGCACTGCGATAGAGCTTCAGCCAGCCGGTCTTGCGCAGTAATCGCGTTGCGCCAGCCTCGGAAAGCAGCGTCTCATGCTCGCCGACAGCGCAGGCAAAGAGCGGCCGCATTGCCCGAGCGGTCCCGATCAGGCACTCGCGGCGCGATGCCGCGCGAAAGGCCCATAACCACGAAGCCGCCCGCGGCAAATAGCTCAGATGGTAGTTCGCCTCGGGAGCGCGTTTGATGGCGATGCGGATGAGAGCAAGCGGGTCAGAGGGAAAACTGGGAGGGAAAATGGTATTGCCCTCTATGACGCCGGCGTTCCCGTAGGATGTCTCCTCGCCGGGCGATCGGCGATCAACCAATGCGACGGTGAGCCCGCGCTTCGCCAGGTGGAGGGCAATCGAGGTGCCTACAATACCGGCACCGAGAACCGTGACATCCACCTTTGCCATTGTTGGGTTTTGCTGTTTGCGAGAACTGGTATGGGAGAGTAGGAGAAAATCGATGCGCCGTCCGCTTATTGTCGCTCCCTCCATACTTGCTGCCGATGCTTCCCGATTGGGCGAGGAGGTTCGCGCGGTCGACGCCGCCGGGGCCGACTGGATTCACCTCGACATCATGGACGGGCATTTCGTGCCAAACATTTCAATTGGCCCCTCCGTCGTGAAGGCCTTGCGCCCGCACACGAAGAAAATCTTTGACGTGCACCTGATGATCGCCCCCTGCGACCCCTATCTTGAAGCCTTCGCCGCCGCCGGCGCGGACATCATCACCGTGCATGTGGAAGCAGGCCCCCACGTGTACCGCTCGCTGCAGGCAATTCGCGCGCTCGGGAAAAGGGCGGGAGTAACGCTCAATCCCGGTACCCCTGTCGATACGATCGAGCCGGTGCTCGATCTCGTCGATCTCATTCTGGTGATGTCCGTGAGCCCTGGCTTTGGCGGCCAGGCTTTCATTCCCTATGCGGTGGAGAAGATTTCCAGGCTGCGGGCGCTCGCCGGAGGCCGTGCGATCGACATCGAGGCAGATGGCGGCATTACCGCTGGCACCGCGGCTACCGTAGCCCAGGCGGGAGCAAACGTGCTGGTTGCGGGCTCCGCCGTATTCAAGGGCGGCACCGCGGAAACCTATCGCGCCAACATCGCAGCCATTCGCAATGCGGCGGCGTCGGCGCGCGGGGAAGCGGCGTAGTACACTTGGCTGCTGCCCACCACGCGCGAAGAGGCGCTTCGTGCAGCGCTGCGCCCGGGACACATCAACGCGGTTTTTGGCGCGCTTGTCTCGGCAACCGGGTGGGCCAACTCACGATGCGGTCCTCCAGTTCGTCCTCTCGCACATCGTCCTCGCTGGCGCCGACGCGCCCGCGCACAGAGACACCGGCCAGATGCACGGTCTCCGGATCGCCCGACACCAAGGGGTGCCACCAATAGAGATCCCTGCCTTCGGCCAGTCGCTTATAGGCACAGGTGGGCGGAAGCCAGACCAGCCTGCCGACGTTTCGAGGCGTCAACCGGACGCAGTCCTTCACGGTGTCGGTCCGATGGGCATAGTCGCGGCACCGGCACGTCGCAGATTCCAGCAACCGGCAGCCGACATCGGTGAAAAAGGTCTGGGAAGCATCATCGGCATCTTCCAGTTTGACGAGGCAGCAGCGCCCGCACCCGTCGCATAGGCTCTCCCATTCGGAATCCGTCATTTCCCGCAAAGACTTACGCTTCCAAAAGGGTTCTTCCGCGTCGCCGTTCATCGACCCTTGGTCATCCGTTTTTTTCGAAAATCGACCCATGAAATCAGCCAAAATTGCGCTTTCCCATTCAGCTTGTGGCGATCGCGCCATAGTTTGGAACCAAGCTTTCGGTTACAACATCCGCTACGGTTGGACGAGTCCGTCCCGCCGCCCGCTCGATTCTGCCCGAGGCAAGCTTGCGCAACCTTTTCCACAAGGATGACGGTCACGGCGGCTGGAGGCCGTGGATCAACCGGTTTTTGCTCGACCTCGATTCGCGTATCGATTTCGGACTCTATCAGGCACAGACGTGGGGACGCGAGCTTTACGAGCGTTTCACGATCTTCATGGACCGATTTCATATTTCCGGATGGCGACGCTGGTATTTCGTCGAGCCCCTCTCCGAAAGTTTGACGCTCGGCACCGGCGGCTTCATCGTCATGCTGGCATTGGCAATTCCGGCTTTTCGCGAAACCGCCGATGACGATTGGCTCCACAAGTCGGAACTCGCCGTCACCTTCCTTGATCGCTACGGCAACGAGGTGGGGACGCGCGGGATCAAGCACAATGACTCCGTTCGGCTTGAAGAATTTCCCGACCATCTGATCAAGGCGACGCTCGCCACCGAAGACCGGCAATTCTACGATCATTTCGGCATCGATATTCCCGGCTTGTTCCGGGCGATGACGGCGAACGCCAGAGCCGGCGGGGTGGTGCAAGGCGGCTCGTCGATTTCACAGCAATTAGCCAAGAACCTTTTCCTGTCGAATGAGCGCACCATCGAGCGCAAAGTCAAAGAGGCATTCCTCGCCGTCTGGCTCGAAGTCCGCCTGCCAAAGAACGAAATCCTCAAACTGTATCTCGACCGCGCTTATCTGGGAGGGGGCACTTTCGGGGTCGACGCAGCGGCGCAATATTACTTCAACAAATCGGCCCGCGACGTAAACCTCTCCGAATCCGCGATGCTTGCCGGCCTGTTCAAGGCGCCGTCGCGCTTCGCGCCGCACATCAATCTGCCCGCGGCGCGTGCGCGCGCCAACGTGGTCCTCGACAACCTCGTCGAAGCCGGATTCATGACCGAGGGCCAGGTATTCGGGGCGCGCCGCAATCCTGCCATGGCCGTGGATCGGCGCGACGAGCGGTCGCCCAACTACTATCTCGATTGGGCATTCGACGAGATGAAGAAGCTCGTAGACACGCTGCCAAAGTCGGTGCACGAGCGCGTATTCGTGGTGCGCTTGGCCCTCGACGTGGACCTGCAGAAGCACACGGAGCAGGCAGTGGAAAACTCGCTGAAGCAGTATGGCCGCGAGTACAATGTCAAGCAGGGCGCCACGGTGCTGATGGATATCGATGGCGCGGTGCGGGCGATGGTCGGGGGGCGGGATTACGGCGAGAGCCAGTTCAATCGCGCGACCGATGCTTTACGCCAGCCGGGTTCATCCTTTAAGCCGTACGTCTACGCCACGGCGCTGATGAACGGCTTCAAGCCAACTTCGGTGGTTGTCGATTCGCCGGTCTGCATCGGAAACTGGTGTCCGAAAAACTACGGGGGCGGTCATGCCGGCGCGATGACGCTCACGCAAGCGCTGACCAGGTCAATCAACGTCATTCCTGTCAAACTGTCGATCGCGCTTGGCAACGGCAATCCGAAAATCGGCCGCGCCAAGATTCGGGAAACTGCCCGCAAGGCGGGATTGCGCACGCCGCTGCCCGACACGCCCTCGATGCCGATCGGCGCCGACGAGGTGACCGTGCTCGACCACACCGGCGGCTACACCATGTTTGTCAATCTCGGCAAGGCGCAAACGCCGCATGCCGTGCTGGAAGTGCGCAGCGGTGCCGGCGATCTCATCTGGCGCTGGGACCGCGACGGCAAGAAGCCGGTGCAGGCGATTCCACCGCAAGTGGCTGTCGACATGGTCAACATGATGGTCAAGGTGGTCGAAGAAGGCACCGGCAGGCGCGCCATACTCGACGGCATCAGGGCCGCCGGCAAGACCGGCACCACCAATGCCTACCGCGATGCCTGGTTCGTCGCCTTCACCGGCAATTTCGTCTGCGGAATTTGGTTCGGCAATGACGATTACAAGACCATGAATCAGATGACCGGCGGTTCGCTTCCGGCCCAGACCTGGCACGAGATCATGACCTATGCCCACCAGGGCGTAGAGCTCAAGCAGATACCGGGATTGGGAGCATCCACGCCGCCTTCCGCGCGCGCTTTGGCCGCCGAGGCAAAGAAGGAGAGCGTTCCCAACGAGAACGGCCGGCCGTCGGTCCTCACCAGACGCGGGGCCGATGCGCTGCTTCGGGTTGAGCGGATCATGGACGAGGCAACGCGAGCGCTCGCAACCACCCCCGAGCCGAGCAAGGCAACGAACGCGCAAGCGACCCCGCCCAATCGTCAAGAGACGCTCGCTGCCGGAACCGAGCAACAGCGCGCCGGCATGCGTGGCAATTGAATCTCTTGCGCAGTTTCCCTATTGACGTCACTTCGTTTCGGCCTCGCCCCGGAATGACGCGGGATATCATTCGAACCAAGGAAATTGCGGACTAGATCGTGCGCTTGCTGTTCGGAGCCATATTTGCACTTGCGATCGCGGCGGCCATCGGCTTAGGCACTACCTGGATCGCATTGACCAAAGGCACCGCCTATGGCGGCGTGACGATTGGTGCTTGGACTGGATGGCCGAAAAACGGCACGGCTGGAATTGATCCTTACGCTCGCGCAATCGTTGCCCGAACCGGCGAGTTGCCGGTCGGTTCCGGCGACGGCATTGCTTTTCACGCCTACACCGACGACGCCGGTCAGCCTCTCGATGGCCGCTGTAATGTGCTTCTCAGCGGGATTACCCCGCAGGCGAGGTTCTGGACGCTGACTCTTTACGATCTGCGGGGCCGGCTGGTAGCCAATTCAGTACTCAGGCAGGGATTCACAAGCCAGGAGATCATTCGCAAGTCCGATGGCACTTTCGACCTGATCGTAGGGCCGCGCGCGCGCCCGGGTAACTGGCTGCCAACCGGCGGCGTCGAAAGATATCAGTTGGTCCTGCGCCTTTACGACACGCCAATCGGAATGGCGACCCGCTCGGGACGCGAGGCGCCCATGCCGGCAATTCGACAGGGAGGCTGTCAATGACCCGTCTTGGATTGTGGCTCCTCGGCGCACTCCTGCTTGGCGGCATCGTGCACCTCGCAACCATCCTGCTGCTTCCAAACATGGCGAGCCACGATGCCTATGCACGCGTCGCTGCGATTGCTCCGGTGAACACGGTCGTTCCGGTGCCGGCGCCGACACCGGAACAGGCCGTGATGCCCTTCATGGATCCGGCATTCGCGGTGTCGGTGTGCCGCTATGATTTGCGGCGCGGCACGCTAAAGTTTTCGGTGCCGATCAGCCAAGCGTATACTTCCGTATCATTTTACACCCGATCCGACATCGCCTATTACGCCATCAACGATCGCGCTGCCGGCCGGCGCGTGATTGAACTCGATCTCATGACCGCTGCGCAACGCGCTGACTTCCCGGAAAACGAGGACATGACCAGAGCGGATAGGCTCATTGTCACGTCGCCGACGAACACGGGCTTGATCGTAATTCGGGCACTTACCCCGGAAGCAGGATGGCTTCCAGCGGCGCGCAGCGCGCTCGCGGCAGCGCAGTGCCGCCCGCAATCATCATAGGTCGGCCGCCTGTAGTATTACGAACGCGCGGCGCGCCGTCGCCGCTTACGTCGTTGACCGCCGTTCGGGACGCCGTCAAGTCCGGTTATCGGCTCTGCGGCGAATTGCTCGATCCGAACGACCGGAAGAATTATGACCGTTGCCGATTCCAATTTTCCAGCAAGTGATCTCGATCCTCGACCAGTGCGCAGCACTGGCGGAAAACTGATGACCGTGCCCATCTTTTTTCCCCGACAATAACGGCCGTATGCCGTCTTTGCTCCTCGCTCGATTTGGGACGCGCAAGGTTAACGGTCCGCTAACGCGGGCGCCGTAGCTTCTTTCAAATGCAAAGTGTTGCAGCAAAGGCGCAGTGACCATGATGGAACTGCCATCAGCGTTTCCCGGACTGGAGGATCTGGTTGATGTGGGGCAGGACGGCGAGGTTGACATGCGTCCAACCCTGCTGCGCGTCCTCACCGACCTTTACCTGCAGCGGCCGAGCCATACGCCTGAGGATGAGCGCTACTACACCGAGCTGGTGTTACGGCTGATCGAGGCGGTCGATGTTCCGGCGCGTGCGGCGCTCGCCGAGCGGCTCGCCAGTTACCCGTGCGCTCCAACTGCAATCCTGCTCGCGCTCGCGCGCGATCAGATCGAGATCGCCGCCCCCGTTCTCAAGCATACGCTTTGCCTTACGCAGGCTGAGCTCGCCAATTTGGCCGCCGAACTGGGCGGCGCGCACGCGGAACTCATTGCCAGCCGCGCACCTGGCAACCTTGCGGATCAGCAGGCAACGAGAGCACGCGACTTTCGCCTGGTGGAAGCCTGCGAATTATCCGAGCTGTTCTACGCAGCAGGAGCGAGCGAGCGCCGAGCGATCCTGATCGGCCTCGAATACGCGCCGATTACGCCGGCGCAGCCCGCAGTACCAATGCAACGCACCGACATCTGGCAATTCGAATCGGCGGCACTGCAGCACAATATGGAGTTCGTCATACGCGAGCTTGAGCGCACACTTGCAATCTCGCGCATACAAGCGCGCCGGATTGCCGGCGACGAGTCCGGTGAGCCGATCACGGTCGCGGCCAAGGCGCTCGAGCTACCTGCGGACGTATTGCAGCGCATGTTGCTGTTCATGAATCCGCGCATTGGGCAATCGGTCGATCGCGTTTACGAGCTCGGGCAACTTTTTGCCGAGCTCGACATAAAGGCGGCGTGCCGTCTGCTCGCCATCTGGCGCGCAGCAAGCGCAGCAGATTGCGCACCCGCCAGCCATGAGAGAATCGCCTGGCGCGCGGCGGCGGAGAATGCGCGCCGCGCCCTGTCGGAAGTTTCGCGACGACCGGCAATCGTGAGCCGTGCGTCTATCTCCGGGCATGCGGCGAGAGGGCGAGCCGGGTGATTAGCCAACCCTCACCGCACTAGATTTTCGAGAAAATGCCGGCCAGTGCGGTCCTCGATTTCTATGATCCAAACATCGGGATCGAAACGAAGCTCGCGCGCGAGCCGCTCTTCGACCTTGCCTTCCACCGACGGCTCTCCGGGAAAGCAGCGGACAAAAAGCCTGTCCGCGGGGCGAGCATCCTCAAAGAGGCTTTGCGGCGCCGGGCCGAACAAGTCGGCAGTGCCGTCAAGCCGATTGACCTTGACGAAAATTGCCCCCGCCTCTTCAGCGCCACGCCGCCGAACGCACGCGAACGCCCCTTCGATATTGCAGCGGCGGATATAGGCGGCCGCCCAGATGGCAGATTTCAGACGCATCGCATGGACCGAAGCAATGGCATTTCCCAAAACTAACGATGCGTGTCCTCGCCCGCAATTGCGTCATTCCAGCGGGCGCCCGGTCATCTCCGCCAACTCGCGCAGCAAGCGATCGGAAAGCTGCCCCGTGACCGGCAACATGCGGTCACGTTCGAACTTCTCGATGGCGCGCTGGGTATCGCCGTCGGGGATGCCAGTTGGCTTGATCTGTCCGTAACCGTATTCCGCAAGAGCGCGCTGCACCGCGACCATGCGCGGCGACGACGGTGAGCGATCGGCAACCTCGTCATTGCGCGGAACAGGACGCGGCGGCGTCGTCCCCGTCACGCCCTTCACCGCTTTGCCGGGCGAGCGCACAATGGCTTGCAGCAGCCCCTCATTCGGTTCTGTGCTCGCCTTGAGCCCATTGGCATGTTCAAAATCGCGAATGGCGGCATCTGTTTTGGGACCATAGAGCCCGTCAACGGTCCCATCGTAATAGCCGCGCCGGGAAAGTTCGCGTTGGATTTCATTGATGATCTGTCCCGGCGTTCGCGGCGCCATTGGCGCCCTGGCGGGAGCTGAAGGAGGTTCGACCCGCCGTGACAAGACCGGCGAGCCCACTGTATTTGTGTCGCTGGTCAGTTTCGGTTTTGCTTGAGCAACGGCGACTTTGAACATCGGCGCCGGATGCGATTGCGATTGCATGAACAAAAGGTTAATCAGAATAGCCGCGGTGGCGAGCATACCCACGGCAAAACCGACGGCATCTCTCGGCGTCCAGCCGAGGCGTTCGCTGAAAAAACCTGCGGCCATCGCTTTGCGTGACAAATTCCCGCGGCCGCGACTATGCGAAAACTCACCCTGCACTCTTCATCACCACGGTATCACTGAGGTACCCGCGCGGCGCCCCTTGAACATAGTTCATGACGCGCAAGCATTGCGCCGCCGCTGTCGCGATTTCATGACTTTGAAGGAGCAACGGTTTCCCGCCGCGTGGGACGCCTCCCAATTCTCGCGCAATCGTCGCACAAGCCCATTAAACGAAGGCTAAGGTTCCCTACCGCTTGCCGGCGAAGTGATGGTGAAAAAAGGGTTGCCTGTTTTTTGAAAACTCGCGGCTCATTCGCGTTGAATATGGGCAAAAAACGCGAGCTCCCTCGAACCTGCACTTCAATCCTTGCTGCTAGCTTGCAACATCCGACGATACGACCGTGCGGGTTGGGAATCGGCTTATGCGCTTCCTGTTACGAATGGGATTTTGGCTGGGTATCATCTTGCTGCTGCTGCCGACCGGCGGATCGCAGCGGGCAGTGAGCGCCAGCATCAGCGCAGGCGATGCCCTGTCGGCGGCAAAAGCGACCATGACCGACCTGCGCTCATTCTGCGATCGTCAGCCGGAGGCATGCGCGATTGGCTCTCTCGCCGTCGTCGCGATCGGCCATCGTGCCCAGGCGGGCGCCAAGATGATTTATGATTATCTTACCGATCGGTTCGGCCCCGCGGATACGGATGCAATGGGTACGATCCCGCATCGCGCGTCCATGCCGCAATCTATGTCCGGCGCCGCGCACGACACGCTATTGCCGGCCGACCGCGTGCCGACCTGGCGCGCACCGCATCCTAGACAGGGTCAGCGAGACCGACCCGCTTGAAGTTGCACGGAAACGGCTTCCTTTCGTTACCGGCACTTTCGCCCTATATCTATGGGTACAGCGTGCGGACGGCCCATGAATATCGAAGAAATCGTAGAGAATTTTGCCCTGCTCGATGAGTGGGACGACCGCTATCGCTATCTCATCGAGCTTGGCCGCAATCTCGAAGCGTTGTCCGAGCGCGACCGCTCCGAAACCAACAAGGTCCAGGGTTGCGCGAGTCAGGTGTGGCTGGCAACCAAGGTGCAACCCAACGGCGCCGCCGGCCCCGTTCTCCGGTTCAAGGGCGACAGCGATGCTCACATCGTGCGTGGATTGATTGCAATTCTGTTCACCCTGTTTTCCGGACGGCCCGCCCGCGAAATACTGGCAACCGATGCAGGCGCGACGTTCGAGCGGCTGGGACTGCGCGAGCATCTGACCCCGCAACGCTCGAATGGATTTCGCTCCATGGTCGAGCGTATCCGCTCGGACGCGCGCGCGGCGCTCGCGCTTGGGCTAGTGCGGTGAATTTGACGTTCTTCATTGGTTCGTTTCAGGAACTTCTAGTGTCTCAAGGATTTGCTTCGCGTTCTATTTGCGCCGGCGCCGTTGCTGACCAAGCCCCATCTGTTTGGCCAAATCCGAGCGAGCCGCGGCATAGTTCGGCGCAACCATCGGATAGTCGCTGCCCAAGCCCCATTTCTCCCGATATTGCTCCGGGCTGAGACCATACTGCGTGCGCAGATGCCGCTTGAGCGACTTGAACTTTTTCCCGTCCTCAAGGCAGATCAGATAATCGGGCGTGATCGACTTCTTGATTGATACGGCAGGCTTGAGCGGCTCATCGGGCGTCTCGCCGTGGCCGGTCGAAACGCGCCGCAGTGCCGTGTGCACCTGGCCTATGAGCGCGGGGAGGTCCGCCGACGGGACGGAATTGTTGCTGACATAGGCGGACACGATCGACGCCGTCAGCTCGATGAAAATTCCGCCGGATGGATTATCCGCCATTAGGAGTGATCCTGGCTGCGGTGCCGCCGAATATATACTTGCAAAGTATTAGGCGAATACTGTTTCAAGCGCAAGTTTCTGTATTCGGAGCGGCATCCAAAGTCATTTTACAACATAATTTGGAGTTAAAGCTTTGCGAGAGCGTTTTCGCCCTCGGCATCGGCAGCGATGTCCGCTCCAAACCGGCAATGCGTTCGAAGCGAAAGGAGACTCCAAAATTCAGGAATTGCTTTCGATATGGGCGCGCAGTTCGGCAATGGAGCCAAATTTCATTGTGCCCTGAGGAAGCCTGGCCTCAATCGAGCCGTCGGCGTAGAGCGTGTATGCCATGCCGTCCACCACGCCGGACTTGAGGATTCCCGCTGCGCGCGGTTCCTGAGGAAGCGCGGCCTCAGCGCGGCGTTCGCCTGCGGGAGGGGTTGCATTGGGCCGGCGTTCGACCTGCTCGGTTCGCGGCACCCCATGCGGTTCGGTCGCTGCATTGCGGCCCGCGCGCGCCTCAGCAGGCCAGATCGTATCGAAGTTTTCCGGTTGGGGCGCTGGGCGCGCGGGCTTGGAACGGAACAGGAAATCAAGCCGCGAGGATTTTAGAGTTTCCACCGCAGGGGCCTCGCTTGTTCGCTCGTCTGCAGGGGTGGTCCGCTCCGCTGGCCTTGGCTCACTCCTCGGCTCACTCCTTGGCTCACTCCTTAGCTCGCTCCTTTGCTCACTCCTTTGCTCACTCCTCGGCTCGCTGGCCGGGCGAACAGGCTGCGGTTGTTGCGCCGCGCCATTCGGAGACAACGTGACCTCCTCGGTTTCCGTCACGACCGGCTGTTCGGCCCGTGGCGCGTCGGTGCGAGGTATAGTGGAACGAAGCCGTTCGATCGCTGCAGCCGACACTTCAACGGCTGAGGGCCCGGGAGGCTGCGGGGCGACCGGGCGAGGTTCCCGAATTGGTGGCGTCTCGGGACGAACCCGGGGAGGCGCGGGAACTTGCGGGGCTGGAGGACGCACGGCGGAAGGCGGCGCTGACGGCAGCGGCGGACCCAGGGAAACCTGCGGCGCCATCGGTTCGGCGGTTTCACCGGTCCGCATCGGCGGCCGACCCGGAACGCGGCCTTTCATCGCTTCGGCAAGACGCCCGATCTCGCTCACCACCGCCGAAAGCCCGATCAATAGCAGGCCTCCGGTCAATGCCGTCGTGCCGGCGAGGATCAGGGTGGTGCCAAGCGTGAACTCATTGATAGGAATACCAAATCCGATCGTGATGACGCCGGACGCGGCGGCGATGATACCAAGGACCAACAAAATCACAGACATACGCCTAGGCCCCAGCCCAACACGGCACGCAGCAGCAGCCATGCTGCTATGGTTACCAAAATAATTTTGGCCTGCTTCCACCGAATTCGCAATGATTAATACGGTGGAGCGGCAGTTAAGGCCTATCTTGCTTAACAATAGTGCGGCTTTCCTGCAACAATAGGAAGCTTCCTACCCCGAGTACGGCGCTTTATTTAAGGTTAACGGCTCCTCGACTTCTCAAAACCCGCGCGCCAGCGTCGATTTGGGAGTTTCGCGACCGCGAGGAAGGTCTCAACCGTGGCCCCTCCCCTGCGTTGCTCCCGCAGCCCTGTCGGCTTAATGGTTGGCGGCCTACGACCGGGTACAGGAACCCATGAGCTCCGCCCTAGATTAAATGAGATTACCCATCCATTGAGGAGGTACGTCGATGTCTTTCACGCTGCCCGACCTTCCCTATCCCCATGACGCCCTCGCCCCCTACATGTCCCGGGAGACCCTCGAATACCATCATGACAAACACCACCTCGCTTACGTCAACAACGGCAACAATCTCCTCAAGGGCACGGAGTGGGAAGGAAAGTCGCTTGAGGACGTGGTGAAAGGATCCTTTGGCAAGAATCCCGGGCTCTTCAACAATGCCGGCCAGCACTACAATCACATACATTTCTGGCAGTGGATGAAGCCCAACGGCGGCGGCGACAAGCTCCCGGGCAATCTGGAAAAGAAGATCGTTGCCGACCTTGGCTCGGTCGCGAAGATGAAGGAAGACTTTATCCAGGCCGGCATAACGCAGTTCGGCTCCGGTTGGTCGTGGCTGGCGGTCAAAGACGGCAAGATCATCGTCAGCAAGACGCCGAATGGGGAGAACCCCTTGGTCCATGGCGGCAAGCCGATATTGGGCTGCGACGTGTGGGAACACTCCTACTACATCGATTATCGCAACCGACGCCCGGATTATCTCAAGGCGTTCATGGACCATTTGGTCAATTGGGAACACGTGGCGAAGATGTTCGACGCCGCGATGAAGTGACTGAACCAAGTCGTTGTTCCGCCTCATCTGGAGGCGGCCTCAATGGTTCGAGACGCATCGCAGCACGCTAGGCTGAACAATCATCCAAGCATCCAACCGCTGCGATGCTCCTCACCATGAGGCCGGGAGAGTCTGCGGCTGGGAACGGAGCTTCTCAGCGTGCAGCACCGTGCTGGCAAAGGCACGCACGCCTTTTTGACCTCCTCGCGCTGACAGTTCTCGCCATTGTCACTGTCGTCGCTGTCTCGACTTTCCGCGACTACGGACTGAGCTGGGATGACTACACCCATGCGCAGTACGGCGAATTGCTGTTCGCTTTCTACGCCTCCGGGCTGAAAGACCAACGCGCCCTGTCATGGGTGAACCTCTACTATTACGGCGGCGGCTTCGATCTCTTCGCGTCCGCGCTGGCCAAGGTCCTGCCGTTCGGATTATTCGAGACGCGCCGGCTTGCAGGGGCCGCAGTCGGAATCCTCGGCCTGTTCGTCACCTGGCGAACGGGCCGACGCTGCGGGGGCCCAATTGCAGGGCTGATCGCCCTTGCCCTCCTCGCCAGCTGTCCCCTCTATTTTGGGCACGTGTTCATGAACCCGAAGGATGCGCCATTCGCGGTGGCGATGGCCATTCTGCTCTATGCGCTGGTGCGCGCCTTCCAGGAATATCCGAGCATTTCGCTCAAGACCGGCGCCTTCGTCGGCGTGGGCGCGGGCCTTGCATTCGGCTCGCGCGTGCTGGCCGCCTTTGCAGCGATCGAGGCGGCCGCGGTTCTTGCATTCGTCGTTGCGATTGAAGCCCACGGTCAAGGACTGCAGCCGGCGTTGCGCCGATCGGCGCGGTTCTTCGCTGCGCTGTTACTCGCGATGCCGCTTGCTTATGGAATCATGGCCGTGGTGTGGCCCTGGGCGGCGCTCGCTCCATTAAATCCGTGGCACGCAGCGACCTATTTCTCCCGGTTTTTCGAAAAACCGTGGTCGGAACTGTACGGCGGCGCGATCATTCCCGTAACCGAAATGCCGCGCAGCTATGTCCTCACGCTGTTCGCGCTCAGGCTGCCGGAAATATTTCTTGCGCTGGGCTTCGGCGGAGCCGTCGCCGCTCTTGCAATGACATGCAAGCGCGATATCGCAACCAATCAGCGCGCTGTTTTTCTGCTCATTGCGCTTTTTGCGCTCCTGCCGCTCGCGCTCACCGTTGCGCTGCGGCCGGCAATGTACAATGGGGTGCGCCATTTTTTGTTTGTATTGCCGGCCTTAGCCGTGCTTGGCGGCCTGGCGGGAGCCTGGATAGTCGAGCGCACCCGACGCATTCGCGCGCTGGCGCTGGTCTTTCTCTCGCTATTACTTGCCGGACTGGCTTTGCCGGTGATCGCGATGGCGAGATTGCATCCCTATGAATACACGTTTTTCAATTCGGCATCAGGCGGAATAAGAGCAGCGCGCGGGCGCTACATGATCGATTATTGGGGATTGTCGATCAAACAGGCGTCGCAGGTCCTGCTCGCGTACCTTGCCCGGAGCCAAGCGCAAAAACCCGCCGACCGCCCCTGGAAGGTTGCCGTGTGCGGTCCGCAGCGTTCGCCGCAGGTTGAACTCGGGCGCGATTTTGCAATCAGCTGGGACCCACGCGGCGCAGACTTTGCCATGGTGCTTGGCGAGTTTTATTGCCGCAAGCTCGATGCTCCGCTCATCGGCGATATCGTGCGTGACGGCGTCAGCTATGCGCGGGTCCACGACCTGCGCGGCCGATCGTTCGACACTCTGTTGACGCTGCCCGGACTTTGACGCTGTGCGCAATCAGCTGGAGCAGAGCGCGAACGCATCAATCGATTTTAATCCCGACCGACTTGATGACCGCACTCCATTTCGGGATTTCCGATTTAAGCAGCTGGCCGAGTTCCTCGGGCGAGGAGCCCCCGGCTACATAGCCGGTCTCGGCGAGCTTCGCTTTGATCGTCGGATCGGCAAAAGCCGCATTGGTATCAACGCTCATCTTGCGGACGATTTCAGGCGGGGTTTTTGCCGGAACGAACAGCGCCTGCCACGCCGTCACGTCATAACCAGGGACGCCGGCCTCGGCGATGGTCGGCACATCCGGGGCTGCCGCATCGCGCTTGCGGCCGGTGGTCGCCAAAACGCGAACCTGCCCGGAGCGTGAATAGGAAAGCAAGGCGCCGCTGCCGAAATAGCAGTCCACGCGACCTGGTATGAGGTCGGCGAAAGCGGGTGAAGCGCCGCGATAGGGAACGTGCGTCATCTTGAGGTCGGCCATCTGCAGGAACAGCATCTCGGCCAAGAAGGGCGCGCTGCCGGTGCCGGGCGATGCGATGGTGAGCTTGCCGGGACGCGATTTGGCGTAGAGGATAAACTCCTTCATCGAGCGGGCCGGCGAGGAGTTCGGCACGAACACGAAATAGACCAGTTCGGTGACAAGCGAAACCGGCGCAAAATCCGCAATCGGATCGTAGCTCAGCGACCGGTAGAGACTGGTGTTCACCGCAAGCGACGCGGTGGCGAACAGGACCGTGTATCCGTCGGGATCCGATCGCGCGACGTATTCGTTGCCGATGTTGGTCCCGGCGCCTCCCTTGTTCTCGATGACAACCTGCTGGTCCCACATCCTGGAAAGCCTGTCGGCCAGCATACGCGCGACAATGTCCGTCGGCCCCCCGGCGGCGACCGGCACGATCAGGCGCACGGGCTTGTTTGGGAAATCGGTTCTCGGCGTCTGTCCGCGGACCGGGCGAACGAAAAGATTCGGCGGGAAAGCGCCGGCAAACGAAAGGGCAATCAAGTGGCGACGGGTGAGCATCTTGGTCTTCTCGGCACCACATTCTATCCCTCTGCCGGCCGAGCGGTATATCGCGAGGATATCGGCGAGGGCATCGAGCTTGCCCTGGCGCCATCGCCGAGCTTTACCGGGGAGAAAACCTCGGCAAGCGGCTCATCCGCCTTCGTTCGAATAGGTCTGCGGCCGAAATCGTTGCAGGTTTGCCTTCGGCTCATCCGGGGCGCGCGCCATGAGAAATACCGGCCCTTTCCGCATTTCTGGCCAACTCTTGGTCCTTAATGCCTCGGTCATGCCGTCCTTTTGCTCGGTAAGGATGGTCCCCCGGTCCCCGGCCCCCCGCATGGGGCTTACAAAGGAAGAGCCCAGAAGGTCAGCGGATGATGCGCAAAGCTTCTTTGATGCTCCTCAGCGCGGCGGCGGGCGTCGCAGTGACGCTGGTTACGACTCAGCCCGGCCTCTTTTTGCATGGGATACGCGCCGAAGCCGCCGCGGCGGCGGCCGACAGCTTTCGGCAGCTCACTCTATTCGGAGCCGTGTTTGAACGGGTTCGGGCCGAGTACGTCGAGAAACCCGACGATGGAAAGCTCGTCGAGTCTGCAATCAACGGGATGCTTGCCGGGCTCGATCCGCATTCGGGATACATGGATGCAAAGAGCTTTCGCGACATGCAGGTGGAAACCCGCGGCAAGTTTGGAGGTCTCGGCATCGAAGTCACCATGGAGGAGGGGCTGATCAAGGTCGTGGCGCCGATCGACGAAACGCCTGCGGCGAAGGCCGGCATCATGGCCAACGACTTGATCACGCATCTCAATGAAGAGCCGGTGCAGGGACTCACGCTCAGTCAGGCCGTCGACAAAATGCGCGGGGTGCCGAACACCAAGATCAAGCTCAAGATCATGCGCAAAGGCCAAGACAAGCCAATCGAGGTATCGATCACGCGCGAAGTCATCCACGTGCGCCCCGTGCGTGCGCGACTGGAGGGAGACGATGTCGGCTTTATTCGCCTCACTCAATTCAACGAGGAGACCGCAGACAGCCTGAAAAAGGCGATCGCGGACCTCACGACTCAGTCGCACGACAAGCTCAGGGGCTTCATCGTCGACCTGCGCAACAACCCCGGCGGGTTGCTCGATCAGTCGATCCTGGTATCCGATGCTTTCCTGGACAAGGGGGAGATCGTGTCCATCCGCGGCCGCAATGCCCAGGAGCCGCAGCGATTCAATGCGCGCGCCGGCGACCTCACCAAGAACAAGCCGATCATTGTTCTGATCAACGGCGGCTCGGCATCCGCGGCCGAGATCGTTGCCGGCGCCTTGCAGGATCACCGGCGCGCGACAGTCATCGGCACGCGCTCGTTCGGCAAAGGGTCAGTGCAGACCATCATCCCGCTGGGGTCCGGCAGCGGCGCTTTGCGGTTGACCACGGCGCGCTACTTCACCCCGTCCGGCCGATCGATCCAGGCCAAGGGCATCTCGCCCGACATCGAAGTCCTGCAAGAAGTGCCGGAGGAGCTCAAGGCACGCACCGATACGCGCGGCGAGGCGTCGCTGCGCGGCCATCTCAAAGCCGAGGGAGACGAGCAGACCGGCTCGCAATCCTACATCCCTCCGGATCCGAAGGACGACAAGGCGCTGCGTACCGCGCTCGACCTCATGCGCGGAATTCAGAATAACTCCGCCTACCCGCCCAAACCAAAAACCGCGGTGGCGAACTAAGACATTCCATCAGCAACGGCGAATGGGATTGTTCCGCCTCATTCTGAGGAGGGCGCGTGGACAGCACGCTCCTCAGACCATGAGGCCGGGAGAGCACGCCGAAATGGGGGAGCGATGAAACTGGTCTGGCTTGCCGTGGTCATGGCGATGGCGTGCACGCTGGCGCACGCAGAAGACATGACGGAGATGGTCTCGCGCTACCGTCGCGAGCACGGCCTGTCCGCGGTGAAAACCGACCCGGAGCTCACGGCAATTGCCGAACGACAGGCAAAGGCCATGGCAGCCTCCGGCATCATGGATCACAGCGTGGCCGGTTCGTTCTCCTCGCGCGTCTCCGGGGCGCACGCGGGCATGGCGGCCGAGAACATCGCGGCGGGCACCAAGAGCTGGCCGGAAACCTTTCGCGCGTGGCAGAATTCGCCCGGCCACAATGCCAACCTTTTGCAAGCCAGAGCCGACAGCGTCGGCTTCGCCGTCGCCCGCAACGAGCAGACCATGTTCAAGACGTTCTGGGCCATGGTGATTGCGGAAAAATCACCGAAAAAGAAAGACCGCAAAGCTGCCGCCGAAGGGGAGCATCGCGAGAATGTGGCGAGCGCGGAAAACCCGATCAGCGCGATCAAGAATTTTGTCTGCAAATATCTGTGCTGATGCGGGGTTACATCAGCTCCCCATGATCGCACAATCGCCCCAGGGCATCCGGCTGTTTGCCCCTCTTGAAAGGCTTTGACTGGACACTATATGCCATCCAGACAGATGGTATATGGATGGTACCAGGATGGCAGAGAAGGTTCTTCAACTGCGACCAAAGGCCGGTGACAGCGAGAAGATCACGATCAATCTCGGCTATGTCGACCTCGGCCATATCGATTTACTGGTTCAGGAGGGCTTTTACTCGAACCGGACCGATTTCATTCGAACTGCAATCCGGAACCAACTCGAACGCCACGCCGACGTGGTCAAGAAGTCTGCCGTCCGAAAGGGCCTGGACCTCGGCCTGCGGCACTACAGCCGCGAAGACCTCGAAGCGGCACGTTTGGCCGGAGAGATGCTGGACATCCAAGTGCTGGGCCTCGCCAGTATCGCCCAGGATGTCACGCCTGAGCTTGCTCGCGCCACAATAGCCTCGGTCACCGTGCTGGGAGCGTTGCACGCCAGTCCGGCGGTCAAGGCCGCTCTCGCCGACAGGATGCGGTGACGGTGCGGCATCGAATCCCGACGCCATTCGCAGCCGAGAGACGGATGGGTTCCTCGTGCTGACCTTAATTGCTGCTGAGCAAATGGAAGTGAAATGACATGCCTAGTTCGAACAAGATGGTCGAAGCCACGCGTCTCACCCGTGCGGGCCGACTCAGGGAAGCCACGGCACTCCTTGCGCGCATGCTTCGGGTCGAGCCCCCGCCGGATATGACAATTGGCACTGCCGGCGACATCGTTCCTGCCGGACGGGAGCCGCCAATCATTGACGGGACGGCTAAGTCGGAGGAGACGGATCGTCCGCTCTCTTCGCGCGCTGGTAACAGTCGACCGGCGCCGCCGTTCGCAAGTGCGGCTTCAACCGCTCAGCCGCAAATGTTCCGCAGGCTGAGAGATTTGCTCCGGGTCGGACGTCCAAGCTCCGGACTCGGATTACACGGCTTGGTGCAGCCGGCCCCCGTGTGCACACCGGATATCGTGCCGGAGGGCGGCAAGTTCATTGAGGCGACGTACAGCAACCCGGCGGGAACCCGTGCTTACAAACTGTACATACCGAGCGGCTATCACGAGCAGGCGCTCCCTTTGGTGGTCATGCTGCACGGCGGCACTCAGTCGCCTGACGATTTCGCCGCCGGCACGCGCATGAACCTGATCGCTGAAGAACAGACGTGCCTCGTCGTCTATCCCGCACAGCCCAGCGCGGCGAACGCGGCAAAGTGCTGGAACTGGTTTCGCCCGAGCGACCAGCAGCGCGGTCAAGGTGAACCTTCGCTGATCGCCGGCATCACCCGCCAGGTCATGCGCGACTATTCCGTCGACCCGCAACGCGTTTACATTGGAGGACTGTCGGCCGGAGCGGCCGCGGCCGCGGTCATGGGGGCGACCTACCCCGATCTGTATGCGGCGATCGGCGTGCATTCCGGACTCGCTTTGGGGGCCGCCAACGACCTCCCATCGGCGTTCGCGGCCATGCGGCAAGGTGACTTGCCGGCTTCTTCCAGGTCTGGCGACGTTTCGACGGTCCCGGGACACGGGTCAGCAATCCCGACCATCGTTTTTCATGGGGATCGAGACAACACAGTACATCCGCGCAACGGCGATCATGTTATTGCGCAGAAGAGGACTACGAACCTGCAAAAGAAAGTGCATCGCGGTCGGGTACCCGGAGGACACGCCTATACCCGCACAATCCATACCGACGCGAGCGGGCGGGCAATCCTTGAGCAGTGGGAAATCCACGGTGCAGGACACGCCTGGTCGGGCGGCAGCCCCGCTGGCTCCTACACCGATCCGCGAGGGCCGGACGCCGCGCGGGAGATGCTGCGCTTCTTCCTCGCTCACACAAGTTAAATTCTACTGCGCCCCCAACAGCGATTTGTTGTTCTGCACGATGCCACGATAGAGTTCGAACTGCTGGCGGGTCAGAGTATCGAGTTGGCTCGAGCTCGATCCCACCGCTTCGGTGCCGACGTCGGCAAGACGTGTCATCACAGCGGGGTCGTGCATGACCTTGCCCATTGCTTCAGCAAGCTTGTCCACAATCGGTTTGGGTGTGCGGACCGGCGCGTACAGCGCGGTCCAGAACGGAACCTCGTAGTCGAGGCCAGCTTCTTTCATCGTCGGCACATCGGGAATGGACGGTGAGCGTGCACTGGTGGTCACGGCCAGGGCACGCACGGTGCCATTGCGGATGTTCTGGGTCTGCACCGGGACCCCGTCGATCATCATAGCGATCCGGCCCGTCAGCAGGTCGGGCATGGCAGCGGCCGTACCCCTATAGGGTATGTGGACGATGTCCACGCCGGCTTTCTGCTTGAACATCTCCTCCGCCAGGTGCACCGCCGTACCGGTGCCCGACGACGCGAAATTGTATTTTCCCGGATTGCTTTTCAAGAGCGCGATAAATTCTCGCAAATCCTTGACCGGAAGAGTTGGCGATACGATCATTACCGGTGCGAACCGCGTCACAATCGAGACAGGCGCCAAATCATGCAGCCAGTCGTAGGGGAGCTTTTCGGTCACTGCTGCGTGCACGATGCCCGTTGTTGAGTGATAAAGCAGCGTGTATCCATCCGGGTCTGACTTCACGACCGAATCCGTTGCGATCGCGCCGCCCGCGCCGCCTTCATTCTGTATCACGATCTGCTGGCCGAGCAGGTTGCCGAGTGCTTGTGCGGCGATCCGCGCCGTCACGTCGATTCCACCGCCGGCAGGAAACGGAACGACGAGTTTGATCGGCCGCGACGGAAAATCCCCCTGCGCCCGGAGAGCCGTGGCGAACAACACCGAGAGCGAAGCTGCGCATGACAAAAGGAGTGCCCGGAGCATTCTTTTCATGACGGTTTCATCTCCCTGGCCCGGTGTAATCTTGTGATAGTCGTTGTCGAATGATGCTGCCGGCACGCGCGCCTGTTGCCCCAGCAGCGTGGACGCCTCTTTTGCAGAAACGAACTTTTCGAGCAAGAATGAGACGACCGGCCGTTGAATGGCCGCGTGCTGGGCGTCATGCTGGGTTGCAACTCTTGTTCGGACACCATTGGAATGAATGATGAAGCTCAGTACTGATCGTATCCTGACGACGCATGTCGGCAGCCTGCCGCGTCCCGACGACCTGTTCGAAATGATGCTCGCCAAGATGGACGGAAAGCCCGTCGATGAAGGGGCCTACGCGGCGCGCGTACGAAAGGCCGTTGCAGATAGCGTAAGGCAGCAGACAGCCGCGGGCCTCGACGTGGTGAGCGATGGCGAGATGGGCAAGCCCAGCTTCATCACATACGCGGCGCAGCGGCTCAGCTGGCCTGGAACAGCGCGAGGGCGCGCGTCCCAGTCCCTTTTCCAACACGCGCGAGACCAAGGACTTTCCCGAATATTATCAGTCGGCAATGGCGGAACAAGTGAGCGCTCGCCGCCGGCGCGCGCGCATGGTCTGCACCGGCCCCATCAGGTACAAAGGCCACCAGCAATTGCGAACCGAGCTCGAACTGCTGAAGTCGGCAACGAAAGGCGTCACTGCGACCGAGGCTTTCGTGCCGGCCATTGCGCCTTCGAATATCGAGACGACCACCCCAAACGAGTACTATCCGACGGCGGAGGCCTATGTGTTCGCGATCGCGGAGGCGATGCGCGAGGAATATTCGGCCATCGTCGATGCCGGATTCCTGCTCCAGATCGACGATCCGTTCCTGGTAACCTACTACATCACGCGGCCGGAGCTTAGCATTGCCGAGTGCCGCAAATGGGCGGCGCTGCGAGTGGATGCATTGAACGCGGCGATCGCGGGAATCCCGTCCGATCGTATCCGCTTCCACACCTGCTACAGCGTCAATATGGGCCCGCGCGTGCATGACATGCAGCTCAAGGATATCATCGATATCATCCTCACGGTTCGTGCCGGCGGCTACACATTCGAGGCCGCGAACCCGCGTCACGAGCACGAATGGGAGGAGTGGAAGCGGGTCAAGTTGCCTGACGACAAGGTGCTCCTTCCCGGCGTAATCACCCAATCGACTGTACTGGTCGAGCATCCGGAGCTGGTCGCACAACGTATCGCCCGATTTGCGAGTATCGTGGGACGCGAACGCGTGATCGCAAGCGCCGACTGCGGGTTTGCGTCATTTGCTGGATCGAACGAGGTGCATCCATCGATTGTCTGGGCGAAATTCGCATCGTTGGTTGAAGGTGCCCGCATTGCGAGCAAGCGGCTTTGGGCGAAAACTGGGCTGAAAGAGAATTAGAGGCAAGCTCTGGGGGCGAGCAGAGGAGGATTGGAGCCGGTGAGACTCAGTCTGGAAATTTTCCAAACTCTCGGTGCGCTCGTCGCATTCATAGTAGGAGCGTTTGCGCTTTACGAACGGCTTCTGAGATATCGACCGTTCGTCTCAATCTTTGCCGAGCTGGAGGGCCCTGATGCATGGCCCTATTTACGCGTGGCCAATTCCGCCCCCTTCGATATTTTTGTCAGTGAAATAGAAATTGAACCACCACTCATCGGCCTCTCGCAACAGACCACCGTGATGGTTGACGTGATAACGAAAGCGAGGATTACCGCGATGATCAAGGTTGGTGAGGATGCGATATTTCATCTCATCGAGGCGCCATCCAATACTGATGCGAACAAGCGAACTGCTGAGCGCATCAAAATAAAGGTGAGGTGGTATCGTTCGATGCCGTCGATCATGCGTCCTCTCCCAGCCACCATTTACACGTCGACCGATGAAATCAACGAGCGAAAGCAAGCTGTGGTACGGGCGAGCCACCGCGACGAAGTCTTTGAAAGCTGAAGATCCAGCCTTACTGTAATGCACAATGCTGCTCTCGCCCAACGATATGCTAGGGTGTGGTCCTCGAACTGAGAGCTAATCTATGAAGCGGCGGGAATTCATTACGCTTGTTGGCGGCGCGGCAGCGTGGCCGCGCGCGGCGCGCGCGCAGCAGCAGGCGATGCCGGTCATCGGGTACCTCAACAGCCAAACGCCTGATGTGATGACGGACCGTCTGCGCGGATTTCGCAACGGCCTGAAGGAGACCGGCTATGTCGAGGGCGAGAACCTGGCGATCGAATACCGCTGGGCCGAGAATCACTTGGATCGCCTGCCGGCGCTGGCAGCCGAACTCGTTCGCCGGCAGGTCGCCGTGATCGCCGCGCCCGGAGGGGTCGCTCCGGCGTTCGCGGCCAAGGCGGCAACCTCGACGATCCCCATCGTCTTCGCCATCGCCGACGATCCGGTCGGGCGTGATCTTGTCTCCAGCGTCGCCCGCCCGGGCGGCAACCTGACCGGTGTCAATTTTTTGAATATTGAGTTGGGGTCAAAGCGGCTGGGACTGTTGCGCGAGCTGGTGCCCACAACAGCTCGCGTGGCCGTGCTAACCAATCCGGCCGATCCGGCTGCCGAGTCCGGGGCGAGAGACGTGGAAGCGGCTTCTCGCGCCATGGGGTTGCAAATTCAGGTCCTCAACGCCAGCACCAGCGACGAGATCAATGCGGCCTTCGCGACGTTTGTGCGCGAGCGGCCGGACGCGCTCTTCGTCGTCGGCGACGCCTTTTTCACCAGCCGGCGCGTCCAGTTGGTCAACTTGGCGGCGTACCACAGGCTCCCCGCGATATTTCCGAACCGCGAAGCGACCGAAATCGGCGGACTGATGAGCTACGGAAGCAATATTACGGATGCGTGGCGTCAGGTCGGCGCCTATACCGGTCGTATCCTTAAGGGCGCCAAGCCCGGGGACCTACCGGTGGTGCAGGCGAGTAAGTTCGAACTGGTCATCAACGCCGAGACCGCCCGGATGCTCGGCCTCGGCGTGCCACCTACGCTGCTCGCGCGTGCCGACGAGGTGATTGAATAAGCCAACCGCGTCGTTTGTTGCACTGGATGAGTTCGCAGCTGTGGCACGAACGCGACGTGCGGAGACGCGCCACTAATGTCGGCTAACCGAGGTGAAGCAGGAAGTAATTCAGACGGACTGATTACGGGCGGTTTGGGATCCGTACTCTAACCTCCGGCCGCAGTCTTTTTCACACGAAAGTCGCAAGTTATATTAGGTTTTTCGCTTCCCTGGGGCGGATCGGCATCATGACACCTGGGCAGGTTACTCTAATTACCCAATCATTCGACAAGATGTGGCCAATTCGGCGAAATCTCGCGGTTAGATTTTACGATCGATTTTTTGAAACTACTCCTGATGCTCGACGACTGTTCCCCAAAGATATGGAGAGGCTACATCTCAAGCTGATGGACACAGTCGCCGCCATCGTTGGTGCCCTCGACAATCCCGCATTGTTACAATCGATCATTAGTCATACTGCTCGCCATCATGCTCGGTTTGGAGTGAGTTCATCGCAGTATGCTGCTTTTGGCAAAGCACTAATTTGGAGCCTCGAGCAGCAGTTTGGCTCCGCATTTACTTCAGAGCTTCGACAGGCATGGATTGATCTCTATGAAACTGTACAGACAGAAATGATCCATACTGCATAGGCCAAAAACTGATGGAGCTCGCCTGTCTGCCCATTGCTAAAACGGCAGTCGTTAGGACATTTGCCCGCGGCCCAAGCTGCGTTCCCACTGGCGCGGGTGCTATTGCACCATTAGAGCTTGGAAAACCGACGCCGCACTCGTGCTCGTTAAGGCTATGACAGAAAGTGACATCGACAACTCTTTCAACAGTTTCAAACAGCAGGAAGGACAGGCGCTTCTCGCGCTGAGCGATGCCAGCCGCTCTCCCAGTCGTGCAACCAACCAAGTTCAGATATGGAAGGCCCGACTAATTGCGATCGGGTCCGACCTTGTTGCGATGCGTAGATACCTCGCTGTTGACTCGATCTTCGTATGACCCAAGAGCACTCGAACTGTCTCCAAATCTCCGGTGCTATTCAAAATATGAAGAGCTTTGGTCCGCCTTAAGGATTCAGTGCCGTAGTTGTTAGGGTCGAGCCTCGCTTCTGCAACCCAAAGTTTGAGCAGACGACCCAGCTGCCGGACCGTCATTGGATGAGAAGACCTGCCGCGACGGCCCGGGAAAAGATGATCCGCGCGTTTTTTGCCGGACACTGCAATCCATTTTCCAAGCGCGTCTGTCGATGCCTTGGACACGGCGCATCGGACCGGCGGTTTTCCTCTCAGGCGGGCGACCTCAATAACCGGGCGCATCGTACCATCAGAACGCTGCACGTCTTTAACGGTCAGATTGAGCAGCTCCGGCCCCTGCAGCATGGTGTCGATAGCTACCGAGAAGAGGGCCAGATCTCTGAGCGCTGGGGCCCCACGACGCGCAAGTACGTGTCGAATTCGCCTCACTTGAGCCGGTGTGAGAGCATCCTTTTGCCCCATCTCGAAACCTTTGTTCCAGGGCCGTTTCACCCTCCTCTTTTTCGCCATTGCTTTTGCTCCGAAGATTTGATCTATGCGGTTCAGTAAAGTCTGATATGAGATTCACCCATCGTGCTCAACGCTGCGCGTTGACGCAGGAGCGATATTCTGCCCAGCGCATAACTTAGCGCCGCGCGATGTAGATTGACTAATGGCCGCCCACACACACTCTCTCAAGTGAACATCTGGAGGAGGTAGCAATGCCCACATTCATCTGCTTCCTAAATTGGACCGACCAAGGCGCCAAGAATGCAAAAGAGGCCGGCAAACGATTTCAAGCCTCCAAAAGCATGGTCGAAAAATTGGGTGGAAAGCTGCTCAGCGCCTATGTAACGACCGGCCACTATGACGTTGTCGTTACGCTGGAAATGCCTAATGGCGAGGCTATGGTGAAGTTCGCGAGCGCCATCTCGGGCTCGGGCAATGCACGCACGACGACGGTGCGAGCCTACCCACCCGATGAGTTCAGCAAACTTGCTGCCGAGGTCCCGACGCACTAGTGGTCCGATTGCGAAGTTCGCCACCGCTCGCAGCACGTTCAGATGCGAACTTCGGAATCTAAGGACCACTAGCAACTCTATGATTTTCTAGTGCGGTTTTGAATTTGAAGTTCCTAAACGAGCTCGCGGCCCGTAATGATAGGAGCTTCAAATTCACCGCACTGGTCGGCTGGAACACTCCCGACTGCCGTAGACAGACGGGCAGAGTGGGTCTGCCCTGCCCAAGCGACGACATCGCAACCTCTTAGTTTGTTGTCAATGGCCAAGTTGAACATGGCCAACTCGCGTACTTGACCTTCGACCTGGAGCTTAGTCCGAATTGAAGACATGCTTCGGGCTCAGCGGGGGCTTTGCGTCAATCAGCTTGCCCTTATTCCAGGCAATGTGCTTGTGCGGCCCTGGTGGGACCTTGATGCTCTTCCATGATGGTTCTCCTCAGTGACTGCGGGCGACCATCATGTCGCAGTGGGACTTGGGGGTCCGCTTTCAAGTCAATGCGGACGAGCAAAGCCTGGGGCAATGGCGACATAGGGCAAAGAATGACCCAACTCTGGACATCGGCCAGCTTCTCATGTTGCAGCCGCGAAGCCGGTTTGAGCCCCTATCAAAGTACTCGTTTGAGCCGATACTATGGTGGCCCCTGAGCTTGGGTGCGGATATGCGGCGACGTGAGTTCATTAGCCTTCTCGGCGGTGCGGCAGCGGCGTGGCCGCTCACGGTGCGCGCGCAACAGGCGACACCTAACATTCCGCGGGTTGGCTTCTTGGCGCTGCCTAATTCCGGCGTGAAGGAAATTCAGCAGGGGTTACACCAGCTTGGCTATATTGAGGGACAGAACATCGCCTCCGAGTTCTCTGTGCAAGGCCAGCTCGAACGCCTGCGCGAGCTTGGTGCGGAGCTGGTGCGGCACAATGTGGCCGTCATAGTCACTGACGGCCCGCAGTCGACGCAAGCCGCCCGCGAAGCGACTGGCACGATTCCTATCGTCATGGCGCGTATGGACGATGCCGATGCTCAAGGGTTCGTCACCAACTATTCACGGCCAGGCAGCAACATCACCGGCCTCTCGTTCCAGACCGGCGAGCTGAGTACGAAGTGGCTTGAGCTGTTGAAGGAAACTTTGCCACCAGATGCGCGCATCGCTGCCCTCTGGGATGCAACGGGAACCGGAAACCAACTGCGGACGATTGAACAGGCCGCCCGGTCCGTGAAGGTTGACCTCTACACGGTGGAGTGGCGCAGCCCTGAAGAATTCGAGGTTGCATTTACGGCAGCGCAAAATGCCAAGGCAAAAGGGGTCGTTATCCTGGGCTCTCCCGTGTTCAGTGCTCAGTTGACGCGCTTGGCCGACCTCGCCACGAGGCATCGGATCGCGGCTACTTATACCTATCGCGCGTTTGTCGAGGCTGGCGGCTTAATCAGTTATGGGCCGTTGGAAAGCGATCCGAGTTTCAGCCGTCGGCGCGCAGCCTATTTTGTGGACAAGCTGCTGAAGGGCGCCAAGGTGGCCGAGCTCCCGGTCGAGCAGCCGACAAAATTCTATCTCGCCATCAATCTCAAGACCGCGAGGGCGATGGGTCTCGCCGTGCCGACGACGCTGCTCGCCACCGCCGATGAGGTGATCGAGTGATTGTGTTGTTTGCTGCGCTGCATGAGTCCGCAAGTGGCACGAAGTGTGAGTGCCGCCTCGTCCCGCTTATGGCTGCTCTCGAATGAGCAGCGGACTGCACGCGGACGCAGCCCTTTGGGCGGCTCATGACCCATCAGCGACATTGGCTGTGCACTGCGGCAATGATTTTGACGCCGTTTTCAGCCCCTATCAAATTACTCGTTTGAGCCGATACAATTGCTGTCTCCTGAGCTTGGGGTCGGATATTCGCGCACACGACTTAGGTTTCGCTCAGGGCGCGGCTTGATCCGCTCCCGGCGATCCAAAACTGATGCGTCCGCTCGTTCTAATAGAAGACGTCGTAAGCGACCTCGACCACGCGACCGGTGGCCAACTCCACCAGCAGGAGATCAGGTCCGTACTGTATCCATTGGTAGCCGGGCGGCGGCGCCGTCAACCCGACCGCGGCCCAATTGCCGTAGTAATAGGCCGACGCCAAGAACACCGGCGGCATCACGCCACCGATCACCCAGCGCTGATAGTGGTAGCCAGGCGGCCAAATCCACGGGCGCGCGAACCGGAGGTGATGAATAGGGTGGCCGTGGAACAGGAAGGGATTTCTTGGTCCATAGCGCACTACGGGCCCAACTGGGCCATGCGGCCCGGGTCTCGGAGGGCCCGGATGATGGTGGTCGTACTCTTGGGCCGCGGCCAAACTTGGCACGGCGAGCACGAACATTGCTACAATCGCAGGCAGGCGTCGCATATCTACTCCTTTTGCATCGAGTTGAACGTGTGGCCGGGCCACTCGACCAGACTCGCAAATCGCGCCGGCGCCTTTCGAAAGCCCAATTCTGGCTTTGCTGTGGCATCAAATCCCTGCGCCTCCAGCAATACACAACGCAAGCTTGCGGTGGTCGGCTTACCACGCGCCGCTGGCCAATTCGAATTGGTGATCAACTTGAAAGCCGCGACGGCCCTTGGCTTAACAGTGCCACCGATACTCCTCGGGCGCGCCGACGAGGTGATCGAATAGCCACGTGTTTTGCTGCGGTGCATGAGTCCGGTCCTGGCAGATTTTGTTGCAAAAGTCTGCGATTAGAGCGGCGAGGCCGCTGCCTCCATTTCTCGAAACGGTTCTCACCATCCGCTCTTTGAGAGCGGTGACGCTGCATCACGCGGCACTGGCACTCGGAGTTCGGCTATGCAAGACATCCCTCGATTGCGGGTGGCGGTCGAGCAACCAGCTTCGCAAGCCGGCGTAGATTCTGCGCGATTGCTGCGAGCGTAAACTCGTCTTGCGCACCGCATGGCCCGCGTAGCCGAAGCCGCCCAAGCCGCAAGATGCGCTTAAGATGAGCAAATAGCATCTCAACGCGTTTGCGATTGCGGCGCGATCGCTCGAAAGCCTCGGTCTTGGCCAGGGCGCGAGCAACGTCGCGAGCAGCCTCGTTCACATCGCGCGCGATCCGGCGGAAAGGCATATTCGGACAACATTCCGGTTTGAGCGCGCACGTCCCGCAGTCAGGCCGTGATGCCTGGTAGCGGATCGCGTGATCGGGGCCGATGTGGCCGGTGGTGGTTAGCATTTTGCCGGCTGGGCAGATATAAATGTTCCGTTCCTCGTCAAACCTGAAGTCTTCCCGCGAGAAGGTGCCATCCTCGCGCTTTGATTTGTCGATGACCGGAATGTGCGGCTCGATCTTCTTCTCATTGACCACCCAGTCGAGCGTGTCCGCAGAGCCATAGGCCGTATCGGCGGCAAGACAGGCGGGCTTGATCCCGAAGCACTCCTCCGTCCGCTCGATCATTGTCTTAGCTGCACCCACCTCCGCCTGACGAATGGCGCGGGTAGCTTTGACATCCATGATGATGCCGAACTTGACGTCGATGAGATAATTGTTCGCGTAGGCGAAGAAGGCCGGCCCTCGCATCGCGCCAGTCCATTGCGCGGCTGGATCGGAGGGTGAGACAAATTTCGGCGTCACCTCGCTTGCCGCGCCAAACGCCGCATCGTCGAGGGTTGCCAAATACTCCTTCATGGCACGGCTAGCCCCATGAGGATCGCGCGTCTTGTTCCACTCCGAACCGGGGACCGATCGCTGCTTATTGGCGTCCGCTGCGATCAGGCTCGCATCGACTGCGAACCCTTCACCGCCAACCAATCCGGCCGCAATACAGGCCTCAACGACACGCTCAAACACCCGCCGGAACATATCGCTGGCGCGGAACCGCTCATGACGGGCACGTGAAAAGGCCGAGTGATCCGGGATTTTGTCCTCGATCGAGAGACAACAAAACCAGCGATAGGCGAGGTTCACCTGTACTTCCCGGCATATAGCTCGCTCCGAGCGAATTGCGAACACGTAGCCGATGATGAGCATCCGGATCATCAGCTCCGGATCAATCGAGGGTCGACCCATTTCGGGGTAAAAGGGCGCCAGCTCAGAACGAACCCATGATAAGTCGAGAACCGCAGCGATCTTGCGAATTGGGTGATCGTGCGGAACCGCTTCATCAAGATGAAATGAATAAAACAACTGCGCTTGATCGTGATTGAGCCGCCCCATCATGGCTCGCCTCCACAGCGAATCATGTCAGAGCAAGCGAATCACTTCGAGACGAAACACGCAAAGACTTTTGCAACAAAATCGGCACGAAGTGCGAGTGCGGCCATGTCCGCTATAGCGCCGCTCTCGGGGGGTTAGCAGAAGTAACCCGGACACTGCGCGATCGACGCGATTGACCCACAACGGTCATTGGCGGCCAAATTTGCTGTGATGCACAACGCGGTATTTCCTACCACGGTGTGATAGGGTGCAATCCTCGGATTGAGGGCAGCAGATGAGGCGGCGCGAGTTCATCACGCTTCTCGGCGGCGGCGCGGCGGTCGCGTGGCCGCTTGCAGCGCGGGCGCAGCAGCCGGCGATGCCGGTGATCGGGTTCCTCAACCCCTCATCGCCTGACACAAACGCACATCGGGTGCGCGCATTCCATCAGGGCCTCAAAGACACCGGCTATGTCGAGGGCGAGAACGTGGCGATCGAATACCGCTGGGCAGAGGATCAAATGATCAATTGCCGGCGCTGGCGGCCGAGTTCGTTCGCCGACGTGTCGCTGTGATCGCCGCCGTTCGCGCCGGCCGCGGCGTTCGCGGCCAAGGCGGCAACCACGACTATTCCCCGTCGTCTTCGCTGTCTCCGAAGACCCGGTCAAGCTTGGTCTTGTCGCCAGCCTCGCCCGGCCTGGCGGCAACATGACAGGCGTCAATTTTTTGGCTGGTGAGTTGGCGGCAAAGCGGCTGGAGCTGCTGCGTGAGCTGGTGCCCGCAGCGACCCGTGTGGCCGTCCTCGTCAACCCGACCAGCCCCGCAAGCCGAGACCACGTTGAAAGATGTGGAGCCAGCTGCCCGCGCCATGGGGCTGCAAATCCAGATCATCCTCAACGCCAGCAACAGCCGCGAGATCGATGCGGCCTTTGCAACGTCTTGCGCGCGAGCGACCCGACGCCCTCTTCGTCGGCGGCGACCCCTTTTTCAACGACCGGCGTGTTCAATTGGCCAACTTGGCGGCGCGTCACGCGATCCCCGCGATATATTCGAATCGTGACCTTGCCGAAGCCGGCGGGCTGATGAGCTACGGAACCAACCTGACGGAGGCGTTTCGTCAGGTCGGCGTCTATACCGGCCGCATCCTCAAGGGCGCGAAGCCGGCCGACCTGCCGGTCGTGCAGTCGACCAAGTTCGAGCTTGTCATCAATCTCAGACCGCCAGGATGCTCGGCCTCGACGTGCCGCCGACGCTGCTCGCACGCGCCGACGAGGTGATCGAATAAGCTAGTGCTGATTTGCTGCATCTGCTCACGAGTCCGCTTTTGTGCAGGTTTTCGAACGCCGGTGTGATCGAACTCTCCTGACGTTCGTGCGGCCGGCGTTCGAAAAGCGCCAATGCACGAAATCGCGGCGGGAGGTAGTGCGCGGGCAGTGCCGCGGGCGCTATGGGGATTTAGCGGTTGCGTGAGAGCGGTAGAGCTCGGTGCAGAGCGGGAGCGGCAGTTGGTTTGTCGTGTCTCTTTGGTGAGGAAGGGTCTGAGAAGTCGCAATTTGCATGTTCGGCGCCAAGACCGATGTAGTGAGCAATTGCGAATCAAACAATTCATTGCAAGTGCGGTCGTTGCGGGCGGCGAGCCAGCGAAAACGAAGATGGTGGCTGCGGTCGCTGATCATGGTGACATGCCTATGATGTATCCATCCTGATCTCTTGCGCTGCAGGTGTGCGGTAGCGAGCGGGGTCACAGCCGCGCGCGAAGGTCTCGATGATGATCATGCGGCCACCGCAGCAAGGACATGGACATGGCAACACGCGCTGCTCATCAGGGGTGGCCTCAGAAGGTTCAGGCTCTTTCGCGGGAGAGGGAGCGGCGAGCAGCTCGCGAGCGTGGGCGATGTTGGCGGCACGGTTGCCTTTGGCAAGCAGCCCGTAGTGACGGATACGATGGAAGCCCTTGGGGAGGACGTGGATGAGGAAGCGGCGGATGAACTCATCGGTTGCAAGAGTCATGGTCTTGTAGCGGGCCGACCCATCGAGCCGATAGTCCTTGTACCTGAAGGTGACGCCGTTCTCGGCGGCGGATATGAGCCGGCGATTGGAGATGGCCACGCGGTGGGTGTAGCGTGACAGATAGCGCAACACTTGCCTGGGTCCGGCGAACGGTCGTTTGCAGTAGACCACCCACTTGCTGTTGCGCAGCGGTTTTAGACGGCGCTCGAAAGCAGTTTTGCTGGCGAGAGCTGCATGATCGCCGAAGAACTGCAGCCGGCCGGCACGGTGCGCCGCGAGCAGCATCTCCAGAAACAGGCGTCGGAACAGGGCGGAGAGAACCTCGACCGTCAGAAAATAGCGCGGTCGGCACGCGACCCACTTCGATCGATCAGGAGAAAGGCCGCCCCCAGGCACGATCATATGCACATGCGGGTGGTGGACAAGCGTAGAGCCCCAGCTGTGCAGCACCGAGATGAAGCCGATGCGGGCGCCGAGATGCTTGGGATCGGCCGCGATGGTGAGCAGGGTCGCGGCCGAGGCCTTGAACAGCAGATCGTAGACCACGGCCTTGTTGTGGTAGGCGATGTCGCGGAGCGCGGCCGGCAGCGTGAATACGACGTGGAAGTACGGCACCGGCAGCAGCTCGGCCTCGCGTTCCGCGAGCCATTCCTGCGCGGCAGCACCCTGGCACTTCGGACAATGCCGGTTGCGGCAGGAGTTGTAGGCGATGAGCGTGTGCGAGCAGTCCTCGCAGCGCGCGACATGCCCGCCGAGCGCCGCCGTACGGCAGCGCTCGATGGCCGACATCACCTTCAACTGATCGGGGCTGACGTGACCTGCGTTGGCAGAACGCCACGCCGCCCCGTGGTCGCGGAAGATATCCGCGACCTCCAGCGCTGGACGGGACACAGTCGGCGGCGGTTACGCCGGCGGCGGCTCCTCCCTGTTCTTATCTTCAGTTTTCCTGGGCTTCTTGCGCTTTGGCCGTGCCAGCCGGTCGAGCGGGCTCTCGACAGCGGAGATCATGCCGGTAGCTACGTGGGCATAGCGCACAGTGGTATCTGTTTTGGCATGGCCCAGCAGCGCCTGAATCGTTCTGATATGAGTATCGTCCTCAAGCAGATGGGTGGCGAAGCTGTGGCGCAACGTATGCAGCGTCACGCCCTTCTTGATTCCAGCAGCGTCGGCCGTTTGATGGAATAAACGGTTGAGCTGGCGGGTGGTGATCGGCCTGCCAACAGTCTTTCTGCTGGGAAACAGCCAACGTTCCGGCAGAGGTATTCCAGCGTCGTGCCGCGAGGGACGTGCCTTCCACCACTGTCGCAACAAGCCGAGCATCTTTTGCGGCAGCATCACATTGCGGTCCTTGCGGCCCTTCGACTGCTCGATGCGAATGATGTTCTGTGCCCTGTCGATATGCTTGACCTTGAGCCGCACGATCTCGCTCGCGCGCAATCCGCAGCCATAGCCAAGGCTGAGCAGCACGCGCGTCTTGAGGCTTGAGGCCACTGCCAGCAGTCGCTTCATCTCGTCAACGCTCATCACCAGCGGAAGCTTCTCCGGCTCACGGATGTGATAGACCTCTTCGACCAGATCCAATCGCCGCAGCGTCACGCGAAATAGGAACCGCAGCCCAGTCATGATGCGGTTGCGATTACAGATGCTCATGCCCGTGTCAGCCAGGTGCAGCTGGAAGCCGCGGATGTCCTCGCATGTAGCCGTCTCGGGGGATCGCTTCAGAAACGCGGCAAACCGCTTGCAGCTGAGGAT